>CAWGQQ010000008.1:0-155146 GCA_963824865.1 uncultured Actinomycetes bacterium | reverse complement strand
TGGGCGAGCTCGTGCGCGGCGGCGGCCAGGGCGTGCAGCCACTCCGCGCCGGGACGCGCGTCACGAAGCGCGGCGAGCATCCACGGGGTGCCCTTCCAGCCGGCGATCAGCTCGTCGGCGGTGTGCGCCTCGCCACGCAGCAGGCTGCGCTCCGTCCAGTCGCCGATTCCCTGCGGCTCACCCGGGCGCGCCCGCATGAAGGCGAGCAGCTCCGCGCCGGCCGCCTCGGGCAGGCTCGCGCGCGCCAGCGCGGCGAGACCGCGGCCGGCGGCCGTTCGAGCCAGTGGCACGGACGCCTCGACCGCAACCGGGATCCCGAATCCCTCCAGGACGCGCCCGAACAGGGGCCCGTGGCGATCGGGGTGACGCAGGACCACCGCGATGCCGTCCGCGGGAACCCCGGCGGCGAGCAGCCGGGCAACCTCGCCGCCGACGGCCTCGACCTGACCGCGCTCGCCGCCGCATTCGAGCATCCCGATCCCGTGGTCGGGCTCGATGCGGTCGGCGCCGGCCTCGAACAGATGCCGGTCGAGGTGGCGCAGGGCCGCGCTCTGCGTGTACAGCTCCTCGAAGGCGAGCCTGCTCTCCTCGACGCCGCCGAGCTCGTCGCGAAGCCGCGCCAAGAGCGCGGCGCGCGGCGCCAGCGCCTCGCGGTCCTCGTAGTTGACTGCGACGGTGACCTCGCAGGCCCCCGTCAGCGCCGCCACCAGCTCGAGCTGCTCCTCGGTCAGGTCGTCGAATCCATACAGGAGCACCGGGCGCGAGCTCCAGGCGCGCGGCCTCTCGCGCAGGCTGATCGCGACCTTGCGAACGGCGGAATGGGCATCGTCGCGTCCGGCCGCGTCACGGCCGCCGACATAGGCCTCGTAGAGCCGAGCGAGCTCGGACTCGTAGGCGCCTTCGTCGAGCTCGGCGGCCGCGCTTGCCAGCTCGCCGGGGGTGATCAGGCTCGACTGAAGCTCGGAGAGCAGCCGCTCCAGCGCGGGGGCGAACCCGCGTCGGGCCGCGGAGCCCGCCAGCGCCTCGAGCTGGGTCTGCCGCACGGTCGCGCGGACCAGGGCGAGCCGCTGCGAGTCCGAGAGCTGGGGACGAAGCTCCGCCCCCGTGGCGCCGGCCAGCTCCTGGGTGAAGGCGGCGAAGGTCCGTATGGACGCTCCGAGAGCGGCCGCGTTCGCCACGCCTCCCTCTCGGGACGGGGAGCAAAGCTCGCGCTCGAAGCGGTCGGCATCGTCCAGGGTGGGGACGACCAGGACCGGATCACGCTCCAGCGCGGCCTCGAGGCGCGCCCGGATCTCGCCGGCGCGGCCGGAGTTCGGGGGGCCGATGATCAAGGCGAGGGGCATCGCTCGGAGCATAGGTCGCGTCACGGCGCGGGTTCATGACTCCGGAGCGCGCGGAGCGCCGCCGCGCCCCTGAACGCGGAGCCCGCCGAGCGCCGCCACTCACGCTCGATTCCGTCGGACGCCGCGTCTATCTTGCGCGCCATGCCCCTCTGCTTCATTGACCCCGCAGACGCGATCCGTGCGATCGCAGATTCCGTCGGCCGCGAGGCCCGCCGGCAGCTCCTCGGGGAGGCCGTGCGCGCCTGGGTCGACGAGATCCCCGACGACGAGCTCGAGGCCCACTACGCGCGGGCGATCTCGGAGCTCGACGAGCACGACATCTCGATGCTCGCCGCCTGGCACGCCTCGATGGACGTCGGGCACCCGCTCCCCAACCGCGACTTCCTGATGGCCTCCTTCTCGTCACTCGGCCAGCACCGGCGCGAGGCCCTGAAGCTCGCGGCCGGGTTCCGCGGCGAGGAGGCGGTGGACCTCGGCCTGACCGAGGAGCTCGCCCTGGACACCGTGCTCGACTGGCTGTCCCCGCCGCGGCAGATGGAGCTGGCCCTCGAGGCCGTGCAGCTCTACATCTGGGACCGCGTGGGCTCGGACAACTAGCCCGGGTCCAGCGCCGCCTCGATCTCCGCGATCGCCTGGTCCGTGGAGCGGAACTGGACGGCCGCCATGCCGAGCTGGCGAGCGGCGGCGACGTTGTCCTCGACGTCGTCCACGAACAGGCACTCGTCGGCGCCGATGCCGCCGCCGATTCGCTCCAGGGTGAGCTCGTAGATCTCGGACTGGGGCTTGCGGATGCCGACGAAGGCCGAGTCGACGACGACCTCGAAGATCTCGTCCACCGGCAGCATCGCGCGCCACAGCGGCTCCCACTCGCGCACGTTGTTGGTCAGCAGCGCCATCCGGTAGCCGCGACCCTTGAGGTCGCGCATCAGGTCGATCATCGGCTGGTTGGGGTCGAGCGCCTCGAAGTAGATCTCGCTGAAGCGATGCAGCTCGGGCTCGTGGCCCAGCTCGGGCGTCAGCTCGGCCCGCAGCAGGTCGAGGAACTCCGACTCGGTGAGCCGCCCGCGTTCGAGCTCGAACAGCGGGTGCTCGCCATCCCGTTCGGCGATTCGCTGCATCGCCCGGCCCAGCGCCTCGGCGGAGATCCCCGTTTCGTCCTGGAAAGCGAGGAAGGAGCCAAGGAGCGGCGTCGTCAGGACGCCGCCGAAGTCGGAGATCACAGCGCGAATCGCCACGCCGGGATTGTTCCTGAAGACGTCGATTGACCGGTAGTGGGGCGGTTGCCGATTGATCCGAGCGCCGGTTCCGTCCGTTAGGGGGGTCGTCAGGGCAGACAGCCACGCAAGCCCGAGCGAGGCTCAGCGGCGGCGCTGCCAAGTGCATCGGACCCCAAAGGGGGGAGACATGAGGAAGCCATCCCTGTCAATCAGGAAACTTGCGGTGATCGCGGCGGTGACCGCTGCCGCGGCGCTTGCGGCCTCGCTGGCTGTGAGCTCCAGCCACCGCGAGGCGCCAAACATCATGTTGGACCCGTCGGCCGACAACACCGACGTCTACGCATGGACGGCCCCGGACGCCAAGAACGCGATCACGGTGGCCTCCAACTGGATCCCCGGCCAGGTGCCGGCGAACGGGCCCAACTTCTTCCGGTTCGACGACCGGGCGAAGTACTACATCCAGTTCGACAACACCGGTGACGGCGTTGCGGACATCAAGTACCTGTTCAGGTTCAACACGAAGTTCAGGAACCCGAACTCGTTCCTGTACGCCGGCCCGGGCACGACGGACTTCAACCATCCGGGCCTGAACGTGATCCAGCGCTACGACGTGACCCGCCTGAAGTACAACCAGCGCGGCAAGCTGAAGGCGCGCAAGGTGGTCGCCGAGGGTCTCCCCGTCGCTCCGCCGAACATCGGGCCGAAGACGTTCCCGGAGTACGACAACTTCGTGGACGCAGCGACCCGGACCCTGCCCGGCGGCGGAAAGATCTTCGTCGGACAGCGTGACGATCCGTTCTACGTGGACCTGGGAGCGACCTTCGACGCGATCAACCTCCGCGAGGGCACCGGCAACGAGGGCGAGGGCAAGGATGACTTCTCCGGCTACTCGACCTCGGCGATCGTGCTCCAGCTCCCGGAGAAGAAGGTGACCAAGAACGGCAAGCAGGTCTCCGGCGCGGACGCGAAGAACGCGGTCGTGGGAGTCTGGTCGACCACCGACAGGCGCAAGCTCCAGGTCACGAACGCGGCGGGCTTGGGCTCGCATTCCAAGTCCCGGGGTCGCAAGAAGAACCGCTACGTGCAGGTCTCGCGGCTCGGCAACCCGCTGATCAACGAGGTCGTGATCCCGATCGGCAAGAAGGACCAGTTCAACCGCACGACGCCGGACGAGGACGCGGCCCGGTACGGCAAGTTCGCCCTCCAGCCCGAGCTGGCGGCGGTCCTGAACGCGCTGTTCGGGGTTGGCGCGCCGGAGACGGACCGGACGGACGTCGTCCAGGCCCTGCTGCAGGGGCTCCCGGGCCTGAACCAGCACTCCGGCAAGCACGCCGGCGACGCGGTGGACACCCTGAAGCTCAACCTGGGTGTGCCGCCGAGCGATGACCCGGACCGGTTCGGAGTGATCGGCGGCGACAACGCCGGCTTCCCGAACGGCCGACGGCTCGAGGACGACGTGGTCGACATCGAGCTGCAGGTGGTCGCCGGGATCCTGGTCGGCAACCCGGTGGCGCTCGGTGACGGGGTGGACAGGAACGACAAATCGTTCCTGTCCAGCTTCCCGTACCTGGCCGCTCCGGACTCCGGGTTCGACTCGGATCCGTCCGACCGGTTCGAGCCGTCGCACCCGCCGGTTCCCCCGGGCGGCTGAGCCAGAGGGGGAGTCGAGAGCAAGGAGTGGACGGAGCGCCGCCTCGGCGGCGCTCCGTCCCCGCTCCTGCTGATGGGTGAGAGGTGGAGGAAGTGAGACTTAGCTCGACGACAGCAATCCATCTGTTCAAGTGGGCAACGCCGGCACTCGCGTTCGCCGCCGTTCTCGCGCGTGCTCCTGCTGGCCAACCGCTCGGGGCCGGAGCCGCTCCTGGGAACGCCGGCCTCCACCGGCGACGTCAACCAGGCGCCTCCACAGGACACCCAGTCGCTGATCGCCGGGCTCCAGGCCGCCGTGAAGGCGGACCCGGCGGACGCGAACGGCTACGCACTGCTCGGCGACGCCTACTACCAGCAGGCGCGCGAGACGGGGGATCCGGCCTATTACTCGCGGGCGGAGGGCTCGTTCAACGCCGCGCTCAGCCGCGACCCGTAACGACCTCACCGCGACGCTCGGCAAGGGGACCCTGGCCCTTGCCCGCCACGACTTCCGAGCGGGGCTTGACCTCGCCCAGCGGGCCAGGCGGCTGGCGCCGGACCTCGTCCGCCCCTACGCCGTGCTCGCCGACGCCCAGATAGAGCTTGGCCGGTACGCGGCGGCCGCGGGGTCGCTGGAGCGCATGGCCGCCCTGAAGCCGACCCTCGCCACGTACTCGCGGATCTCCTACTACCGCGAGCTGGACGGCGACCTCGGCGGCGCGGTCGAGGCGATGCGGCTGGCCGTCTCGGCCGGCGGCGGCAGCGCCGAGGGCAGCGCCTACGTCCAATCGCTGCTCGGGAACCTCCAGCTCGATCGCGGCCGCTACGGGGCCGCCGAGGGCGCCTATCGCCAGGCGCTCGCCGGGGAGCCCGCCTATCCGGCCGCCGAAGCGGGGCTCGCGCGCCTCGATGCCGGCCGGGGGCGGTTCGCCCCGGCGATCCGCCGCTACCGGCGGCTGGTGGAGAGAATCCCGCTGCCCGAGTACGCGATCGGGCTCGCCGAGGCCGAGCAGGCGGCGGGCCGGGTTGCCGCTGCGCGTCGCGACTACGCGCTGGTCGAGGCCCAGGCGCGGCTCCTGCGCTCAAACGGCGTCAACGCCGACGTCGACCTGGCGCTGTTCGAGGCCAACCACGGCGATCCGTCGCAGGCCATCACGCTGGGCAGGCGGGCTTGGGCGGACGCTCCCAGCGTCCGCTCCGCCGACGCTTACTCGTGGGCGCTCTATGCGGCTGGTCGCATCGGGCCCGCGCGCCGGCTCTCCGAGCGGGCGATGATGCTTGGCTCACGCGACCCGTACTTCCTCTACCACGCGGGGATGATCGCCCGGCGTGCCGGCGACACCGGCGCCGCGCGCCGGCTGCTGGCCCGCCTGGTGGCGCAGAGCCCGCGCTTCAACCCGCTGTACGCGCCGCGCGCACGGCGCGCCCTGGAGTCGTTGCGGTGATCCGACGGCTGGCGACACTGGTCGCGAGCGCCGCCTCGCTGCTCGCCGTCGGCGCGGCCTTCACGGCTGCGACCGCGATGGCGCATCCGCTCGGGAACTTCACCACCAACCAACTGGCGCAGGTGCGAATCGACGAGCGCCAGGCCCGCGTTCACTACGTCCTCGACCAGGCCGAGATCCCCAGCTTCCAGCAGATCCAGCGCTTCGACGCGAGCGGGAACGGGACGATCGAGGGAGCCGAGCGCGGCCCGCTCCTGGACTCGCTGCTGGCCGAGGTCTCCTCCGGCCTGGAGCTGAGCGCCGATGGGCGGCGCCTGCGGTTGGGCGCCCCGCGGGACCCGCGGCTCAGTTTTCCCCCTGGCCAGGGCGGGCTGCTGCTGACCCGGGTCGAGGCCGACTTCTCCGCCGGTTTGCCCAGCGGCGCCGGCCGGGTGGAGCTGGTCAACCGCTCCTACTCCGACAGGATCGGCTGGCGCGCGGTCCAGGTCCTGCCTGGAAGCGGGACCGACGTCAGCTCCAGCGTCCCGGCAACCGATCCCACCGACGGCCTTCGAAGCTACCCCGAGGACCTCCTGTCCAGCCCGCCCGACGACCGCGAGGCGAGCTTCCAGGTGCGGCCGGGATCGGGGGAGGTCACGGCCCCGCCGGGCCTTGCCGGCGGCGAGGGCAGCCAGGATCGCGCGCTCGACGGGTTCGCCAACTCCCTCGCGGGCGGCGACTCCCACGGGCTCCTGATCCTGTTCCTGCTGGGCGCGGCGTTCGGCTGGGGGGCCCTGCACGCGCTCTCGCCTGGGCACGGCAAGGCGATGGTCGCGGGGTACCTGGTCGGGTCCCGCGGCACTCCGCGACACGCCCTGATCCTGGGCCTCACGGTGACCGCCACCCACACCGCCGCCGTCTTCGCGCTGGGCCTCGTCACGCTGGCCGCCTCCGAGTACGTCCTGCCGGAGGACCTGTACCCGTGGCTCGGTGTGGTCTCTGGCCTGATGGTGGCGGGCATCGGGCTCACCGTGATGCGCTCGCGGTTCCGTCGCTGGCGGGCGCTCCGGGCGCAGGCGGCCACCGAGCACGAGGGGCAGGGCGGCGGCCACGATCACGCCCACAGCCACAGCCACAGCCACGGCCACCACCACGGCGACCATCACCACGCGCACGACCACGATGGCCCGATCACGATGCGTGGCCTCTTGGGGCTGGGTGTCTCGGGCGGGATCGTGCCCTGCCCCTCGGCGCTCGTCGTCCTGATCGCGGCGATCTCCCAGCACCGGGTCGGCCTCGGGATGCTCCTGATCGTCGCCTTCAGCCTGGGGCTGGCGGCGACGCTGAGCGCGGCCGGGCTGGCGGTCATCTACGGCGGCAGGCTGATGGCGCGGTTGCGGCCGGAGCGGCGGATCTTCGGCTCGCGCCTCGCGGGCGCGCTGCCGGCCATCTCGGCCTCGGTGATCGTGCTCGCCGGGGTGCTGATCACTTCACGAGCGGTCCCGCAGCTGGGATGAAGCCACTATCAACCAGGAGGTAGCCATGTTCCCGATCGACTTCGAGTTCCTGTTCCAGCCGGTGGAGGAGCTGGACGCCTGGCTCACCGGGCTCTTCGCCGGCGCCCCCCTGCTGGTCGCGCTTGGGATTGCGTTCGTGCTCGGGTTGCGCCACGCCTCGGACCCCGATCACCTGGTCGCGGTCACGTCGCTGGTGGCCGCCGACGACGGCGGCACCCGCAGCGCAACGCGACTGGGCGCCTGGTGGGGCCTTGGCCATGCCGCGACGCTGGTCCTGCTGGGGGTGCCGCTGATCGTGTTCAAGTCGGCGCTACCCACCTGGCTGGAGAGCGGCGCCGAGAAGGCAGTGGGCGTCGTGATCATCCTCCTGGCCCTGCGCGTCATCTGGAAGTGGGCTCGAGGGCACTACCGCGCCGGGCGACACGCGCACCCGGCCGGCGATGCCCTGCCCACGCGCAAGGCCCACCGGCATCTGCGCCGCGGTGAGGTCGAGGCCGCGCACCGGCACCACGCCGTGCGAACCCCGCGACAGGCCTTCGGCATCGGCCTGCTGCACGGGCTCGCCGGAACTGGCGCCGTCGTCGTCTTGCTGCTGGCCGCCCTGCCCACCAGGCTGGAGGCAGCGCTCAGCCTGGCGGTCTTCGCGCCGATGTCGGTGGTCTCGATGGCAGCCTGCACGACCGCCTTCGCCTGGGTGCTGACCCGCCCGGTGATCGAGCCCGTCTACCGACGCGTCCTGATCCCCGCCCTCGGCCTGTTCGGCCTGATGTTCGGGCTCTGGTACGTGGGCGGCTAGCGGGCGGGCGCCAGCTCGTAGAGGCCGGCGCCCGGCGTGCCCTCCATCCTGAGGCTCAGCGCCGTTGGCTTGCCGTCGGCGTCGGCGCGCGCCTCGGCAACCCGATCCGCGACGACGCGGATCGGCCGGTCGCGTGGAGCTCTCGTAGAGCTCCAGCCCCAGCCGGCGAGCCCTGCCGTCCGGCCCGTACTCGGTGGAGAGAAGGGCCTCGTGCAGCTCGGCCGCCTCGCCATGCGGGGCCACCAGGACCGCTCCGACCGCCTCGGCGTCGTGGCCCTCGACCCCCAGCGGCCGCAGGGCGGCGACGGCGAGGAGCGACCCGTCGTCGAAGCCCGCCGAGATCACCCGCAGGGCGCCGGCGGCTTCCCAACCCGGCTCGGCCTCCAGGCGCCAGGTCGGCCGGGCGCCGGCGGCGTCCGGAGGGCGCGAGCCGGCGTTCAGCTCTCGCAGGGCCCCCAGATCCCATTCGACCCGGAGGGTCGGCCCATCCGCCGCGCCCAGCTCGAGCGCCAGTGCCTCACCGCTGGGCATCGTCATGGCGCGGCGGCAGCTCGCCGCGCGGCTCGGTGACCTCGCGGGCGCTTCCCTCGTAGTCGTAGTGGCTCGGCCGGGGCTCCCCGTGGCCGCGGCCCCGGCCGGCGCGGTAACCCCAGCGCACGGTGCCCACCGTGAACGCGGCCCGTCGACGAGCCAGGCGCGCGACCATGCCCCGGAAGATCGCGCGCGTTGGGGGGATCAGCAGCAGGAGGCCGACGGCGTCGGTGATGAACCCGGGCGTCAGCAAGAAGGCGCCGCCGAGGATGATCATGGTGCCGTCGAAGACCTCTCGCGCCGGGACTCGCCCGGCCGCCAGCGTCTCGTTGAAGCGCCGCCAGGCGGCGCGGCCCTGAGAGCGCAGCAGCGCGACGCCTAGGAAGCTGTCGGCGATCAGCAGCGCGATCGTCAGCGGTACGCCGATTGCCCCGCCGACCTTGATGATCACGTAGAGCTCGGCGATCGGCAGGACGATGAAGATCAGGACCAGGAAGAGCGCCACGGTGAGAGCGTAGATCAGCCGCCCCGCGGGCCGCCTCGCTACGATGGCTCAATGGCGACTGAAGACACCACGACGCTCACTCAGGAGGACGTCTACGAGGCTCTCGAGGAGGTCATCGACCCCGAGCTGGGGCTCGACTTCGTCTCGCTGGGGCTCGTCTACGAGGTCGAGATCGAGGACACCGACGTCTACGTCACCTTCACGCTCACCTACCCGGGCTGCCCAATCGGGCCGCAGGTCTCCGAGCAGATCCAGGAGTTCGTGGGGCAGCTCGACGGCGTCGACGGCGTCCATCCGAAGATGGTCTTCGACCCCCCCTGGACCCCGGAGAAGATGTCCGAGGACGCCAAGTTCGCGCTGGGGTACTGAACCGCACAGTCATGCGATTTGCACGCAGCCGCAGTCGCGGCCGATCGGCGGATGGCTCAGGAGCTCGCCGAGGTGAAACGCAGAATCTCGGAGGCCACCAGCTCCGGGTCGTCGAACATCGCGGTGTGGCCGCAGCCGGTCAGCTCGCGCAACTCCGCGTTCGGCAGCTCGGCGAGGAATCGCTCGGCATGTTCGCGCGAAAAAAGTCGATCGCCGGACGGATGGAGGATGAGTACGGGACAGCTCACCCGCTCCAACCCATCGATCCGAGCGATCGTACCGTCCGCGCCCGTGTTCGCGGCGAGCTGTGCGTCGACGTCGCAATGGGCGAACTCGGCCAGCAGGCGCTCCGCCTCGACAGGCGGGATCCGGGCCGGGTCGACGCAGTTGTCGGCTAGCAGCAGGCGTCTTCCCCGACGGACGCGAACCAGCCGACGCGCGAGCGGCAGAAGCATCCGGACCGTGCGGTGGTCGCGGCGAAACTTCTTCGCGAAGGCGCGCCATTCGTCGTGCGTGAACATCCCGGCGGGGGCCACCCCGACGACGGTTCGCGCCCGCCCGCGCTTGGCGAGCTCGAGCGCCAGCCATCCGCCGAGTGAGTTGCCGGCGATGTCGGGCCGCTCGAATCCCGCGGCATCCAGCTCCGCTTCGACGGCGTCCGCCCAGGTCTCGACCGTGGGCGCCGCTCCCGCGTCGAGCGGCGGCGATCCGAGGTGGTCGGGGAGCGTCGGCGCGAGCACCTCGCGTTCAGCAACGAGTCGGTCGAGCACGGGCGACCAGCTGTGCCAGCTCTCCCAGATCCCGTGAAGCAAGAGGAGCGGCTCGCCGCTCCCCGCGCGGTAACGGTCAACTTCCACGCGAGGAGTTTCCCACGGAACGCGACGATTCACGGGGGGCATCCTCGATAGCATTCGGCACGCACGATCTCGGCAGGGCCGGGACGCTGATCAGGGGAGGTACGGGTGGCAGGGCGGTTGGTTGCAACGGTGGCGATGGCGGGCCTGATCGCGGTCGGGCTACCGACAGCGAGCTTCGCCCAAAGCGAGGTGCCCGAAGACCCCGACATCGTGGTGCTGAAGGACAGCGCTGATTCGAAGCGGGTCGCCGCCAAGCACAGCAAGAAATTGGGCTTCGAGGTCGTTCACACCTATCGCTACGCGCTCAAGGGCTATGCGGCCCGACTGTCCCCGAGTCAGGCGGATGCTTTGAGGGAAAAGCCTTCAGTGCTCTTTGTTCAAACCTTCGACGCAGGCACCGAACTGCCGCCGACCGAGGCCATTCGGAAGCTGAAGGCGGCCGGCCAACAGCAGACTGAGCAGTTCGTGCCGGTTGAGGTCGATCGTCTCGACGCCGATGTCAGCAGCGCGCGGGTCGGCAATGGACGGGGTCGGGTACCGGTTAACGTTGCGGTGCTCGATGGGGGCATCCAGCGAAACCATCCCGATCTGAACGTCGTCGACGGGGTCAACTGCCTCGAAGGCGGGCGAACGAACGCCTGGGCCGACCGGGACGGCCACGGAACCTTCGCCGCCGGGAAGATCGGGGCGCTCGACAACAGGTTCGGCACGGTGGGCTACGCGCCCGGCGCTCGGCTCTACGCGGTTCGGGTTGCCAACCCCGCCGGCGACATCACCGATGCCGATCTGCTTTGTGGGGTTGACTGGGCCGCCAACAGCCGGGAGAACGGCAATCGCCACGACGACATCGCAGTGGCCAACATGAGCCTCAGCGGACCGGTGAAGTCAGACGATGAGCGCTGCGGGCGGCGAGTGGGCGACGCCGGGCACTATGCGGTCTGCGGCCTCACCAACACCGGGGTGACGTCGGTGGTCGCGGCCGGGAATGAGACAAAGAAACTCACAGACGAGGGGCCTGCGACTTATAGTGAGGCGCTCACCGTTAGCGCGATGTCTGACTTCGACGGTGAGCCCGGCGGCCTTGCCGCGCCGGATTGCCTCGGCATCGACTACGGCGAGTTTGGCGAGTTTGACGACGGCTTCGCTTCCTTCAGCAACTGGGCGGTACTGCGGGCCGATGCCGCGCACACGGTCGCCGCACCGGGGGTCTGCGTCGACTCGACCTACATCGGCAGTCAGTACGCTCGCTGGGACGGCACCAGCTTTTCGGCCCCGGCCGTGGCGGCGATCGTCGCACTCTGCATCGACTCGGGGCCCTGCGCCGGCCTTCGACCGAAGGAAATCGTCCGCAAGATCGTCAAGGACGCAACCGCCTACAACAAGCGCCATCCCAACTACGGCTACGAAGGCGACCCGTTCCGGCCAGTCGAGGACCGCTACTACGGGTATCTGATCCGGGCGGGGCTTTACTAAGACAGTCGCGCTCGCGGTGCTAGCGGGGCTTGCGGGCGGCCACGAGCAGCGCGTGCATTCCGGGACCGGGGGTCTGCGGTAGATCGGGGTCCCAGATCGACTCCCGGTAGCCGGCGTGGAAACGCATGGTGATGGCCGGCGGCTCGGCGTGGGGCGGATCGGACTCCCAATCGCCCGAGCGCAGGTCGAAGTCAACGCCTTCTGCCCCGATCAGGAAGCCCGCGGCGTCAAGCTCGGCCTTCCACACGGAGGCGGTGTCGCCCAGCTGGCTCACGGTCAAGTCGATCGAGTGGACGGCCCAGCCGCCGGGCCTCAGGACCCGGAACATGTCACGGCATGCGTCGGCAACATCGGTGGGCGGCAGGTGCTCCAGCACCGACACCGAGATGCAGGCGTCGAAGCTGCTCGAGTCGAGCGTGCCCTGTCCGATCAAGCCGTCCACCGCCTTGCCCCTCGGCAAGCGCGAGCGCATCAGCGACATCAGCTCGGGGGAGTAGAACCCCTCAGAGTCAAGCGTCGTGTAGGCGCAGTGCCTCGGCAGGTGGTTGGGGAAGTAGAAGTTGAAGCCGGCGCCAACCTCGAGGACGTCCGTCGAGCCCCAGCGCTTGAGGTGGTCCAAGACGAACAGGTTGCCGAGCTGCTTGAGCCCCCACGTCATCCCCTCAGGCATGGCCTCTCCGGGATACCTCACCGGGAGGAGCTCGAGGTCCTCCCTGGTGAAGGCGTCATCGGGATTGGCGGCGACCAGCTGCCGGAAGTCGCTGTCGCGCGCGATCCGGAAACAGGTCTCCGCGCCGGGCTCGGGGTCGATCCACTCAGGCTGGAGCTTCAGGTCGGCCACCGTGTCCTGCCAGATGTTGAAGGTCTTGCCGCCGCCGGATCCGCGATATGTGATTGAACTGCGCGGCGCCTTCCCCTCTTTGAGCTCGGCGAGATCCAGCGGTCCAAGCGCGGACAGCGTTCTGAGCGTCTCGGCCGTGTTCTCGGTGGAACCCGCCACCTCAGCGGGATCGACCGCCCGGGCGAGGAAGGTCACCCGGTCGTAGTTCGTCTCGCGGGCGCGTGCCCCGCCGGTCAGCAGCGTCTCCGAGGCGATCTCAAAGGAGGCGAGATGCAGCATGCCCCGCAGAGCGGGTGTCGAAGGCAGCCAGAGGGTGGGCACCCCGAAGACCGGCGTGGGCAGCTCGGTGTTGAGCGTCAGGGTCGGAAGGTCGCTGTCGGTGACCACCGCCTCGAGCACCAAGAACCCGCCCTGCTTGAGGAGTTGACGGCAGAGCAGAACGGCGTTCAGCGGAGAGGGAAGGTGATGCAGCATCGCGGATGCGACCACCACGTCGAACTGGTGCTTGTCGAAGCACCCGTCCAATTCCTCGATCTCGGTCTCCGGGTAGTAGATGACGTTGTCGGCGCCGAGGATGGACCGGGCTAGGCGGAACCGGCTCAGGTTGTACTGGCAGGTCGCGTGGATCGAACGGGCTCCAAGCTCGTGAAGGACGAAGGCGGTCATGCCGTCGAACGTCCCGATGTCGAGGCATTCCGCTTCGGCGAGGTCGAGGTCGAGCAGGTACGCGAACAGCGGGTACATGTGGTAGTTCGACGGCATCTCGGGGGGATAGACCCAGGTGCCGGTGCGGCTCGACCCGAGCATCATGTCGTGAAAGAAGCGCTCCGACTCCAGCGCTTCCCGCTTCTCGCCGTCGGTCGCCCGATACAGCGGGTCGTCACCCGGCGACGAGATCTTCACGGGCACCTCCCCCGACGATATTGAACCTTTCTCCCAAGGGAGCGGTATGTTGGACCACGAGGGGGCTGATGGCCGCGGCCGATCGGGCCCGGTAGCTACCCACAAAGGGGGAACGATGAAGAGACGTCGTACGAAGGTCCTCGGAGGGGCCGTGTGCCTCGCGGCGCTCGCGGCGGTGGCGGTCATCGCGCTGCCGGCCTCGGGGACGGCGCCGGCTGGATCCGCGTTCTACGCCAAGCTCGACGGCGAGCACGAGCAACCGAACGCTGACCCGGACGGCTACGGACAGTTCAGCGGGGGGTTCAGGGGCAACACGCTCTGCTACGGGTACACGGTGTTCAACATCGCGAATCCGACTGCCGCGCATTTCCATCAGGCGCCGCCGAACCAGAACGGGCCCATCAGGGTCGGCCTGCAGATACCGGCCGCGGGCCTTGCGGGGTCGAGGGCTGCCTGCGTGACCCTGACCGCCGCGCAGGCCAGCGCGATCAAGGCCAACCCGGGCGCGTTCTACGTGAACATCCACAACGGCGCGTACCCGAACGGCGCGATCAGGGGTCAGCTCTTCCAGGCGACCGCGGCTCAGAACAAGTAGGCCGCGCAGGGAGCCCGACCGGGTAACCGTCGAGACAGATAGGTTGGGGGGGCGACTCCCTCCGGGCGCGCCCCTACCAGGGTCGCCCCCCCTGCGTCCCAAACGCTTGGGCCGCTCGAAAGTTGCTCAGGCTAGTTGCTCAGGCTTCGTGGATCGAAAGTTGCTCAGGGGCTCAGCCGGAAGATGTTGGTCCTGGTGCTGAAGTAGATCGGGCCGCCGCTGAGCGGCGTCTCGAGTGAGAGCACGGCGTCGGGATGGTCGTAGAAGGGCGCCTGCGAGGCGATGCCCGTGCGCGCCGCGGTCAGCCCGGCGCGGCGAATAGTCCCCGTGTTGGTGTCGCCGAAGAAGAGCTGGCCGTGGCTCGAGAGCCCGCACAGGTCGCAGAAGGCGATGCCGGTCAGCGCCGGTGGCGTGACGAACAAGAGCTTCGGCAGCACCGGGCTCGGCCCGTCCTGGTTGGTGTTGTGCGGCGCCGGGGGCGGCGAGCTGCACGTCTGTGATAGCCCCCAGCCGTAGTTCCTGAGCGTCAGGCGGGCGATGAGGTTGATCTCGTCGTTGCAGTGCGGGCCGTTGTCGGTCAGCCAGAGCCCACCCTGCTGGGGGTCGAAGGCAAAGCCGAACGAGTTGCGGATGCCGTAGCCGATGATCGGGCTCCCCGCGCGGGGGTTGTCGGAGGGCACCGTGCCGTCCGGGTTCAGTCGCAGCACCTTCCCGGCCAGGCTGGCCAGGCTCTGGGCGAAGCCCGGGCTGTCGTTGTCCCCGATGACGACGTACAGCTTGCCGTCGGGGCCGAACAGGATCCGGCCGCCGTTGCGGAGATCAGTGGCCGGGAAGCTGCGCAGAACCGCGAAGCCGCTGCCGTCGGCACGGATGCGCAGGAGCTGGTTCTTCGCCGTCCCCGACACCGTGCGGGTCGCGAACGCCCACACCCGGCCGTCGCTCGGGTGGCTCGGATGCAGGGCCAAGCCAAGCAGCCCCTGGTATCCGACGGTGGCCACGTTGGGGACCGTGAAGAACGGCGCGCTCGTCCCGGTCGCCGGGTTGAGCCGCCTGATGCGACCCGTGTAGCGCTCGCCGTAGATGATGCGGCTGCCGTCCGGCGTGGCCGTGAAGGCCGCGGGAAAGGCGAGCGCGGAGGGCGACAGCCGCTGCGCGCTCGCCGCCTGAGCGCTTCCGGGCCAGATGAGGAGCACGAGGGCGGCGGCGAGGGCCGCCGGTACCGACAGGCGCTTCATCTCTACGGGGGCGCGTTGGGCGCGCTCGGGGTGACCTGCACCCATTTGGCGATCGAGGGCACGCCCTGGCGCAGAACGAAGAGCATGTAGTAGCCGGGCGGCGCCACGGCGTCCTTGGGCGGCGAGACCAGCTCGATGTCGCCCCCTTGGACACGCCGAACCCTCAGCCTGACCACGCGCTGGGAGTAGTCGGCGCCGTGCGTCGTGGCGCCGGGGGCGACCAGGACCGCCGAGTCAACCGGCGTGCCCGGATCAACCGACACCGTGAACACGTCGTTCCAGCGGAGCTGGCTGGGCGCGGAGACGATCGTCGGTCGCGGGCCCTGGAACAGGTAGGGGGGCGAGTAGACCTCGGCGGTGTCCGTGAGCTCCCAGCCGCCACCCGGCTCCAGCGGATACTTGTCGTCGCCGGCCGACCACACCTTTCCGCTCGGCAGCAGGAGCGCCGTCCCGTGATAGCCGCGATCCTCGACTTGGGCGGGCCCCAGGCGCCACCTGTCGGTTGCGGGGTCGTACAGCTCCACCTGCCTGCGCTCGCCTGTCGAGTCGATCGCGTGCTTCTCGTTGACGATGGTGAATCCGGTCCCCCCGCCGACCGCGACCTTCGAGCCGTCGGGCAGCAGGACCGTGTTCTGGTAGGAGCGGGTGAGGTTCAGGGACGCGCCCCTTCGCCAGCCCTGACCTGGAAGCTTCGCGCTGATCGTCTCGGTCGTGTGGGTCGCCGGGTGGGTGCCGTTGGCGGTCTTCCGGTTCGGGAAGCCGCCGATTTGTGTCACCCGCCAGGAGCCCGCGGGGGGACCGGGCTCGAGCACCGCATTGCCACCGGTTCTGGTTCGGGAGGGCAGCGGGACCGGCTGCCAGGTGTAATCGGAGATCCGTAGCACGCCGGAGTCCTGCCGCCCCGGGCCCGCGAGCAAAACGTTGGCGTTGGGGAGGGTGAAGAGGTGGGGATAGAGAGCCGTGCTGCGTGATGCCGACGGCACCCGGTCCAGCTGGCCGACGCCGCCGGGCTGGGAGGCGGGCGTGAAGACCTCGAGATCGCGGTTGATGATGCCGCCGGGCGGCTCCCCCGTGTACCCGCCGAGAATCACGGTCTTGCCACCGGGGAGCTCGACCTGCCCCGGGTACCAGCGGCCGGCGTTCATCCGAGGCTGCTCGGTCCACACCCTGGTCCAGGGGTTGAAGGTGAAGGCTCGGTTGAGCCCCCCGAAGTTCTCGTACCCGTCGTTCGGGTACTGCTCCGGCCAGACGCGGTTGCCCCCCGTGATCAGGACCTCGCCGCTGGCAAGCAGCGACTGCCCGGAGCAGAAGAGGGGCGCCGTGTCTATCCCCTGGGGAGCGGGCCCGTCGGGGTCGATGGGGGGCGGCGGGACCTCGGTGAACGCGTTGCTCCCGAACGCCTTGGATGGGTCCCAGAGCGCCGCATTGCCGCGATTGATGGGCTCGTCGGGGAACGACCGCCCCCAGAACATCACCTCGCCGGTGGGCAGCATGACGGCGTTGATGGCAACGTGGGGGATCTCGAAGGGGGGGCGGGTCCAGCGGCCGACCTCGCTCGGCGACCCCGTGCTCTCGCTGGCCTCCGCGAACTGTTCGGCCTCCCGGCGGTCTTGCGCCGCCAACTGACGCCGCTCCCTTGGCGACAACCGCTTCAAGTGGCGCACCTCGGCGGCTTGGGCGGCTCGCTGGCGGGCGTGCTCGGCGGCGTGTTGGGAGCCCAGCACCGTGGTCTCCGTGGCGCGGATCTCCGCCCCGGAGGCGTTCTTTCCTACTGCCACGGGGTGGTCCGCCCCCGCGGTGGCAGGGATCGCCAAAAGGAGCACGCCAAGCAACGGCGAGAACCTATGGACACCCCCTAGCACCTACACATCCCCCAAGCAGACGCCAGCCTAGCCTATCGGCGGCCATTTCGGTGGCGCTTCGCGCCGTGCCGCACCCCCGGGTCCGCCGATTGCGGCCGTCCACTGGCGCCTCGCCCCGAGGCCATACCTGCTTTGCAGGCGGAAGTTGACCCCTCGCGGCACCGGTGATAGGGTCGCGCAGGTCCCCAGCGTGGGGAGAGGGTGTGTCGAGGTCTAGGGGGACAGGAGGGAGCATGAAGAGTGCGCGAGCCGCGCGGACGGAGGCCCGGCTCGGCCCCTGTGCGGTCGCCGCTTTCGCGGCCGCCCTTCTCGCTCTGAGCCTTGCCGGCCCGGCCTGGGCCGCCGCCCCGCCGACCGGGGACGCCGGCGCCGCTATCGCGACCGCGCCGGCCGGCGCGGTGGCCGGGAGCGTGGACGCCGGAGGCGGGCACACCTGCGGGGTGAGAACGAACGGCACCGTCGCCTGCTGGGGTCTGGACGCCAGCGGCGAAGCCACTCCTCCCGGCGGCACCTTCAGCGGGGTGAGCAGCGGCGGCACCCACACCTGCGGGATCAAGACGCCCGGCACCACCGTCGCCTGCTGGGGCTCCGATGCGGTTGGCCAAGCCAGTCCACCCCCTGGACCCTTTACCGCTGTGAGCGCGGGCCTCTCCCATGCCTGCGGGTTGAGACCGGCGGCCACGGTTTCCTGCTGGGGCTCCGACGACTTCGGCCAGGCCACGCCGCCCACCGGGCTCTTCACCGCCGTGAGCGCCGGCGACTTCACGACCTGCGGCGTGAGGACGAACGGCGTGGTTTCCTGCTGGGGCCGCAACGGCAATGGCCAGGCGACGCCGCCCGCGGCGACCACCTTCACGGCGGTGAGCGTCGGCGCCTTCCACGCCTGCGGGGTGAAGACAAACGGCGCCCTCGCCTGCTGGGGCGACAACACCTTTGGCCGGGCCACTCCGCCCCTCGGCAAGTTCACGGCGCTGAGCGTTGGCGCCTCCCATTCCTGCGGCCTGAGGACCAACGGCGCCGTCGCCTGCTGGGGGCGCAACGCCAGCGGGGAGGCGACGCCGCCGCCGGGCACCTTCACCGCGATGAGCGCGGGTGAGTCGCACACGTGCGGGGTGAAGACGGACGCCACCGTCGCCTGCTGGGGCGACAACGGTGACGGGCAGGCAACCCCGCCGCCGGCCACCTTCGCCGGCGCCGCAGTGGATGGGGGAGGGATCGACGGGCTAGTCGACGACTTCACCTGCGGCGTCAACCGCGGCGGCACCCTCGCCTGCTGGGGGGTGAACACGTTTGGCCAGGCGACACCGCCGGCGGGCACCTTCACCTCGGTGAGCGCCGGCGGCCGTCACGCCTGCGGCCTGAGGACGAACGCCACCGTCACATGCTGGGGCGACAACACATATGGCCAGGCGGTGGCGCCGGCGGGCTACTTCACCGCAGTCGGCGCCGGCGCCCGCCACACCTGCGCCCTGGGGCCTGACGGGATCGTCACCTGCTGGGGCTCCAACGGCGACCTTCAGTCGCGCCCGCCCAGGGACACTTACTTCACCGCGCTGGCCGTCGGGGGCTGGCACAACTGCGGAATCAAGACGAACGGCACCCTCGCCTGCTGGGGCAACAACGACAGCGGCAAGTCCGACGCGCCCCCTGGCGTCTTCGAGGCGGTCAGCGCCAGCAAATACCACACCTGCGCCGTGAAGGCAAAGGCCACCCTGGCCTGCTTTGGCGAGAACGCGTTCGGCCGAGCGACGGCGGTGCAGGGCGTCTTCAGCGCTGTCAGCACCGGCCGCTTCCATAGCTGCGCCATACGATCCTTCGGCACCGTGCTCTGCTGGGGGCGCTCAGCGTGGAACATGCTCTCTCCGCCGGCAGACGCCTTCGCCACGCTGAGCACCGGTCCCATCCACAACTGCGGGATGAAGGTTGACGGCGCCGCCGCCTGCTGGGGCAACAACGACAACGGCCAATCGACCCCGCCACCCGGCTTCGGCTAAGCGCGCGGCGGCGAGGCGACGCCGCCTGACCAGGACACCAGCCCTCGGGGTGCTGGTGAAACCCTAGGATGTCCCGCCGGTGAGCACGTCGGAGAAGACCACGAACCCCGACGCCGGGCCGGCGTTCCTGTCAGAGGCGGCGACCGCGCCCTGGGCGAACGTGAGAGGCGCGTCACTCGTCCTGGGCGTGATCCGGTGGATCGCGGCGCACCCCCTGGCGATCTTGCTGGCGTGCGTCTTCGCGGCCGTGGTACTGAACTTCTGGGAGACGCGGGGACAGATCTTCTACTCGGACGAGTGGGGCCGGCTCTTCTTCCCCAGCAGCGAGAACGAGTCGTTCGAATCGTTGCTGCGATGGCGGAGCGGCCACCTGGTCCTGCTCCACGTTCTGCTTTACAAGGGGCTTTTCGGCATCTTCGGGGCTGACTCCTACCTGCCCTTCCGGATCGTCGAGGCGTCGCTCGTGGGAGCCTGCGGGTTGCTCTTCTACGCGCTGGCGCGCAGCTGGGCCCGGCCATGGCCCAGCCTCTTCGCAACCGTGGTGCTCCTCTTCCTGGGCTCGGCATGGGAGGTGACCGCCACCCCTGCCGGGACCGTGATCCTGCTTCCGGTCGCCTTCGGGCTGGCCGCCCTCGTCTGCCTCGAGCGCTTTCCGCGCCGCGGCGACCCGCTCGCCTGCCTGCTGCTGATAGCCGCGGTTGCTTCGCACAGCGACGGCTTGGTGTTCGTGGTCGGGGCCGCGGTCCTGCTGGCCCTGCAGAGTGGCCGTCGTCTACCGGCGAGGATTTGGGTGGTCCTGATCCCCGGTCTGTTGTACGTGGCCTGGTGGGCCTGGTACCGGCTCACGGCATCCGGGGTCACCCCCAACCCGGTTCACCTGCACAACCTGGGGGAGGTCCCCTCGACGATGCTGTCGGTCTGCGCGGCGGGCCTTTCCGCGATCAGCGGATTCTTCGGCGCATTGGGCCCCGCAACTGAGGGGTCGTTCAACCTCGTCGCCGGCTACCTGCTGCTTGGCCTGCTCATAGCCGGGGTGTTCTGGCGGATTCGGAGCGGATCGGCTCCCCCGAGGGAGGTGTGGGTCCCGGTCGCGCTCGCACTGAGCTTCTGGGCATTGCTGGGGACGGTCGCGGACACGGAGCAACGCACGCCAAAGGAGAGCCGCTACATCTACCCAAGCGCCGTCTTTCTGCTCCTGATCCTGTTGGTGTTGGCGCGTGATTTCCGCCCGACGCTGCGAGTTGTCTTGGTAAGCGTCGGCGTCGTGCTCGTCTCGCTGGGCCCGAACCTGATCAACCTCAACACTCAAGCTCGGAAGGTCCGCGCCCTCGCCAGGGTCGAGCGAGCCGAGCTCGGCGCCCTGGAGCTGTTGCAAAGAGAGGTTCCAGCTGCCTCCCTTCCGTATTTGTCGCGCAAGAACAACGTGATCAGCGTCGGCGGTGAAGGCTTTCGCATCGCCGCCGTCACGTACCTCGAAACTTTCGATCGCTATGGCAGTCCGGCCGCCAGCCCGGAGCAGATCGCGTCCGGGGCGGAGGACGGGCGGATAGCCGCCGACAAGGCGCTCCTGAAGGGAGACGATCTCACCCTCTCGAGCCTTCCCTCCGACCGTTCGGCCCGCGGGGCAGGCTGTCGTCCGGGCGATCCCAGCCAGCCCTTCGGCGTGCCCCCCTCCGGCCTGGAGATCCGGCCCGAGAAGTCGAGGTCGGACGTGACCGTGGCTGCCCGCCGCTTCGCATCCGCGTATCAGCCCCTCAAGGTTCCGGCAGGGTCGGGGCCCATGCTCCTGCAACCGGGGAGGAGCCAAGAGGTGCGGCAGTGGTCGGTGCAGGTCAGCGGCGCGACCGTCTGCGCACTGGAGTGATGCGTCAGGCGGCGGTGGGGGGCTCGCCGTCGGACTCGTCGTCGTCCGTCGTCAGCTGGCGCTCGACCTCTTGGTCTAGCTGGATGGCGCGGATCGCATGCTCGTCGGGGAGCTTGTCGAGCACCTCGTGGATCGTGCGCAGCACCTCCGGCTGGTCATGGCCGAAGTCGTCCAGCAGCGAGTGAAGCGCGGTATGCGTGATCTTGAGCTGCGCCGGGGTCAACTCCAGGTGGTAGTGGAACTGTGTGCTCTGCCGGTCGTCCGAGCCTTGGTCGGTCACGCCGCCTCCCTCGCCTTCGCTTTGCCGCTCACACTGAGGTATCCGAATAGTACGCCCGAGCGGGGCTTTTCCCTCCAGCGGCCGCGTGCCGCGCCCCGCCGGGGACCGGTCGCGTCGGCTGTCTAGAGTTCTCGCGATGCTTGGGTTGCGACCAGGGCTCGTGTTGTGTGCCTTGGCGGCCGTCACGATCCCCAGCGCCGCGGCGCCCGCAGCACAGGGGGCCGCTCCGCCCGCCGCCGACCGCTCCGGGCGAACCGGCAACCTGATCGCCCTGGTGCGATCCCCACGCATTCTGGCGCCCGCCGGGGAGGCCTTGCACAAGGCGCGCCTCGATGCGGCCCGGGGCCGCATCGAGGCGGTGCTCGACCGGAGCGGGCTCCCCCGGGTCAGCTCGATCGCCGAGCTCGGCGCGGTGGCGGTGCGGCCGGCGCCCGGCCAGGGCCTCGCGCGAGCCCGCCGCGAGCTGGCAGCCGACCCCGCCGTTGAGCGCGTCGAGCTGGAGCGCTACAGGACCCTCCGCAACCTGCCGGACGATCCCGCCCTGAGGGCGCGGGACCCCCGCGCTCCGTCGAACGACTTCTACCAGTGGAACCTGCGGCAGGAGCGGTTCCGCACGGCCTGGGAGCGCGTCAAGGGAAGGCGCGCGAAGCTCGCCGTCGTCGACACGGGAATCGACGGCGAGCACTTCGATCTGGCGGGGCGAATCGTCTATTCGAAGGGCTACGACTACGCCGGTTGCGGCGGCGTCCTCCAGCCCGAGTGCACCGGGCCGGAGTACGACGAGGTCGGGCACGGCACGCACGTCGCCGGGCTGGCGTGCGCGGGGGGCAACAACGGCCAGGGTGTCGCGGGCGCCGCCTTCAAGTGCGGGCTGGTGATCGAGAAGGCGTCCGACTCCAGCAGCCTCAACGACTCGGTGATCGCGAAATCGATCACCGACGCCACCAACCACGGCGCCGACGTGATCAACATGAGCTTCGGTGGCCCCGGCGGCTCGGGCGTCATCAACCGCGCCCTCGACTACGCGTACAGGCGCGATGTCGTCCTGGTGGCGTCGGCGTCCAACAACGACACCACCCACCAGGGAACGCCCGCCTCGCACCTGCAGCCGAACGGCACGGGCGATCGCCTGCGCTCGGGCAAGGGGTTGGTGGTCACGGCGGCCGGCTACAACGATCGCCGCGCCTGGTTCCATCCCGGCCGCGGGACGGGGATCTCGCTGGCCGCCTACGGCTCCGCCTCCGCGGCCTGCCTGATCCGCGCGGATTGCGGGATCTTCTCCACCTTTCCGGACAACCTGACCACGATCGAGACGGACTGCGTCAACTGCCGGGCCAGCTTTGGGGGCTCGGACGACTTCGCCTACCTCGAGGGCACCAGCATGGCCGCCCCTCAGGTGGCGGGCGCTGCGGCGCTGATCCGCAGCAAGCGGCCCGGGATCGACAACGCCAGGGTGCTGCGGATCATCAAGCGCACCGCCAGCGGGCACCGGTTCAGCGACGCTCTCGGCTGGGGGATCCTGAACGCCGGCCGGGCGGTGAAGGTCGCGGCCCGGGGGTAGTCAGCCGGTCGCCGGCGCGGGCTCGGGCGTCTGAGAGGCCGCCTCGGCGGCATCGGCCAGCTCGGCGATCGAACGCTCGATGCCCTCGGCGATCAACTCGAGGTCGTCGATCGAGTCGTAGTCGGCGAGCAGGCCGAAGTTGACGCCGCCGTTGTAGCTCATGATGGCCACGAACAGAGCCTGATGAGGCGGCAGGAAGCCGACGGGGAAGATGTCCTCCAGCTCGCGACCGAGCACGTAGAGGGGGATCTGCGGGCCCGGCACGTTGGTGACGACCAGGTTGAAGAGGCGCGTCGAGAAGTTGATCCGCGCGGCCTGGGCGAGCAGGGTGGGCGGGGCGAAGTCGTTGAAGCGCGTGATCATCTCGGCGCCCAGGGCCTGCTTGGACTGCTTCAGCCCCTGCATCGCACCCGTCACGATGTGCAGGCGGCGAACCGGGTCCGCGATGTAGACCGGCAGCGGGGCGCGCATGACCGCCAGGCGGTTGCCGAGCTGGCCATGCTCGTCCGCGGCCCGGATCGAGACCGGGACCTGCGCCCGGAGCTCCAGCCCCTCGGTGCGGATGCCTCGGGCGTGCAGCCAGTCGCGAACCCCGCCCGCCACCACCGCGAGCACGACGTCGTTGACGGTGCCCCCGAGCGCGTCCTTGACGCGCTTCATCTGCGCCAGGTCACTGCGCACCCAGAAGAAGCGGCGGTGGGAGCCGATGTCCACGTTCAGCGGCACCTTCGGGGCGGGGTTGGCGAACGCCCAGCCGATCTCCCCGACTCCCTCCGCGGCCTCGACCAGCCGGCGGACGCTCGCCTGCGGATGCTGAATCGCCTGCTCGACACGGCGCGCCAGGCGCAGCGGGCTGCCCGCCAGCCCTTGCAGGCCCTTCGCGGCCAGGCTCGCGCTCGAGGGCTCGGGATCGGGTGTCCAGTCGTGATCGGGCTCGGCGGGCTCGGGAACAGGCTTGGCGTCGAAAAGCACGGTCGCGATGTCGACGCCCGAGACGCCGTCCACCAAGGCGTGGTGCGTCTTGGTGATCAGCGCGAAGCGCTTGCGGGTCAGCCCCTGGACCAGCCACAGCTCCCAGAGCGGCTTCGTGCGGTCGAGTTGCTGCGAGAACACCCGGGCGGACATCTTGCGAAGCTGCTCCTCCGACCCGGGCGCCGGGAGCGCCGAGTGACGGACGTGGTAGGTGAGGTTGAAGTTCGGGTCGTCCACCCAGAACGGACGCCCCGTCTGAACCGGCGGGTGGGCGAGCTTCTGCCGGAAGCGAGGCACCAGATTAAGCCGGCTCCCGATGTGGTCCAGAAGGTCGTCGTAGCTGGGCGGCGGCCCCTCGAAGATGAGGATCCCGCCCACGTGCATGTGGCTGGAGGCGCTCTCGTTGGTGAGGAACGAAACGTCCACCGAGCTGAGGCGGTCCATGTGCTGCTGGGCCACGGATCAACCCTACCGATTGACTCAAGACACCTGCGCCCAACGTCGATGGTCGACTTGCGTTCGCCTATGCGGCGCAAATCGACCAGCGATGGCGGCGGGAGGCCGCAGTAGCCTCGCGGCCATGCGAAAGGTCGCGGCGGTCCTCCTTCTTGCGGTCGTGACCGGGTGCGGTGGCAGCGATGGAGGCGACGCCCCCGCGGCCGCGGAGGGCCGGTTCGACGCGCAACGTGCCTTCCGGGACCTGCGGGCCCAGGTGCGGATCGGCCCCCGTCCGTCCGGCTCCCCGGCGAGCGGCCAGGAGGTGCGCTTGATCGCCCGGAGGCTTCGCGAAGCCGGCGTGCGCGAGGTTCGGGTGCAGCATCCGTATCGCAACGTCGTCGGTCGCATCCCCGGCGAGGCGCCGGGAACGGTGGTCGTTGCCGCCCACCACGACACCGCGGACATCCCGGGCTTCGTCGGCGCCAACGACGGCGCCTCCGCCGTCGCCGTCCTGCTGGAGCTCGCGCGCGGCCTGCCCCGGCGCCTGAACGGGCCCTCGATCCAGCTCGTCTTCTTCGACGCGGAGGAGGCCCGCGGCGACAGTCCCTTCGACCTCGACGGCGCGCGCGGCTCGAAGCAGTTCGTCCGCTACGCGCGAGACGGCGGCCTTCAAGGCGCGCCGGCGCTGGGCGAGATTCGCGCCATGGTCCTGTTCGACCTGGTCGGCGACTGCGACCTGGGCATCCCCCGCGAGGAGAACTCGGATCCCGACCTCTACCGGCTGTTCTCCGACGCCGCGCAGGAGCTGGGCGGCACATCCTCGCCGTTCGTGGGCACCGCCGCGCCGATCCTCGACGACCACGTTCCCTTCGCCGACGCCGGGGTCCCGTCCGTCGGCCTGATCGATTTCGAGTTCGGTCCCGGCCCTTCGCCGGGTGCCTTCTGGCACACGCGCCAGGATGACGTCGGTCACGTCTGCGCGCCGAGCCTGGACGCGGTGGGGGAGACGGCCCTGGCCGCGCTGCCGCGGGTTCGCTGACCCCAAGCCCACGCTTCGGGGTGAGCCCGATCCCCGGTGTACCGAGGAGCGTGATGTGGCGCTGCACGTGCTCCTCGATGCCGATAGGCTTCGCGCAGCGGTTGAACAGGAACTCAGATGGGGGTGCCAGTTGGGGGGAGTGACGCGTTTTGCAGTTGTCTTCGCGGCGCTCGCTGCGCTGCTGCTCGCGGCGCCGGCCTCCGGAGCGGTCCGAACGGAGTTCTTCGGCATCGTCCAAGGACAGCTCGATCCCGAAGACCGCGAGGGGATGGCCGCCGCCCGGGTTCAGACGAACCGCTTCATGCTCAAGTGGCGGGACGTAGAGCGCGTCCGGGGCACCTACGACTGGAGCGAGCGGGACAGGTTGATCGGCGGCCTCGCCGCGGAGGGAATCCGGTCGCTGCCGTTCGTGTGGGGGTCGCCGTCGTGGGTGGGCAACGGGGCTCCCGGGCATCCGCCAATCACCAGCTCGGCCGAGGTTCAGGGCTGGCAGGCCTTCCTCAGGGCGGCCGTGTCGCGCTACGAGGCCCGGCGGCACCTACTGGGCCAACAAGTACAAGCAGGATTTCCCGACCTCCGGCCCCCCCGTGCCCATCCAGTCCTGGCAGGTCTGGAACGAGCCCAATCTGAAGAAGTACTTCACCCCGGGATCGACGACCCAGGCGGCGGCCCAAAAGTACGCTCAGCTGCTTTCCATCTCCCAGGCCGCGATCAAGTCGAGGGATGCGCAGGCCAAGGTCGTCCTCGCCGGAATGCCGAGCACCCCGGACGCGGCCGGCAGCTCGAAGGCCTGGGACTTCCTCAACGCCCTCTACGCCGTGGCCGGGGCCAAGGACGACTTCGACGTCGCCGCCCTGCACCCCTACGGCTGCAACCTGGCGCAGACTCGCACCGGGACCGCCAGGTTCAGCGCTGAGATGAAGAGCCACGCCGACGGGCTGACGCCGCTGTGGCTGACCGAGTTCGCCTGGGGATCGGGGGCCCCCGACAACTTCTGCAAGAACAAGGGCCTCGTGGGTCAGCGCGACCTGCTCGTCAGCTCCTACCGGCTGTTCCTGGAAAACCGCAAGGCCTGGAACATTCAGCGGGTCTACTGGTTCCTGTGGCGCGACGCCGAGCCGGGGTCCGTCTTCGCCGGGTACTGCAGCATCTGCGGCAGCGCCGGGCTGCTGCGATACAACCGCACCGCAAAGCCCGCCCTCGCTGCCTTCAGGGGATTCTCGGCCGAGACCACCCCGCCCGTGGGGAGCATCGCCGCGGGGCCAATCCAGGGAAGCTTCACCAAGGACTCGACCCCGACCTTCTCCCTTGCCTCGAACGAGGCTGGCTCGACCTTCGTCTGCCGCTACGACGCAGCGCCGTTCACGGCCTGCCCCACGCCGTACACCCGTGCCGCGCCGCTTCCGAACGGTCCCCACACCTTCCACTTCAAGGCGATCGACGCCCCCGGGAACGAGAGCCAGATCCGGTCGCGGTCCTTCACCGTCGACACCATCCCGCCTCAAACCACGATCGCAACCGGCCCCTCGGAGTCGACCACGGACAGGACGCCCACCTTCACGTTCTCGGCCAGCCAGTCCGGCTCGACCTTCGCCTGTCGCTTCGACGCCCAGACCTTCACCCCCTGCTCGGGACCGGGCGCCAGCCACACCCCCTCGACCCCGCTCACCATCGGCAGCCATAGCTTCGACGTCCGGGCCATCGACAGGGCCCAGAACATCGACCCGACGCCCGCCAGGCGCACGTTCTCGGTCACCTTCTAGCTGGAGGCGCCCGAGGAGCCGTCGTGGCCTGGGCGCGCGGATGAGCGACCCGTCTGCGCCCGCTCGGGAGCCGGGTACCCTTTAGGGTCCATGGCCTCCGCCTCCAAAACGCCTGCTCGCGCCGTCCCGCGGCGGGTGCTGCTCGCGGCGCCGCGCGGCTACTGCGCCGGCGTCGACCGGGCCGTGCAGGCCGTGGAGGAGGCACTCGAGCTGCACGGGCCGCCGGTGTACGTGCGCAAGGAGATCGTCCACAACAAGCACGTCGTCGAGCAGCTGGCCGAGCGGGGCGCGATCTTCGTCGAGGAGGAGACCGAGGTTCCGGAGGGCGCGCTGGTCGTCTTCTCCGCCCACGGCGTCTCCCCGAAGGTGCACGACAACGCGCGGCAGAGGCGGCTCCGCACGATCGACGCCACCTGCCCCCTGGTCACCAAGGTCCACGTCGAGGCGCGCAAGTTCGCAGAGCAGGGCTACACGATCGTCCTGATCGGGCACGCGGGCCACGAGGAGGTTGAGGGGACGACCGGCGAGGCGCCGGCGAACATCGTGCTCGTGCAGACCGGCGAGGACGTTGACGACCTCGAGGTCCCGGACCCGGACAAGGTCGCCTACATCACCCAGACCACGCTCGTCGGTCGACGAGACGCTGGCGATCATCGCCCGCCTGCGTGACAAGTTCCCCCGGATCGTGGGCCCGAAGTCGGACGACATCTGTTACGCGACCACCAACCGCCAGATCGCCGTCAAGCAGCTGGCGCGCGAGTGCGATCTGGTGCTGGTGATCGGCTCCACCAACTCCTCGAACTCGAACCGCCTGGTCGAGGTGGCCCGCGAGCACGGGGCCGCCTCCTACCTGATCGACAACTCCCAGCAGGTCCAGGAGCAGTGGCTGGACGGCGTGGAGACGGTCGGGATCACCTCTGGGGCGAGCGCCCCCGAGGAGCTCGTCTCACAGCTCGTGGCCTTCTTTCGCGAGCGCGGGTCGCAGGAGGTCTCGGAGCTGCGCACCGTGGACGAGGACGTGCGCTTCATGCTCCCGAAGGAGATCCGGGTGGAGCTGGCCGCGCGGGGCTGACCGCAGCACCCAACGTCCCGGAATGTGGGCTATAGGGGGTAGTGAGGGACGTTCAGGTCGCAGTGGCGGGTGCCGTCAGGGCACTCCGGCCGCGAAGGCGATCGAGTAGACGTGCATGCCGGGCGTACCGGCGAGGGACAGGTGGTGCGCCTCGTGGCGCTCGTGGGCGGCCAGCTCGTAGGCCCCGGGCGCCTGGACCTCGATCGCCTGCTCGGGCCCACCGTCCAGCGAGGCGCGCAGCACCCCGCGCCCGTCGATCGCCGCCCACGCGCCGGCCGCGGCGTAGTCGAGCTCAAGCGGCGGGTCGCCTTCGCGCGCCCGCCACGGCCGGGACTCCGAGCCGCCCGGGAAGACCTCGTCGCTGGGCGGGACGACCAGCGCTCCGGCGGCGTCGCTGGGGCGAAGCGCACGCAAGGGCTCGGGTAGCTCGAGGCCCGGGTCGAGGGCTCGCAGCTCGTCCTGGATCGCCTCCTCCGTGGCCGCGTACTCACCCTCGCCGAAGTGGAACCAGCGCAGGGCCCCGCCCCGGCCCCACAGGAACAGCGACGGCCACCCCTCGCAGCCGTAGTCGTGCCAGATCCGGTATCCGGAGTCGGCGGCGACGGGGTAGCCGACCTCCAGCCGCTCCAGCGCCGCACCGAGCTTGGCAGGGTCGGCCGTCAGCGGAAAGCGAGGCGAGTTCACCCCGACCAGGGTCAGCCCGTGATCGCGGTAGCGCCCCTCCCAGGCGCGTACGTACGGGAGCGTGCGGACGCTCGACATGTGCGCCGCGTCCACGAAGTGGACGAGCAGCGGGCCGCGGGCGCAGATCCGCTCGACCGCGCCGGGCTCGGGCCCAACCCACTCCGTGCCGTGTGGGAACGGCGGCACGGCTATGTCGTGTGCTTGCGGTCGCACCCGCCGCTATTCTCCTGACTTCCCACGGCTGAACTTAGGAGGATCTCTTGACGCAAAGGACTTGGGAGCGGATCGAGCAGGCACGCGAGCGCTGGAACGTGCTTCGCCACCCCTTCTACCAGCGCTGGTCGGCCGGGGAGCTGAGCCGCGACGAGCTGGCGCGCTACTCCGGCCAGTACCGGCACGCTGTGCGGGCGATCGCCACGCTCTCTGAGGCCGCCGCGGACGCGGCCCCCGAGCGCCCGGAGCTGCGGCGACACGCGGCCGAGGAACGCGACCACGTGGCGCTGTGGGACGGCTTCGTCGAGGCGGCGGGAGGAAGCGCCGCCGATCGCCCCACCCCGGAGACGGAGGAGTGCGTGCGCGCTTGGTCGGATTCGCCGGGCGTCGATGACGGCGGTCGCGACCTGCTTGGAGGCCTGGTGAGGCTCTACGCGATCGAGAGCGGCCAGCCGGAGATCTCTCGCATCAAGCGCCAGGGCCTGGTGGACCGTTATGGATTCAGCGAGGGCCCGGCGACCGCCTACTTCCGCCTTCACGAGCAGCGCGACGCCGAGCATGCCGCGCAGGCGCGCGAGCTGATCGAGGAGCTGGCGGCGGAGGGCGACGAGGATGAGCTGGCGGCCGGCGCGGAGGCCGTCCTGCGGGCGAACTGGCGGCTGCTCGACGGCATCTAGCCGCCGACCACCCTAGATGTGCGCTGGCACGACCGGGCCATCGGGATCGTCGTCGGTCTGATCCTCGGCGTCGGGATCGTCACCGGCTTCGTCTTCATCTACAGCGAGGAGACCATCGATGCCCCGTCGCTCTCCGAAGAGGGAGGGGATGGCCAAGCGCGCGGCGGAGGCGAGGGCCCACCCGAGCTCCCGCCCGTGGCCACGGTGAGGGTGGTGGATGGGGTCCCGCCGCCGAGCGGCCCAGCCGAGCTCCACTACCGGAGGGATGAGGTCGTTCGCCTCCGGGTGGTCTCCGACGGCACGGTCGGCGTCGAGCTGCTGGGCTACGGGATCGAGCGCACGGTCGCGGCCGGCGAGCCGGCGCTGATCAGGTTCAAGGCCTCGAGGCCGGGCGACTTCCCGCTGGTCGTCACCGCGTCGCGCATCGACGTCGCTCGGATCAGCGTCGGCACCCCGCCCGTCTGAGGAGGCTGAGCCCCGTCTGAGAGGGGCTCAGGCCTCCGGAAGGATCTCGCCGAGCCGGCGGGCGAGCGCCGCCGACAGGGCGTCGCGTACCGGGCCCTCGGTGGTGCGCTCGGCGAGCTCCTGGAGAAAGCCGTCGATGATCAAGCGCTTGGCCCGCGGCTCGGGCAGGCCACGGGAGCGTAGGTAGTAGAGCTGGTCGCGGTCGACCTGAGCCACGGCGGCGGCGTGGGTGCAGCGGACGTCGTTGGCCTCTATCTCGAGCCCCGGGATTGCGTCGGCGTGCGCCTTCTGTGAGAGCAGCAGGTTGCGGCACTCCTGGAACGCATCCGTCTGCTGGGCGCCGGGGTCGACGCGAATCATCCCCCGCCAGACGGCGGTCGCCCGGTCGGAGAGCACGCCTCTGAAGGCGAGGTCGGAGGTGGTGTGCTCGGCGGCGTGCTCCTGGGTGGTGTCGAAATCGAGATGCTGGGCGCGGGCGCCCAGGTACGCTCCGGTTATCTTGGCCGAGGAGCCTGCCCCGGCCAGCTTCGTCTCCATCCGCACCTTGCCGCGCGCGGAGCCGAAGCCCAGAGCCACCCACTCCAGCGAGGCGTCTCGCTCCAGCTCCGCCCGCTGCGTCGCGAACACCCAGCTCCGCTCCGATAGCTCCTGCTCGCAGACGTAGCGCAGGCTTGCGCCGGGACCGACCGAGAGCTCGACCACGCCGTTGAAGAGGCCCTCGGACTCGTCACCATCCGAGACGTAGCGCTCCCAGACCTCGGCCTCGGCGCCCTCCTCGAGCACGATCAGGGCCCTCCAGTCAAGCCCCGCCCCGGCTTCGTCCTGGTAGACCGACAGCCGCAGCGGCTCCAGCAAACGCTGGCCGCGGGGAACGTAGACCAGCACGCCGCTTCGCCAGTTGGCCTCGTTGCGAGCGACGAAGGGGTCGTCGCTGGAGACGAGGGAGCCGAAACGCTCCCCGACCACGTCCGGCAGCCGCTCCGCAGCCTCGCGCAGCGGCAACACAACGGGTGGGCCATCGGCGGCGTCGACACCGGCCTTGAGTCCCTCGATCCTGCCCTCGCTCGCGGGATAGGCGTCGAGGTCGAGCCCCGTGAGGTCGGTGAACTCCCAGCCCTTCTGCTTCTGGCTGGGCAGCGCGAGCTCAGACGTGAGCGCGGCGCCTTTGCGGCGCCGCTCCGTAAGCCAATCAGGCTCAGCGATCGCGGCCGGCGCCGCTGAGTCCCTACCCAATCGAGCCCTCCATCTGGAGCTCGATCAGGCGGTTCATCTCGACCGCGTACTCCATCGGCAGTTCCTTGGTGATCGGCTCGATGAACCCGTTGACGATCATCTTCGACGCCTCCTCCTCGTCCAGGCCATGGGCCTGGAGGTAGAAGAGCTGCTCCTCGCCGATCTTCGACACCGAGGCCTCGTGGCCCACGTTGGCGTCGTTTTCGTCGATCCGGATCGTCGGGTAGGTATCGGAGCGCGAGCGATCATCGAGGAGAAGCGCGTCGCAGACCACCTTGGAGCGTGCCTCCGTCGCCCCCTTGGCCACCTCGAGGAGCCCACGGTAGCTCCCGCGCCCTCCGTCCTTCGAGACGGACTTGGCGAACACGGACGACGTGGTCTTCGGCGCGCCGTGGATGATCTTCCCGCCGGCGTCCTGGTGCTGGCCGCTGCCGGCGAAGGCGATCGAGAGGATCTCGCCGTGCGCCTCGGGGCCGAGCAGATAAATCGACGGAAACTTCATCGTCAGCTTCGAGCCGAGGTTCGCGTCCACCCAGGACATGTGTGCATTGTCATAAGCCACGGCGCGCTTGGTGACCAGGTTGTAGACGTTCTTGGACCAGTTCTGGACGGTCGTGTAGCGGACGTTGGCCCCCGGCTTGACGACAATCTCGACCACGGCCGAGTGCAGCGAGTCGGTGGAGTAGACAGGAGCGGTGCACCCCTCTACGTAGTGCACCTCCGAGCCCTCCTCGGCGATGATCAGGGTGCGCTCGAACTGGCCCATGTTCTCGGTGTTGATCCGGAAGTAGGCCTGGAGCGGCATCTCGACCTTGACCCCGGCCGGGACGTAGACGAATGAGCCGCCCGACCACACCGCCGAGTTGAGCGCCGCCAGCTTGTTGTCGTTCGGCGGGATCACCGTGGCCCAGTACTCGCGCACGATGTCCTCGTGCTCGCGCAGGGCGGTGTCCATGTCGGTGAAGATCACGCCCTGCTTCTCGAGGGCCTCGTTCACTTGGTGGTAGACGACCTCGGACTCGTACTGAGCGCCGACCCCGGAGAGGAACTTGCGCTCCGCCTCGGGGATCCCGAGCCGATCGAAGGTCTTCTTGATGTCCTCGGGGACCTCGTCCCAGCTGCGGCTGTTCTTGTCGGAGGCTCGAACGAAGTAGTGGATGTTGTCGAAGTCGATCTGGCCCAGGTTGCCGCCCCAGGTCGGGGTCGGGCGCTGCCTGAAGTGCTCGAGCGCCTTCAGCCGGAACTCGCGCATCCAGTCCGGCTCCGACTTGTACTCGGAGATGTCGCGGACGACCTGCTCGGAGAGGCCCTTCGGGGCCTTGTAGGCGTAGCCGGTCTCCGGATCGTGGAAGCCGAAGCGCTCCGCGTAGTCGGAGCCGATCTCCTTGAGCGACTCCTCCTGCTCGGTCAGCTCCTTGGGGGAGAGGGGCGGGGCTTCTGTCTTCGGGGCAGTCATCGAAACGTTTCTAGATCTCCAGCTTCACTTCGCCGTTGTCCACTCGCACTTCGAACGTGTCAACCGGCTGGAAGGCCGGGAGGGTCTTCGGCCGCCCGCTCTGCAGGTCGAACAGCGAGCCGTGCCGGGGGCACTCCACTGTACAGGCGTCCGCGTCGAACTCCCCCTCGGCCAGCGGGCCGTCGTCGTGTGAGCAGCGGTCCTCGATCGCGTAGAGCTCGCCGCCTCCGCACCGAAAGACGCCGATCTTTCGGCCCTGGACCTCGATCAGCCGCATCGCTCCCTCGGGGAGCTCCTCCGCTCTGCAGACGTTGATGCTCTCGGCCACCACGGCTCCGTCGTCGGTGCTTGTGCTCGTCATCACGTTAATCCTACTTCCGAAGTCGGATTTTAGCGAGAGCAGGGGCCGGAAGATCGGCGAGCGACGGCCGCTCAGGAAGTGGCGGATCCTGCGGCCGAGCAGCCTTGAGGCTCAGATCGCGGTGGCCTCGGCAGGATCGCCGCGCTCGCCCTCGTCCTCCCAGTCGGCGGGCTGGCCCAGGCTGGCGCCCTTGACCACCTTGAGGCCGAGCAGGGCGCACTTGATCCGGGTCGCCGAGATGTCGATCCCGAGCAGGTCGAGGACGAAGTCCTTGGGCAGCTGAAGGAGCTCGTCGCGGCTCATGCCCTGGAGCTCGTCGGTGAGCATCGAGGTGGCCGCGGTCGAGATCGCGCAGCCCTTGCCATCGAAGGCGACCTCGGCCACCCGGCCGTCGTCGTCGAGCTTGATGAACACGTGCTGCTGGTCCCCGCAGAACGGGTTCGAGTCCTCGAACTCGAGGTCGTAGCGCTCGAGACGGCCGAAATTGTGCGGGCGCTTGTAGTGCTCGAGGATCTGCTCTCGATAGAGGTCGTCCACCGGCCGTACGGTAGCGGGAAGGGTCGTCGCGCCCTACACCTAGGAGCCGCAGGCCAGCACCGGCTGCTGCGCACGGATGCCGACCCGCCAGTCCTCCGGCGCCCTGCCGGGCGGCAGACTCAGAACCGCCTTGCCGTCGCCCTCCACCGTGCCGATCGGCAGCGGGGTTCCGTCCGCGAACCGTCCTGTCGTCACCTCCACGGGCGGGCCCGCGTCCGCCGCCAGGGCGAGGCGACCAGAGGGGAGCGACAGCGTCCCGATGGCGGTGTCCGCCGAAGGCCGCAGCTCGGCGCAGCCGCGCTTGCGAGAGATCCACTTTCCGCCGGTGGCCGCGAGCCCTCGCGGCGCGCCGTCGCCGGCCCGCGGCAAGGCGTTCACCGCTTGCAGCTCGGCGCCCGCCGCCAGCAGCGAAACGTAGTCGGCGTTGGCTCGCACCTCCTGCGGTCGCGAGGACAGCTCCGCCGTGCTGTAGGCGGGAGACCCGTAGTCGGCGAGCACCTCGTCGACCCTGCTCTGCGGCAGCGCGACGATCACGCCGCTCGCGTCCAGTCGCCCGGCCAGCGCGCTGGACAGGACGAACTCCGGTGACACGTCCCCCTCTGCCAGCTCCAGCGACGTCAGGCCCGCACGCATGTTGTCCGAGGCGGTGTTCAGCACGCGGCTTCGGAGCGAAGCTCGGTATGCGTTCCCGGCGATGGAAACCGCGACCAACGCCAGGATCGCGACCGCCACGCGATTCGTCAACCTGCCGGGCAGCTCGAAGTCCCGCCCCAGCTGGCAGAGCAGAAGCAACAGGAACAGAACGTCGGGATAGAGATAGCGGCTGGCCCAGGGCTCCCGCTCCGGCCCTGGGGCGAAGCTGGTGGCGATCCAGAAGGTGACGAGCGCCGCCGCCATCGCCACCAGGAACGGTGAGAGCGGTTGGGCCTGCGGAGCCTGGCGATCACGATCCCCGCGAGTAGCGCGATCAGGGCAGCGCCGGCCAGCACATCCAGCGGGCCCGCCGAGTCCGCCTCAAGCCCTCCGTAGGAGGGGTGGGCGAACGATTCGATCCCCGTGGCCGAGAGCAACGTGACCGCCAGCGACTTCCCCACGAAGACCGGCGAGTTGACGATCGACGACCCCAGGGACTGCGATGGGCCCGGATCGAACTCGAGCAGCCACCAGGTGGAGTAGACGAGGACCGGCAGGACGAAGACCCAGCACCTCCGCCAGCGCTCAGGAGCGGGACGGCTCGAGCACGAGGACGGCGGCTGCGGCGGCGAACGCCAAGCTGGTGCTGTGTGACACGACGCTGAGCGTGAGGAAGGCGAGCGCCGCGATGTCTCCCTTCAGGTCGCGCCGCTCGAGCGCGAGCAGCATGGCGAGCCCGGCGGCGATCGCGATCAAGCTGGGGCTGCGCAGCGGAGTCGCGACCACCTCCCACGAGCTGCCCAGGAAAAGCAGGATTCCGGTGGGCAGCACGGCCAGGGAATCGCCGATGCGACGGCGGGCCAGCGCGTAAAAGAGCGCCGCGCACAACAGGAGCAGCGCGATCTGGGCCAGGCGGTAGGGCTCGAACGAGCTGATCCCGAAGCCGTCGAACGCCGCCTTGTAGAGCAGCAGCGGAACGGCGATCAGATGCCCCATCGGCGGTGGGTCGAGCACGTACTCGCTCATCGGCTGGGCGCTCGTCCGGTACGCGTAGTCCCACTCGTCGTCGAGCAGCGTCAGCTCCGTCGACCAGGCCCAGGTGAGCGCGGCCGACAGCGCCATCAGCAGCCCGAGGGCGATCCATGCCCCCCGGGGCCGCCAGAGGATCGCCGGGCCCGGCGGGGCGTCCGTTGAGCGCGCGGGCGGGCCGCCATGACCGGAAGCCACGGGCGGCTTTATATACGAGTCTCAGTCCAGCTCGAACACGCGGCGCACGTCGTGGAGACCCTCGACCAGCCGGTCCACCTCCTGGCGCGTGTTGTAGACGGCCAGGCTGGCGCGGGCGGTCGCCGGCACGCCGAGCCGGTCCATCAGGATCTGGGCGCAGTGGTGGCCGGCGCGGACGCAGACCGCGTGGCGGTCGAGGATCTCCGAGACGTCGTGGGCGTGGACGCCCTCGACGACGAAGGAGAGGATGCCGGCCCGGTCGTCGCCGGCTGGCGGGCCGAACACCCGCAGCCCCGGGACCTCCGCCAGGCGCTCCAGCGCGTAGGCGCCGAGCTGGGCTTCGTGGGCGTGGGCGGCCTGGAGGCCGACCCCGTCCAGCCACTCGACGGCGGCCGCGTAGCCGATCGCCTCGCCGATCGCCGGCGTGCCGCCCTCGAACTTCGCCGGCGGCTCGGCCCAGGTGATCTCGTCGCGCCGCACCTGGCGGATCATCGAGCCGCCACCGATGAACGGGGGCATCTCCTCGAGCAGCTCGCGCCGCCCATAGAGCGCCCCGATTCCGGTCGGCCCGTACATCTTGTGCGCGGTGAGCGCGTAGAAGTCCGCTCCCAGCTCCGCCATGTCGAGCGGCAGCTTGGGCCCCGCCTGGGCGCCGTCGACCACCACCAGCGCCCCGGCGTCGTGCGCGAGCCGGGCGATCTCGGCGATCGGGTTGATGGTGCCGAGGACGTTGGAGACATGGGTGACGGCGACCACTTTCGGCCCTCGCTCGAGCAGGCCGCGGAAGGCCTCGAGGTCCAGCCTTCCGGCCTCCGTGATCGGCGCCCAGTCCAGCTCCGCGCCCCGCTCCGCGGCGAGCTGGTACCAGGGCACGATGTTCGAGTGGTGCTCCATCTCGGTGAGCAGGATTCGGTCGCCCTCCGCAAGGTTCGCCCGGCCCCAGGAATACGCCACCAGGTTGAGCGCCTCGGTCGCGTTCCGCACGAAGACGACCTCCCGCCGATCGGCGCCGAGCCGGGCGGCGAGGGCGCGCCGCGACCGCTCATAGGCCTCGGTCGCCTCCTCGGAGAGGCGGTAGACGCCGCGGTGGACGTTGGCGTTCTGCGAGCGCCAGAAGCGATCCAGCGCCTCGATCACCGCCAGCGGCTTCTGCGAGGTGGCCCCGTTGTCGAGGTAGGCCAGCGGCTTGCCGTCCTGCTCCCGCGCGAGCAGCGGGAACTGGGCGCGAATCTCTTCCAGGGACGGCAAGCCGGCCGGGCCGGCCGGCGCCGTGCGCGCTTTGGTCGTGGTGGTCGTCTCCATGGTCCGTGCGACGCGCTACGCCGCCGCCGCCTCGACCTCCTCGCGGATCCAGCCATAGCCGCGCTGCTCGAGCAGCTCGACCAGCTCGGGGCCGCCTTCCTTGACGATCCGCCCGTCGTAAATCACGTGCACGAAGTCGGGCTTCACCAGGTGGAGGATGCGCTGGTAGTGGGTGATGATCAGGACCCCCATCTCGGGTCCCGCGAACTTGTCGACGCCCTCGGCCACGGTGCGCAGGGCGTCGATGTCGAGGCCGGAGTCGGTCTCGTCGAGGACCGCGATCTGGGGCCTCAGCATCGCCAGCTGGAGGATCTCCATCCGCTTCTTCTCGCCGCCCGAGAAGCCGTCGTTCAGGTAGCGGCTCGAGAACTTGCGGTCGATGTCCATCAGCTCCATCGCCGCCTCGGTCTGCTGGCGGAAGTCCTTCAGCTTGATCTCGCTGTCGCCGCGGGCCTCGCGCTGGGCGTTGACGGCCATCCGCAGGTACTTGGCGACGGTCACGCCGGGGATCGACACCGGATACTGGAAGGCCATGAACAGGCCGGCGAGGGCGCGGTCCTCTGGCGCGGACTCCGTGATCTCCTCGCCCCGGAACCGGATCTCGCCGTCGGTCACCTCCAGCGCCGGGTGGCCCATGATGGCGTTGGCAAGGGTGGACTTGCCGGAGCCGTTCGGGCCCATCAGGGCGTGGATCTGGCCCTTTGACACGTCGAGGTCGAGACCCTTCAGGATCTGCTTGCCCTCGGCGCTCACGTGCAGGTTGCGTATCTCCAGGTCGGCCATTGGTCTCCGTTGTCGTGGTTGGCGGGGGAGGGTCCTGGGGCGGCTCGAGCCGGCCACGGGCTCCCTGGCGGCGTGCTGGTCGGCGAACTCGACCAGGTCGGCGAGCGTGGTGCCGGCGAGCGCCTTGGTGATCCCGCCGTGCACGCGGGTCCACAACAGCTTCGTCGCGCAGGCGCGGTCGCCATCCGCCTCGTGCGAGCACAGCACTCGGCCCTCGCGGACCTCGTGAAAGCACTCCATCGGCGCGATGGGCCCCTCGAGCGCCTGCACCACGTCGAGCATCTGGATCTGCGATGCGGGCCTGGCCAGCCGGTAGCCGCCGTGGGCGCCGCGCACCGACGTCACCAGTCCCGCCTGGCGCAGCTTGGCGACCAGGTGCTCGAGGTAGGAGAGGGGAAGGACCTCATCCTCGGCGACCGAGCTGAGCGCGACCGGGTCGGCCTCGTCGGCGAGCTCGTCGCCGGCGCGCCGGCCCAGCTCGACCATCAACCGCACGCCGTACTCCGCCTTGGTCGAAAAGAGCATCTCGCCAAAATCCTACCTCACAGGTCGGATAAGGGGGTCTCGGTGCATCAGTCGCCTCGGACTCGGCGAATCGCGTCGCGGGTCGCTCGATACGGGTTGACGGTGATGGCGCCATGGGCGACGACCCGCAGCACGCGCGCCAGGGTCGACCCTGGGAGGCGGCCCGGCTCCGGCAGCTCGATCAACAACTCCAGGTGGCCCGACGCGCTTCGGCGCGGCCGGGCGGAGCCCGAAGCCAGGTGCTCGAACAGCTTGATCGCCTCCACGTTCTCGTCCATGACCAGGGCGACGAAGTGCGTGATCCCCTCCTCGCGCGCTCGCTCGACGAGCCGCTCGAGCAATGCGGTGGCGACGCCCCGGCGGTGCCAGGGGTCGCCAACCGCCACCGAGACCTCGGCCAGGTGGGGCTCGGCGCCGCGCACGAAACGCGCCACGCCCACCAGGTCCCCGCTCTCCGGGTCGATGGCGGCCAGCGCCTCGTGGTCCGCATGGTCGATCTCGGTCAGATAGGCGAGGTCGCGCTCCGAGAGGCGATCGAGGGGCCGGAAGAAGCGCCGGTAGCGGCTCTCGGGGCTGAGGCGCTCCAGGCCCTCGGCGATCAGCCGCTTGTCGTCCGGCCGGACCTGCCGGATCAGCAGCTCGGTCCCGTCGCGGGTCCTCGTCCGATGCGTCCCGAAACTGGTCGAGGGCTCCATGTTCTCGAAGGTTGCCGTGCTTCTCAGCGTAGTGTCGCGGGGGCGGCGCGTCGTCTTCAGAACGGCGGCGGCGGTCGCTAGCCATGGTCTATGCTCGGGCTTGGGTGACCCTCACGAGCTCTGTGAAAGGTCTGGCGCGGCGCAGCAAGCCCGCTTGGATGGCACGGAACTTGCTGCACTACCCGGCGTTCCGGGGCAATGCTCAACTCCACCGCCGCTACGGGATCCGCCGGCCCGTGATAGGCCCGATCTGCCATCGGGACATCACGCAACCGGCGGACGAGGTTCCCTGGCTGGATCGGCCCGACGCCAAGACGGCACTCTCCGCTCACCCGGATCTCCCCTCGTTCCCTGAGCCCATCCAGCAGTCGCTGCTGGGGTGGATCGACGACGGCTACATGATCCTGCCCAGGTTCTTCGACGACGCCAGAATCGATGCGATCAACTCATCGCTCGAGGGCCTGATCGATCGCGGGGAGGCGAACACCAACCCGCGCGACAGCAGCCGGATCATGAACCCGTTCCTGCAGTCGAACCAGGTCTCGGACGCGCTCACGGACCCGGAGCTGCTGCGCCTGCTGGGCTTCACCCTCGGGAGGGAGGTGAGGCTCTTCCAGGGCATGCACTTCTTGGTCGGCAGCCAGCAGGGCGCTCATGCCGACTTCTTTCACATGAGCACCGAGCCGGTCGGTTACCTGATCGCGATCTGGGTCGCGCTCGAGGATGTCTCACCCGAAAGCGGCCCCGTCTACTACTACCCCGGCAGTCACAAGCTCCCGTACCTGATGAGCGAGGACCTGGAGTCTCGCAGCGGGCCGCTCTTCGTCGCCAAGGGGAAGGACGAGGAGTACAAGCGGCGGCTGATCGCCGGCGTCGAGCAGGCCGGGATCGAGCCGGTCGAGTTCCTGGCCGAGAGGGGAGACGTCCTCGTCTGGCACGCGAACCTGGTCCACGGGGGCAACGCGATCGCGAGCAACGGCTCCACGAGACGGAGCCTCGTCGCCCACTATTTCGCCAGGGACGTGCTCTGCTATCACGAGGTCACGGAGCGGCCGGCCCTGTTGCCGGTCTGATCGCAGCCGCTACGGCTCGATCAGGCCCTTGCGGATCGCGTAGCGAACGAGCTCCACGCGGTCTCGCATGCCGAGCTTTCGCATCGCGTTGGAGCGGTGGTTCTCGACCGTCTTCTCCGACAGGTGAAGGATCTCGGCGATCTCCTTGTTGGTGTGGACCTCGGCCACGAGCTTCACCACCTCCTGCTCGCGCGGCGTCAGCTCCTCCTCGCGGAGAGGAGCTCTCGCCCAGCACGTCCTGGATCAGGGCGCGCTGCGCCTCCGGGGTGAGGAACGGCTCGCCACGCTCGACGGCTCGCACGGCCTCGAGCAGGTCCGAGTCCGCCTGGGCCTTGAGAACGTAGCCGGAGGCGCCGGCCTTGAGCGCCTCGAACAGGTAGCGCTCGTCGTCGTACATGGACAGGATCAGCACCGCGACGTCGGGCGCCTGAGCGCGGATCTCGCGGGTCGCCTGGAGCCCGGTGAGCTTCGGCATCTTGACGTCCAGGATCGCCAGGTCAGGTCGCTCGCGGATCGCCATGTCTCGGGCCTGGGCGCCGTCGGCCGCCTCGCCGATCACCTCGATGTCCATCTGGCGCTCGAGCAGCATCCGCACCCCCGAGCGCACGATCCCGTGGTCGTCCGCGATCAACACCTTCACGGCTGCGTTTCCGTTTCCGAATTCCCCCATGGCGATGGCCTCGCCTCTATATCGGCCGGCGGCAAGGGCACCCTGAGCGTGACACGCGTCCCGTCGTTCGGTCGCGACTCCACCTCGACGTCGCCCCCGACCAGCAGGGCGCGCTCGCGCATCCCCGTGATCCCCAACCCGCGAGCCGCCTGGTCGAACGTGAACCCGGACCCGTCGTCGCCGACGGTCAGCTCAACCCGGTCGCCTTCGCGGAGCACATCGACCGTGACGGTCTCGGCGCCCGAGTGGCGAACGGCGTTGGAGAGCGACTCCTGCGCCACTCGGTAGACGACCAGCTGCACGTCGGCCGGCAGGTCGGAGAAGTCGCCATGCGCTTCGAGACTGGCATCGATCCCTGCCTGCCTGTCCAGCTCCTGGACGTGGCCCGCGAGCGCCGCCTTGAGCCCCAGGTCGTCGAGCGCCGCTGGACGGAGCTGGCGCGCCAGCAGCAAGAGCTCCTCCATCGCCTGGTTGGCGAGGGCTTTGGTTTCGGCGAGCTCGTGGGCAAGCTCCGCCGGAGCCTTGACGCGCGCCGCCTCCAGGCGCAGCAGGAGAGCGGTCAGCGACTGGTTCACCTCGTCGTGGAGGTCGCGGGCGACTCGAGCGCGCTCCTCCTCCTGGGCGGCGAGCGCGGCGCTCGAGCTGCTTCGACGCTCGGCCTCGAGGCGGTCGAGCATGCGACGAAACGCCAGCTGGAGCCTGGCGATGTCCTCGGGGTCGCCGCGACCGTCAGACGCCGTTTCAAGGTTGGCGCGGGGGCGGGAGAGGTCGGCCCGCTCCATCTCGTCGACCAGGCGCTCGAGGGGACGGAAGCGCCGTTGGAGCATGAACACGTTGGCGAGGATCGTGAGGGCGACCGCGATCCCAAGCACCAGGGCCCGCTCGGGATTCTGCGCGAGGTCAACGGTGGGATTGCCGGCGACGCCGGCCGCGAACACCGCGGCGACCATCAGCAGCAAATTGACCACCAGCACCTGAGTGAGAAGGTTCCTGCGGCGCATCTCTTCCTAAGTATCGACTGCGAGCACCGAGCGCGGGAACCGCGGGCTTCGATTCCCCATCCGTGCGTGGACCAGGGGCCATCCCCTAGTCGAATAGGGGCTAGCCCCCATAGCGCCAGGCACGCGGTGTGCCACTATTGGACGACCGTTCGATACCCCAGAGGAGGGCCCCGAACCGATGACGACCACCCGCAGATCCACGTTCGCCGCCGGATTCCGGACGACGATCCTGCTCGCCACCCTCACCGGCCTGCTGGTGGTGATCGGGTTCGCGATCGGCGGCCCGAGCACCGCGCTGGTGTTCCTTGGGATCGGGGCGGTGATCAACCTCGGCTCCTACTGGTTCAGCGATCGCATCGCCCTCAAGATGGCGGGCGCGAAGCCCGTGGCCGAGAACGACGCCCCCGGGCTCTACAGGATCGTGCGCGAGTTGAGTACGCGCGCAGACCTTCCGATGCCGAGCATCTACGTGATCCCGCAGGAGCAGCCGAACGCGTTCGCGACTGGGCGCAGCCCCAAGAAGTCCGCCGTCGCCGTCACCGCCGGGATCATGAAGCTGCTCTCCGAGGACGAGCTGCGGGGTGTGATCTCCCACGAGCTTGCTCATATCCGGCACCGGGACATCCTGGTGCAGTCGGTCGCCGCCACGGTCGGGGGCGCGATCACCTGGATCGCCTACATGATGCTTTGGTTCGGGGGCGACGACGAGTCGCCGCTCAGCCTCGTCGCCTCGCTGGCGCTTGTGCTCCTGGCGCCGATCGCGGCCTCGCTGATCCAGCTCGCGATCTCGCGCCAGCGCGAGTACGCGGCCGATGCCGTCGGGGCGGAGATCAGCGGCAATCCCGAGTCGCTGGCTTCCGCGCTGCTGCGACTCCAGGAGGGCGCCAAGGCGATCCCGATGCAGGTCAACCAGGCCGCCGAGCCTCTCTACATCGTGAAGCCGTTCTCGGGCGGCGGGATCGCGAGCCTGTTCTCCACCCACCCGCCGATCGAGGAGCGCGTCCGCCGGCTGCGGCAGATGCGTCCGGCGCTGGGGTAGCGCGCGGCCTACCTCGATAACGCAGCACACCCGCCGGTTTCAGGGCAAGTAGGGCAGCCTGGGCCGCTATACTTTGTAAAGTCTTGAAATCCAGTCGAGATTCGGGAGAATAGGTTGATGGCCACGGCGACCGAGCCAATCGAGCTGGTCAAGAGCAGGATCGACGAAGTCGACGCGCTGGGCGCCCGGGACGAGATCGAGGGCGGCGAAGCGGTCGTCATCGACACTCGCGAGCCTCACGAGTGGGACCAGGCCCACCTCGAGGGAGCTCACCTCGTGCCTCCGGCCTCCGTCAGCGAGCGGATTGCCGAGCTGGTGCCGGACCGCGTCCGCGAGGGTGATCATCTACTGCGCGACGGGCAACCGCTCGGCGCGCGCCGCCGACCTCTTGAAGAACGAGCTCGGCTACGAGAACGTGGCCTCGGTCGCGGGCGGAATCCAGGCGTGGGCCCAGCAGGGATTGCCGGTGATCGCTCCCGAGGGCCTCGAGCCCGAGCAGCGGATGCGTTACTCGCGACACACCATGCTGCCGGAGGTCGGGGTCGAGGGCCAGCTCAAGCTGCTGAATTCGAAGGTCCTCCTGCTCGGCGCCGGAGGGCTGGGCGCGCCGTCCGCCTTCTATCTCGCGGCGGCCGGAGTTGGGACCCTGGGGATCGTCGACGACGACGTGGTCGACGAGTCCAACCTCCAGCGCCAGGTGATCCACAACACCGAGCGGGTCGGGATGCCGAAGACGGAGTCGGCCCGGCTTTCGATCCAGGCGCTGAACCCTGACGTCGAGGTCGTCGAGCACAACACCCGCCTCGATGCGGACAACATCCTGGAGATCATCGAGGACTACGACGTGATCGTCGACGGCGCCGACAACTTTCCGACCCGGTACCTGCTCAACGACGCCTCGGTGCGGCTGCGTAAGCCCGTCGTCTCGGCCTCGATTCTCGCCTTCGACGGGCAGATCTCGACCTTCGTCCCATACGAAGGGCCTTGCTACCGCTGCCTGTACCCCGTCCCGCCACCGCCTGAGCTGGCGCCGAGCTGCGGCGCCGCGGGGGTGCTCGGCGTGATGGCCGGAGTGATGGGCCTGCTCCAGGCAAACGAGGTGATCAAGCTGGTGGCCGGCATCGGCGAGCCGCTGATCGGTCGGTTGCTGCTCTACGACTCGCTGGGCACCCGGTTCACCGAGCTGAAGGTGAACCGCGACCCCGACTGCTCCATCTGCGGCGAGCACGCGGCTCAGATCCCGCAGTCCGAGATGGGGCGGTTCCCGGACTACGAGGCCTTCTGCGCGGGGCACGCGCTTCATCCCGGTGGAGCCCGTGTTGGTTCGCGTGACGCACATCTACCGGCGCGTGGACGGCGCCTGGAAGATCGTCCACCGCCACGCCGACAACCCGGGTCCCGACACCCGCATGGAGAGGCCATGAGCGGCGACGCCAGACCGATCCACGCGGCGCGGGGAGAGGGCGACTCGCTGCGTAATCCGGTGGCGACGGCGGGGCCGCTCGAGATCAAGGCTCGCGGCAAGGAGACCGGTGGGGCGCTGACGGCCTGCGAGAGCGTCACGATGCCCGGGGAGGGCCCGCCCTTTCACAAGCACGCGCGCGAACGAGGACGAGGTCATGTATTTCGTCGATGGAGCGTTTCGCCTACGGATCGAAGATGAGGTCATGGACATGGCGCCGGGCTCGTTCGCGTTCGTCCCCCGGGATATACCCCACAGCTGGCAGAACGTGAGCGAGGGTCAGGCCCACATGCTCTTCGTCTTCAGCCCCGCATCGCCGGGGATGGAGCGATTCTTCGAGCGCTTCGCGGAGGTGGCCGGCGAGGGATCGGCCGTGCGGGAGGCCTTCGCGGCGCTCGCGGAGGATGCGGGCATGACGGTCCTCGGCCCGCCGCTGGCTCAGTCCCACCCGCTTCCCTGAGCCGCCATAGCCACCTGTCCGTCGCGGACTCAGAGTGGCTCGCGACCAATTTCAAAAGCAGCCATGAGCGCGTCGGCCAGCAAGTCGACCAGCTCGCTTTGCTGAAGATCTCGCCGCGTGAGCCACTCGATGATCGCTCCCTCCTGGAACCAGGACCAGCCTCGCAGCGCGACCATCAGCCGGGGCGAGGGATTCGTGATCCCGCTGGAGCGGATGATCTCCTCCAGCCCGGCCGAACGGGCTTGCTCGCAGAGCTCGCGAACCTCGCCGTCCACTCCGCTCCCGCCCTGCACCACCATCGAGTAGGCCTGGGGAAAGCGCTCGCGCGAAGCTGACGTGAGCTCCCAGGCCCGCGTACAGGCGGGCGCGGGGGGATTGAGCGGTCGCGCTTGCCTGGGTGGCGTCGAGCAGATCCTCAAGGACCCGCTTCACAACGCTTACGAACAGATCCCGCTTGCTCGAAAGAGTGGTGACGCGAGTCCCTCGGAGACGCCCGCGCTTCGAGCTACGTCGGCCATAGAGACCTGGTCGTCAGGGAGCCGCACCGAACAGTTCGAGCCCAACCGCGATCAGATGAGATCGGCGAGTCTCGGTGTAAAGGCGCCTGCCGGCTGGCTTCGTGGTCGTCGTCATCCGGCGAGGCGGCGCTCCAGAAACGGGAGCACCACCCCGGCGGTCCCCTCCGGATCATCGAGGTAAGGCCAGTGCCCGCTGTCATCGAGCACCACGACTTCGGCGTTCGGGAAGCTCTCCCGCTGGCGCCACGCCTGCTCCACCGGAACAGCCCGATCGTGGGCGCCCCAGAGAACCAAGGTCGGAACGTCCAGTCTTGCCATGGGCTCGATCAGTCGCTCGAACGCCTTCTCCGGCGTAGCGCGATAGAAGGCGAGCATCGCTCGACGGGTGGGCGACGTGTACTCCGCCCACCAGCGCTAGAGGACCTCCTCCCGGGAGCGGACGGGGCTGCGGGTTGTAAGGAAGCCCAGGAACGCCCGGAATCCGGATTTCGTCGTCATTCGAATCCCAGCGCCCCGATCAGAGGCGCACGCATCACGCGCGCCACCGGATGCCAGCGGAAGTCGATCAGGATCCCGGCGTCGATTAGGACCGCGCTCGCAAAGGCATCCGGATGGGCCGCCCCAGGAGAAGCCCAACACCACCCAGGTCGTGCGTGACAGATCGGGCCCTTCGAATCCCGAGCCGCGAGAGCATGTCCGCCAGGAAGATCGCCGAGGTCCCGGCAGAGAAATCCCATGAGTCCTTCGTCGGTCGCTCCGCGGAGCCCCACCCGGGCCAGTCGAAGGCGACGACACGGCCGAGGGGCGCAGCCCGCGCCAACAGGTCCCTCCAGTCATCGGCCAGCCAGGCATGCCGTGAAGGAAGACGACGGCCTCTTCCGGTCGGTCGGCCCTGCCTCGAAGCACTCGGGTCTGCAAACCCAAGGCGGTGATCTCGCGCGTAGTGATCTGAGCCACGCAGCAGACCTTACTGAAGAATCCTCAATAGTGCGTCAGGCTGGGGTGAGGCGCTCGCCGGCGGGCTCCGCGGTGGCCGCGCGCCCCAGCTCGCGCAGGTGCTCCTCGAAGCCCTCGCGCCAGACGATCCGGTTGAAGATCGCCTCCCAGTGCTGGTGGCCCTTGCCCGCGCGGGCGTCCTTCCAGGCCCCGCGCACCGGGCGGCGGCGAAAGAGCTCGGGCCAGGCGTCGCCGTCGGCGATCATCTCCTCGACCGTCTCGGCGTGGCCGGGCTTCTCCCAGATCCGCGCCCGGCGGATCTCCGGCAGCGGGCCGGCGTCGCCGGGCTCGAAGAACGGCACCTCGCTCCACTCCGGGCACCAGGCGGGCGATCAGCTCCAGGTGGAGCTTTCCGTCCAGGCGCTGCTCGGGGGTGAGGTCGAAGGCGGCGCGGACGAAGGCGGGGGTGGCGCAGGCCGAGTAGCGGCCGCTGCGGGCGCCGAGCCCGGAGCGGTAGGCGAGCCGCTGGACCAGGTAGAAGTAGTCGAGCAGGTCGGCGCCGGCGAGGCCGTGGCGGCGCCCCTCGTCGAGGGCGTTCGTCCACCTCGGCGCGGTAGGCGCGGTAGGCGTCGCGGTGGGCGGCGGCGTGCTTTTGGCGCGCCGCCTGCTCGAGGCGGTCGACCAGGCCCTCCTCGCCGCCCTTGCGGACCTCGGAGAGCCTCTTCTGCGAGGGGTAGTAGAAGCCGTGGGCGATCTCGCCGCCGTGGCCGGAGAGCGTGGGGCGGGTCGGCTCGATGGGCAGGGGGAGCGGCATCGGGCGGCGGATCTCCTGCGGGTTTCGCATCCCGTCGTGGACCAGGTGGATGGCGTGGACGCGCCGGCGAAGGTCGTCGTCGGGGTCGGTCTCGGGGCGGGTGACGAGGTGCTCGAGCCGGCGCGGGGCGGTCTCGACCAGCTGCTTGGCGATCTCGACCTCGCCGGGCTCCTGGTCGCCGGTCGAAAAGCGGCAGTCGATCCCGGCGGCGACGGCGCCCGCCGCCGAGATGCGCGAGTCGCGCCCGCCCGAGAGGTCGACGGAGGGGGGCTCGTCGAAGAGCTCCGCGAGATCGCGCGCCAGGCCGATCGCCTGGTTGGCGGCCTCGTCGACGGCGCCGCGGAAGTAGACCTCGTGCTGGCCGGCGAGCTCGCCGGCGGCGCGGGTTTGGTGGTGGTGGACGTGCGCGCCGGCGCCCCCGGCGCCGGCGCGCACGTGGATCGCCGTCCCCGGGGCGACCTTGGTCGTCCCCCGGATCGGGGTCGCGTCGGCGATGAACCAGCCCGCGGCGGCGAACAGCGACCAGCCGCGCTCGTCGGGCTCCGGGCTCCTCGCCGGCGAAGATCGGCAGCGCCCCGAGGCGGTTCGACCACACCCAGCCCTCGGCGCCCAGGGTGCCGGCGGCGGGCTCCAGCCGCTTCTCGTAGATCCGCCCCGCGCCCGCGAAATCGTTGACGATCGTCAGCCGCCCGCTGGCGGCGCCGGGGGCCGCCGACGCCTCGCGGATCCCGATCACGAACGGCGGCACCAGCTCGGCCAGGCGCTCCGGGCGCTCGGCGAGGGCGCGGCCGAGCGGCACGGCCGCCTCGGCCGCGCCCACCTCCCCCACCACCCGCCGCCAGCCCGCCGGCGCCGCGGTCACCGCCACCACGATCCCCTCGCCCTCCGCCCACGCCGGCCAGCGCGCGCCGTCCTCGTCGTGGCGCCACAGCGCCAGGCCATCGGTGTCGCCGAGGCTGGCGCGAAGCGGCGGCGGCTCGGCGAGCTGCGCCCCGTAGTGGGCGCCCACGCGCGCCAGCGCCGCCCGCACCCGCTCGATCGCCAGCGGCCGCTCGAAGGCGTAGGCGAGCCAGGTCTCGGTGATGACGTTGCCGGGCACTGGCGGCGGCTGAGCCTAGAGCGGCGCGAGGCCCCCGGCCTCGCGCCGCGAGCCGCTGAGCTCACCCTGCGAAGCGCCGTCCCCGGGAACCGCCAGCGGCTCCTCGCCGGCCGGCACCGGCGCGGCCTCCAGCGATCCGCGGCACATAGAGCGCCACCGGCTCCGCGATCCCCTTCAGCTCGTGCTCGCCGCATGGCTCCACCTCGAACGCCGAGCTCAGCTCGCGCCTGGTCGCCTCGGTGATCAGGACGTCCTGCCTCCACCGTCCGGGTCGCCGCCTCGACCCGGGCCGCGACGTTGACGGCGTCGCCGATGACGCTGAAGTTGAGCCGCCGCGCGCCGCCGATCGAGCCGGCGACCACCCGGCCGGTGTTGACCCCGACCCCGATCCGAAGCGCCCGGGGCCCCCGTCGCGGTTCACCCTGGCCGCGATCTCGCAGGCGGCGCGCACGGCGCGGTCGGCGTGGTCGGCGTAGCTCTCGGGGGCTCCGAACACCGCCAGCAGCCCGTCGCCGACGAACTTGTCGACGTGGCCGCCGTGGCGAGCGACGATCGGGACCACGATCTCGAACAGCTCGTTGAGCCGCGCCACCACCTCCGTCGCCTCCGCCTGCGGCGCGAACGCCGTGAAGTCGCGGACGTCGCAGACCAGCACCGAGACCTCGACCTCGACGCCCTCCTCCGAGAACCCCTCGCTGAGGATGTACTCGGCGACCTCGACTTGTCGAGATAGGTGCCGAACGCCTCGCGGATCCTCTCGCGCTCGGCCAGGCCCTCGACCATCTGGTTGAAGGACGCCGCCAGCTCGCCGAGCTCGTCGCCGGTGGTCACCGGCACCGAGACGTCGTAGCGCCCCTCGCCCACCGCCCGGGTCGCCCGGCGGAGGTCGGCGATCGGGCGCAGGATCGACTTCGAGAACAGCACCGTCAGCTCGAGCGAGATCGTGGTCGCCACCGCGACCGCGACCAGGACGTCGAGCCCCAGCGCCGCGCCACCGCCCCCTCCCGAGGTGAACGCCGCGACCACCAGGCCGGTGATCAGGTTGATCAGCGGCAGCGCGGTCATCATCCGCACCCGCAGGGGGATCGCAGAGGCGGCGGCGCTCAGCCGCGGCATCGGCAGGGACCGGTTGATGTCGATCAGCACCGGACGCATCCCCGCCTCGAGGATCAGGTAGTGGAGGATCGCCGAGTAGCCGAGCGCCACCAGCGAGCCGACGAACAGGGGGACGAATGCCACCCAGGGGAGGTCGGTAGCGACCACCGCCCAGATGCAGGTGGGGATGATCGTGACGATGATCGGGACCGCCACATCTCTGCGGATCAAGCCCAGCGGCAGCCCGACGGCCGCCGACCAGGCTTCCAGGGACTGCTGCTCGTCGCGGGAGCCGCCGATCCACTCGCTGATCGGGCGCATCAGCGGCGCCGTGCGAACGATCGTGATCCCCACCGCGATCCCCGTGAGCACCATGGCCACGGCCAGGATCTCGATGTAGTCGGTGAACGAGGCGTCGTAGTAGAAGCTGAACAGGCCCAGGGTCGCGGCCGCGATCACGAAGGCGCTCTGGAGCTCGACGGCCAGGAAGACCGGCGGGTAGAAGCGCCCGAGCCGGCGATAGAGGCGGGTCAGGACCGGCAGCGCCATGCCGGGATTGTCGCAGGGGAGGCGCCGGCTGGCCGCGCTCGAGTTCCAATCTGGCCGTGCGTAGGTCTCCCCTGCGCCTGAGCTCAAGTCTCCCCTGCGCCGATCCGATTGAACGAATGTGAAGGCTGCGAACAACGGAGGGTTCCCCGAGCCACCTGCCGGCGAAGCGGTGCGGCTGGTTCGCTGCCAGCACGACGCCTGCGGCGCTCCCACCCGCGTGCGGCTTCCGCAGGCGCTGCCCGCCACGGTGGTGCGCCACGTCGTCTGCGACAGCTGCCGGGAGCCCTTCGAGAGCGACCAGGTCTTCGACGTCGGCGTCGCGCAGCCGGCGTCGCCCAACGGCGCCCACGTGCCAGGAGTGCCCGTGACTCCCCACGGGCACGCCTGGCGGTACCTCGGCGTTCCGGTCGCCGCCGCAGCGGTGGGCGGCGCCCTGGCCGTCATCCAGCGCCTGGGGTAGCAGGCTACGATCCGGGCGATGGCAACCGCCACCGCCCGCTCCCTCTCCCCCGCCGCGCGCGATTTCGTCGAGCGGGGGCCGCAGCTCCTCGTGGTCGGTGGCGAGCGGCTGGAGGCGGCCGACGGGCGAACCTTCCAGACCATCGACCCGGCCACCGGCGAGCCGATCTGCGAGGTGGCCCTCGCCGGGCCCGAGGACGTCGAGCGCGCCACCGAGGCAGCCCGCGCGGCGCTCGACGGCCCGCTGCGGAAGGTCAGCCCCTCGAAGCGCGCCGGCCTCATGTACGCGCTGGCGGAGCTGATCAAGTCAAACGCCGACCAGCTCGCCGAGCTCGAGTCGCTGGACAACGGCAAGCCGCTGGCCAGCGCGAAGGGGGACATCGCCGCCAGCGTCAACCACCTCCGCTACTACGCCGGCTGGCCGACCAAGATCGAGGGCGAGACGATCCCGGTCTCGGCGCGCGACGTGCTCTGCTACACCGTCCGCGAGCCGGTCGGCGTCTGCGCCCAGATCGTTCCCTGGAACTTCCCGCTGCTGATGGCGATCTGGAAGGTCGCGCCGGCCCTCGCCGCGGGCTGCTCGACCATCCTGAAGCCGGCCGAGCAGACTCCGCTGACCGCGGTTCGGCTTGGCGAGCTGGCGCTCGAGGCGGGCTTCCCGGAGGGGACGCTCAACGTCTTGACCGGCGACGGCACCACCGGCGCCGCCCTGGTCGACAGCCCTGCCGTTGACAAGGTCGCCTTCACGGGCTCCACCGTCGTGGGACGGGAGATCGGCGAGAAGTGCGGGCGCTCGCTGAAGCGCGTCAGCCTCGAGCTCGGCGGCAAGAGCCCCAACATCATCCTCCCGGACGCCGACCTCGAACGCGCGATCCCGGGCTCCTACCTGGGCATCTACTTCAACTCCGGCCAGGCCTGCAACGCCGGCTCCCGCCTTTACGTCGCGAGCCAGCTCTTCGACGAGGTGGTCGAGAAGCTCGCCGGCTACGCGCGCGATGCCAAGGTGGGCCCCGGGCTGGACCCGGAGACCGAGTTCGGCCCCCTGATCTCCGAGGAGCAGTTCGAGCGGGTCAAGGGCTACATCGACTCCGGGCGTCGAGGAGGGCGCCGAGCTCGTCGCCGGCGGCAACAGACCAGCCGAACGGCGGCGGCTACTTCGTCCCCCCCACCCTGTTCACCGGGGTCGAGGACTCGATGCGGATCGCCCGCGAGGAGATCTTCGGCCCGGTGCTGGTCGCGATGCCGTTCGAGGACCTCGAGGAGGTGGCCCGCCGCGCCAACGACACCGAGTACGGCCTCGCCGCCGGCCTCTGGACGCGCGACGTCTCCAATGCCCACAAGCTGGCGGCGATGCTCCAGGCCGGCAACGTCTACGTCAACACCTGGGGCGGCGGCGACCCGGCGGCCCCGTTCGGCGGCTACAAGGCCTCCGGGATCGGCCGCGAGAAGGGCCACGCCAACCTCGAGGCCTACCTCGAGAGCAAGATGGTCTGGGTCCAGCTCTGACTCGGCTGGCTGCCTCGGATGCCCGCACGAAAGCGCCCGAAAAAGCCCAAGGGCAAGACCCGGAAGCAGCAGGACCCCTCCCATACGGAGGCCGACTTCCTCCGCGATCTCGAGAAGGCCTCGACGAACCGCGCTAAGCAGCTGCTGGGTCGCGCTTCCGCACGCGATCGAGAATCAGCCTAGTCCGCGTCGTCCAGCAAGGCCCGAATGTCTCGGGACATTCGCCAGGCCGTCTTGTACGTCACGCCGATCTCGCGCTCCAACTGCCTGGCCGAGATGCGGCAGCGAGTGGAGGACATGAGATAGATGGCCCAGAACCAGAGTTGCAAGCTGGTGGTGGACCTCTCGAAGATCGTTCCCTTCGTGGGGTAGACCTGGTGCCGGCAGTATTGGCAGGAGTACGCGGTGCGGCTCTTGATCCGGTGAAACTTGGTCGATTTGCCGCACTTCGGGCAGCTCGCTCCGTCCGGATAGAACCGTTCCTTCAGGTAGTCCAAGCAGACACCGCTGCTCGGGAACAGCTCCAGGAAGCGCGGGAGGGTCATGCCTGGGAGGGTACTGTATACACGTACGTGTGTAGAGCGATAGGCTTCCACAAGTCCGCAGTTTGCGGCAAAACTTGCAGCCAGGCCCGCACAGGATCCACCTCGACCAGAGAGTCAGTGTTCGGGGCGCGGCTCCGCGGGGCCGTGGAACGGGCGGCTCGCTGATGCCGATTTGTGCCACGCTGATGCCGATTTGTGCCAGGGGCGCCGGTAGGGTTGTGAAGCCGCCGGGGTGGTGGAACTGGGATACACGGCCGTCTTAAGAACGGCTGCCCGCAAGGGCTTGGGGGTTCGAATCCCTCCCCCGGCACTCGTGTCGCCGCCATTTAGGTTTTACAGACTTGATACGGAACTTTTAGGTCTGTAGCGTGTTGTTCCGATAAAGCGCGTAATGGAAGCCTCCTCCCTCACAACGAGCGCCAGTACCACCGGTGTCCTTTCCCGAAGGACGCCGCTGCTGCGCTTGCAGGCGGACGAGCGCCTGGTCGCGCTCATGCGCGAGGGCCACGACCGGGCCTTCGAGGTTCTCTTCAGCCGCTACCAACCGCGACTCCTTGCTTTCTGCCGCCACCTGGTCGGCTCTCCGCAAGACGCGGAGGACGTGCTTCAAGAGGTCTTCGCGGCGGCGCACGCCGCGATCCTCGCCGACAGCCGGCCGATCAACGCCAGGCCCTGGCTCTACCGGATCGCCCGCAACCGCTGTCTCAATCACCTTCGCAAGCCCACCGCCGACGGCGTCGACTCGATGGACGTCCACGTGCACGAGAACGGCACCTCCACCCTGGAGCGGGTGCAGCGGCGCGAGGAGCTGCGGGCGATCGTCTCCGACGTCCACGAGCTCCCCGAGACCCAGCGCACGGCGCTGGTCCTGCGCGAGATCGATGACCTCTCTTACACGGACATCGCCCAGGCGATGGGCACCACTCTCCCCTCCGTCAAGTCTTTGCTGGTCCGGGCGCGGATGACGCTGGCCGAGTCGAGTGAGGCCCGCGTCCTCACCTGCGACGAGGTCCGGCTGGAGCTGGCCGAAGCGGCCGAGGGGCTCCGCAAGCTTGCGGGCTCGAGCCGCCGCCACGTTCGCGACTGCCCCTCCTGCGGCCGCTACCGCGGGGAGCTTCGCTCGAGCACCAAGGCGCTTGCGGCGCTGGCGCCGTTCGGGCTGTTGGCGCTGTTCAAGAAGCTGATCCCCGCCAAGCTCGGCGGCAGCTCCGGCGCCGGCGGCACCGCCGGTACGGCCGGCTCGGTTGGCTCGGCCGGCAGCGCGGCGGGCACCGCCGGCGGCGTCGCCGGCACGGCCGGCAGCGTCGCCGCGGCCGGAAGCTCCACCATCACGCTCGGCGGCGTCGTCAGCGCGGCGACCACCGCCGCCACGGGCATCGGAGGCGCCCTGGGCGCCAAGGCTGCCGTCGGCATGGCGACCGCCGCCCTGATCACCGCCGGAGCCGTGAGCTCCGACGAGATCAACCTCGATGGAGCGCGCCCGGCGGCGAGCGTATCCGCCGCCGCGATCGGCAATCCGGGCGCCTTCGTGGCCGAGAGCCCGCTCCCGCCCGAGATCCCCGTGGTGGTCGAGGCCCCGCTGCCCCCGGTCGTGGAGCCGCCCCCGCCCGTAGAGCCGCCGGTTGTAGATCCCCCGCCGCCGCCCGTCGACCCGCCCGTCGAGCCCCCGCCGCCGGCCGACGATCCCGCACCCACTGATGAGGGCGATGGCGCGGCCGATCCTCCGCCCGTTGATCCTCCGCCGTCGATCCGCCGGTCGATCCGCCCGTCGATCCGCCGGTCGATCCGCCCGTCGATCCTCCGGTCGATCCGCCCGTCGATCCTCCGGTCGATCCGCCGGTCGATCCGCCCGTCGATCCGCCGGTCGACCCGCCGGTCGACCCTCCGCCCGTCGATCCCCCGCCCGTGGACGACCCGCCCGTCGACCTGCCCGTCGACCCGACCCTCAGCGACGAGCCGCCGGTTTTCCCGGAACTGCCGCCGGTCGAGTAGTCAGCCCCCGGCGCTAGGCCAGGCCGATCACCTTCAGCCGCCGCGAGAGGCACTCGGCGGCGAAGGCGTGAGTCTCATCGCGTGAGTAGCCGAAGAGCTCCCAGTCGTCCTCCTCTGCCCACGGCGGGTCCAGCACGGCGTCGGCGATCGGCAGCGCCTCCGTCATCGTCCGCTGGATCGCCTCGCGGTAGCGGTTATCCGCCTTCGCCATGTCGGTGAGGAAGCGAACGCCGAAGGCGATGTGGCGATGCTCGTCGCGCGCCACGTTCTGGAAGCCCTCGACGAAGCCGGGCAGGGTGTCCTGGTCGACGTTGTAGTCGATGATGAAGTGCTGCCCGGTGAGCGCCAGGGCCCCCTCGATGATCATGTGGTAGAGCGTGATCGCCTCGACCAGGAGCTCGGTGTTCTCCGGCTCCGCCGCCAGGCGGTCCACTCGGCCCTTCAGCATCCCGTCGAACAGCTCCCCGAACGACTCGTTCAGGTGCTGCTCGGTGGTGCGCAGCCGCGCGGCGAGGTCGTCGGCCCCGTCGAGCACGCCGACCTCCTCGTAGAAGCGGTTGAAGAAGCGGACGTGGCGGGCCTCGTCGGCGATCTGGGTGGAGAGGAAGATCCGCTGCTCCGCGGTGGGACAGGCCCGCATGATCGGCCCCAGCTCGTCGGTGACGCGCTGCTCGCCGATGAAGAAGGCGGAGAGGCCGTACATCCGCTGATAGCGCTCCTCCGGCTGGATCCGCTCGTGCCAGTCGGTGCGGTCCCGGCTGAAGTCGAGGTCCTGGGTGGCCCACTGCTGGCGCTCCCAGAGCTCGTAGAGCTGCCGGTAGGACAGAAGCTTGGCCTCTCGGCCGTCCGCCGACTCCTGAAGCGCCGGGTCGGAGGTCTCCAGGAAGCCCTCCTGCTCCGCGATCGTGCTCAGTGACTTGGCGGCCCTGGTCGCGGCGCTGGCCTCGGCGGTCTTTTCCTCTGTGCGCGCTTCCACTTCGGTCTCCTCTCCTTGGCTGTGCCAGGAAAGCCTACCCCGTTGACTGGCCAGTCGGCCAACTCGCAGGGGCGGGAAATTGCCGCCAAGCCGTCAGGACGGTGACATAATGAGTCCAGGCCGATCCGGGTTTTGGACCGGATCTCGGAGGCAAGGGGAACATGGGAGGCAATGGATGGCCAGGGGGACTCAAAGCAGGGCGTACGCTGCTGGGCTCGTCCGCTACGACGGCGAGCATCGCCGCGTCTGGATCTGCGGGCAGCGCCTGCACCACGGACTCACCGGAGCGCTGCTGACCGCGGCCGGAATTGCGCTGATGGCGCACGACCGGCGCGATCGCTCGGTCTGGTTCAGGCTCGGCTCCTAGGCCGGCGCGCGCCACCGGCCGCTAGGTCGTGTGGCTCTCGCCGGGCTCGAGGATCACGACCCGGGAGTCGGTCTTCGACTCCACCTCCGATTTGAACGCCTCGGCGTCGGTCTCGATCGGCGGGAAGGTGTTGTAGTGCATCGGGATCACCGTCCCTGCGCCGATCAAGCCGGCGGCGACGGCGGCGTCGTGGCGATCCATCGTGTAGTGGCCGCCAATCGGGATCAGGGCCACGTCCACCGGCGTTCGCTCGGCGATCAGCTTCATGTCCCCGAACAGGCACGTATCGCCGAGGTGGTAGACGGTGGTCCCGTTCAGGTTGACGACGAGGCCTGCGGGCATGCCGATCACGGTGCCCGTCTCGGCGCTGAACGGCGTTTCCGCCGACCCTGCGATGGTGCTCGTGTGGAAGGCCTGGACGAGCTTCACCCAGCCCCAGTCGAACTCCACCGTGCCGCCGAGGTTGGGGTCGGAAACGGCGTCCAGGCCCTTGCCGTTGAGCCAGCTGGCGATCTCGACGACGGCCACGCAGTGGGCGCCCGTGCGCTTCGCTACTGGGACCGCATCGGCGATGTGGTCGGCGTGGCCGTGGGTGATCAGGATGTGAGTCGCGTCCACCTCGTCTGCGGTCACGGGCGAGGCCGGGTTGTTCGGCTTCAGAAACGGGTCCACGAGCACCCGGGCGTCACCCTCGGAGAGCTCAAAGCAAGCGTGGCCTAGGAATCGGATCTCCATCTGGTTCAGTCCTCCTGGTTCGATTCGTCCGGTTGGTGAAGCTCCTCCGCCAGCGCCCAGCCGACGGCGACGCCGACCATCATCCCCATCCGCGCCTCCTCGGCGAGCAGGGTGCGGACCGCGGTCAGCCGCTCCTCCTCCTCGGGCGCGGCGGCGGCCTTGCGAAGCTCATCCTCATGCGCCTCGCCGAACCAGCCGCCCGTCTCCAGCGCCTCGGCCAGCACCATGCTGCAGCTTCGGCGCCGCCGCGGCGACCACCGACTCCGCCGCGCGAAAGCGCTCCCGCTCGGTCAGAGCCTCGATCGCCGCCTCGAGCTCCTCGTCGCTGTAGGCGCGGCACGCGCATCGGCCGGGCTAGCGACGAGTCCGGTAGCGCGGGCCTGCCGGGTCAGGCGCGCCCTACCGCCGGAAACGTAGCCGCCGAGGCTTCCGGCGGAGTTTTCCTACGTTCCCACATCTCGAGCGTGCAGATCGCCTCGTAGCCCAGCCCCTCATAGACCGGCTGGCCCAGCTTGGTCGCCTGCAGGCTCGAGGTGCGCAGGCCCCGCTCGCGCGCCTCGGCGACGGCCAGGTGCAGCAGGCGTCCGGAGAGGCCGTTGCCGCGGTGCTCCTTCAGCGTGGCGACCAGGTAGATGCCGCAATCGTCGCCCTCGTCGATCGTGCCGAGCACCGAAACCGGCTCGCCGTCGACCCGCGCCTGGTAGAGGCGCAGCGGCACGTCCGCCGGCAGGGCGACCAGTGCAGCGCCGAAGGTGGGCCGCTCGAAGCCGTAGGCGAGATCGTTGACCCGGGCCACGTCCGCGGGCGCCGCGCTGCGGTCCCAGTCGAGCCCCCGCGCGTCGGGATCCGGCAGGCCGGCGAGGTCGAGCACCATCGCCGCCGGCGTCGCATCCAGCCGGTGCCCGGCCGCCTCCAGCAGGCCGGCCGCCTCGCGGTCGTCCTCCGGCACCCAGACGGTCCAGGCGCGCACCCCCGCTTCCTCGTGGGCGGCGGCCAGCTCCTCCAGTGCCGCCCCGAGCGACGCGGCGTCGCGATACATGACCGAGTTGATCACCGAGCGGTCCGGGCATGCCGGCACGATCGCGCCGAGCACGCCGTCGCGCTCGAACACGGCGGCGTCCGCAGACCCGCGCTCGAGCATGCGCACGAAGGCCGCCAGACAGCCGTGCTGAAGCTCGATCGCCGCCGCGCGATCCACTATCCGGGGCCGGCGCCGGGCCCGTCCTGGGAGCGCTTCAGGACCAGGGTGATCCCGTCCGATACCGCAAGCATGGCCACCTCCACCCGCTGGTCGGCGACGATCCGCTCGTTGAGCTCCAGCACGACCCGGTCGCCCTCGTCGTCCAGGTCCGGCTGGATGACCCGGCCTCCGCGAAGCACGTTGTCGATCATCGCCAGGCCGCCGGGGCGAAGCAGGCGCAGCGTCTCCTCGTAGTAGTCCAGGTAGCCGACCTTGTCGGCGTCGATGAAGGCGAAGTCGAACGATTCTGTGGCGGGCATCGCCCGCAGGGTGTCGAGCGCCGGGCCGAGCCGCAGGTCGATCCGCTGCGCCAGCCCGGCCTGCTCGAAGTAGCGGCCCGCGATGCCGGCCCACTCTTCGTTCACGTCGCAGCTGACCAGCTCGCCGTCGTCGGGCAGGCCGCGGGCGATGCAGATCGCCGAGTAGCCGGTGAAGGTGCCGAGCTCCAGGGCGCGACGCGCGCCGATCGCCCGCACCAGGAGGGTCATCAGGGCCCCCTGCTCGGGGGAGATCTGCATGATCGCGATCCCGCCCAGCTCGGCGGTCTCGGCGGCGAGGCGCGCAAGCAGCTCGTCCTGGCGGGCGCCGTGCTCGACCACGTAGTCGTGCAGCTCCGGGGTCAGGGCCGTGAACTTGTTCGGCATCGTCAGCGGGCTCGCGGCATCAAGTGGCCGTTACCTAGCGGCGCCCGAGCGTGGCCGAGAAGCCGCATCCCAGCCCGACCAGGCCGCCGACGGCTCCCGCCCACGGGTTGGCCAGATCCTCCACCAGGGGAAGGAGCAGGAGGATGCCTGCCGCGACCGCGACCGCGATCCAGTCGTACTCCTCCGTCGGGTCGTCGCGGGCGTCGGCGCGGTGCAGGGCCCACCAGGCGCCGACCGCGCCCAGCGCGATCCCGTTGCCGCCGGCGATCAGCGTGACGCCGTCGCCGAGGGCCTCGTCGAGCCCCGGGGCGGCGAGCGCGCCGAGCGCGCCGCAGGCGATCAGGAGGATCAGCGTCGCCACCGCGCCGAGCCGCCGCTCGAGGTAGGGGACGAACAGCGCCATCGCCAGCCCGATCGCGAACAGGTAGCCGAGGTCGTCGTAGACGAACGGGGCGGCGAGGTACTGCCACCACTCGGTGCTGCCCACCCCCGCGAAGATCACCCCGAGGCTCGAGAGGCTCAGGTCGGCGGCGCGCTGGACGACCAGCAACGCCGCGGGGCCGAGGACTGCCGCCAGGGTCACGTAGGGGCGCTCGGTGGCCAGGAAGGAGAGCCGCGAGGCGCGTTCCCGGCGCTCGGCGGCCTGGCGGCGACGACGGTCGCGCCGCGTCTCCCGCGCCTGAAGCTCGTCGCCGTGGCGCTCCAGCTTCGGCGCCCGCTTGCGAATCCGCGTGCCGCAATACGGGCACTCGGTGACGTACGGGCTCACCTCGGCGCCGCAGTTCTTGCAGACGACGCTGAGCTCGGTCTCAGCCATCGCCGCCGATGGGTCCGCGCTCAGCCATGCCCCAGCGAGAATAACTCCCGGCGTCTACGGGCGAGTGTCGGCGGCGATCTCGCTGACCAGCCGGCCGAGGTCCTCGTCCCGCTGCTCCCAGAAGCGAAGCTGGCGGTGCGCCCCGGTGTTGCCGCCGAGCAGGTCCTCGACCAGCTCCAGCTCCGCCGTGCAGCCGAGCTCGGCGGCGTCGTCGGCGAGCACGTCGAGCAGGCCTCGCGCCATCTCCTCGGCGGGCACCTGCTCACCGCGCCAAAAGTCGATCAGCCGGCCGTCCATCCCTCCCACCGCGGCGCGGACCTTGTTGTCGTCGACCAGCTCGGTCGGCGACCCGACCAGCGGTCGCTCGTCGTCGTAGAAGGCACTCATGTGGTGGGCCAGCGCGATCGTCAGCGCGGCCAGGGCGATGGTGTGGTCGAGGGTCGTCTGCTGGTCGAAGACCCGCGTCTCGACGGTGCCGAAGTTCGGGTGGGGACGCACGTCCCACCACATGTAGGTGTAGTCCTCGATCGCCCCGCCCCGCATCATCTGCTCGACCCGGTGGGAGTAGATCTCCCAGGTCCCGTAGTGGGGCGGGATGCCGACCCGCGGGAACGCCCGGAAGATCGGCGTCCGGGTGGACATCAGTCCCGTCCGCTGCCCGCGCCAGAAGGGCGAGTTCGCCGACAGGGCGAGCAGGAGCGGCAGGTAGCGCCGGATCCCGTCGGCGACGTAGATCGCCCGGTCGGCCCCCTCGATCGCGACGTGGACGTGGGTGCCGAAGATCAGCTCCTGATGGGCGATGTGCGGGAGCTGCTCGGCGAGCTCCCGGTAGCGGGGCCGATCGACGATCTTCTGGTCCTCCCAGAGCGCGAACGGGTGCGTGCCGGAGGCGGCGAGCAGGAGCCCCCGCCGTTCGGCGATCTGCGCCACCTCCCGGCGAAGCCTCGTCAGCTCGGCGCCGGCCTCGGCAACGGTGCGGCACGGCTTGGTGGCGATCTCGAGCACCGACTGCATCAGCTCGGGCTTCACCTGCCCCTCGAGCTCCGCCGGCACCGCGTCGAGTATCGCTTCGACCTCCTGGGCCAGGCCCAGGCCGTCGGCGTCGAGGATCATCAGCTCCTCCTCGACGCCGATCGTGAAGGGGGGGCCGTTGAAGCGGTGTTCGAGCACGAGCGAGCGCGGTTATTATGGGCGCCATGGAGGTCGGGACCCAGGCCGAGCAGAAGTCGCTTCTGGCCACACTCGCGCCCGGCAAGCGCACCCGGCTGCGGCGCCTTCTGTTCGAGTTCGGGCCGGGCCACGGCACGCTGCTGTTCCTGCCCATCGACCAGGGGATCGAGCACGGCCCGCGCGACTTCTTCCCCAACCCGGCCTCGAAGGATCCCGAGTACCAGTTCCGCCTCGCGGCCGAGGCGGGCTACTCGGCGATCGCCTGCGAGATCGGCCTCGCCACCAAGTACTACCCGGACTTCGCCGGCCAGGTGCCGCTGATCCTGAAGCTGAACGGCAAGACCGAAATCCCCCCCGCCGGCGAGGCGCTGTCGCCCTGCAACTCGACGGTCGAGGACGCCGTCCGGCTCGGCGCCGACGCGGTCGGCTACACGCTCTACGTCGGCTCGCCGCGCCAGGAGGACGACCTGGTGCAGCTCGGCGGGGTGCGCCGCGATTGCGACCGCTTCGGGATGCCGCTGATCGTCTGGGCCTACCCGCGCGGCTCGGCGATCGACAAAAAGGGCGGGCGCGACTCCTTCTACGCGATCGACTACGGCGCCCGGATGGCGATGGAGATGGGCGCCGACGTGGTGAAGCTGAACATGCCGAAGCTCGACCCCGAGAAGGACAAGGACTCCCCCGCCCCCTACAACGAGGGCAACTTCACCCAGGAGGACGCGATCCGCCATTGCGTGGCGTCGGCAGGACGCTCGCTGGTGGTGCTCTCGGGCGGCTCGAAGGTCGACGACGACAAGCTCCTGGATCAGACCCGGTTCGTGCTCGAGGCGGGCGGCTCGGGCGTCATCTACGGCCGCAACGTGTGGCAGCGCGAGTGGAGCCAGGCGCTCGAGATCATCGAGCAGATCAAGGAGATCATGCTCTCCAGCGTCAGCCGCATCCCCTAGCCGGGGGGCGTGCCTGACACCCGAGGGCTTGGAGGGGGAGTGAGCAAGGCTGCCCCAATCGTCGCGCTCGCCCTGGCGGCGTTGGCCGGATGCGGGTCAGAGGAGGACGGCGACGAGGCGCTTGGGACACGCGGCGAGCGCCCGGGTGGTGCGGGTGATCGACGGCGACACGATCGAGGTCTCGATCGACGGCGCCGAGGAGGACGTCCGCTACATCGGCGTCGACACGCCGGAGACGGTGAAGCCGGACGCCCCGGTCCAGTGCTACGGCCCCCAGGCGAGCGCCGCAAACCACCGGCTGGTTGAGGGGCGCACGGTGCGCCTGGTGTTCGACCGGGAGCGTCGCGACGCCTACGGCCGGCTGCTCGCCTACGTGTACACGCAGGCTCGCACCGAAGCGGGGGACCCCCGGTTCGTCAACGCGGCCCTGGTCCGCGACGGCTACGCGCGAACCCTGGAGATCGCGCCTAACACCGCTCATGCAGCGGAGCTTCGGCGCCTGCAGGCACGCGCCGGCAGCGGCCGGGCGGGGCCTGTGGAGCGCCTGTTAACCAGCGAGTCTGGTAGTTTCAAAACCCCGCCCCCTCACTCGTCCGAGGGCCGCGCGGCGCGCCGGCATCAGCACGTTTGACCGGGAATTGCCATGAGGATGCGTCAGACCTCCGCCGACTTCGAGCTCGCCTTCGAGCAGGAGGCCGCGCTCGAGCGCCAGCGGCGAACGCATCTTCGTCAGCGGGCGGTGAACCGCTCCCGGGCGCGGCGCCTGCATCGGACCGAGCAGCGCGGCAACGTTGCCTTCGGCGTCCTCGTCATCGCCCTCATCCTCACCGTCCTCACGGTGACCGTGGTGATGTTCGAGACGCTCGCCTGGCTGATGAGCTAGGCGCGAGCGCTACTCGCTGGAGAGATCGTCGAGGGCCTCGTCGACCTGCTTGGTCGCGGTGCTGTCGGCGGTCACCTGCTCCTCCTGGATCGAGAGGTAGACCTCCTTGCGGAACACCGGAACGTCACGGGGCGCCGTGATGCCGAGGCGGATCTTGTCGCGCGAAACGGCCAGCACCGAGACCTCGACCGCGTCACCGATCATGATGCTCTGGTTCGTCTTGCGCGTCAGGACGAGCACACGGCCAGGGTATCCGGTCCCACAGGCCCGCGCGCCACTCAGAGACCGCCGCCCAGCCGTCCGTTAGCATCACCCGCCCCGAGGCATCGTCATAGAGATGGCCCGAAAGCCGCTTCGCTCACAGCTCAACCAGATTCGCGCCTGGGTCCGCCAGGGCCGCACCGATGCCTGGATCGCGCACCAGCTCGACATTCCGGCCACGGAGCTGCGCGAGTTTCGGCGCCGCCACGAGCTCGCGCCCGAGGAGGACGACGCCGGGGACCTCGAGCTGCGCGACGAGATCGAGGCGGAGATAGAGCGGGCTTCGCTCGAGGAGGAGACCGCCGCCGACGAGGAGGAGGAGGGCGACGAGCCGGAGGAGGAAGCCGACGAGAAGGCAGCAGGCCGAGGGTGCCAGGCCCCGTCGCAGGCGCCGCGGGCGCCGCGGCGGCCGAGGAGCCCGTCCCCGGGAGGCCATGCAGGCGACCTTCGACCACGGCGCCGACGATGGCTACGGGCTCTGGCTCGATCCGGCGGTCAAGGACGATGCCGTCTACTCCGAGCACTGGGCCGGCCACCGGCAGGTCGAGGTGACGATCGAGCCGGACCGGATCGTGATCAAGCGCGCCGATAGTCCCGCCAGCGAGTGGCACAGGCGTGGGGTCGGCCTGGGTGGCCCAGGCCCCCGTGGGCGCCCGTGCGAGGTCGGCGCGAAGGTCCTCGAGCGTGCGCAGGTCGTGGGCGCTGGCGCCGGACGAGAGCAGCTCGCGCATCTTCGCCTGCCGCACCGCGACCGGCCGGTCCGAGAACAGGAACAGCGAGATCCCGGCGTCGAGCTCGCTCTCCTCGGAGACCGGGACGCCGCCGCGGTTGCCCGCCTGGCGAAGCAGGCGCACGAGCCGCGCGCCCTCCGAGGAGGAGTCCGAGTTGGAGCCGGCGCTCAGGATCGCCTCCGCCAGCTCCCCATCCGCCTGCTCTGCGACCGATGGAACCAGGGCCTGGGCGGGCAGGCGATCGACGATCGCGGCCCGCAGCGCCGCGCGCTCGCCGGGCTCGAGCGAGCCGAGCCCCGTCCCGACGTCGAAGCGCAGGGGCGAGCCCCGAACGGCCGAGAGGGCGATGTGCCGGATGGGATGCCAGTGATAGGGGGGGATGATCCGCAAGAGGAAGAGCGAGGCGATCCAGATCCCCATCACGAGGGCGATCACTGGGAGCTGGACCCACTCGCCGTCGGGATGGGCGAAGTGGTAAGCGACCGCCAGCCCCGAGGCGACCAACGTGGCCTGGAGCATCGCCAGGTAGGGGAACTCGATCGGCTTGGCCCCCAGCTGGGAGCGCAGGAAGATGAACGTCGATGGGAGCGCGAACGCGAGCAGCATCGAGATCGGGGCGGCGTAGATGCCGATCTCCGTCTGGCTCAAGAGCAGGATCATCAAGCCCGTGTAGAAGAGCGCGGCGCAGACCGTCGCGATGATGAAGGTGCGCAGCTTGTTCGGGTAGTTCGACATGCTGTTCACGGTCCGGTAGAGCGCCGGCATCGACATCGCGGCCGCCGTCAGCGGGACGATCGAGGCGACCTCCTCGAACTCGGGCCCGCCGATCTGGACCAGGATCTCGCCGCCGAGCACCATCGCCAGCACCGCGGTGAGCGTGATCAGCACGAAATAGGCGAGCAGCTGGCCCTGGGCCACGGGCCCGCCGTACTCCTGGCGGTAGGCCTTGAAGACGGCTGCCTGGCGGATCGGCCGCAGCGCCATCCTGAACGCCTGGGGCAGGAAGGCGACCATGAACCCGGTTCGCGAGGCGAGGGTGTAGAGGCCGAGCTGCTTGTTGCTCACGTAGCGGGAGAGCAGGAAGATGTCGGCGTTCTGGATCACCCACATCGAGGAGGCGATCGGGACCCGGCTGGAGCCGCGCTTGAGGATCTCCCAGAGCTCACCGAAGCTGAAGCCGAGCTGGTAGCTGCCGCGCAGGAGCACGATGCAGATCACCGCCGCCAGCGTGGTGCCGATCGCCTGCCCCACCACCGCGCCCTCGACCCCCGCTCCGGTGGCGAGAATGGCGACGATCGCGATCAGGTTGAAGGCGGGGCGCGAGGCGTCGATCAGCGCGTACGCGAGGGGCCGCTTCTCGAACCAGTAGACGATCTCCCCGAGCTTGAAGATCGCCCAGACCGCCCCGGTGATGGTCGCGAACAGGACCGCGTTGGCCTGGTCGGGGTCGTTGAGGAGGAACTCCGCCACCGGGGTTCGGAAGGCGAAGGCGAGCCCGATCGCGACCGCCGCCAGAAAGGTGCACCAGACGATCCCGACGCCCAGCGTGTAGGTCGGGCGGGTCGAGACCCCCTCCTCGGCCTCGTCGTCGTCCGCGTCGTCGTCGTCGTCGGAGACCCCGAAGGTGCGCATGATCGTCCCCGGCTTCGAGGCCAGGTGGATCACCTGGGCGACGATCGCGGTCAGGAAGAAGAGCAGCGCGTAGGTGCCCAGCGACTCCGCCCCAAGGAATCGCGCCACGACCGGGATCGAGGCGTAGTGGAGGAGGTTGGTGATCAGCAGGGAGAACCCCTGCGCGCCCGAGAAGCGGGCCAGGTGCGTGCCTAGGACGGCGCCGGTGCCTCCCGGGTGGCTGTGCTCGTGCCCACTGGGCTTGCGCGAGGGCTTTTCGCCGCGGGCCTCGCGCCTATCGCGCTCGGCCATCAGTCATCCCAGATCGACCAGCGCGCGAACCGCCGCCCGGTCAGCTCGCGCAGCTGCTCGGCGTCCTCACGCAGGACCCGCACCACCTCGGGCCCCACGGCGGCGCGGACGTCCGGCCGCTCGATCGGGCGGCGGCGGCTGACCCGCTCGTCGATCGCCAGCCAGAGGTTCTTGGGCACCAGGCGGCCGGCGCGGCTGCCGCTCAGCCGTTCGAGCCGCACGGCGAGCCGGCTGGCGCGCGTCTTGCGTGAGGTCTCGTGGCGTTGCGCGCCGAAGTGAGGGTGGGTGAAGCCGGGGTCCACTCCGGTGAACTCGAACACCCGGCGAAGGGTCTCGAGCGGCGCGGAGCGGAGCTCCTCCTGCTCGATCACCAGGATCTGCTCGAACGGGTACTGCGCCAGGAACTGCTGCAGCTGCATGTGGTACTGGCTGCGCGCCACGTAGGAGGCCTTGGCGTGCGTGAGGGTGGCGGCGAGATCGCCCTTCTCGCGGCGCTTGGCGTAGTTGTGGACCCAGTGAGCCGCGATCCTCTCCAGCGGGTCGCGAACCACGTAGACGAGCTTTGCGTCCGGGACCACCGAGCGCATGCGCTCGGGCACGCCGAGGTGCTGCGGGTACGCGGTGTAGTTGGGCGAGGACTCGCCGCGGACCTTCGCACGGGCGTCGAAGTAGTGCCGGTACCAGTCCTGCCCCCGGAACCAGTTTCGCTCCTCGATGAAGAAGTTGAGCTCCTTGGGCCTCGACATCCAGATCTCCGGATGGAGGCTGAGCTGGTAGTGGAGGCCGCTGGTGCCGCACTTCTGGGCCCCGATCACGACCAGGTTGGGCAGCGCCCCGCCCCCCGCGTCCGCGTCCTCGCCGGCACCCGGAATCGCTTGATCAAGCGGTTTGGTAGATGTCGATGCGTCCACTTTCAGCCCAGGGTACTAGCGCTCACGGCGAGGATTCGCTGGTCACGCCGGCCGCCGTCAGGCGATCTCGGCCAGCAGGTCCGCGCCCGTATCGCCGATCGCGAGCGCCCGCCGGGGGCGAGGGCGCTCCGCAAGGATCAGAGCGAGCCTCCGGCTGAGGAATGAATCGTAGTCACCGCCCGCCATCCGCGCCTGGGCCTCGCCCGGGCCGGGCACGTGCTCGAACCCCACCCCCGCCCGCAGCAGAGGGCCGAACTCGAGCGAGTCGGTGATCACCAGCACGCGGCCGGGCGGGTCGGGGGTGCGGTCGAGGGCGCCCTCGAGCTGGGGCTCGAGGTCGCCCTCCGGGACCCCGAGCGCCAGCACCACCGTGCGCGGCGGGCGGCGCACGATCGTCTGCTTGACGAAGGCGGCGGCGTGCAGCGGCAGGCGAGCGACGAACGGCGCCGCCTTGCCCGCCGAGCTGAGCGGGCGGCGAAGCCAGCGCCGCCACAGCCCCGCCCTCCCCCGCCCCACCGGACGCTCGGCCCTGGCCAGCTCCGCCGAGCCACCGTGCGGCCTGCGCCGCTCCGTCCTCGAAGCGCAGCTCGTCCAGTTGCTCGCGCATCGAGGCGCGCCGGCCCGGATCGAGCAGCTCGTCGAGGAGCGCCTCGATCCGGTCGGAGTCGGGCCCGTCGACCCCCAGGCCGATGCCCTTCCTTGCCGCATATCGGGCCCGGGCCGCCTGATCGTCCGTTTGCCGGGGCATCGGCACGTACAGGGCCGGCACCCCGAAGCGGCAGAGCTCGTGGAAGGCGTTGTAGCCGGCGGCGGAGACCGCCAGGTCGAAGGCGGCGAAGTAGCGGCTCATCGGGTAGGTCGAGCGAAGGTGGACGATCCCCTCCGGCACCGTGAGCAGCCGAGCGATCGTCGAGGACAGCGCCGCCACCTGGACGTCGCCTCGCCCCGCCAGATGGCCCAGGCATCGGGTCACGGCGCCGGCCACCTCGGGGCCCTGGCCGAGCTGGACCAGCACGTTCACCTTGCCCGGCTCGAGCCCCAGCTCGCGCTCGGCGTCGGCTCGCGGCTCGAGCTCGGCCGGCTCGCAGAAGACGACCGGCGCCACCCGGTGGGCCTGGTCCCGGTGCGCCACCGTCGGCCCGCGGTCCTCGCGCTCGGCCAGCTCGCCCGGCTCGAGCACGGCGTCGAAGAACTCCGAGCGAGCCAGCGCCCCCGGGTTGGAGCCGGGCCGCCACATCGGCCGCCGGCACCAGACCGCGCGCGTGCCGCGCGCGCTGCCCAGCGCGTCGATCAGGGCCTGGTAAGGGTGCGCGCCGTCGAACACGACCAGGCGCGGGGCGGCCTCGGCGATCGCCGCTCGAAGGCGCGCCCGCAGGCGCCGCGACCAGCGCCAGTCGCTGCCCGCGCCCGGAGTCCCGTAGGAGGCCACGTACTCGACCGGGAAGCCGAGCTCGCGGACCACCGGCGCGGCCGCCGAGAGCGTCAGGACCAGGGGCTCGAGCGAGGGGTCGAGGCGCCTGGCGATCGCCATCGAGCGGGTCAGGTGTCCCAACCCGGTCCCGTTCGAGGTCACGAACAGGACGCGGTCAGCCAAGGCGCCTGTATGCGTCGATCAAGGGGCGGGCGGCGTGGTTTCCCTCGCTCTCGAGCGCCGCCAGCGCGGCCTCGTACTTTCGCTCCACTCGCCGGCGCTCGATTCGCCCCAGCCCTTCCCGCCAGCGCGCCAGGTGAGCGGCAGCCGGTTGCATCTGGCGCTGGAAGAACTCCCGCACGCCGGCGTCGTCCTCGATCCCGAGGAAGTCGAGCAAGTGCCCATAGACCCCCTCGCGGTCTCCCCAGACGAGGTCGTCGAGCACGACCACGCAGAGCTCGGACGGCGGCAGCGGCGAGGCCGCCGGATCGTCGGTGCCGCGCACTCCAACCTCGATCGCGCGCAGGCGATCCGCCCACCAGTCGATCCCCTTGAGGACGGTGTCCGGCCCCCAGGTCTTGGTGGTCACGGAGGAGGCGGCGTCGCGCCCGTCGCGCACGGTGTGGACGAAGCGGGCCTCGGGAAACAGGCGGCGCAGCGTCTGCGCCTCCCTGACGTTGTGCGAGCTCATCTCGACCAACCCCGGCTTCTCCGCCTCCGCCGCCAGCGGCCAGAGCAGGTCCACGAAGAGCGCCCGGCAGGCCGCCACCGGGTCGGGCGCATAGGTGTCCTCGAAGCGCTCCAGCGCGGCGTCGAACTGCTTGCGGGTCAGCAGGTTGTAGAGGCCGCGCGGCTGCTCGTCCACGCGCACCCGGTACCACCAGAAGTCGCGGAGCTTCTCGAGGAAGTCCTCCAGCGTCACCCAGCCCCCGAGCAGGTCAGGCATGCCGCGCTTGTTGCAGTGAAATCGCGACTCGATCGGGACCTCGGCGAAGCGTGGATGCCTGCCCAGCAGCCTGGCCAGCACGTGGGTCCCGCTACGTCCCGTGCCGCCGATCAGCGCCAGGTCGCCGGCCTTCATACCCTCACGGCTCCATGCCCGTAGGCGCGGCGCAGCACCGCGGCGCAGTGATAGCCCTGGGCGTCGAGCTCGTCGAGCGCCGCCTCGTAGCGCCTGCGGATCGCCTCCTGGTCGGCCTCCGGGAGGCCTTCGCGCCAGCGCTCGCGATGCGCCGCCTCGGCGCTGACGTGTGAGGCGAAGAACTCGCGCATCGCCGGCTCGTCGTCGAGCTCGAGGAAGCCGAGCAGGTCGCCATAGGCCCGCTCGCGATCGCCCCAGACCAGCTCGTCGAGGCCGATCGGGGCAACGCGGTCGGGGTCGGCGAGCCCTCGCACCCCTTCCTCGGCGAGCCGCAGGCGCTCCAGCCACCAGTCGATCCCGTCCGTGACGCCGGTCGGGTGGTGCGCCTTCTGGCGCTTGGCCGCCTTGGAGGAGCCCGAGTCCCGCCCGTCGCGCACCGCGTGCACGAAGCGCGCCTCCGGGAAGATGCGGGCCAGGCCGGGCGCGGAGGCGATCGTGAAGCAGCTCATCTCGACGATCGCCGGCTTGCCGGCGTCCGCGGCCAGGGGGCCGAGCAGGTCGAAGAACAACGCGCGAGAGGCTTGGACGACGTCACCTGAGCAGCTCGCCTCGAAGCGCGAGATCGCTTCTTCGAAGCGATCTCGCGGAACGATCTTGTGGAGGCCGCGAACCTTGCCACCCCGTCGCGCCAAGGGCGCCAGGCGAACCCAGGCGCGCTCGCCGTAGCGGACCCGATGCCACCAGAAGCGGCGCAGCTTGTCGAGGAACTCGGCCGGTGTCGCCTTGCCGGTGACGACGTCGGCCAGGCCGCTGGGATTGCAGTGGAAGCGGCACTCGATCGGGATCATCTCGTAGCGCGAGTGCCGGCCCAGCAGCCTGGCGATCACGTGGGTGCCGCTTCGCCCCGTGCCGCCGACGAAGACGAGGTCCGCGCTCATCAGCCGACCTCGAGCTCGCGGCCGTCGCCCGCCACGTAGGCCATCGGTGCCGGGCCGCCGTCGGCCCCGGCGCGGGAGCGCTCCAGCGTGCGGCGCAGGAGCGGCGCGCAGGCGACCCCGTCGGCCTCCAGGCGGTCCAGCGCCTGCTCGTAGAGGCGCTCGACCTCACGGATCTGGCGCTCCGAGAGGCCCTCGCGCCAGCGCTCGGCGTGGGCGTGCGCGGCGCTCATGCGGAGGCGGAAGAAGCGCCGCATCCGCCGGCGGGGATAGACGCCGACGAACAGGCACAGCGGCCGGAGGGCCTTTCGGCCGAGCAGCAGCAGCTCGTCCAGGCTCACGGTCAGCAGGCGGTCGGGCGGGATCGCGCGCGAGCCGGCGTCCACGCTCCGGATCCGCTCCTCCCACCACGCCAGGCCCTGACGCCGGGTGCGCGGGGAGATCACCCCGCGCGTCTGGGCCACGCGCGAGGCGGAGGCGTCGCGCCCGTCGCGAACCACGTGGACGAACTTGGCCTCCTCGAACAGGTGCACCAGCGTCGCCGCCTGGGCGACCGTGTCGGTGCTCTGCTCGACCAGGCCCTTGGCCTGCGCTTCCGTGACACGGAACCAGAGCAGGTCGCAATAGAGCCGGCGGCAGGCCGCCTGCGGGTCGTCGTCGAAGGCCGTCTCGAAAGAGGCGATCGCCGCCTCGAGGCGCTCCTCGGCGACGAACCGGAACATCCCCCTCATGCGCCCGGTCTGAAATCCCTTCCACCAGAAGCCGCGCAGGCGCCGCACGAAGTCATCTCGCGAGACGCGGCCCGCGAGCAGCCCCGGAAAGCCGCGGTCCTCGACGTGGAAGCGGACCTCGACCGGGACCAGCGCGAGTTGCCGGTGGCGGCTCAGCAGCCTGGCGATCACGTGGGTGCCGCTTCGCCCCGTGCCGCCGACGAACACGAACGGCGCCGGATGGGACAGTGGCTTACCGGAGCTGTCTGGAGCGCCGCCCTCCAGCTCGGTTGCCTCCGCGTCGGTCATCATCGTCCACGAAACGTTACGTAATGGTCCACGTACTGCCCGCAGGCGTCGTGCAGCGGGACCATCCTCCCCGTGCCGGGACGGGTGGCCGCCAGGGTCCCCAGCCAGACCCTCCGCTCGACGCCCAGGTCGCGCTGGAGCTGGCTCGGACGCGCGGCGTCCACCGTGACTCGCACGGAGTCGCGGCCCCTGACGTGGAGCTCGCCCGCCGGCCAGAACGCTCCCTGGCCCTTGTGGGTGAGATACATCCCGTCGAGTGAGGGGGGCAGCTCCACCTTCGACCCGGGAGCCGAGACGGTCAGCGGTGCCTGGCTGTGGTACTGGAGCGAGAGGCGCCAGGGCCCCGGGCCGAGATCCAGGCTCTGGGTCGCGCGTTCCGGCGCATCGAAGGGGGAACGGCGGCTCCAGTCGCGGGGGCCACCCGTGACCGGCTCGCCGATCACGGTGGCGGCGCCGGCGCTCGCGGCCACCCGGCGACCCTGCCCGCTCGTGCAGTCGAGGACGCGGCCGGGGGTCCCGTTCTTGTCGATCACCCGCAGCGCGGGGGTATTCCCGGTGCGCCGCCAGAGCACGTAAGAGGGGGTCCTGACGACCGTCTCGAAGTTCGGCGGGGCGGTGCTCTGGTAGGCAGCCGTGGTGGTGATCGCGTAGTCGAAATCGTCAAGGCGCTCCGGCGCGAGCGTGTCCAGGTCCATCCCCAGCCCCTGCTGCCAGACCTTCTCCGGACGGGCCTTGACCTCCGCCGGCACGTAGCCGCCCGGGCTTCGCATCAGCGTGCCGCGAAGCCAGTAGCCGGCGAAGCGGTCCACCCCCAGGAAGGCCACCGTGCGCCCTCGGACCAGGCCCGCGAGCCCCTCCAGCTCGTCGCCCCGCTGGTCGAAGCCCACCGGCGCGGCGCGAAGCGCCAGGAAGGTCGAGCCCGCCAGGGCGACGGCGACGATCGCACCGAGCACGTAGCGGGGGGTCGTCAGGGTGGTCCCAGGCAGGCGCGGGGCCAGCAGCGCACCGAGTGCCCCGACCACCACCAGGGGCGCGATCACCGCCAGCGCCTTGGCCTCCACGTAGATCGACGCGAACAGCCGCGCCCCCGCGTAGACCAACACCGCCGCGGCCCCTACGGCCACGAGGCCGAAGTCGCGGCGACGGACCGCCGCCAGGCCGCCGATCGCGGCCGCCAAGAGCCCCAGCGCCACCGCGAGGTAGGCGCCCTCGACCTCGCCTCGGACGACCTGGAAATCGCCCTCTGGCCAGATCCCCAGGGCCTCGCCCGGAAAGACCGGCGAGTCGAGCCGGCCGCCTGACTCCTGGACCTCGCCGACCTTGCCCACGAAGCCGGAGAGCTGGGCGGCGGAGAGCGCTCCCACGGCGGCCACGACCACCGCCACGATGACGATCGCCCTGCGGTGGCGGCGGGCCTCGGCGCGCACCCTGGGAACGTCGATGCGCAGCCTCCCGGTGCCGAGCTCGAGCGCCAGCCAAATCGGGACGGCGGCCGCGAACCACACCAGGCCGGGAAGGCTGTACACGAAGACGCTCGCGACGGCGAAGAGGATCAGCACCACGAGCATCGCCCGGCGCGGGTGAGCGCCGGTTTGGTGCACGGCGCCGCCGCTTGCCGTGGAGATGCTCTGAAGCGCCACGGCGAAGGCGAGCACGAGCAGGGCCATCGCCGTCTCCTTGAAGGCGCTCTGGGCGAGGAAGGAGGCGCCCAGATAGGGCAGGCCGGCCAGCGAAGCGGCGACCACCCGGCGCCGGGGGGGCAGCTGATCGAGGGCGGCCAGCGCGGCCAGCGCGGTGAGGACGGCGATCGCCACCAGGAGGCCGTTGAAGGCGTCGAGAAGCGGGGCGTTGGTGGCCTCTGCGGCCGCGGCTGCCACCGCCTGGGGCCCGGTCGGGTAACCGAACCCGACGGCCTTCGGCTCGGGGCCGACGCCGTTCTGAAGCCAGTCGGTCCAGTAGAGCTGAGCGCCCTGGTCGTTGGTGTAGATGCCCTCCCCGAGCGGACCGTGACGCTCGTTGAAAGCAAACGGCAGCGAGGCCGCCGCCGCGACCACGACAATCACGACCAAGGGTGCGCCGGGAGCCGTTCGTTGCCGGGTTCCCCACGTGCGCCAGAGCCGATAGAGCGAGGCCGCAAGCGCCACCCCCACCAGGACCGCCACCGTGGCGGCCCTGCCCGGCAGCCGGATCAAAAGCGGGGCGGCGACGATCAGCGCCGCGAAGCCCACGGCGCCCGCCAGCCAGGTCGCCTGAGTGCGCCCCAGCACGTGCAGGAGCGCCCGCCCCACGACCAGCGACGCGAGCAGGATCGCGGCCGCGGACGCGTAGACGCTGAGCATCGCGGCAGCCTCCACCGAATCGCCCAATGCCGCCTAATGGAGAGCGCTGTCCTGTCTGACCCCGGATACCGATGGCAAAGCAGGACGGCGCCGCGATTCGAGCCCAGGCGCGAGCCTCAGTCGTTCTTCGACGACGCTCCGCTGAGGTTGGGCACGCTGTGGAGCTGGGCTTGGGTGAGCGGCCTCTGGCCGGCGCAGCCCGCGGGATCGAGCGGCCCGCGAAGCTCGAACACCCTCACGGGACCGTCGCGCACGACGACTCGGGCGCTGGGGTCGTCTTTGGCCTGCGTCCAGCGCCCCTCGGGCGAGTTGCGCATCTCACCGGGCAGGTAGGGGTCGAAGGTGGTGACGACGTGCGTGTAGCCGCCTGCGTTGATCTCGCTGCGCCATTGGAGGCAGTCGGGGATTCGGCGGTAGGCGTCGTGCGGGCCGCGGAGGCCGAGCCACTGCACCCGGTTCGAGAGGTCGGTGCCGTAGAAGGGGTACTGCGTGAACACGCCGCGGATGCCGGCGACGGCGATCCGGGCGTCGCGCACGTCCCGCGACCAGCGCAGGGCCTCGTCGAGGTCCTGCACCTGGCCCGTGTTCTCGTACCGGTGGGTGAGGTAGTGGTCCTGCTCGGCGTAGCCGGCGGCGACGGCGGCGCCCAGAACCGCCGCGACCAGGGCCACGCGAACCCGCCTGGGGGCGGCGGGGCCGAGCGCGCCGCGTGAGCGCAGGAACCAAGCCAGGGCCGCTCCGAGAACCACCAGCGCGGCGGCCGCCACGGCGCCCTTGGTGTGGCCCTGCTCCCACTGGACCAGCGAGCCGACCGTGAACCCGAGCAGCACCGTGAGCACGCCGAGGACGGCGGCGCGGCGCCGCGGCGTGGACCGAAGCGCCGGCAGGCAGGGCAGGATCGCCAGGCCGACGGCTACGGCGGGCGCCAGATAGCGGACGTTCCACACGAAGGAGATCGGCTCCCCCTCCTCGCCCGCGGCGGTCAGCGGCGTGAACACGTAGGCGATCGCGGTCACGGCCACCACGGCGCCCAGGGCACGCAGGATCGGCTCGCTCCCGCGCCACAGCGCCAGCACGGCAGCGGCGATCATCGCCGTCAGGGCCAGCGGCCAGAGGGCCCCGAACGAGTCGCTGAGGCCGGGCCCGAACCAGTCCGCCCAAACTTCTGTGTCGTTCCAATAGTGGAAGACGGCGAAGTCAGGCCGAAGCTGGAAGTCGCGAGCGGGAGCCGGCAGCGAGATCGGGCCCAGCGAGCCGACGTACGGAATCGGGTTGCCGACCGCGATCAGGTTGCGCGCGTACCAGTAGCCGCCCGCGGCCAGCATCGGAAGCCCCCAGAGCGCCGCGGCGCGAAGGCGCGTCATTCGGGGCGCGATGACGATCACCGCGACCGTAAGCGCGGCGACCGGCGCCAGGAAGGAGAGCTTGGTCCCAGCCGCCAGCCCGGCCGCGATCCCCGCCACGGCCAGCGCCGCGGGGGCGATCGCGCGCCCCGTGTGGGGGTGAGCAGGTGCGGTCGGCTGCCCCCGCTCCCCGCCACGCGCCGCGTACCCGTTCACGAGCAGCGCCACGGCGGCGAGGACGAAGGCGACGCCCGTGACGTCGTTGAGCGCCTCGCCGGCCTGGAACTCCACCAGGCTCTGGGAGCCGAGCGCCACCGAGGCACCGATCAGCGCCTGTGGCCCGAGCCCGTACGGCCGGCCGATGCACCAGGCCGCGAGGAGAGCCATCGACAGCCAGCCCAAGTTGAGCAGGGGCGAGACGCTGTCGCGCTCTGAGAACAGGATCGGGACGGCGTGCAGGACCTCGGAGTTCGCGGGATAGAACGAGGCGAGGAAGATCGGGTCGAAGAAGTAGATGTGGCCGAGGTGGCCGGTTTGCACGAACTTCGCCGCGAGCGGCATGTGGTACCAGAGGCTGTCGGCGCGGTCCATGCCTGCGGCGAGCGTCCCCAGGGTCGGCACCATCCAGGCGGCGGCGAGCGCCGCGCAGGCGAGCACGGCGATCACGCCGGCGAGCCCCCAGGTGGGCGGCGCGTGCGGCGCGGGTGCCGGCCGCATGGGCCGGCCGTCGGCCAGCCTGGTGGCGATCAGGCCGGCGGCCAGGCCCGTCGCCGCCACGGCGCCGAGCACGATGCCCTCCGTGAACCCGCCGAAGCTTCCCAGCGCCTCGCAGACCCAGATCAGGCCCGCCACCGCCAGCACCGCCTCGGCCAGTCGCGCCGGCGCTCCGGACCAGCCCGGCAAGAGCAGGGCGCGCACCCGGTGGGCACCGAAGGCCAGCGCCGCCACGACCAAGGCGAGCTCGAGGGCGCTCCCCAGGTAGGCGCCAACCGTGAGCGTACGCTCGCCGGCCGGCGCGATGGCGAAGGCCAGCTCATGCCTGGCTGGGGCTAGCGACGAAGTCCCGCACGGCCTCGTGCGGACGGCTTCCCTCCGGTCGCCGTCTCGCCCTCGTCTTCGCGAACGCTCGCCATCCAGGCTCGCTGAAGCGTGTGGGCCTGCCGCCCCGACGGCGCCCGAACCCGGCGACTCCGACAGGGTCGCCGGAGTTATTCCTTCGCTGCGGATCACGTAGGAGCGCTCTCCCTCGGCGACCATGCCCAGCTTGCGCGCCGCCCGCACGGCGGCGCTCGAGTCTTCGAGGGCGGCCGCCTTGGCCGCCAGGCGCTCGTGCTCCTGCCGCAGCTCGAGCACCTCGCTCCGCTGGGTGCGGGAGTCCCGCCAGGCGTCGATGAAGTTGACCGCCGGGTTCACGTAGGAGAGCAGGACCACGAACAGCACGATCACCAGGACCACGCGGCCGAGCTTGTCCCAGTGAATACGGCTCGCCGGCCGCCCGTGGGGCCGCCGGCGTGGTGCCACCCGATAGGCGCGAGCGCTCACGCTCCATGGTTCGGCACCGCCCGCCCGCTACCTCCCTGCGAAGGCGCTGATCCCCGGATACGACGCTCGTTCGCCGAGCTCCTCCTCGATCCGCAGGAGCTGGTTGTACTTCGCCACCCGATCCGAGCGCGACGGGGCTCCCGGTCTTGATCTGCCCGCTGCCGGTGGCCACCGCCAGATCGGCGATCGTCGTGTCCTCGGTCTCGCCCGAGCGGTGGGAGATCACCGCCGTGTAGCCGGCCTCGTGCGCGATCCCGATCGTCTCCAGCGTCTCGGTCAGGGTCCCGATCTGGTTGAGCTTCACGAGGATGGAGTTGGCGACGCCACGCTCGATGCCGAGCCGCAGGCGCTCGGGGTTGGTCACGAACAGGTCATCGCCCACCAGCTGCACCCGTTCGCCGAGCCGCTCCGTGAGCGCCTTCCAGCCGTCCCAGTCCTCCTCGTCCATGCCGTCCTCCAGCGAGACCACCGGGTAGCGGTCGCAGATGCCCACCCAGTAGTCGGCCAGCTCGTCGGCCGACAGCGTTCGCCCTTCGTGCTCCAGTGCGTAGGCGCGGTTGCCGTACAGCTCGCTGGTCGCCGGATCGAGGGCGATGAAGACGTCGCCGGCCGGCTCGTATCCCGCGGCCTCGATGCCGGCCACCAGGGCCTCCAGCGCCGCCTCGTTCGAGTCGAGGTCGGGGGCGAACCCTCCCTCGTCGCCGACCGTGGTCCCCAGGCCACGCTGCGTCAGGATGCCCTTGAGGGCGTGAAAGATCTCGGCGCCCACCCGCAGCGCCTCCGAGAAGCTCTGCGCGCCGGCGGGGACGACCATGAACTCCTGGAAGTCCACCTTGTTGTCCGCGTGGGCGCCGCCGTTGAGCACGTTCATCATCGGCACCGGGAGAGTGGCGGCGGCCGCGCCCCCGAGGTGGCGATACAGGGGCTCGCCCGCCTCCGCGGCGGCCGCGCGCGCCACCGCCAGCGAGACGCCCAGGATCGCGTTGGCGCCCAGCCGGGACTTGCCCGGCGTCCCATCGAGGTCCACCAGGGTGCGATCGATGGCCCCCTGCTCGACGGCACGGGCGCCCACCAGTGCGTCGGCGATGTCCCGGTTGACGTTGGAAACGGCCTTCGCCACCCCTTTGCCGCCCCAGGCCTCGCCCCCGTCGCGCAGCTCCGTGGCCTCGAACTCGCCGGTCGAGGCGCCGGAGGGCACCGCGGCGCGCCCGGAGGCCTTCGAGTCGAGCGTCACCTCCACCTCGACCGTCGGGTTTCCCCGCGAGTCGAGGATTTGGCGTGCGTGGATGCGCTCGATCGCCCCCATCAGCGATGGTTCTCCCCCACCCGCCCGCGGAAGCGCTTCGCCGAGGCGCGCAGGGCGAGCTCGGGGTCGACGCGCAGGCGGCGCGCAAGGTCGACCAGCGCGAACAGGGCTTCGCCGATCCAGCGCTCGGCGGCGTCCCGGGTCGGCGCGGGGCCGATCCGCTGCTCGGGCTCGGCTCCCTCCAGCCCGGCCGAGTGGGCGCGGCGCTGGAGCTTGCGCGCGTACAGGAGCGCCGGCAGGTTCTCGGGCACGTCGGCGAACGGCTCGTCCGCCCCCTCCCCTCCTCTTCGCGCTTGATGCGATCCCAGTTGGCCAAGACCTCGCCCGCGTCGTGCGCTTCTGAATCACCGAACACGTGCGGGTGGCGGCGGATCAGCTTCTGGACCGTGCCCTCGGCGACCTCGGCCAGGCTTCCCGCGCCGCGCTCCTCGAGCAGCAGGGCCAGGAAATGGACCTGGAACAGCACGTCGCCGAGCTCGTCGACGAGCTTGCGGTCATCGCCGCTGCCCGCGGCGTCGGCCAGCTCGTAGGCCTCCTCGACCGTGTGCGGAACGATCGAGCGCTCGTCCTGCTCGCGGTCCCAGGGGCACTCGCGGCGCAGCCGGCGGGTGATCTCGTCGAGGCGGCCGAGCGCGTCCAGCGCTTCGCTATCCACCCGGCTACGGCGTGGGAGTGGGCGCGGGCGCGGGCGCGCCGCCCTCCGGCACCGCTCCGGGCGGTCCGATGATTCCGGGCTGCGCGGCGGGAGCAGCCGTCGGCCAGTCACACACTTCCGGCGGATCGAGAGCGGGATCCGCGAACCCGCACGGCAGCTGCGGCAGGGCCGGGATCGGCTGCCCGGCGAACACGGCTGCCTGCCCCGGCGAGACGGCGGGTGCCGGGGGCACCGGGGGAGCGCCTGGGGTCGGCGCAAGGGTGGGTGTGAAGTTGTCGCAGCTGTCGATCAGGTAGTCGTCGGCGCAGAAGGTCCGCGACCTCCACTTCTCCAGGAAGTCCTGCTGGAAGTCCTGGGCGACCTGCTGCTGCCTCCCCTGGGCGAGCTGCTGCTGGATCTGCTCGGTGACCTCGGCGATCGGCGTCGTCACCGCGGGAGTGATCTTCTCGACCTGGATCAGGTACGAGCCCGTCTGCCCCTCGAACGGACCGACCAGCTGCCCCTCGGCGGCGGAGAAGATCTGCGCCTCGACGGCCGGTTCGCTCTGCCCCTCAGTCACGCCCTCGACGCACGCCGCCGCGGTCCTTGGTCGCCGTCCTCGGTGGAAAAGCGCGCCGCGACCTTCTTCCAGCTCGCCGGGGAGTCGTCCTCCTCCAGCAGGGCCTTGGCCTGCTCCAGCTTCGCCTGGTCACTGTTCACGATCTGGCGCACGTCACGCGTCTCCGGCTGTTCGAACTGCGCCACGTTGGCGTTGTAGAAGTCCTCGATCTCGGAGTCCGAAACGCCCGCGGCCTGATCGAGGACGCGCTTTTGGAGCTCGTCGCTCAGCAGCCGAAGCTCCACTCGCTCGCTGCGCCTGCTCCAGCGTGAAATGGGCCTCCTTCAGGAACTTCTCGAACTCCTTTTGGCCGCCGAAGTCCTGCTCGATGACCCCGTCCAGCCCGGTCGAGATCTCGCTCTCGGAGAAACTGATCCCGCGCTCGGAGGCCTCGCCGCGCACCCAGCGCCCCAAGAGCAGGTCGGACATCGCCGAGTCGCGCAGGGTCGCGTACTGCGGGTCGGTCGGCGGCGGAACCTCCTGTCACTCCCTGGAGGGCCGCCGACTGCTCCAGCCCCGAGTCGAACTCCTCCTGCGTGATCTCGCTGTCCGGCGCTTCCTCCACCACAGCGACGTCGCCCGAGGGCACGCTCGGGTTGCCGATTCCCTGGGCGATGGCCACCCCCACGAACAGCCCGACCAGGAGCACGGCCAAGGCCACGGCCACGACGTTTCGCCTGTCCTTGCGCTGGGACACGAGGTCGGCAGCATAACGGCCCTCCCTTACGTGTCCCTAAGTCAGGCGGCGACGGGCTCCGGAATAACTCCGCCGGAAGCCTCGCCTGCGGCTGCGTTTCCGACACCACTCCGCCGGAAGCCTCGCCTGCGGCTACGTTTCCGGCGGGCGAGGGCTCGGGCCTTACCCGGCAGGTCCCTTCGCAGCTACCGCGACTTCGTCGCTAGCCCTGGCCAGGGCCTCGGCTAGGCCGAGCACCGCGGTCAGGCGAGCTTCGGGCTCGTCGGGGACGCGCAGTGACAGGGTCTTCAGCCGCGATTCGTAGATCGCCTCGGGGATTCGTTCCCGCAGACGCCCCACCGCGGCGGCGTCCAGCTCGAGCGGGGTCACCGACAGCCGCTCGCCGCGGAACTCGACCGCGCGGGCGCCGAGGCGGCCCAGCTCGATCCGCGCGCGCTGGAGCTCGAACAGGCTCTCGACGGGCTCGGGCGGCGGCCCGAAGCGGTCGCGGAGCTCGTCGCGCAGGGCGCGCAGCTCGCCCGGCTCGCGGGCACCCGCCAGGCGGCGGTGAACGTCGATCTTGGCGGCCTCGAAGGGGACGTAGTCGGCGGGCAGGTAGGCGTCGACTTCGACGTCGAGCCGCACCTGGGCCTCGGCCGCGCCGGCGCCGTCACCGGAGCGAAGCTCCGCGACCGCGTCGTCGAGCAGCGAGACGTAGAGCTCGAAGCCAACCGCCGCCACGTGGCCGGACTGCTCCTCGCCGAGCAGGTCGCCGGCTCCGCGCAGCTCCAGGTCGCGCATCGCGATCGCGAATCCGGAGCCAAGCTCGGTGTGGTCGGACAGTGTGGCCAGGCGGGCCGCCGCCTCGGCGCTGAGACCCTCCTCCGAGGGATAGAGCAGATAGGCGTAGGCGCGCTCGCGGGACCGCCCCACGCGCCCACGGATCTGGTAGGCCTGGGCCAGGCCCAGCTCGTCGGCGCGCTCCACGATCAGCGTGTTCGCCTGCGGAATGTCGAGGCCCGACTCGATGATGGTCGTCGCAACCAGGCAGTCGGCCTCGCCGCGCAGGAACTCGAGCATGGTTCGCTCCAGTTCGGCCTCCTCCATCTGGCCGTGGGCCTCGGCGACGCGGACGCCGGGGCAGAGCGCGCGCAGGCGCTCGGCGACGTCGTGAAGGGTCTCGATCCTGTTGTGGAGGAAGAAGGCCTGGCCGCCGCGGTCGGACTCGCGCTGGATCGCCCTGCGCACCAGGTCCTCGTCGTATGGCCCGACATAGGTGCGAATCGGCCGGCGCCCCTCGGGGGGCGTCTCGATCACCGAGATGTCGCGCACACCCGCCAGGCTCATCTGCAGGGTGCGAGGGATCGGCGTAGCCGACATCGAGAGCACGTCGACCTTGAGCTTCAGCTGGCGCAGGAGCTCCTTCTGGCGCACCCCGAACCGCTGCTCCTCGTCGAGGATCAGCAGCCCCAGGTCGGCGGCGCGCACGTCGCGCGACAGCAGCCGGTGGGTGCCGATCAGGATGTCGACCTTGCCCTCCTCGAAGCGCGCCAGCGTCGCCCGCACCTCGGCCGGCTTGCGAAGGCGGGAGACCATCTCGACCTCGATCGGGAATTCCGCCAGGCGTTCCCGGAAGGTGCCCAGATGCTGCTGCGCGAGGATCGTGGTCGGCACCAGCATCATCACCTGCCTGCCGTCCGAGACGGCCTTCTGGGCCGCGCGCAGCGCCACCTCCGTCTTGCCGTATCCCACGTCGCCGCAGATCAGGCGATCCATCGGGCGCTCGGACTCCAGGTCCCCCTTCACCGCATCGATGGCCTCGAGCTGGTCGGTCGTCTCGCGGTAGGGGAAGGAGCGCTCGAGGATCAGCTGCCATTCGCCGTCCGGCGGAAACGCATGGCCCTGGCGCGCACGGCGCTCCGCGTAGAGGTTGAGCAGCTCCCCGGCCAGCTCGTGGGCGGCGCGGCGGGCACGGGCCTTCACTCCCTCCCAGCGCGCCGATCCCAGCGCCGAGAGCTGTGGCGGCTCGCCCCCGGTACCCACGTAGCGGGTGATCTTCGCGAGCTGATCGGTGGGCGCGAAGACGCGATCGGAGCCGCGGTAGCTCAGCTCCAGGTAGTCGCGGGTGACGCCCGCGACCGTCTTCGTCTCGAAGCCGGCGAAGCGGGCGATCCCATGGTCCTGGTGGACGACGTGGTCGCCAACCCGCAGGTCGGTGAAGGTCGCCAGGCGGCCGCGCGCGGGTGCAGGGGCGGCTTCCCGGCGCCGATGCACCAGCCGGCGGAAGGGGATCACGACCAGGCCCAGGTCGGCCGAGACGAAGCCGTCGGAGAGCCTGGCCTCGGCGAACAGAATTTGCCCCCGCCGCCGGCAGGGTTTCCCCATCCAGGAAGCGGGCGTCGAGGCGGTTGAGGCCGTAGCGGGCGCGCTCCGCCTCGCCGCGGCTCTCGAACGCCACCACGACGCGGTTTTCCGAGCGAAGCTCGCGCTCGAGCTGGGACTCCGCCTCACCCATGCTCCGGGCGGCGGAGGTCGGCAACTGGGCGCGGAAGAAGAGGCCGTCCTCGGCCCCGCCGTCCGGCGCTTCGCCGAACGAGTCCGTGGCCACCCCATGGATCCGGAGCACGGCGCGCTCGGCGAGCGGCGCGGCGACGTCGACGTAGAGACGGCGCGCGTCGGCGTCGTGAAGGGCGGTGGTGACGTCGTCCCAGTGGTCGCGGAGCGCGGTCTCGATCTGGTCGGCCTCGGAAACGGCTATCGCCGTTTCCTCGGGAATCAGGTCCAGGACTGCTCGGAAGCTCTCAAGCGGCAGGAGGTCGGCAAGGTCCGGGCGCTCCTCGGCCTCGTCCTCGACGACGAGGTCGGCCAGCTCACGATGCTCCCGAGCAAGCTCGGCCGCGGGCGAAAGCTCCACCCGCTCGGTGTCGCCGAGGGACCGCTGGGTGAAGGTCGAGAACCAGCGGATGGACTCGATCTCGTCGCCGAACAGCTCCACTCGCGCCGCCCGGTCCTCGGTGGCCCCGAACACGTCGAGGATCCCGCCCCGAAGCGCGAACTGCCCCCGCTCCTCCACCTGGTCGATGCGCTCGTACCCGGCCTCGACCAGGAGGTCGGCGATCTCACCCGTGTCCACCTCGGAGCCGCGCTCGAGCGTGAAGCCCGCGGGACGAAGCGAGGCGTCGGGCACCGCCTCGGCGAGCGCCACGGCGCTGGCGACGACCACTGCCGGAATCGGAGTCGGTAAGCGCGTCCAGAGCCGCGATCCGCAGGCCCACGAGGTGCGGCGGCGGCGCCACGTGGGAGGCGTAGCCGGTGCCCCGCGACGGGTAGTAGCGGACGGGGCGCGGCGCCAGGTAGGCGCGCAGCTCGCGCGCCAGGTCGCGCGCGCCGATGTCGTCGGCCGCCACCACCAGCACCGGCCGCCCGCCGAGCCCCTCCTCTGTCTCCGTGAGCGCCGCCAGCAGGTAGGGCTGGATCGGGGCGGAGATGTGCACAGGTGCCGCGCGCCCCTCACGGACGGCTCGCGCCAGCGAGCGGAACCGCTCGTCGTCGGCGGCGATCTCCAGCAGCGGGCGAAGGCTCATCTCAGCAAGCGGGTCCGTTCGTGCATGACAACGAACCGGACGCGATGGTCCGGCAATCGTCACCGGGCATCGGCCCGGCCGGATCCGATTCTAGGACGCCGGCTCGCCTGCTTTCTATCTACGCTGCCCGGATGAGCAAGACGCAGTACTACTGCGCGTCCACGCTCGACGGCTACATCGCCGACACCGACGACACGGATCGACTGGCTGCAGAAGTACGAGGGCAGCTTCGAAGGGGAAGGCGTCGAGCCGATCAAGGGCAGCTACGACCGCTTCTACGAAGGCGTGGGAGCGCTGATCATGGGCTCGGTGACCTACGAGTTCGTCCTCGACGAGCTCAACGAGTGGCCCTACGAGGGCAAGCCCACCTGGGTCCTGAGCACGCGAGATCTGCCGAAACCGGAGGGCGAGGAGGTCGACGTCCGGATCGTCAGCGCGAAGGTCCCGGATCTTCACGAGGAGATGGTCGCCGCGGCCGGCGATCGCAACCTCTGGGTCGTCGGCGGCGGCAACGTGGCGTCGCAGTTCGCCGACGCCGGCCTTCTGGACGAGCTGCTGGTGACCGTGGTCCCCGTCGTGCTGGGCGAGGGCAAGCCGCTGTTCGATCGCCGCCTGGCGGGCGGCCCCATGCAACTGACGGGGACGCGCGTCTTCGACAGCGGAATGGTCGAGCTGCGCTACGAGATCAAACGCTAGGGCCCGCGGGTCTCTAGCCCTCGTACGGAAGCCCCGGCCCGGAGCGCTGCCACTCGACCTGGCCCTCGCCCTCGGCCAGCGAGCGCTCCTCGACGCCGTCCCAATCGTGGAGCATCCGCTTCAGGCGGGCGAGCGCCTCGGGCGGATGCTCGGCGACCGTCGCGGCGAGACTGAGCGCATGTTCCTCGGTGGCGGGGGCGGGAGCGACCCGGTGCACGAGTCCCCAGCGAAGCGCCTCCTCTGCGCTCACGTCCTTGGCGGTCAGCAACAGGTACTTGGCCACCGCGAGGCCGCAGAGGGTGGCCAGGCGCGCCGGCCCCACCGGAACGCCAAGCGCTCCACCTGGGAACCGCATCCGCAGGTTCGAGCCGCCGACCCGCAGGTCGCAGGCAACGGCGATCTCGGCGCCGCCGCCCACGCAGGAGCCGTGGCAGGCCGCCACGGTCGGCTTCGGGAAGCCGGTCAACTCGTCGTAGAGGCGCGCGAACAGCTCCATGCGGCGCACCCGGCCCTCGGCGTCGAGCTGCTCGCGCACGTCGGCGCCGGCCGAAAGCGCCATGTGGTCGGTGGAGGAGATCACCAAGACCCGGACCTGGTCGTCCTCACGAGCCGTGGCCAGGTGCTCAAGCATCTCCTCGAGCATCTGCGTGTTGAGCGCGTTGCGAGCCTCGGGCCGATCGAGTCGCAGCAGGGCGACCCCCGCCTCGTCGACGTCATAGCCCGTCACAGTCATTCCGGCGACTCCTCGGAGCCGTCGGTTGATATTTCGTCGACCAAGCGCTCCGTTTCGTCCGCCGCACGGCGCACCAGCTCGCGCACCTCTGCCTCGGGCTCGGCGAAGCGCGACAGGACGTGGGCCGAGACGACCTCGGGATCAGTCGAGTCGGGCCGTCCGACGCCCGCCCGGACGCGCCAGAAGTCCGGCCCGCCGAGCCCCTGCGCGAGGCTCTTCAATCCGTTGTGGCCGGCGAGCCCGCCGCCGAGCCGGGTGCGCACCTCGCCGAACGGAAGGTCGATCTCGTCGTGGACCACGACGGTTCGCTCCAGCGGGAGCTTCAGGGCCCCGCGCGCCGGGCCGGCGGAGGTGCCCGACTCGTTCATGTAGGTCTGGGGGATCAGCACCGCAACCCGCGCTCCGCCGGGGCCGGCGCGACCCTCGGCGATCAGGCCGCGAAAGCGCTGCTTGGGCTTCGGCAATTCCCAGCGCCGGGTGAGCTCGGCGGCCACCTCGAACCCGAGGTTGTGGCGGGTGGCTGCGTAGCGCGAGCCGGGGTTGCCGAGGCCCACGACCAACACACGCCCGGTGCCCGCCGCGACGGCGGACTCCCCTTCCTCCCCACCGCGACGCAGCCGGCGAAGAAGCGACAGCGGCTAGTCCCCTCCGCCGGATTCGGAGCCTTCGGCGTCGCCCTCCGCCGCGGCCTCGCCCTCGGGGGCCTCGCCCTCGGGGGCCTCGCCCTCCTCGCCGACCAGCTCGGCCTCCTCCTCGACCTCCGGCTCGGGCTCCTCCTCCACGCGAGGAGGCGACAGGGTGGCGATCGTCACCTCGCCGGGGTCGTCGACCGCGAACTCGACGCCCTCGGGGGCCGTCAGGGCGCTGAGCTGAAGCGTGTCGCCGATCGACATCCCGGAGACGTCGGCCGCGATGCTCTCGGGAATCGCGGTCGGCAGGGCCTCGATCGTGATCTGGTGGGTGACGTGCTCCAGCACGCCGCCCTCCTTGACGCCGGGCGCGTCGTCGGCCCCGAGGAGCTCAATCGGCACCTCGGCCTCGATCTCCTCGTCGAGCTTGACCTCGAGCAGGTCGAGGTGGGTCAGCGAGCCGCGCACCGGATGGCGCTGCTGCTCCTTGACCACCACCGGGGTGGACCCCGAGCCGTCGAACTCGAGGTCGATCAGGGCGCCACCGCGCGTCAGCGCCGTGCGCGCCGCTCGCTCCGGCACCTGAAACGCGCGGGCCTCCTTGCCGTCGCCATAGACGACGCCTGGAACCAGGCCGGAGCGGCGCAGGCGGCGGCTCGGCCGCGAGCCGAACTCGCTGCGCTGCTCGACTTTGAGGGTTTCCCGATCGCCGGCCATCGCCGGTCCGGAGAATAGCTGGACGCGCCGGCAGCCGGTCGCCGTCAGGCTTAGTCCAGTCGCAGGGTCTGGCCCGGCTCGAGCACGCGAACCTCGACCTCGGGGGCAAGCCGCCCCGCCCATTCCACGAACTCGCGTGCCGGGCGCTCGAACAGCCACGGCCAGACGCGCTTGGCGCCAAGCGGCGCCAGCGTTCCCCAGTGCACCGGCACCGCGAGCCGCGGCCGCAGCATCGCGAGTGCCCTCGCCGCATGCTCAGGATCGAGGTGACCGGGGCCCAGTCTCGGACCCCATCCCCAGATCGGCAGCAGCGCGACGTCGAGATCCGTGGCCAGGTCCCACATGCCGTCGAACAGCTCCGTGTCACCCGCCCAATAGACGCGGCTCGACCCCTCCACGACGTAGCCGATCGCGCCACCCTTGCCGACTCCGAACATGCGCCCTCCGCCATGCCGCGCCTCCACCGCCCGCACGTCCACTCCGGCCAGCTTCCCCGTCTCCCCGGGGGAGAGCTCGCTCACGTTCGCGAACCCGTGCCTGGTCAAGAAGCCGGCGGTCCGCGGCGGAGCCAGGATCGGCACCGACCGCCCGATCCTGCGCAGCGAGGCGAGATCGAGGTGGTCGCGATGCAGGTGCGAGATCAGCACCCCGTCCACGCGTCCCAGGCCGTCACGGCCCACGCCGCCGTGCCGGCGCAGGACCATCAGCAGGCGCTCGCGGAGGAGTGGGTCGGTGAGCAGCCTCGCCTCCCCCACCTCGATCAGCACCGTGGCGTGGCCGGCGTAGGTGATGGCCCCCCGGCTCGGCACACCGGAAGCATACGAGCGGCGAAATCTCGCCAGCGCGCGGCTACCCTGATGCCATGGCCGACGACAAGATCCCGAAGGGCCGCATGCGGCGCTCGGCGAAGCTGGGCTCGGCGCTGGGCGTGCAAGCGACGCGCTACGCGGGCACGAAGGCGGCGAACGTGGCGCGGTCCAGCGAGCAAGCCGAGCGGCAGATCGAGGCGCGCCACCTGGAGACGGCCGTCAAGATGGCCGCCACCCTGGGGGAGATGAAGGGAGCGGCGATGAAGCTCGGCCAGCTCGCCTCCTTCATCGACACCGAGTTCCTGCCGCCCGAGTACGCGGAGCTCTACCAGGAGGAGCTCGCCAAGCTGCGCACCTCGGCGCCGGCGATGCCGTGGGAGAAGGTCCGCGTGGTCCTGGAAGAGGAGTACCGTGGCGAGCCGTTCGAGGAGCTGTTCGCAGAGATCGAGGAGGATGCCTTCGCCGCCGCCTCGATCGGCCAGGTGCACCGCGCCGAGCTGCACGACGGGCGCGCGGTGGCCGTCAAGATCCAGTACCCGGGGGTGGCCGAGGCGCTGGAGGCGGACCTCCGCAACGTCGGCATGATCATGCGCCTGGCTCGGGCGATCGCGCCCGGGCTCGATGCCAGGGCGGTGGCCGAGGAGCTGCGCCTTCGGGTGATGGAGGAGCTCGACTACGAGTACGAGGCGCAGAGCCAGCGGGCCTTCGCGCGCGCCTATCGCGGCCATCCCTTCATCTACGTGCCCGACGTGCTGACGCGCCTCTCGCGGCGCCGGGTGCTGGTGACCGAGTACGTCGAGGGCCTCGGGTTCGAGGACGTGAAGCAACTGCCGCAGCCTGATCGCGACCGGTTCGGCGAGATCGTCTTCCGCTTCAGCTTCGGCTCGATCTACCACCTTCAGCAGTTCAACGCGGATCCCCACCCGGGCAACTACATCCTGATGCCCGACGCCCGGCGTCGCCTTTCTCGACTTCGGGATGACCAAGCGGCTCGACCTCGAGCAGATCGAGCTCGAGCAGCGGGCGATCGACGCCGCCTCGCGCCGCGACCCCGAGGCGCTCCGCGAGGCGCTCCACGACCTCGGGTTCGTCAAGAACCCCTCCAAGCTCGACGCCGAGCGGCTGATGGAGCACGTGATGGTGGTCGGCGGCTGGTACATGGAGGACCGCGAGATCCAGATGACGCCGGAACGGGTGATGAAGGTGATCGAGTCCACCTCGGACCCGCGCTCTCCCTACTACGACCTGATGCGCCGCGAGAGCATCCCCGCCGAGGAGCTGATGGGCCGGCGGATGGAGACGGGCGTGCTGGCGGTGCTGGCGCAGCTGCGGGCAACGCGCAACTGGCACCGGATCATGCGGGAGTGGATCTACGGCGACCCGCCCGCGAGCGAGCTGGGGGAGCTGGAATGGGCCTACTTCGAGGAGCGCGGCGAGCGCCGCGTGCCCGGGATCGCCGAGCCGGCCTAGGACCGCTCGGAGGGCCGCTCGGCCCCGGCGGCGGGCCTGTGAAGCAGCCGGCCGCCGACGAAGAAGAGCGAGATCAGGAAGCCGAGCACGGCGGCGATCGCCACGAACCTGAAGCCCGCCTGGACCCCGGTGGCGAACGACTCGCGGGCGATCGTCGTGATCGTCGCCTGGGCGGAGGGGCCGAGCTGGTGCAGGGCCGCGGTCCCGGAGTCGGTCCCGGCGAGCACGCCGTGGAGGACCGCGGTCTGATGGTCGGTCAGCTGGGTGCCGGCAGCGCCGGCCTTCTCGGCCAGCTCGTCCTCGGACGAGAGCGTGAAGACCGTGGTCGTGATCGCCAGCCCGATCGCGCCACCGGCGATCTGGAACATGTAGATCAACCCGCCGGCGAGGCTGGCGCGCGCGGGGTCGAGCGCGGTCACCCCTGCGGTGGTCACCGACGCATAGAAGAACCCGGCACCGACCCCGGTCACCGCCAGCCCCGGGACCAACGCCCCGTAGCCGGAGCCCGCGTCGATCAGCGACAGCAGGAAGGCGCCGATCGTCAGCCCGGCGGCGCCCAGCGTGATCGTCGGCTTTGGGCCCAACCGCTGGTACACCGGGCCCGCGAAGAAGGAGACGAGGGCGAAGGTGCCGAGCATCGGCACCATTCCCAGGCCGGCCTCGAGCGCCGAGTAGTCGAGGATCTTCTCCATGAACTGCGGTGCGTAGAGCACGGTGGCGAAGAAGACCGCCGACATCAGGAGCACGGTGAGGCAGGCGGAGCGAAACTCGACGTTGCGGAACACGTCCGCCGGAATCAGGGCGCTCTGCCTCATGCGCGGCTCGATCAGGGCGAAGGCGACGACCAGCAGCGCCGCCACGGCCAGCATCGCGATCACCCGGGCGTCACCGAAGCCCCAGTCGGCGGCCTGGTCGAACGCCAGCAGCACCAGGAGGAGCCCGGTCGCCAGGGTGACGATGCCCGGATAGTCGATGCGCTGGTCCTCCACCTCCGGTCGCGGTTGGTGGACCTTGAGCCAGGTGACGAGGACGGCGAAGGCCGCGATCGGGACGTTGAGGAAGAAGATCCAGCGCCAGCTCAGCGCGTCGGTGAGCACCCCGCCGAGCAGCGGGCCCATCGCGTTGCCGATCCCGGCGGCCCCCAGGATCAGCCCACCCGCCAGCCCGGCCTTCGACTCCGGCAGGGCCGCGTAGGTCATGCCGAGGATCGCCGGCCAGATCAGCGCGCCGCCGAGCCCCATGCCCACCCTGGCGGCGATCAGCCACGGCGCGTCCTGGGCTATCCCGCCCAGCAGCGAGAAGCCCGCGAACAGGGCGCTGCCGACGAAGAAGGCGCGGCGGCGCCCGAACAGGTCGGCAAGCCGCCCGCCGGTGACGATCGCCATCCCGAACACGAGGCAGTAGGCGTTGATCACCCACTGCGCGGTGCCGACGTCGACGTTCAAGTCCTCCTCGATCGCCGGCAGGGCGACGTTCAGCGCCGTGAAGTCGTTGGCGATCACGATCACGCCGAGGCCCATCGCGATCAGGGCAACCGCCGTGCCCGGCTCGATCCGGTCGGCGTCGCGTGCGGGCCCGCCGGTCATCGGTCCAGCTCGGCGAACAGCCGCGGGTCGTTGGTGCAGATGCCGTCGACCCCGAGGGCGGCGAGCCGCTTCATCTCCCGCGAGTCGTCCACGGTCCAGGCGATCAGCTCGAGGCCCGTGTCGTGGCAGGCGCGGGCCAGGCGCGCGGTGATCACCGGGTCGTAGGCCCAGATCGAATGGACCCCCAGCCCCGGCGCCTGGCGACGGACATCTTTCGGCAGGCGCCTTCGCAGCGACACCAGCCCCGCGATCACCAGCAGCTTGGCCCACGAGACCGAGTTCCAGTCGCGCGTCACCTTGGGCACCGTCCAGCCCAGCCGCAGCCCGGGATCGAGCTCGCGCAGCACCCGCAGGCTGGAGACCTCCATGGTCGAGATCGACGCCCGCTCCATCAGGCCCCGCTCGGCCAGCGCCGCCACAACCTCGTCCTCGCGCCCCGCGATCTTCAGGTCGCAGTCGATCTCGACCTGGTCGAGCGGCGCCCGGGTGAAGGCGTCGAGAGCCTGGTCGAGGGTGAGCGGCTCCCGCCGGGCCGCGTCGCCCCAGTCGTGGGCGACCAGAAGCGGGGGGGCGCCCGCGGCCACCGGCCCCGCCGCCGCCTGGCGCCAATCGCCGTCGAGGAACTCCGAGCGCGGGCGAAGCACGTCCAGCTCGATCATCTCGACGCCTGCCGCCACCGCCGCCTCGAAGCTCTCGAGGGTGTTCCCCGGCCGGATCGAGTCGGCTCCCTTGTGGCCGATTCGCTTCAAGCCCACATGTTATGGTCGAACGGAGATGCGAAGGCAAGGGGGGCACGAACCGAACGCCCGTCATTCCGTTTCGGAAACGCCTCCTCGCATCGGTTTCCGCCACCCTGGCCGTGACCGCTGTGCTGGTGGCCACCGGCGCCGAAACGCCGCCGCCAACCGTCGACCGGGCACTCGCGGCCCAGGTAAGGCCCAATGTGGTGGTGATCGAGTCCGACGACCAGACGGTCGAATCGCATGCGAGTGATGGACAACGTCAACTCGCTGATCGGGGACCGCGGGGCGACGTTCACGAACAGCTTCGTCAACTACTCGCTCTGCTGCCCCTCGCGCGCCACCTTCCTGACCGGCCAGTACATGCACAACCACGGCGTGCTGCGGCAACGCCCCGCCGAACGGTGGCTTCGAGCGCTTCCACGCCCTGCACGGAGACAACAACCTCGCGGTCTGGCTGCGCACGACGCCGGCTACTACACCGCGATGATCGGCAAGTACCTGAACGGCTACTCGAACGACCCGTTGGTGCCCGCCCGGCTGGTCCGAGTGGCGCGCGGCGGCCCCGAACACGCAGGGGGTCTACGACTACACGCTGAACGAGAACGGCACCCTGGTCGACTACGGCACCGATCCCGCCGACTTCAAGCAGGACGTGCTGACCCGTAAGGCGGTCAACCTCGTCGACCGCCGGGCGCCGATGACGCAGCCGTTCTTCCTCTGGCTCACCTACACGGCGCCCCACGGCGGCGGCCCGAACCCGAACCCGAACCCGCCCTTCAACTGCAACGGCACGGCGAAGCCGGCGCCCCGCCACGCCCACGCGTTCGACTCCGAGCCGCTGCCGAGGCCCCCGAACTTCAACGAGGCCGACGTCTCCGACAAGCCGGCCGAGATCCGAAACCGCCCGCGTTTGAGCGCCAGTCAGATCGTCGGACATCCAGCGCCGGTACCGCTGCCGGCTCGAGTCTCTCCTCTCGGTGGACGAGGGCGTCAAGAAGATCGTCGATGCGCTGAGGGCGAAGGGCGAGCTCGCCAACACGGTGCTGATCTACACCTCCGACAACGGCTTCTTCCACGGCGAGCACCGGATCCCCACGGACAAGCAGCACATCTACGAGGAGTCGATCCGGGTGCCGCTATTGATGCGCGGGCCGGGCATCCCGCAGGGGGTGAACCGTGGGCGACCTGGTGATCAACGCCGACCTGGCGCCGACGATCGTCGACGTGGCGAACGCGAACCCCGGCCTGGTGATGGACGGCCGCTCGCTGATCCCGGTGGCGCCAGCAGCCCGGTCATCGAGCAGGGACGCGAGCTGCTGATCGAGCAGCCGAGCTTCGCGGCAATCCGGACCGAGCGCTACATCTACGCCGAGCACAGCACCGGCGAGAGGGAGCTCTACGACCTGATGAACGACCCGTTCGAGCTTCAGAGCCGCCACGACGACCCCGCCTACGCATCCGTCAGGCCCAGCTCGCGGTTCGCCTCCACGAGCTGCGAACCTGCGCCGGCGCCAGCTGCCGCACCCGCACCAATCCGTAGCTGGGGCGCCCTGGCGGGCCGCACCAGCTCGAACATAGCCGCCCGTCAGACCAGAGAGGTCAGAACAGCTGGTTCTCGCCGGCGAAGATCTCGCTGACGGAGTCGTCGGCGAAGATCCGCCGGATCGAGTCGGCCAGGGTCTGGGCCGTTGAGAGCACGGTGATGTTGTCCGGCGCGCCGGGGCGCAGCGGCATCGTGTCCGTGACCACGATCCGCTCGATCCCCGATTCCTCGTAGGCGAGCCGCTCGTACGCGGGGCCCGAGAAGACGCCGTGGGTGGCGGCGGCGATCACGCGCGCGGCTCCCTCCTCGAGCACGGTACGAGCCGCCGCGCCGAGGGTGCCGGCGGTGTCGATCATGTCGTCCAGGAGCACCGCGGTCTTGCCGTACACCTCGCCGACCACGTAGCCGATCTCCGCGACCTGCTGGGCGGGCCGCTCCTTCTCCATCACCGCCCAGTGGGCAGCCGACCTTGCGGGCGAAGTTGCGCGCCATCTTCACCCGCCCGGCGTCGGGCGAGACGATCACGAGCTCCTCGGTGAACGCCTGGTCGATGAACCACTGGGTGAGCATCGGCATCGCCGTCATGTGGTCCACGGGGACGTGGAAGAAGCCCTGGATCTGGCCGGCGTGGAGGTCCATGGTCAGCACGCGGTCGACGCCGACGCCCTCGAGGCACTTGGCGACCACGCGGGCGAGATTGGCTCGCGCGGCGCCGACTTCTTGTCCTGGCGCGCGTAGCCGTACCAGGGCATGACCGCGATGATCCGATGCGCCGAGGCGCCCTGGGCGGCGTCGATCATCATCAAGAGCTCCGCGAGGGCGTCGTTGGGGGTCATGCCGTGCGCCTCGTTCGCGGCCGTGGACTGGACGATGAACACGTCGGCGCCTCGAATCGACTCCTCGTAGCGGCAGTAGACCTCGCCGTTGGAGAAGGTGCGCAGGTCGACCTCACCGACGTCGAGGTCGAGGTGGCCGGCGATCTTCGCGGCCAGCTCCATGGAGGCGCGGCCGCCGAACACCATCAGGCGCTTGGTGTAGTCCTGCGGGATCGAGCTGACCAGCCGGGGGCGCTCCTCGAGCGTGCTCATGGTTCCTCGGTCTCCGCTTTCTTTGCCTTCTTCTCGGCGTACCCCTCGACGTTGCTCTGGTCGGCTCGCTCGACTCCCAGCGCGCCCGGCGGGACATCGTCGGAGATCACCGAGCCGGCCCCAGTGTAGGCGTCATCGCCGACGCTGACGGGCGCGATCAGCATCGTGTCGGATCCGATTCGCGCACGTTCCCCGATCTTCGTCCGGTGCTTGCGAAAGCCGTCGTAGTTGACGGTGACTGTCCCCGCCCCGATGTTGGAGCCGGCGCCGACCTCCGCGTCCCCGACGTATGCCAGGTGCGGGACCTTGGCCCCTTCGCCGATCTCCGAGTCCTTGATCTCGACGAAGGCGCCCGCCTTGGCGCCCTTGCGGAGGGTCGCGCTCGGGCGCAGGTGAGCGAAGGGGCCGATCTGGCAGCCGTCGGCAACCTCGCACTGGACGAGATACGAGTGCGGGGCGCTGACCTCGGCGCCCAGGCTCGAGTCGATCAGCGTCGTGTGCGGGCCGATCACGCTGCCACGCCCGACGCGGGTGCGGCCACGCAGGCTGGTGCCGGGCTCGATCACGGCGTCGGCCTCGATCTCGACCTCGGCGTCGATCCAGGTCGCCTCCGGGTCGGTGATGGTGACACCCGCGAGCATGTGGCGCTCGAGGATGCGGCGGCGCGCCTCGGCGCTGACCACGGCGAGCTCGACGCGGGTGTTGATCCCGATGTTGACGCTCACGTCGTCCACCTTGTGAACCAGCACGCGCCCGCCCTGCTCGCTCAGCGCCCTCAGCACGTCTCCGATGTAGTACTCGCCGGCGGGGTTGTCGGTCGTGATCCGCCCCAGGCCGTCGGCGAGCGCCTTGCCCTCGAACGCGAAGGTGTTCGTGTTCACCTCCTGGATCGCCAGCACCTCCGGCGCGATCCCCTCCGGGTGCTTGGTCTCGACGATGCGCTCGAACTCCCCGCTCGAGTCGCGGACGACGCGGCCGAGCGACTCGGGATCGTCACGGTCCACCGTGACCACGGTGGCGGCGGCCCCGGCTTCGCGGTGGGCATCGACCAGGTTCGTGATCAGCTCGGCCGAGACCAGTGGGTGATCGCCGTTGATGACCACCACCGTCTCTGAGTCGCCGACGAGGTCGAGCGCCGCCCGCACGGCGCCGCCGGTTCCGTCGGGCTTCGGCTGGACGACGGTCTCGGTGCCCTCCGGGAGCCCGGGCGAGAGGTCGCGATCGGGCGACACGATCACGCAGACGCGCCCGGCGCCGGCCTCGTGCGCCGCGAGCACCGGCCAGGCGATCATCGGCCGCCCGCAGATCGGGTGCAGCACCTTCGGCACCGCCGAGCGCATCCGGGTGCCCTCGCCGGCGGCCATGATCAACACCGTGGGCCCGCTCACCTTCGGAATCGTAGAGCCGCGGGCGCCATCAGTCGAGCCCCGACCCTCCGCCCGGGGCGGGATCCTGCCGGTATCCGGCAATAACCCGCCCATTCCGGCGACGATCGCCCTGGGCTCGCGGACGGAAATGCGAGCTGGGGAGCCCGGACTCGAACCGGGATACCTGGCTCCAAAGGCCAGAGTCTTGCCATTAGACCACTCCCCAGGGGACTGTGAGCGTTGACGATACGCTCTCGGCTTCCGGCACGAATGGGCCAGCCGTCGGGTGATCCGGCACCGCGATCCGGCCGTAGAGGAGGCGAAATGGCCGACGAGTACGTGTTCATCGACGAGTGGGACGTGGACGCCCCGCAGGAGGCCGTGTTCGAGGCCCTGGCCGACGCCCGGACCTATCCCGAGTGGTGGCGCCCCGTCTACATCACGGTCGAGGCGGACTGCGCGCCCGAGGTCGGCTGCGTCTCGCGCCAGGAGTTCAAGGGCCAGCTCCCCTATCACCTGAAGACGACCTCCGAGATCGTTCGCCTCGAGCGCCCGCGGGAATTCGAGGTCAGCGTGGTCGGTGACCGACCGGCAAGGGGATCTGGTCGCTGACTCCTTCGGACGGCGCGTCCACGTCCACTTCGACTGGCGCGTGATCGCCGACCGACCGCTGCTCCGCGTCCTCACCCCCGTGCTGCGCCCCGTCTTCCGCTGGAACCACAACTGGTCGATCAAGCGGGCGATCGAGGGCCTGGAGCCCTACGCGCGTTCCCACGCCGCACCCGGCCCGGGCTAGCGACGAAGTCGCGGTCGACCCGAGTTGCCCGGGTCCACCACACCCGAGCCCGAACCCGGCAGGAGCTTGCTCCTGCCGGAGTGGCTCTAGTCCTCCGCCGGGCGTCGCACCTTGCCCGCCTCGGTCCCGGGCTCGGTCGCGGGACCGTGCGGGGCGGCGATCCCGAGCACGCGCATCGCCTTCAGCCCGAGGCTGAGCTTCTCGCGCCCCTCGCTCGAGGACATGTCGTGGCCGCTGAGCTCCCGGACGCGCTCCAACCGATAGCGGACGGTGTGGCGATGGGTGAACAGCTGAGCGGCGGTCTGTGCCACGTTGCCGTCGTTCTCCAGATAGGCCTCCACGCTGGCCACGAGCTCCGTCTCGTACTGCTCGTCGTAGGCGGCGAGCGGCGCCAGGGTCTCCTCGTAGAAGCGCTCCAGCTCTCCGGGGTCCTCGCTCATCGCGGGCAGCAGCAGGCGGTAGGCGCCGGTGTCCTCGAAGGCCAGCAGCGCGATGCCCTCGGCCTCGGCCACGTTCGCGGCCAGCAGCGCCTCCTTGCCGGCCCGGTACAGGTCCACCGGGTCCTGAGTGGGGCGGCTTCGAGCCACGGTCACGGCGAAGCCCGGCAGCGAGGCGGAGAGCTCGCGCTCCAGCCCCTGGGCGGCGCGCGCCAGGTCGCCGTCGTCCGAGGCGGGCACGATCGCCGCGACCTCGGCCGGCTCACCCTCGGCGAGCGCCCCCAGCGAGCCGCCTCCGGTGGAGCGAAGCGCCCGCAGGGCGACCGTCAGCACTCGCGCCCGCCAGTCGCCGGACTGGGCCGTGAGCGGCGCGGCACGGGCGATCACCACTCCCGCGCCCGCCTCGATCTTCGCCCCGAGCTCGGCCGCCCGGGCGACGATGTCGCCGCGGTCCGTGACCTCACGGGCGATCACCGCGCGCACGAAGGCGCCGGCAGCCTCGTCGCTCGCCCACTCCGGCGCGCGGGAGCGCTCCACCTCGAGCGCCAGCAGGGTCGAGACCATCCGGGTCAGAGCGGCCGGGGGTGGCCCGCCGCGCGACCGGTAGCGGAGCTCGCCGACCACGGTGTCCGCGACGCGCAGCTCGGCCGAGACCACGTCCGCCGCCTCGGACAGCAGCTTTCCCTCCTCCGCCGAGGAGGAGGCGGCGACCGCGAGCACAGCGCTGGAGCGGTCGATCAGCGCCACGCTGGCGCCGAGGGCCTTGGCCGCGGCCCGCGCCACCGCCGGCAGGCCGGCGCCCGACTCGATCGCCCCCGAGAGGGCCTCGAGCGTCTCCCCATCTGCCTCCTTTGCAGGGACTTTGGGGCTGGCCTTTGCAGGGGCTTTACGGCTCGCCGACTTCGAACTCACCCCGGAATTCTAGTCGCCGCTCAGACTCTCGGTCTCTCTAGTCCAAGCCGGGAACGATCCGCGTGATGTCGTCCCAGAAGTAGACGATCAAGACGCCGAGCGCGACGCCGAGAAGCAGCAGCGCGGCGAGCACGAACAGCGACAGGAGCGCCGCCGTCGCCTTCTCCCAGGTCCGTCCGTAGGAGCCGATCGCCGGGGCAAGGATGAACGCCGCGAAGGCGAGCACGCTGATCACGGCGGCGCTGCCGAAGAGGTAGAACTCAGTCCCTAACCCGAGCACGCGGCGCATTCTGCCGCAAGTGGGTGACGATCATGGCGACTGCGCCGCAGACGGCGAAGGCCGCCACGCCCAGCGCCCAGCCGGCGTTGACGTCGCTCATGTAGTGGACCCGCAGGTAGACGCGAGAAAGCCCCACCAGCGCCGCCAGCGCGATCCCGATCACGAGCAGCGCCGAGCCGCCGGCCATCCCGGGGCGCAAGCGGACGGTGAGGGTGAGCGCGAGCCACGGGAAGATCACCGCGTGGGCGGCGTGTCCGCTGGGGAAGGCCGAGCCCTCAACGTCGGTGAGGGGATTGGACGGCCGGGGGCGCTCCGTGGCGTCCTTGAGCTCCGCCACCCCGATGTAGATGATCGCCACCGCCGCCACCAGGGTGGCGGCCTCGGCCCAGCGCCGGCGCGCCGCGAGCAGCAGCGCCGCCAGCGCCGCCAGCGGCAGGTTGACGGCCGCGGAACCGAGCGCAGTGACGATCTTGGCAACGTCGGTGACCCACCCCGCCCGCAGCTGGCCGGCGACATCGAACGCGGTGCGGTCGCCCGGCGTCGGGCCCGTATCGCCCGAGATCACCACCGTGTAGGCGATCACGACGTACAGGCTGACCGCGAGCACCGCGAGCAGGGTCGTGAACTCGAGCCCCAGCCGCCCCGGCGTCACCCGCGCCCACAGGAAGCGCGCCTGTGGCGCCACCCGCCGCCCCACCCTGAGCAAGGGACGTAGCGCGGCGCGCCGCTCCATCCCCGCCACCAGCCGTTGCCGGTTCGCCGGCTCCCGCAGGAACCGAACCGCGACCACGATCCCGACGATCACGGCAACCGCGATCCCGAACAGGACGGTGCCCTGGCCTGCGGTTTTGGCAGCCGCGTCGAGGCTCTGCGAGGCGAAGTAGCCGATCAGCCCGAAGGTGGCCGCCCAGAGCCCGGTGCCGAGCACGCTGAAGGGCAGGTAGTAGCCGTACCGCATCCCCGAGCTGCCGGCGATGAACGGCGCCAGCGCCCGAACCAGGCCGATGAAGCGCCCGATCACGATCGTCTTGCCCCCGTGGCGGGAGAAGTAGTCCTCGACCCGGGCAAAGCGCTCGCGCGTGATCCGGACCCTGGGGCCGTAGCGCAGCAGGAAGTCGCGGCCAAGCCTGCGCCCGAGCAGGAAGCTCACCGAGTCGCCGGCCAGGGCCGCGGCCCACACCACCCCTATCGTCAGCACGATCGAGGTCTCGCCCTGTCCCGCGACCGCGCCGCCCAGGATCACCACCGTCTCTCCGGGGAGCACCAGCCCGACGAAGGCGCCGGTCTCGAGGAAGGCCCCCAGGCCGACCAGGACGTAGGTCCAGTCGCCCAGGCTCGACGAGATGTCCTCGAGCGCCTGCTGGAGGTCGATATCCGGGAGCACCCGGTTCAGGAGCACGAACCCGCCGATCACGAGCGCCACGACGATCAGCCGCCCAAGGTGCGAGCGCCGCCTGCCGCCGTTCGCGCTCATCGGCTGATCTCGGGCGCCACCACGATCGCGTTCGCATGGCGCGGCGGCAGGGCGTCGGCGGCTCGGTCGGCGGCGACGATGTCCTCGAACAGCCCGAACGCGGTCGGCCCCGACCCGGTGACCATCGCCACCCTCGCCCCTGCCTCCTCGAGAGCGGCGAGCCCCGAGGCGATCTCGGGCCGCATCGACAGCGCCGCCTCACCCAGGTCGTTGACCAGGAGCTCCGGGTAGTCGAGCGGCGAGGCGCCGCCAGAGGCGGCGCCGCGCAGCCGATCGGCGATCGCATCCAGCTCTGCCAGGTCGCGGCCCAGGCCGAGGCGATCGGCTTCCGCGTACACCTCGGCGGTGGACAGGCCCTCCTCGGCGGGCAGGAGCACGGCGGCGAACTCGCCCGGCGGCGGCAGCGGCTCCACCACCTCGCCGGCCCCGCCGACCAGGGCGAAAGCCGGGTCGAGCTGCGAGGGGACGTCGGCCCCCAGGTCGGCAGCGAGCTCACCGACCCCCTCCACCTCGTCCCGGGCCAGGCGCAGGAGCGCCGCGGCGTCGGCGCTGCCGCCGCCGAGCCCCGCCGCCACCGGGATGCGCTTCTCGATCTCCACCCTGGCCGGCGAGCGTCTCCAGCCACGGGCGCGAAGCGCCGTCAGCGCCTCCTGCACCAGGTTCGGCCCCTCGACGCCCGGACAGACCACTTGGTCCGCGTCGGCCTCCGAGACCACGATCCGGTCGGCAAGCGTCAGGGGGCAGAACAGCGAGCGAATCTCGTGCAGGCCCTCCGCTCGCCGGGGGCCCAGGTAGAGACAGAGATTGAGCTTCGCCGGCGCGCGGAGCGTCACCGGACCTCCAAGCGCTCCGCGAGATGGACGAAGTCGGCGGGCGCGAGTGCCTCGGCCCGGGCCTCGGAGTCGAGGCCGAGCGCGCCGAGCGCGCGGCGCACCGCCTCCCGCGACGGCCCCCCAGCCAATTGGAGCGAGCCGGCCATCGGCTTGCGGCGATGCGCGAACGCGCCTCGCACCAGGCCGACAACGGACGGCGGTGCTGCCGCGGCTCGCCGCCTGAGTCGCAAGAGCGCCGAATCCACCCGCGGCCTGGGCCTGAACACGGCGCGATCCACCTTCCGCAGGAGCTCGACCTCGCAGGCGAGCTGCACCAGCACGCTGGGCGCCCCGTAGGTTCGCGAACCGGGGCTCGCCCGCAGCCGCTCGGCGATCTCTCGCTGCACCATCACCGTCCAGGTCGCGACCCGGGGCAGCTCGGCGACCGTCCTCAGCAGGACAGGCGTGGCGATCGAGTAGGGGAGGTTCGAGACCACCACGGTCGGCTCGGGCTCCAACGCTCGCAGATCGATTCGCATCGCGTCGCCCCACACCACGGACAGGTTCGGATGGCGGCTGGAGAGGGCCCCCAGGTCACCGACCAGCCGCCGGTCGAGCTCGATCGCGTGCAGGTGGGCGACCAGGCGGGCGACTCGGTCGCTGAGCGCGCCCTCCCCCGCCCCGATCTCCAGCGCCACGTCGCCGGGATCGAGGTCGGCGTCACGAACGATCGCCTCCAGCAGGTTGGTATCGGCGAGGAAGTTCTGGCCCAGTCTTACCATCACAACCGGCCACCTCCTCGCGGAGCCGAAGGCGACCGGTGATCCGAGCTTGCTCGATTCCTCCGGGGGCGGCCGGGTCTGCTGTCTGTCGTGCTCACCACTGGAAAATCCTCGCCGCATTCGCGTCGACGATTCGCTCCAGCGCCTCGTAGGTGATGCCGCGCTCGGCCGCCAGCCGCTCCGCCGACCTCGACCACGTTGGCGGGCTGGTTGGGCTTGCCGCGCACCGACTGGGGCGCCAGGAACGGCGAGTCCGTCTCGACCAGGAGCAGTTCCTCGGGGACCAGGCGCGCCGACTCCCGCAGGACGTCGGCCTTCGGATAGGTGACATTGCCCGCGAAGGAGCAGTACCAGCCGCGCTCGGCCGCCTCCCCCACGCGCTCCGGTGGAGCGGAGCAGCAGTGGAGGATCACGGTCACCTCCTCGGCCTCGCCGGCGAGCGTGGCGAAGGTGTCGGACAGAGCGTCGTCGCCGCCCGCCTGATCTCGCATGTGGATCACCAGGGGCAGACCGGTGCGCCGGGCGATTGCGATCTGGGCTTCGAACGCCGCTCGTTGCTCGGCGCGGGGAGCGCGGTCGCGGTAGTAGTCGAGGCCGGTCTCGCCGATCGCGACCACGCCCTCCTCAGCGGCGAGCGCCTCGATCTGCGCCGCGGCGCGCTCGTCGAAGCCGGTCGCGCCGTTCGGGTGGCGCCCCACCGACGCGAACACCTCCTGGTGCGCCCCCGCCGCGGCGATCGCCTCGCGGTTGGAGGGCTCATCCATGCCCACGGTGAGGATCCGGCGAACCCCGACCTGGAGCGCCGCCGCGACCAGGTCCGCGGCCTGCGGCTCGCAGACGGACAGATGTGCGTGCGTGTCGACCACGGCCGCCAGTCTAGGAGTGCGGGCCCCCCGGGCTGAGTTGCGATCCGCATGGGATCGCAACTCGGCCCGGAGCGCTCAGGCCGCCGCGGTCTCGATCTTCGGGAACAGCGGCGAGAGCTTCCCGACCGCCTGGCCGCCGCCGCGCGAGCCGAACGAGGCCAGGGCACGCCCCTCCTCGCCCAGGGCCGTCAGCATCCTGTCCGTGGCCTCGGGCATGTACGCATGCAGCAGCAGGCTGACGACGCGCAGACCCTCGGCCAAGCCATAGAGGACGACGTCAAGCCGGCCGCCCTGATCGGGATCCTTGGCGAGGTCCCAGGGGCGGGTCTCCTCGACGTAGCGGTTGAGGCGGCGCACGCGCACCCAGATCTCCTCCAGCGCCTGGGTCAGCTCGGCCCGATCCAAGAGCTCGGCGACCCGTGCCTCGAGCCCGGCAAGGCCGTCTTCGCCGCCGGCCAGCTCCGGGTCCGGCTCCGCGTCGGGAACGCGGCCGTCGCGGTAGCGCTCGATCATCGCCAGCGTGCGGCTGGCGAGGTTGCCGTACTCGTTCGCCAGCTCGGTTTCGTAGCGGGCCTCGAAGCCCGCCGTGGAGACCGAGCCGTCGCGGCCGAACGAGACCTCGCGCAGGCAGTAGTAGCGAAGCGGGTCGGCGCCGAATCGCTCGATCACCTCGAACGGGTCGAGCACGTTGCCGAGCGACTTCGACATCTTGTGGCCCTCCATCAGCAGGTAACCGTGGATGAACATCCGCTTGGGCACCTCGTAGCCCGCCGCCATCAGGAAGGCGGGCCAGTAGACGGCGTGGAACTTGAGGATGTCCTTGCCGATGACGTGGAAGGCCGGCCAGAAGCGCTCCGTCAGGTCCTCGCCGTCCCGGGCGTAGCTGAGCGCGGTGACGTAGTTGAGCAGCGCGTCGAACCACACGTACATGACCTGGCTTCGGTCCCAGGGCAGCCGCACTCCCCAGGTCAGCTTCGGCCGCGACAGCGACACGTCCGCCAGGCCGCCCTTGATGAAGGACAGCGCCTCGTTGTAGCGGGACTCGGGACGCACGAAATCGGGACGCTCCGCGTACAAGCGTTCGAGCTGCTCCTGGAAGGACGAGAGGCGGAAGAACCAGTTCTCCTCCCGCTCGCGCTCCAGCGGGATCTTGTGGATCGGGCAGGTGTTGTCCTCCCCCAGCTCCGACTCCGTCTTGAAGTCGGCGCAGCGGGGGCAGTACCAGCCCTCGTAGGTCCCCTCGTAGACGTGGCCGTTGTCGTGGACGCGCTGGGTGATCTCCTGCACCTTGGTCTCGTGCTCGGGGTCGGAGGTGCGGATGAAGAAGTCGTTCGAGGCGTTGATCTTCGGCATCAGCTCCTTGAACCTGGGGGCGTTGCGATCGGCGAGCTCGCGCGGCTCGATGCCGAGCTTCTCGGCCGCCTGGGCGACCGGCTCGCCGTGCTCGTCCGTCCCGGTCAAGAAGAACACGTCCTCGCCGCGCTGGCGCATGTGGCGAGCCAGGACGTCGGCGGCAATCGTCGTGTACGCATGCCCGAGGTGCGGCTCGGCGTTGACGTAGTAGATCGGGGTGGTGACGTAGTAGGACACGGGGCGCAGAGCGTATTGGGTGCCAAACGTAGGCCGGCCCGAGGGTGTAGCGTCTCCGCGCGTCCATAACGAGCGAAGGGGAAGCCACCGTGAGCGCACCGGGTGTCTGGTGGGTATGGAACCGGTTCGTCAGCGCACACGTGGCGCTCTACCGGGTGAGCGGCGGGCGGATCGGCGGGACCTACCAGGGCGCGCCCGTGCTCCTGCTCCACCACCTGGGCCGAAAGAGCGGCCGGGAGCGGATCAACCCGCTGATCTACCTCCGGGACGACGGCGACCTGGTGATCGTGGCCTCGAAGGGCGGCTCGCACAGCCACCCGATCTGGTGGCTGAACCTGCGCGAGATGCCCGAGACGACGGTCGAGGTCGATGGGCGCAGGCAACGCGTCGCCGTTCGCCAGACGTCGGCGGAGGAGAAGGCCGAGGTCTGGCCTCGGCTGGTCGAGATCTATCCGCCCTACGCCGACTACCAGGCGCGTTCGAGCCGCGACATCCCGGTGATCCGGTTGAGCCCGGCCTGAGGCAGCGCTCTCCGCGCTGCCTAATCGGACTTCTTGGCCAGGCGCTTCAGATCGTTCTTGGCCCGCTGCGCGCAGTCCGGGGCGAACGGCCGGCGTGCCAGGACGCCGACCTCCCCGTCCGGGCTCGCGATCGGGAAGCTCTGCCCTCCTCACCGCCGGCTCCATCGACCTCGTCGCCGTCGTTGAGCAGCTCGTCGACGGCGCAGAAGGGATCGCCGCCGATCTCGTACCCCTGCCCGGCCTGCTTCAGGTCGAGCGCCTTGACGATCTCGGAATCAGGGGTCGAGCTGCCGGACCCGCAGCCGGCCCGGCGGCCAGAGGCCAGGGCGGCGGCCAAGAGCGCGAGCGTGGGGCGGCGACGGGCCATCGTGACCAGAAGCTTTCCGGCAGCGGCGGCGGAAACGCGCTCCGAACGACGAGAGGGGCGGCATCCAGCCGCCCCTCTCGCTACGTCCTTGGCCCGACCGTCGAGCCTAGGAATTCGGTCCCGCTAGGGCACGGCTCGTGTCGTGCCGGCGTACGGCGGCGAGATCGTGTCGGTCGGCGGCAGCGGTGTAGTCGAACACCGCCTGGATCTTGAGCGGGGATGCCCCGGCGGGGCACTTCGCCCGGAACACGCTTCCACGCTGGACCGTCGCGTAGAAGTCGTCCAGGGCGGGATTCGCGGTCTGGGTGTTGGGGACCGTGAGCATCGGGCCGTAGGGCGAGGACGCGGGCTCGTTCGTGATGCGTGCCCGTGAACAGCACCGTCGCCGAGCCCGCGGTGTTGGTCGCCGGGTTGTTGCACCCGCTTGTCGCGTTGGCCACCGGAGCCCGCGCGTAGAGCGTGATGTGGGTGTTGTCGGCACCCTTGAAGATCATCGTGCACGCCGACGGTGCCTGAGCCGGTCGGGACCGTGGACGCCGATCCCGCTGACGTTGCCCGGCGCCGACAGGTAGGCGTTGCCCTCGCTGGCCGGACTGCCGTCGGCGCCCGGGCCGCATTGCTCATAGGCCGCGGCGATGTTCTTGCCCACCAGCTCCGAGGCGGGACAGGTCGGGATCCCCGCCAGGTTGATCGCGCCGTCGTCGTCGTATCGGACGATCACCGTCGTCGATCTCGTCGGTCGCCGGAGCGAAAACCGAGCGAACGCGAGTGCCCAGGCGGATGGGCTCGAGCGTCGCACCAAGCGGCCCGTTGACCGCGTCGATATGGCCCTTCACGCAGGAATCGCTGACCGTCGAGGCCTTGGGGGTACAGGTTGGCACCACCGGCGGCGCCGCGGCGGCGCTCGCCGGGAAGGCGATCAAGCCCACCCCGAGGGCCCCGGCCGAGGCCAAAAGCAATGCGACACGTCTCCTAGAACGCATGTATGGATCTCCTCCTTGTACCGGGGCAGCTACCCAACCACCCCTCTAATCCCTGCGGAAAGGGTACCCGGAAATCTCACCTCCCAAACACGAGAGGGGCGGCACCTGGCCGCCCCTCTCGCTACGTCCTTGGCCCGATCTTCGAGCCTAGGAATCCGGTCCCGCTAGTGCGGGCACGCGTGCAGCCGCGACGTGCGATGTCGGTCGCATCGCCAGCCGGCGGTGTAATCCCAGGTCCCCAGCATCCTGTGGGCGCTGGGGTTTCTCGGTCGCGCACCGCGCCCGGACGGCGGCTCCACGCGTAACGGTCGCGTAGAAGTCGTCCAGGGCGGGATTCGCCGTGTGGGTGTTGGGGACGTTGAGCGTCCAGTCGTAGATCGAGGCCGCGGGCTGATGCGTCAGCGGCCCGTGAAGAGGACCGTCGCCGAGCCCCCGGTGTGCGTCGCCGGGCTGTTGCACCCGGTCGTCGCGTTGGCCACCGGAGCGCGCGCGTAGATCGTGAGGGCGTTGTTGGTCGCACCCTTGAAGATCATCGTGCACGCGATGGCGCCTCCCCCGTCCGGGATCGTGGACCCAAGCCCGCTGACGTTGCCCGCCGGCGACAGGTAGGCGTTGCCCTCTGCGGCCGGAGTGCCGTCGGCACCCGGGCCGCATTGCTCATAGGCCGGCGGCGATGTTCTTGCCCACCAGCTCCGACGCGGGACAGGTCGGGATCCCCGCCAGGTTGAGCGCGATCTGCTCGTCGAATCGCAGGTTCACGCTGGTCGTCTCGCTGGTCGCCGGCTCGAACTTCGAGCGAACGCGGACGCCCAGGCGGATGTTCTCGAGCGTCCCCCCGATCGGTGCGGCGACCGCGGTTGTCCGAATCGTCCCGCAGGAATCGCTCCCCGCGCTGACCGGGAACGTACAGGTCGGGACAACCGGCGGCGCCGCGGCGGCGCTCGACGGGAAGGCGATCAAGCCCACCCCGAGAGCCCCGGCCGAGGCCAGAAGCAATGCGACACGTCTCCTAGAACGCATGTATGAAACTCCTCCTTGTAGCGGGGGCAGCCTCCAACCGCCCCTGGTCTCTCCTGCAGAGGAAATACCCGGAAATCCCACCCCCAAACGCGAGAGGGGCGGCACCTGGCCGCCCCTCTCGCTACGTCCTTGGCCCGATCTTCGAGCCTAGGAATCCTGTTCCGCTAGTGCGGGCACGCGTGCACGTCGCGACGTGCGATTCGGTCGCATCGCCACCAGCGGTGTAATCCCAGGTCCCCTGCATCCTGTGGGCGCTCGGGTTTCTGGTCGCGCACCGCGCCCGGAAGGCGGCTCCACGCGTAACGGTCGCGTAGAAGTCGTCCAGGGCGGGATTCGCCGTGTCGGTGTTGGGGACGTTGAGCGTCCAGTCGTACATCGAGGACGCGGGCTGATGCGTCAGCGAGCCCGTGAAGATCACGCGTCGCCGAGCCCCCGGTGTTGCGTCGCCGGGCTGTCGCACCCGGTCGTCGCGTTGGCCACCGGAGCGCGCGCGTAGATCGTGAGGGCGTTGTTGGTCGGCACCCTTGAAGATCATCGTGCAGCGCGGTGAGCGCTTCGCCGGCGGGATCGTGGACCCATTCCCGCTGACCGCTGCCCGCCGGCGACAGGTAGGCGTTGCCCTCGGTGGCCGGAGTGCCGTCGGCACCCGGGCCGCACTGCTCATAGGCCTGCGGCGATGGTCTTGCCCGACCACTCCGAGGCGGGACAGGTCGGGATCCCCGCGCAGGTTGAGCGCGATCTGCTCGTCGAACCGCAGGTTCACGCTGGTCGTCTCGCTGGTCGCCGGGCTGAACTGCGAGCGAACCCGGATGCCCAGGCGGATGTTCTCGAGCACCGCTCCGATCGGCGGGGCGACCGCGGTGGTCCGAACCGTCCCGCAGGAATCGCTCCCCGCGGTGACCGGGAACGTACAGGTCGGCACCAGCCGGCGGCGCCGCGGCGGCGCTCGCCGGGAAGGCGATCAAGCCCACCCCGAGAGCCCCGGCCGAGGCCAGAAGCAATGCGATACGTCTCCTAGAACGCATGTATGAATCTCCTCCTTGTCGTGCGCGGATGCGCGCAACGGCGCAACTCTCCCCGTCACGCCAACAAGGCACAACACTAGCAGGGACGGCTCGAGCGGCCGGATCTGAGATGGAGCAAGTCGCGCCGCGCAGTGCTCCATCCTGTCCAGCGGGTCGCGCGGCCCTCTACGGCTGCCGCCGCACGTGCAGGTACGGGGTGGACTCCGGGGACCTGCCGATCGACCTGAACTCGCTCTGCCTGTCGCACGGCGGGGCCGGCACGTCGGTGGTGCTCGTCGCGCCGGGGTTCGCACCAGGCCGAACGCATACGACTTGATCCGGTTGTAGAGGTTGGCGGGGTCGCCGACGAGGGGGTTGAGTGCAGTTCGGGGTGGCGTAGGGCTGGAAGTTGGGGTCGCTGGCCACCTGGGCGCGGGGCGGCAGCGTGGCCGTGATCCCGGCGCCGCAGGGCGTGTTGGCGAAGCTCTCCAGGCCGCTCGCGAGCTGGTTGTAGCCGAGCGGCTTGAAGTAGGGGTTCGCCCGGTTCGGAGGTCAGCCGCTGGTCGAACGAGGCGACGCTCTCGGGGTTCAGCGGGCTGGTCGTGCGCAGGATCGTGCGACCGTGTCGGGGCTCTCGTCCGGCACGGCACTGTCGTACTGCACCGCCGCGGCGGCGTTGCCGAGGAAGGCGGTGATCTCGTGCTTGTAGATCCCGAGCACCTCGATGATCGAGTTCAGGTGCGCGAGGTAGGGGTCCTGGCCGCCGACCGAGCCGCCGAGCCGGGACAGGAGCGGCGTGAAGTCGTCGCTGAGCAGCCTGCGGAGCGCCGGGAAGCCCGTGTCCGAGACGCTCGATCGACCCCCGCAGCCCCTCGAAGAACGCCTTCAGGTCGGGCGCCGCCTTCTGGGCCGCGACCAGGGTCGGGCTCAGCTCGCGCGCCGCGGGCCGCAGCTGCTGGACCAGCGGATCGGCCGTCTCGGCGAACTGGTCGAGGCGCGCCAGGGTGGCGCGCGACTCGCGCTGGAAGGTGGGCAGGATCCGTGAACAGCTCGGCCAGCTCCCGGTTGCGGCGCGCGGTGGTCGAGAAGACCGTCTCGGAGTTCTGGATCAGGCCGCGGAGCTGTCCCTGGCGCTCCGAGAGCGCCTCGAAGACGGTGCCGCCGTCGTGGACCAGCCGGCGGACCGCCTGGTCCTGGCTGTCCAGCACGCGAAGCAGGCGGTTCGTCTCCTCCGCGAAGGGGCCCAGCTCGGCGATCGCGGCCGAGAGGTCGTCGCCGCGGCCGCGCAGCGAGGCGGCCGTCCCCTGCATCCAGACCCTGAAGGCGTCGCGCGTGCGGGCGTCGAAGGTGCGCCAGATCTCGTCGAGCTGGACCGAGTCGGCGACCTGGGCCCTGGGCAGCTCGCCGCCCTCCTCCAGGGTCGGGCCCTGCTCGTCGCCGGGCGTCAGCTCGACGAAGGTCTCCCCGAGCAGGGTCTTGGTGCGCAGCATCGCCCGGGTGTCGGTGGGGATCGGCGCGTAGCGGCTGTCGAGCTCGATCGTCGCCTCGGCGAGCCCGCTGTCGGAGAGCTCGACCGCCTTCACCTTCCCCACCGGGACCCCGGAGATCCGCACGTCGGACTCCACCGCGAGCTGCGCGGCCTCGTCGAACGGGACGGTGACGCGATACCCCTCGGGCTTCAGCGGCAGCGGGCCGCCGAAGGTGATCCACAGGAACAGCGCCAGCGCGAAGCACGAGAGCGCGAAGCCGATCGCGACCAGGATCCGGGTGATCGTGGGCGGGCGAGTCTCCATCAGCAGCCCCTACGAACGCGTCTTTCTTTTCGAGCGTGTCAAATCGGACATGGGGGATCGTTGGCGTCGATCTCCGGCATGGTGGGCACCCTGCTGAGCTGCGCAAGCGTCGCCAGGTCCATGTCGAATCGGCGTACAACGTACTCGCGGCGTACGCGGTGGCACAGGTCAGCAGCACCATGCCGTGCCGCAGCGGCCCGCCGGCGTCCTGGGTGAAGAAGAGCGCGTTCGTGTTGTGGTTCAGCCACGAGGCCCAGAACAGGTAGCCCTCCTCAGCGGCGCCGGGCGGGTTGTAGGCGAGCGCGTTGAAGAACCGGTTGAGCTCCCGGAAGCTCTTGCTGAGCTCGACGGAGGTGTTGCCGAGCGGCCGGGCGAGCTGCTTGACCTGCCGGAGCGGCTCCTGCACGTCGCGCGCGAAGGGCCGGATCTGGTCGCGGATCGGGCCGACCGTGTTGCGGAACAGCGGCCGGACCTGGCGCAGCGCCGGGCCCAGCGCCTGGGCGGCGGGGATCAGCCGCCGCGACCCGGGGCCGAGAACCTGCGCGAAGCGATCGCCGCTGACCAGGGCCCGGCGCGTCTCGCTGAGGGCTCCCGGCAACTCGCGCAGCAGGCCGCGGAGCGAGGCCTCCTGGCGCGCGAACGAGCCCAGGGCGTCGTTTGAGGAGCGGACGAACTCGGCGAGCCGCGTGTCGCGGTGGCCGAGCTCCCGGCTCAGGAGGCCGAAGTTCGTGATCGACCGCTTGATGTTCTGGCGGCGCTTCGCGAGAGCGCCGTTGATGCGTGGCGAGGTCGCGCGCGAAGGGCTCGAAGCGCTTCAGGCCCGCCGCCAGCTTGCGGCCGTTGTCGCCCAGGCCCTCGCTGGCCGCCTGGAGCAGGAGCTGGAGGAAAGAGCGGGTGTCGCCGTCCAGGGAGGCGAAGATCTGGTCCGGCTGGACGTTCGGCTGCGAGCTGGCGAGCGGGAGCGTCGTTCCCTCCTCGACCGGCTCGCCGCTGGTGCCGGGATCGACCTGGATCGTCATGTCCTGGAGCCCCGTCCGCGGCCGCAGCAGAAGCGAGGCGTCCGGGTGGATCAGCTCGGCGTACTTGTGGTCGACCTGCATGGTGACGATGGCGCGGCCGCTGTCGAGCTCCGACCCGGACACCTGGCCGACGTTGATCCCGGCGATGGTCACCGTCTGCCCCTGCCCCGGCGTCACCGCCTGCGCGGAGCTGAACTCGGCCTTGAGCTCGAACTTGTCGTCCCCGATGAGGGGGACCCAGGACGGGAGCAGGGTCGTCTGCGACGCGAGGATGACCCCGGTGGTGACCAGCCGCCAGGACGACGAGGACCCCGATCGCCACGAAGTCGCGCAGGTGCTCGCGGATCGCGCGCCTCACGGGACCGCCTCCGGGCTCGGGGGGCCGAGTGGCGGCTGGCCGTGGCCGTTGATGTCGGGCACCGCCTGCGTGTGGCAGGGAACGTCCATCCGGAAGGGCGGCTTCGCCCCGCTGGCCGGGACAGCCGCGGGCGGGTGGCGAGCGGCGCCGCGATGTTGTGCGCCCACAGCACGTCGTTCTTGATCTGCCGGGATATCGCCTCGCCCTGGGGTTGTCCATCCGCACGAGCTCGGGGCCGCCGCCGGCCTGGAAGCGAACGAACGGCCCGTTGCCGTCGAAGCCCTGGCTCTCGCCCGCGAGCTGGGCGACGCCGTAGAAGAACTCCCGGATGTTCGGCTGGCCGGTGCTGAACGGGTAGGCGCCCCCGGCGTCGTCGATCACCACGTTGCCGGCCGGGACCAGGTTCTCGGAGACGCAGCGGCTGAACAGGCCGACCTGCGGGAACAGCTGCAGCGACTTGTGCCCGGCCCTGCGCGAGGGGCGGCGCCGACGTCGGCGAGCAGCTGGGCGGTGCCGCCGAGCTCGCTCTGCCTCAGCAGCCTGCCCGTCTGGACGAGCCACGGCGAGCCGGCGCGGATCGTCGCCGGGAGCTCGCGGATGCCCGGGCAGCGACTCGCGCGCCAGCCTGCGGGCCCAGGGCAGCGCGTCGTTCAGGTGGCGCAGCGAGGGCTCCGCCGCCTGGAGGGTGGGAGCGAGCTCGCGGACCGAGGCGGAGAGGTTGGCGGACTCCGAGGCGAACGCCGCCGGCGGTGGTGTTGAAGTTCGTGATGAAGTCGCTCAGCGCCCCGTCGGTGGAGGCGAGCTTCGCGAACAGGTCGCGCTGGGCGCGGATCAGGTTGGAGAGGTCGTGCGGGTGCAGGCCCAGGAACGCCTGGTTGACGATCGCGCTGGTGCGGCCCGCCTTGCCGCCGTAGCGGAAGGTCTTGTTGATCGCCTCGGCGCCGGTCAGGCCCTGCACGTCCGGGTCCTGGGTGGCGTCCTCGGCGGCGGTCGGCGCGGCGTTGAGCGCCTCCCCGTACCCCTCCAGGGCCCGCTTGCAGGTTGGCCCTGGTGTCGGACTGGAGCGAGGTCAGGATCTCGTCGATCTGGACGGCCCTGGTCGTCTGCGTGACGGGAATCGTCGAGCCGCTGTCCAGCTCCGGAGCGCTCGGGCTTCCGGGGTGCATGTCGAGGAAGAAGTTCCCCTCCAGGAACAGCCGCGGCCGGACCTTGATCGTGGCGTCCTCGTGGATCGGCAGGGCGTCGTCGGAGACGTTGAAGGTCGCCTTGGCCATGTTGCCCTCGGGCTCCACCGAGCTGACCTTGCCCACGTTGACCCCGGCGATCCGCACCAGGCGAGTTCGGCTTCAGCGTGGTGGCGCTCTCGAACGTGGCATTGAGCTCGTAGCCGCGGCTCGTGAACGGGACGCGCTTGGTGAAGCCCAGGTAGAAGCCGACCACGAACAGGAGCGCCACGATCACGCCGATCGCCACCGGCCTCGGGCCGCGGTAGTGGCGACCGAAGATCCGCTCGTCGGGCGGCGGGTTCTGCGGGTCGCGCTTCAGGGGCACTCGCGGCTTTCGGCGCAGCAGGCTCACCCCTGTCCCTCAATCTGGCCTTCCGTCACGGTGCCCTGGTTGCCGGGCACGTTGCCGATCACCACCTGGTTCTGGGAGGTATGGCTCGTTGCCCGCCTCGCACTCGCGCGGCTGCTGCCCGGGAGAGGCGGTGTTCGGGTACGGGTTGGCGTGGAGGAAGTTGTTGTCGCTGGCCTCCGGGGTCGCGCCGAGTTCGCCGGGGCGGACGAGGGGCCGTTCTCGCTGTTCGGGCGTTGATCCCCTCGCTGACGGCGTCAGTCTGTCCGGCCGACATGCACGATGAACCGCTGGGCCGTGCCGATCCCGTCCGGGCTGATGCTCGAGGTGGTCCTGCGCGTTGCGGGCCAAGAGCGTCGCGTAGTTGCACACCGTCTGCGCCGGGGCCACGAACCGGAGCGCCGGGTTGAGGAAGTCGAAGAACTGCGTGGAGTACCTGATCCCGCCCTGCACGCCGGGGTTCAGGGCGAACTCACCCAGCGCCTGCGCCGTGAGCGCGATCTGGCGGTTCTGCGCCGGGGCGCCGGGCAGCACGTCGGCGCCGGTCTCGAACGCCGCCGCCACCGTCGGGGAGCTCTCGCTCAGCGCCTTGATGCCCGGGACGAAGCTCGGCGAACAGGGTGGCGCTGTGCCCGAGGAAGCTCCTGATTCGCGGCGCCGTCCGGATCAGCGTGTCGAAGGTCGGCGGCGCCTCCGAGATCGACTCCTGGATGTAGGGGCGCGCGACCTCGGCGAAGGCGCCGAAGGTGGACTCGAGGGCGACGAACATCTGGGCCTGGGTCTCGGCGACCGGCGCCACCTCGGCGGCGCTGTCGGCGAGCGCGCGGAAGAAGCGCCCCACCCCGGTCTTCGGCGAGGCGAGGTTGCGAGCCACGGGCACCAGGCGTGTCGACCAGGGGGCGGAGCTCGCCGAAGGCCACGTTCAGGTCGGGCCCGCGGCCGGCCAGCGCGTTGCCGAACTCGACCAGGTTTGCCGTGAGCGCCCTGCCCGCGTCGGCGGGTCGAAGATGTTGAAGAACTGGTCGATCTCGACCGGCTCCGGCTGGGCGACCCTGAGCGGCAGGGTCGAGCCCTCGGCATAGCCCTCGCTCGAGGTCCCCTTGTTGATCTCCAGGTACTTGAGCCCGAGCGCGGAGCGCGACCGCACGATCACGGTCGAGTCCTTGGGCACGGGCTCGGCGGTCTTGTCGAGCTTCAGGTCGACCTTGGCGTAAACCTTGCCGGTGTCGGCGTCCTGAACGGGCTCGATCTTCTCCACGATGCCCACCCGCACTCCGCCGATGCGCGCGTCGTTGCCCTTGACGAGCGTGTTCGCGTTCGGAACCAGGACCGAGACCCTGTAGGTGGGCACGAAGGGCAGGCCGTTGTTGGCGTTGTAGGCGAGGAAGACGGCGAGGATCACGATCAGGGTCGTGATCGCGCCCACCAGGACGGGGCTGGAGGCGATGACGCCTGCGCGGCGGCGGGTCACTGGCCGCCTCCCGTCGCTTGGACGCTGTCTGCCGCCGATCATCGTGTCGAGCAGGGCGCGCACGGCGCCGAGTGAGGGCGAACGGCCGGATGAGGCCTGCGCCGGAGCTTGGGCTTGGAGGTTGCTCGAAGGCCTTCCGGTACGCCGCCGGATCTGACTTTGGCCGGCTCCGTCAACGCCTTTGCGGCTTCCTGAGCTGACCCTTCGACGGCGACAGGGCCTTCGGCGTGGCGTCGTCGCTGACCTCCCCTTGTGCCGCCTCGTTGAAGTGCGCGAGGCAGAAGTCGGACTCCACCGGACGACAGGGCAGTGCAGGCCGAGTTGGGCTGGAGCCAGGCGCGGAGGAAGTGGCCGTACTGGTCGTAGCCGTTGATGGCGCCGGTCGTGTTGTAGAGCAGCTTCATGAAGTGCTCGTGGAAGCCGGTCTCGCCGGAGGTTGGCGAGCAGGTCAGCGTCAGGCGCCTTGCGCCGGGGCTCGCCGTCTCCGTCAGCTCGACGGACGTCGCGCAGGATCGGGACGGAGTCGAGGAGCGGCTGCCGGCTCTGCTCGGCCGCGGTGCCGAGGCTGGTCAGCGCCGGCTCCGTGGCGTCGGCGAACGGGCCGAGCGCCCTGGTCGCGCGGGCGATCGCCGGCCCGCCGTCACGGAACTCGGCGAACACCGGCGTTGCCTGGTCGGAGAAGGCGCGCAGCTTGGCCATCGTCAGGCGAAGCTGCCGCAGCGCTTCGGGGAAGCGCTGGAAGCCGGCCTCGAGGTCCTCGGCTGCGCTCCGCGGTCGCCTCCGCGGCGACGTTCGCGTTGTTGATGAACCCGGCGACCGCGCGGCGCTCGCGGGCGAACGGCTGCATGATCGTGTCGCCGTCGCGCGCGAGCTGGCTGAGCCGCTGGTTCTGGCGGGCGAGCTCGGCGAGCACCCGGTTGGTCTGGCGCAGCGCCGGGTCGGCGCGCTTGATGATCGCCGCGAGGTCCTCGCCTCGGGCCGCGAACCCCGCGCCCAGGTCGTTGAGGATCAGCCGGAAGCGGTCGGCATAGGGCTCGCGCATGATGTTGTTGATCAGGTCGATGTCCACTTCCTTGCCGTTGTTCTCCAGCGGCAGGAAGTGCTGCCCGGCGCCGGGCTCGCCCTCGGGAACCTCGTCCAGCGCCGGCGGCGGCTCAGAGCCGGGCGCCCGCGGCAGGGTGGGCTGGCAGTCGACGTACTTCTCCCCCAGAAGCGACTGGGGACGGATCAGGCAGGTGGCGTCCTGGCGGAAGTCCTGGAAGGCGGCCTCGTCGATCTTCATCACGACCACCGCCTTGCCGGGATCGGGGCTGCCGTCGCGGTGCACCCGCTCGCCCGGCAGCGTCACCTCCACCGACGACACAGAGCCGACGGTGGCGCCGGCGACCCGCACCTCCTCGCCGGGGACCAGGAAGCCGCCGTTGTCGAAGATCGCCCGGACCTCGTACTCGTCCCCGTCGCCGCTCGCCGCCTGGCCGAAGACCGCCAGCATGGCCGTGGCCAGGAGCGCGACTATGGCTGCGATCCTCCTCATCGCCTCCGGGCGGCACGTCGGAGGTGTCGCACTTCGGGTTCGGGAGCCTGGCCACCGCTCAGCAGGTTGCCGTCATCCGTGAACGGGTTGGAGCCGGGGATCGGCTGGGTCGCGCCGCCGGGGCAGCGGGTGAAGAGGCCGAACTCGAGGTCGTCGAACTGCTGGCTGGGCGGGATCGGCGCGAGCTCGCCCTGCGCATAGCCGCCCGGGACGGAGCGCACTTCTGGATCGGCCGCCGTCTCGCAGTAGTGGAAGATGTTCGCCTGAGCGGTGGAGACGCGCGCGTAGTGGCCGTTGGCGTCGTAGAAGGACGTCACCTCGGCGAACTTGGAGAGGAAGCCCATCAGGTCGGGCATGTAGGGTCGGGCGAACTCGATCACCGGCTGGGAGGCGTCGAGGCCGGCGATCGTCCGCGGGACCGCCCTGCTCGCGCTTCGCTCTATCCGCGGCATCTCGCGCAGCGAGTCGGTCAGGTCGTTCGTCGGCCCGGGACGGCTCAAGGCAAACCGCAGGTCGTGGAAGACCGGGACCGACCGCTCGGCGACGGGGCGCAGCTTGCGCAGGAACGGAGCCAGGTCCTCGGTCGCCGGCTTGAACTCGTTGACCAGCGGGGTCAGGTCATCGAGGAACGAACGGACGTTGACGAAGGTGGTGTTCGCCTGGCGAAGCGCCGGCGGGAAGGCCTCGAGCGAGGCGTCCAGGGCGCTTTGCTCGCTGCGCGATCGCGCCCAGGAACTCGTTGGCGTTCTGGGTCAGCGCCGAGAGGTCGTCGCGACGCTCCGCGATCGCTCCGAGCGCCTGCGAGCCCTGGACCAGGAACTGGCTGAGCGCCCGGCTGTCGCGGTTCAGCTCGGCGAACAGGCGCCGGGCCGTCGACAGCCCGGGCGCGAAGTACTTGTAGGTCTGCCGCGCGCCCTCGGGGTTGCTCGCGTAGAGCGCGGCGGAGCCCTGGATCACGTCCTGGAGCGCCTTGCGCGTCCGGGCGTCGAGCGTGTTGAAGAGCTGGTCGAGGTCGACGGGCGAGGTCGTCTTCTCACCCGACAGCGTCGCTCCGTCCTCGAGCTCCGCGGCGCTGTTGGGGCCCGGCGTGATCGAGACGTAGCGGTTCGCGATCCCCGACAGCGAGGTGGCGCGGATGGCCGCCGACGTGCCTTGAGGAAGCGCGTCGTCCACCTTGATCGTCACCTCCGCCTGGCCGCTGTCGGTGAGGGTGACGTCGTCAACCGTGCCGATCGACTGCCCTGCGCGCAGCACCTCGTTTCCGGAAACGAGCTGTCCCCCGTTGTCGAACAGCAGGTGGTAGGTGCGGCCGCTCGCCGTTGCCGAACAGGACCACGAGCACCAGCACGAAGCCCGCGAACAGGCCCACGCCGGCAATGACCCGAGCGAGCCAAGGGCTGCGCCGGGAACTCAAAGACTGCCGTTCAGGCGTCACCATGCCAGGGCCGCACGCGCCCCCTCCTCATGGGAAACCGGGTGAGCGTCGAGCTTTCGCCCGCGAAATTCATTCTCTCCTTCCCTGGCGGGGCACTCGCCCCGGCACGAGGGTTCTTGTCCTCCGACAGGAATCCTATTGCTCCGCCGCATCAAAGGGCGCAGTAAACCTAAAAAGTGGGCGCTGAGTACCGGTTGCGGCGGCCAGAGGCGCAACCACCCGCACCCGTTATTCCCGCGGCTCGCGGCCGGTGAGCGCCTTGTAGAGGTCGTTCGCCCGCGTCCCGGTCAGCGCCGCCACGACGCTGGCCGCGGCCCGGGGCCGGGCGCCGGACTGGACCAAACGCCGCAATGCGTCGACGGCGAAGCCGATGTCGGGGGAGCTTGCGCTGGAGGCGGCCGGCGCCAGGACCACCACGATCTCGCCCTTGACCTCGTCGCGAAATCGCCGCGCCAGCTCCCCGAGGTTGCCGCGCGCCACCTCCTCGTGGAGCTTCGTCAGCTCCCGGCAGACGGCGGCCGGGCGGTTGGGGGCCAGCGCCGCCAGCGCCGCCAGCGAGTCGGGCAGGCGCCGGGGCGACTCGAACGCCACCACGGTCTCGGCGGAGCGCAGCACTCGCTCGAGCTCCCCGGCGCGGCGGGGCAGAAAGCCCTCGAAGCGCCAGCGATCCACGGGAAGCCCGGAGGCGACCAGCGCGGTTGTCACCGCCGACGGGCCGGGCAGCACCTCGACCTCCAGGTCGCGCTCGAGGCAGGTCCGGATCAGCCGGTATCCCGGGTCGGAGATCGCCGGCGTCCCCGCGTCCGAGATCAGGACCACCTTGGCGCCCCGCTCGATCTGCTGCGCCAGCTGCATCGCCCGCTCGGCCTCGTTCCCCTCGTGATTGGAGACGAAACGCGGGCGTGGGATCTCCAGCCGTTCGTAGAGCCGCCCCGCCCGCCGCGTGTCCTCGCACGCCACCAGGTCGGCCTCGGCGAGCGTCCGGCGCGCGCGAGGGCTGAGGTCCTCGAGATTCCCGATCGGGGTCGGGCAGACGGTCAGCCGCCCTGGCATCGGATCCCTCCCGCCTTGAGCACCTAGCTCGCGCTCCCCTCGAGCTCCTCCGCGGCCATGGTCGCGGCCCCGATCATTCCCGCCTCCGGCCCCAGCTCGGCGGTCATCACCGGCGTCCCGCTCATCGGCGGCAGCGCGCGAGAGGCGAGCTCTTCCTGGGCCGGCCGCGCCAGGAGATCGCCGGCCCTGCTCGCCCCTCCGCCGATCACGATCACGTCCGGGTCGAAGATGTTGGCGAAGCTGGAGAAGGCCACCCCCAGCCGCCTCCCGATCTGCTCGAGCACTCCCCGAGCGGTCACGTCACCGGCGAGCGCCGCGTCCGTGACCTCCTTGCCATCCAGCTCGGCGCCCCGCGCCAGCGCTTGACCGAGGGCGGATTCGGGGGCGGCCTCCGCCGCAGCCAGGCCCTCACGGGCGATCGCAGTGCCGGAGGCCAGCGCCTCGATGCAGCCGCGGTTGGGGCAATTTCCCTGGCAGGGTGGGCCATCGGCGTCGATCACCGTGTGGCCGAGCTCGGCTCCGGCGCCCGTCGATCCCCGATACAGCCGTCCCTCGAGGATCAGCCCGCCGCCGATCCCGGTGCCGATCGTCAGCATGACCGCGTTCCGCGCTCCGCGGGCCGCCCCGAAGCGGTGCTCGGCGAGGATGGCGACGTTGGCGTCGTTGTCGATCAGCACCGGCAGCCCGAGCCGCTCCGTCATCAGGTCCCGCAACGGCACGTCGGCGAGCTCGAGGTTGACGGCGACGATCGCCACCCCCCGTTGGCGGTCGATCGTGCACGGAATCCCCAGCCCGGCGGCCACCACGTCGGGGCGCGCCTCGCGCGCCGCCCGCAGCTCGCGCTCGAGCGTCTCCAGCAGCTCGCCCTGGCCCAGGCCGTGGCTGGGCGCCGTTGAGCGGTAGAGCACCCGGCGCTCGGAGTCCACCACCCCGACCAGCATCTTCGTCCCGCCGAGATCGACCCCGATAGCTTCCAGCGTCAACCGACGCGCCTCGTCTGGGCTAGCGACGAAGTCGCGCACGGCCTCGTGCGGACGGCTTCCCTCCGGTCGCCGTCTCGCCCTCGTCTTCGCGAACGCTCGCCATCCAGGCTCGCTGATGCGCATGGGCCTGCCGCCCCGCCGGCGCCCAAACCCGACGGCAGCGGAGTCGTAGACGAGCATGCCGTCGGTTGATGTGGGAGGGATCTGGGGCATGCGGCAGTATTACCCGCTCATGCCAGCCAACGGGGATCAGGGCCCAGCCGGGCGGGCAGGGCCGACCCGAGAAGCCCGACTACAAGGTCTACCGCTCTCGCCCCGGCTTTCTGAGCCGGCTGCGCTCTCCGGACCTCGCCAAGCTCCGCGAGCGGCTGGCGGCCAAGGGGGGCCGGCCCGGCGCCGAGGAGAAGCCGAAGCAGCCTGGGGCCCCGAAGGAGCGCCCGGCGGGGCGCCGGGTCCTCAAATGGGTCGGCATCGCGGCGCTTGCCTGGCTCGCGCTCAGCCTCCTTGCCTTCGCGGTCTCCTCCCAGATCCAGAAGGGGAAGCTGGCGGACATGGGCGACACCTGGGCGGCAACCCGTTCATGCTGGGCTTCCCGCAGACCGTGCTCGTGCTCGGAACCGACGTGCGCCCCTCGGGGCTGGCGGCGACCGGCGAGGACACGCCGCAGAAGTGCATCGACGCCGCCAGCGAGGGCGAGACGCCGCCGTCGAGCTGCACTCCCTATCGCGCCGATTCGATCATGCTGGTGCGGGCGGGCCGGTTCGCATTTCGCAAGCTCTCGATCCCGCGCGACACCTTCGCCTCGATCCCGGGCCACGACGCCCAGAAGATCAACGCCGCCTACGCCTTTGGCGGCGCCAAGCTCGAGGTACGGACCGTCGAGCAGTTCCTCGGCATCGAGGTCGACCAGGTCGCCGTGGTCGACTTCGGCGGCTTCCGCGACTTCATCGACGCGATCGGGGGGGTGACGGTGGACATCGACACGAAGGTCTGCTCGGAGATCTCGGGCGGAGCCGGCCAGGGCGGCTTCAGCCTCTTCCTCGATCCCGGGGAGCACGACCTGAACGCGGACGAGGCGTTGAGCCTGGCGCGAACGCGCTCGAACCTGGCCGAGGACCCACAGGGCGAGCCGTGCCCGCCCATCGACGACCTCGATCGTGCCCAGTTCCAGCAGGACGTCCTCTCAGGGATCAAGGGCCGGATGACCAGCGTCACTCGGCTCCCCTACAACTTCATCAAGGGCCCGATCATCGGCTGGAACGCCCCCAAGGCCTTCGTGTCCAGCATGGGCGTGCTGACCATGCCTCAGTTCGTGATCTCGGCGGCGCTCGGCTTCAGCTCGGAGAGCGAGGTGCTCGAGCCCGCGGGGCCCGGGCCCGCCGGCAGCCTCAGCGTCCCCCAGGAGGAGTGCCGGCGCGCCGTGAAGAACTTCCTAGGCGAGGACCCGCCGAAGAACCCGGCCTGCTCCCCGGGCTGAGCCTCAGTCGTCCTTCTTGGACGAAGTCGTGGTCTCCGCCTTCTTCTCCGGCTTCGAGTCCGAGCCCTCCGACTTCGAGTCCGAGCCGCCGTCCTTCGACTGCTTGCCGTCGCCTGACTCCGACGGCTTGGCGCTCGTCTTTCGGGCGTAGTCCGTCGTGTAGAAGCCAGAGCCCTTGAAGTGGACGGCGACCGGGTGGAAGACGCGCTCGATCGGCTCGCCGCACTCCTGGCAGGCCGACACCGGCTCGTCTGCGATCGCCTGGAAGACCTCGAACTGGTGCCCATTGCTGCAGCGGTACTCGTAGATCGGCATCGCCAACCGATTATCGCAGCCCGCCCCGGCGACTTCCGGCACTCGGAGTGCAGGAGTGCCAGTTCAGCCCGCCTGCCTCAGCCACCCCTCGCTCGCCGGCTCCTGCCCCTCGTCGACTGCTTCGTGCCCCTCGTGGATACCGGGCAGCGCATTCGGGCTTTGAGGCGTCAGGAGGGTGACGCCGGTCGACTGCCAGACCAGCCAGATCGCCAGGTGCCGGCTGGCGCGAACCGGCGCTGTCACCAGGTTGTGCATGGTTGCCTCCTGCGTATCGCGCGGTGGTGGGGTCAGTCGGCGGCTCATGGTGAACCGCTGCTCGGCGGGAAAGGCGCCGGCCCTCACGCATGGCCCGGCCCGCGCCGCACGACCCACTAGCCTGCGCCAGACTGATGACCGGCACCGCGGAGCAGCCGAGCGAGACGAGCCGTGCCCCTGGGGTAGCGCTCGACGAGGTCGTCGCCCTGTGCAAGCGGCGCGGCTTCATCTTTCAGTCCTCGGAGATCTACGGGGGGCTCGGGTCGACCTACGACTACGGCCACTACGGCGTCCAGCTCAAGAACAACGTCAAGAACGAGTGGTGGCGAGCCGTGGTGCAGGAGCGGGACGACATGGTGGCCCTCGACGCGGCGATCCTCATGCATCCCCGCACCTGGGAGGCGTCGGGCCACCTGGAGGGCTTCACCGACCCAATGGTCGATTGCCGCACCTGCAAGCTTCGCTTTCGGGCGGACAAGCTGGTGGACGCGGAGTGCGGGCGGAAGCCATCCGTGCATCCCGGCGAGCACGCCGACTGCGACCTCACCGAGCCGCGCCAGTTCAACCTGATGTTCGAGACCTTCATGGGCCCGGTCCGCGACGACGCCGCAAAGGTGTACCTGCGACCGGAGACCGCCCAGGGGATCTTCGTCAACTTCAAGAACGTGCTCCAGTTCGCGCGCAAGAAGCCGCCATTCGGCATCGCCCAGATCGGCAAGGCCTTCCGCAACGAGATCACCCCGGGCAACTTCATCTTCCGGACCCGTGAGTTCGAGATGATGGAGATCGAGTACTTCGTCCCGGGCGACGACGCCGACACCTGGCACCGGCGCTGGATGGAGGACCGGATGCGCTGGCACACCGACCTCGGCATCCGCCCCGACCACCTCCAGCTCCGTAAGCACGGGCCGGACGAGCTCTCGCACTACTCCTCGGCGACCTCCGACATCGAGTACCTGTTCCCGATGGGGTGGTCCGAGCTCGAGGGGATCGCCAATCGCGGCGACTTCGACCTCTCGCGCCACGCCGAGTTCTCGGGCGAGAAGCTCGAGTACTTCGACCAGGACAAGGGAGAGGCCTACGTGCCCCACGTGATCGAGCCCTCGCTGGGCGTGGACCGCTCGCTGCTCGCCTTCCTCGTCGACGCGTACGACACAGAGGAAGTCGAGGAGCGAAAGCGCACCGTGCTCCGCCTTCACCCTCGCCTCGCGCCCGTCAAGGTCGCGGTGCTGCCGCTGGTCTCCAAGGCCGGGATGCCCGAGCGGGCGCGCGAGATCTACGAGCAGCTGCGCGCCGAGCTGCCGGCCGAGTACGACGAGGGCGGCTCGATCGGCAAGCGCTACCGTCGCCAGGACGAGATCGGCACCCCGTGGGGAATCACGGTGGACGGCCAGACGATGGAGGACGGCACGGTGACGCTGCGCGACCGCGACAGCCTCGAGCAGGTGCGGGTTCCCGCCGAGGGACTGGCCGACCGCCTGGCCGCCAAGCTCGCCGGAGCCCTGGCGGAGCCCGAAGCTGGGCTGAGCCGCGAAGCCCGGCAAGTAGGGAGGCCCGTTGGCCGCGGCGCGCGCCGGGCGACCGGCACACGCCGACGCTCGCTCGCGGCGGGCCGGGACCGTTTGGCGCGCCGTTCGGCACGGAGTCGTGACGCTCCGCGTGCCACGTGGGCAATAAGGGCGGCCATCCTGGCCGACGTGGCCGACGCTTATGACTTTGGTGCCCCTATACGGGTCGAAAGTCATAAGCGTCCGGATGTCGTGATCGCTCGGCTCGCCGAGCGCCAGCACGGGGTCGTGGCGCGGCGGCAACTCCTGGCGGCGGGGTTGACCCGCAAGGCCATAGTCCACCGTCTACGCACCGGGCGCCTTCATTGCCTTACCCGGGGCGTCTACGCGGTCGGCCATCGCGTGCTCTCGACCGAGGCGCGGCTGGATGGCGTGCCGTCCTCGCCGGCGGGCCCCGTGCCGTGCTGAGCTATCGGTCCGCGCGCGGCGCTCTGGAGGATTCGACACTGGCGCGGCGACTGTGGACGTCACGCTGCCGAGCTCCAGAAGGCAACGGCCCGGCATCACGTGGCACGTAGCCAACCTCCCGGCCGATGAGATCACCTCCCTCGCCGGCATTCCGGTGACCACGGTCCCACGGACACTCTTGGACCTGGCGGCGATTCTCGACCGACGCGGAGTCGAGCGGGCGATGAACGAGGCGGAGGTCCAGAGGCTCACCGACGCCCTATCCCTCCCTGCCCTACTTGCCCGCTATCCACGGCGACGCGGTACCGCGGCGATCCGCGCAATCCTCCGAGCGGGTCGCGATCGGCGCGACACTCACCAGGAGCGAGCTGGAGGAGCGCTTTCTCCGATTCGTCACTCGCAGGCGGCTCCTCGGCCCGAGCTGAACGTTTCGATCGCGGTGCGTGGCGGGTTCGTGGAGGCGGACTGCGTCTGGCGCAGCTCGCGCGTGATCGTGGAGCTGGACGGACGGGCGGTCCACGGGACCGCCGCCGCCTTCGAGCGCGATCGGGCCCGGGACCGGGCCCTGAGCGCCGCCGGATGGCGGGTCGTCCGGGTGACCTGGCGACAGATCAGCGAGGAGGCGCGGGAGCTCGCGGAAGACCTCAGCGCCCTGCTGTCCGGATAGGCACGGTATGTGACATGCGTCACAGAGGGGTTTGCCGAGGTTCGCCGCGTGCACTAAGGTCATGGCAACCATGTCATCGATCGATGACAGATAGGGCAAGCTGAGGAGAGGCAGATGAGCGTTGCGCAGAAGGATGGGATCGACCGGAGTTCCTTCGTCGATCAGATCTCGTATGACGATCTCTACGGGCGCTGGGAGGAGGGGAACTGGAAGGCGACCGAGATCGACCTGACCGAGGACCGCAAGGGCTGGGAGTCGCTGAGCGAGATCCAGCGAAAGTCGGCGCTGTGGACCTACTCGATGTTCTTCTACGGGGAGGACTCGGTCACCGACAACCTCTCCCCCTACATCGACGCCGCGCCGCTGGAGGAGCAGAAGTACTTCCTCGCCACGCAGCAGGTCGACGAGGCCCGGCACGCGGTCTTCTTCCACCGCTTCTTCAAGGAGGTGATCGGCGCCGGCGAGTCGATCGGCTCGACCCTCGCCTACACCCAGCCGCAGCTCGGCTGGGGCTACCGCAACGTGTTCGGGCGCCTGGACCGGATGGCCGATGAGCTCCGCAAGGACCGCTCACTGCCCAAGTTCGCCCAGGCGATCGCGCTCTACCACCTGGTAGTCGAGGCGGCCCTGGCCCAGCCGGGACAGCACTTCATCGAGGACTACTTCAACAAGGCCGGGACGCTGCCCGGCTTCAGCAGCGGGATGCACAACGTCTCGCGCGACGAGCAGCGCCACATCGGCTTCGGGGTGAAGGTGCTCTCGGACTGCTTCCGGCAGAGCGAGGAGTGCAAGGCGGCCGTCGACGAGATCCTGCGCGAGGTGTTGCCCTGGTCGATGTGCGTGTTCGTTCCCCCCGGATGGGACCTGGAGTACACCCGCTGCTGGGGCTTCGAGCTCGAGGACATCTACGCGTTCGGGATCCGCTCGGTCGAGACGAAGTGGAAGGCGGCCGGCTATCCGATCGACGAGATGCCGCCCGACATCTTCCCGTTCGACCTCTCGCAGCCTCACGTGGAGCGCGCCAAGCGCGCGATCACGCTGCTGCGCGCGGGTGTCGTCGGCGAGCCCACGGCAAATCCCGACTCGTCCCCGGAGACGCAGGCGCTGCTCTTCGACGTCGTCGCGCGCTCCGCCAACACCGACGCCGTCAACGGCCAACCGGTGACGATCCAGTGGCGCTTCTCGGACGCCGCTCCCTGGTACCTCAGGATCGACAACGGGGCAACGGAAGCGGTCCAGGGCGAGGCAGCTCAACCGAACCTGACGCTGGAGGCCTCGTGGCGAGACTTCCTCGAGGTCTCGACCTACGGTGGCGACCCGCGGCGGGCGATGCTGCGCCGCAGGCTGCGGCCGCACGGCTCGATGAGGCTGCTCTGGAAGATGCAGCGACATCTTCCCGCGGGGGGGCGCGACGAAGTAGGCGCTCACCCGCGGGGGAGCGGAGGCAAGACCCTCACTCCGAGGTGAGCAGGAAGCGCACCACCCCGGTGCCGGCCGCGACGGTCGCCGCATAGTCACGCTCGGGGTCGGTGAGGCGCTGGAGCGCGCCCCCGTCGGCCGCGGCGAACAGGTAGGTCACCACGGACTCGGCGTCGTAGCGCAGCGAGAGGACGCCGTCGACCTCCTTTTGACGCAGCACCCGGGCGACGTGCTGGCGGGAGCGCTGATAGAGCTCCGCCAGCTCGGCCTGGATCTCGGGGTTCTGGCGACCGGCGGTGAACAGCTCGTAGAGGATCACGTAGAAGCCCGGGTCCTCCCGCAGCACCTCTTCGGCGCCGCCGACGAGAACGGCGATCACGTCGTCCACGGTCTTGGCCGCCGCGAGGGGCTCGTCGAGCATCGCGATCCTGGTCTCCGCGTCGTTGCGAAGCACCTCGATCAGGAGGCGCTCCTTGGTCCCGAAGTAGTAGTGGAGCAACCCGCGGCTGACGCCCGCTTCGCGCGACACGTGCTCGAAGGTGGCGCCGGCGATGCCCCGCTCGGCGACGCAGTGGCGCATCGCGTCGACGATCCGCTGGACCTTCTCGCCGCTCAGCTCGCGCTCTTGGCTGTCGAGGCCCTGGCTCAGCGCAGCCTGACCGGCGGGTTGTGGCCAGGGATCACGATCGCCGGCTCCAGCTCGCGGATGCGCCGCCATTGGGTGAGCAGCTCGTCGCGCTCGGGCCCGAAGTCCTCCGGCAGGTCCATCTGCTCGAAGTACTCGGGCAGCGGCCCGACACAGTCGGAGGCGATCGCCACCAGGCCCTCGTCGGTGTCCACGAGCAGCGAGACCAGGCCGTCGGAATGGCCTGGGGTGCGGATCCAGCGAAGGCCGGGCTCGATCTCGCCCTGATCGCCGTCGAGTATCTCCAGCTGGACCATCTCCAGGACCCCGGAGACGAGCTGCGCATAGGGGGCCTCGGTCTCGAGCCGGTGGACGAAGGTGCGGCGCTGGGGCCAGGCGACGAGCCCCTCGGCGTGGTCGAAGTGCAGGTGGGTGAGGATGACGTCCTTGATTGCCGCGGCCTCGACGCCGAGCGCCTCGAGCGCCCCGAACACGGGCGCACCCTGCATCACCAGCCCCGGGTCGACCAGGTAGTCGCGGTCGGCTCGGATCAGGCAGGTGTTGGGGAAGGCGACCATGCCGGTCGGCTTGCCCTCCGCCTGCAGCTCCTTGTAGCGGCGAAAGCCATCCGCCGAGCTCTCCAGATCCTCGACCGACGCCCCACCGCCCCCGTCGAGCGAGAAGACGTGGCGCTGGGCGGGAACGAGAACGTGAACGGTATGCATGGGAATAACTCCGCCGAAAGCCTCGCCGGTAGCGGGCTACGACTGCTCGGCTCTCGGCGGGCGAGGGCGCCGACCTGACCCGGCAGGCCCGTCCGCCATTACCGCGACTTCGTCGCTAGCGCAATTCGCCTCAGCTGGCGGTGGTCTCGGCGGCGGCCGGCGTGGTGGTCGAGCTGTACTCGAACTCCTCCTCGGCGCCGAACAGGCGATCGAGCACCGTCTTGCGGAGGTCCTCGCTGAGCGCGATCGCGAGGGCGGCACCGAGCACGGCGACCACCAGCAGCCGGCCCCAGCGGCGCCGCTTGCGCTTGCCGCGGATCTGGTCCGACGCCTCGCGAAGCGACTCGGCGGCGCTGCGCAGGTCGCGCTGCACCTTCTTGTCCTCGGTGATCGCCTTGACCGGCCCCTTGCCGTTCGACATCCGCTGATACGCATGCCGCGCCGCCTCGAAGGCGTCGCGAACGTTGCCTCTCAGATCCTCGTCCTCGATCAGACGCCGCACATAAGGATTGGAGCCCGCCGAACGGGCTGCCTCACGCGCTTGCTGGGCCCTCGCGCTGCTGCTCTTTGACATTCCCAACTCCCTCGTCGGCTTCGCTCGTCCTCGGAGCATATATACCCCGATATGGAGCCGCTATAGCGCCGCCGCAAGAGCCTCGTCGATCCGGTCCACGTAAACGAACTCGACGCCCTTGCGCTCGTGCTCGGGGATCTCGGCGATGTCCCCCTCGTTGCGCCCCGGGGCGATGATCCGCTTGATTCCCGCGCTCTGGGCCGCCAGCGACTTCTCCTTCAGCCCACCCACGGGCAAGACCTGGCCGGTCAGGGTCACCTCGCCGGTCATCGCCACGTCCGCCTTGACCGGCTTGCCGGAGACCAGGGAGGCCAGCGCAACCGCCATCGCCACCCCCGCGGAGGGGCCGTCCTTGGGCACCGCGCCCGCCGGCACGTGGACGTGGATGTCGTGGGTCGCGAACCAATCGTCAGCCAGCTTCGGCACCAGCCGCCCAACGTTGCCGCGCACCCACGAGAGCGCGGCCTGCGCCGACTCGCGCATCACCTCGCCGAGCTGGCCGGTGATCAAGAGCTTGCCGTCTCCCGGCACCGCCGTGGCCTCGACGAACAGCACCTCGCCCCCCACCGGCGTCCACGCAAGCCCGGTCGCCACCCCGGGATCCCGAGTGCGCCGCCGCTGCTCGGCGAAGTAACGGCGCCTGCCGAGCAGTTCCCGCGCCCGCTTGGCGGAGATCGTCGCCTTGCCCTTGACCCTCCTCTCCGCGACCTCACGCGCAACCTTGCGGCAGACGCTGCCGATCTCGCGCTCCAGGTTTCGCACCCCGGCCTCGCGGGTGTACTCCTCGATGATCGCCCGCAGCGCCGCGTCGCTGATCGAGATCTGGCCGCGCCCGAGGCCGTTCTGCTCGATCTGGCGGGGCACCAGATAGCGCTTGGCGATGTGAAGCTTCTCGTCCAGCGTGTAGCCGGAGAGGCTGATCACCTCCATCCGGTCGGTGAGCGCCGGGGGCACCGTGTCGAGGGTGTTCGCCGTGGTGATGAACATCACCTCGGAGAGGTCGAACTCGAGGTCCAGGTAGTGGTCGCGGAAGCTGTCGTTCTGCGCCGGGTCGAGAACCTCGAGCATGGCGCTCGATGGGTCGCCCCGAAAGTCGGCGCCCATCTTGTCGATCTCGTCGATCATGAACACGGGGTTGCGCGAGCCGGCGTCGCGCAGCGCGCGGACGATCGTTCCGGGCAATGCCCCGATGTAGGTGCGGCGGTGGCCGCGAATCTCCGCCTCGTCCCGCACCCCGCCGACCGAGATGCGCTCGAAGTGGCGCCCCAGCGCCCGCGAGATCGAACGGCCGAGGCTGGTCTTTCCCACCCCCGGCGGCCCGACGAAACAGAGGATCGGGCCCTGGGCGGTCGCCGTCCGCGCACCGGCGCCGTCGGCGGACTGCTGCATCAGCTTCCGCACCGCCAGGTACTCGAGGATCCGGTCCTTGACCTTCTCGAGGTCGTAGTGGTCGGCATCGAGGACCTTGCGGGCATGAGCGATGTCGAGGTCGTCCTCGGTGGTCATGCTCCACGGCAGCTCGACCAGCCACTCGAGGTAGGTGCGGATGACGCCGTACTCGGCGGCCGCGGGCGGCAGGCGCTCGAGGCGCCCCAGCTCCCGCTCGGCCTGCTTTTGGGCGTGCTCGGGAAGGTTCGCCGCCTCGATCCTCTCCCGAAGCTCGTTGACCTCGGCCTGCTGCTCGTCGGCCTCGCCGAGCTCCTGCTGGATCGCCTTCAACTGCTCGCGCAGGTAGTACTCGCGCTGGCCCTTCTCGATCTCCGACTGGACCTGCGACTGGATCTTGGAGCCGAGCTGGATCACCTCCAGCTCGCGGGCCAGGATCTCCGAGAGGCGGCGCAGCCGCCTGCCGACGTCCACCTCCTCCAGCAGCTCCTGCTTCTCCTCGGTCGAGATCCGAAGCGCGCCGGCGATCAGGTGGGCGAGCGCGGAGGGGTCGTCCACGTTGGTGACCGCGAGCTGCAGCTCCTCGGGCAGATAGGGGATCTGCTCGATGATCTCGGTGAACGTGCGCTGCACGTTGCGGGTCAGCGCCTCGAGCTCGGGCGTCAACTCGACCACGTCGGGCAACGGCTCCATTCGCGCCACCAGATACGGCTCCTCGGTGACGTAGTCGCCCACCCGCACCCTTTCTGTGCCCTGAACCAGGATGCGGATCGTCCCGTCCGGGACCTTCAGCATCCGCGCGACGATCCCGGCGACCCCGACGTTGTAGAGCTGGTCGGGCCCAGGCTCCTCGACCTGCGGGTCGCGCGAGGCCACCAGGGCCAGGGTGCGCTCACCCGAGAGCACCTCGTTGACGAGCTTGATCGAGCGCGGCTGCCCGACCGCCAGCGGCGTCAGCGTGTCCGGATAGGGGACCATCTCCTTGAGCGGCAGCACCGGCAGCGCCGCCGGCAGCGGCTGGGCCTGGCGCTCCAGGATCGCCTCCTCGATATCGGGCGTCTCGACCACCTCGATCGTCGGGCCACCATCGCCGGACTGGGCCATCCCCCCTACTCCTTGGTCTCGATCGGGACGTGCCGAGAAGCCCGGCCGCTGGAGCGAAGCGGCAGCGCGACCCGCAGCACGCCGTCTTCGTAGGTGGCCCTGGCCTCCTCGGCGACCACGTCGGCGTTCAGCTCCACGACACGGCGGAAGGGGCCCGCCTCGATCTCCACCTGCTGGTAGACGCGGCCCTCGGTCTCCTGCACGGGGCGCTCGCCTCGGATCACGAGCTCTCGCCCAACGATCTCCAGGCTGACGGTGTCGAGGCTGACCCCCGCCAGCTCGGCCTTGACGACCGCCCTCGGCGGATCGCCGCAGTAGTACACGTCTACGCGCGGCGAGAAGCCGGGTTGCGGCCGGCCTGACAGCCAACCGCTCTCGCCCCACACGTCGCCGAACAGCTCGTCCATCTCGCGGCGCATGCGCTCGAAGTTGACCAGCAGGTCCCGATCACGTGGCATGGCCTTAGCGTAGCCGCCGCTGCGCTAAATCTTGAATTACTTGCGGGCGCCTTCGGCGCCCTGACCAGCCTGTTTCGGAGCTAAAGCTCCTCATACCTCGACTGCTTGCGAGCGCCTGTCGTGTCTCGCCCTCAACACAGCCTGTTTCGGAGCTAAAGCTCCTCATACCTCGTATACGGCGCCCTCGCGCGCCAGCTCCACCGGCCTGCCGAACGCCTCAGAGCCCTCCTTGCGGGCCCAATCGGGGTCGAGCTCGTCGGAGATGTGGGTGAGCACGACCCGGCCCGCGCCCGCTCGGCGGGCGTGATCTCCGGCCTCGCCCGGCGTCATATGGCCGCGGATCCCCGTGCGCTCGGGACGAGGCAGGGTCGCCTCGACGATCAACAGGTCGGTGTCGCGCGCTATCTCGACCAGCTCCTCGCCCGGGCGGCAGTCGGCCCCGTACGTGAACCGGCCGCTGCCGTTGGTGGAGCTGAAGTCGATCGCGTACGTGGTGGTGAAGTGCGGCACCTCCTGAAAGCGGGCCCTCAGGGTGCCCACCTCGACGACGGAGCCCACGCCGTACTCCTCGAGCGCGAAGGCGTTTTCGATCAGGTCCTCCTTGCCCCAGGCGCCGACCACCCGGCGGAAGCATTCGCGCGCCCCGCGTGGAGCGATCAGCCGGGGGCGGGCCGGGCTGTCGGTCCCCGGATAGCCGCCGACCGGGACCGGTTGCTGGCGGGGCGCGTAGGTGAGCGCGTACGCATAGGGGACCAGGTCGAGGAAATGGTCGGCATGCAGGTGCGACAGGAGCACAGCGTCGAGCTCCGTGTAGTCGCGAAACAGGCGGAGCTTCGAGAACACGCCATTGCCGCAATCGAGCAGGAGCGAGGTGGCACCGTCCTCGATCAAGTACCCGCTGCAGGCCCCTCCGGCGTCCTCCCACGAGGGAGACTTCCCCAGCACCGTGATGCGCATCGTGACGATCCACTCTATCTCCGCCTCACCCCCGGCGCCAGCGGTTGGGAGGTCCCTGCAAGCGCCTGCCCGGTGCGTCAGGCCGTCGTTCCGGCGCCGGCTCCTCCGGCTGCTGACGCAGGAGCAGGGCCGGCTGGCGAGGAGGAACGAGCCCGTCGGTGCTGTTGGGCCGGAACGTTGAGCAGGGCTCGTCGAGGTCGAGCGCGCAGAGCATCTGGCAATGGAAGAAGCACTCCTCACAGCTCGGGCGTCCCTTGCGTCGCTTGGTTGCTCGGCGCTTGGCCAGCCCGATCGCCTCGGCCATCTGCCTGCCCGGATGCTCGATCTGGATCACACCTACCCCTTCGCGTTGCCCTCTGGAGCGGCGATCATCTCAGCCTCCCGCGGACCTCGGAGGACGCGTTTGCGCAATCCCCGACTTTTTGGGAAACGGCACCGGGCCCGGTTTCCCGGCCATTGCGGAAAGGCGCGCGCGCAGTGGTGCCGCGTTGCGGGGCACTAAAATCCGGCCTATGGCACACGAGCGCACCGCGCGGCTGAGCGCCTCCCCTCCGCTGTTCGAGAACCGCCTCCTCGACCTCTTCTCGAGGATTCACCCCTCGGTGCCCGCAATCATCTTCGTGCCGGTGGTCGCCGCCGGGGTATGGCTGGGGGCCGATCGCGGCTATGGCGCGGTCCAGCTCGTGCTGCTGGTTGGGCTGGGCTTTCTGATCTGGACGCTGACCGAGTACTGGCTGCACCGGCTCGTCTTCCACTGGGAGCCGGACCACCCGCTCGGCAGCCGGCTTCACTTCATCATCCACGGCGTCCACCACGACCACCCGAACGACCGCCTCCGGCTGGTGATGCCACCGGCGGCCAGCTTGCCGCTGGCTGCGCTCTTCCTGGGAGCGTTCACGCTGATCTTCGGCACCCCCGCCGCGTACCCGATCTTCGCCGGCTTGATCGTGGGCTACCTCGCCTACGACTACACCCACTATCACCTACACCATCACACGCCCACGACGAAACTCGGCAAGCGGCTGCGAGAGCAGCACATGCGTCACCACTTCCAGGACCACCGCTACGGCTACGGCGTTTCTTCCCCGCTCTGGGACGTCGTTTTTCGCACCCTGCCGCGCAAGCGCACGGAGTAGCGGCGCTCACCACTTTGCGGTCTTCACAGTGTGATGCGCACTGTTACAGTGCGCGCCGAACACACTGTCAGAAAGCAAGGAAAGGATTACCCACAAAATGGTTAGGGGCGCAGTCGATCAAGCCGCAGACCTGCTCAAGACCCGGATTCGCGAGTTGGAGGGTGAGCTCTCGAAGCTGCAACGCGCACTATCCAGCCTCACGGACGGACGCCAGGGGCGTCGCGGCCCCGGCCGACCGCGAGGGTCGAGCGCGACCTCGCGCACGACCGCGCGCCCTCGCAAGCGCCGGCGCGGAACCCGCGCCGATCAGGCGGTGAAACTGATCAAGGCGAACCCCGGGATCAGCGCCAGTGAGGTCGCCAAGGGGATGCGGATCAAGCCCAACTACCTCTACCGCGTGCTCGGCGACCTCGAGAAGGAGGGCCGGGTGAAGAAGTCCGGCCGCTCCTACACGGCCACCTGAATAACTCCGCCGGAAGCCTCGGCCTTCGGCCTACGTTTCCGGCGGGTTTGGGCGCGAACCTGACCCGGCAGGCCCATGCGCAACTGCCGCGACTTCGTCGCTAGCCCAGGCCGTGCTCGTGGCTAGGCCGGGAGCGCGCTTATTCAGAGCAGGCCGAGCTGGTTGACCGCCTCGCGCTCTTCCTTCAACTCGTTCACCGAGTTGTCGATGCGCTGGCGCGAGAAGTCGTCGATCTCGAGGCCGTCGACCAGCTTCCACTCACCTCCGGAGCAGGTGCAGGGAAAGCCCGAGATGAGGCCTTCGTCGACGCCGTAGGAGCCATCGGACGGGACCGACATCGAGACCCAGTCGCCCTCGGGCGTGCCGAGCACCCAGTCGCGGACGTGGTCGATCGCGGCGGCGGCGGCCGAGGCGGCGCTCGACGCTCCGCGAGCCTCGATCACCTCCGCGCCGCGCTTCGCCACCCTGGGGATGAACTCGTCCGCGACCCAGGCCTCGTCGTCCACGGCGTCCCAGGCGCTTCGCCCACCCACCCTCGCGTGCACCAGGTCCGGGTATTGCGTGGTCGAGTGGTTGCCCCAGATGGTCATGTTCGTGATCTCGGTCACCGGCACGCCCAGCTTGCTCGCGAGTTGAGCGATCGCCCTGTTGTGGTCGAGCCGGGTCATCGCAGTGAAGCGCTCGCGGGGAACGTCAGGGGCGTGGGACATCGCGATCAGGCAGTTGGTGTTCGCGGGATTTCCCACCACGAGCACCTTGACGTCGTCGGCGGCTCCCGCGTTGATCGCCTCGCCCTGGGGCTTGAAGATGCCGCCGTTCGCCTCCAGCAGGTCGGAGCGCTCCATGCCCTTCGTGCGGGGGCGCGCTCCGATCAGCAGCGCGACGCTGCAGCCGTCGAAGGCGGCCCCTGCGTCGTCGTGGATGTCGATCCCGGCGAGCAGGGGGAACGCGCAGTCCCCGAGCTCCATCGCGGTGCCCTCGGCCGCCTTGAGGGCGTCCGGAATCTCGAGCAGGTTCAAGTGGACGGGCGTTTCCCCTCCCAGCATCTGGCCGCTGGCGATCCGGAACAGGATCGCGTAGCCGATCTGGCCAGCCGCGCCGGTGACCGTGACCTTGACGGGATCCGCCATCAGCCTGCCTCCATTTCCTCGATCACGGCGTCAGCAAACTCCGAGGTGCCGACCGCCGTGGGGTCGTCGCGGCTGGGCTTGAGGTCATAGGTCACCCTCTCCCCCGCTCGGATCAACGCGGCGATCGCGCTCTCCATCCGGTCGGCGGCCTCGGGCTCCTCCAGGTGGCGAAGCATGAGCACCCCGGAAAGCATCAGGGCAGTGGGATTGACCTTGTTCTGGCCCTTGTACTTGGGGGCGGAGCCATGCGTGGCCTCGAACATAGCGGCGTGCGTGCCGATGTTGGCGCCCGGCGCCAATCCCAGGCCGCCGATCATCCCGGCTCCCAGGTCGCTGACGATGTCGCCGTAGAGGTTGGGGAGCACGATCACGTCGTACTCCTCGGGCCGCGAGACGAGCTGGTTGCAGAGGTTGTCGATGATCCGGTCCTCGAACTCAACCTCCGGGTGGCGCTGCGCGACCTGGCGCGCTGTCTCCAGGAAGAGGCCGTCGGAGAACTTCATGATGTTCGCCTTGTGCGCCGCCGTCACCCTGTGGCGGCCATTGCGCTTTGCGTAGTCGAAGGCGGCCTCCACGATTCGCTCGCTGCCGAACACCGAGATCGGCTTGATCGAGATTCCCGAGTGCTCGCGGATGGCGCCCGCGTCCAGCGAGGCCACGAACTCGCGCAGCTTCTCGGCACCGTCGGAGTCGGCCTCGAACTCGATCCCGGCGTAGAGATCCTCAGTGTTCTCGCGCACGATCACGAAGTCCACTTGGTCGAAGTGCGACCGGACGCCCTCGTACAGCTTGCAGGGACGGATGCAGGCGTACAGGTCGAGCTCCTTGCGGAGCTGGACGTTGATGGAGCGAAAGCCCGAGCCGACCGGCGTCGTGGTCGGTCCCTTGATCCCGACCCCGGTTCGCTTGACCGACTCCAGGGTCCGTTCTGGGAATGGATCTCCCTCCTCGCGGTAAACGTCCTCGCCGGCCGGCTGCTCGTCCCACTCGAACTCGACTCCCGTCGCCTCGAGCACCCGGCGGGTGGCCTCGATCAGCTCGGGGCCGGTGCCGTCGCCGGGGATCAAGGTGACCGTGTGAGCCATTGGCGGCGCGATGCTATCGGGGCTGCGAGAATGTGCCCGTGGCGACCGTCGAGCGACCCCCGGCTCAACCCACCCACGAGGTCCTCAACCAACCTCCGCCGCTGGAGGGCTACAACCTGTTCGCCGACGACGCGGCGCTGGTCGAGGCGCTGCGCCGCGAGGGAGGCGACTGGGCCGAGGACCAAGCGCGCGAGCTCGGCGCCCTCTGCGGGCTGCCTCAGACGATCCGCTGGGGCGTCGAGGCGAACCAGAACCCGCCGAAGCTCCGAACCCACGACCGCTTCGGCAACCGCGTCGACGAGGTCGAGTTCCACCCGGCCTGGCACGAGCTGATGCGGATCGGTGTCGGCCATGGCCTGCACGCCTTGCCGTGGCGCCAGCCGCAGCCCGGCGCCCATGTCGCGCGCGGCGCCCATGTTCATGCTCCTGGCCCAGGTGGAGGCGGGGGTGGGCTGCCCGATCTCGATGACCTACTCGGTGATCCCGGCGCTTCGAACGCAGCCGGAGCTGGCGGCCGAGTGGGAGCCGCGCTTCCTGTCGCTGTCCTACGACGGCGAGCGGCTCGTCCCGGCTCCTGACAAGCAGGGGGCGCTGTGCGGGATGGGCATGACCGAGAAGCAGGGCGGCTCCGACGTGCGCGCCAACACCACCACCGCCCGGCCCCTGAACGGCGGCGGCCCGGGCGGCGAGTACGAGATCACCGGGCACAAGTGGTTCTTCTCGGCGCCGATGTGCGACGCGTTCCTCGTCCTCGCCCAGGCCGAGGGCGGACTGTCGTGCTTCCTGCTCCCCCGCTTCACGCCCGACGGCGAGCGTAACCGCCTCCACCTCCAGCGACTCAAGGACAAGCTCGGCAACCGCTCCAACGCGTCGTCAGAGGTCGAGTTCGCGGGCGCCTGGGCACGGCTCGTCGGCGAAGAGGGGCGCGGCGTGCCGACGATCATCGACATGGTCAACCACACCCGCCTCGACTGCGTCCTGGGCGTGGCCGCGGGCGCGCGCTGGGGCACCGCGGCGGCCATCCACCACTGCACCCACCGGGAGGCGTTCGGCAAGCGGCTCGCGGACCAGCCCCTGATGCAGAACGTGCTCGCCGACCTGGCGATCGAATCGGAGGCGGCGACCGTGGCCGCGATGCGGATCGCGCGCGCCTTCGACGAGGCGCATGCCGGCGACGAGGCCGCGGTCGAGTTCCGGCGGCTCGCGACCCCGGTGCTCAAGTACTGGACCTGCAAGCGGGCCCCGGTGCACGCGGTGGAGGCTCTGGAGTGCCTGGGCGGCAACGGCTATGTGGAGGAGTCGGGCATGCCGCGGCTCGTACCGGGAGAGCCCGCTGGCCTCGATCTGGGAGGGATCGGGCAACGTGCAGTGCCTGGACGTGCTGCGCGGGATGGCGCGCAGCCCCGAGTCGCTGGAGGCCTTCCTCTCGGAGCTGGACGAGGCGAGCGCCGCGGAGCCGCGGGTCGCGGCAGCGGCCTCCGCTCTGCGAGGCGAGCTCGCGGACCTCGAGGCGATCGAGTCCCGCGCCCGCAGCGTGGTCGAGCGCATGGCCCTGGCGCTCCAGGCATCGCTGCTCGTCCGTTACGGCGACCCGGCGGTCGCCGACGCGTTCTGCGCCTCGCGCCTCGAGGGCGAGGGCGGGCTCGCCTTCGGCACCCTGCCGTCCGGCGCCGACTTCGCCCGGATCATCGAACGGCACAGCCCAGGGGTCTGAGCGCAGCGGGTTTGTACGGCGGCGCGGCTGCTACAGCCAGCGCTCGTCCAGGCGGCGGACGACCGCCTCAGCGAGACGGATGCCGTCGGACAGGGTGCCGTAGTCCACGTTCTCCGGCGTGTCCGTGGGCCAGTGGTAGTTGGCCGGCTGCTTGAGGCGGGTGCAGGAGGCGAGCGCGGCGCCCTGGTATCCCGCGGCCAGCGGGATGATCCCGTCCGTGGCGTTGCGCAGGCGTAGGTTGGGAAACAGCCGGATGCCCAGCTCGTCGGCCAGCCCGTCGAGCAGGGCCAGCGAGCGAGCCGGGTACTCGCGCATCCTGATCATCCCCTCTCCGCGAAGCACCAAGAGGTGCGGCGAGCCAAGCGTGTCGAGGGTCAGGAAGAAGGTGCTCTCGCGTGGCAGCCCTCCGAAGTGGCGCTTCGAGAAGGCCTGCATCCCCTCGCACAGCGCCTCCTCCGAGGAGGAGACGAGCATTACTCGCACGCTCTCCGTGGGTCGTTCCGCGAGCGAGCGCGCCACCGCCAGCAGCGCCGCCACTCCCGTGGCGTTGTCGTTTGCGCCCGGAACGGTGTCGCGCAGGGCGATGTCGGCGAGCGCCGCCGCCGAGAGCGCGGCGAGCGCAGTCCCCGCCTTGACCAGGGCGCGACTTCCGGTGAGAGCCCCGGCACCCACCAGCAGGGGGATGGCGACGACCGGGGCCATCAAGGGCGGGCTGGTGTCGACTCGATCGAGCAGCCACGGGAAGCGGCCGAAGACCGCCTCGGGGATCGCGGGGTGGTAGATCAGGCCGGCGTGCGCAGCGTCGTGATGAGCCACCAAGACGATCGTCCGGTCGGCGTCGGGCGGGCCGAGCTCGGCGACGACGGTGGTCGCTCTTCGCTGCGGCAAAAGGGAGCGCAGCTTCCGGCTTCCGGGGGGCAGGTCGTCAGCGGCGGCGGCGCCGACCACGCCCGCCAGCGTCCCGCCAAGGATCCGCCGGCCACGCAGGGCGGCCATCCCCGCCGCCACACCCGCGCCGGCGGCCAGGCCGAGTGGCCACCAGAAGGTGCCGTGGACCCGCTCGGATTCGACCCGCGCTTCGGCGGCACCAAGCTCGCGCAGGCGAGCGGCCACCCATTCCGCCGCCACGCGCTCCCCCTGGGAGGCCGTGGGACGGTGGATCGAGGCCAGCGTCTCGACCAGATGGCGCAGCCAATCGGAGTCGAGGTGCGGCGCGGCTTCCGAGGCGGCCCGTGTGGCACCGGTGGCCATCGGCGGCGAAACCTAGCGGCTCATACATAAGATGGGTCCATGCCGGCAGGCGGCGCGCTGACCCTGTTCCACATCCGGGGGATCCGCATCGGGGTGGACTACTCCTGGTTCCTGGTCCTCTTCCTGATCATCCTCTGGCTGTCCGGGGACTACCGCCGCATGCTCGGCCTCTCGAACAGCGACATCGAGCCGTACCTGCTCGCTCTGGCCAGCGCCCTCACCTTCTTCGCCTCGATCCTCCTTCACGAGCTGGGCCACGCCTTCGTCGCCCTGCGCCGAGGGATCGGCATCTCGGACATCACACTCTGGATGTTCGGCGGCGTCGCGCGGATGACCCGGGACTCCGACTCGCCCGGCACCGAGTTCAAGGTCGCGATCGGCGGCCCGGTCGTCACCCTGGCGATCGCGCTCGCCTGCATCGGAATCGGGATCCTCGCCGCCGGCTCAGACGAGTTCTGGCAAGCGATGAGGGTTGACGAGGGGGCCGACACGTCAGGGATCCTGGCGGTGATCGCCTGGCTGGCCCTCGTCAACCTGCTGGTCCTCGTCTTCAACCTGATCCCCGCGTTTCCGCTCGACGGCGGGCGGATCGCGCGTGCGATCGCCTGGCGGGTGAGCGGGGACCGCACCCGGGCAACGCGCGCCGCGGCTCGGCTCGGGCAGGGCTTCTCCTACGTGTTCATCGGCGTCGGCATCCTGCTGATCATCCAGGGCGACCTGATCGGGGGGATCTGGCTGGGGCTGATCGGCTTCATCCTCGGGCAATCGGCCCGCGGAGCCGTCATGCAGACCGAGTTCGCCAGCCGGATCGAGGGGATCAGGGTGGCGGACGTGATGGACGCTGAGCCGGTGGCGATCCCCGAGGACGCCAGCGTCGAGCGTGCCCTCGACGAGTACTTCCTGCGTTATCGCTGGCCCTGGTTTCCGGTGGTGGACGCCGCGCAGCGGTTTCGCGGCCTGATCGAGCGCGGCGCAGCCGACGCGGTCCCGGAGGTGAGCCGCGCTTCCTCCGTGGTGCGCGACGTGTTCGAGGCAGATTCGACCGGCACGCTGCGGGTGCGCGACGACGAGCCACTCGAGTCGCTGCTCGGCAACGACGCGCTTCGCCGGCTCGGAGCGCTGATGGCGGTCGACGCCGACGGCCGCCTGCGCGGGGTGATCACGGCCGACCAGGTGGGCCGGGCGCTCCGCAACGCGCTGGGCGGCTGACTCGCGCCCCGCTATAGGATCAATTCGAGGTGCCCAAGCACGACGTATTGGTGATCGGAGCGGGCCTCGCCGGGCAACGGGCGGCGCTCGCGGCGGCCGAGGAGGGCGTCTCCGTCGGGATCGTCTCCAAGGTCCACCCCGTCCGGTCGCACTCGAACGCCGCCCAGGGCGGCATCAACGCGGCGCTCCAGGAGGGCGACAGCTGGGAGTCGCACGCCTTCGACACCGTCAAGGGGTCCGACTACCTGGGCGACCAGGACGCGATCGAGATCATGTGCAGGGAGGCGCCGGAGGAGATCCTCCACCTCGAGCATCTCGGCGTCACCTTCCACCGCAACGAGGAGGGCAGGCTCGGGACCCGCGCCTTCGGCGGCGCCTCGCAGGCGCGCACCTACTACGTGGCCGACATCACGGGCCAGGCGATCATGCACGTGCTCTACGAGCAGCTGATGAAGCACTCGGAGCTGATCTCCCGCTACGAGGAGTACTTCACCACCGACCTGGTGCTCGACGACGACGGGAACTGCGTGGGCGCGGTGCTGCGCAGCATCGCCGACGGGTCGATGGAGCTGTTCGAGGCGGAGAACGTGATCCTCGCCACCGGCGGCAACGGGCAGGTGTGGCAGCCGACCACCAACGCCCTGATCTGCACCGGCGACGGGATCGCGATGGCCTACCGCGCCGGCGCGCCCCTGATGGACATGGAGATGATCCAGTACCACCCGACGACGCTGGCCAAGAAGGGCTTCTTGATCACCGAGGGAGCACGCGGCGAGGGCGCCCACCTGCTGAACGCGCAGGGCGAGCGGTTCATGGAGAGGTACGCCCCCAACAAGATGGAGCTGGCTTCCCGGGACGTCGTCTCGCGAGCCGAGCAGTCGGAGATCAACGAGGGGCGGGGCTTCCCCGACGGCACGGTGGCGCTTGACATCACGGTCGTGCCCCGCAAGCGGATTCACGAGGCGCTGCGGGAAATCGTGCTCGTCGGGCGAGACTTCGCCGGGGTGGACATCACCCACGAGCCGATCCGCATCAAGCCGGGCAACCACTACACGATGGGCGGCATCAAGACGGACATCGACGGGGCGACCTCGATCCCCGGCCTCTACGCCGCCGGCGAGGTCGCCTGCGTCTCGGTGCACGGTGGCAACCGGCTGGGCGCCAACTCCCTGCTCGACACGCTGATCTTCGGCCGCCGCTCGGGGCAGCACGCGGCTGCCCGCGCGAAGCGAGTCGAGGTCGGCCGCCCGTCACAGGCCGTGCTCGCCGACGCGGAGCGCCAGGTCTCGGAGCTGGTCGGCCGCGACCGGGGCAACGGTCGCCGCGTCTCGGAGCTCCGGACGGAGCTGGGCGAGACGATGGACGGCCACGTGGCCGTGTTTCGCACCGGGGAGGGCATCCAGACGGCGCTCGAAACGGTGAAGCGCCTCCAGGAGGAGTCCAGGACCGCGTACATCGACGACCGCGGCGCCGTCTTCAACCAGGACGTGCTCGCCGCGTTCGAGCTGGGCTTCATGCTCGACTGCGCGGAGTGCACCTGCATTGCGGCGCTGCACCGAACCGAGAGCCGCGGCGCCCAGTACCGGACCGACTTTCCCGAGCGAAACGACGAAGAGTGGCTGAAGCACATCGACGTCACCCTCAACACTGACGGGCCCGAGATCAGCTATTCACCGGTCACGATCACCCAATGGCAGCCCGCCGAGAGGACGTACTGATGCCTGAGTACACGCTGAAGGTTCGGAGGTACCAGCCGGAAACGGGCGGGGGCCCGTACTGGCAGGAGTTCAAGGTCGACCTCGATCCCGACCTCTCGGTGCTCGACGGCCTGCTCCAGGTCCGCGACCGAACCGACGGGACGCTCGTCGTCCGCTGCTCGTGCCGGGCGGCGATCTGCGGCTCGTGCGGCATGAAGGTCAACGGCGAGTCGACGCTCGGGTGCAAGACCCGGATCAGCGACGCCCACGAGCGCGCCAACCGGCGCGACGGGCCCGAGGCAGAGCACCCGATTGTGGTGGAGCCGATGGCGAACATGCCCGTGATCAAAGACCTGGTCACCGACATGGAGTCCACTCACTGGGCGAAGATCCGCCGTGTCACCCCCTGGTTGCTGCCCGAAGGGGAACCGCCCGAGCGCGAATACGTGGTGCCGCCCGAGTCGATGATCGACGTCACCCAGGTGGTGGGCTGCATCCAGTGCGGCGCCTGCGTCTCGTCCTGCCTGTCGCTGGAGGCCGATCCAGGGTTCATCGGCCCGGCGGCGCTTGCCAAGGCATATCGCTTCGTGGGCGACCCGCGCGACTCGCAGACCCGGGAGCGCCTGTACGACCTGGCGCAGGACCCGCACGGCATCTACGACTGCACGCATTGCTTCTCGTGCGTGGACGCCTGCCCCAAGGACGTCGCGCCGATGGACCAGATCATGCGGCTTCGCCGCCGTGCGAGCCACGACCACGAGATTGACGACGTCAACAACGGCCGCCGCCACGAGACGGCCTTCGTGAAGATCATCGAGAAGAAGGGGACCCTGGACGAGTCCCTGCTGCTCCAGGAGTCCTACGCGCAGGGCATCAAGGGCAAGCTGATCCCCCGGCCGAGCGCCCTCAAGGGCCTCATCGGCTCGATCCCGACCGCGATCCGGGGCCTCAGGACGGGCAAGATGCGCTCGCTGCCGAAGCTGATCCCCGGCGTCCACCACAAGCTCCCCGATGGCGCCCAGGACCACGTGAAGCGGCTCTACTCGCACGCCGAGGAGCACCGCACGGAGCTCAACCTCTACATCGCCGGCGAGGAGGAGATCGAGCCGGAGCCCGACGAGATGGAGCTCGAAGCAACGCCCGAGGCGGAGGGGGAGCAAGTGACGGACCTGAAGCTCGCCTACTGGCCCGGCTGCGTGTCCCGCGGCTTCACCCCCGAGCTGCACGGCTCGATGGCGCTGGTCGCCGAGCAGCTGGGGATCGAGCTGGTCACGCTCGACCGCGCCAACTGCTGCGGCGCGGGGGTGATCGCCGAGCACAACCAGGAGCTCGCCGACACCCTCAATGCGCGCACCTTCGCGCTCGCCCAGGGCACGGGCCTGTCGATGATGAACATCTGCTCCACCTGCCAGGGCGCCCAATCGGAGTGCCAGCAGCGCCTCGACGCGGACTCCGCCTACCGCGCCCACATCAACGAGGCGCTGGCCGAGGAGGGGCTCGAGTACGCGAAGGACAAGGAGGGGTTCGAGAACAAGAACTTCCTCTGGGTGCTGGTGGAGGACTACGGGCTCGACGAGCTGAAGGCGAAGGTGACCAGGCCGCTCTCCGGACTGCGGGTGGGGCCGTTCTATGGCTGCTACGTGATCCGCCCCAGGAGCCGGATCGGCTACGACGAGCATCCTGAGCGCGATCTCTACCTCGAGCGGGTGATCGAGGCGCTCGGCGGCGAGGTGGTCGAGTACGACGGGGCCCGGAAGTGCTGCGGCTTCCCGGTGATCACCATGAACCGCGACACGTCGCTGCGCCAGGCGGGCACCCACGTCGGCGACGCACTCGACGCCGGCGCCGACTGCCTGGTCACCCCCTGCCCGCTCTGCCACCTGAACCTGGACATGCAGCAGCCGGAGGCCGCCAAGGTCACCGGGCGGGAGCTTGGGCTGGCGGTCCTGCATCTGCCCCAGCTCGTCGGGCTGGCGCTGGGCTACGAGCCGAAGCAGCTTGGAATGAGCAAGCACATCGCCTCGACCGAGTGGGTCGAGGGACGCCTCGCCGACGCCGTCCCCGCCTGACCCGATGGAGGCAGGCGACCAGACGCCCGAGGCCCCGCCGCCGCCCCCGGAGGTCGAGCAGGCGGTGATGCTCGGGCACCTCGAGGAGGCGGTGAGCCTCTACGTCACCCACACGGGTGCCGACGAGGAGACGGCGCGCGCCGTGGTCGACAAGCTCGTCGCCGAGCACGGCTAGTGACCGCCGATGGCCGAGTTGCGTCGGTACTCAACGAAACTCGACCATCGCGGTTGCGCCGCCCTACTTGCCCTATTCCGATTCGTCTGCGGGCCCATCCGCCGCTCGATCCAACGCGCGCCGACCGTGTCGGTGAGGCCGTGGGCGACGATCGAGCACAGGATCACGATCGCGGCGATGTCGAAGATCGTCGACGAGGCGCCCACGTCGGACTTGAGCACGAAGAGCGCGAACAGCATCGAGGCCACCCCCTTGGGCCCGAACCAGGCGATGAACGCCTTCTGGGGGCCGGGCAGCCGGCTGCGGACGAAGGAGATCATGATCGCGAGCGGCCGGGCGACGAGCAGCGCCAGGAGGATGAACGCGGCCAGGCGCCAGACCTCCCCGTCGTAGCCGGTCGCGACGATCAGCGCCCCGAAGACGAAGAAGGTCAGCACCTGCGAGATCGCGCTGACGTTCTCGGCGAACTCGACGAAGGCGTCCGGGATCTCGTGCTCTGCCACTCCCATCACGATCCCGGCGACGAAGGCGGCGATCAGGCCGTTGCCGATCGTCACGTCAGCCAGCCCGAAGGCCGCGAGGCCGAAGCCGATCGCGTAGATGCCCTCGTAGCGAGCGGTGATCCCGCCCCCCGGCAGGTGGCGGTGAAGACGCCCGCCGACCAGGCCGAGCGCGATGCCCACCGAGCGCCCCGAAGCCGGCCTCGCCGAGTAGCTGGGCGGCCTCGCTGCCCGCGTCACCGCCCGGCTCCGCGAGGACGAGGAAGAAGAGCACGAAGGGCAGCGCGAGGCCGTCGTTCAGCCCCGACTCCAGGTTCAGCGTGTGGCGGACGGTCGACGGGACGCGCTGAGCCGTGACCACGGTGGAGGTGACGACCGGGTCGGTCGGGGTGAGCACGGCGGCCAGCAGGAAGGCCTCCTCCCAGGTCAGCTCGGGGAAGAGTCCCCCGGCCATCAGGGCGAGCAGGCCGAGCGTGATCGGCATCGCCAGGACGATCGCCCGCGTCACGGGCCCCCAGTGGATCCGCAGGAGCTCCCTGTCGACGAACAGCCCGTCCGAGAACAGCGTGAGGATGAGGGCCAGCTCGATCAGGTGGACGACGGCCGAGTCGGTGGCGTCAACCGAGACAACGTCGGTCGCCGCCAGACCGATCCCGAGCGCCACCGAGAGCACGGAGATCGAGAGCACCGTGCCACGCATCACCCCGGACAGCGCCGCGGCGACCGCCAGCAGGCCGCCGAAGAGCAGGATCGCCTCGCCGAAGCCGATGTCCATGCTTGGGGCTTATAGTCGCTTCAGTGCCCGCCCCGCGGGCGGAACCAGTCCAGGTAGCGACCGCAGGCGCTCCCCAGCGGGATGCGGCGCTCACCCTGGCCAGGGATCGGCCCGGTGCTGCGATCGGAGGCGGCGGGCGAGGCGGCGAGCGTCCCCAGGTGAGCCACCGAGTGGGCGCCCAGCAGGCGGCCCGCAAGCGGTGGTCGCTCGACGCTCACCGTGAACCGGACCGGGCCGCGGCGGCGAACGGTCAGCTCCCCTGCCGCGTGGAAGGGGACAGAGCCGCGGTAGTCGAGGTTAGCCGGCAGGCTCGCGTCCATCCCCGGCGCGCGGACGCGAAGCGCGCGGGTGGAGTCGTATTGGATCGAGATCTGCCAGCGGCCCCGGGGCAGCGCCAGCGCCTGCGAAGAAGCCGAGCCGCTCTCCACAGTGGGGCTCGGCGACCAGGCGCCGCCGATCGTGGGCGCCGCCGCGAAGACGGCAGCCGCGCCCCCGCCACCGAGGCGCCGCGCTTGGCGGCTCGAGCAATCGAGCGGCTCGCCGGGCCGGTCCGCCTCGGCCAGGGTCCGCCGCTGGCCCACCGGTCCCGTTCGCTCCCAGAGCACGAAATCCGAGGTCTTGCGGAGCGGCTCGAATGCGGGGGGTGGCCCGCTCGCGTAAGCGGCCCGCGTGGTGATCACGTACGGGAAGCGGCCGAGCGTCGCCGGGGTCACCGAGTCGAAGTCGAACTTCCGGAACACGTCCTGGAGCCGCAGGTTTGGGCGAACGTAGTTCGGGTCGTAGTAGTTGCGAACAGCGGTGAACGGCCGCGAGCCCCGCAGCTCGTAGGCGATGAAGTTGTCGCGGCCGAGGAACAGCACCTTGCGCCCCTGGACCAGCGGCCGCAGCTCGGCGAGCTGGTCGGCGTGGTCCTGCGGGCCCACGGGCGCCTGGCGCAGGACCAGGAAGCTGGAGAGGGCGATGCCCGCCGCGAGCGCGAGCGCGAGGGCCCGGCGGAGGTGGGTCACCGGGTGGGCCCCCGGCGAACGCTCGCATCCGCTGCATCGCGCCGTCCTCACATCCCTGCTCGGACGTTCGCCGGGTCCCCACCCGCCACCCCACCTCCACCTTGCCAGGGCCCGCGCCCCAGCAACCCGCCGAAGGTGATCAGGGTGACCAGGGGGGCGGCGATCGCGAGGGCCTTCGCGCTGGTGTAGACGGTGCCGAAGGCGAGCGCCCCCAGGTAGATGACGATCGCCGCGGCCAGCGCCGCCGGGACAGCCAGGCCGTGGCGGCCGATCCAGCGCGGCAGCCCCACTGCGAAGGCGACGGCGGCCAGCAGGGCGCCGAGGTAGAAGACCGGCGCCGGCGCGCTGGCGTCGCCGGCCGAGAGTCGAAAGTCGCTAGCCGGCCAGATCCCCAGCGCCTCCAGGGGAGACACCTGATGCCGCAGGTTGCCGAGCCCGCTCGAGATCGTCGAGTCGCGGAACGCCCTGAAGTCCGTGAAGTCGACGAGCCGGCCGAGCTCGGGCGCGACCAGGATCACAAGGACGCCGAACGTCACCGCGATGGCCGAGAGTGCCGCCGGGTGCGCCCCCCTATTGGGCGCCGGACGCACCCTCGTATCAGCGCCGATCGCGACGTAGATCGACCGCCGCGCCCAGGAGCCAGAAGAGGCCCGGGAAGCTGTAGGCGTAGACGGCGCCCGCCGCGATCACCGCCAGCGGCAATCCGCGCCGAATCGTGGTCGCGCCCGGTAGAAGGAGCGCGAAAGCGAGCAGGAACAGCGCCTCGATGGGCTCTTTGAACGCCCCCTGCGCCAGGTAGGCCGCGGCTAGGTAGGGAAGCGCCACCAGCGCCGCGGAGAGGATCCGGGCCAGTGGCCGCAGGTCGCGAAGCGCCCCGAACGCGACCAGCGCGGTGAGCACGGGGATGGCGAGCGTGATGCCTGCGAAGGCTTCGATCAACCCCGTCCCGAGTCCCTCGCTGAGCCCCGCGGCGAGCGCATGCGGCCCCACCGGATAGCCGCCGTCGATGAGCCCGGGCGCCTCGCCGACCCGCGTGTTCAGCCAGTCGGCGATCAGCAGGTGGGAGGCCATGTCGTCGTTGACGAGCCCGACGCCGAGGATCCCGACGCGCCCGTTGACGATGAAGGGGATCGAGGCGAGGAGGAGGGCGAGCCCCGCCGCTGCGAGGGCGAGCGCCGGGTGCGCCCCCGACGAACGCTCTGCATCCCTGCATCGCACCGTCCTCGCGTCCATGCTGCGGACGTTCGCCGGGTCCCCACCCGGCACTCGCCCTCGCCACGCAGACTCGCAATTGAGAGGACAAACAGAACTGCGAGAGCGATCGCCACCGCGGTCCCGTGTCCCGGGAGCTTGATCGCGATTCCGCTGACGACCAGGATCGCCGCCAGTCCGACCGGCCCGGCGAGCCAGCCGACTCGCGGCGGCCGCACAGCGAGAGGATCGCGTGGCCGGACGCGATCGAGACGGCGATCAGGACCGCAACGGATGCATAGGCCCCCAGCAAGGGCGCAGGATCGTAGATGGACGTCCGGTCCGCGAAGGGCGCCTACGCGGGCGCCGGTGCCTCGGTGCGGCGGATCAGGCCGCGCTCGTGGAGCAGCTCGGCGACCTGGACGGCGTTCGTCGCCGCCCCCTTGCGCAGGTTGTCGCCGACCACCCAGAGGTTGAGGCAGCGCTCGTGCGAGGGGTCGCGGCGGATGCGCCCCACCAGCACCTCGTCACGCCCGGCGGCGTCGCTGGCCAGCGGGTAGACCCCCTCCGCGGGGGCGTCGACGACAACCACTCCCGGCGCACGCGCCAAGAGCTCCCGGCACTCCTCCGGCGATAGCGGCTCGCGGGTCTGGACGTTGACTGACTCTGATTCCCCGTAGAGGACCGGAACCCGCACGCAGGTGGCCGAGATCGGCAGCTCGTCCTCGCTGACGCCAAGGATCTTGCGGGTCTCGGCCATCATCTTGCGCTCCTCGGTGGTGTAGTCGTCGCCGCCCTTGAAGGTCTCCACCTGCGGCAGAACGTTGAACGCGATCCGGTGCGGGTACACCTCGGCGGCCGGGGGGTCGGCGTCGTGGAGCAGCGCGTGCGCCTGGTCGCGAAGCTCCTGCATCGCCCGCCGACCGGTCCCCGAAACCGGCTGGTAGGTCGAGACCACGATCCGCTCGATCCCCACCGCCCGGTGGATCGGTGCCAGCGCGACCACCATCTGCATCGCCGAGCAGTTCGGGTTGGCCACGATCCCCCGGTGAGAGTCGAGGGCCTCGGGGTTGACCTCCGCGACCACCAGCGGGACCTCGGCGTGCATGCGCCAGTAGCTCGTGTTGTCGACCACCACCGCGCCCGCCTCCACCAGCTTGGGCGCCCACTCGGCGCTTACCTCTCCGCCGGCCGAGGACAGAACCAGGTCGAGACCCTGAATCGTCTCGCCCGAGAGCGGGCGGCATTCCAGCTCGCCGCCGTTCACGGCAAGCTTTCGCCCCACCGAGCGCTCGGAGGCGAACGCCACCACCTCGCTCGCGGGGAAGCCGCGCTCGCCCAGCACCTCGAGCATGGTCGAGCCGACCGCGCCGGTCGCGCCCAGCACACCGACCCTGTAGCCGTCAGGCGCCATCGCCAGAGCCGTCGTCGCCGTCAGCGGGCCGGACGGCCGGCCGGTGCTCCGTCCCGGTCGGCTCCTCGCGACGGACGGCGTCCTCGCCCAGCTCGAACGCCTGGTGCAGCGCCTTGACTGCCGCGGGCACCTCGCCGGCGGCGATCACGCAGGAGATCTTGATCGGCGAGGTGGAGATCATCTCGATATTGATCCCGCGCTCGCCGAGCGTCTCAAAGACCCTGGCGGCCACGCCCGGGTGGCTGCGCATCCCGGCGCCGACGATCGAGACTTTGCCGATTCGCTCGTCGGCCTCGAGCCGCTCGCAGATCTCGAGCCCGTTCAGCGCCTCGCTGGCGGCGCGCAGGTCACCCGGGTCGAGGGTGAATGAGAGGTCCGCCTTCTGGTCGGCGGATACCGGCTCGTTCTGAATGATCATGTCCACGTTCACGTTGGCGCCGGCCAGGGCACCGAAGATCTGTCCCGCGACGCCGGGCTCGTCGCGAACCCCGGACAGGGTCACGCGCGCCTCGTCGGCATGGGTCACGGCTGTCACGAAGGGTCGTTCCATCGTCTCCTTCTCGGAAACGACGAGAGTACCGGGGCCCTCCTCGAAGGAACTGCGGCAATGGATCGGGATCCCGTGGTTGCGGGCGTACTCCACCGAGCGAAGCTGGAGCACCTTGGCCCCCGATGCCGCCATCTCCAGCATCTCCTCGAACGAGACCACCCGCAGCAGGCGCGCGTCACCGACCAAGCGCGGATCGGCGCTGAACACGCCGCGAACGTCCGTGTAGATCTCGCAGACGTCGGCGCCCAGCGCAGCGGCGATCGCGACGGCGGTGGTGTCGGACCCCCCCCGCCCGAGCGTGGTGATGTCCCGGCTGTCTCCGGAGACGCCCTGGAAGCCGGCGACCAGCACGATCCGGTCGTCGCCCAGCCCCTTGCGGATGCGGTCGGCGCGAACGTCGAGGATGCGCGCCTTGGTGTGGGAGGAGTCGGTGACGATCCCGGCCTGCGATCCCGTCAGCGAGATCGCGTTGTGGCCCAGGTCGTTGATCGCCATCGCGCACAGGGCGCAGGAGATCCGCTCGCCGGTGGAAAGCAACATGTCCATTTCCCGCGCCGCCGGGCTGTCCGACACCTCGTGGGCCATGCCCACCAGGTCGTCGGTCGTCTTGCCACGCGCCGAGAGCACGGCGACCACTCGCTTGCCGTCCTCGCGGGCGGCCACGATCCGTCGCGCGGCGCGCTTGATGTCGTCCGCTCCCGCGACCGACGTACCGCCGAACTTCATCACCACTGTCTCGCCGGTCGCCCCCACTAGGCGATTGAGGATAAGGAGAGCTGCGGCTGGGGCGCGCGGGGCAAGGGTGATGTCTATGTGATCCGGTGCACACTCGGGTCGCGCCGATCGCGATATATCTTCGAGCTTCGCGACGAGGCGCCCTTGGCCTGATGCTCGACTCGCTGGCCAGATTCATCTACCGCCGCCGGCGCTTCGTGGCGGTCGGCGGCGCCGTCTTCTTCATCCTCGCCGTCGCGATCGGTGGGTCCGTGGCCAGCCGCCTCGACCCCTATGGCGCCGACGACCCCGCTACCGAGAGCGTCAAGGCGGACACTCTGCTGCAGGGACAGGGTTTCAGGGAGGCGGGGGTGATCGTGCTGGTGAAGGACGCTCCAGTAGCGAATCCCGGCACTCGCGCCCGCGTCGAACGGATCGAGCATCAGCTTCGCAGCCGCGAGGACGTGGCCGAGGTGACCGGCTACTACGGCACGGGGTCCCGTGCCTTCGTCTCGAACGACGGCAGCCAGACCTACGTCGCGGTCGCTCTGCGGCCCACCGATGACAAGGCTCGACACGACGCCGCCTCGAGCATCGCTGAGGAGCTGGATCAGGAGCCGGGGGTCGAGGTCGGCGGCCTTGCGCTGGCGGAAAAGCAGGTGAACGAGCAAACCGAGTCCGACCTGCGCCGAGCCGAGATGCTCGCCTTCCCCCTCCTCTTCCTACTCTCGCTGCTCTTCTTCCGGAGCCTCGTCGCCGCACTGCTGCCGCTGCTGATCGGAGGCCTCGCGATCGTCGGCACCTTCCTCGTGCTGCGAATCGCGAGCGAGTTCGGATCGATCTCGATCTTCGCCCTCAACTTGACCACCGGCCTCGGCCTCGGCCTCGCGATCGACTACAGCCTCTTCATCGTCTCGCGCTACCGGGAAGAGCTCGCGAAGCGAGGCCTCGAATCCGCTGGAGCCGGCCGCCGGACGGAGCGCTGGGAGGCGCTCCGGGCAACGATGCAAACCGCGGGGCGCACCGTCCTCTTCTCCTCGATCACCGTCGCCGCGGCGCTCGCCTCCCTGACCGTCTTCCCGCAGCGCTTTCTCTACTCGATGGGAATCGGCGGGGCGCTGGTGGCGCTCCTCGCCGCCGCGGTGGCGCTGATCGTCCTCCCCGCGATCCTGAGCATTCTCGGGCCACGCGTGAATGCGCTCGCGCCACGCTTCCTCCAGCGCCGCGCCGAGCGTGACGCAAGGCCGACCGAGGCGGGCTTCTGGTATCGGCTCTCACGCTTCGTGATGCGGCGACCCGCCCCGATCGCGGCGCTGAGCGCTGCCTTTCTGATCGCCCTGGGGATCCCCTTCCTGGGCATCAAGTTCACCTCGGTCGATGCGCAGGTCCTTCCCGAGAGCGCCAGCGCTCGCCAGGTCGACGACGTGATGCGCTCGGACTTCCCGCCCTTCCGCGACACGCCGATACGGCTTGCGGTCCAGGGCGGTGGGCAGAAATCCGTGGCGGCCGTTGCTTCGGAGGTCAGGGACGACCCTGGCGTGGCCGCGGTCGAGCGCCCTCGGCGGCTTTCAGGCGGGTGGACCGTTCTCGACGCAACCGCGAAGAGCGCCTTCACCTCACAGCGGAGCAAGGCGACCGTGAGGCGGCTCCGCGACCTTCCGGAACCAACCGGGGCGACCGTGCTCGTCACCGGCGCCTCAGCGCACTTCGTCGACTTTCAATCAAGCCTCGAGGAGCACCTACCCCTGGCGCTCGCGATCGTCGTCGTCTCCACGCTCGTGGTGCTGTTCCTGTTCACCGGCTCGGTCGTGTTGCCGATCAAGGCGCTGGTCATGAACGTGCTCAACCTGAGCGCCGTGTTCGGCATCCTCGTGCTCGTCTTCCAGCACGGAAATCTCGAGAGCCTGCTCGACTACCGAGGCCAGGGAGCGCTCGAGCAGACGATGCCCATCCTCCTCTTCGCCGTCGCGTTCGGGCTCTCGACCGACTACGCCGTGTTCCTGCTCTCGCGGATCAAGGAAGCCCGCGATGGCGGCGCGAGCGACTCGGAGTCGGTCGCGATCGGGCTCGAGCGGACGGGCCGCATCGTCACCGCCGCGGCGCTGCTGTTCTCGATCGCGATCGGTGCCTTCGCGACGTCGCAGATCATCTTCATCAAGCAGAACGGCATCGGCACCGCGCTCGCGGTACTGATCGACGCCAGCATCATTCGGGCCCTACTGGTCCCCTCGCTGATGGAGCTGCTCGGCAAGTGGAACTGGTGGGCACCCGCTCCGCTGCGCCGCCTGCACGCACGGATTGGGCTGTCCGAGGCCTAGTCGGACCCGTTGAGGGCTCGGCGTCCCGTCATGGCGCGCCCGAGCGTGACCTCGTCGGCGTGCTCGAGGTCGGCGCCTACCGGGAGCCCGCTGGCGAGGCGCGTGATCGTCACCCGGTCGCGCAGCAGCTCGGCGATGTGGAGCGCGGTCGCCTCGCCGGTGGTGGTCGGATTGGTGGCCAGCACCACCTCGCTCACCTCCCCGTCGTCCGCGCGTCGCACCAACTCGGCGATCCTCAGGTCCTCGGGGTCGACGCCGTCGATCGGCGACAGGGCGCCGCCGAGCACGTGGTAGAGGCCGCGGTACTCGCCGGTGCGCTCGATCGGGATCACGTCGGAGGGCTCCTCCACCACGCAGATCAGCGAGCGCTCGCGCCTGGGGTCATCGCAGATCAGGCAGTGAGATCCCTCGGCGAGGTTGAAGCAGGCCTCGCACAGCCCGACCTTCTCCTTCACCTCGCGGATCGCCTCGGCGAGCCCGAGCGCCTCGGTGTCGCCGGCACGCAGGATGTGGAAGGCCAGCCGCTGCGCGGTCCGCTGCCCCACCCCGGGCAGGCGGGAAAGCTCGGTGATCAGTCGCTGGATCGGCGCTGGATACACGCTGGCTGACGGTATCGAGCGGGGCGGCGCGCTCGGCGGTCAGCCGCCCGGGAGCCCCAGGCCGCCCAGCCCGCCGGCACCGGCAATCCCGCCCAGCTTGCTCGTGGCCAGCTCCTGAGCGGAGCGGATCCCCTCGTTGACGGCGGCCGTGATCATGTCCTGAAGCAGCTCGGCGTCCTCGGGGTTGATCGCCTCGGGATCGATGGCGATCTCCAGCAGCCGAAGGTCGCCGCTCATCTTCACCTTCACCATCCCGCCGCCGGCGCTCGCATCGACGACCTCGTCCTTGAGCTTTTCCTGCGCAGCCATCATCTCGCTCTGCATCTGCTGGACCTGCTTCATCATCGCGTTCAGGTCCAGGCCACCCGGCCCGCGGCCCGGGTTGGGCATCCGGGTCATCCCTCCGCCTCCTTCGCTTCGCCTGCCTCGAACTCCTCGGCGTCGAACTCGGACCGAAGGAGGTCGATCACCTCCTCGTCGCTGAGAGCCGACTCGTCACCGCCCGGCGCAGCCTCGTCCTTTCCCTCCAGCAACACGTAGACCGGTCGCAGGCGCTGGCCGACGATCGTCTTCACGGCTTCCGCCAGGCGCTCGCGCGCCTCCTGCGCCTCGGCCTTTCGCTTGTTGAAGGCGGCGCTGGCCGGAAAGCCGACCTCCAGCACGGCCCGCTCGACGTCCACGGCCACCGGGCGGGCGGCGGCGAACACCGTCGAGAGCAGCTCGGAGCCCGATTCGCGGACCTGGTCGAGCACCGCCGGCCACAGGCCGCTGATCCGCTCGAGGTCCGCCGGCTCGGTGGCCGCAGGCTCGGTTGCCACCGCCTCGGTGCCAGCTCGGCGACAGGCTCGGTTGCCACCGCCTCGGGTTGCGACAGGCTCGGTGGCCACCGCGGTCGGCCCCGGATTGTTCTCCGGCCGCTTCTCGGCGGCGGCGGCCTGGACGGCTCCGCCCTCGAGCAGCCGCTCCAAGCGCTCGAGCCGCTGCGCCAAAGCGGCGCGCGACGGGTCGACCTCGGGCCGCGCGGCGCGCAGGATCGCCAGCTCGAGGGTCATCCGCGGCTCGTCGCCCTCCTTGATCGCCGCCAAAGCCGCGGCGACGGCGTCGATTGCCCGCGTCAGGGCCAGGTCCGAGAAGGCCTCGGCCTGGACGCGCAGCCGCTCGGGGTCGGCGGCGGTGACGCTGAAGGTGGCGGGCGGCTCGCCGATCGTGCGGATCACGAGCAGCTGGCGCAGGTGGGCCAGCAGGTCGCGGCCGAACTGCGACAGGTCGCGGCCCGAGCGCGCCAGGCGCTCGCTCGCCTCCAGCGCGGCCTTGCCGTCCTCGGCGGCAATCGCATCGGCGGCGGCCAGGATCAGCTCGGCCTCGGCGACGCCGAGCACCGCCAGCACGTCGTCGGTGGCGACCCGCTTGCCGCCGTAGGCGACGAGCTGGTCGAGAGTGCCCAGCGCGTCGCGGAAGCTCCCGGTCGCGGCGCGGGCGATCGCCGCCACCGCCCCGTCTTCGATCTCGATCGACTCCGTTGCCGCCACCCGGCGCACCACCTCGGCGATCTGCTCCAGCGAGGGGCGCTGGTAGTCGAAGCGCTGGCAGCGGTCGACGATCGTCGGCATGACCTTGTGCGGCTCTGTGGTGCAGAGCACGAAGACCGTGTTCGGGGGCGGCTCCTCGAGCGTCTTCAGGAAGGCGTTCCACGCCTCGCGCGTGAGCATGTGCGCCTCGTCCAGGATGTAGACCTTCCAGCGCCCGGCCGCCGGCGCGTAGCCCACCCGCTCGCGGAGCTCGCGGATGTCGTCCACGGAGCGATTCGAGGCTGCGTCCATCTCGATCACGTCGAGCGAGCTGCCGGCGGCGATCGTGCGGCAGGACTCGCACTCCCCGCAGGGCGTCAGCGTAGGCCCGTCGGCGCAATTCAGGGAGCGGGCGAGGATCTTCGCCACGGACGTCTTGCCGGTTCCCCGCGAGCCCACGAACAGGTACGCGTGGTGGACCCGGTCGCGCTCCACCGCGTTTCGCAGCGTGCGCACCACGTGCTCCTGGCCGACCACCTCGTCGAAGGCCTGCGGGCGGTGGCGGCGATACAGCGAGGTCTCGGACAAGGTGAAGCCAGTCTAGCTCCGGGTCCGGCCCGCCCGGGCGCCTCGAACATTCGTTGAGGCCGTTTCAGCACCGCCGCCCGGTGCCGATGCCTGATGTCAATGGCCGGCATCCCATGCCTCACACGCCGCCGTCTAGCGCGCGCCTTGATCGCGTTGCCCCTTGCTGCCCTGCTTGCGGGAGCCGTCGCCTCCCCGGCGGCCGCCAGGATGCGGAGCAAGGTGATCGACGACCACCTGTGCAAGACCGTGGGCGGCGGGCGCTTCGTGGACCTCCCCGGCTTCCCGGGGGAGCAGATCGACCGCCGCCTGCTGGCGGACGTCCGCTGGATGAAGCGCCGCTTCGACATCTTCATCACCGACGGGTACTCCACCGACCCGGCCCATGCCCGCAACGGCGAGCACCCGATCGGCCTCGGCGCCGATGAAACACGAGGCTGTCGCCGTCGATTCGCGCACGGGCTATGTGTATCTGACCGAGGACAATGGTCCCTCTCCGGCTTCTACCGTTTCCGGCCGCGTGACACGAGGCGCAGCTTCGGCGCGCTCAAAGGCGTGGGCGCGCTACGAGATGCTCAAGGTGAAGGGCGCCGACGATCTCGATCTTGGCGCTGCGGCGGAAGGCGCGCGCCACGATATCGAGTGGGTCGCCATCGCCGAGCCGAATGCGGATCCGGAACGGCTCGAAATGCTCGTCGCCGGCCTGCCGCCGATTTTCGGCAGCGGTAAGTCGGGCCCGTACTCCCAAGGCGAAGCGCAGGGCGCCGCCGCGTTTCGCAGGCCGGAAGGATGCTGGTACGACGCGGGTTTCGTGTACTTCACGGACACGACGGGCGGCGCTGCGCAAGCGGGCGCGTTCTGGGCGCTCGACCTCGACGCCGGCGTCCTACGGTGCGTGTTCGCTTCTCCGGGGGAGCTCCACGCGGATCACCTCGACAACCTCTGCTTCAGTCCTCGCGGCGGAATTCTGATCTGCGAGGACGGCGGCGGAATCAGGACCCAGGCGGGGCTCGAGAGCGGCAATCGGTTGATAGGACTGCACGGCAGCGCCGCGTATCCGTTCGCCGAGAACAACCTGCGCATCGACGCTGCCGTTCCGGGGCGGCCCTGGATCGCCGCCGGCGACTACCGCGAGCGGGAGTTCGCGGGAGCCTGCTTTTCGCCGCGCGGGGATTTCCTGTTCGTCAACGTGCAAGTGCCCGGCGTCACGCTCGCGATCTGGGGCCGTGGGAGCGCGGCCCGCTTTGAACGCTCAGTCGATCGGTTCGGCGTTGCTGCTCTTGGCTGCCGCGCTCGCCGTTCCGAGCGCCGCCGCGCATCACTCGACGGCGTTCTATTCGCCGGCTACCATCGAGCTCGAAGGCGAGCTCGTGCGCATCGACTGGATCAATCCGCACGTGCGCATGCTGCTCAAGACAACGACGCGGGCGGCAGCGAGAAACTGTGGCGGATGGAGTCGAGCTCGATTTCCACTCTCGATCGGCGCGGCGTCACGCGCGAGCTCTTCAACGTCGGCGACCGAGTGAAGGTTGCCGGCCACGTCTCGACGCGCGACGCGTCGGGCTTTCAGCTCACGAACATGCTCCTGCCGGATGGACGCGAAGCGTCGCTTTGGCTGGACTCGCCGCCACGTTTTGGCACGGCCGCCATGATTTTACGCAGCGACAATGTCGTCGACGCCGCGCAGAGAGCCGCGGCATCTTTCGCGTGTGGAGCGTGCCCCGCGTGAACTCCGTCACGACCGACGAAATCGCGAGCCAGCCGTTCACGCCGGCTGCTATCGCAGCGCGCGCCTCGTTCGACATGAATGACAACTTCGCTACGCGCTGCGGCCCCGAGGGATTGCCGCGCGTGATGTGGAGCGCCTCTGCCGTGGGAATTCGTGGATCGCGGCGAAACGATCGTGCTGCGCGGCGAGATCTACGACACCGAGCGCACGATCGACATGACGCGCGCTGCCGCGCCGCCCGCCATGCCGGCGACGATCTTGGGCTACTCCGCGGGCCGCTGGGAGAATGACGTGCTCGTCGTCACGACGACGCGCGTGAGCTGGCCGTACTTCGACAACATCGGCACGCCGCAGAGCGAGGACGTGAGCATCGTCGAGCGATATTCGCTGTCCGCCGACCAGACCCGGCTCGATTTCCGCGTGACCGTGACCGATCCCGCGACGCGCACGGGACCGGCGGTCGTCGAAGGCCATTGGCTCGCGCTCGGGGCCGAGCTGCCGCGCTTCGACTGCCAGGCAGAGCGCTGACGGCGAGGGCGTCGGTTGCGCCCTAGTCGATGGCGGCGAGTCCTTCGGTCAGCTCGATATTCGTGCCCCAGGGATCCTTGGATGAACGCGATCGCGATGTTGAGCGCGGCGACCTTGGTGTACGGACGGTCCAGCTTGATGCCATCCGCCTCGAGCTTCTTGAGGAACGCCTCGAGGCCCTTGACCTCGAAGCCGATGTGATCGAGCGCGCGGCCGGTCGTGCCGACGGTCGCCGCGGGCGACGGCGTGAAGTTGAGCGCCACGCCCGGGAGGTCGGCCGACACGAACGCGGCGCCGGGTGTGCTGCGCGCCTTGGCGCCGAATGTCTTCACGTACCACGCCTGCATCTCGGCGTTCTGCTGGCCGAACAAGTGAACGTGGTGGAGCTGGATCGGCGCGGTTTGCGTCGTCACTTCCACCAGCTCGACCTTGGTGTCTTCCGGTCCGAGCGCGAACGCGATGTTGGTCGTGGGGCTGGCGGCGGCGATGTCGTCGGTCACTTTCACGGTGGCCGCGACCGAATCGGTCGTGATCATCTTGAAGCCGTTCGCCTTGAGCTTGGCGACGACGGGCCGCAGGTTCGGCACCGAGAAGCCGATGTGATTGACGGTTGTTCCGATGGTGCCGCCGGTCGGCGCCTGCATCGGACGGAAGAACAGCAGGACGTTCGGGAACTTGATGATTTCCTGACCGTTGGCGCCGAACTTCGCGAGCGTCCCGCCGAGCGAGTCGACGTAGAGCCTCTTCTGGGCGGCAGGCTGTCGTTGTTGGAGCTGATGGAGCTTGCCGTCGCCGACCAGGGCCTTGGCGACGATCGTCTGCGCCGGCGCGGTAGAAGTCGCGAAAGCGACCACGAGCGCCGCGACCATGGAGAGCGTGGATAGTCGCATCGGAGGCCCCTTCTGGCCGCGAACGCCGATTCGCAGTTACAGCAGTGGCACGCAGAGCAGCGCGACGATGTTGATGATCTTGATCAGCGGGTTGATCGCGGGGCCCGCGGTGTCCTTGTACGGATCGCCGACGGTGTCGCCCGTGACGGCGGCCTTGTGGGCGTCGGAGCCCTTGCCGCCGTGGTTGCCGTCCTCGATGTACTTCTTCGCGTTGTCCCAGGCGCCGCCGCCCGTCGTCATGGAGATCGCGACGAACAGGCCCGTCACGATCGTGCCCACGAGCAGGCCGCCGAGCGCCTCGGGGCCGAGCACGAGGCCGACGATCACGGGAACGAGCAACGG
>CAWGQQ010000007.1:0-139984 GCA_963824865.1 uncultured Actinomycetes bacterium | reverse complement strand
GTTCATCGATGGTCGAATTTCGACGCCATGCGCGTCGTTCTTCGACCACCGGCGCCTTGCGTCGCCTCTTACAATCGTCGTCCGGGTCACCCACCCGACCCGCGCCCGTAGCTCAGTTGGATAGAGCGTCGGTCTACGAAACCGAAGGTCACAGGTTCGAATCCTGTCGGGCGCGCTCCTTCGGCCGACGTCTTTGCCCGCAAACCGGCCGAGAATGCGAGCCGTGTCGGGATGGGGCTGCATCGGCCCAACGCCCGCTTCGCGGGCTTAACGCCTGGCGGGACCATCGCGCAACTATCGCGCACTGCTTCAATTAGGCAGATGAGCGATGCCTATCGTTCTAGGCGGTGTGCGAACACCCGTGGGCCGCTCCATGGCGGCTCGCTATCGCGTCTGCGAACCGACGATCTGCTAGGCCGGACCATGGTCGCGGCCTGCGAGCGGGTGGGCGTCCCGCTCGAGCGCATCGAGGACATCGTCGCGGGATGCGTCAACCCCGCACACGAGGGGATGGGCGACATCGCGCGCTGGGCGGCGCTGGCGGCCGGTTTCCCGGACTCGGTTCCGGCGATCACGGTCAACCGCTTCTGCGCATCGTCGCTGTCGGGGGCGATCTCCACCGCCCACGCGATCCGCAGCGACGAGATGTCGGTCGGCCTCGCCGGCGGCGTCGAATCGATGTCGCGGTCGGGGTGGGCCTTCATGAAGGGCGAGGCGCCGTTCATGCCGCGCGGACCGATCTTCATGCTCGACACGATGTGGGCCGGCGCCGGCGGCCCGCCGAACCCCGCGCTGCTCGCTCGAGACGCGTACATCGAGATGATGCAGACCGCGCAGAACGTCGCCGACCAATACGGGCTGACGCGCGAGGAGATCGACGCCTTCGCGCTCCGCTCCCAGCAGCACGCGACCGCCGCCCGGGACTCCGGCCGCTTCGCCCAGGAGATCTGGCCAGTGGAGATTCCGGCGACCCGCAAGGAGCCAGCCCGCATGGTCGAGCACGACGAGAGCATCCGCGACGACACCACCGCCGAGAAGCTCGCGGCGCTGCCGACTCTGCCGAACACGACTCAGATGACCGCGGGGAACTCCTCGCCACTCAACGACGGTGCCAGCGCGATCGTGCTCGCGGGGACCCGACCGCAGCCGCTGAGCTCGGCGTCGAGCCTCTGGCGCGGGTCGTGGCCTCGGCAACCCACGCGCTCGACCCGCGGGTGATGGGGATCGCGCCGGCGTTCGCGATGCCGAAGGCGCTCGAGCGCGCCGGGCTGCCCCCGGAGCAGATCGACGTCTGGGAGGTCCACGAGGCCTACGCCGCCCAGGCGCTCGGGGTCCTCCGCGAGCTGCCGAAACAGCTGGATGGATTCGAGGTTCCCGACGACCGCCTGAATCCCAACGGCGGGGCGGTCGCGATCGGGCATCCGTTCGGATCCTCCGGCACCCGTTACGTCCTCACGCTGGCCACCGAGCTGCGGCTGCGCGAGGCTCGCTACGGCGTCCTTGGCGTATGCGTCGGGTCGGGCCAGGGCGTCGCGCTCGTCCTGGAGAATCCGAAGGCCGTATAGCCGGGGCTTGGCGACGGTGTCGGCCGCGACCTCAGATGGGTTGATCCCGGTCGGGGACCGAGACCACGTCCTCGGCGCCGAGGAGCCCGTGCTGACTGTGATCGAGTACGGCGACTTCGGCTGCCCGTTTTGCTTCGCAGCTAGCCGGCCGCTGCAGTCGCTCCTCGACCGCTACGACTCGCTGAGGTTGGCCTGGCGCCACTTCCCGGACCCTGAGCTTCACCCGGGGGCCGATCCCGGGCGAACAAAGCCTCCTCGTCCCCGCGGCAGAGCGCCGCCGCGACGATCGCGGAGTCGTCAGGGCGTGCCGGAGAAGCCATCGTGGCTAGAGGCCGCCAGATGCCGCACCATGAGCGGCCGTGGCTCACCCACTAGTCGCGCGCCCGCTCGCGGACCCGGAAGATGAGCTCGGCGAGGAGCGCGAGCCCGAGCGCGACCGCCAGCGAGGCGATCAGCGCCGCCCAGCTGTCCTCGCCGAACACCTCGCTGCCGGCGAGTCCAGCGAGGACGTAGAAGGTCGCCCAGATCGTCGCGCCAGCGACGATGAAGGCGTAGAAGCGGCGGGTCGGGACGCCGACCACACCTGCCGCGAACATCGCGGCGGTGCGGCCGCCCGGCACGAAGTCGGACACGATCAGCAGCCAAGTGCGGGTCCCGAGCTGGCGCTCGGCCCATTCGAGCCGGCGCCGCGAGCGCTCGCTCGTGAACATGCGTCTTTCGATCGCCGGTGCGGCACGGCGGCCGAGCGCGTAAAGGACAGTGTCCCCGAGGATCGCGCCAGCCGCGGCGAACGCGATCACGAGCGGCGCCACGAGAGCGTCGCGACCAGACAAGACGCCTCCGGTCACGATCAACGTCTCACTCGGGGCGACCGGGAAGACGGCGTCGAGCGCGACGAGTCCGAAAATGATCAGGTACGACAGCGGCGAGTCGCTGAGGTCCTCGAGCTGGTCAAACACGACGCCGCCAGCTTATGGGCGTATAGAACTTCCCGACAGACGGACCGCAGCAGTCGAGAGATAGGACCCTATTAGTACCCTGGAGCGCCGCCAGCTCGCTGCCATGAAAGTCAGAAAACCCCCGTATTAGCAGGGGTTTCCAGTGAGTATCGGGGGTGGAATTTGAACCCACGACCTCCGGGTTATGAGCGGGAGGGTCGGGATCGCGGGCCTGGGTGGCCTGCGACTGTCGCAAATCGCGCATTGCGAGAGCGCTGCCCGCCGCTGGCCAATCCCCGCAGAGGGCGTACGGATCAGGCGGCGGCGTCGGGCGGGAGCCCCAGCGCCTCGGCGACTCGCTCGAGCGCCTCGTGCTCCGCGTCGCTCACCAGCTCGCCGCCGATCCCGAGAACGTCACCGGACCTGGCGGCGAGGGCGACGCGCTCGGCGACGTCGAACGCGAAGCGCTTGTAGGTGTCGACCTCCTCCGGCGTCGCCTTCACCTCGAGAAGCGCGACGGCGGTTCGGATCCGCTCGAGGCCGTCGACCTCTGGCCGCTCACGGACTGAGGACTCGTGCGGAACGTCCTCCGGCGCCCTGGCGACGACCTCGCCGAGCAGATCGAAACCGGGGTGCGCCTTCTCTGCCTCCACGTACGCGTGCGCCATCACCGCGACCTCGCGGGTCGTATCGCCGCGCTGTGCGGCGGACACGATGTACCCCGCGATCGCCGGCGTTGCGACCACGGCCTGCCACTCCTCGGCGTCGAAGTCAGCCTGCGTCGTCATCGCGTCCTCCTCTGGTCTGGCAAGCCCGCGCCGGGTTCGTCCTCACAGCCGGGGTCGCGGGTGGGTGGCGATCCTAGTCGGAACGCGGGAGCCCGAGCCTCAGCTAGGCGATCTACCGGCGCTTCCAGTCGTCGCGCCCTTGCAGTAGCGCTCGGAATACGAGCCGCTCCTTTGGAAGCCTCGTGTACTGAAGGCCGAGCCCGTCGGCTAGGCGTCGTTGGCGCAGTGAGCGGAATGCAGCCCGCACCTCAGTGGAGAAGAGCTCCGGCTCCTCCCAGGCGGCGAAGTGGCCGCCCTTGTCGACCTCGTTGAAGTAGGCGAGGCCGGGGTAGGCAGCCTCTGCCCAGCTGCGCGGCGCCACGAAGACCTCGCCATCACGACACGGACGCCTACTACAAGATGTCGCGCGCACCTGGGTTAGGCGCGCTCGCGTGCCGGGGAGGGAGGATCACTCGCGAAAGCCAGTGCATGGCCGCCGGGACGTGCGCGGGGTCGATGTGGTGAGCGGCGTCGGACTCGTGGTAGGCCACCTCCAAGCCACTCGCTTCGAGGAGCTCGCGGGCCCGCCGGGCGAAGCCGACCTCGATGATTGGGTCGCGGCGGCCATGGGCGATGAAGGCATGCAGTCCGATGCGATCGGCGAGTTGCGGCTGCCAGCCATCCACGGTCGGGATGAAGCCGGAGAAGGCGAGAATGCCAGCGGGTACGGGGCGGTCGGCCGCCAGGCCTAGCGAGTAGCTCATGACCGAGCCCATCGAGAAACCGCCGAGGACCGTCTTTCTCGGGGGCATACCGGTGCGCTGCCATATCTCGTCGTGGAAGTCGGCGAGCTTGGCGTAGGCGGTGTGAAAGGTGTCGGGGTCGGGGTAGCCGACCCGGGGCACGACGTACCAGTGGCTGCCGGGCGAGCCCGGAAGCGTGAGCGGGCCGCGCGGACTGACGACATGCAGGCGGCGGTCCGGGTCGAGAGCCTCAGCGAGGCCGAGCAGATCGTACTCGTCGGTCCCCCGGCCGTGGTGAAGGACCAGCAGGCCTGCGGGCTCGCCCGCCGCCGGCCGCTCCTGGTACACGAGCGCAGTCACGACCGCGCTTTGGCGGGTGGTCGGGATCCTCGTCGGCGTCGAATCCAGGCGAGGTGCTGGCGATCTCGAACAGGATGTCTTGCGACTGACGGAAGCAGATGGACTTGGAGATGGTACGGGTCGCCGGTCGATCGCGAACCGGTGGACACCCGGGCCCTAGATCGGGGCACCCTCGTGATAGTAGGCGCTTTGCGGAGGGGCGCGGCTGGTTTCGAACCGGCGACCTCTCGCGTGTGCAGCAAGCAGTCAGAGCTAGCTCGCTGCGACGCAGAGGTATTCGGGCGAACGACCGGTGCGAGGTCGCGTGGCACCCATGTCCGGCTGAAGACCCTGGCCGTCGCGCAGGCTGTCCGCACATGCGGCCGAGGCGCCGAACTTGGCTTGATCAGGCGGTTTCCGACGCTACGGCCTGCGGTCTACGAAACCGAAGGTCACAGGTTCGAATCCTGTCGGGCGCGTTTCGAAACGCCGCTCTACCAAGCGGTTTTTCGCCCTCGTCAGGTCCGGCGTAAGGCCGGGCAAACCCGTCAGGGAACATCAGCGCGGTCTATAGGGGAGGCCGGAGCTGGTTCGGCTGCCAGCGGGTTGGCAGATGTAGCGAGATACTGCGCGGGCGATGTCGCAGGAGAACGTGGAGATCGTGCGGCGGGCCTACGAGGCCTTCAACCGGGGCGACCGCGACGCGGCGGTGGCGGACCTTGCGCCGGATTGCGAGTACGTCGCCAGCGGCGCGATCCCCGGCGCCACCGAGACCTATCGGGGGCCTGAGGGATTCAAGCGCTTCAGGAGGTGGCTCTTGGACCAGTTCGACGATGTTCGAGTCGACCTCACCGAGGTGATCGAGGCGGGCGATCAGGTGGTGGTCCTGACCACGAGTCGGGGGCGCGGGAAGCGCAGCGGTGTCGAGACCAGTTGGGATGTCTGGCAGGTCTGGACTCTGCGCGACGGCAAGGCCGTGCGCGGCGAAGGATTCACAAGCAAAGAGAAGGCTCTCGAAGCCGCCGGGCTTTCGGAGTAGGCGATGTCGCAGGAGAGCGTGGAGATCGAGGGGGGCTTGCCGCGTTCAAAGAGGCCTGAGCGATTGGCGGCGAAGCGATAGGGTCAGAAGAAAGGCAACGGAGGAGGAGACCATGGGAAACGTCGACGCGGTGCGCGGCATGTACGAGGCATTCGGGCGTGGAGATATCGAGGCCGTCCTGGACAGTTGCGATCCCCAGATCGAATGGCGAGAGGCGGAGAGCAACCCGTATGAGCCGGAGGGCAAGCCTTGGATCGGACCGGATGCGATCACCGAGAACCTCTTCATGAAGCTCGGTCAAGAGTGGGACTCATTTACGGTCGCCCCTCGGGACTTCTATGACGCGGGCGAGGCCGTAATCGTCGAGGGCCGCTATGGCGGGAGCTACAAGGCCACCGGCAAGAGCATCGACGCCCAGTTCTGTCATGTGTTCAAGCTGCGCGAGGGCAAGGTCACGAGCTTCCAGCAGTACCTGGACACAGCGCGCATGCAGGACGTAATGGGCGCGCGCTTGGAGACGCAGGAAACGGTTCAGGCGTAGCGTCGTCTTTCCATGGATCAAGCTCGGGCCCTCGAAGCCGCAGGGCACTCACTAGCCTTCGAGCAACCCGGCCACCGCCGTGGCGAGCCGCTTGCCCTTAGCGGTCAGCCGGTACTCGGCGTGCGGCGGGCGGCCCGAGACGAGCTGGCGCTTGACGATGCCCGCCGCCTCGAGTTGCTCGAGGCGCTCAGAGAGAGTGGTCGGTGAGACGCCGGGAAGCGACTGACGGAACTCGTTGAAGCGCGCGGCGCCGCTGGAGCAGGCATAGATCGTGCCCAGCGTCCAGCGCCGCTCCAGCAGGTCCGCAACCGCGCGGAGTTCGGATGGGACCGGGTCGCAGCTACGACACCGTGGCGACATCGGCTCCGTGCCCAGCGGGTTCCAGCGCCCCGTCGAGCACCTCGTCGATGCTCATCACCGGATGGAAGGTCATCTGTTCGCGGACCTCCTCGGGGACGTCGTCGAGGTCGCCCCGGTTTCGCTCCGGCAGGAAGACGTCAGTCAGTCCCGCCGCGTGGGCGGCAAGCACCTTCTGCTTCAGACCGCCGATCGGCAGTACCCGTCCTTGCAGGGTGACCTCTCCGGTCATGCCGACAGTGTGCTTGACCGGGCGGCCGCTGAGCAGCGACGCAAGCGCCGTGGTCATCGCGGTTCCGGCGCTCGGTCCGTCCTTGGGGATCGCCCCGGCCGGCACGTGGAGGTGGAACTCGCGCTGGAAGTCGCCGCCGTCGATGCCGAGCTCCTCGGCGTGGGAGCGCAGGTAGGAGAGCGCGATCCGCGCCGACTCCTTCATCACGTCGCCGAGCTGGCCGGTCAGCACCAGGCCCTGGTCGCCGTCCATCGCCGTCGCCTCGATGAACAGCACGTCGCCGCCGGTCCCTGTGACCGCCAAGCCGGTGGCCACGCCGGGGGTCGCGGTGCGCTCCACCGACTCCTGGAAGAAGCGCTGCGGGCCGAGTGCGTCTGTCACTGCGTCGGGGTCGAGGACGATTGACGCCGTGGCCTCGCCGGAGGCTATCCGCGTTGCGACTCTGCGCAGCAGCTTGCCCAGCTCGCGCTCGAGCTGGCGCACCCCGGCCTCGTGCGTGTACTCGGTAACGACCTTGCGCAGCAGCGCGTCGGAGATCTCGACCTCCTCAGCGCGCAGTCCGTTGCGCTCCAGCTGCCGCAGCCACAGATAGCCGCGGGCGATCGCCAGCTTCTCCTCGGTCGTGTATCCGTCGAAGCCGATCACCTCCATGCGGTCCAGCAGCGGTGCCGGGATCGTGTCGGTGATGTTGGCGGTGGCCAGGAAGACGACCTCGGATAGATCGAGCTCGACGTCGAGGTAGTGGTCGCGGAAGGAGTGGTTCTGGGCCGGGTCGAGAACCTCGAGCAGGGCGGCGGAGGGATCGCCGCGCCAGTCGGCCCCGACTTTGTCGACCTCGTCGAGCAGGATCACCGGGTTCATCGTCCCGGCGTCGCGGAGGGCGCGGACGATCCGCCCCGGCAGGGCGCCGATGTAGGTGCGGCGGTGGCCGCGGATCTCGGCCTCGTCGTGGATCCCGCCCAGCGAAAGGCGCACGAACTCGCGCCCGAGCGAACGGGCCACCGACTCGCCGATCGAGGTCTTGCCGGTGCCCGGCGGGCCGACCAGGGTGAGGATCGCGCCGTTGGCGCGGCTCTCCTCGCTGGCGCCGCGCTCCTGGCGCAGCTTGCGAACCGCGATGAACTCGGTGATGCGGCGCTTTACGTCCTCCAACCCGGCGTGGTCCTCGTCGAGCACCTCGCGGGTGTGCTCGGGATCTAGCCGCTCCTCGGAGCGCTTGGACCACGGCACCGCCAGCAGCCAGTCGAGGTAGCTGCGGATGATCGACGACTCGGGCGACTGCTCGCCCTGGCGCTCCAGCCGCCGCAGCTCGCGCTCGGCCTGCTCGGCGACCGCCTCGGGCATCTCGGCCTCGGCGATCTTGCGCTCGTACTCGGAGATCAGGTCGCCCTCGTCCTCGCCGAGTTCCTTGCGGATCGACTCCATCTGCTTGCGCAAGAAGTATTCGCGCTGCTGCTTGTGGGCCCCGGACTCGACGTCGTCGCGGATCCTGACACGGACCTGCAGCTCGGCGAGCCGCTCGCGCTGCATCTCCACAGCCAGCTCGAGGCGGGCCCTGACGTCGAGGGTCTCCAGCAGCCGCAGCTTCTGCTCGGGGGAAAGGTCGGGGCTGTAGGCGGCGGTATCGGCCAGCGCGCCAGGCTCCTCGACCGAGCGAAGGAAGGCGGCGATGCGCTCGTCGGCGCCGCGCAGCTCGAGGATCTCCTCGACCACGGCGCGGTACTCGCGCACCAGCTCGTGGGTGCGTTCGTCGTCGGGCTGGCCGTCGTGGATTTCCTGCACCTCGATTCTCAGCTCGTCGCCGGCGCCGGGCTGAGCCGCGCCCGCGAGGCCCCGGAACAGGCCGACAACGGTGGCGACGGGCGTGCCGTTGGGCAGCTGGCCGCGCTCGATCACCTCGGCGACGACGCCGACGCGGCCGAACTCGCTCTCGCGGCGCGGCAGCAGGAAGAGATGTTCCTCATCGCCAGGGTCAATAGGCAGCGTCGCAGTTACAGCGGGGAAGATGATTGCTTCGTCAAGGGGGATCAGCAGCAAGTTCATATCTAGATCCAGTTTCTGTAGTTAATCCACAGAAAGGATAGCGGTCAACCTACGAAACCGAAGGTCACAGGTTCGAATCCTCTCGGGCGCGTCCAAGACCCTCCAGAGGTCGAACCTGTGACACCGCTCGCCTTCCAGGCTCGCTGAGGTTCGAATCCTGGAGGGCGCGCTGCGGAAAGGCCTACGCGGGGAGCCGTGATAGACCACGGCCGCCGATGGCCTTTCAATACCTCGCCCTGCTGCGCGGCATCAACGTCGGCGGCGAGAACTTCGTGAGGTGGCCGAACCTCCTTCCCGATGACGGTCCGGTGCGGTTGTTTCACGAGCGCGGTTGCTCCGGGTTGCGTCGACGTCAGTCGCCGGTCAACGAGACGGACGGTCGATCTACGTCGGACGGCTCGACGCCCGCGACCTCGTAGGCTTCCGGTTGGTCAAGCGTCTCGCGCTCCAACAGCGCGCGAGCCAGAGCATCGAGCCGCCCGCGCTCACGCTCGAGCAGCTGGATCACGTCGTGCTCGGCTCCGTCGACGATTCGCCGGACCTCCTCATCGACGAGCTGCTGGGTCGGGGGCGAGGCCGGTACCGAGCCGGGCAGCAGGGCCCCGTCCTGGCGGCCATCCGTGACGGCGATCGGGCCGATCGCGTCGCTCATGCCCCAGCGGCCGACCATGCCGCGGGCGATCTGCGTCAGGTTCTGGATGTCCGACTCCGCGCCCGTGGTCAGGTCGCCGAAGACGACCTTCTCCGCCGCGCGGCCGCCGAGCGCCACCTTGATCTTCGCGATCAGATCGTCGCGGGCGTAGTTGAAGCGGTCGGCCTCGGGCGTGGCGAGGGTGACGCCCAACGCCTGGCCCCGCGGGATGATCGAGATCTTGCGCACCGGGTCGGCGCCGCGGGTGAGCATGCCCACCAGCGCGTGGCCGGATTCGTGGTAGGCGGTGCGTTCGCGATCCGCGTCAGTCATCACCACCTGGCGCTCGGCGCCGAGGAGGGTCTTCTCGATCGCGTCGGTGAAGTCCCGCTGCTCCACGGCGGCGTGATCGCGCCGAGCGGCGAAGAGCGCCGCCTCGTTCACGAACAGCGCGATGTCGGCGCCGGTCGCGCCCGGCGTTGAGGCCGCGATGCGGTCGAGGTCGACGTCGGGCGCCAATGGCACCGATCGAGTATGGATCTTGAGGATCTCGACCCGGCCCTTCGGTTCGGGGGGGTTGACGGCGTGCGCCGACCGAAGCGCCCCTGGCGCAACAGCGCCTGGTCTAGGACCTCGGCGCGGTTCGGCGCGCCCAAGACGATCACATTCGTGCCCGCCTCGAACCCGTCCATCTCGGTCAGGATCTGGTTGAGCGTCTGCTCGCGCTCGTCGTGGCCGCCGCTGATCCCGCCCACGTTGCCCGAGCGCGAGCGGCCGATCGCGTCCAGCTCGTCGATGAAGACGATCGCCGGCGCGGCCTCCTTTGCCTGCTTGAACAGGTCGCGCACGCGCGAGGCGCCCACGCCCACGATCGCCTCGACGAACTCCGAGGCCGACATGGTGAAGAAGGCGGCGTCCGCTCCCCCGCGACCGCGCGGGCCGGCCGCGTCTTGCCGGACCCGGGCGGCCCGTAGAGCAGCGCGCCGCGCGGGACCCGCGCGCCGAGCTTCGTGTAGCGCTGCGGGGTCTTGAGGAAGTCCACGACCTCGACGAGCTCGTCCTCGGCCTCCTCGATCCCGGCCACGTCGTCGAAGGTGACTCGCTCCTGCTCGCCGGCTTCACGCGCCGCGCGTGGAGCGGCCGAAGCCACCGGCAGCCGGCTCAACAGTCGCCGTCTGCGGCGTACCAGACAAGAACCCACGACAATCGTCGGGAGGAAGCCGAGCAGGAGCGTGACCAACAACGACCGGCCCTCGTCCGGCGGCTCGGCGTTGATGACGACGTCTTGTCTGCCCGCAGCTGGAGCACGACGACGAAGCTGCTGACTCTGATGGAAAGCAGTCAGGCAGGCTCGACGTAGGCCCGCGGTGACTCGATCCGCTCAGGGATCGTGACGACCAGGTTCCCGTCGCGATCGAGGAGCCACTTCGCGTTGACGATCGTCAGGCCGATGACTTCGCCTGCCGCGTCGAGGCGTACAGCCCTACTTCGGCGGGATGTTTTGGTTGAGGTGGAAGAAGTTGTCAGGGTCGTACTTGCGCTTCAGTGCCTGCAGGCGGTCGTACTTCTCGGCCCCGTAGGCCTGACGGACGCGCTCCTGACCCTCGTCCATGAGGAAGTTGACGTAGACGCTTGTGTGGTGGGGCTCGAGCGCCGACCAGAATTTCCGGACCCAGTCACGCTCCGCGTCGAAGCCTTCGGCCGTTGCCGTCATGCCGGTGATGTTGAACGTGTGTCCTGCGCCACGGCCGTTGAAGGCCGTTTCCTTCTCAGCCGCGCGGGCGACCGCTCCACCGAGTTGCCAGATCGGGAACGCCGTCAGCGGCGATTGGATCCGCAGCGCGTGGTCGACCGCGATGTCGATCACCTGGTCCGTGAGCTCGGCCACGTCGCAGGCCCGCATGTAGTACCACCAGTCGTGGGGGAAGGCTGCGTCGAACATCGCCTGATGAGCGACGTAGGGCTTGGGCTCGCACAGATCGAGCACCGGCGAGTCAAACGCCTTCAGCGGGCGCACAACCGCTTCCCCCTCATCGATGGGCCCGGCATAGCAGCACGCGACGCTCACGACCGGCTTCCCGTGGAGCTCCGAAGGCACAAAGGGAAGCGGCGGCGCCTTGCGCTGGACGACGATCGTCATCAGCTCGTCCGGCGCCTCGGCGCTCCACTCGCGGTAGAAGCGCAGGAGAGCCGGCGCCTTCTCCATCGGCCAAAAGATCGGCCCTGCGAAGACGATCGGGCCCACTGGATGGAGACGAAACTCGAACTCGGTCGCGATCCCGAAGTTTCCGCCGCCGCCGCGCAGGCCCCAGAAGAGGTCGGAATTCTCGGTCTCGCTCGCTTTCACGAGCTCGCCGTCGGCGGTCACCAGGTCAACGGAGAGGAGCTGGTCGATCGTCAGCCCGTGCTTTCGCTGAAGCCACCCGATGCCGCCCCCCAGGGTGAGGCCCGCGACGCCGGTGTGCGTGACGATCCCGCCCGTCGTCGCGAGCCCGAACGTCTGAGTCTCCCGGTCGAGCTCACCCCAAAGCACGCCGGCCTGAGCCCTCGCCGTGCGCGCCTCCGGGTCGACCCTGATCCCCTTCATCGGTCCGAGGTCGATGACCACGCCGCCATCGCAGACGGACAGTCCCGGGAAGCTGTGGCCTCCGCTTCGGACTGCGACGGGAAGCCCGGCGCTCCTCGCGAACCTCACCGCCGCAATCACGTCCGCGACGCCACTGCACCGGAGGATCAGCGCCGGGGACCGATCGATCGACCCGTTCCAGACCTTGCGGCGCTCGTCGTAGCCGGGGGCCCCCGGCAGAACCAGCTGTCCCCGGAATGATCCTTCCAGCTCGCGCAGCGCGGCCTCATCAAGCTCGGTTTCCGCGGTGATGGCGTTCATAGTCAGCCCGTTGCCGGATCTCGGCCTGCACGCCGCCCGATCAGGAGGATCACGACTATCGCGCCGGCGCTCATCAGCAGGCCGACCACGAACATCCCCAGGCCGACCCAGATCACCCAGCCCAGCTTCACCCCGGCATCGGCCTCGACGTCGATGCCGCGGGCCGCGTTGGCATTCATCACGACCGCGGTCCAGCGACCGAACTCGGCATCCCAGGTGAGCGTCCGCTCGCCGGTGCCCTCGGACTCGGCTACCCAGAAGCCCTGCTCACGGGGTGGCGCACGCGGCGCTCCGCCCTCGTGCAGGTCGAACTGGGGCTCGTCGCCGTCGAAGTCGATGAGCTTGTCGCGTGCGACGTCACCGAGGTAGCGATCGACGTCGCCGTCGCGCCCGATGCCGACGAACAGAGGTTTCTCGCCGTCGACCTGGACTCGGACCTTGCCAAGGATCCCGTCCGGGGCCCAGTCGACCTCGTCTGCACCGAGGTCGATGTCCTCCGTGGTGATCGCGTAGGCGGGGCTTTCCAGCCGATGGCGATCCGTGTTGAAGTAGCCGTCGTCGTCGCGGCCGAATGCATAGGCGGCGATCACGGCGATGCCCCCGACAAGCAGCGCCAGGCCGATCAGCCCCCCGATGCTGGCAAAGACCAGCCCGACCACACGGCTCGCCGTCCAGCTCGATCCTTGCCGAGCTGGGCTCTCGGCGGGGTTCGACGTCGAACCTTGCTCGCTGCCGTCCGTCATCAGGCCAAGCCTAGTGAGAGCTGGACGCCCCCGGACCGGACCCGCTCGAGAGCGTCGGCGTAGGCGCCGTGATAGCTGCCGTTCAGCTTGACGTCGCCGATGCCGTAGCCCTCTTGCATCGCCCGCCGCATGGTCGCCTTGAACTCGCGCCCGTGCCAGCGACGGGCACCCGGGGACACGCCGACGAAGAGATGGACCAACTCGTGAACGAGCGTCTCCTCAGCGTCCCCTTGACGCTGTCCCGGGAAAGCCGTCACCGAGATCCGCCACTCGTCCGGGATCGCGAATCCCAGCCGGCTGCGGGGCCGGCTTGAAGCGCGGCGAACGGTCAGGGTGGGAGAGCGCCGCCCGAGCGGCCCGTCATCTCCACCGAAGACGGGCAATCGGCAAATCCGGTCCATCTCGGTACGCAGGTCGACTCCGGCCACCCGGTAATAGCTCGCCGGCCGCCGCGTGCTCGCTCCCGGCTTCTCGCTCGGCGACGATCGAGCTCCCATCGGGCCGAGGATCCAGGTGGCGCCGGACAGTTTGCCGGGCGAGGCGAGAATGTTCAGAGCTCGGCGCCGCGGACGATCGTGCGGTCACTCGTTCAGAGCTTGCCCACCCCCGGAACGAAGCGGCCCACGCGCGCGGCATAGCCTGCGTAGGAGCTTCCGTGCGTCGCGATGAGGTAGGGCTCCTCGACGAGCCGCACGTGCAAGTCCAGCCCGAGCGCGACCACGCCAAAGGCGATCAAGCCTGCAGCGTTGGGAACAAGCAAGGCGACTCCGGCGAGATACACGAGCATGGCGCTGTAGATCGGGTTTCGCACCCAGCGAAACGGCCCGGTCGTCACGAGGGCTGTTCGCTCGCTGGGATCGACGCCGATTCGCAGGCTGTCGCCCATCGACGACTGCGACCAAAGCAGCGCCGTGAGGCCCAGCAATGACAGCGCCAGCCCGAGGCCGTCGAGCCAGCCGCTGTCGACCAGCGGTGCCGCTTCGAAGGCCAGCTCGGCGACCGGCCCCGCGACGAACGCCAGCGCCAGGGCGCCGAGGCCGACCCATCCGCTGATGCCGGCGCCGCGCTGAATGGGCGAGCGGCCTGTCCGTCGCCTGTGAATCCAGGTGCGCGCGCCGACGGCGAGCAGGCCGAACAGCGCGGAGAGGCCGAGCGAAACGCACGCCATGCCCCGATTCAACCACGCGGCCGCATTAGGCTGGGGTCGTGCCGTCCGTGGATCCCAACCTGCACGATCGGTTCCTCCTCGTCCAGCGCTTCCGGCCGATGATCAATCAGTACGAGGTCTCCACCCTCGGCGCGGACGAGAAGTCGGCGGGCGAGCCCGTCTGCTTCGTCGAGCAGAAGCGGATGAAGCTCAAGGAGGATCTGCGGGCGTTCACCGACGACTCAAAGACCAGCGAGCTGTTCCGGATCAAGGCGCAGCAGGTTTGGGATCCGCGTGCCCGCTATGACGTCACCGACGCGAGCGGACAGCCCGTCGGACAGCTCGCCAAGGTCTTCGGCAAGTCGCTGCTGCGCTCGACCTGGCGCCTCTACGACGCCTCCGGCACCGAGCTCGGCTGGGCGCGGGAGCGCAGCCTGTTCGTGGCGCTCTTCCGGCGGTTGATCGGGTTGGTCCCTTTCATCGGCGAGTTCCTCGAACTGCTGCCGATTCCCTACCACTTCGACTACTTCGTCGGGGACGAGCGCATCGGCGGCCTGCAGCGAATCCTCGGCCTCCGTGACCGGTACCGCCTCGATGTCTCAGGCGATCGCGAGCGCACGATGGACCGGCGGCTCGTACTCGCTCTGGCCGTCGGCCTGGACGCGCTGCAAGCGCGCTAGCTGCAATCGAGGCGCCGCCGAGCCCCGGCGGCGCCTCGATCGGTCCCCTCAACGCCTCAGGCGGCCCACTCCGCGGCCCCCGAATAGCGCAGGGAGCCGGGCGTGTCGAGCGTTTCCCCGGTCTCGAGCAGCGTCTTCAGGCCGGAGAGGATCATCGGCCAGCCGCCGTAGAGCTCCGAGTTGGCGTCCTCGGGCAGCTGGTCGTGGGTGACCCTCAACCGGCACGAGGTGCCGACCGGCTCGATCTCCCAGGTGACTTTGGAGGACCCCTCGGCCTTCACGTCCTCGCTCCACAGTGCGGTGAAGCTCTGGACGAGCCGGCGCGGGGGATCAACCTCCAGGTTCTCGCCCGCTGCGATGTCGATCACCCCGGGGACCGAGGACTCGTAGCTCGAGCCGGGCGTCCAGTCCGAGCGGGTCTCGACTCCGAAGCTGTACTTGGCCCTCATCTCAGGGTCGGTGATCGCCTCCCAGAGGCGCTCCGGGGTGGTCTTGATGTAGATCTCGAACACGGTCATGGCTGCTGCGCCATTGACAACGACGTACTGGTCCATGGTCAACCCTCCAGTTCTCGCTTGAGCCCGCTGAGCGTTGCCGCCAAGGGCTCGGCGTATTTGCTCACCCACCTGTCGTGGACGAGCCGGATCGGGACGGGGTTCAGGAAGTGGAGCTTCTCGCGACCGCGCCGCTGCGTGGTCACGAGGCCCGCGTCCTCGAGCACCCTGAGGTGCTTCATGACGCCGAAGCGCGTCATCGGCACCCGCTCCCCGAGCGCGCTCAGCGTCTGCCCGTCCTGCTTGAACAGCTCGTCGAGCAGGCTCCGGCGCGTCGGGTCGGCGAGGGCCTTGAACACCGCGTCCATACCGCGAGTATAGGTGACCGTTTAGTCACCTGTCAAGCGCGCTGGTCTGAACCGTTGCTCCGAGCTTGACCTGGCCCCGACGCTGAGGGAGACTTGCTCAGCCGGCCATGGAAGGTCATCCCGAATACGAGGTTCGAGGGGCAACGCCCATTCGCGGGCGTGTCGACTCCTCAAGCCTCACCAGGAAGCGCCTCTTCCTTCGGCTGGATGGCGAACGCCGAGAGCTCGGCGGCACAGCTCTGCCCTCCGTGGCGCCCGAGGGGCCGCTACGAGGACCTCAGCCTCGCGCTGATGTTGGCCCGCTTGGAGCGCGATTGGCTGTCTCAATCCGGGCGCCGGCTTGCCGGCTGGGCGATGCCGTGGGGTGCCGCGCCGCGGGCGAAGCTCGAGGCCGATATCGGCCACCTCGACGGTGCCTTGAAAAGGCTCGGGAGATGGTTGCCCAGACGATCGATCGCGATGGCAGAGTGCAACGCGCGGCAGCGCGTGGCAGCGATCACGGTCGAGTTGGGGGAGCTCGATCCGCGGGCGCGTGCGGCGTTGGCGGCCGTTCCGCAAGGCCCGGCGACAGAAGCGCTGCGCGTTCGAACGCCCTTCACGCACGCGAGTGGCAGCGATCGCTGGGCTCTTCCTGCTCGCCGTGGGCGCCGGCGCCTTCCTGCTCGCCTCCCGCACGGGCAGCGGCCCGGGCGACTCCTTCGCCCGCCCGGGCGCCGCGGCGCGAGTGCAGCCGCACCCTGGGGCAGGCGACCTTTCCGCCGTAAGAGGATCGGGAAAGCCCACTCAAGGTCCGGACGAGTCCGCGAGTCGTCCCGGCAACCGTAAGGGCAGTGCCCGGGCGAGCTCGCAGGGATCCGCTCAGAGCGCTCCAATCGCCTCGGAGCCTGCGCCCCCGGCGCCCGAGCCGGCCCCGGTCGCGCAGCCGGTGGCCGTGCCGCAGCCGGCTCCGGCCCCGGCGCCGTCCGGCTCATCGTCGAGCTCCGCCCCGAGCCCGGCAAAGAGCGCCGGTGGGTGCCCACCCGAGTTCGGCTACGAGTGCTAGCCGTGTGGAAGGGGCTGCCAGCCGGCGAGCGGCCGAAGGCGACCAGCGCCTGGATCCTGTGCCCCGCGCTCCTCGTGCTGACGGCGGCGATGGCGTTTGCGCCCCTGGCGAGGGCCGGGCCCTACGAGGCTGTCCAGTGCGCGCCTCACCTCGGCGCGGGGTACGGCGGGTTCCACTTCTCGCGCAACTCCCCGGAGTTTCATCGCGACAGGTCGTGTTGGTCGGGGGACGGGCTGGGCGTGACCCACGAGCGGAGCCGCACCGGCGCGGGGCGGTACGGGGCGTGGGTGGCGAAGCCGCCGGCCGGCACCTTTTTCACCGGCGGCAGGCTCTTGGCACGCGGACGGCGTGATTGGGGCTACCACCCGCGGCTCCTGCTGGCTCCTCCGCAGGGAGCGCCCCGTTCCATCGGCTCGCCGCGCTGGCGCTTCAAGGCGTTCGAGTGGCGAGCACGCGGCAGGGGGAACCGCCTGATCGCTCAGCTGACCTGCACTCGCCGCGCCAACCGCTGTGGCAGGACCGACAAGCCGAGAATCCACGTCAAGCGGGCACGGTTCAAGCTCTTCGATGCCTCGCCGCCGACGATCAGCGGGTTGGGCGGCGGGCTGCTCACCGCACCCGTTCAGCGCGCCACGCAGACGCTCATCGTCAGGGCTCGCGACGTCGGCTCCGGGATACGGCTGGTCCAGGTGCGCACCAACCGAAAGCTCTTCGACTCGCTGGTGTCAGGGTGCAACATCGGCGCCGATCAGCTCGCCCTTGCACTCAGCCCCTGTCCCAACTCGGCGCGCAGCGCCCTCTCCGTCAACACCCTTTTGCCCGGCTTCCACGAGGGGCAGAACTCGATCACGGTATGCGTCCACGACTACGCGAACGTGAGCCCCAATGAGCGCTGCGCGCGGCGGAGGATCCGGGTCGACAACGACTGCCCGATCTCCCAGGTGGCTCCCACGCTCCGCGCTCAGTTCGCCTTCGCGGGCGGCAAGACCGTGAAGCGGGTGAAGTTTGGCCGGCGCCCTCAGGTCGTCGGCAGGTTCGCGCGTCCCCTGGGCGGGCCGGGGCGTGGGGCCCTTGTCTGTGTCTCTGAGCGGACGGCGCTCCCCAATTCGACCGAGAGGTTGGTCGGCCGGCCCCTCCGCACCGACGCCCGCGGGAGGGTCTTGGCGCGGCCTCCCGCCGGCCCCTCGCGAATCGTCTATCTCACCTACTGGCGCGGGCCGGAGCGGGTCGTGACCCGCGCGATCCGTCTCCAGGTGAAGCCGAGGCTGGGGCTTCGGGTGCGCCCGCGTGGAAGGCTTCACAACCGGCAGACGATGACCTTGCGCGCCCGGCTACGCGGGCCATTCCACGCACATCGCCAGGTCCGGTTCTTGGCCAAGCCCCCGGGCGGGCGCTGGGTGCCCTTCTCGGTCGACTTCGTCAAGCGGACCAATGGCGCCGGGGTGGCGCGCGTCTCGCACACATTCCGCCACGTTTCGGGTGCGCAGAAGTTCCGTTTCAAGGTGAGGGTCCCACGTCAGGCCGGCTACCCCTACCTGGCCGGGCGCTCGCCCGTGCGCAAGAAGACGGTGACGGGCTAAAGCCTCCGATCCTCCGGGGCCGGGATGTCCCCGTCCGCTACCTACCCGGGCCGTGGCACGATCCCGGTGTGCGAAGGATCGAGGTCGCGGAGCGTCGAGCCCGGCTGGCCCGGCGTCACCGCCTGGCACCTGGCCATCGGGCGGGCGACGTGGTGGAGGCCGCCGGCAGCATGGTCTGCCTGCATGCGACCGATCCCGTGACGGTCTACCTGTCGGCCTGGGCCCGCGTCGACGGTATGACTGTGGACGACCTGGAACGTGCCCTGTACGCCGACCGGTCGCTGGTCAAGCACCTGGCGATGCGCCGAACCCTGTTCGTTTTCCCCCGGGAGGCCATGGGCGTTGCCCAGGCCGGAGCCAGCAATCGGGTCGCCGACACCGAGCGGCGCCGGCTGATCCGCGACGTCGAAAAGGCCGGGCTGCACCGCGACGGCGAGCGCTGGCTGTCCAAGGCCGGCGAGCAGGTGCTGGCCGCGCTGGCGGGCGGCCGGGAGGCGACATCTTCGGAGCTGCGCGACGAGATCCCCCTGCTCGAGGGCTCGATCGCCTACGGCGAAGGGAAGTCCTGGGGTGGGCAGGCGCCGGTGGGTCCTCGAGTGTTGACCACGCTGTCGGCGGCGGGGCAGATCGTGCGGGCCTCGAACGACGGCGGGTGGACCACCTCCCGGCCCCGATGGGTCTCGATGGAGTCATGGCTGGGGGAGGGGATCGCGCCTCGGCCGGAAGCGGAAGGCGTGGCGGGCCTGGTCGAGCGATGGCTGCGCGCGTTCGGCCCCGGCACGGCCGCCGACCTCAAGTGGTGGCTCGGGTCGACCGTCGCGGCCGTGCGGACGGCGCTCGCCGGCCTCGGCGCGGTCGAGGTCGACCTCGACGGGCAGACCGGATACCTGCTGCGCGACGATCTCGAGGCGACCGATGCGGTGGAGCCGTGGGCCGCCCTTTTGCCGCCACTCGACCCAACCACGATGGGCTGGATCGAGCGGGGCTGGTACCTCGGCCCCCACAAGGAGCAGTTGTTCGACACCAGCGGCAACGCGGGACCCACCGCGTGGTGGGACGGGCGGATCGTGGGTGGGTGGCGCCAGAGCGACACCGGCGAGGTGGTCTTGCAGATGCTCGAGGACGTCGGCGCCGAGGGATTGCGCGCCCTCGAGGGCGAGGCGGCGCGCCTGACCGAGTGGCTCTCCGGCAAGAGGGTCCTGCCGAGGTTTCCCTCACCGCTGTCGAAGCTGGCTGCCGCCACGAGCCGGTGATGCACCATGAGTCCAACCGGGCGCACCTTTGCCGGCTGGCTACGGTTCTAAGGGAGAAGGGTGAAAACCGGTGGGGGATCTCTACGAGGCAGAGTGCTCGCGCTGCGAGTATCGGGTTGACGAGCTCAAGGACGGGGTCGGGATGGTCGGAACCTTCCTGGAGCCCATGGTCTGCTGGGACTGCCGCGAGCTGGTCACCGTGGTCACCGCCGATCTCTACAGCGGGATTGGGCCCGAGCTGAACGCCTGCCCGCAATGCGGTGGGCGTCGTCTTGCCGGGCTGCCGAAGCGCTCGCTGGGGGAGCAGGCGTTGAAGGGCGTCTTTCGTTTCGGGCGCCGGGCCGAATGCCCGCGCTGTGGCGGCCCGCTCACGGTCACCCCGATGGGCCACTGGGGCTGACGCCGGCCGGGACGCTGGCCGCCGGCGCCCTCTGGGGGTTTCCTATGATCCCGGCCCATGCCTCGCCTCCGCCGCTCGCCCGCCCGCACGCCTGACATCGACGAGCTCATCCCGCCCAAGCGTGTGCTGCCGTCCTACACGCACAAGGGCGACTTCAGAAAGGCCGGCGGACGGTTCCTGCAAGCCGCGGTGGACGCGGGCCTCCAGCCCCACCACCGGCTGCTCGACCTCGGCTGCGGCGTGGGCCGTTTGGCGGTCGCCCTGTCCCAGTACCTGGATGGCCGCGGACGCTATGTCGGCTTGGACACCGATCGCAAGGCGATCAAGCTCTGCGACGAGTGGATCGGCTCGAAGCTGCCGCACTACACCTTCGTCTGGGCCGACGTCTTCAACACCGCTTACAACCGCGGCGCGGAGGCCAAGGGGGCCCAGTACCGCTTTCCCCTGGACGACGACACGTTCGACTTCGTGTTCTCGAACTCGTTGTTCACCCACCTGGTTCCCGATGACGCTCGCAACTACTTCCGCGAGATCGGAAGAGTGCTGAAGCCGGGAGGCCGGACGCTGAACACCATCTTCCTGCTCAATGAGGAGTCGTTGCCCCTGGTTGAGGGCGGAGAGTCGCGGCAGGGCGTGCTCCATCAGTTCGGCGACCTGGCGTTGGTGAAGCGGCCCGACCGGCCGGAGGCCTGGATCGCTCTCGACGAGGAGTTCGTCCGCGAGGCACACGACGACGCCGGGCTCGGGATCGAGGAGGTGCGCTATGGATCCTGGTCGGGACGGGAGGCGCCGGCCCACGGCCTGGGCAGGAAGGACATCATCGTCGCCCAGAAGCTGGGCGTAGCGGACGCTCCAGGACCACGCGGCAGCCTGCTCCCGGCGCCAGCGTGACGTTGCGAACCTTTGCCCGTTCCGGACGGGAGTCGGGTGCGCTCAGCTGCGCCCGCTCGAGGATCGCCCTCAGCACCACGCGCATCTCGTACTGAGCGAAGGCCGCGCCGATGCAGCGGCGCACGCCGCCGCCGAAGGGGATCCAGCCGTAGTGGTCGACCTTCCCGTCGAGGAAACGCTCGGGGCGGAACTCGTGGGGGTCCGGATAGAGGTCGGCGCGGTAGTGAAGCGCGCCGATCGCCGGGAGGACGAAGGACCCCGCCGGAAGCTCGTAGCCGCCGATCGTCGCGGGCGCCGCCAGCTTGCGCGCAACGTCCACGATCACGGGCCGCGCGCGCAGCGTCTCCTTGATCGTGGCGTCCAGGTAGTCGTCCTCGCCCGCCTCGATCGACGTCCGCAGGCGGGCCAGGACCCGCGGCGTGCGAAGCACCCGCTCGAGCGCCCAGGCCAGCGCCGTGGCGGTGGTCTCGTGCCCTGCGCCGACGACCGTGACGAGCTCGTCGCGCAGCTCCTCGTCGCTCATCGGGCTGCCGTCGTCGTGCTCGGCGGACAGAAGCAGCGAGAGGACGTCGTCGTGCTCCGCGCCGCTCGCCTCCGCGCGCCGCGCGGCGATCTCCTCGTAGATGAACTCGTCCAGGGCAGCGCGGGCGTCCTGGAAGCGCGCCCAGGGGCCGAAGCGGCCGAGGTTGCGTCGCAGCATCGGGAGCTGCGTGATCAGGTCGGCCCTGCGGGCGAACTCGCCGACCAGCGTCGAGGCGCGCCTGAAGCGCTCATCGTCGCGGATGCCGAACACCGCCCTCAGGATCACCGCCAGCGTGATCCGCTGCGTGTGTGGGCGCAGGGCAAATGGCTCGCCAACCGGCCAGCTCCTCATGTCGCGCTGCGTGATCTCGCGAATCAACTCGCCGTACCGGCTCACGCTCTCCCCGTGAAAAGGCGGCAGCAGAAGCTTTCGCTGGCGCAGGTGCTCGCCCTCGTCGAGCGTCAGCACCGAGTTCGGGCCGAGCGTCGGCTCCAGCACGGTCGCGTTGGCCTCGCCCGCGTGGAACAGGGCAGAGTCGCCGGTGAAGACCTGCTTGACGATCCCCGGGTCGGCCACGTAGACGACCCGGCCGAAGTAGGGGAACGACAGGGAGAAGACGTCGCCGTAGCGGCGGTGAAGGCGAGTGAAGAAGCCGAGCGGATCGCGGGCGTACCGAAACCCCTGGACGAGCCCGGGCAGGCGTGGACCGGGTGGGAGGGCCGGAGTGGCGAAGGCGGGATGAGGCCGGGCCGCTGCGTGCTGCTCCATCGCCTAGCGATCGTCCGGATAGTCCGGCTGGATCACCGCGAAGGCCGCCCCCTGCGGATCGGTGAAGACCGCCAGCCGGCCGACCGGGATGTCCTGGGGGCCGAAGAGCAGGGTTCCGCCGTGTCGCTTCACGGTCTCGATGGCGGCGTCGGCGTTCTCGACGGCGAAGTAGACCATCCAGTGGGGCGGGGTGCCCGGCGGGGTCTCGGGGCCCATCGTCATCGCCCCGGCGATCCCCTCCTCCCACCTCTGTCCTCCGACCTGCCACATCCAGTACGGCGACTCGGGTGGAGCCTCCTCGGACTGCTCCAGGCCCCAGTCGAAGACCTTGCCGTAGAAGCCCCTGGCGCCATCGAGGTCGGGGGTCGCGAGCTGGTTCCAGGTCCAGGACCCGACCTCGTTGACGAGCTGGGCGCCGTGGTGCTGCTTTTGCTGCATGACGCACAGGACGGCGCCGCTCGGGTCAGCGACCACGGCCATCCGCCCCGAGTCGGCGGGCAGATCGAACGGCTCCATGAAGACGCTGCCACCGGCCTGCTTGACCTTCTCCGCGCTCTCGTCGGCGTCGGCCACCTTGACGTAGCTGGACCAGGCCGGCGGCTGGCCCTCCGCCTGGATTGGCCCGTAGCCGGCAACCTGCTTTCCATCCCGGAGGAAGAAGCCGTAGCCCCCGGTCTCCTCGACCGGCCCCGCCGACTGCGTCTCCCAGCCGAGCAGCTCCCCGTAGAGCTTGGCCGCCGCGTCCGTGTCGGAGGTGGCCAGATCGACCCAGCAAAACTCGCCGGGCCCGTACTCGCTTCGTTCGCTCATGGTCTCCTCCGGGGTGGTGGGCGTGGCGGGGTGGTCCGGGCGGACCCGGGCAGCGTAACCGCGTTAGATTCGGGGGGTCGGGGAACCATGAAGCCTCCAAAGACGCAGTACGCCCGCAGCGGCGACTTCTCGATCGCCTACCAGGTGGTGGGCGACGGCCCGCTCGACCTGGTCCACATACCCGGTCTCGTCTCGCACCTCGACCACGCCTGGACGCATCCGAAGTACGTGCGGTTCATGCGCCTGCTGTCGTCCTTCGCCCGGGTGATCGTGTACGACAAGCGCGGCACAGGGTTGTCCGACCCGTTCATCGAGCCACCCTCGGTCGAGGAGCGAATCGACGACACCCGGGCGGTCATGGACGCTGTCGGGGTCGATCGAGCGGCGGTCTTCGGCTGCTCGGAGGGCGCCACCCTGGCGGCCTTCTTCGCCGCCAGCTATCCGGAGCGGGTTTCGAGCGCGGTCCTCTACGGCGGATTCGCTCGGCAGACGCCCGATCCTCCCGACTATCCCTGGGGGTTCGACGACGAGATGGTCGCCATCCTCTTGGAGGGCGCACAGGAAGCCTGGGGAGAGGGGGTCCTGCTCACCGTCCTCGCCCCCAGCTTCCTGGAGGACGATCAGGAGCGTGAGTGGTGGGGCGGCTATGAGCGCACCGCGATCAGCCGTCGCGTCCTGCGCCCGATGACGGTGGCCAACCTGGACCTCGACATCCGCGCCATCCTGCCGACGATTCGCGTCCCGACGCTGCTCCTCCACCGGACCGGGGATGTGCTGCCGATCGAAGGGGCCCGCTACATGGCGGAGCGCATCCCGGGCGCCCGGCTGATCGAGATGGACGGGGACGACCACTGGCCGTGGATCATCGACCCCGACGAGGTCTGCGGCCACGTCGAGGAGTTCGTCACCGGCAGCCGCCACGAGCCCGAGACCGATCGCGTGCTGGCGACGGTGCTGTTCACCGACATCGTCGGCTCGACCGAGCGGGCCTCGGAGATCGGCGATCGCCGCTGGCGAGAGTTGCTGGAGGAGCACGAGCAGGCGTTTCGGCGGGAGCTCGAGCGCCAGGGCGGGCGCGAGGTGAAGACCACGGGCGACGGGTTCCTGGCCACCTTCGACGGCCCGGCGCGCGCGATCCGCTGCGCCAAGGCGGCCACCTCGGCGATCCGCGCGCTCGGGATCAGCATTCGCGCCGGCATCCACACCGGGGAATGCGAGCGCCGCAACGGGGACATCGGCGGCATCGCGGTCCACATCGGCGCCCGCGTGATGTCCCGGGCCGAGCCCGGCGAGGTGCTGGTGTCGAACACGGTGAAGGACCTCACCGTGGGCTCCGACATCGAGTTCGAGGAGCGCGGCGAGCACGAGCTCAAGGGCGTCCCGGGCTCCTGGCGCCTTTACGCCGCTCGCTGAGGCGGCGAGCGCTTCTCGCCCTCTCGCGACGGAGCGGGATCCTTCCCGCTCAGACGTCGACCACTACGTTGAAGCCGCCGTAGATCATGCGCTTGGCGTCGAAGGGCATGTCCTTCGCGTCCATCATGTCGGCGAGGCGCGGGTCCTTCATCGCCTTGGCGTTGACCCGGTCGCGATGCGCGCGTGACTTGAACACGATCCACGAGAACACCACGGTCTCGCTGGGCTTGCGCGTACATGTGGTTGTGCCCGAGGTGAACTACCTGCTGCTCCTCGACAAGCTCTACATCCTCTCCTACGCATTCGTGGTCGTCACCCTGTCGATGATCGTGCGCCACTCCTGGATCAACGTGGAGGGCGATGTCGCCACCGCGCGGCGCGTCGACCGGCGAGCATCGCCGTCCTCACCGGCATCTACTTCGCGATCGCCGCGGTGGTCTTCGTCGAATCGCTCACCTGAGGCCGCCGGCCCCATCGGGGGTGTCGAACATTCGTTGTCGTCTGGACCACAAACGTGCGACACCCCCACCCGGTCCGGCCGACTAGAGGATCTCTGTGAAGCGTCCGGCTTCGTAGCCGCGGCGCCGACCGAGCCGGGCGAGCCCGGGGAAGAGGAGCCGCTGGAGGAGCGGCGGCGGCATCGGTGGGAACAGGAGCACGGCCATGTCGCGGTAGTGGTGCGCCAAGACCGCACCCAGGAGCAGCGCGCTGGGTCCCTTCGGGACCCCGTGCCGGGTGATCTTGCCGGCCCGGCCGAGCGCTGCGGCGTCCTCGAGGAACTCCTGGAGCGATGAGGGCGGGCACGCCTCGCAGACCATGTGGGCGATTTCGTGGCCGGCGTTGCGGTACGCATGCCGGACGCCGGCCGGGACCATGACCACGTCACCCGGGCCGGCTGTCTGCCACTTCCTCCCGGCCAGAAAGCTCGGGTGGCCCTCCATGACCTTGAAGCGCTCCTCCATCGCGGGATGGATGTGCGGGGTGACGCCGCCGCCGGGGTCCACCCAGATTTCGACGTGAAGTACCTCGCCACCGTCGTCGTCGGTGGTCCGCCGAAAGCTGAATCGCTGTCTGAGGACCGGGTCCTCAACCACGCGCTCGGGCACGTCGCCTCCTTTCGGCTCATACGCTAGCGATGGTCGGCGATCACTCTCCTGAACCCGGACGAGGCTCCGGGCCCGCCGGACCTACGGCACCCGAGCCGCGCCTTGCCCGTGTGTCTATCCTCACACAGCGCCGTGAGGACTTGCGGAAAGCTGGACGAGGTCGACCAGGAGCAGAACGCGATGCCTTCGGGGATCCCCCCGGGTCCGTCATATCCGTCCTGGATCCAGAGCATCGGCTTCTGGACACGCCCGCTTGCCTTCCTGGAGCGCTGCCGAGCCCGCTACGGCAAGAGATTCGCGATTCGCCTGCCGCTGGCGCCGCCCTTCGTGATGATCTCCGACCCGGAGGAGGTCAAGCAGGTCTTCACGGCGCCGCCTGACGTTCTTCACCCCGGCGAGGGAGCGCAGGTGCTCGCGCCCGTCGTCGGAACCAACTCGGTCATCCTGCTGGACGAGGGCCCGCACCTGGAACAGCGCAAGCTGATGCTTCCCGCGTTCCACGGGGAGAAGATGGAGCGCCTCAGCGACCTGATCGCGGAGGTGGCCGGGCGGGAGGTGGCGAGTTGGCCTCGCGGCGAGCCGATCGAGCTGGGGCCCCGCATGCAGCGCCTGACGATGGAGATCATCCTGCGGGCCGTCTTCGGCCTCGACCCCGGTGAGCGCCTCGACGCGCTCCGGGAGCGCCTGTCCGCGATGCTCGCCTTCGGGGATCGCCCCATCAGTCTCCTGCCCCCGCCCCCCGGGCGACTTCAAGCGTTGCTCGAGCGATACGGCCCAGTCGCCGGCTTCCTCCGGCTTCAGCAGGAGGCCGACGAGTTGCTGTTCGAGCTCATCGACGAGCGACGGGGGGAGGAGGCCGAGCGCGACGACATCCTCAGCCTGCTCCTCGAGGCGCGGCACGACGACGAATCGCCGATGTCGGCGCAGGAGCTGCGCGACGAGCTGATGACGCTGCTCGTCGCCGGCCACGAGACCACCGCGTCCACGCTGGCCTGGACCTTCGAGCGCCTGGTGCGCCTCCCAGACGGTCCTGTCCCGGCTCACCGACGAGATCGCCGGCCCGGACGGGGACGCCTACGTCACCGCAACGGTGCAGGAGGCGCTCCGCCGCCGGCCGGTGCTGCCCAACTCCGCCCCGCGCCTGGTCAAGCAACCGATCGAGGTTGGGGGCTGGAGCTATCCAGTCGGACGTCTGCCTGGTGCCCAACGCCTACCTGGTCCACCACGATCCCGAGATCTACCCGGATCCCGTATGCCTTCCGGCCCGAGCGTTTCCTGGACGATCCGCCCGGCACCTACACCTGGATCCCGTTCGGAGGCGGGCGGCGACGGTGCATCGGCGCGAGCTTCGCGATGCTCGAGATGAAGATCGTGATCCGCAGCTTGCTCGAGGCCCAGGCGGTGGCGCCGGTCGCGTCACAGCCGGAGCCCGCCAGGCGCCGCAACATCACGATCACCCCGGGCGCGGGATCGCGCGTCACCCTGTCCGCGCCGCAGCGCGAGCCGATCGCGTCGCCGGTTGCCTGACCCCGGGCAAACGACGCTTCCCCCCGCACCGGCGGCCCCCCCGGCCGTCCAGACTCTCAACTGGCTGTTTCGCCCGATCGAGTTCATGAACAGGTGCCGGCGCCGGTACGGCGACGCCTTCAGCGTCACCTTCCTCGGCTTCGAGACGCCGATGGTGATGGTGTCGGACCCCGAGGCGATCCGAGCGCTCTACCGGGGGCGCGAGAACGGCCTGCCCCCCGGGCGCAGCGCCACCCTCGAGCCCGTGGTGGGGCCCCGCTCGGTCCTGCTGCTCGAAGGCGACGAGCACCTCGCGCGCCGGCGGCTGATGCTCCCTCCCTTCCACGGCGAGCGGATGCGCGCCTATGAGGGGATCATCGCGGAGCTCGCCGCCCGCGAGATCGACACCTGGCCCGCCGGCCAGACCTTCGCGATCCACCCGCGCATGCAGGCCCTGACGCTCCAGGTGATCCTGCGCGCCGTGTTCGGGGTCAGCGACCCGGGGCGCGTCGCGCGCCTGCGATCGCTGCTCGCCGACCTGCTCGCCCAGACATCCTCGCCGGTGCTTCAGGTGCGGGTCCTGCTCGCCCGGCGCTTCGGCGGGCCGGACCCCCTCGTCGCGCTGAACCGTCGCATGGCCGAGGTCGACGAGCTGCTGGCCGCGGAGGTCGCCGAGCGGCGCGCCGATCCGAACCTCGCAAGCCGCGAGGACATCCTCTCGATGCTCGTTGCCGCGCGCTTCGAGGACGGCGAGCCGATGAGCGACGCCGAGCTGCGGGACCAGCTGATGACCCTGCTGCTCGCCGGACACGAGACGACGGCGACGGCGCTCGCCTGGACGTTCGACCTGCTTCTGCGCCACCCGGCGGCCCTGGTGCGCCTGCGGTCCGAGGTGGACGCCGGCGAGGAGGACGTCTACCTGCGGGCCGTGATCGCCGAGTCGCTTCGCCTGCGCCCGGTGATCCCGCTCGCCGGGCGCCGCCTCCGAGGCGAGCTGCGCGTGGATGGCTTCACGCTGCCGCCGGGCACCGACGTGACCCCGGCGATCTGGTTGACGCACACCCGAGAGGACCTTTACCCGGCGGCGCTCGAGTTTCGGCCGGAGCGATTCCTGGAGGAGGCCCCCGAGACCTACGCCTGGATCCCGTTCGGCGGCGGGGTCAGGCGCTGCCTGGGCGCCGCGTTCGCCGAGTTCGAGATGCGCGTGGTCCTGCGCGAGACGCTTCGCCGCTGGGAGCTGCGCGGCGCGCGCCGCCGGCCGGAGGGCATCGCGCGACGCAACATCACCTTCTCGCCACGGCGCGGGACGCCGGTGGTCGTCAGCCCGCGGTCGTAGTCGCCCGGTTGGCTGAGCGCGGTTACGCGCTCGTCGGCGCCGAGCGGGCCCGCAGTGACAACAGGATGCTGATGACCAGCACCAGGATCGCCGCGCCAAGGGCGGAGACGAAACCGATCGGCGTCACCCCGACGATCCCGAGCACGATCATCAGCCAGCCCATCCACTTCGGCAAGGCTCCGCTGCGAACCACGGAGATGCCCGTCGCCCAAAGGAAAGCCAACACGCCGAGCATGATCGGCAGGAAGTCGTTGTCCCACAGGGCCTGTAGCGCCTGCACCGCGACGGGATCGATGTCGTCGGCAGCTTCGGCGAGTGCGAACGAGATCGTGCCATCGATTGCGAATCCAAGCCCGACGAGCACCAGGCCGATGAACGAGACCAGGGACAGCATCTCCCCTTCGCCGCCCGCGGCATGCAACACCTTGCGCAGGTAGGCGCCAAAGAAGATCAAGAGAGTGCTTGCGGCAACCCCGAAGACCGCCGCGAGCTGGACGGAGTCCTTGTTGTCGAGATAGAAGTCGACAACCTCGTTCACCGGCTCGTCCGCGGCCTTGGGCTCGCCGCCGATCAGGAAGCCCACGATCACTACGAGGACGAACGCGACGCCGGTGAGCGGCACCAGCCACTCTCTGCTGCGGTCCATTGGCTCTCCTCTCTACGCGGCTCCGCGTGCCGCGGGTGTCAGTGCCTCGCCCGAGCGGACGAATCGCCGGGAAGTGTGCATCTTGGGTCGGATGTCCCCGTGGTCGTCAGCCCGCGGTGCGTGAGGCCGGCCAGCCATGTTTCGCGATGTGGCTCACGGGGTACCCTCACGAGCGTGAGGAAGCTCCTCCTCGTCACCGCCTTCCTGCTTGCCGTCGCGGGCCTCCCCGTCCAGGCGACCGCACAGGACCCCGGCACCGGGACGATCAGAGGCGTCGTGTACGACGCCACCTGCTACGGGCCGTGCCAGTATCCGCCGCCGCCCCCGCGGCTTTACACACACGACAACCTCGTGGTCACGGTCCGCAGCCTTCCCGACCGCAAGCTGGTCGCCAAGCTTCACCCGAAGGAGGGCCGCTTCCGGGTCAAGGTCCGGCCCGGCGCTTATCGCGTCAGGGCGTTCATCCGCGACGGTGGGTACTGCTGGGAGGGCGAGGCCAAGGACGTCAGGGTGGCGAAGGACCAGATCACCGGGGTCCGCCTCCGCGTCAACAACTCCTGCATTCTTTAGCCGCGCGTTCCTGGCGCGCTGATCAGCGAACGAGCACGCCCCAGGTCGCCGCGGGAGCGGTATAGGAGCCGTCCTCGTTGCGGTACTCGGTGATGTTCTCCATGATCGCCTCGCGGGTCGCCTCCCGCTCGTCATCGGGCAGCGCCTTGACCACTCGCGCGAGCGGCCCCGCAATGCGGATGAGCACGTCCCACAGGTCTTCGGAGTCCGCGTAGCGAAACTCGAACGCGATCTCCTCCAGCTCGGGCTCACCGAAGCCGGCCCCGGTGACCAGCTCGCGGATGCGGTCGGGCTCTCCCAGCGCGAAGATCCCGGGCGCTCCAGGCTCGGGCGCGGGCATGTGGCCGCGCTGGACGAGCGTCATCCCGGGGATGCCCGCCCAGGGGTTTCGATCGGGGGTCCTCCAGACGGCGAACGCCAGTGGGCCCCCGTCACGCAGCACCCGCCTGGTCTCCTTCAACGCAGCGGCCGGGTCGGCCATCAACATGTAGCCCCAGCGGCAGACCGCGCCGTCAACGCTGTCGTCGCCGAGGTCCATGCGCTCTGCGTCCAGCACCCGGTACTCGACGTTCTCGAGGCCGCGGGCCTCTCCGAAGCGGCGGGCTACGTCGACCATCTCCGGCGCGAAGTCGGTGGAGATCACGTGGCCCTCGGGCCCCACGCGCTCCGCGACTGCAAACCCCAGGTCGCCCGTCCCGGCGGCGATGTCAAGGACGGTCTGGCCCGGCTGCGGGTCCGCCTTCTGCACCAGCCAGTCGTTGACCCGACCGGTGATCCCCATCATCCAGTCCCGCCGGTCCTGCCAGCCCGGGGCCATCTGCCCCCAGGTCTCGAGGCTCTGCTCCCGATAGGCATCGAGGTCGATCTGCACCCTGGCCTCCTGTTCGTCGCTGACGCCGTGACGCTACCGCGTCCGGCCCGCGAACGCCGCTGGGGGAGATGCCTCGGGGCAGCGCGCGGCCACCGCCAAGTGGCTAATCTCACTCGCGATCGGGGTGGTGAGTCGGAGGACGACATTGACGGTCGCCTGCCTGGGGGCATTCATGCTCCTCGCGGCGCCCGCCGGCGCCAAGATCCCCGCCTCGCTCTACAAGCCGAGCAACTGCGACAGGATCGTCCCTGCCGCGGGGTACGCCGTGTACAAGTGCGACGACGGGGTTCCGGCTTTCGGTGGAACGACCTCGAACCCCACGGGCGCCAAAGCAGTCACGGTGCCGGCGAAGTACGGCGGCAACGGCTACGTCGGCCTTCCCCAGAAGGCGGCGGGCGCCGGCTCTGTCCCGGGAGCGGACTCGAGTGGGAACGTCGCGCTCGACGTCGACCTCACCCTGCCGACCATTTCCCCGCCGAGTGGGCGGCTACCCGATGCTGGTCTTCATGCACGGCTGCTGCGCCGGCAACAAGGCGAGCTGGGAGGCGCCCAGGTTCGGCGGTGCCGACGCGGAGGGCGAGAAGTGGCACTACAACAACGCCTGGTTCGCGGCGCGAGGCTACGTGGTGCTCAACTACACGGCGCGCGGGTTCGTTGACGGCAGCGAGCACGGTTCCACGGGTCAGACCGAGCTCGACTCGCGCAGCTACGAGATCAACGACTACCAGAGCCTGGCCTGCCAGGTGCTCGGCGCCGTCGGCAAGTTCAACCCGGTCACCGGCCGGCAGCTCGCCGTCAACCCGACCAGGATCGTCACCACGGGCGGGTCCTACGGCGGCGGCTTCTCTTGGCTGGCGCTGACCGATCCGAAGTGGACCTGCACCGGCGACACCGGTGCGGGCGCCAAGCGCATGTCACTGGCTGCGACCGCCCCCAAGTACGGGTGGACCGACCTCGCCTACTCGCTGGTCCCAACCGGAACGCACCTTCAAGAGCCCGGGTCGCTGCCCGCGTTCAACGGGTGCGACTCGGGCCCGCGCAAGCTCGACGGCAGCCCCTGTCCGAGTCCCGTGACGCCGGTCGGGCATCCCCAAGAAGTCGATCCTCACCGCGCTGTACGCCAGCGGCAAGACCGGCATTCCCCCCGGGACCAACCACACGACCTTTCCGCCCAAGATCGACAACGCGATCACCTGTCTCCAGGGCGCCTATCCGCCCGAGTCCAATCCCGCCTGCGCGACGACGCTCCAGACGCTGCTGCCCGAATTCCTGCGCGAGCGCTCGGCCTACTACCAGAACTTCTTCTTCCAGAACATCGCCTCCAACCCGAGCTTACCGGATTCCGGTCTTCAACGCCGCGACCTTCACCGACCCGCTCTTCCCGCCGTCCGAGAACCGCACGATGCTGAACCGGCTGCGAAGCGTGGTCCCCAACTATCCGATCCAGGTCTTCCACGGCGACTACCAGCACTTCATCCAGAACAAGGCGACCGAGTGGGCGGACGTCTGTCAGTCCGGTGCCGGCCCTCGCCACGCCTGCGCGGGCCCCGCCGACTATCCAGGCGGCAACTACAACGCCAATTCGCCGAACCTCGTCCGCGCGGGTGTGACCACCCGCCTCAACCGCTTCATCGACCACTACGCGAAGCCCTCCGGCGGCGGGAACCAGCCCAAGCCCACCTTCGACGTCACGGCCGAGCTTCAGATCTGCCCGCAGAACGCCGGCGCCCGGCCGGCGGGCGAGCCGGGCCCAACGTTCAGCGCCCCGACCTTCGAGCAGCTTGCGCCCAACACCCTCAACTTGAGCCTCCCCGGCACCCAGGTGACCACGTCGAACGTGCAGCCCAATCCTCACGCGGCGAACTCGGACCCGGTCGCCAACCTCGCCGCCAACGGCGGCAAATGCCCCGTCGAGACCCAGCCGGCAGGGTCGGGCGTGGCCGTGTACACGAGCGACCCCGTGTACACGAGCGTCCCGGGCGCCGCTGGCGCGACGATGATCGGCGCGACCGAGGTGACGGCCCAGTTCAGCGCCTCGCCGGGCGCCTCGGGCGTCGAGTTGAACGCTCGCCTCTACGACGTCTTCCCCAACGGCCAGGCCGTCATGGTCGATCGCGGACCGCGTCGCGTCAGCAACGCCGAAGCGCAGTCCGGCTCGGTCAGCTTCGAGTTGCACGGCAACGGCTGGCGCTTCGCGCCTTCTCACCGGATCCGGATCGAGCTCGCTCAGGACGACGACCCGTTCCTGAAGGTTTCGAGCATCCCCTCGAGCCTCACGCTGACCGGGGTCGACCTGGCGATTCCCATACGCTGACGCGCCCTTGGATAGGAAAAACCTCGCGTCGCGCGCCGCTCACTGGAGCGCCACCCACCGCAAGACGGCGATCTGGGGATGGCTTGCATTCGTCGCCGTCGCGGTGCTGGCCGGCAATGCCGTCGGCCAGAACCAGATCCACGGCGCCGACGACTTCAATGGCGAGTCGGGCCGCGCCGAGCAGGCGCTCTACGACGCGGACCTGCGGCCGAACCACGAGAACGTCCTGATCCAGGACGAAACGCTGACGATCGCCGATCCCGAGTTCCGAGCCGCGGTCGAGGAGGTCACGGCGCGGCTCTCGCAGGCCCAGTACGTGCGGAACGTCGAATCGCCGCCCGGGGGCGGGGCGGTCTCCGCCGACCAGCGGTCGGCGCTGGTCGAATTCGAGATCACGGGAGACGACCTCGAGGCGGAGGATCGGTTGGCGCCGTCGGAGGACGCCATCGAGTCGGTACAGGCCGACCACCCCGAGCTGCTGGTGGAGCAGTTCGGAAACGTCAGCTCGAACAAGGAGCTCAACGACACCTTCACGGAGGACCTGCTGCAGGCGGAGATGCTTTCGCTGCCGATCACCCTCCTGATCCTGGTGCTCGCCTTCGGCAGCCTGGTGGCGGCGCTGGTGCCGCTGCTGCTCGGGTTCAGCGCCGTGATCGCGGCGATGTCGCTGGTCGCGATACCCAGCCAGCTTTCCCCCGTGGACAGCAACGTCTCATCGGTCATCCTGCTGATCGGGCTGGCTGTCGGCGTCGACTACTCGCTCTTCTACCTGCGACGCGAGCGCGAGGAGCGCGCCGCCGGACGCGACGAGCGCACCGCGCTCGAGGTCGCCGCCGCGACCTCCGGGCGCGCGGTGCTGATCTCCGGCCTCACGGTGATCGTCGCCATGGCCGGCATGTTCCTGAGCGGCGACAAGACCTTCTACTCGTTCGCCGAGGGCACCATCCTCGTCGTCGCGATCGCGATGTTCGCCTCGCTGACGGTGCTGCCGGCGGTGCTCGCCTGGCTCGGAGACCGGGTCGAGAAGGGCCGCCTGCCCTTCCTGGGCCGCCGGCGAGGGGCGGGAGAGTCGCGCTTTTGGTCGGCCACCGTCGACCGCGTCACGCGCCGTCCCTGGTTGTCGATCGCTGATCGCCGGCGGAGCCCTGGTGGCGCTGTCGGTGCCGGCGCTGAACATGAAGATCGTGGTCTCGAGCGTGGACGACCTGCCGCAGGACCTGCCCGTGATCGAGACCTACAACCGGCTCAAGGACGCCTTCCCGAAGGAGGGCGTGACGGTTGACGTGGTGGTCGAGGGCGACGACGTGCGGAGCGACGTCCAGGCGCAGGCCGGCATCTCCCTGCTGCAGCGGCGCGCCGAGAGCTCGGACTTCGTGCTCGGGAGTACGGAGGTCACCTACAGCAAGGACGGCACCGTCGCCCTGGTGGAGATCCCCACGGTCGGCAACGGAAACGACGACGAGTCCACGGCGGCGCTGAACGAGATCCGCGACGAGATGATCCCGGCCACCGTCGGCGGGATCCCCGGCGTCACGGTCAACGTCACCGGGGACGCCGCCGCCTCGAAGGACTTCCGGGACCAGCTCGTCGACCGGCTGCCGCTGATCTTCGCCTTCGTGTTCGCGCTCGCCTTCCTGCTGATGCTGGTCACCTTCCGCTCGATCGTGATCCCGATCAAGGCGATCGTGCTCAACCTGCTGTCGATCGGGGCGGCGTACGGCGTCCTGGTCCTGGTCTTCCAGGAGGGCTACGGCGAGGACCTGCTGGGCTTCACCTCGAACGGGGGCGTCACCTCATGGCTGCCGCTGTTCCTGTTCGTGATCCTGTTCGGGCTCTCGATGGACTACCACGTCTTCATCCTCTCCCGGGTCCGCGAGGCATACGACGGCGGGATGAGCACCTCCGACGCCGTCCGGCATGGAATCTCGACCACGGCCGGGACCGTGACCAGCGCCGCCCTGGTGATGGTGTTCGTGTTCTCGGTCTTCATCACCCTGACCTTCCTCGACTTCAAGGAGATGGGCGTTGGGCTGGCGGTGGCGGTGCTGATCGACGCGACGATCGTCCGCGGCGTGCTCCTGCCCGCGTCGATGAAGGTGCTCGGCGACTGGAACTGGTACCTGCCTAAGTGGCTGGAGTGGCTGCCGCACGGCGCGGCGGAGCCGAAGCCGGCGGATCCCCAGCCGGCGCCCGGGCCCGGCGGCGGGTCCCCTCCGTCAGCCTGACGACGGTTCCGGGGTCGCCCAGACCTTCCCCATGGCCAGTCTCGAGCCGGGGGCGTCGGTGAGGCGCGTGATCGTGGCGAGAGGGCGGACCATTCCGGCGACGGCGGCCGACCTCGCCCGCCCCGTCTTTCTCGCCAGGCGCGGGCCCAGCGCCGCGGTCAGGGCGGTCAGCCCCGGGAGCGGCCGGATGAACACCCTGAGCTCGCGGACCCGACCCTGCTCGTCCAGCCGCATGATGTCGGTGCCTTCCAAGGGCTGACCCTTCACCCGCGCCCGAAAACCGAGCAGGTGGGTGCCGCCCTCGCCGAAGTCCTCGAAGTAGTCCAGGTCCTCGAGGAGCTCGCGGACGATCCCCAGCAGCGCCGTCACTTCTTCCCTGCCGACGAAGCGAAACGACGAGGTGATCGGGGAGTGGAGAACGACGTCGGGAGCCAGGGCCTCCGCCACTCCCTCGAGGTCGCGCGCCTCCATCGCGACGCGCAGCGGATGCCTTTCGATCAGCGCCTCCACGCCGGCCTCAGCCCCGGGCGAACTGGCCGTGGAAGCCGAACGGGATGTGGTGCGGGACCTCGGCTCGGGCGAGCTCGTCGAGCGAGTGCGCGTCCAGCACGAGCAGGAAGGAGTTGCCCTTGCGGCCGTCGAGAACGACCGACAGCAGCACGCCCTCGTCCTCGCCATCCGCGTCGGGGGCGGCGACGAACACCGGCTCGCCGGGGAAGCAGCCCTCCTCGGACCAAGTGGTTGAGCGGCGTTCCACCACGTCGGCCTTGACGATCCGGTCGATCCAACCGCCATCGCCACCACCGCTACCCCCGACGCCCCATGCGTAGCGATAGGGACGCTCGCTGCACCTGCCGTAGTTGATTCGCGGCAGCTCGATCGGCTCGTCGATCAGCCGCTCGGTGCTGACGGTCCCCGCCTCGGGCGCGATGCGGAAGCGCTCCAGGTGCGCAGGGGGGACCGGCTTGCCGGCGCGCAGCCTCTCCAGGTAGAGGTCCTCGACGACCCCTGCGTCGGGGTAGGTGCAGACGTCGACCACGACTTCGCCGTCCTCTTCGTAGGAGTTGACGTGGTGAAAGCCGAAGCGCGCGTCGGTCTCGAACGGGCCGGCGCTCGACCCGGTCGCCCGGTCGAAGAGGTGGAACCGCGTCCCCAGCTCGGGCTTCCAGCGGTAGTTCTCGATGTAGGGGCGGCCGCTGAAGGCGAGCCGCGGCGGGTTGACCACGAACGGGAACTCGGCCAGCACGAGCCAGCGCTCTGTGAGGCCGAAGGAGTGCATGTAGGCGGGCTCGCGAACCGGCTTCGTCGCGATCACCTCGGGCTTCGAGCTGCCCGGGCGAAGGAGGAAGAACCTGTAGCTGGTCCGCGGGCCGAGCTTCGCCGCGTAGTTCAGCATCCCCTTGGTAGCGCGGTCCATGTGCGGATGGGCGGTGGAGAGCTGTCCCGGCGGCTTGTAGGGAACGCCCGCCGCGGCGAGCGTCTCGGAGTCGAACTCGACCGGGATCGGTGTCTCGGTAAGCGAGATGAAGCGCTCGCCGAGCTTGGTCAGGTTGACGTTGGCATTGTCGGTCAGCTTGGGCGAGAACATGGCGCTCACGCGTGCAAACAGCGAGCGGCACGGGTCGGTCGCAAACTCGGAGTAGGCGATCTTGCCTTGGTCACGCGCGGCGCGGTAGGCGCGGCTTTCCAGGAAGCGGTTCGCGTAGGAAACGTCGCCGTCCGCGAAGGAGAAGCGGTGCAGCATCGCGAAGCCGTCGAACCAGTGGTTCATGGTGCGGTCGCCGACCTCCCACTTGGCGGGGCCGGTGCGAAGCAGCGATCCCTGGAGCCAGGGGGGAAGCTGGCCCCGGACGGGGAGGCCGTCGAGATGCGTCTCGTCCTCGAGCGAATCGAAGCCGTGGCGGGCGGTCGCAGGTGGGGCGGCGGTGACCGTGCTCATCATGCCTCCTGAATCGTTCGTTTCGAACCGTTCTGTCCGAACTGTATCATGGATGGCCATGTCAGCTCCCTCGACGACGTCAACTCCTCGTCTGAGCGACACCTCCTATGCGGTGCTCGGCCTGCTCGACCTGTTCGAGCCCGCGACGCCGTACCAGCTGAAGCAGATCGCGCAGGTCAGCATCTTCCACTTCTGGTCGATCCCGCACACCCAGCTCTACACGGAGTGCGCCCGCCTGGCCGAGGCCGGACTGCTCGACGAGCGCCGGGAGGAGGGCGGCCGCCGGCGCCGCACCTACCGCCTCTCGGCCTCGGGGCGCAAGGCGTTGAAGGCGTGGCGAGCCGACCCCGACACCGATCTGTACGAGCTCCGCGACCCTGGGCTGCTGAAGCTGTTCTGCGGCGCCGATCCTGCCTCGCTGGCGAAGACTCAGGTCGAGCGGCACGAGCGGCGCCTTCACTCCTACCAGGAGCTTCTCGAGCAGACCGAGATGCCGGACGGGATGCGGCTCTCGGTCGAGGCCGGGATCGGGCACGAGCGCGAGTACGTCCGCTTCTGGTCGCGCCTGCTGGAGGGCGGCAACAAGACGCGCTGAAGCGCCGGGATCAAGTGCGCTAGCGGCCCGCAGGCCAGGGCGAGATACTGAGCGGCACGATGTCGCAGCAGAGCGACAAGGTCGAGGATCGTGAGGGCGATCCATCGACTCGCTCAACAGAAGAGACCTCGATCGGGCGGTCGAGGCGGCCCACGAGGACTTCGAGGCCGATTGGTCGAACTCGATCGCTCCCCACAGCGGCGTCTACCGAGGGCACGAGCGGGCGCGGGAGCTGTTCGAGTCCTTCCTCGAAGCGTGGGATGAGTTCCGTTGGGAACCCCAAGAGATCATTGAGGTGGACGAGGAGCGGGTAGTCGTTGCGAGCCGGGTCCGGGGTCGTGGCCGGGGAAGCGGGGTCGAGGTCGATGCGACAGGCGCCCAGGTGTGGACGATCGCCGGCGGCAAGGTGCGTCACATCAAGCTCTACCAGTCGAAAGCCGATGCCCTCGAAGCCGTCGGGCATCGAGGCTAACGACACGTCGTGGCGACCCTCGAGAGCATCGGCCTGGAAGACGGATACGCCCAGCTCGGCGACGTGCGACTCCACTACGTCGAAGCCGGAGACGGTCCGCTGGTCGTCCTGCTGCACGGCTTCCCGGAGTTCTGGTTCGGTTGGCGCCGGCAGATCCCGGCGCTTGCGGAGGCCGGCTTTCGCGTCGTCGCGCCCGACACGCGCGGCTACAACCTCTCGTCGCGCCCTGAGGGGGTCGACGCGTACAACACCGACCTGCTGGCGGCCGACGTCCGCGACCTGATCCGCGAACGGGGAGCGGAACGGGCCTTCGTGGTCGGGCACGACTGGGGAGCCGGGTCCGCCTGGGCGACGGCGACGAACCACCCGGAGGTGGTGGAGCGGCTGGTGATCCTCAACGGCCCCCATCCCCGCCGGATGCTGCGCGCCCTGCGGCGCCCTCGCCAGCTCGCCAGGTCCTGGTACATGTTCTTCTTCCAGCTGCCGCGGATACCCGAGCGTCTCCTCAGGGCCCGCGGCTGGGCGGCGCTGCGCAGCGCGTTCGACGACGCGCGGCCGGGGGCCTTCACCCCGCAGGACATCGCGCACTACGTGGAGGCGTGGTCGCAGCCGGGCGCCGCGACGGCGATGCTCAACTACTACCGGGCGGCCTTCCGCCAACGGCGCCGCTTGAGGGAGGGCAGTGGCCCGGTCCAGGCCCCGACCCTGGTCATCTGGGGCGAGCGCGATCGCCACGTCGGCCCCGAGCTGGCCGAGCCCGACCCTGCCGACGTCCCCAACCTGGAGCGCGTCGAGCGCCTGCCCGAAGCCTCGCACTGGGTGCAGCACGAAGAGCCCGAGCGGGTGGGGCAGCTGCTGATCGACTTCTTCGCAAATCGCGGCACTGAGTCATCGAAATCGCGTCGCCGTCCTGCTTAGACCTCGGATAGCGAGGTCTATCCAGGATGGCGCCGCCAGCTAGGTGGGACGCAGCCGGACCGGCAGCGTCTTGAGCTGGTTGATGAACGGCGACTCGGCGAACTCGGGCCTGCCCACGAGCTCCATCGCCGGGTAGCGCGCCAGCGTCTCCTCGAGGAGGATCCGCAGTTCGAGCCGCGCCAGAGCGGTGCCCAGGCAGAAGTGCCGGCCGCCGGCGCCGAAGGCCTGGTGCTCGGGGTTGCGGGTGACGTCGAAGCGGTCGGGGTCCTCGTAGCGGGACTCGTCGCGGTTCGACGACACGTACCACATCACCACCTTCTCGCCCTCGCGGATCGGCTGCCCGCCCAACTCGGTGTCGCGCGTCGTGGTGCGGCGGAAGTGGGCGAAGGCGGGGAACATCCGCAGCGACTCCTCGACCGCGCTCGGGATCAGCGAGGGGTCGTCGAGCAGGAGCCGGCGCTGCTCCGGGTTGTCCATCAGGGCGCGCATGCCGCTGCAATAGGTCGCCTTGGTGCTGTCGTTGCCGGCGGCGACGAGCAGGAAGAACCCCATCACGATCTCGTGCTCTTCGAGCCGCTGGCCATCCACCTCCGCATGGACCAGGACGCTGGTGAGGTCGTCGGTGGGCCGCTCGCGGCGCTCGGCGATCAGCCGCCGGCAGCGTTCGAAGATCTCGGGCACGTCCCGCTCCATCACCGACTCGACGCCCTCGGGGTTGAGGTCGGGGTCGCCCGCGCCGAGCGTGGTGTTCATCAGCCGCGCCCAGATCTCGTCGTCCTCGGGCGGGATCCCCATGAAGCTGCCGATCACGCGCGAGACCACCGGCTGGGCGACGTCGGTGACGAGGTCGCACCTCTCCTGGTCGCCGAGCCCGTCCAGGACGCCGACCGTGATCGCCCGGATCGCGTCCTCGTGCTCGGCGATCCGCCGCGGCGTGAAGCCGCGCTGGAAGAGCATCTTCAGCCGGTCGTGCTTCGGCGGGTCCATGCCGATGAACATCGCCTGCTGAAGGTCGAGCGGCAGGATCGCATCGGTCAGCGCCGTGACGCCCCCCAGCTCGGAGGAGTAGGTCGCCCAGTCGTGGCTCACCTCATGGACGTCGTCGGCCGTCGTCACCGACCAATAGCCCGCCTCCTCCGGGTACTCCGTCATCCGCGCCGTCCAGTGGACCGGGCATTCCGCCCGCATCCGCTTGAACAGCTCGTGCGGCGGACCGTCGGGCCACAGCTCGCGCTCGGTGACGAGCATGTCCTCCAGCGTTGGGTCGGCGGAGGCGGTGGTCTCAGGGTCGGGAGGTGAGGGCATGCAGCGAGCCTACCGCGAACGCAAAGCCCCCGCCGGCCTAGCCGCTCTGCGCCTCATCGACGGGTTCGCTAGCGGCGGCGAAGGACCCTGAACCGCCATGCCACCGGGGTCTGGTCCTGCTTGCCGTTGGCGACCGCTCGAACCTTGAACCGGTAACGGCCCGGCTTGAGGCGCCGGAACCTCTGCGGCGATCGGCACGGTGACCAGCCCCCGGTGTAGAAGCACTGGAAGGACGCGTTGGAGATCGTGGAGGAGAAGGCGAACCGGACCTTGCGCTTGCGGGTTCGACGCGGCGGATGGCCGTTGAGGACGGTGTTCGGCGCCAGCCCGGGAACGGGAGGAGCGACCGTGAAGGATCGGATCTCGCCGTCGGTTACGTAGCCGTCGGGCTCGGCGGAGCTGTCGAAGCGCTCGACGATCCAGTAGTAGGTGCCTGGCTTCTCGGTGATCTGTTCGGTCAGCCCGGTACCGGTAGACGCCCCCCGCCGACGCGCGTGGGCCGGTCAATCAGCTCGGGATCGGCAAAGGTCCCGTCGGAGCTCAGTGTCGGTGCTCCTGGAGAACTCGATGTCGATGCGCGTGCCGTCGCGCGCATACGAGGGGACGTCCTGGAGCGAGAAGGTGGCCTCGTCGCCGTAGGGGATGGTCGCGCCGTCGGCCGGCAGTCTGTGGGTCGGCGGCGGCAGCGGATCGATGGTCAGCGACCGGATCTGCGCTGGAGCAGTTCGGGTCGGCCAGGGTGCAGTCGTCGTAACGCGCCTGCCAGTAGTAGGTGCCGCGGCCTGTTGGGCCAGTTCGTGTCGGAGTCCGGCCGCGCCTCGTATACGAGGGGGAATGCTGTCATCGCGGATCGGCGAAGAGGGTATCGATCGGGTTCGGAGAGCTGCTCCGCCGGATGCGGAGTCGCGTCTGCTCCGAGACGCGGAAGTGGATCTGGTTGGCGTGCGGGAACGGTCCGTCGACCCTCGCCCGGAAGGTGAGCTGCCCGACGCGTGCGGTGAACGTGCTCCTCATCGGCCGGCGCGAGCGGGATCGGGTCGGCGAGCGCCTGGGGAGCCGCGGCCAGCGCCAAGCTCCCGGCGGCGGCAATCATGCCCAGACGGGCTCTCAGGCCAGCGCGGATCAGCGTCCACCCCTTCCGGAGCCGCCCGGCGGAGGCAGGGAGCCGCCGGGGGGCGGGAGGGAGGAAACGGGGCCGGGCCGAGGCTTGGGGTCGGGTCGGGTATTGGGTTGGGGGTCCGGGGCCGGTGGAGGCGTCGGAGCGGGCGCGGCGACGGGAACCGGCGCGGCTTCTGGAAGCGGCTCATACGCCGGAGGCAGCTGCTTCGGACGCGGTCTGGTCTGGCAGCGGGATCTCGATGCTGCTGTCCTGCGCCGGTTCGGGAGCCGTTGACCCGGGTGCCGGCTGTGTCACGCGCGCCCGCTCGCTGACGGCTGCCAAGGCCTCGGACGCTGTCGCGACGGCACGGCTTGGGGCGCTGACCGCATCCAGAGGCTCACCGCCGCGGGTCCCGACCAGGCCTGCGCCGGCCCCTACCGCTACGAACACCGCGGCGACGGCCGCCGTCCGCGTGGATAGCCGAAGGTTCGGCCGCGGCCACGTCTTCTGGGGCTCCGAAGCCAAGAGCGATTCAGGCCGGGCCGTCAGCCCGCCCTTGGCCCCCTTGAACCGGCTCAGGATGCGGCCCTGCTGCCCGGCCGCCGCGGCCGCGGCGCTGCCGCGGCTCGGGGCGGGCAGCCGCTTGGCGAGCCGGTCGCGCTGATCCTGGTAGAAGGCGAGGGCCGTGCCCATCTCGACCATCGGCCCAGAGCCCCAGGGCCGAGCCCAATCAGCGGGCCTGTCGTCGCTGACGGGGAGCCCGTTCGACGGCGAGGGGGCGCCGCTCCCCCCGTTGGGCCGACCGGCAAGGTGCTCGTACTCCAAGCGAATCAACCTGGTGACCAGGATCAGGTCGCGGTACCGATCCCTGCGGCGCCGGTAGGGGCGGGAAAGGCGTGTCGCGACAGCGCGGCGCTCGTCCTCCAGGACCAGGAAAGCAGCCGTATTCGCCCGGACCCGGGGATCGCTGTCCGAGTGGGTCCCCTCCACCGGGATCTGCGTCGCAAGCCGCTCGGTGCGGGCGCGCTCGAATGCGGCGACCATCTTCGACTGGAGCTCCGGCGGGATCAACTCCGGCGTCATCGCCGACACCCGCTTGGGCTCCGTTCTCATCTGCATTCGCGGCGCAAAGCGCCAGAGCTCTTTGGCCCTCATAGCAACTCCCAGGGAAGCCTTTTCGGAGGTCTGTCAGATGGCCGTGCCGCCCACCTTCACCAGTCAGCCGGCTCAGCATCCCTGCGCGAGCCGACCGTCCGTCAGTCCAAGTTTTCGCGAGTCTACCCAGGTTATGGCCGGGAGTCGATACCTGAAAACGTGGATATTTCGCAGCCTTTTTGATCGGCGCACCGAGCCGGTCTGAGGATCTTCACCTCAGCAGGGGTTTCGCCGATGGCGTCCTCAGAAGGAGGCCTCACATCGGCGTCGAATCAGGAGGAGGCAATTGTTAGCGTCATGTTTTGAACCGGCGAACGTCGTCCTAACATCCTGTTAGGATGCCGCGACCTTCCCGCTGAATCCCCGCCACATATCCGCGGGGATCGGGGGACCCAAAGTCCCACCACCGGGGCGAATCGCGGGGCAACCCGCGTAGCGCCAGCCCTTTCGGCGCGAGCCCGTCAGCTAACCCCGTAAGCGACAGAGAGGAAGCGATGGAAGGACGGCTTTTCCGCCGTCAGGCGGACCCGCAGGCCCATTTTGAGATCGCTGGGCGTGGCGGCAGGGGAACGACGATCAGGCCGATGCTTGGCACGGCGGTTGCGATTGTCTCCACCGCGCTGCTGGTCTCCACGCTGATGATGGTGACGGTTTCGATCGCCGACCTGGGGGTGGCGACCGCCAAGGCCGCGAAATGCAGGTGGGCCACCTCGGGCCCACGCCAGGTGTCCCCCAACCACGCCCGCCAGGCCGTTGTGTGTCAGATCAACAGGAAGCGACGCAGCCACGGGCTGAAGGCCGTCCACTCGCAGCCCTCGCTCCGCAAGGCTGGGACGCGGCACTCGAAGTACATGCAGCGCCACAACTGCTTCGCGCACCAGTGCGCCGGAGAGAAGAACCTGGTGGCGAGGATTCACGCCACCAGCTATCTCCCCTGCAACTGCACCTGGCGAGTAGGCGAGACCCTCGCTTGGGGAAAGCAGGGGCGGGGATCGCCGCGCGCGATCGTCAAGGCCTGGATGCACAGCCCCGCCCATCGCCACGTGCTGCTCGACCGGCAGCTCAGGAACGTCGGCGTCGGACTGGTCTGGGGAAGTCCCTCGAACCGCCGTGCCAAGGCGGCCACCTATACCGCGGACTTCGGCTACAAGCGGGGATAGCGGATAGGCGCCTCAGAGCCGATCGAGCACTTCGCCCGCGGCCCGCTTCGCCGAGCGAACGGCGCCGTCCATGTAGCCGTTCCAGTAGGTCGACGTCTCCGTTCCAGCCCAGTGGATACGGCCGACCGGCCTGCGGAGCGCCGGGCCGCAGGCGAGCAGGGTCCCGGGCGCCGCGATCCCGACCGGGCAGCCACGCGTCCACGCCTCGCCGGTCCAGTCGGTCTCGAAGTAGGCGCGCGGATGAGCGGCCTGGGGCCCGAAGTAGGTGTTGAAGTTGGCGAGCACGGCGGCGCGGCGGGCCGCCGTCGAGCGGCGCCTGTGGCGCCGCGCCTCATCGCCGCCGACGAAGCCGAAGATAACGCCGGCTGAGCCGTCCTGGGGCGAGTCGTCGAAGGTGACGTTGGCGGGCCCCCTGTAGGAGACGGCGGTTCCGTTGAGGCCCGCGTCGCGCCAGAACGGCCTGTTGTAGACCGCCGTCACCTTGATCAGCGTCCCCTGGGGCAGCCGCTGGGTGAGCTGGTCTCGCTCCGCGGGGAGCCGGGGCCGGTATTCGATCCGGCCGGCAAGCGTGGGCGGGATGGCGACGATCGCTCGCTTTGCCTGCACCTGGAGCCCCGGAGTGTGGGCGGTCACGCCGCCTTGTCGCTGGACGATCCGCTCCACCGGAGAGCTGAGCACGATCCGCTGGCCGAGCCTGCGGGCGATCCTCAGCGCCAGCACTTGGGCGCCGCCCACGAACCGCCACATCTGGGCACCGTTGCGGGTGTTGAAGTTGCGCTCGAAGGTGCCGGGGTGCTGCTCGTCGCCCGAGGCAGCGATGTAGAAAAGCACGAACAGGAGCGACAGATCGCGCGGCTCGGCGCCGAAGATCGGGCGTGTCGCCACCGGGACGAGGTCGCGGAATCGCTTCGTCTCGCTGTTGTCGCGAATCCAGGTCTCGAGCGTCTGCCCGTCCCAGTCCTCGGCCTGGGAGGACGTCCACGGGGCGTCGACGGGCACCTCGGTCGACATCTCGTCGAGCCGCAGCACGGCCTGGCTCAGCTCGCCGAGGATCAGTGGGTCGGGCGGCGCCGTCCCCAGCGGCCCGGTGTCGCTGTACGTGCTTCGCTGTCCAAGGGAGTTGACGTAGACGTTCTCGCCGTTGTTGAAGGTGGGGAACTTGCCGACCCGGAACTCCTTCGCGAGGGCGAGGATGTGGTTCTGGGTGGGGCCGACGAAGGTGGCGCCGCGCTCGGAGATCTCGCCGCCGCCGATCGCCTGGTTGAGCGCCCGGCCGCCGACCCGGTCGCGGGCCTCCAGGACGATCACCGAGCGCCCCGCCCGGACCAGCCTCAAGGCGGCGGTGAGGCCCGCGAAGCCGGCGCCGACCACGACCACGTCGGCGCTGAGACTCGAGGGGCTGGCGGCGCCGGCGTCCGGGGCTCGCCCCAGCATCGCCCCGAGGCCCGCGGCGGCCGAGGTGCCGAGAAGCCGGCGACGGCTGATCGCGTGGTCGGTCATGGGTGGCCTCCAGGGAGTACCCCGGAAGGCAACGGGCGAAACGGACGCGACGGATCGAGTGTGGGAATCGCTGATCCAGCGGGTGCCACCCTGCAAGCATGCCCCGGATGCCAGAGGCCGGTGAGCGGGTAACGGCGCGCGAGCTGGTCGTGCTCGTCGCGGGAGCGTGCCTGCTTGCGATCGTCATGCACTGGCCGCTCGTCCTCCACCTGGGGACGGACATCCCGAAGGACCTCGGGGACCCGCTGGCGCAGTCGTGGCAGGTGGCCTGGGACGGCCACGCCCTCGGGCACCAGCCGCTCGACTTCTTTCAGTCGAACCAGTTCTGGCCGCTGGCCGACACGCTCGCCTTCTCCGACGCCCTGGTCGGCTACGCGCCCGCGGGGCTGCTCGGATCGGGCCCGGAGGCGGCGGTGTTCCGCTACGACCTGGCTTTCCTGTTCGCCTATGCGCTGGCGTTCGCCGGCGCCTACCTGCTGGCGCGGGAGCTCGGGCTGGGGCGGGGGGGAGCGGCGGTCGCCGGGGCGGCGTTCGCGTTCGCGCCCTTCCGCCTGGAGCAGGACGGCCACATGCAGGTCATCTCCAGCGGCGGAATCCCGCTTGCCTTCGCCTTCGGCCTGCGCGGCTACCGCCTCCGCCGGCCGGCGTGGGTGGTCGCGGGATGGGTGATCGCCGCCTGGCAGCTCTCGATTGGCTTCACTCTCGGCCTTCCGCTCGCCTACCTGCTGGTCACGATCTGGCTGATCGTCGCGGTCGTCTGGCTGCGCGCTGTCCCGCGTGCCCGCCCGGCCCGGGGGATGGCGGTCGCGACGGTGGTGGGCGCGGCGATCTTCCTCGCCGCCGGGCTCATGCTCAGCCGCCCCTATGTCCGCGTGGCCGACGCGCACCCGGGCGCGCAGCGAACGCCCTCGGACGTGGCGGCATTCTCGGGCCCGCCGTGGATCTTGCTCGTCGCTCCCGACGAGAACCTGATCTGGGGTGGCGCGACCTCGCCGCTTCGAGATGGGCTGGAGAACATCCCCGAGAAGACCCTGTTCCCGGGCCTCGTGATCCTCGCCCTGGCGATCGCGGGCCTTGGCTCGCCGGCCTATCCACGCTGGGTGCGGCGAGGGCTCGGGGTGGGAGTGCTGGCGATCTTCGTCCTCGCCCTCGGGTTCAGGGAGGGCAGCGGTTTGCTGTGGCCGTACCGGGTCGTCTATGAGCTGCTGCCGGGATGGGACGCGATCCGGGTTCCCGGCAGGCTGGTCACGTTTTCCTCGCTCGGCTTGGCGCTGCTGGCCGGGGCCGGGGCGCAGCGGGCGCTGCTGGGCGAGGCGGCACGGAGGCTGTCGAGGTGGGGAGGGGCGACGGCGATCGCCGCGCTCCTGGTTGCGGCGGTCGTGATCGAGGGACGGGGGCTTCCCTTCGACCCGTTCGACAACCAGGCGCAGCCCAAGGTGCCGACGGCGCCGCCGTCCGTGGCCCGCGTGGCCGCGCCGCAGCTCCACCTGCCCGCCGAGCGAGCGAGCGACAACCGCCGCTACCTGCTGTGGTCGACCGACGGCTTCCCGGCGATCGTCAACGGTCGCTCGAGCCTGAATCCCGCCTTCACGGAGCGCCTGATCGAGCGCGTCGAGCCATTCCCCGACCGGCACACGGTCGCGCTCCTGTCGCGGCTCGGGGTGAGCAGCGTGATCCTCCACGCCAACCGCGTCAGCGGCACCCCTTGGGAGGCTGCGGCCGGTCGCCCGGTCTCCGGCCTCGGGGTCACCCGCCGAGATCGCGACGACCTGGTCGTCTACGAGATCCGCTCGCCGACCGCCGAGCCAGGCGAGATCAGGCGCTCGGCCGCAGGGTCGGCGCGGCGCTCCCGGTAGCGAAGCGCCTGCAACGCTGCCGCCGACGCGGCCACCGCCACCGCCACCAGGGTGAGGGCCGCTCGACCGTCGTCGAGGGGGACGATCGGGTCCCCGGCCACACTGGGGCCGACGACCGAAATCGTCGCCCATCCCAGCAGCGCGGCGACGGCCGGTCGCACGTCCCCGGCGCGGGGTCGCGGCGTTGCCAGCACACAGAACGCGATCGCGGCGGCCACCGCGGCCAGCAGTGGAGCGACCGCGAGCCAGCCGTTCTGGACTCCGAGCACGGAGAGCACCGTGTGCTCCAGGGCTCCGCTGCCGAGCTGATTGGCCCAGGTCCCGGTGCCGTTGTCCCCGATCAGCGGGAAGGTGAGCGCCCCCGCCAGCATCAAGATGACCGAGGGAATCGCCAGGGCCAGGGTCAGTGCCGGTAGGCGCCTGTAGGCGGGCGCCAGGCCGAGTGCGAGGAAGGGCAGCACCGGGATCAGGAAGCGCGGCCCGGGCGATCCGCCGCCGAACGGGAGCCAGTAGCCGGCGTTGTAGATGAAGTACGCGATCCCGACGGCGCCGATCACGGCCGCTTCAGCCGGGCGACCTCGCCTGCGCATCATGATCGCGCCTACGACGCCCATCACGAGCACCGGCGTCAGCGTCAAGAGCCCGCGGCCGGCGAGCAACAGGTCGATCGCCGCACCCGGGCGCGGCAGGTCGATCCCGAAGAAGCCACCCGAGTTCAGTCCCAGCTGGTCGTGCCCCGAGAATCCCTGGACGGAGACCGCGTACGAGTAGGCGAAGCGAAGCGGCGAGCCCAGCGCCCAGAGATTGAACGCCAGCGCCGGTGCTGCTCCGATCACGGCCCCGGCGGCGTAGGCCGCGCCTCGGCGCAGGCGACGGGGCCGCGCCACCGCGTAGGCGAACAGGATCGCGCCCAAGAGCCCGAGCGGGTACTCGAAGCTGACCGCCAGGCCGGCGAGCAGGCCGGCCGCGCCGACCAGGCCGAGCCTGGTCGGGCCCTCGCGCTCGCGGAAAAGCAGAGCGAAGGCCGCGAACCCCAGCGTTGCGGCGATCACGTGCGAGAAGAACTCGGCGGCGAAGGTCATCACGATCGTTCCCAGCCCAAGCGTGATCGCCGCCGCGGTGCCGTAGCCCGGCTCGATCCGCTCCGCGACCCAGCGGACCAGCAGGAGCAGCGCTACCGCAGGGATCACCGCCCCCAACAGGGTCAGCGCCCAGATGATCGGCGCCGCGTCTCTCCACCCGGACCTCGATCCGGTGGGCGCGCTCGGCGCTGTACGCGTACTGACTCACGTCGGGGTGGTCGGGCGGCGCCCACCGGGGGTGCTCCGCCTGGCCTGCGGTGGCGGCACCGTCGCGGGCGAGGGACTTGGCGCCGGCGGCGTCAAGCGCCAGATAGGCGGGAAGGGTGAAGGCCGCCAGCCCGGGCGCCTTGACCGAGTAGAAGTGATCCCTGAACCAGGCCTTGTCCTTCGTCTCCCAATGCCAGCGGTCGATCTCCGGCTGTCCGGCTGCAAGCGCCTGGACCTGGGCGTAGCTCGATTGCTGCGCCCAGCCCATCGAGTGCATCACGAGCGCCCAGGCGACGCCCAGCGAGGCGATGGCGAGCAGGCCGGCGCGCGCACGCACGCTTACGAGTGCTCGTGGTCGCGTCCGTAAATACGGACGTGTTTGGGCGAGCGAAAATCGAGCATGGGGAGGACGCAGGGAGGCCGAATAGTGGTGACTATTCGGCCGACCGAGGACGAATCCAGGCGAAGATTTGCAGCCGATCCAAATGCGGCCGTATTTGGGGACGGGATCACAAGCTGCGGCACAGAGCCATCGTCCAGGGGACCGGGCTGCGGATCGCGACCACCTCCACGCGCGCTTCGAGGAAGCCGAGGAATGAGCGCCGCGACCAATGCTGGAGGTGACCCGGCGTGTTGCCCAGATCTCGCACGTACTTCAGCCTCCCCAGGTTCAAGGCGCGCCACAGCGGCTCTCGGGGCACGCTCACGATCGCCCAGGGCCTCGCCAGCTGCGCGACGATCTCGAGCGCGGCCTGGGGATCGTCCAAGTGCTCCATCACCTCGCAGCAGAGGACCAGCTCGGCGGAGTCCTCGCCGGGGTCGAGCGCCTCGATTGGTGCTGCCCTGTAGGACACCTCGAGCCCCGCCGCCGCGGCCCGCCGCCGCGCCTCCTCGATCACCCCTTCGGAGACATCGGAGCCTCGCGCGCGCAGGCCGCGCTTCGCGAGGCGCAGCAAAAGCTCCCCCTCCCCGCAGCCCACCTCGTGCACGTCTCCGGCGCCGGTGCCGATCGCCAATTGCTCGAGCTCGTCGCAGAACCCCCGCACCAGCCGGCGCTCCACCGGATTGCGCGATCCGTACTTGTCATACACGTTGCCGCCGGCGATCGCCGGCGACGTCGCCACCCCGGTCAGCCGCCGACCTCGCTGGTGTGATTGGCGCGCGCCTCAGCCAAAGGGCTGCGTCCATCCTCGATGGGGGAGCGACCCGCCGGCTGACCCGGCTCATAGTGCGATGGCTTGATGCCCGCTTTGAGCTCCAGGCGCCGCACGCGCTCGAAGGTCCGCTGGGCGATCACCCTCTGGCCGGCGATCGCGTCGCCGACCACTCCCAGCCCGAACATCTGGACGGCGATCAGCGCCAGGACGGCGCCCAGGATCAGCGATTGCACGTGGCCGCTTCGGTCCCCGTGGAGGACCCAGTCGAACAGGAAGGGCGTCCAGGCGATCAGCGCGGCGATGGCGAACGTGCAGGCGACGAGCGTGAAGACCCGCAACGGCTCGTACAGCACGTAGGCGCGAAAGACGGCGAGCGCGTTGCGGCGCACGTACGCCGGGGTCGAGTCGACCAGTCGGGACTCGCGAGTCTCGGGGTTGCTCTGAATCGGGACGTGCTCGACCGCGACCAACATCTTGCCCGCCTGGATCAGGCTCTCGAGCGTGTAGGTGTAGTTCGAGACGACCTGGAGCTGGAGCGCCGCCTCGCGGTTGTAGGCGCGAAAGCCCGAGGTCGTGTCGGGAACGGCGGTTCCCGAGGCGCGTCGCACCACCCAGCTTCCGAGCCGCTGGAGCGCTTTCTTCGACGCGGAGAAGTGATCGACGTCCTTGACCTGCCTATCGCCGACCACCATGTCGGCGCGGCCGGCGAGGATCGGCCCGACCAGCTTCGGGATGTCGGTTGCGCGGTATTGGTGGTCGGCGTCGGTGTTGACGATCACGTCCGCCCCCAGCTTCAGGGCGGCGTCGATCCCCGCCTGAAAGGCTGCGGCCAGGCCCTTGTTGTTGGTCAGCCTGACCACGTGGTCGACTCCGTGCGCCCGCCCGACCTCGACCGTGCGATCGCTCGACCCGTCGTCGATCAGGAGCCATTCGACCTCGTCGAAGCCGTCCACGTCCCGGGGGAGCTCGAGCAGGACCTGAGGCAGCGTGGCCTCCTCGTTCAGGCAGGGAATCTGGATCACGAGCTTCATGCGCGGGCCATGGTAGCCGCGCCTCTCTCGGCAGCGCTCAGCCCGCGCCAGGCCTGCTCGCAGGCGGCACGGGATAGTTTGCGACTGTGCGTGGCGAGGCGCTCGGCATCACGATCCCGCTGTTTCACGGCAGCGACCTGGTACAGGCGATCACGATCCCGCTGTTCACCGGCGCGATCGGCTACCTGACCAACTGGAGCGGCGTCTGGATGCTGTTCAACCCGGTTCGTTTCGCCGGCTTCCGGGTGCCCGGCCTGGTCGCGGTCGTCAGCCTGCTGCCGAGGAAGATCCAGCAGATCCCCGGTGCGATGCAGGGAGGCGTCGGCTGGCAGGGGATCATTCCCTCGCGGGCGGCAAAGATGGGCTCGATCGCAGTCGACAAGGGGATCGCGAAGCTCGGCAGCCCCGCCGACTTCTACCGGCAGCTCGAGCCAGACAAGATCGCCGAGCACATCCTGGCGACCTCGCGCGGCGACATCCGCGAGCTCGTCGAGCGGATCCTGGAACGCGAGCACCCGCAGCTATGGCGCGAAACGCCGCCGCGGGTGCGCGAGGCAGTCCACGCCAGGGTCCAGGAGCAGCTCCCCGACGTCGTCCGTGCGGTGACTGCCGAGATCGGCGCGCACCTCGATCAGCTTCTCGACATCAAGCTGATGGTGATCTCAAGGCTGGCCGAGCGGCCCGAGCTCGCCAACCGGATCTTCCTCGAGGTCGGGCGCAGGGAGCTGCGCTTCATGATCAACTTCGGCTTCTTCTTCGGCCTCCTGCTCGGCATCCCGCTGGTCTTCCTGACCGAGGCCGTTCACCACTGGTGGGTGCTGCCGATCGGTGGGGTGATCATCGGCTACGCGACCAACTGGGTCGGGCTGTGGATGATCTTCGAGCCGTTGGAGCCTCGCAAGCTGGGGCCGTTCACCCTCCACGGCCTGTTCATGCGCCGCCAGCCGGAGGTCTCGCGCGTCTACTCGGGGATCATCGCCGAGGACATCGTCACCCTGCGCAACATCGGCTTCGAGCTCCTCCATGGCCCCAGCTCGGACCGCACCCGTCAGATGATCGAGACGGCCCTCGAGCCCGCGGTCGACCGCGCCGCCGGGCCGGCGCTGGCCCGCACTGCCGTCCGGGCTGCGGTGGGGCCGCGGGAATACGACGCGATTCGCGAGTCCATCACGGCGGAGGCGGTGGAATACACGATGACCCCGCTCGCCGACCCGCAGTTCAACCTTCGCCAGAGCGAGGCGGTGCGCGAGCTGGTCGAGCGGCGAATGCTCGGGATGCCGGCGCCCGACTTCTCGGAGCTCTTGCGCTCGGCAATGCGCGAGGACGAATGGCTGCTGCTGCTCCACGGGGCGGTGCTCGGGTTCGGCGCGGGCCTGCTACATCTGTTGATCTTCGGGTAGGCGAGTCGATGACCGAGGATCAAGACCGAGAAGCGATCCCGCCGCGTGCAGGCGCCGGCGACACGCCCGACACCAGTGTCGTCCGGCTGGGGGTCGGCGTGGCGCGCCTGTACGCGACTGCCTGGCGGCGGGCCGCCGGATGGTCCTTCGGGATTGCCCGGCAGGCCCTGGGTGTCGCGGACGCGCGGGCCCGCGATGCGACCACTCGACCAAACCCGCGCGGCGACTACGGACGGAGCCGTGGCGCGGAACCCGGTTCCTCGCTGCGCGAGCGCGGGGCCGAGCTGTTGCGGCAGTCCGCGGACGTCCGGATCGCCGACGACACCCATCCGGCCTACGAGCGGATCCTCGATGACCTGGCGCCGGACGAAGGTCGCATCCTGCGTCTGCTGGCCACCGAGGGCCCGCAGCCGGCGGTCGACGTCCGCACTGCCCGACCGCTCAAGATCGGCTCCAGGCTCGTGGCGGCCGGCCTATCGATGATCGCCGAGCAGGCCGGATGCCGGCGCCGCGACCGGACGCACGCTTACCTCAACAATCTCAACCGGCTGGGGCTGATCTGGTTCTCGCGCGAGCGCCTCGAGGATCCCCGGCGCTACCAGGTGCTCGAGGCGCAGCCGGATGTGGTGGGAGCGATACGCCAGGCCGGCCGCGCGACCACGGTCCGTCGCAGCATCCACCTGACGCCATTCGGCGAGGACTTCTGCCAGTTGTCGTTGCCCCTGGACGGCGTCGGGCGGTCGCAGGTTCGCGAGCGGAATTAGTGCCCGCGAAGCTGGTAGATGCTGCCGCCCCCAATCTCCTCCGCTGGGATGGCCCGCGGCTCTCCGAGGATCTGCCGCAGCCGCCGGTAAAGCGCCGCATCCCATGGACGCAATCCGGGGAGCTGCCTGCGCACCCGGGCTTCGTGCTCGCGGACTGCCGCTGAAAGGGCGGCGAAGCGCCGCTCCACGAGGTTTCGCTCACTGATGGGATCGAGCTTCCGCTCGCCCTCGAACATCCAAACAGGACTCACGCCTTATCTCCTTATTGAGCTTGTTGACCAATTTACTAAGGATAAACCTTAGCACCCCAGCAGGTCGGTTCTCAGAAGGGCTCGCCGAGGAGCTCCTCGGCCTCGCTCCAGCGGCCCGGCGGCACGCGCAAAGCGATGTCACCGTGGCCGAACTCGTCGAGCGGCCAGTCGGCGGTCAGAACCGACTCGAGCCCGCGCTCCCCAAGGTGCTGGTGCCAGGCCCGCGCCGCCTCCAGCTCGCCGAAGTCGCGGACGACCTCCCAATCGTCGAAGCGGGGGTCGCCGACGTGGAGCTCCGCGCGTCCGATGGCCCGCAGCTAGTCCGCCAGCTCGATCCGCTCGATCGTCTGCGGCTCGAGCGGGCGGTCACCGGCGCCCGTGGGGGCCGCCTCGATCGCCTCGACGGCGTCCATCCCCTCGGAGACCCGGCCGAACACGGTGTGCTTGTCGTCGAGCCAGGGCGCGGCCTCCGTGGTGACGATGAAGAACTGCGAGCCGTTCGTGTCCGGTCCGGCGTTCGCCATCGCGAGGGCGCCGCGAACCACCTTGTTGTCGTTGATCTCGTCCTCGAACGTGTACCCGGGGCCGCCGGTTCCGGTTCCCTCGGGGCAGCCTCCCTGGATCATGAAATCGGGGATCACGCGATGAAAGGTGAGGCCGTCGTAGAAGCCGTCCGACGCCAGCTTGCGGAAGTTGGCGACCGTCTTCGGCGCCGCCTCGTCGTGCAGCTCGACCGTCACCGGTCCGGCGCTCGTCTGGAGGGTTGCGTTCGACATGGCGCGTCCGTCACTCTAGCTTGCTATAAGAACGAGAAGAAGGCGGGGCCTTCGGCCGCTCCGGCACCAGTTCTACCGATGCCAGCAGCGACCCTCGAACAACCCACGCAGGATGCCACGCCGGTGTTCGTCGCCGGCGGGCGTCGCCGTGCTCATGCCGTGCGGCTGGCCGCGGCGACCCTCGGTCTCCTGCTCGCGGTCTGGCTGGCGGCGCTCGTGTCGGGCTTGCTGGGGTTCTCGCCACTGCCCGAGCTGTCGCTTCCCGGCAGCGGCGGCGCTCAGAGCGCCGCCGCGCCGCCGAAGCAGGAGCCCCAAACGGCGGGGGAGCGCAGCGCCGGCGCCCACGTGTCGCGAACCCCTGCACGTTCGGTGCGGGCTGACGCGGCCGCCGCGGCGACCAGCAGCGCGCCGGACGCCTCGAGCAGCGCAAGCGGGCCGGCTGGGGGCCAGACCGGAAGCGGCGGTGGCGCTGGAGCAACGTCGCCGGACAGCGGGGCCGTCGCCCCGCAGCCGCAGCCGACAGCGCCGGGCGGCGGCGCCGGAGCCCCGGCGAGCTCCGGAAGCCCGCCATCGTTCACGCCGCCTGCCAGCGGCGGGAAGAGTGCCACCCCGCCGCGGGGCAATTCCGCCAACGCGCCGGGAAGGACGATCTCCGCCGATCCGCCGGGCAGGGCGAGGCGCCCGCATTCAGGCTGACGCCTCCCGGCGGAGGCTGATCCGGTCGATGGATCATGGCCCCCGTAGGCCGCGCCAGAAGCGAATCCGCGCGCCGGGTGGGACGCAGCATCGAGCGCCCGCCGGCGCATTGGGCCCTGCTCGCGCTTCTGCTCGGCGGCCTGCTTCTGCTACTCGCCGTGCAGGGCCTTTCGACTGCCGCCACGGGCCGGAGCGCCACCGCGACGTCGAGCGCTGGAGACCCCGCGCTGCGGGGCTCGGCGGCGATCTGGCGGGTCGAGGGCAGCCGGCTCACCCCGAGCGAACGCCCGGTGGGGCGCCGCATCGCCCTCACTTTCGACGATGGGCCTGACCCGCGCTGGACGCCCCGGATCGCGGCCCTGCTTCGGCGGCTGGGGGTGCCGGCCACCTTCTTCGTGGTCGGCGAGCACGTGGTCGAGCATCCCGACCTGGTGGCGAGCCTCAAGGATCAGGGCTTCGAGCTCGGTGCCCACACCTTCAACCACGCGGACTTGACAACGATCCCGGGCTGGGAGCGGGACCTGCAGATGTCGATGACCGATGCCGCGGTCGTCGGAGCGGCCGGAGTTCGCCCGCGGTTCTTCCGCCCGCCCTACACGGGCGGCCCGGAGTCGATCACCCGCACATACGCGGCGGAGTTGGCATCCACCCTCGACCCGGGCCACCTGGTCGCGCTGTCCAACTACGACTCCGAGGATTGGCGCGAGCCCGGTGTATCCCAGATCGTGCTCAACGCGACTCCGCCCGGGCGCCGCGGCGGCGTGATCCTCTTCCACGACGGTGGCGGCGATCGCTCGCAGACCGTCGCCGCGCTGCGACGCCTGGTGCCGCGCCTGGAGGGGCGGGGCTTTCGCTTCGCCTCGCTGTCCGCGCTGGCCGGGGTGCGACGAGGCGAGACCCAGCCGCCCGCCTCGGGGTCGGAGCGCCTTCAAGGTGAGCTCCTGATCGGCGCCCTCGCCGTCGCACGCTTGACCACGGACGTCATGCTCGTGCTGCTGATCCCGATCGCCGCCCTGGCGCTCCTTCGGGCGCTGCTGGTCGCCGCCTTCGCCAGGCACCACGCCCGCCGCTGGCGCCGCCGGGCCACGCAGCCGTTCACGCCGCCGGTCTCGGTGATCGTGCCTGCCTTCAACGAAGCGGCGGGGATCGAGCGCGCGGTGAGGTCGCTGGCCGGCGGCGATTACCCCGCGCACGAAGTGGTGGTCGTCGACGACGGCTCTGACGATGGCACGGCCGAGCTCGTCGAGGGCCTCGGTCTGGCGAGCGTACGGGTGATCCGGCAGCCGAACGCGGGCAAGGCCGCGGCGCTGAGCACCGGGATGGCAGCCGCGTCGGCGGAGGTGATCGTCACGGTCGACGCAGACACCGTGTTCGAGGAGCAGACCCTGCGCCGCTTGGTGGAGCCGTTCGCCGACTCCGAGGTCGGGGCGGTAGCCGGGAACACCAAGGTGGGGAACCGCCGCGGCCTGCTCGGGAGCTGGCAGCACATCGACTACGTGATCGGGTTCAACCTCGACCGGCGCCTGTACGACACGCTCCGCTGCATGCCGACGGTTCCGGGCGCCGTCGGGGCGTTCCGGCGCCGGGCGATCGACGGTGCGGGCGGCTTCTCGAGCGCCACCCTGGCGGAGGACACGGACCTGACGATCGCGATCGGACGCGCCGGCTGGCGGGTGGTCTACGTCGAGGACGCGCGTGGTTGGACCGAGACCCCGGCGACGCTCTCCGGCCTGTGGCGCCAGCGCTATCGATGGTCGTACGGGACGCTTCAGGCGGTCTGGAAGCACCGCTCCGCCCTGTGGCGGCGCGAGCCCGGCAAGGTCGGCCGTCGCGGCCTTCCGTACCTGCTGCTGTTCCAGATCGCGCTGCCCTTCCTGGCGCCGCTGATCGACGCCGCCGCGCTGTACGGCTTGATCTTCCTCGATCCGCTACCGGTGCTCGCCTACTGGCTCGGGTTCAACATGCTCCAGTTTCTCCTCGGCGCCTACGCCTTCCGCCTCGACGGCGAGCCCATTCGACCGCTCTGGGGGCTGCCGCTGCAGCAGCTCGTCTACCGCCAGCTGATGTACCTGGTGGTCGCCCAGGCGGTGATCAGCGCCGTGCGTGGGGTGCGCCTGCGGTGGCAGCACGTGGAGCGCAGCGGCGAGATCGAGGTCGCCCGCACGGCGTCGTAGCGCGACCTCAGCGACCCAGCCACCGCTTCGGGTTCTCGACCATCATCGTCTGGAGCTGGTCGTCGGTCATCCCCGCCTCGCGCAGGGCGGGTATCACCTCGTCGAAGACGAGCGTCATGCTCCAGCCCTTCACCGCTCCCGCGGCGAGCAGCTGCTCCGCGGTCTCTACCGGGTACCAATCGATCGTCGCGCAGAAGTCCTGGGAAAGGAACATGCGGTCGGCGTAGCCTCGCTCCAGCAGCGCCGTGACCGTCGCGTTTCGCCTTTCGATCGGCAGGAAGAGCTCGAGCCCGTAGCGGTCCATGCCGATGTAGACGCCCTTCTCCAGCAGGCGCTCGATGTAGTCCAGGTCGTCCGTGTCGCCGGTGTGGGCGATCTGCACCTTGGAGAGGTCCACGCCCTCCTGCTCGAAGATCTCGATCTGCCGCGGTCCCGTGTCGCTTGCCGGACGCGAGTGGGCCATGATCGGAGCCCCGGTGCGGACGCTGGCGCGCGCCACCGCGCGGTGCACCTTCTCGATGTTCTCGTCACCCCCGGCTCGTCGGCGGCGCACTTCAGGAACGCCGCCTTGATCCCCGTGTCCTGGATGCTCTGCTCGATGTCGTGGACGAACAGGTCCGCCATCGCGTCCGAGTCGCGCGCCACGAAGAACATCGGCAGGTAGTCGTAGGTGTAGATGCCCGTGCAGGGCACCACCTGGAGGCCGGTCTCCTCGGCGACTCGGCGCGAGAAGCCGACGTCGCGGCCGCCGAACATCCCGGTGGGCTCGCAGATCGTCTTCACGCCCCGCTCGATCGCGGCGCGCGCGCTCTCCACCGCCACGCCGTAAAGCTCCTCCGGCCCGCAAGCCCGCGGCGGGTCGACGGCGACCGTGGAGCCCACGTGGGGCCACCAGTTGGCGACCGCCTCGTCGCGGTAGATCAGGTGCTCGTGGATCAGCGTGGTGCCGAGCTCGTCGGCGTCGATCCTGCCGGTGACCGTCTCGACGGTGGCCATGGAGTGCGGCCGTAGTCTATGTAGGGCCGTGCCCCGCGCCTGGATCATCGCGATGACGATCCTCGTCGGCTGCCTGCTTGCGTCGATGACGATCGCGCTCGTGAAGCTGATCTGAGGATAGGATGGGCGCCACCTGACGTTTGTTGGTCGCGGATCGCGATGAGACGAAGGGAGACGGGTTGTTCAAGCGCATAGTGGTTGGCACAGACGGCTCCGACACGGCGACCGAGGCGGTTAGCCAGGCGATCGAGCTCGCCAAGATGTCCGGGGCAAGCCTCGGCCTGGTGGCCGCCTTCGAGCCGGTTCCCCCGAGCCGCCTGCGTGAGGAGAAGGGCGAGCTGCCGGGAGACGTCCAGTTCGGGGCCGGCCCGCGGGAGGACGTCAACGTGACGCTCGACGGCGCGGTCGGCAAGGCCAAGCAGGAGGGCGTCGACGCCGAGCCCTACCCGCGCGAGGGCGATCCCGCGGACGCGATCCTGGACGTCGCGGAGCAGATCAACGCCGACCTGATCGTGGTCGGCAACAAGGGGATGACCGGCACAAAGCGCTTCCTGCTCGGCAGCGTGCCGAACAAGGTCTCCCACCACGCCCCCTGCGGCGTCCTCATCATTCGTACCACCTGAGCCCCTGCGCACTGCACCCAAGCCGCTGGGCGATACTTGTCCGGCGATGGCTTCGGATGGGCGCTTCTTCGGGCGTGATGAGCACTTCATGCGCCTGGCGCTCCGCGAGGCGGAGCTAGCCGCCGGCCACGACGACGTGCCGATCGGTGCCGTCGTCGTGCGCGAGGGCGAGGTGCTCGCCGCGGCGGGGAACGAGCGCGAGCTGCGGGCCGATCCCACGGCCCACGCGGAGGTGCTGGCGATGCGGGAGGCCGCGCGGAGGATCGGCGGCTGGCGCATTCCCGACTCGGTCCTCTACGTGACCCTGGAGCCGTGCGCGATGTGCGCCGGTGCGATCGTCCTCGCTCGGGTGCCGCGCGTCGTCTACGGAGCGCCCGATCCGAAGGCGGGCGCGGCCGGCAGCGTGCTCGACGTCCTCGGCGAGCCTCGGTTCAACCACCGGCCCCGGGTGGACGGCGGCCTGCTGGCCGGCGAGGCGGCCACTCTCCTGGAGTCCTTCTTCGCCGCCCGCCGCTGAATACTGCGCCCCATGAGGGGGACGAGCCTGCTCCGGGACCGCGACTTCCGCCTGGTCGCGGGCTCGGTCGGCCTCTCGGCGCTCGGCGACTGGGTGGCGATCGTGGCGCTCGGGCTCCATATCAAGGAGGCGACCGACTCCGGGTTCGCGGTGGCCGGGCTGTGGATCTGCCTCTTCGGACCCTCCGTCCTGGTCGCCGGCCACGCCGGTCTGCTGGTCGATCGGATCGAGGCGACCCGCCTCCTGGCCGCGATCTCCGTGCTCGGCACCCTGGTCGCTGCGGCGCTCGGCTTCGCAAGCGCGACGGCTCCGGTGTTGGCGCTCACCGCGTTGTTGGGCGTTGTCTTCGCGGTCTCCCAGCCCGCCGAGTTCGCGCTCGTCCCGCCGCTGGCGGGGCAGCACCGCATCCAGGAGGCAAACGGCCACGTCGAAACGGCGCGCTACCTCGGATTCGGGGTTGGCCCAGTGCTCGGGAGCCTGCTGTTCACGGCCGGTGGGCTCGAGCTGGCGATGCTGGTCGACGCGGCAACCTTCGCCGCGGTGGCGGGCGCGGCGCTGGCGCTACGCGTGCGGCGCGACCCCGGAGCCGCTGGCGACGCCGAGCGCGCCCCACGCGCCCGTGACGGGATCGCCTTTCTGTTTCGCGACCGGGTGCTTTCACTGGCGATGACCGTGGCCTTCAGCTCGCTCCTGTTCATGTCGGCGGTCTGGGTCGGGGAGCTCTTCTTCATCGAGGACGTGCTCGGGAGGGGAGACCTCGGCTACGGGCTGATGCTCTCGATCTGGACCGTGGGGATGTCGCTGGGAGCGCTGCTGCTGTCGCGCCGGGTCGCCGCGGGCGCCGTGGCGGCTACCGGCCTCGCCGCGGTTGCCGTCCAGGGCGCGGCCCTCGCGCTACCCGCCGTCTGGCTCAGCTTCGCCTTCTTCCTCGCCTGCTCGTTCATGGGCGGCTTGGCGCACGGGCTCAAGAACGTCATGTTTCGGAGCCTGATCCACGTCCGTGTTCCCGATCAACTGCATGGGCGGGTCTTCGCTGCGTACAACGGGATCCGGAACTCGGCCGAGCTGGGCGCCTTCGCTGCGGGCGGCCTGCTGGTCGTGGCCATCGGTCCCCGCGGAACCCTCGCCTACGCGGGGGGCCTCTCCGCGCTCGCCGGGTTGATCGGCCTGCTCGTCCTCTTGCGCATGTACCGCGGCTGGGTGCCGACGGGTCCGATTGGCCCGCCGGCAGGCACAATCGCGGGAAGCTCGGAGCCGCCGGGCCCCGGCCAGCCCGCTCCGGAGGTCTAGTGGACGCGCCACCACGTGCGAAGCGGAGAGGGTGGGATTCGAACCCACGAGGCGGTGTAACCCGCCCACGCGATTTCCAGTCGCGCACCTTAAGCCGCTCGGTCACCTCTCCGGGCGCCTGACGATACCGCCTGCACTGACCAGCGCTCAGGCGAGCCCGGGCGCCTCCGGCAGGTGCTCCAGCCCCACCTGCATGTCGGCCTCGGAGAACTCTTAGGCGGGCGTAGATCACGCTCGGCAGGAGATCGGCCGAAGACACGGAACCTCGTGGAATGTCGGGCGCAGGCCAGGGCAGCAGCTCGGGCGAGGATCACTCGGAGCGGATCGACCGCGAGCTGATCGAGCTCCTGAACGAGCTTCGGGTCGCGCTTCCCGGCGTCCAGGTTCTGTTCGCGTTCCTCCTCACGGTGCCGTTCAGCACGGGATTCGCGGAGACCACCCAATTCCAGCGCGACCTCGTGTTCGGGGTGCTCGCAGCGACCGCGATCTCTGCCGCCCTCCTGATCGCACCCTCCGCCTGGCACCGCCTCCGCTTTCGACAGCGGGACAAGGAGCTGATCCTGCTCGCAGCGAACCGGATGGCGATCGCGGGCCTGGGCTTCCTCGCCCTCGCGATGGTCGGTGCGGTGATGCTGATCGCGAATTACGCCTTCAGCGAGACGCTGACCGTCGTCTCGGGCATCGTCGCCGTCCTCGTCTTCGGCGGGCTCTGGTACGCGATCCCGCTGGCTCGGAAGGTGGAGCAGTCCGACTAGGCCTCGCCCCGGGCGTGGGCGACGGCTGGCCGCGCGGCCAGTGGGTTTGACCTTCGGGGTTGCGGGTAAGACCGCGCCATGGGATACGGCCGAGGCCCGAGCCTCCTCACGATCATCTATCTCGTAGTTGGGGCCTTCATCGCCTCGGACCGCGGCTACTTCGAGAACGTGAACAAGATCGAGGAGGTCGCCGAGGCGGCGCTCGCCATCGTGCTCTGGCCGCTGGTGCTCCTCGACGTGAGCATGCGCTTCTAGGCCGCTTGTCCTGTTTCCGACCAGTCAGCGTGTTTCCCGCCAGGCGGCAGGGGTAAGGGGGCGAACATGCAACTACCGCTACTGCTGATTGTCATCGGGATCGCCCTGGCGATCCTCGTTCATTACGGGCTCGGCATCGTCTGCATCCTGATCGGCTTGGTCTTGCTGATCTGGCCACGGCTGACGGCCTCCCGCACACGCGTCTGATCGACGGCCGCTCGCTAGCCTAGGCTCAGCCATCCGGAGGGGTGGCAGAGTGGTTGAATGCGGCGGTCTCGAAAACCGTTATGGGCCGTTTTGGTCCATCGAGGGTTCGAATCCCTCCCCCTCCGCTGACGAGAGGAAGCCCTCCACCGAAGCGGCGCTGCCCCCTCGCCTATGAGGCCGGCTCGATGTTGTTGTTGACCCGGAAGAAGTTGGTCGGGTCGTATTCCGCCTTCACCTCCGCCAGACGCTGCAGGTTGCGCCCGAACGCCGTGTCGACGCCGGCGCTCGGCGCCTCGTCCTCGCCGAGCCCGGTGAAGTTGAGGTAGACGTCGCCGGTGCCGTGCGCCTTCACGTCCTCCCACGCGGATCGCACCCACGCAATCCCGTCCTCGTCGCTCACCTCGTCAGTCCACATGCCGTCGATCGAGACCATGTACGGAGCCTCGCGCGTCGCGAAGGCGGTGTCCTCGGGGTCGACGTCGGCGATCGCGCCGCCCATGGCGAAGGTGTTGACCAGGGTGAGCGGCGCAGGCCGGTTCGGCGGCGTTGGACGTGATCGCCTCGATCGCGCCGTCGCTGAGCTCGTCGAGGTATTGCGACTTCCAGTACGCGTTCAGCGTGTTGCGCGGGAACAGCGGATCGAATCCGGTCTGGACGGCCACGTACGGAGTGGGGCCGGACATGTCGAACAGCGGCGTGCCGAGTTCGCGCAACGGCTTCGTCGCCTCCATTCCCTCCTCGACGTCGCCGGCGAAGACGCCGCCGACGATTACGCACGGACGGTCGTGAACCGCCTCCGGCATCTCGGGATCGGCGGGGAAAGTGAGCGATACGCACACTGCCGTCACCTCGTTGGGGGCCGCCTCGACGTACGGACGCCAGCCGCGCAGGATGTCGGCGTACTCCTCGAGCGGATAGAAGGTCGCCGAGAACGCTACCTCCGGCCCCACCGGGTGAAGCTGGAAGGTGAACGAAGTGACGACGCCGAAGTTGCCCCCGCCGCCGCGGATCGCCCAAAACAGGTCCTCGTTGGAATCCTCTGAAGCCGTGCGGATTTGGCCATCGGCGCAAACGACCTGGGCCTCGACCAGGCAGTCGATCGAGAGGCCGTACTTGCGCCGCAGCCAGCCGTAGCCGCCGCCCAGCGTCAAGCCGGCGACGCCCGTGTCGGAGACCACGCCCCCCGGGGCGGCCAGACCGAAGGCCTGGGTCTCGCGATCGACGTCGCCCCACAGCGCGCCGCCCTGAACGTATGCCAGCCTCCGTTCGGGGTCGACCTGGACGCTCCGCATCGCCGAGAGGTCGAGGAGCACGCCCCCGTCGATCGTGGAGAGGCCGGCGAGCGAATGGCCCCCGCCGCGGATCGCCATCACCAGGCCCTGCTGTCTCGCGAAGTTGACGGCGTCGACCACGTCGGCGGTTCCCGAGGCCCGCACGGTCAGACCGGGTTGCGGGTTGTGCATGGCGTTGAACACCTCACGGCCCGCTCCATCGCCATTGGCCGATGCGCTGCCGCGAAGCTGGGCCTGGAGCTCCTTCGAGGGCTTGGTCGGAGAGGGTTGCGGGGGCTCCGGCCAGCGTTGTCACGTCAGCGGTCATCTCTCCATCTCCTTGGTCGATCGGGGTCGATGCCAGCCTATCCCGGCGGACTCCGCTGCGGGTCAAGGGGTTCCGCGCGTTCGGGCAGGGACAGGGGGCTCCGCTCCCGAAACAGTAAGCCTGCGCATGAGCCGGCACTTTCCCTACCTGAAGACCCGCATGGGCCGCGTTTTCGCGACGCTCGCCGCCGCACTGGCGCTGATCACCGCGGCCGGGCTCCTGATTCTCTGGCCGAGCGACGTTACTGAGCCAAGCCTGGCCGCCGGCCTCGCGGGCGGAACCGAGCGCGCGGAGGTGCTCTCGGCGTCCTCGCAGCCGTGCCCTCCGCCCCAGCCCGGCGAGTGCAGCGAGGCGCAGGTGCGCCTGGAGAGCGGCGACGACGAGGGCCAGACCGTGACCCTGGCTCTCGGCGCCGGGCCCCAGCGGCCCGACCTCGAGCCGGGTGACGGGATCAGGGTGGCGGGCGTTCCCTCGACGCCGTTCCCGGGTGGGCCGCAGACGGGCACGCCCCAAGCCGTCCCCGAGGTGCCGGAGGCCACCACCGCCTACACCTTCGTCGACTTCGAGCGCCGCAGCCCGATGCTCTGGCTGGCGATCGCGTTTGCCGTGCTGGTCATCGTGTTCGCGCGCTCGCGCGGGGTCCTTTCCCTGGTCGGCCTTGGGATCAGCCTCGCGGTGGTGCTCGGCTTCATTGTGCCGGCGATCCTCGACGGCGAGCCCCCGCTGGCGGTCGCCGTTGTTGGAGCGATGGCGGTGATGCTGGTCACGATCAGCCTCGCCCATGGCCTCGGCGCCAAGAGCGTTGCAGCGATTCTCGGGACCGCCGCCAGCCTGCTGTTGGTTGCAGGCCTTGCCTCGGCGTTCACGGAGCTCACGCACCTCACGGGCCTCTCCTCCGAGGAGGCGGCCCTGCTGCAGTTCCAGGGCCTCGAGGTGGACTTCCAGGGCCTCTTGTTGGCCGGAATGGTGATCGGGGCGCTGGGCGTTCTCGACGATGTCACCGTGAGCCAGGCATCCACCGTGATTGCGCTCCGGGCGGCCAACCCCAGCCTGGGATTCGGCGAGCTCTATCGCCGGGCGTTGGCCGTCGGGCGCGACCACGTCTCGGCGACGGTCAACACCCTGGTGCTGGCCTACCTCGGATCCTCGCTGCCGATCCTGCTCATCTTCAGCTCCGGAGACCTGGGCCTGGTCGACGCGGTCAACGTCGAGCTGGTCGCGAAGGAGATCGTGGCCACGCTGGTCGGCTCGATCGGGTTGATCGCGGCGGTGCCGCTGACGACGGGGATCGCCGGTCTGCTGGCCGGCGAGCTCTCGGCGGACTCGCTTCGACCCGGTGACCCCACGGTCCATGCGCACTAGATTGTGTGGCCTGTGGCGCGACGACCACATGGGTCGGCGCGCCGCCCCAGTGTCAGCGAGAACGTCAGGAGGTCCGAAGCCATGGTCAAGCCGATTCCCGAGGGTTACCCCCGAGTCACGCCCTACCTGATCGTCGACGGCGCAAGCGCGGCGATCGACTTCTACAACTCGGTGCTCGGTGCCACCGAGCGCATGCGCATGAGCGCGCCCGGGGACAAGGTCGGGCACGCCGAGCTCGAAATCGGTGACTCGGTGATCATGCTCGCCGACGAATCTCCGGAGATGGACGCCCGCAGCCCTAGGACGGTCGGGGGCACTCCGGTGTCGCTCCACGTCTACGTCGAGGACGCCGACGCTGCCTTCGAGCGAGCCCTGGAGGCGGGGGCAAAGGCGCTGCAGCCGGTCGAGGACAAGTTCTACGGCGACCGCTCAGGATCGTTCGAGGATCCGTTCGGGCACCGGTGGCATGTGGCCACCCACGTCGAGGACGTGCCAGCAGGCGAGATGGAGAAGCGCGCGGCAGCCGCGATGTCCGCCGGCCAAGCCTGAGCATGTTTCGAACCCGGGTTCGGTTCGCGATCGCGAGCGCGGCGGCGCTCGGTCTGGCCACGGCCGGCTTCGCAGCCTGCGGTGGCGATGACGACGAGACGCAGAGCCTGACGCTCACCGCCAGCGGGAGTGGCCAGAACGTGACGATCCAAGCACCGGAGAGCGCCGACCCCGGGCTGGCAGAGATCACGCTCGACAACCGCACCGACGGCCAGGTGGACGGGCAGCTGCTTCGGGTCACGGGCGAGCACACGCCGGCGGAGGTGGCCGAGACCATCGTCCCCGTCTTGGACGGCGAGCCGTTCCCCGATTGGATGTACGCGGGAGGCGGCGTCGGCACCGTTGGGCCGAACGCCACCAGCACGGTCACCGAGAACCTCGAGCCCGGCACCTACTACGTGGTCAACACGGCGACAGGGGGTCGGCCCGACGCGGAGTCCCTACCCGCGTTCGAGGTCGCCGGCGAGGCCTCCGAGGAGGAGCTGCCGGAGGCCGACGCAACGGTCGAGGCGATCGACTACGGCTTCGAGGCAAGCGGCCTGGAGAGTGGAGAGAACCAGATCAGGTTCGAGAACGCCGGGGCGCAGCCACACCACATTCTCGCCTCGCCGCTGGTGGAGGGAACCACGGTCAAGGCTGCCAAAGCGTTTCTTCTAGATGGTGAGGGGCGGCCGGTGATCGAGCAGGAGGGCAGCGACAGCACGGCGGCGATCGAGGGTGGCGACACCCAGAACGCCACCTTGACGTTCGCGGAGCCGGGCGAGTACGTCCTCTACTGCTTCGTCAGCGATCGCCAGGGGGGCCCGCCTCACGTGGCGAAGGGAATGGTCGACAAGATCACGGTCGAGTAGCTCCGCAGGGCGGCGCTGCCACGGCGGCGCCACCCCTCAGATCAAAACAGCTGGCTGTCAAGGTCGCGCCAGCGTAAGCCGACGCCGGGCGTCGGGATTAGGTATACCTAAGACCGACGTGTTAGGCGCACCAAAGACCTCCGTTCCGAGCCCCGCGAGCGCTCGGCCAGCTCCGAGGCCAGTAGACCGATGAGAAGGCTGACCGTCGTCGCGGCGTTGGTGGCGACTTCAAGTACGGCCCTCCTGGCCGTCGCTTGCGGCGGAGGCGAGGACGGTGAGAAGACCGCAACCGGCGCGACTGCCGGCGTGGACCTGCGCGCGGTGAAGGATTACCTCACCGAGCACACCGCCGATCTCACCGAACAGGTGGCGGCGCTCCGCAGAAACGCCGAGGCTTACCACCGGCTCGCCGACTCGGTCGAGTTCGACTATCGGCGGCTGGTGGAGGACCACGGCGCGCAGGTCGAGCGCCTGCTCGCCGATTCCAAGCGCGCCTACGTGAGGGCCAACCCCGCCTACGAGGAGATGGAGGGGATCGTCGCCGGCGTGCCGCGATTGGCCCAGTACGACGTCGACATCGACGCGGGGTCGGACGCCTCCAACCCGGAGAGCGCCGTCTCGTTCAGTCTCGAGCTGCCCGACGGCGAGACGCTGAAGCAGCCCGGGAACCTGTTCTTCGTCACCGAGACGGCGCTCTACGGCACCAACCCCGACTTCCTCGCCAAGGGCGTGAAGCAGGACGTCGACCGCGATGGCAAGGTGGAGTTCGGCGAGGGGCTTCCCGACGCCGACATCTTCGTCGCCGCCCTGCGCGAGTTCGACCGATCAGGCGACCTCCCTCGACGCCGACGCGCAGGAGCTTCGACCCCGACCCCATCCGACGCCTTCACGGCGCTGGTGATCATGACGCCGACGATGAGCGAGTACTTCGAGACCTGGAAGAACACGCGCTTCGTGGCCGGCGAGAAGGCAACCGAGACCGCGTTCGTCGCCGCCTCGCGCCTCTCCGACATCGCCGACATCCTCGAGGGGCTCGTGTTCACCTACGACGAGGTCGAGCCGCTGGTCGCACGAGGAGTCGCGACAGCAGGCCGAGCAGACCGATCGCGCCCTGGGCGAGCTGCTCGCGTACGTCGAGGAGCTCCGCGACACGGAGGCCTCCGGGCGCCAGTACACGGCGGAGGAGGCCGACACGCTCGGCGCCGAGGCACAGCGCCAGGCGGAGGCGATCGCGGGCCAGGTGACGCAGGCCGCCAAGCGGCTCGGGATCGAGCTCCAGGAGGCGTAGGGATGGCATCGGGTCGGTGACGCGGACGCAGGGCAGAGCGCCTGGGAGCGGGCGCCGCGACCATCGCGGCGCTCGCCCTCGCGTTCGCGCAGCCGGCCATGGCAGACGCGCCGTGGCAGCAGGCGGAGCGAATCCGCGCCGATCTGTTCAAGGCGCAGACCTCGCTGCTGCTCGACGGCGGCGCCGGCGCGACGCGGTCGGTCGAGCATGCGCGGAGCGCCCTCGCCGGAGAGCTCGAGCGCGGGCTGCGAATCCAGCTCCGCCCGGCGAGCTGCGCGCGATCGAGGCACAGCTGGCGGCTGCGCGCGAGGCCGCCGCGAGCGGCGACGAGGTCGCGCTCGCCGCCGCGCGGGGCCGCATCCTCGCGGCGCTGCGGCGGGGCGCCTACGCGGTGACCCTGAGCGCGACGCGCGGCGGGGCCGTCGCCGAGGCGCGGGCCTGGTTGCTGATCCGGGACTTCCGCCAGGCGACCCGCTTCACCCGGCCCGGGGTCGACGCAACCGCGGCTCTCCAGGATCTGGAGGGGGGCCGGATCGATGCCAAGCAGGCGGCGAGCGGCGGTCAAGAAGGACCTGCTCGATGCCTACCAGGCCCGGCTGGTCACCTACCTCGACGAGGCAGAGCGGGCTCGACAGCGCGGTTTCGCCGCCGCCCTGGCGGAGAACGCCACCCTCGCCGCGGGCTATTGGCCGATTCTCGCCGCGGAGTACGAGCGGCAGCGAGGCGTCGCCGATCGCCGCGCCGCCAATCGCGACTTCGCGGCCCTCGACCGCGCGGCCGCCGGTGGGAACGCGGCGGCGTTCGTGCGCGCGCGGGACCAAGTCGCGCGGGCGCTCGACGGCTTCACCGCTGCCCCGTTCACCCCCGAGGAGCAGGCGCGGCGGGCCAACCAGCTGACCCGCTTTCTGGACCTGGTCCCGATCGAGTACGACGACGGCACCGAGGACGGGAGGGTGACGATTCCGTTCGAGCTCCAGGAGGCCGTCGCCTTCACCGAGGGCGCGGAATCGGCGTTCAACGACCTCGAAGCGACGCTCCAGGAGCGTGACCCGAAGGGGGTCGCCACGCGTCGAGCGCGCGTTCGCCGAGCTCGAGGGCTACGCCCGTGACGCCCACGGCGGCGGCACCGTCGTCCCACTGGAGGACGTGGAGGCCGCTCACGACCGCGCCAGCTCCGCGCTCGACTCGATGCTCCCCGAGGAATGGAAGGAGAGCGGCACGGACGCCGACTTCGACCTGATGGCGATCGCGCTCGACCAGATGCAGGCGGCGGCGAGCGCCGGCGAGCTGAAGCAGGCCGAGCAGGCGCGGCTCAGCGCCTACGCGTTCTTCGAGTTCGGCCCCGAGCTTCAGCTGCGGGCGCTCGACCCGGCTCTGGTCGCCGACGTGGAGGGGCTGGTCTGGTACGGCGCCCGCGACCAGGAGGGGCTCGCGAAGCTGATCGCCGAGGGCGGCTCCGTGCAGGAGCTTCGCGAGACTCGCTTGTCGCTCGACGAGGCGCTCGACGAGGCCCGGGTCGTAACCGGTGAGGGGGCCAGCGACGGCACGATCATCACCAACGCCGCCCTGATCGTCTTCAGGGAGGGCCTGGAGGCGATCCTGATCGTGGCCGCGATCACCGCGAGCATGGTCGGAGGCAACCGCCCCCTGCGGCGGCCGATCTACCGGGGAACGCTGCTCGCGATTCCGGCGACCGCGATCCTCTTCGTTGCTCGCCCAGACGCTGCTCGACTCCCTGTCGCGCTACGGCGAGAAGCTGGAGGCGATCGTCGGCCTGGTCGCGATCGGGGTCCTGTTACTGGTGCTCAACTGGTTCTTCCACCGCGTCTATTGGACCGAGTGGATCGCCGGCCATCGCCGGCGGGGCATGCAGATGGCCGGCGCGGCCGGCGCCACCGTGCTCGGCCTCTACCTGCTCGGGTTCTCGAGCGTCTTCCGCGAGGGCTTCGAGATCGTGCTCTTCCTCCAGGCGCTGTCCCTCAACGCGACCACCGGGGTGGTGCTCGCCGGCGTGACGCTGGGCGTGGCGCTGACCGCGGCGGTGGGCGTCCTCACCTTCGCGCTCGAGCGGCGATTGCCCTACAAGCGAATGCTGGTCGTCACCGGCGTCCTGATCGCGCTCGTCCTGATGGTCCTGGTCGGCAACACCGTTCGCACGCTTCAGGGCGTTGGCTGGATGCCGATCACACCGCTGGACATCGAGCTTCCCCTCTGGGCGGGAACGTGGCTGGGCGTCTTCCCCACCGTTGAGACGCTGGGGGCCCAGGTCGCCGCCCTCGCCTTCGTGGTCGGGAGCTACTTCCTCGCCGAGCTGATCAGCAAGCGCCGGCGCAGGCCTGGACGGGTCGTCGTCGCCGAACCGGGACATGTGAGTCGGCCGGCTGCGGTCCCCAAGCCGGTCGCTTTGGTGGCCGAGGAGGTCGCGGCCGCCGGCGCCCCCGAGAGCGTCCGCCAGGCCGCTCGCTAGGCGCCACCCCGTCGATCCTAAGGGCTACTGACGCTCTCGATCGCGGCCCTTGCCGCCGTTCAGCGTTGTCCCGTCCCCTTGCCCCCGATCAGCAGGTCGCGGCCCTTGCCGCCGTTGAGGCGGTCGCTGCCCTTGCCGCCGCAGATCCGGTCGCGGCCACCCCGCCCGTTGACCCGATCGGCCCCGTTGTTGGCGACGATCACGTCGGCGCGGTTAGTGCCGCGGATCCTGTCGCCCGCCTGGTCGCCGACGATGGTCGCCCGCTTGCCCCCGCAGCGCGCCGCGCGGCTCCCAGTCGGGTGCCTCGTCATCGAAGTCACCCAGGTTGGTGATGTTGGTCTGGGCGGCCCCGCTCGCGCTCATGACGAAGACGTCCTCGACGGCTCCGGATCGAGATCCTGGCTGTAGGCGATCCGGCGGCTGTTCGGGGAGAAGACCGGCCGGTCGTCGAGGTCGGCGTTGAAGGTGAGCTGGGTCTGGTTGGCGCCGTTCGCGTTCATCACGAAGACCTCTGCATCGTCGTCAGTGTCTCGCGGTGCTCGTGAACACGATCCGGCGCCCGTTCGAGGAGTAGTCGGCGTCCTCGTCGTCGGGCTGTCCCGATGACGAACGGGGTCTGGTTGCCGCCGTTGATGCTCATCCGGCAGAGGTCGAAGTCCGTTCCGTTATAGTATCTCGAAGAGGATCCTGCGGCCGTTCGGGGAGACCACCGGGATCGGCATCGTCGACGGCGTTGACGGTGAGCTGGCGCTGATTGCCCCCGTTCGCGTTCATGATGAAGATCTCTACGTCGCACGTCGCGGTCGCTCTCGAACACGATCTGCCTGCCGTCCGGAGTGAAGGCGGGATCGAAGTCGCCGTCATCGTTGGTCGTCAGCGGCCGCGGATTGCCCCCGTTCGCGTTCATGATGAAGATCTCGTCGTCGAGCCGCCGCGGTTGCTCTCGAAGATGATCTGACGCCCATTGGGTGAGAAGGTGGGGTCCTCGTCGACGATGCCGGCCCCCGTGAAGGTGAGTTGCCTGACGTCGCCCCCGCCCGGGGTCATGAGGTAGATCTCGTCGTCGCCGTCGCGATCGCTGCTCGAAGGCGATCCTGCCGTTCTCGCCCGGGAAGGCCGCGTCTGCGGGCGTCGCGAGCACCGCTGCGACGGAAACCGTCGCGGCGAGCGCGGCCGAGGCCGCGCCGTGAACGCCAGCCGGCGACCGCGGTGAGGGCAATCGATCGGTGTCGCTCGAGCCAAGGCTTCCAACTCCCCTGGATCCGACCCTAACCGCATTCACGGACCCTGTCAAGGCCCTCAAGAAAGCCGGTACATCGAACCTCTGCTCGCCGTCGCGACGGATGAGTGAGTTCATCGCCGCCCTGCAGAACAGATAGTCTTCTGGCGACACGGGGCTTCAGTGAGGAGGGAGCGTTGATGAAGACGGGTGTGGCCGGCGCGATGGGGACCTTGGCGAGGCGTGCGCGGCGCGGCGCGTTGCTCGCTCCACTCGTCCTCTTGGCGTTGCCGGCGCTCTCGTTGGCCCATCCCGAGCGGCCGTCCTATTGGCCGAACCCGGGACCCGACAACTCCGTCAGCCCCCCCGCCGGCGGCAAGGTGCCATCGGCCCGCTCGCTCGGCTCGGCGGTGAGCGGCCAGGGGCCCGGCGTGGTACGGGTCGTCTGCAGGGGCTCTCAGGGGGAAGAGTCCATGGCCAGGCTCCGCAACTCGCTGACCTCGGTCCGGACGCAGGGCTATCACTTGCGCCCGAGCCAGCCGAAGATCTTCTACAGCGCCGAGCAGGCTAACCATCTGCTCGCCATCAACCGCGCGCTCGCGAGGCAGTGCGACTACCACAATATCCAGCCGGCCGTCACCGCCTCCCGCAACAACGATCGGGTCGTGATCATGCCCGGCCGATACCTGGAGTCGGCCTCGCGGCAGGCGCCGACCGACGACCCCCGCTGCTTCCCAAGTCTGCTTCAAGACCAGGCGAATGGCGACCAGGCGCCGAGCTACGAGTACCAGGCGACCTGTCCCAACGACCAGAACCTGATCTACGTCCAGGGACGCAGGATCAAGGGCGATCCGACGGACCCCCCGCTTGACAACCGACAGGGGATCCCGGCGGGGGAGCTGGGCGCGTGCGTGCGCTGCAACCTCCAGATCGAGGGCTCGGGCCCCAGGCCCGAGGACGTGATCCTCGACGCCGGCAAGGGCTACGCGAACCCGGGTTTCCCCGGCGCGAAGCCGGGTGGCAACGCCGGTTGCGACAACCCGAACAACTGCTACACGAAGCACGTCGTCCTGCGGGCCGACCGCGCCGACGGCTTCGTCGCCAAGAACCTGCTGACCCGCGGCGGCCGCGAGTTCGGGATCTACACCGAGGAGATCGACGGCTACCTGCTCGAGCGCACGAAGTTCTTCTGGAACGCCGACTACGGGCAGCTCTCGTTCACCTCCGACCACGGCCTGATGCGCAACTGCGACGGATTCGGCTCGGGTGACTCGGTCGTCTACCCCGGCGCTGCCCCGGAGACCGGCTCGCAGGCCGACACCTCGTTCTATCCGGACGCGCCGCGGTGGAACACGGTCGTCACGAAGTGCGACCTGCGCGGATCGGCGCTGGGCTACTCGGGTTCGATGGGCAATGCCGTGCGGATCACCAACAACCACATCTACGGCAACGTCACGGGCATCGCCAGCGACACGCTTTCGTCCGCGGGGCATCCCGGCTTCCCCGCCGACTACTCCAGGATCGACCACAACTTCATCTACTCCAACAACCTCAATCTCTACGTCGAGGACCCGCCGGTCGAGCCGCTGGTGCCGGTGCCGCTCGGCACGGGAGTCCTCTACGCGGGCATGAACGACGCCAGCGTGCACCACAACTGGATCTTCGACAACTGGCGCAACGGGACGATGCTGATCGCCGTCCCCGACGGGCTCACCTCGGGCGGCGGGGCCGAAGGCAACGTCAACCCCGGGATCTCGTGCCCGGGGGCACCCGAGAACAACCTCTCCACTTCATGCGGGAACCGGTTCTTCAACAACCGCATGGGCCAGGTGCCCCCCGGGTTCACGTTCCCGGCGGCGCTAAACCAGTTCGGCGCCGACCACTCGTCCGGACCCGGGCCCCATCCAAACGGAACCGACTTCTGGTGGGACGAGTTCTCCGGCAACACCGGAAACTGCTGGTTCAACAACGTCGGTTCCGACGGGACCGCGGGCAGCATCACCGGGCCGGGGGCGGGCTCGCCGCCGGACCTGCTGCCCTCGAACTGCAACACCAGCGTGGGTGGCGGCGACGGCGTCAAGACGGCGTATCTGGTCGACTGCTCGAAGGGTCCCGACGAGACCGGGCCGTGCGATTGGTGGGATCCGGCGCCGCAGCCGGAGAGCAGCGCCGCCGAGCTCGAGGCCGCCGAGCGCAAGCGAGCCTTCCGCAAGCTCGCGCAGACCGAGGAGGTCAGCGAGCTGGTCGAGCGGATGGAGAGCTTCGCCGGCTTTGAAGGCCGACCCTAGGGCGTCGGCGACCGCCCTCGCGCTGGCGCTGGTCGCCGCGGCCCTCGCCGGCTGCGGCGGCGACGCCACCGGGCAGGACCCCGAGCCCCAAGGGGTGGGCGATCCCGTGGGAGGATCGGTCGCCGCCCTGGCGCAGTGCCGCGACTGGAACGCCGGCACCGAAGAGGAGAAACAGGCCACCATCGCCGACATCCGCAGCTCGCTGACGCCGCAGAGCGAGGAGGAGTCGGGCACCTCCCTCTCCGACGAGAGCGCCTATGAGCTCTTCGAGCGCTCGTGCGCCGTGGACTGGGCCGAGGGCTTCAAGCTGTACAAGCTGTACGCGCGCGCGGAGGCATACGCGCCGCTCGCCGAGCCGTAAGCCGGCGGCCCCTGGGCGCTTACTCGATCAGATCCCCCTGCTCCGTGATGGTCGCGTTCGCCCCGCCGACGGCGGCGCTCTGGAGCTCGGCGAGGGCGGCCGGCTCGACCAGGCTGCTCAAGGGCACCCATTCCCCCTCCAGCTGGATCTGGCCGGCGGCGACAGGCTCGGGATCGAGTTGCTCGGCGGCGAAGACGACGGCGCACTCGCCCCCGTCCGGCTTGCTCGAGAGGCTGGCGCTGCCCTCCCTGGGCATGCGGCCGACCTGGGCGTCGCTGTAGCCGTGGCCCAACGAGTTGTGCCGGCCGTACTCGATCGCCAGCGAGTCGGAGTTCCAGGCCTCCAGGCAGCGGAGGGGCGCGGGTGCCCCCGTGCTCTCCTCGGAGGACGACCCCGTGCCAATCAGGACGATGGCGGTGAGTCCCGCCAGCAAGACGGCGCCGGCCAGCAGCGACGCCGAAGCGCGCCCCTGGGGAGGTTCGGGTCTGCGCGGGCCCCGACTCCGGCGTCCCTCTCAGGAGCTGACGGAGAACCGAACCCGGGCGCGGTCGAACCGCTTGACACAAGCAGTGCCGAGAGCGGTGGCGGGCGTCAAGCACCCGGCCCGCTCCGGTGTCGCGTCCCGCTCGGCGAGCAGCAGTCCCGCCTCGCCCAGCATCCTCGCGGTCGCGAGGTATCCGGGATGTCCTTCGGCGTCGACCTCCACCCCGACCTGGTGACCCCCGGCGGTGCGCGCCTTGACCAGCATGCGCCACTTCCACCCCTCGAGGCGGTCCGCAGCAGGCCCGAACCCTGACGAGGGAAGGATCGCCTTCAGGGCGCCGGATGCCCGGCGCCTCACCGAGGGGCGTGCGTCGGGTTACGCGCCCCAGAACCGCCTGGGTGCCGGAGAGCGCGCCCGCCATCGCGTAGCGGAGGGGCAGCGACGCGGCCGCTCCCCGGAGCGCGACGCCCTCGCGGTAGCGAAACGGCTCGGCCTGGGCTCCACTCTCGGCCGCGATCAGCGCGGCGGTGCGCTGGATCACGGCGGGGTTGATGAATGGCGCCGGCGCCATCGGTGCGATCACCGCGTCACCTGAGCGCCGCGGCATGACCGTGATCGGGCTTCGGCGGCGGACCGCTTCGGCGGTGGCGGGGTCGGTGATCAGCGCCGCGGGGTCGGTGACCGCCGACGCATCCTCGCTGCTCGCTGCGGCGGCGAGGCTCTGCGCCGTTCCGCCCGAGATCAGATCCGAGGGGCGGGGCAAGCCCGGTGGCCCCGCGACGCTCGCCTCGAGGTCCGCCTCGGCGAGGTCTTCCCCCCAGCGATCGCGCGCCTGCTCGGCGGCGAGCAGCACCGCCAGGTCCGGTGGCAACGACTCGAAGCCGCAGACCTGCACCAGCTTCACCCTCGCCTTCGTCGCGCGCTCGGCGAAGGCGTCGATCATCTCGCGCACGAAGGGGATCTCCCCGGTCAGGTCGGCGTAGTGGGCGCCACCCGTGACACAGGCTTCGATCACCGGCCGCCCGTACAGCGTGTAGGGGCCGACGAGGTTGAGCACCACCCGCGCGCGCGAAGCCATTGCCGCCAGGGACTCCGCGTCGTCGAGGTCGGCGACGATCGTCTCCGGCGCGCTGACGCCATCCTCGCCGAGGATTCGATCGAGCTTTGCGGGGTCGCGCGCCGCCGCCGCCCACTGCGCGCCGGTCTCCGGCGTCCGCTCGGCGAGGTATGCGGCGACCCGGCGACCGGTGACCCCGGTCGCCCCGAAGACGACGACATCGAGGTCTCGCTCGGCGACGCGGCGGACGATACAAGCCCGCCCGTGGCACTCGCCGAGATCGACCTCCCTATCGGGGGTGGAAACCTTCGATGAAGGCTCGTTCAGGCGTTGTGGGTCAGCAGCTCGCGCACGTGCGCGGCGATTTCGCTGCTGGCGGTGGGCTGCGGCGTCTCGGGGTCGCGGACCGCCGAGTCGACCTCGGCGAGGAACGCCTCGACCACTTCGGGATCGAACTGCGTGCCGGCGCCCGGCCGCAGTTCCTCGGTGGGCGGCCGCGCGGCAGCCAAGAGCGGTGCGGTACGCGCGATCGGCGGTCATCGCCTCGTAGGCGTCGCAGACGGCGACGACGCGCGCGCCGTGCGGGATTTCTCGCCGGCCCAGCTGATCCGGGTAGCCGCGACCGTCCCAGCGCTCGTGGCTTGAGCGCGCACGAGCCGCGCGACTGGCCGCAGCGCTGGCGCGGCGTTGAGGATGCGCTCGCCGAGGATCGTGTGCTGGCGCATGAACTCCCACTCGTTCGCGTCCAGCGGGCCCGGCTTGTTGAGGATCGCGTCGGGGATCGCCGACCTTGCCGACGTCGTGGAGCTCCGCGGCGCGCGCGACCTCGTCGAGCTCTCGCCGGTGCAGTCCGAAGCGGCGGGCGACCCGCACGGCGAGCTCCGCCACGTGGCTCGAGTGCTCGTCGAGGATCCGGCTGCTTGGCCTGCATGGTGCGCACCAGCACGTCGCGGCGCCTGGTCGCGCGTGCCGCGCGGAGCCGTCCGTGCTTGCGCGCGTACATGCGCTCGTCGGCGAGTCTGCAACGCGTGATCCGGTGTCTGTCGGCCTCGTGCGGGCAGCAGCACGACGCCGCACGACGCTCCGATCGTCGAACTCGTCGCCGTTCTCGCTGAGCGCCGCCTGCGACGCGCGCGCGATGATCGTCGTCGACGTCGCTCGACGTCGAGTCGCAGCACCGCACAGAACTCGTCGCCGCCGAGCCGGTAGGCCTCGCCGTGTGCGCGCGACCGTGTCGGCGAGCTTGCCGCCGAGGCGCGCCAGCAGCGCGTCGCCGGCCGAGTGGCCGAAGCGTGTCGTTGTAGGCCTTGAAGCCGTCGAGGTCGAACATCATCAAGCAGCGACGGCGATCTCGCGCGGCTCGGTGCGCTGCCACCAGCGCCGCGACGTCGGTGAACAGCTTGCGCCGGTTGCCGAGGCCGGTGAGCGCGTCGGTTACCGCCTGGGCTCGCGCAGCTCGTGGTGGGCGAGGATGTCCGCCGCGGCCGCCCGTGCCTTCTCGATCAGCGCGCGTCAGCAACCGCGATCTCGTCGTCGTCGAAGCGGCGGCCGCGCCGCGCCAGGCACAGGGTCCCGCAGGAGCTCCTCGGACCGGCGCGACGACGGCAAACGGCAGCGCCAGCGCCCAGCGTCCATCGTGCTCGACCTGCTCGGTGGCGTTCGTCGTCGCCGCCGCCCCGGCCGCCGCGCTCAGGGCGGCCGGCGACCCGTCGGCGGATGGGGCATCGAGCTCGTCCGCCGACCTCGGAGCCGATCAGCTCGATCCTGCCGGCGCCGGCGTCGAGCGCTTCGATTGACGCCGCGCAAGACGATCTCGAGCAGCGCGTCGAGGTCGAGCTTGGACGCGAAGGCGTCGCCCAGGCGCCGAACCGCCGACTGCAGGCGGCTGCGCTCCTGCTCGAACAAGCTCGAGCCGCTGGTGGGCCTGCTCGATCCGGGCGCTGCGGTCGCGCGCCAGCACCAGCAGCAGCGCTCCAAGCGGCAGCACGAGCAGCACCGCGCCGAGCCCGTGTTCCGCCGCGACCGCGGCCAGCAAACCCATCGGCGCCAGACACGCGTCGACGACCCACACCAGCGCGATCACCTTCATCTGGACGCGCGGGGCCACGCCGGTCGCGACCGCCTCGCGCAACGTCGCCGCGGCCAAGTCCAGAAGAGCGCCGGCCACGAACGCGACCGCCAGCAGCGGCAGGTCGTCAAACCCGAGCGGCGCGGAGCCGGCAGCCAGCAGCACCGCGGCCGGGCCGATCGCGTGCCAGCCGTCGGCGATCGAGAACAGCAGACGCTCGGACGGCTGCGCCAGCGCGCCAAATCCCACAGCGCGCCGAGCATCAGCCCGGCGACAGCGAGCAGTGGCACGGTCGCCGGCGGAAGCAGCACCAGCATCGGCACCAGCACCAGCTGGGTCGGCACTACGTGGCCTGCGCCGACCGGGAACTCGACCCGCGCCACGAGGGCGTACATCGCGACCAGGAGCGCCGCCACGGCCGGCGAGAAGCCGGCCGTCGCGCCCGGCAGCGCCAGCAGCCCGCCGGCAGCGGCGAGGAACAGCGCCCCGGCCGCCAACTCCGCTGCCAGCTCCCGTCGCGAAGGGCGCTCGCCGCGCGCCTCCCACGAGTCGTCAAGCAGTCGTTCGGCCGTGCCTGCGCCGTGCGGCTGGTCTGTGGTGCTGAGCTCCACGGGGGTCGGTTTCCCGTTCGCCCTCAGCGCTTGCGATACGGGTCAACGTAGACATCGTCGATCTGCCACGGCTTGGCGGCCTTGTCCTCGACCTTGAACACAAACGACGCAGTGGTCGTCCGGGTCGAGTCGGAGAACCCGAGCTTGCTGTACAGGTCGATCGCATACGAGGGCTTCCACGTCTTCCAGTCCTTGCCCGCGTACGTAACCAGCGCCTGGTCCTTGAGCTTGCCGTCTTGGGTGACGTAGCGGACGTAGATCTTCATGTCGGTCGATCCCAAGCCTTGCGGCTGCTGCACGAAGAAACGGAAAGTCGGGTGCTCCGCGCCGACGCAGAACGACGGCGAGACCGCCGTGCCGCCGCGCGAGATCGCCAGCGATCGGCTGTCGGACGTTGAGCCGACGTAGAAGGGCTCGTTCCCCGGTCACCACCGCGGCCTTCGAGAGCTGCCAGCCGGTCGAGCCCGACTCCAGGCCGCCGTTGGGGGCCAGGAAGTAGTCCGCCGAGTCGCCGAACTGAAGGAACGTCTGGCTGGTCGGCTGGGTGGAGCAGGCCGCCTTCGCCGCGACCGGCGCCAGGAGTGAGATCAGCGCCGCTGCGCCGAGCAGCACGCCGATCATCCTTCGAAGCCCCCGCGGCCTGATGACGTACGGCATCCCTGTCTCCCTTTGTCGGCCCCGCCTTCCTTGGCGGGCGTTTCAACTCTTTACCGGCAACTGGGCGATCTGCGAGAGACCCCTGGCTTTGCGACCCCGCCTCACGACGGGTGTGCCTTTCTCATCGCGTACAACACGGCCAGCCCTACCTGGTATCGGGTAATGAGAAACGGCTAGACGGATGTCCGAGGCGATCTGCGGCGACCCACGCCCCTCCGGGGCGTAAGGCGCCAACGCTAAAGCGGGCCTTTGGCCGCGCCGATCCGACTATGGATGGGCCAACGCTCGGCTGCACGCGTCAGGGATCTCGTCGCGAACGCGCGCGGCGCGGCGACGGTCGAGGACCCCAGGACGATGTGGCTCACGCTGGGCGCCCTCTTCTTCGCGGGCACGACCATCGGCGCCTTCTCGCTGCTTCTGCCCCATCCGTCCGCAGTTCGACGACCGCGCGATCTGGAGCAACATCGGCGTAGCCTGCCTGGCGTCGCTGGTCTGCGCCCTGGGTTCCCGCAGGCTTCCGGCCTGGTCCGCGCAGCTGGCCGCGGTGGGCGGGACCGTCGTGATCACGCGGGCCGTCTTCTACAGCCACGATCCGAGCTTCTACAGCTTCTTCTACGTCTGGGTGGGCCTGTTCGCCTTCTACTTCTTCGGGCGGGAGTGGGGCGTCGCCCACATGGCCCTCGTGGGGGTCCTGTACGCGTGGGTTCTGGTCGCCTTGGGCCAGAGCGCGCCCGTCGCCCGCTGGGTGATGACCGTGGCGACCGTTGCCGTCGGCGGGAATCGCTGATCGACGTCCTGGTGCGGCGCGTGCAGCGTGGGGCGATCGAGTCCGAAAGCCGGGCGCGCACGCTGGCTGCGATCGGTGGGGTGGCCCACGAGCTTGCTCGAAGCACCGAGGCCGACAGGGCGCGGCCGGCCATCTGTCGAGGCGGCGGTGGAGGTGGCGAGCGCATCCTCCGCGTCCCTTTGGGAGCCCGACAACAGCGGGACCGCCCTGATCGCATCGGCCTCCTCCGGTGGAGAGTTCACCGATGTCGCCCTGCCCTTGGTGGGCCAGCCGTCCGGGGCGGTCCGCGCCCTGGTCTCGGGCGAGCCGTTCTTCGTCGCCGACGCGCCGGGCCATCCGGCGCTCGACCAGGAGCTCATCCGGCGTACCGGGGCGGCGTCGTGCCTGTTCCAGCCGGTGTCGCGCGACGGCTCGCCGGTCGCCGTCCTGACAATCGTCTGGGACCAGCGCATGGAAACCGCTCACCGATGAGCTCGCCCAGACCATGGAGCTGCTCGCCGCGGAGGCCGCGATCGCGATCGAGCGGGCCGAATTCCTGTCGCGCCTCGAGCGGGTGGCCCGGACCGATAACCTCACCGGGCTCCCCAACCACCGTGCCTGGGAGGAGGAGCTCCCGCGTGAGGTGGCCAGGGCCGGCCGCGAGGGCAGCGCGCTCTGCGTGGCGATTCTCGACCTGGATCACTTCAAGGACTACAACGACCGCCACGGGCATCAGGCCGGCGACCTGCTGCTGAAGGAGATCGCGGCGAGCTGGCAGCAGAGGCTGCGAACCACCGACCTGCTCGCCCGCTACGGCGGCGAGGAGTTCGTGCTGGCGCTGCCCGGCTGCCTGGCGGTCGAGGCCGAAAGCCTCCTGGAGCGCCTGCGGGAGGCGATGCCCCACGGTGAGACCTGCTCCGCGGGCCTTGCCTGGTGGGACGGCGAGGAGTCCGCCCAGGAGCTGTTCGGGCGTGCCGACGCGGCGCTGTACGTGGCGAAGGCCCGCGGGCGCGACCGCGTGGTTGCGAGCGCCGACCCGGCGCCCGAGGGCCAAGCCGGCCAGCGCTGAGCGCCGATAAAGTCGGGGCCTCTCTCGTTGCCGTGGAAAGGAGGCCCGATGGCCGCCAGTGAAGACGTTCGCCAAGGCCGGGGAGGCGCTCGAGCACCTGGCCGGGTTTCCGCTGGTCGAGGCGCTCTTCGGCCGGCGCTCGCGCCGGTTCGCGCTCGGAGACGAGATCCCGGATGGGCCGCTCGCCTACAAGTCGAAGCACGAGCCGCTGCCGCTGACGGAGCTCGAGCGGGCGCTGGTCCTGGCGTCGATGGGGGGGACCACGGGCTGGCACTACGGGATCACCCGGCACGCCCGCTACGCGCCACACGTCTCCAACTACCCCAGCGGCGCTGCGGGACGCACCTTCCCCTCGGCCGCCGGCTTCCACACCGCCGAGCTCTTCTTCACCGACGACTCCGGCACGTACTTCTTCCCGACCCGCGACGCGGGCGCGCTGGTCGACCCTGCGGTCGAGGAGATCACCCCGAGCTGATGGTCGAGCGCCACCTGGCGCGAATCCGCAGGCTCTCCGACGAGCGCATTCACCTGCCCGCCGAGGAGCCCTACGTGGAGGGGCACAACACCTGGTGCGTCAACGTCCCGGGTCGCTGCTGGTGGTCCCGGTCGCGGACATCGCCCAGATGTTCCTCGCCATCCTCTGCTTCTTCGCCCAGAACGGCTACTGCGTCTACGACGACGTCAACGACCGGCGCATCCCGGGCATCGAGCGGTTCTCGGGGATCGTCGACACGGACGAGCCGTTCCCGCTCACCTTCACGGAGCAGTACGGGCTGACCGAGGCGACCGCCGAGCTGGCGACGAGCTGCTACGCGGGCGTCCTCACCCTCCAGGCGATGGGGCTGGGCGGCTGGATGTTCGACGGCATCGACCGGTTCACGATGCTGGGCGCCTCCGGCAACCCCGAGGTGCCCGGCCTCGGCTTTCGCTACGACGAGGACGAGCGCTGGTCGACCCCCAACCCGACCGGCCTCGAGGGAGTGTTCGAGGCGTTCTGCCCTCCGCACTACGAGGACATGGCCGCCGCGGTCGAGGCGCTGGCGGAGCGGAAGTTCGGCTCCGGCGGCCCCCACAACGAGGAAACGCCGGGCGCCTGGAACGAGAGCGCCGCGATCCGGGGTTCGGCGGAGCGGTTCAGCGACGAGTTCAAGGAGTGCGTCGCGCTTCAGGCCCAGTACGTGTTCGACACCTTCGGCAAGGTCCCGGGGACGGTGCCGAGCGTCTTCCTGCTCAACTACGTGCAGGCGCACCACCTCGACCTCGACTTCTACGACCGCTTCTTCAAGCCGGGTGCCTACCTGGACACCCACAGGGACCACATGCGCCGCTGGCACGGCGCCCCCTGACAGCTACGAATCCCGGCGGTTGAGCGGGTGGTGGCAGGCCGCCCAGTGACCGTGGCCGTGGTGGACGAGCTCCGGCTCGACCTCCGAGCAGATCTCGGTCGCGTAGGGACAGCGGGTGTGAAAGCGGCAGGCGGCCGGGGGGTTGGCCGGGCTCGGGAGATCGCCCTCGAGCACCATCGGCTCGCGCGCCGGTTCTCCCTCGGGTCGGGGATCGGCAGCGAGGCGAGCAGGGACAGCGTGTAGGGGTGGATCGGGTTCGAGTACACCTCCTCGGCGGGGCCGATCTCGACGATCTTGCCGAGGTACATGACCGCGATCCGGTCGGAGACGTGGCGGATCACGCCCGAGGTCGTGGGCGACGAAGACGTAGGTGAGCTTGAACTCGTCCTGAAGCTCGTCGAGCAGGTTGATGATCTGGGCCTGGATCGAGACGTCGAGCGCCGAGACGGGCTCGTCGGCGATGATCAGCTTCGGTCGCAGCGCCAGCGCCCGCGCGATCCCGATCCGCTGCCGCTGGCCGCCGGAGAACTCGTGCGGGAAGCGGCCGTAAGTGCTCGGGGCCGAGCCCGACGCGCTCGAGCAGCTCCTGGACCTGGCGCTTCAGCTCCTGGCCGGAGGCGAGCCCGTGGAGGCGAAGCGGATCGCCGACGATGTCTCCCACCCGCTTGCGCGGGTTGAGCGACGCATAGGGGTCCTGGAAGATCATCTGCATCTCCCGCCGCAGCGGCTGGAGCCTGCGGCCCCGGAGGCCGACGATCTCGCGCCCGTCGAAGCGCACCGAGCCCGAGGTCGGCTCGAGAAGCTGGAGGATCGACCGGCACAGCGTGGACTTCCCGCAGCCGGACTCGCCGACCAGGCCGAGCGTCTCGCCCTCGGCGACGTCGAAGCTGACCCCGTCCACCGCGCGCACGCGGCCGATCTCGTGGTCGAAGATGATCCCGGCCTTGATCGGGAAGTGCTTGACGAGGTCGCGCACCTCGACCAGCGCTCCGTCGGCGCGCGCCGCGGCGGCGTGACCCCGGTCTCGGTTGCGGCCTCGTTCACGCGGCCGGCGCCTCCAGGCCGATGCGGCCTTCGACGACGCGAAGGGCCCTCTTCTGCTCCGCCGAGAGCCAGCAGCGGTCGGCGTGCCCCGCCTCGCCCCCGCGCACCTCGAGCCCCGGCACCTCGGTGCAGCGATCGAAGGCGTGGGGGCAGCGGGGGCGGAAGTGGCAGCCCTGCGGCGGGCGCCAGCAGCGACGGAGGCTGTCCCGTGATCTGCGAGAGCCGCTGGACCCGCGGCCGGTCGGGCCTGGCGAGCGATCCGAGCAGGCCCCAGGTGTAGGGGTGCTGGGGGTCGTAGAAGATCTGGTCGAGCGTCCCCGACTCGACGATCCGCCCCGCGTACATCACGTTCGACCTCGTCGGCGACCTCGGCGATCACGCCGAGGTCGTGGGTGATCAGGATCACCGCCATCCCGAGCTGGTCCTGGAGCCGCTCGATCAGGGCCAGGATCTGGGCCTGGATCGTGACGTCCAGCGCCGTGGTCGGCTCGTCGGCGATCAGGAGCTTGGGGTCGTTGACGAGCGCCATCGCGATCATCACCCGCTGGCGCATCCCGCCGGAGAACTCGTGCGGGTACTCGTCCATGCGGCGCTCCGGGTCGGGGATCCCGACCAGCCCCAGCAGCTCGACCGCCCGCCGCCGCGCCGCCCGCTTGGAGACGTCCTGGTGAGTGAGGATCGCCTCGAGGAGCTGCTTGCCGACCTTGTGGAACGGGTGGAGCGAGGTCAGCGGGTCCTGGAAGATCATCGCGATCTCGTTGCCGCGCACGCTGCGCAACTCGTCGGCGTCGAGCTCGTTGAGGTCCCGGCCCTCGAACACGATGCGGCCGGAGATCGCGGGCGTTCGGCGCCCTGGTCAGGCCGAGGATGGTCATGTTGGCGACGCTCTTGCCGCAGCCCGACTCGCCGACGATGCCGAGCGTCTTGCCCCTGCTCGACCGCGAACGAGACGCCGTCCACGGCCTTGACCACGCCGTCCTCGGTCTCGAAGTGGACCCTCAGGTCCTGTACCTCGAGCAGGCTCACTGGTAGCGCACCCGCGGGTCGAGGTAGGCGTAGAGGATGTCCACGATCAGGTTGAAGATGACGATGAAGAAGGCGCCGAAGAGGACGATCCCCTGGATCAGGGGCAGGTCGGACTGACCGATCGCGGTGACCGTCTCCTTGCCGACTCCCGGGGATGTTGAACACCGACTCCGTGAGGATCGCGTTGCCGGCCAGCAGCACGGCGACGTCGAGCCCGAGCAGGGTGACGATCGGGGTGATCGCGCTGCGCACCCCGTGGCGCCAGATCACTCGCCGCTCCGAGAGACCCTTGGCTCGCGCCGTGCGAATGTAGTCCTCGGACATCACGTCGATCAGCTGCGAGCGCAGATAGCGCGCGTAGATCGCCGCCGTCGCCGCGGCCAGCACCAGCCAGGGCAGGATCAGCGAGCCCGACCTTGCCGCTGAACGTCTCGGCGTCGTTGTAGCTGCCGATTCCGGGGAAGATCGGGAACTGCCCCACGTCCTCGGCGAACAGGTAGAGGGCGACGAGCCCGAGCCAGAAGACGGGGGCCGAGATGAACGCCAGCGTGGTGATCATCGTGGTGCGGTCGAGCAGCGACCTTCGCCTCACCGCCGAGATGATCCCGACCGGAATCGCGATCGCCAGCCAGATCACCACCGCCCCGGTGACCAGGAAGACGGTCGCCGGAAGGCGGTCGAAGATGATCTCCCGCACCGGCTTGTTGTTCTGGAAGATGCTGGTGCCGAGGTCGAAGGGGCCGTCCACGCCCTTCTCCTCGTTCTTGTAGGGCGTGAAGACCCCCGCCATGTAGCGAAGGAACTGCTGGTACTTCGGGTCGTCGAGGCCGAGGGAATGCCGGATCAGCTCGATCTGCTCCGCGGATGCGGCGCGACCGGCCCGCAGCTTCGCCGGGTCGGCGGTGGGGAAGATGTAGAAGATCGCGAAGACGACCGCGCTGCAGATCACCAGCAGCACGACCGACCAGAGAATGCGCCGGATGATGTAGCGAAGCATCTGGTCTCAAGCGGAAGGGACCCGTCGCCTGCGGCGACGGGTCCCTCTTCCTCCTGCTCCTTACGTGTCCGCGTTTGCGGCCTCTACTTCAGCGACGTGTACTTGAGGTCCCACGAGGCGTTGTGGAGGTTCACCACCCCGGCCACGTCCGTGGACTGGACCAGGGGATAGTGCTCCCAGATCCATGGGACGGCCGGCGCCTGCTCGCTGACGAGCTTGTTCACTTCGGCCCACGCCTCCGCGCGCTCGGCCTCGTCCTCGACCAGGCGCGCCTCCTCGATTGCCTTGTTGACCTCCGGCACGTCGAGCTGCGGCCAGTTGGAGTTGTTCTCCGGGTCGATGGTCGTGCCGTAGAACGGGACGTCGAGCATCACCTGCGGGTCCCTGAAGTCCGGGACCCAGCCGACGTTCGGGCAGACCTCGGGCTGCTGCTCGGGGACGCTGCAGAACCGCGTGTACATGATCGCGTGGTCCACCGGCCGGAACTTGACCTTGAAGCCGAGGTCCTCGAGCTGGCCCTTGAACACCTCCGCCGTGTCTCTTGCCGGGCGGGATGTTGTCGCCGACCATCGAGATCTCGCACTCCGACCCCTCGCACTTGCCGCTGTCGTACCCGGCCTTCTTCATGTACTCGGCGGCCAGCTCGGGATCCCCGTTCGGGTTGGCGAGGAAGTCCAGGCCGAACCCCTCCAGCCCGCCGGACTCCTCGAACCCGGGGAACCCCGGCGAGATGTAGTGGGTCGCGACCGGGCCGAGCAGCGGACCGCCGCGCGTGTTGCGCAGCGCCTCGCGATCGGAGTTCGCGATCACCGCCTTGCGGACGTTGATGTCGTCGAACGGCGGCGCCTGCGTGTTCAGGGCGATATGCCGGTATCCCGGCAACTCCGGGAGCTGGAACTGCTCCGGCTCGCTTTCCTGGGACGCCTCCTTCTGCACGGTCGGCGTCGGCGGGAAGTCGCCGTTCACCTGGCTCTCGCCGCTGAGGATCTTCCGCGACGCCGACGCGATGTCCGTGAAGCCCTCCTGGAAGGTGATCTCGTCCAGGTACGCGGGGCGCCAGTCGGTGTCCGGATCCCAGTTCGGGTTGCGGACCAGCTTGATCTCCTTGCCGGGCGTGTAGCCGGTCAGCTCGCCGGTCTCGGGGTCGTTCTCGACCATGTAGGGGCCGGTGAAGGCGACGTACTGGCCGTACGTCGAGGGGTTCTTGGCGTCGAACTCCCTCGCGTACTCCTCCGGCACGGGCGCGCTCACCGGGAGCGACAGCATCTGGGCGATCACCCTCGCGATCGCGACCTTCGGGGGCGAGACCAGCTCGATCCGCAGCGTCCGGTCGTCGGGCGCGCTCACCCCCTCGATGTCCGGGGCGCCTCCGGTCGGGTTGTCGGCGGCCTGCTTGGCGGCCTTGTCGTAGCCGACGATGGCCGAGGCGTAGGTCGCGACGTACTGGTTGGCGACGCCCGGCAGGGTCGAGCGCTCGAGCGCGTACTCGACGTCCGCCGCGGTCACCTCGCGATCCACCGGCGGGCTGAATCTGCACCCCGTCGCGGATCGTGAACTCGATCGTCAGGCCGTCGTCGGAGATCTCCGGCTCCTCTCGGCGAGGTCCGGCGTCGGGCTCGTTGACGTCGTCCGGCTGCCAGTTGAGCAGGTTCCGGTGCGTCGCCTGGGTGACCATGTAGGTGAACTGGTAGTAGGCCGCGCCGGGGTCCATGTAGTCGATGTCGCCCGCCGCGAGCACCTTCAGCTCGCCGCCCTCCTTGGCGCCGTCCGGGGCGCGCGCTCACCGGGGCGAACTCCTCGGGGACGGCGGTGGTGGCGGCACCATCGCCTCCATCGTCGTCGTCGCCGCCGCACGAGGACAGCGCCAAGGTGAAGGCGAGCAACGCGCCCACCGGGACCAGCAGCCTGACCCACTTCAACCGCATCTCTGAATCCTTTCCACTGGCTTGAGCTGTGTCGTCTTCTCGGTCAAGTCTTCTTCGCCCTCGGGTTGAGCGCATCCTGCATCGCGTCGCCCACCAGGTTGAAGGCGAGCACCGTGAACAGGAGCGCCAGCCCGGGGAACAGCATGTACCACCAAGCGTCGCTGAAGATAGGGGTGGCGTCGGAGATCATCTGGCCCCAGCTCGGCTGATCGGTGACGCCGACGCCCAGGAACGAGAGCGCCGCCTCGTACAGGATCACCTGCGGGATCAGGATCGAGGCGTAGACGATGATCGGCGCGGTCAGGTTGGGGAGGATCTCCTTGAAGATGATCCTGGTGTTGGAGGCGCCAACCGACCTCGCGGCCTCGACGAACTCCTTCTCTCGCAGCGACAGGGTCTGGCCGCGGACGATCCGCGCCATGTAGGTCCAGCTCGTGAACGCGATCACGAAGATCACCACGCCCAGGCCGGGCTTGATCAGGCCGCCGAGGCAGCCGCCCCGCCGCCGCCGGTCTCGCCCGAGCGTGCAGGCGGCCGCCAGCCCGGTCGCCAGCAGCAGGTAGGGAATGGCGAGCAGGACGTCGACGCTGCGGGAGATCAGCGTGTCCACCCAGCCGCGGAGGTAGCCGGCGAGCAGGCCGGCGACGATCCCGGCGAGCGTCGCCAGCGCGGTCGCCGAGAAGGCGACGATCAGCGAGACGCGTGCCCCATAGATCGTGCGGCTGAAGACGTCGCGCCCGATCTGGTCGACGCCGAAGATGTGCTCGGCTGCTCGGTCCTGTCGGGGTGGCGAAGAACGGGTCGAGGGCGCCGGTGTCCCGCTCGTCGGGACCGGGCGCGCCGAAGAGCTTGACCACGAGCGGCGCGAGCATCGCGACCAGGACCAGGACGACGAGGAAGATCAGCGCGGCCATCGCCAGCCGGTCCTCGCGAAATCGCCGCCAGAAGAGCTGCCACGGGCGAGCGGGCGGCGATCGCCGTGGGGTCGATGTCGACGAGCTCGGCCGAGGCGCCGACCGCCACGGGCTGCTCGCGAAGACTCACTCGCTTCCAATCTTCACTCCCCCGGCGTCCAGCCGGTGTTGCCCCTGTTCCCAGTACTACACCGAATTCTCGGTTACTGGAAATGCATCATAAGGTCTGCGCGCAGCCAAGTGCCGACAAGTCACAAGCGTCGGCCTACCGAGGCGTGGGGAACTGCGTGCGCATGAAGGCGTCCCAGGCGCGGTCGGAGAGCAGGCGCCGCTGGGCGAGGGCCAGGCGGGCCGACGGCGTGACCTTGTAGCGGGTCTTCGGCCGCCGCGAGGTGATCGCCCGCTCGATCGCCCGGGCGACGGTCTCCGGCCCGCCGCCGAGGCGCGCCAGTGGTCCCTCGTAGACCTCCGCGGTCGCGGTGCCACCGCGGCGTTGAACTCCGCGTAGGGGTCGTCGCCCTCCGCCGCCGCGGCGTCGATCGAGCCCGCCGCGGTCTCGCCGAAGCGCGTCTTGATCAGCCCCGGCTCGATCACGACCACGTCGACGCCGAACCCGCGCACCTCGAAGCGCAGCGCGTCCGAGAGCGCCTCGACCGCGTGCTTGGTGCCGTGGTAGGCGCCGCCCCCCGGAAAGGTCAGCCTGCCGCCCATCGAGCTGACGTTGACGATCCGCCCGCCGCCTTGTCGGCGCATCCCGGGGAGGACGAGCTGGCACATGCGGACGAGCCCGAAGACGTTGGTCTCGAACTGCGCCCTGAGCCGATCCAGCGGCAGCGTCTCGATCGCGCCCGACTGGCTGTAGCCGGCGTTGTTGACCAGCGCGCCCACCGCTCCCTCGGCCTCCTCGACCGCGGCCACCGCCGCCCGCATCGACTCCTCGTCGGTCACGTCCAGGGCCAGCGTCTTGCAGCCCCGCTCGGCGAGGTCGGCGATCGACTCGGTGCGCCGGGCGCTCGCGTAGACCGTCCAGCCGCGGGCCGCCAGGTGCTCGGCGGTGGCGTGCCCGATCCCGGAGGAGCATCCGGTGATCAGCACGGCCTTCGACGCCTCGGCCATGGGACGGACTCTATCCTGCGGCGCGATGCGCGCGGTCACCTTCCAGGCCCCGGGCGAGGTCCGGGTCGAGGAGCGCCCGGAGCCCGAGCTCGCCGCCCCCGACGACGTCGTGGTCCGGGTCGAGGCGACCGGGATCTGCGGCTCCGATCTCCACATCTACCACGGGCGCGTGGCGATCGAGCCGGGCTTCGTGATCGGCCACGAGTACGTGGGCACGGTGGTCGCGGCCGGCGACGCGGTGAGCGAGGTCGCGGTCTCCGACCGGGTGCTGGGCACCTACGCCACCGCCTGCGGCGGCTGTTTTCACTGCCGGCGAGCCGAGTACCACCAGTGCGACTCGGGCCGGGTCTTCGGACACGGCGCCACCCTCGGCTCGCTACAGGGAGCGCAGGCGGACCTTCTGCTCGTCCCGAACGCAAACCTGACCCTTCGTCGCGTGCCCGAGGGCCTCTCGGACGAGGTGGCGCTGTTCGCCGGCGACGTGGCGGGGACCGCGTACCACGCGATCTGCGGCGACGCGGCGAGGCCGGACCCGCTCGAGCCGGGCGCAACGGTGGCGGTGCTCGGCCTCGGCCCCGTGGGCCTGTGCGCGGTGCAGGTGGCGAGGGCGAGCGGCGCGTCGCTGGTGGTCGCGGTCGACTCGGTGGAGGAGCGGCTGCGGACGGCCGAGGCGCTCGGCGCCGTGGCGGTACACCTGACCGAGGACGATCCGCGCGGCCGCGTGAAGGAGCTCACCGGCGGCCGGGGGGTGGACCTCTCGGTCGACGCGGTCGGCCATCCCGAGGCGCTCGACCTCGCCTGCCGCCTGGCACGGAAGGCGGGCACCGTTTCGGCAACCGGGGTCTACGCCGAGCCCGCCGAGGTTCACATGGGCGTGGTCTGGATCAAGGGCCTTGCCTGGCGCACCGGCCAGGCGAACGTGATCGGCCACCTCGACCGGGTGCTGGCGATGCTGTCGGCCGGGGTGCTCGATCCCAGTCCACTGGTGACCCACCGGATGAGCCTGGACGAGGCCCCGGAGGCGTACGCGATCTACGATCGTCGCGAGGCGCTGAAGATCGTCCTCCGGCCCTAGCTCCGAGCCCTCTTTCGGGTGTGGGTTAGCTGTTCGCTTCGAACGGGAACGCGAGCTGGACGTGTGTGCGGGCGACGGCGATGAACGAGCGCGTCTCCGGTGAGCCGCCGTTCAGGGGGGTCAGCTCCGCCTTGACCAAGGGGATGAAGTCCAGGTCGCCGCCGTTCAGGTAGTCGGAGAGGCGGCTCCGATAGCCCTCCTTCGGCAGCGTCAGGTCGCCGACGATCCGGTGGCGATCCGTCTCCAGCACGACGCGTTCGATCCGGGTCTCCATACGCTCAACTTATCGGCCGTGAGGCCATGACCTTGAGGCCTGATTCACTCGGTGCCATCGGGCCGGGCGGCGGCCTCCTCCAGCGCCGCGAGGGATTGCTCCAGCCAGCGGCGAAAGTAGAGCTTGCCGACGGTCGCGTCGAAGATCCGATTCCCGACGCCGACCGGGTCCATGCCGAACTCGACGTCGACGAAGGTGTTGCCCTGTGCCTCCGTCAACAGCCAGCGCGTGTACGTTCCGGTCGTCGTGCAGCGCATGTGGATCTCGTGCAGGTCCTCCAGGTGCTCCACCCTCATGGAGGTCTCGATCCGCCCGGTGGCGGATCGGGTGACCTGGGCGTAGTTGCTTCCCTCGTCGAACTGCTCGCCGCGAACCTCGATCACCCGGGGCCACCATTCAGGGTGACGGCGCGGGTCTCCGACCAGATCCCAGACCCTGCCCGGCACGGCGTTGATCAGCGCTTGACTGCGGGAAACCGACATCGGACGATCCCCGTGAGTTTCTCACTCAGCGCCGGAACCGGCCCGCCCGCGGCTCGGGTCTATCTGTGGCCGCGGATCTCGACGGCCTGCTGGAAGGTCGGGCGGTTGACCCAGGGGATCAGCGGCTGGGTGATCGCGCCGACCGCGCTGAAGCCGATCTTGTCGTGCTCGGCCTGGGTCTGGCCGCCGTAGAGCTGGTCATTCGACATGTTGCTGAGCGCGTTGCTGAGCGAGACGAGCAGGGCGCTGCGGCACGCGCTGACGCTGCCGCGTCCGCAGTAGACGCGCGAATAGGGGCCCCGGACCGGGGCGCCGAGCAGGCTGCGGAGGTCCTTCTGCACGTAGCCGTACGAGCTCTCGTTGAACGCGGAGCCCACCCGCCCCGGGGCGTCGTGGTGGAACCGGATCCGGTTGAACAGCGTCTGGCCCAGCGTTGGCTTGAACTGGGCCTCGATCAGCCGCGGCCACCAGGCGTCCATGATCCGGACCGCCTGGGTGTGCTCGTAGCCGCCGTCCCTGTTGCGGTCGATCCGGTGGGCGCCGGCGGCCATCCAGCTTCGGAGCTGCTGGAGCGCCTGCGCCCGAGCGGGCGACGCAACCGGCTGCGTGCGAATCACGTTCAGGATCCAGGGAAGCACGCGGTCGCCGCGCAGGTCGACCGTCCCGGCGTCCTCCATGTCGCTGATCAGCTTCTCGAGCGTCATCTTCTTGGCGCCGGCGATGTCGCGCCTGATGCGATCGTCGAGCGGCTGTGATCGATAGACCGACGAGTAGCCGGTGTTGAAGTCCGGCGCCTGCCGGTTGTTCCAGCTCGTCAGGAAGCTCTGGTTGACGGTGCGCGCGTGCTCCGCCAGAGGCGCGAAGTCCGCCGTGGCGGTGTCCGGGTCGAAGCCCTGCCACAGGAGGGCGGGCTTGCCGAACGTTGGAAGGTTGGGGTCGACGTCGTCGGGCCGTATGGGGTTGGCGCCGGAGTTGAAGTAGGCGATGTTCTTGTCGTCGGCGTAGAACCAGTTGAACGTGTAGGAGATGCGGTTCGCCGCCTGCATGAACTCCTGGGGCGTGCGCATCTTGTTTGGGTTGTTGAAGTCCGCGAAGCCGAGCGCGGACGGATCGACCTCGTGGAAGTAGGTGAAGCGCAGCCTCGTGTAGGCGTGCGGCTGGCCGTTGATCATCGCGCGGGCGGTCACGATCCCCAGCTTGGTGCGCAGAGTCGTCAGCGTTTGACACGGCGGTGGTCCTGGGCACGGGGTGTCGTCGGCGGGGGTGGGAACCCACGAGTTCGTCGCGCGTCAGGACGTCGAACGGCAGGCACTGGCCGTTGAACAGGTAGTGGTCGGAGTTGATCGTCGCCGTGCCGCCACCGGGCTCGCAGAGCTTGACCGCGTAGGTGTCGATGATGTCCTGGCCGGCCGACGTGGCGCTCCAGGAGTAGTCGCGCCCCCGTCCGAGCTGCACGTAGAGGTTGGTGCCGGGGAAGGCCGCGCCCCGAGCGTCGATCGCCGGCCCCTGCGCCGTCGCCGGCGCGTGGATGTCCTCCTCCATCAGGATCTGCGGCGACCAGTAGCCGGTCTGCGGGCCCATGACTGCGACGGGATGGCCGCTCTTCGACTCGCGCGCCGAGACGAGCAGCGCGTTGGAAGCGCCGTCGCGCTCCAGCAGGGGCTCGAGGATCCCGGCCGGGAGCTCGCCCCCGGAGCCCGAGGTCTCCGCGCTGGCGCTCGCGGACTCGGCGACGTCCGAGAACTGGAGGGTGCCCGGGTCGGGCAGGGCGAGCCCCCTCGGCTGGGCCGGCGGCTGCCCGTACGGGAAGCTTCCCCCGCGGACCGTGGTCGGCGCCTCGGGGTCGTTGAACGCCTGGAAGTCGGCCCAGACCCTCTTTCCCGGGCCGGGGCCGAACCGTTGCCGGGCCGCCTCGAGGGCCAGCGCGGCGCCGAGCTCCCCGCCCCCGCCCTTGCCGAAGATCCCGGCAACCAGCGAGGCGATCGCGATCACGTCGGTGACCTTCCACTCGTGGCCGGGCAGGCAGATGCTCTGGGAGGGGTCGATCACCCCGTACTCGCCCGGCAGCTTCGCCGTGTTGATGGGGGGGCCGCAGGCCTCGTCGATGAACTTGTTGACGCCGGCGACGTAGGCGTTGACGTCGTTTTGGATCATCACGCCCGGCTGCCCGTAGAGCTCGTCGGCGCGGTCGTACTGGAGCTGGAGCTCCGACTCGTTGTAGGGCGTGTCGGCCCAGATCTCCTCGTCCATGGCGGCGTTGGAGCCGCCGGCGAAGGAGGAGAGCTGGGCGCGGCCGGCATGGCGGAGCGCGTCGATCATGAACAGGCGGTCCTCGGCGGCGACGTAGCCCGCGCCGAACATCGTTCCCCTGCGGCCCGTGCCGTAGATGTGGGGGACGCCGAACCTGTCGCGCTGGATCGTCACGTCGGCACGGGGGCTGTAGGTGCGCTCGACGTCGGCCGGCCTCACCCCGAAGCTGGCGTCCTTGAAGAAGTTCGCGATCTGCGCGGCGCGCAGCCCCGGAGTCGCGTACATGAGATCCCGGTACATCTGGAGCTGCCGGTCACTGGTGTGCGGGGGATAGGTGCCGTTGGCCTGGAAGGCGGCGACCTGGCCGGCGTTCGCGTTTGCGCCCTGCGCCGGCGGCAGCACGTTGCGAAAGCCCCGGTAGTCGTTGTGCTGGTAGGGGCTCGGGGTGGGGGCGGCGCTCGCAGTCGCTGCCAAGAGGGCCACCACGCTGGCGGCGAGAGCAGCGATGCCGAGACGCCTGAAGCCCCTCACGAAGTTAGCCTCTCCCTTCTGGTCCGGGTTGACCGTCGCGCGTCGGGTCAAATAGCGGGCCACATATACCCGCCGCCGCGCGCGATCTGAACGCCGCCGGCCGATCGACGCTGGGGCTCTGAGCGACGGCGGCAGTGGGTCAGCTTGAAGCTGACCCACTGCCGGCCGGTTGCGCTGGGCTCGCGCTCAGACGGTGCAGGTGATCGGCACGCGCACGGACTCCGATCCGATCGTCACCCTGAGGGAGCCGTTCGAGGAGCAGCCATAGAGCCCTGCGGCCGTCCAGTCGTCGCCGGTGATTGCCACGGACGCGCCGACGAGCGGGCCCACGCCGCCGCCGCCGGACACGGTGCCGATCGTTGCCTCAGCGCCGTCGCCGTTGATCTCGAACTGGCAGGTCGGCAGCGAGCTGCCGCAGGTGAGACCGCTGGCGTTCCTCACCCGCAGTCCGGGCCCGGACCGGGGCCGGGACCGGGGCCGGGACCTGGGCCGCCGCCCGGGCCGTTCCTGACCTTGGCCTTCTCGCAGTGCCTCAGCACGCGCAGGTCGGCCTGGTCGATCACGCAGAGGTCCTTGCCGGGTCCGGCGTTGACGGCGCGGTCCCTACGGTTGTCGACAGCCTTCAAACGGTCGGCGCCCTTGCCGCCGAAGAGCCGGTCCTTGCCCTTCCCGCCCAGGAGCCGATCCTTGCCCTTCGCGCCGTTGACGCGGTCCTTGCCCTTGCCGCCTTTGACGCGGTCCTTGCCCTTCGCGCCCTTGAGGCGGTCGCCGCCTCCGCGACCGTTGACTCGGTCGTTGCCGCCCCGGGCGTTGATCCGGTCGGCCTTCGCGGTGCCGGCGATCCTGTCGGCGCCGCCGGTCCCGGTCATCCGCTTCGCGAACGCGTCCACGCCCGCGAACGCGACGAACGCGACGAGCGCGCACGCCGCCAGGAGCCCCCAGAGGAAGCCCTTCCTGATGCCCATCACCCCAGAACTGGGCCTGTCCATTCCTGCCTCCTTCGAATCGAATTGGCGGACCTGTCATCGGCGCCGGGCGCCGGAGCCCCACCGGTCATCCACGCGGTCTGGACACTCGTACCTGGACGCTCGTATGAGGATCGACCCGGGCTTCGGACCTGGCACGCGGCCTGCGGAGGCGATCTGTGATCGCGGCCGAAGAGGGGTACGATGTGGCCGAGCCTGATGAAGCGCCCCTTGCTCACAGCGATCGTCGTCGGCCTGCTGGCGTTCCCGTCAGCTGCCTCGGCCGTCGCGACGCAGATCCAGGTCGACGACGACTTCTACGCTCCGGCCAACCCGCCCGTGCGCAACCTGTCCTCCGGGGCGAGCTTCCAGTGGCAGCGCGCGTCCGGCGCCGGCACGTCCGCACAACGTCCGCCAGGACTTCACGCTCTTCAACTCGGGCGCCCCGACGAGCGGGCCGATCAACTTCTCGATCAGGGCCTCCGCGGGCACCTACCACTACTACTGCACGCTGCACGGCACGCCCGCTGAGCGGCATGGACGGCGTGGTCAGGGTCCGCCCCATATCCGGCCCCGGCCCCACCGGCCCGCCGTTCACGGTCCTCTGGGGGCTGTCGGGCACGTCGGGCACGAACACCGGCAACCAGTTCGACGTCCGCTACCGCGTCGGCGTCAGCGGCGCGTTTGGAGGGTCTGGAGGAACGACGTGGCGGCGCGCTCGGGCGTCTTCGGCCAGAACAACCAGCCGGTTCAGGTGCTGCCGGGGCGCATCTACCAGTTCCAGGCCCGCTCGCAGAAGAGCTCGGCGCCGAACCAGCCCAGCGGCTGGTCGCCCATCCGCCAGGTCAACACCTGACCTGGCCGGCGACCCGTGGTCTCGGGCGCCTGGGAGCCCCGCGCCACTGCGTCGCCCCGCGTATGCGACCCTCCATACTCTCCAGGGTCTCATGCAGGCACGAGGGCGGGCCACCACACATGACGGGGCGTTCACGACCCCGCTGCCCATGCGCCCCCGCGGACGCCGGCTTGGCCTCTTCGGCGCGGTGGCCCTCATCGCTGCCCTGGCTCCCCTGAGCCTTGCCCACCTTGCTCGGGCCGCCGCCCCGCCGACGGCCATCGCCGGAGCCTCGATCGCCACCTCGCTGCCCGGCACGGTGGCGGGGAGCGTGGAAGCGGGCGCTCGCCACACCTGCGGCACGAGGGCCAACGGCATGGCGGCCTGCTGGGGCCGCAACGTCAGTGGGCAGGCGGCGCCGCCCGCCGGCACCTTCGCGGCGGTCAGCGGCGGCGGCAGCCATAGCTGCGGCGTGACGACCAGCGGCGCCCTCGCCTGCTGGGGGTCAGACGCCCACGGCCAGGCGACCCCGCCCGCCGGAACATTCACCGCGGTGAGCGCCGGCGGCCGCCACAGCTGCGGTCTCCGGACAGGCGGCGCCGCCGCGTGCTGGGGCCTGAACTTCGCCGGGCAGGCCACCCCACCCGCGGGCGGGTTCAAGTCCCTGAGCGCGGGCACCGGCCACACCTGTGGGGTGAGGCCGCGCGGGGCGGTGGTCTGCTGGGGTGACGATGCCTTCGGCCAAGCGAGCCCTCCTGCCGGCACCTTCGTCGGGGTGAGCGCCGGGGGATACCACACCTGCGGGATCGCGCGGGACCGGACCGTTACCTGCTGGGGGCGCAATCGCGGCGGCCAGGCCAGCGCGCCTGAGGGGAGCTTCATGGCGCTGGCCGCCGGCATCCATCACACCTGTGGGGTGAAGCCGCGCGGCGACGTCGTTTGCTGGGGCCGTGGCCCCACCGGCCAGCCAGCGCCGCCTGCGGGAACCTTCACCGCGGTGAGCGCCGGCGACGGCCATAGCTGTGGCGTCAGGACGAGCGGCGGCGTCGCCTGCTGGGGCCGCAATGCCGATGGCCAGGCCACGCCGACCGCGGCTGCCTTCGCCGGCGCCGCGCTCGAAGCGGGAGGCAACTTCACCTGTGGCATCCGTCACGGTGGCGACCCGGCCTGCTGGGGGTCCGACGCCGGCGGCCAGGCGACCCCGCCGGCGCGCAAGTTCAGGTCCATTAGCGCGGGTCCCATTCACGCCTGCGGCGTTCGCGCGATCGGCAGGGTCGGCTGCTGGGGCAGCGACACGCTACGGCCAGGCGACGCCGCCCGCGGGAAGCTTCACGGCGGTGAGCGTTGGCGCCTATCACAGCTGCGGGATCAAGCGAGACGGCAGGCCGCCTGCTGGGGCCGCAACGGCAACGGCCAGGCCAGGCCGCCCAACGGGCCGCTTCACCGCGGTGGGCGCCGGCGCGGAGCACACCTGCGGGGTGAAGGCCAGTGGCGCGGTCGTCTGCTGGGGACGCGACAACGACGGCCAGGCGTCTCCCCCCGCCGGCGAGTTCACCGCCGTGAGCGCCGGCTTCTTCCACACCTGCGCGATCCGGACGAACGGCGTTGTCGCCTGCTGGGGACGCAATGTCGAGGGCCAGGCCATCCCGCCCCCAGGCCGATTCACGGCACTGAGCGCCGGCCACCTCCACAACTGCGGGGTGACGACGAGCGGCGACCTGGCCTGCTGGGGCTACAACGTCAGCGGCCAGGCGACCCCGCCGGCGGGCACGTTCACCACCGTGGGTGCCGGCGCCGACCACAGCTGCGGTATGAGGGCAGATGGCACCCCGGCCTGCTGGGGCGACAACCAGAGCGGCGAGGCAACCCCGCCCGCCGGCTTCCGCTAGTGCCGGCGTTGCTCAGACGAGCGCCGCAGCGTCCTGACTTTGCGAGTATGTCTCGTAAGCATTCGGGAAGGGGGGAGGTTCCATGAAGGCACGCGCTCGAGTCCCTGCACTTGCCGCGGCGGTAGCGGCGATCGTGGCGTCGCTGTCGATGGCGGCTTCGAGCGCGCCGGCAAAGCCGGCGCCGTCCCCGCACCCCGCCGCGGAAAGGAGCCTGTTCGGCCAGGAGGTCATGCCCGGTGAGGTGATCGTGCGCTTCGAGCGGGGAACGCCGAGCTTTGCCCGCGAGGCCGCGAAGGACGATGCCGGCGCCAGCCACAAGCGGAAGCTGCTGCTGTCTCGCACGGAGCTGGTGGAGGTGACCCCGGGCGCCGAGAAGGAGGCTGCCGCCAGGCTCGAGCGCGACCCGAACGTGCTCTACGCCGAGCCGAACGCGATCGTCCACGAGGACGCCCCCCCCAACGACACGCGCTTCGCCGACCTCTGGGCCTTCCACAACACGGGCCAGCAGGTCAACGGAGGCACCGGCCTGGAGGATGCGGACATCGACGCCCCCGAGGCCTTCAACATGGGCGTGGGCCTGGGCTCCTCGCTGCGCGTGGCGGTCGTGGACAGCGGCGTCGTCGCGACCCACCCCGACCTCGTGGCCAACAGGTTCATCAACCCGGGAGAGAGCGGCGGCGGCAAGGCCACAAACGGCATCGACGACGACGGCAACGGGAAGGTCGACGATTTCCGGGGCTGGGACTTCGCTTACAACGACAACAACCCGAACACCTTTCGGGATCACGGCACGCATGTGGCCGGCACGCTCGCGGCAAGCGCCAACAACGGCCTCGGCGTGGCGGGCGTCGCGAGCTTCCAGGCCCCCGCCGGAAGCTGGCCCGGGCCCAAGATCCTGGCGGTGAAGGTGCTCAACGAGCAGGGCTTTGGCACCGTCGCCCAGGTCGCCAACGGCTTGGTCTACGCGGGCATGATGAACGCCAGGGTGGCCAACGTCAGCCTCGGCTTCGCCGGCACCTCGGCGACGCTCGACAACGCGATCAAGAGCAGGCCGAACACGCTGTACGTCGTCGCGGCCGGCAACGACGGCGTCAACAACGACACCTCGCCGCACACGCCCTGCCGCCCCGCCAGTGCCCCGGACGCGGCGAACAAGATCTGCGTTGGGGCCACCACCTCCAGCGACACGCTGGCCGGGTTCTCGAACTTCGGCGCCGTCAACGTCGATCTCGCGGCTCCCGGCGTCAGCATTCTGAGCACCGTCCCGACGAAGACCGTCTTCAGCGACAACTTCGAGACACCGATCGCGGGCCGTTGGACGACCGACGACGCCGGCCAGACCGGAGCGCACCGCTGGGGGACCACCACGGCGTTCTCGACCAGCCCCACCCACAGCATCACCGACTCGCGTGGGGGCCTCTACCAGAACAACCAGGACAACTGGGCGCGCAACACGACAGGCTTCAACCTCACCGGGAGTAACCACTGCAGGGTCACCGCCCAGGTGAAGATCGACACCGAGGACAACTACGACACCTTCACCATCGAGGCCACCCGCACCCCCGGGGCTGGCAGCGAGCTGGCAGACTGCGTTCGCCTTCAACGGAGCCGGAACCGGCCCGGTGACCGCCGACCTCCCGGCCGCCTTCACGGGCGGACCGGCGTCTTCGTCCGCTTCCGCCTCAATAGCGATGGCTCGAACAGGGATGACGGCGTCTACGTCGACGACGTCGCCTTGAAGTGCCGAACCGACGCCTTCAACGCGACCTCGTACGGCTTCTTGAACGGCACCTCGATGGCGGCGCCGCACGTCGCGGGTGCCGCCGCCTTCCTGTTCACCAAGTTCCCGGCTGCGACCGTGGCCGAGGTCAAGAACAAGATCCTGCGCAGCGCCGACCGGAAGGGCGCGCTCACCGGCCGCGTCGTCACCGGCGGCCGGCTCAACCTCTACAAGGCGGCGGCGGAGTCGACAGCTGACGTGTCGGGAGGCGTGCTGCGCTTCACTGCCGGAACGGGGCAGAAGAACAACGTCACGGCCACTCGCGTCGTCGTCGGCGGCGTCCCCAAGTACAGGATCGCCGATCCCTACTCGACCATCGCCACCAAGACCCACCAGTGGGGGTCGCGGATCAACCCGGGCGCGGGCTGCGCCCGGGTCAACGACACCACCGTCGACTGCCCGGTCGCAGGCATCACGCGCATCGTCCTGAGCGGGCTCGATCACGACGACACCCTCAACGCGGGCACGATCGCGATCCCGGTCACGCTCGCCGGCGGCGCCGGCGTGGACACCCTCACCGGGGGCACGGCAAACGACTCACTGAGCGGCGGCGCCAACCCCGATGTTTTCGCCGCCGGCACCGGCGACGACACGATCAGCGCCCGCCATGAGGACGTCGATTCGATCTTCAACTGCGGCGAGAACGCCGGCGACAACGACACCGTGAACGCGGACCTGGCCCCGAACGACCCGGTCGTGGCCGACGCCCGCCAACTGCGAGGTGGTCAACAAGCAGTAGGGGGGCTCGGGCCTCTCTACGTCAAGAAGCCCGAATCCGCATCGGCAGGCCGCCGCGCGGCGACAGGGTCGGCATCTGGCGGATTCGCATCTGCCAGTCCGGCTCCGGCTCGAGGCGGAAGCGGCGCAGGATCGCGGCCGCGATCGCGCGGATCTCGAGCTCGCCGAAGCGCATCCCGATGCAGATCCTCGGCCCGCCGCCGAACGGGACGTAGGCGCCCTTGGGGAGCTTCGCGCGCTCTGAGGGCGCAAATCGCTCGGGCTTGAACGAGTGCGGGTCGGGGAACACGTCCGGCAGCCTGTGGCTTGCCCAGGACGAGTAGTTCACCGGCAGTCCCGCGGGCACGGAGTAGCCACCGAACTCGAAGCCCTCGACGGCGCGGCGGGGGCCGATCCACGCGGGCGGGTAGAGGCGGAGCGTCTCGTCTACGGCCATCCCCAGCTCGGGCAGCTCGCCGAACAGCTGGGCCGCGTCGGGGGTGCCGTCCCCGACCACGCTGTCGCGCTCGGCTGCCAGCCGCTCCGCCCAGTCCGGATGGCGGGCGAGCTCGTAGAAGAGGAAGGCGACGGTCGAGGTGGTGGTGTCGTGGCCGGCGAACAGCAGCGTCAGCACCTGGTCGCGGACCTGCTCGTCGGTGAAGCGCACGCCCTCGCTGTCCTCCGCCTCCATCAACAGCCCGAGGATGTCCTCGCCTGCCTTCCCGGCGCTTCGGCGGCGGGCGATCTCGCTCAGGATGATGTGGTCGAGCGTGCGCCGAACCCGGCGCAGGCGGGCGAAGGGGCTTCCCGGGCCGCGCACGACCTGGAGGAAGTACTCGCGCTCGTAGAAAGAGAGGCCGCGCTCGAACGTTGCCGCGACGTCGACCCGGCCCCGATCCGGGTCCAGCCCGAACAGTGCCCGCATCGCGACCCGCATGGCCACGTGCCGCGTCCAGTCGTAGAGGTCGATCCGGTCGCCGGTCCGCCAGCCGCCAAACGCGCGCTCGGCCTCGTCGCTCATCACGGTCGCCGCCGCTGCGATCCGCTTGCGGTGAAAGACCGGGACCATGATCTCGCGGGCGCGGTCGTGGTACTCGCCGTCGGTGGTCAGGAGCCCGTCACCGATCAGCGGGATCAGGTCCCCGAGACTGCCGTCGCGCCAGCGGAACTTGTCGCGGTCCGTGACCAGGATGAAGCGGTTGGCCTCGGGGCCGAGCATGAACACGTGGATCGCGTGGAAGATCCGGATCGCGAAGATGGGGCCGTGCTCCTCGTAGGCGGGCAGAAGGACCGCCAGAGGGTCGCGGCGCATCCGCTCGGTGCGCGCGATGCTCGGCAGCTTTGGGCCGGGCGGCAGCGAGCCGTTGCGGGTGGCCCGCCGCTCGACGCTCAGGTCGTCCCGGATCCGCACCAGCGGGTTGGTGCTCAGTTCCGAGGGCGCGTCGAGGGGCATCGCGCCAAGCATAGCCTGGCTGGCTGGACGGCCAAACGGGCGCCGGGGCGCCGATCGTGAGAGCATCGGGGCTGCGCCGATGACCGACTTCCTCGTCAAGCGCGACGATCTGCGCGAGTGCCGCATCGCCGACTCCAAGGCCCCGAGCTCGAGGCGGGCCAGGCGCTGCTTCGGGTCGACACATTCGGGCTGACGGCGAACAACGTCACCTACGCGGTGATGGGCGAGGTGATGTCCTACTGGGACTTCTTCCCCGCCGAGGCCGGCTGGGGCCGGGTGCCGATGTGGGGCTTCGCCGAGGTCGAGCGCAGCGAGGCCCAGGGGGTCGACCCCGGCACCCGCCTGTACGGGTACCTGCCCCCGTCCTCGCACCTGGTCGTGACGCCCGCCGACGCCGACGGGCGCGGCTTCGTCGACGGCTCCCCGCACCGCGCGCCTCTGCCTTCGGCCTACCACCGCTATCTGGCGAGCGCGACCGACCCCTTCTACCGGCCGGACACCGAGGAGCTCCAGATGCTGCTGCGCCCGCTCTTCTTCACCTCGTTCCTGATCGACGACCAGCTCGACGACGAAGGCCTTGCGACTCGGGGGCCGGTCGTCATGTCCAGCGCCTCGAGCAAGACGGCGATCGCCGCGGCCTTCATGCTGGCGCGGCGCGAGGGGGTGGAGCTGGTCGCTCTCACCTCGCCGCGAAGCGCGGCGTTCGTCGAGGGCCTGGGGATCTACGGGCGCACAGTGACCTACGACGCGATCGACTCGCTCGACAGCGGGCCCGCCACCTTCGTCGATTTCGCGGGAGACGACGAGGTGCGCCGGGCCGTCCACTCGCACTACGGCGACGCGCTCGCGCACAGCATGGCCGTGGGGGTCACGCACTGGGAGGACTTCGGCGGCGGCGGGGACGAGCTCCCCGGGCCGACACCGACCTTCTTCTTCGCCCCGGACCGCGTCACCAAGCGCTCCAAGGACTGGGGTGGGGCGGGGCTCGAGGGCGAGGGTCGCCGAGGCCTGGCACCCGTTCTGCGAGTGGACGGGTGGCTGGCTCGACGTGACCCGCGGCCAGGGATTCGAGGCGCTCCAGCGCGCCTACCTCGAGGTGCTCGACGGCAGGTCGACCCGAAGACCGCGCACGTGCTGTCGCTCTAGACCACCGTCAGCTGCAGCCCGACCCCGATCAACCCGCAGCCGAGCACCACGTAGAGCACGGTCAACTTTCCGTGGAAGCGCATCAGCGCCGCGAAGGCGCCCAGGGCCAGGAGGGCGGTGGGCAGGTCGACGACGCCGGTCTCGACGATCTCGACCGTGACCGCGGCGATCAACCCGACGACAGCCGCGGCGACCCCGAGCAGGAAGGGCCTGATGCGCGGGTTCTCTGCGACGGCGACCAGCCAGCGATGCAGGAAGATCGGGAACAGGAACGCCGGGAGGAAGATCCCGAGCGTCATCGCGAGACCGCCCGCCAGGCCGCCGGCGACGTAACCGACGAAGGTCGAGAAGATGATCAGCGGGGCGGGGAGCACACCGCTCATCGCGAGCCCGTCGACGAACTCGGATCTGGTCAGCCAGCCCTTGCCTTCCACGGCCGCCTCTTGGAGGAAGGGGATGACCGTGAACGCCCCGCCGAAGGTGAGCAGGCCGGCCTTCAGGCCCTCGAGGAAGATCTCCGCCGTGAGCGAGAGCGTGACGGCGGCGGGGAGGACCACAAGCGCGGCCGGAAGGAGCGAGACCGACCCCAGCCGCCCCCGATAGCGGCTCATGTTCTTCCACAGCTCGTAGGCGAGCCCGCCGCCGGCCAGGACGAGGACGAAGCTCACCGGCGTGAACGCCGTCAGGCAGAAGGCGGCGATCGCGATCAGCGCGAGCGGCAGGTCGGTGAGAAACGAGCCGCTGAACCGCACGAGTGCCCGCGCCACGATCGCGCCCACCGCGGCGGCGAGCCCGTAGAAGAGCTCGTCGAGGCTGTCGGAGATCTCCGCCTCGACGTACAGCACCGAGAGCCCCAGCATGAGTAGGAAGCCGGGCAGCATGAAGCCGAGCCCGGCGAGGAACCCGCCGAGCTTTCCACCCCGCAGGCGACCGAAGTAGACGCAGAGCTCGTGCGCCTCGGGGCCCGGGAGCACCTGGTAGACGGCCAGCGTCCTTTTGAACGTCTCCTCGGAGATCCAGCCCTCCTCGTCGACGCACTCGCTCTTGATCATCGCGATCTGCGCCGCCGGCCCGCCCCAGGCCAAGGCGCCGAACTTCAGGAAGCGCATGAAGATGGAGGCGCGCGAGTCGGGGGGCATGGTCCGCGGCAGTCTGGAGGATCGGCGCCCGGAATAGACTCACTTCCGATCACGGCGGGAGGAGACGAGCGATGACATCGACCACTTCGACGACGGCGGCGGCAGATCTGACCATCCGAGAGGTGGCGCCCGCGGACGCCGAGGCCTGTGCGCAGATCCTCTTCGATGCCTTCGGCGCCATTCACGACCACCACCGCTTTCCTCGAGACTTCCCGGCGCTGGAAGCCGCCACCGGATTGATGGCGACGTGGATCCCGCACCCCTCGGTCTGGGGAGTGGTCGCCGAGGTTGACGGGCGGATCGTCGGCTCCAACTTCCTCGACGAGCGGTGCCCGATCCGGGGAGTGGGCCCGATTACCGTCGACCCCAACGGCCAGAACGCGGGCGTGGGGCGCCGGCTGATGGAGGCTGTGCTCGAGCGCGGTGAAGGAGCGCCCGGCATCCGCCTGCTTCAGGACGGGTTCCACATGCGGTCGCTCTCGCTGTACGAGTCTCTGGGCTTCGACGTCAAGGACCCGGTTGCCGTCGCCAGCGGCAGCCCCTCCGGCGGCCCTCCGGATGAGGTCGAGGTGCGGGCACTGGAGGAGGGCGACCTCGACCAGTGCGAGGCGCTCTGCAAGAAGGTCCATCGCTTCGAGCGCACGAACGAGCTTCGCGACGCGATCCAGGCGCTCAGCCCGTTCGTCGCCGTGCGGGACGGGCGGATCACGGCCTACGCGTCGAGCGTTGCGTTCTGGCCGATGAACCACGGCGTCGCCGAGAGCGATCAGGACATGCAGGCCCTGCTGCTCGGGGCGGCGGCCGCGGTGGAGGAGCCGATCGCGTTCCTGGTGCCTCTGCGCTCCGAGCTCTTCCGCTGGTCCTTGGGGGTGGGCCTTCGGCTGGTGAAGCCGATGAACCTGATGGCGCGCGGCGAGTACCAGGAGCCGCGCGGTTCGTGGTTCCCGAGCGTGCTTTACTGAGAGCGAGAGGAGGGAGCTGTTGAAGGGACGGATTGCGCGGATGGGACGTCCGTGGCGATCCGAGACGAGCCGCGCCGCCGGCGGTCCCCGCGTCCGCCGCCTCGGCATCTTGGCTGCCGCCCTCCTTGCCCTGAGCCTTGCCGGCTCCGCGACCGCCGCCGCTCCGCCGACCGGTGACGCCGGAGCCTCGATCGCCACCGCGCCAGCCGGCGCCGTGGCCGGGAGCGTGGACGCCGGCGGCAAACACGCTTGCGGCGTAAGGGCGAACGGCACCCTTGCCTGCTGGGGCATCGACATCGGGGGTCAGGCCAGCCCGCCCCCGGGCACCTTCGCGGCGGTGAGCGCCGCCATCGGCCAGCTCGAGACCGGGCACACCTGCGGAGTGAGGACGAACGGCACCCTCGCCTGCTGGGGCTTCAACGGCAGCCGCCAGGCCACCCCGCCGCCCGGCACCTTCACCGCGGTCAGCACCGGCAGAACCCACAGCTGCGGCGTGAGGACGAACGGCAACCTCCGCTGCTGGGGCCAAAACGACATCGGCCAAGCCACCCCGCCGCCCGGCACCTTCACCGCGGTCAGCGCCGGCGGCTCGCACACCTGCGGGCTGAGGGCCACGGGCACCCTCGCTTGCTGGGGCATCAACGCCTTCGGCGAGGCCACCCCGCCCGCGGGCACCTTCACCGCGGTGAGCGCCGGCGGCGGCCACACCTGCGGGATAAGGACGATCGGCACCCTCGCCTGCTGGGGCTACAACGGGCAGGGTCAGACCTCCTCGCCGCCGGGCACCTTCACCGCGCTGAGCGTCGGCAGCGACCACACATGCGGCGTGAGGACCAACAGCGCCCTGGCCTGCTGGGGCGACGACGCCTTCGGCGAGACCTCCCCGCCGCCGGGCACCTTCACCGCGGTGAGCGCCGGCAACTTCTACACCTGTGGGACAAGAACCAACGGCGTCGCTGCCTGCTGGGGCGACGACAACGACGGTCAGGCCAGCCCGCCCCCGGGCAGCTTCGCCGGCGCCGCGGTCGAGGCGGGAGGTGATTTCACCTGCGGCGTCAGGCACGTCGGCACCCTCGCCTGCTGGGGTCGCAACGGCTACGGCCAGGCCACTCCGCCCGGCGGCACCTTCACCGCGGTCAGCGCCGGGGGCTTCCACGCCTGTGGGGTGAAGACCATCGGCACCCTCGGCTGCTGGGGGCGAAACGGCAAGCTCCAAGCCACCCCGATTTCGGGCACCTTCACAGCGGTCAGCGCCGGCGACTTTCACACCTGCGGGATACGAACGAACGGCGCCGCCGCCTGCCGCGGCCACGACACCTTCGGCCAGGCAACGGCGCCGGGGGGCACCTTCGCCGAGGTCAGCGCCGGCGGCGAGCACAGCTGCGGTATCAGGTCGAGCGGCACCCTCGACTGCTGGGGCCGAAACGCCCTCGGCCAGTCCACCCCGCCCGCGGGTGCCTTCACCGCCATTAGTGCCGGCGGCGCGCACACCTGCGGGCTGAGGACCAACGGCGCCCTCGCCTGCTGGGGCCGGAACGCTTACGGCCAGGCGACCCCACCGGCGGGGACCTTCACTGCCGTGAGCGCCGGCCGCGCCTACACCTGCGGGATCAGGACGAGCGGCGCCGTCGCCTGCTGGGGAGCCAACGGCGACGGCCAAGCCAGCCCGCCGCCGGGCGCGTTCGCCACGGTGAGCGCCGGCTTCACCCACACCTGCGGGATGAGGACGAATGGCGCCGCCGCCTGCTGGGGTAGTAACAGCAGCGGCCAGGCCTCCCCGCCCAGCGGCTTCGGTTAGGGCCGAAGCGGCGCTCGCCGTGCGGATGGGCTAGAGGGAAGTCAGGTCTCGTCCTGCACCAGGTGCTCCTCTGCCCAGAGCGAGATTTGTCGCAGCGCGGGAATCAGCGCCTGGCCCCGGTCAGTGAGCGCGTATGCAACCCCCAGCGGGGGGCCTTCGTCGACCGTCCGAGTGATCAGCCCCGCCTGGGCGAGGTCCGAAAGGCGATCCGACAGGACCGAGTCGGAGACTCCGTCGATCGCACGCGAGAGCTCGCGGAAGCCGGCTGGTCCTTCGCTGAGATTGCCGAGCACGACGCCGTTCCAGCGCTTGCCGAGGAACTCGAACGCTCGAGCTAGCGCGGCATCGCCGCGTGCGCAGGCTTCAGCACCGGCGGCGGATTCACGGCTGGGGGTGCGGGCGGTCGCCATCGCTCGACTGCACTATGCTAGCATCGCCGAGGTCACTAGTAATTTCCAAGTTACTAGGATAACTGATGCGGATAGTCACATCCAAGCCCAAGGAGCGTCTCCCATGACAGGCCCGTCAAACGCACCCCCCTCAGTCGTCGTCGTCGGTGGCGGCTACGGCGGCATCAACGCCGCCAAGGCACTCGACGACCTCGCCGACGTCACTCTCGTAGATCCGAAGGAGGCCTTTGTCCACAACGTGGCCTCTTGGCGCACGCTGGTCGAGCCCGAGTGGCTGGACCGGATCTTCCTCCCGTACGCACACCTGCTGGCGAGAGGGCGCTTCCTTCGCGATCGCGCCATTGCGGTCGACGGGACCCGCGTCACGCTCGCTTCCGGCGACGTGCTCGAGCCCGACTACCTCGTCCTCGCCACCGGCTCCTGGTACCCCTTCCCGGCCAAGACCGAGGAGTTCGACACCGCGTCCGCCCGAGCCCGGCTCCGGGCGGCTCATGACGCGCTGCTCGCCGCCGACCGCGTGTTGATCGTCGGCGCCGGGCCCGCTGGGCTGGAGCTGGCCGGGGAGATCAAGGCGTTTTACCCCGACAAGAAGGTGACGATCGCGGAGGCATCGCAGGACATCCTCGCGGGCCCCTACGACCAGGAGCTGCGTGACGAGCTGCGCCGCCAGCTCGCGGACATGGACATCGAGCTGCGACTCGGCACAGCGCTGAGCGAGCTCCCGAGCACCGATCCAGCGACGCTCGCCCCGATCGAGGTCGCAACCGAGGACGACGGCAAGCTGGTCGCCGACATCTGGTTCCGCGCCTTCGGCGTCCGGCCGCATAGCCAGTTCCTGGACGGGGGATCGCTTGCCGACCGGCGAGACGACCGCGGATACCTCCGGGTCGATGAGCAACTGCGCGTAGTCGGTGAGGACCGGGTCTTCGCCATCGGTGACCTCGCGAACGCCGACCGCGACATGGCCGGCATCGCCACTCAACAGGCAGACGTTGTCGCGACTAACGTCCGCGCGCTGATCGAAGACAGCGGCGCACTCATGAGCTGGACTCCATTCCCGCCGCTGATCGCAGTGCCGCTCGGTCCTGCGGGCGGAGCAGGCTTCGTGGGCGATGGGCTCGCCGACAGCGCGACGATCGCTGAGCTGAAGGGCCGCCACATGCTCCTTGACACCTACGCGTCGCTCTTCGACGCCGTGCCGCCTCTCGCCGCATGACCGATTACGGACGTCAGATCGAATTCGCATACTTCCTAAGTCCGGACGCAGACGACCCGGACGGGGTCGTGGAGACGGCGCGGCTGGCCGATCGGCTCGGCTATGACCTGCTCGGCATCCAGGACCATCCATACCAGCGCCGGCACCTCGACAGCCTCGCGCTCGCCGGCGTGATCCTCGCCAGCACAGAGCGGGTCCGGGTATTCCACGCGGTCGCGAACCTGCCGCTCCGGCCCCCGGCCGTGTTCGCGAAGGCGGCGGCGACGCTCGACCTGCTGAGCAGGGGCCGTTTCGAGGCCGGGCTGGGAGGCGGGGGGTACCTCGACGCCGCGCACGCGATGGGCGCCCCTGCGCTGACCCCCGGGGACAGCATCGACGCGCTCGAGGAAGCGATCGCGATCCTTCGCGCGAGCTGGAACGGCGCGCCCTCGCTGCGCGTCGACGGCCGTCACTACCAGCTCGCCGGCGCGCGGCCCGGCCCGGCGCCGGCGCACCAGATCGGCATCTGGCTGGGCGCCGCAAAGCCGCGCGCCCTGGCGCTCACCGGGCGCTTGGCGGACGGCTGGGTCGCCCCGCTCATGAACTTCCAGCCGCCGGTCGAGGCGGCCGAGGCGCAGGCCGTCATCGACGGCGCCGCCCGCGATGCCGGCCGCGATCCGCGCGAGATCCGGCGCATCTACAACATCCCCGGCGCCTTCGCGCCCACGGCTCCCGCGCCTGCGCGCGATACCGATCAGACGATCGCCGGGCCGCCCGACCACTGGGTCGGGGTGCTGACGCACCTGGCGCTGGACATTGGTTTCGACACCTTCATGCTCGCCGCAGAGCCCGACCCCGACACGTTGCGGACGTTCGTCGAGGAGGTCGCCCCGCAGGTCCGCGAGCGCGTCGCCGCAGCCCGAAGATGACGAGCTTTGAGGCAAAGCCGGAGACGGAGCGGGGCAAAGCGATGTTCCAGGAGCTTCTCTGGGTTCATTCCGCCATCCGCCGCGACTTGGAGACAGTGGAAAGACTCGCCGCGGACGTGGAGGACGGGCTGCCCGGCCAGGCGGTCGAAGACGCCCTGGACAAGCTCAAGACCACCGGGCCGTTGTGGCGGCTGAAGGTGAACTGCCTTCGCTACTGTCGCTTCGTCCATGCCCACCACGGCGCTGAAGACGCGCTGCTGTTCCCCGCGCTTCGCGCCGCGGATCCGTCGATCGGATCAGTCGTGGACCGCTTGGAGGCCGACCATGCCCGAGTCTCCGACCTCCTGGACGCGATCGAGGACGCGGCCCGCTCCTTGACCGAGACCGACGGTGGCGACGCGCGGCGGCGTGTGATCGACGGGCTGCGTGATCTTCACGTCCACCTGCTGGAACACCTCACGTACGAGGAGCGCAGCGCCGGCCCGGCGATGCGAAGGCTGGAGACGCTCGCACTGCCATGAGAAGCTTTGGACGAGCTCGTTGATGATCGAAAGGGTGTGAGGATGTCCCCGAGTTGGCCGCCACTTTCCTATGACGTCTGGAGCGCGACCTGCGACACGCTCCATGCCCACACCCAGATCCTCGGCAAGCTCGCTGTAGAGCTGGCTCCGCCCGAGCCGCAGCTCCAGCACAGCGCCCTCCGTCTCACGGCCCGTGGTTGGGAGACGCAGGCGTTGCCGGCACCAGACCGCTCAGGTGCGATCGTTGCCGCGCTTGATCTCCGGACCCACGAAGCGCTCGTGGAGCACAGCAACGGGCGCGAGACGCGGATTGCCCTGACGCCGCACCGGGCTGTGGCCGAGGTGACGCGCGAGGTGCTGGAGGCCGTTGACCGCCTGGCTGGAGGCGTGGAGATCAACCCGACGCCCCAGGAGGCCCCCTGGGAGACTCCGCTGGACGAGGACCGCGAGCACGCGACCTACGAAACCGATCAGGTCGATTCCTACTTCGCCGCCGCTACCCAGGCAGCGCTCGCACTTGCCGAGTTTCGCGCGCCGTATCGCGGCCGCTCGACGCCGGTCAACGCGTGGTGGGGGACCTTCGACCTGGCCGTCGGGTTCTTCTCCGGAAGACCGGCCGACCCCCCATCCGACGACTTCATCATGCGTAACTCCGCCGACGCTGAGCAGATCGCGATCGGTTGGTGGCCGGGCGACCAGAAGTACCGCAGAGCGGCCTTCTTCGCTTTGGCCTATCCACCGCGAGATGGCTTTTCCGCGGCCGAGCTCGAACCGGACGCCGCCCACTGGGATGCGGAGCTCGGAGAGTTCGTGCTCGACTGGGAGGACATCCGCTCAGAGGCCGATCCGCACGGGTTGGCCCTTCAGTTCGCCCATTCGGCCTTTCAACACGCCTGCGCCGTGTGCGAGTGGGATCCCATCCTCGCCGGCAGCGCGAAGAGGCACCCCGCCGCCAGTCCGCTGACCACCGAACCAGCCAGGTCAGCGCCGGCGACGTGGTTCTGCGACACGGGAGGGCAAAGCATGATTTAGTGCCGACATGGCTTGGAGGGCCCGACTCCCCGTTGGTGCCACCTGCCTCGCGATCGCGTTCATGTCCGGCGCGGGTGCGGCCCAGGCGGCGTTCAGCGCACACGGCAGTGTCGAGCAGGTCTACGTGACCCAGCTGGCCCCGGGCGCACAGATGTCGCTCCTCGATCCCCAGGGCCGGACGATCGCCACGAGGCGAGCCACAAGGCAGGGCGGCGTTCTGTTTCGCAACGTCCCGCCGGGAACCGGGTATCGCGTCCGCCTCTCCGGCGGAGGGGCGACGTCGGGGCCGCTGACGGTGCTCTCGACGCGGCCGGCGCCGCCAAGCACGAACATCTACAACCAGCAGATCCCGTCGGAGGGCTACGGCTATCTGAGGACCCGCGACGCCACCAAGCTCGCCATCTACGTGCATCCCCCGGAGGACGTCACGAAGGCCCTGCCGGGCGTGACTCCTCCACCGAGCCCGCCCGGTCCCAAGCCGACCTTGATCGAGTACTCGGGCTACGGGTACGCGGACCCGGCGGGTCCGCAGAGCGGGATCTCGATCCTCGCCAACCTCATGGGGTTCACGGTGGTCGACGTGAACATGCGCGGCACCGGCTGCTCGGGCGGCGCGTTCGACTTCTTCGAGCCGCTTCAGAACCTCGACGGGTACGACGTGATCGAGACGATCGCCCGCCAGCCGTGGGTCCTGCATCAGCAAGGTCGGGATGATGGGCATCTCCTACGGCGGGATCAGCCAGCTCTTCACCGCGCAGACAAATCCGCCGAGCTTGGCCGCGATCTCACCGCTCTCGGTGCTCGACGCCACGCAGACGACCCTCTATCCGGGCGGCATCCTGAACACGGGGTTCGCCCTGAACTGGGCCAAGGAGCGCGTCCACGACGCCAAGCCGGCTGCACCCAACTCCGGGCAGGCCTGGGCCTACCAGCGGATCCAGCAGGGCGACCAGACATGCAGAGCCAACCAGGCCCTGCATGGGCACGCGGCGGACCTCCTCGCCAAGATCCGGGCCAACAGCCACTACGTGCCGAAGGTCGCCGACCCGCTGGCGCCGATCACGTTCGTCAACAAGATCCGCAGGCCCGTGTACATGGCCTGCCAGTTCACGGACGAGCAGACGGGCGGTCACTGTCCCAATCTGGCGGACCGCTTCACCGGAACCAGCCGCAAGTGGTTGACGTTCACCAACGGGACCCACGTCGACTCGCTCGATCCGGAGATCTTCAACCGCTGGTACGACTTCCTCCAGATCTACGTGGCCCGGCGGGCGCCGATCACCAACTCAGCGGCGATCCGCGCCGCCGCGCCGGTGATCTATGAGGAGGCGATGGGGATATCGGGGGTGACGATGCCGCCCGATCCGATCCAGCAGCAGCCGACCTACGCGGGGGCGAAGGCCGCATTCGAGCAGCTCAAGCCCATCCGGGTCCTGTTCGACAACGGGGCCGGCGGCTCCCAGCCTGGGCAGCCGTATCCCGGCTTCGAGCGGTCCTTCTCGAGCTTCCCGATTCCGGGCACCACCGCCCGCTTCTGGTACCTCTCGGCCAAGGGCGCGCTTGGCAACCAGCCGCCCGCTCGCGCAGGGGCCGATTCGTTTGACTGGGACGCCCACGCCCGGCCGCTGACCAACTTCACGGGCGACACGGGCGCCGGCACCAACGGTCTGTGGACCGCGACGCCGCCCTACGACTGGCGGCGGCCACCCGCCGGCAGCGCGGTGTCCTACCTGACGCAGCCGGCTGAGCAGCAACACCACCGTGATCGGTGCCGGGGCCGTGCGTGCCTGGGTCCGCTCCTCGACTCCGAACGTCGACCTCCAGGCCACCGTCACCGAGGTCAGACCCGACGGCAAGGAGACCTTCGTGCAGAACGGCTGGGTCCGAGGCAACGAGCGCAAGCTCGACGCTCAAAAGAGCACGCTGCTCGAACCTGTCCTGAGCCTCCGGGCCGCCGACGTATCGCCGATGCCGTCCAACCGCTTCGTCCAGGTCACGATCCCGCTCTATTACGAGGGGCACACCTACCGCGCCGGCTCGCGTATCCGCGTGACGATCACCGCCCCGAACGGCGACCAGCCCATCTGGTCGTTCGGGGAGACGCAGCCGATTGGGCACGCGACGGTTTCGATCGTCCACTCCAAGCGCAAGCCATCGAGTCTCATCCTCCCGGTGGTGCCGGGCGTAAACGTTCCGACCGGGCTGCCGCCATGCCCCGGCCTGAGGGGCGAACCGTGCCGGGCCTACCGGCCCTACGTGAACCGGCCGACCACCCCCTGACCGCCGGGCTACGAGGAATCCGGAGCGGTAAAGGTTTGACCGTGGCTACGCGCCTGCCGCCTCTGCTCTCCGAGCATCCACCCGCCATCCGCTTCGGGCTGGCGGTGGTAGTCCCGGCCGCCTACGGGGCGATCACCGGGCTCTTTCTCGGCATCTCCGAACCGGTGTACCTGGTGCTCTCCGTCGTCGGAGTGTTCGGCGGGATCGCCGGCGGCTTCGATCACCTGGGCCCGCGCGCGGGCGCTGCGCGCGGCCTGCTGGCCGGCTCGCTCTTCGGCGGTTTCATCCTGATCGTGCACGAGCTGAGCGGCGAAGAGGCAGAGGCGCACCTACCCGAGCCGGCGATCCTGCTCGTCTTGGTCATCGTGGTGCTGTCGGTCGCCTTGCACGCGCTCGGTGGCTTGCTGCGGGCGCGGGTGGAGCGACGCAACGCCCACTGATCCGACGGCAAGGCTTAGCCTTCTGATCGATGGGTGGTTCACGGGGATGGCGATACGCCGCGGCGGCATTCTGGATCGCGAACGGCCTGAACCATTTCCGGGCCCCGAAGTTCTACGAGGCGATAGTGCCGCCGCCGTTCGAGTCGTGGAAGAGCGAGGTCAACGTCGCCTCCGGCGCCGCCGAGCTGCTCGGCGGGCTGGCCGTGCTTTCTGAGCGCACCCGCCCCGCCGCCCGCTGGTGGCTGCTGGCGACGCTCTTCGCGGTCTACTGGGCCAACCTCCACATGGCGTTACGGCCCCACAAGTTCCCGCGCTTCCAGCCGGCCCTCTTGTACGCCCGACTGCCCGTGCAGGGCCTGTTCGCGTGGCTCACCTGGCGCGGGACGCGGTAGTGCGACCGCGTGCATGCGACTCGGCGGGCACGCCTCGGCGGGCGTGAGACGCGTCAGACTTCCGCGTGCCGAAGGAAGTCCATTACCTCCTGGGCGCAGCGCTCCGGCTCGTCCTCGAAGAGGAAATGGCGGGCGGTCTCGACCAAGACGAGCTCGGCGCCGGGAATCTCCCTCGTGAAACGCGGCGCGTAGTCGCGCGGGAGGTACTCGTCCTGCTCTCCCCAGAGGACCAGCGTGGGCACACCGAGTTCCGCGAGCTTTCCTTCGTAGGGCGCGAGCTCGTCGAGGTCGAAGGAGCGATAGAGCTCGAGCATCGCCCGCCGGTTTCCCGCGGTGGAGAATGCTTTCCAGTACTCGTCGACCGCGCGCTCGTCGATCCCGCTCGAGGCGGCCTCGAGCAGCGTGCCGAGCCCATCGCGCGAGAGGCTGTCCACGAGCGCTTCACCCTGACCCTCGGTCCGCATCGCCCTCGCGAGCTCGTGCCACTCGTAGTCGGGAAAGAATCCCGTGTTCGTGATCACCATGCCGGAGACGGCGTCCGGGTGATCGCATGCCCAGCGCAGGCCAATGCCACCGCCGGTGTCGTGGACCACCAGTACGACCTGTTCGAGCCCGATCTCGCGGCGGAAGCGTTCGATTGCCTCGACATGCCGTCCCCAGGTCCCGGGCGGATCGGGCGGCGAGTCGCCGAAGCCGGGAAGATCCGGCGCCAGCGCTCTGCGCCCAGCTGACGCGAGTGCCGGAAGCAGGTGACGCCACATGTATGAGCTCTGTGGCCATCCGTGCAGGCACAGCACCGGAAAACTGTCCGACGTTTGCGGGCCCCCGGCCTCCCGGTAAGCGATCCCGCCCGCGCGCTTGAGGGTCAGCTCCGGCACGCCCGCACCCTATCGCCAGGGCACCATAGGATTGCGACCGTGCCGTTCACGCTCAGGAACATCAAGGAGGATCTGGAGGACCTCGGCTCTAGGTTCGACGGCGCGCCGGACCTGGAGTTCCGCTTGGCGACCGAGGCGCTCGAGCTTGAGCAATCCGGCCTGGGCTACCAGCGCGTCCCGCCCGGCTATCGCTTTCCGTACGGCCACACGCACAAGAAGCAGGAGGAGGTGTACGTGGTCCTGCGCGGGAGCGGGCGGATGAAGCTCGACGACGAGATCGTCGAGCTCAAGGAGTGGGACGCGGTGCGCGTCCCGCCCGGTACGTGGCGAGGCTACGAGGCCGGGTCGGAGGGCCTCGAGATCATCGTCATTGGCGCTCCCAATCTCGGCGAGGCTCCGCGCGAAGACGTCGAGGGCCAGCGCGACTGGTGGGCTGACTAGCGCCAGGTAGGTGAACATGAAGCGAGGAGAGGTAACTCGCTCAGCCCGAGGTCGTGCGGGAAGCATCTCCCTCTAGTAGGCACAGAAGGGTGACAGGGACCTAGCCCGCGATCGCTCCTTCGTTGCGGCGCGGCTATTGCTGCCTGGATAGAAGGTGATGTCCGTGTAGTAGGGCTGGTTATTCCGCCTGGTGCTGCTCTTGGGGCAGGTCAGCTTGAAGTACCGGAGTCCCTTCGGCATGTCAATGACGCAGCCGCTCCCGCCCAAGCACCCCTTCCGTGCCACGGTTTTGTCAGTAAACGGCGGGTAATCCGCGCGGAGACGTGACCTGATCGTCAGTCGAGTCGCCTTGGGGCAAGACACCTTGGTGTACGCGGTGACCTGCTTGTTCGCATCCAGATACGGCACCTGGACCCTCGCGCGACAACCGGACGCGCGGTTGGTGACCCAGCCTTCCCAGCCCGCCGGCGGCCGCAGGGTCACCGCCACGCCGTAGGGGGTATCGCCCGTGCCCACCATCGCCGGGCTCTTGGGCGAGAGGTTCGCCGCCCGCGCCGACGTTGTACTGGGAGACCGTATCGCCTGTCTGGTTCGTGACGTAGACGCTGTTTCCGTCCGGGGTAGCCGCCACCCAGGTCGGGCCGCTCGCCAGCTGCCACCGCGGCCGGGCTCTTGGGAGTCAGCGCCCCGTCCCCTGCCACGTTGTACTGCGACACCGTGCGGTTGCCGGTGTTGGCGGCGTAGACGCTCCCCCGCCTGGGCTCACAGCTAAGCCGCTGCGGCTGAAGCCCGCGGCGGGCACGGTCGGCGGGCTCTTTGGGTGTGAGCGCTCCGCCCGCCCCGACGTCGTACTGGGAGACCGTGCTCGCGCCGACGTTGGTTACGTAGACGCTCCGTCCGTCGGGGCTGACCGCCACCCCGAGCGGCTCGTTGCCCGTGGCCACGACCGGCGAGCTCTTCGGGGCGAGCGCCCCGCCCACGCCGACGTTGTACTGGGAGATCGTGTCGCTGCCGATGCTGGCCACGTAGACGCTGTCTCCGTCCGGAGCTGACCGCCACCCCGAACGGTGAAGCCTGTCGCGGCTACCGCCGCCGGGCTGATCGGGTTCAGCGTCCCGCCGCCTCCCACGGTGTACTGGGAGACGCTGCCGCTGCCGCTGTTGGTGACGTAGACGCTGTTTCCGTCTCGGGCTACCACCACGAAGTACGGGAAGGTGCCTGCGGCTACCGTCGCCGGGCTCTTCGCCCTGAGCGTCCCGCCCGCTGCCCACCGTGTACTGGGAGACGTTGCCGCTCCCCTCGTTGGTGACGTAGACGCTCCGCCGTCCGGGCTCAGCGGCTACGCCCCTCGGGCGCGGCACCTGCCGTCGCGGAGGGCGGCACGAGCGGCGCCAGCAGCCCGCCGCACGCCGAGCCCTTGAACTGGGAAACGTTGTCGCTCGCCGACGTTGGCCACGTAGACGAACGGCGCGCACTCGAGTCGGCACCGCGCCGGCAGGAGGACGGCCGCCGTCGCGAGGCCAGGCCACACGGGCAGTCGCCGGCCGCTGACACCACGCGAGCGAGGCCTGAACACCAATTCTCCTTCCATCGCCGGGCGGTCAATGGCCGGGCGGTCGCGACCCGTCCAGCGACCGCTCAAGCCTACCCTTTACTCCGCCGATCAGGTGCGGGTCATGACGAACGCGCTCGCGTCGTCCAACACCTCGGCTTGGTTGATCTCGTTGAAGATCTCGTGCATCGCGCCGGGGTAGATGTGCGCCTCGAAGTCCGGCCCATGAATCCAGTCGACTACGGGCCGAGTGGCGTCAAGAGGCGCGAGTGGGTCGAGCTCCCCGTGCAGCCAACAAAGCGGAAGCTCACCCAGCTCCGGGCCGGCCGCGATCTTGTCAACAGCTTCGAAGATCGACTCCAGCGTTCGGCGCTGGAGGGGTCCGTGGTAGATGAGCTCATCCGTCGCGTAGGCCTCGCCGACCGCGGGGTCGCGACTGAGCGCTGCCGGGTCGATCGGGACCTCGGGCAGCGGGTCGAGGTCCAGCAGCGCCTTGAAGGCCGGATTTCCGCCGATCACAGGGCCGCTGAGAACTAGGGCCGCCAACCGCGCGGGGCTGGACTGGACGTACCGGGTAGCGACGATGCCGCCCAGTGAGTGCGCCACCAGCGCAATCGGCAAATCCGGGTGCTCGCTGGCGGCGAGTTCGATTACCGCGGCGAGGTCGGCGACCAGGTCGTCGAAATCGTCGATCAGCCCGCGCTCTCCCTCCGAGTGGCCGTGGCCGAAGTGGTCGGGCGCGTATACGGCCGCTCCATCAGCCGCGAACCGCTGCGCGACGTGCTCATAGCGGCCACTGTGCTCGGCGATGCCGTGCACGATCACCACGACCCGTCGGGGGTTGGGCGGATCCCAGCGGCGGATTGTGATGCGCCCGCGACGGCCATTGAGCGCAGTTTTGGCGGTCGCCGTCACGGCCACCAGGATCATTTCAGCAACGGTGACCGCGCGACTAGACTCCGGGCCATCTCGACGCCCCCACAACTCAAGCTAGCGGGGCTGGTGCTGATCGCTCTCCTCGTAGCCGGATGTGGGGACGATGGCCCAAGCACCCCCGACACGGCCCAGGTGCAGGCGGCGCTCGACGAGGCGGTCGCTGCCGGCGCGCCGGGTGTGGCGCTCGAGCTCCGCGGCCCTGAAGGAGACGAGTTCGTGAGCGCGGGCAACGCCTCGCTAGACCCACCTGAGCCGATTCAGCCCGGCGACCTCTACCGCATCGCCAGCGTTACCAAGGCGTTTACGGCGGCCGTCGCGATGCAGCTGGTGGCCGACGGCGACCTTTCGCTCGACGACACGGTCGCCCAGATCGACCGCGGCCTGGTTTCGGACGGGAGCGAGATCACGGTCGCGGATCTGCTTCGCCATACCAGCGGCCTCGCCGACTACGTCAAGGACAAGGAGTTCGCCGAACTCGTCAGCAACGGGGAGCGCTTGACACCCGAGCAGGTACTCGGCCTGGTGGCTGACGATCCACTCGAGTTCGAGCCGGGCTCTGCCTACGGGTATTCCGACACCGACAACATCGTGCTCGGCCTGCTGATCGAGCAGGTGACGGGGAACTCCTACGAGGAGGAGCTGCGCACACGGGTCATCGAGCCGCTTGACCTCATCGACACCACGTTGGCGACCGACTTCGACTTTCCCGATCCTCATGCCCAGGGCTACCAGTTCGACCCCGAGGACGACTCTGCCGATCCCGAGGACGTCACCGACGTCCCGATCGACCCGAACGGAGCCTGGGCCTCTGGCGCACTGATCTCCACTCCCGCCGACATGGCGATCTTCTTCGAGGCGCTGCTCGGCGGCGAGCTGGTTCCGACAGCCCAGCTCGCGGAGATGATGGAGACGCGGCCTGGCGCCGGCAGCCCACCGGGTCCGGGGACCAACAGCGCAGGGCTCGGAATCTTTCGGTGGGAGGTCTCATGCGGCGAGATCTGGGGTCACACGGGCTCCTTTCCGGGCTTTCGCGCGCTCGGAGCGGCTACCGAGGACGGCTCCGGCGCGATCGGGATGGTGGTCAACGCCACCGAGCTCCCGGAGGAGGCCGAACAGGCGGTGCTGCGAGCCCAGGAGCTGGCAGCGTGTTACGCGCTCGACGAGCCGGTGGAGTAACCGCTGCGTCCTTACTTACGGCCTCCCTTGAATCTCGCTTGACTCGCCCTACCTGGGTGGAGTCATAAGGGCCACCGGGAGCCCGAGCCCGGCGGAGCGCCTCAAGGTGGCGATGCGCCGGCCGGGTTGAACCGCGGTGCGGACTTCGCCGACGTGCTCGCCGAGTCTCGCGACCGTGGCCTCAAGGTCAGGAGCGATCATCGCGACTCCCCAGAAGAACGCCGGCCGGTCGGCTCCGCCGGCCTTCGCGATTGCCTCTTCCGGCTCCTGGATGACCTCGAGGATTACCTCCCCAAGGCGGAAGAAGGCCTGGCGCGGGGCGCCGGCCGGGGTCGGCTCCTCGCGTATCCGCCGTAGGTCGAGCCCGGCACGCTGCAGCGAGGCAGTCGTGCGCTCCAGCACGGGAGTGATCGCGACGACATGGTCGATCGCAGTGACGCCGTTCGGGTGCATGGTCGGCGCCCCCACAGGCGGGCGATCCGAGACGGTCGTCCTCAAGCCGTCAAGATCGGCCCCAGCGACATCCCTCAGCGACCAGGCGACCAGGCCTTTTCCGGCGTCGCGGCCCGCGAGGTGCAGCCGCACGTTCCCGAGCTCGCAGATTCCGCCATTGACCTTGAAGCCCGTGGCGGACCAGGCCTCGGGCTCGTCAGCGATGGTCAACTCGTCGATCGTCGGAAGCTCGACAGTTACCTCCGTAGTGTCCCTGCTCAAGGTCTCAGTAGAACGCGAAAGGGGAATTGATCGCGTGTGAAGCGACGAGCCTAGGGAGGTCACAAACCGCAGCACCAAGCCGTATTCGCCGCTATCTGCCCCGGTAGTCTTGGCCCACGGATTACCAGGGATTACGAGGATTACCGGGGATTCGGGCAGTGAGGGCGGCTTTCTGCCTTAGGCTGACCCGATGAGCGACCCCGCTCGTGGATTCAAGGAGGGCCAGCCCGTCTGGGTCGAGGACGGCGACGGAAGGCGCCATCCCGGGGTCTTCGTCGGCGACAACGAGGCCTCGGGCTGGTTCGGCGGCGGCCCCAGCGCCTACGTCGTTCACCCCGAGGCCCACCAGGCGGAGGTGGTCTCGATCTTCCGCATCACGCCCCGAGACGAATAGCCCGCCCACATGACCGCATTCGTGACCGGCGGGGCCGGCTTCCTGCTCGCGGTGCTCTGGTTCGACCTGATGTTCGACCTCCAGGTGGCCTCGCATCGTGGGAGGGCGGAGCTGCCCGAGGAGGTGCTCGCCTCGATCGCCGGCTACTACCGACGGGTGACCACCGCGGCCCGGCCGATGAACCGGCTGATCGCGGCGGTGATGGCGGCGACACTGGTCGCGATCGCCCTCCAGCTCGCCCACGGGGACGCGCCCGCCTGGGTGAGCATCGTCTCGCTGGCGCTCGCCGGCGCGGCGATCGGTTTGGCGGCAGCGGTCACGGTGCCGAACGCGGTGCGGCTGGGTGCTCGCCGGGACGGCACCCTGGAGCAGAGCCGGCTGGCGCGGTCGATCCTTCGCGACCACCTGCTCTGCGCAGCGGCGATCGCCGCCGTCATCGTGGTGCAGCTCTCGTTCGCCACCTAGTCCCGCCCCGAGTGGCTGGTTTCGAACCAGCGACCTCTCGCGTGTGAAGCGAGATCCGGGTGCAAATCAACCCTCATCCCTCCCCGCGCCTCAACTCCCGCAGAGTCGGTGGATGGCCACGGCCTTACGTCGCGTGGAAGGATGGCGCCATGAAGGTGACGATGATGCTGGCCGATGCTGCTCAGGCAGCGGAGGGAAAGCTCTACATCCTCGGGGGAGGCTGGTCGGTGACCGGACCAGCGCCGAGTCCCTCGGCGATCGCTCTACTCATCCAAGTGCCCTGGGATCGGACCAACGTAGAGCACAGCTTCCGGTTCGATCTGGTTGATAGCGACGGGAACGCAGTGGACCTGGAGACCGATGCTGGTGTTGAGGAGCCAGTCACTTTCGAGGGTTCTTTCGAGGTGGGCCGGCCGCCAGGAGTCAAACCGGGAACCTCTATTGACATGCCGCTCGCGATCAACGTTGGTCCGCTGCCACTGCCGCCCGGCGGCAGGTACGAGTGGCGACTATCGATCAACCAGGAGAGCCACGAAGAGTGGCGGCTGCCATTCTCAACCCGCTCCGCGGCCCAAGCCGGACTCCCGCTGACGTAACTCGACTCGGCGGATCTTGCCCGTCAACGTCTTCGGCAGGTCGTCGACGAACTCGATCTTTCGCGGATAGGCGTATGCCGACAGGTGCCCCCGGACGAATGTCTTGATCTCGCTGGCGAGCTGCTCGGAGGGCTCCTTCCCTTCCCCCAGGACGACGAACGCCTTGACGACGTGACCTCGCGTCGGGTCGGGTGAGGCGACCGCCGCTGCCTCGCGTACGGCGGGATGCTCGATGCAGGCCGACTCCACCTCAAACGGGCCGATCCGGTAACCGGCAGAGATGATCACGTCGTCGGCCCGACCTGCATACCAGTAGTAGCCGTCGTCGTCTTCCTGCGCGGCATCCTTAGTGTGGAACCACTCGCCGCCAAAGGTCGCCTCGGAGGCCTCCGGGTTTTCCCAGTAGCCGAGCGGGTAATGCGGGTTCGACCGCGCTCGGAGGCAGATCTCGCCCCGATCCCCGGTCGCCACCGGCTGCTCATCCTCGTCAAGGATCCTCACCTCCCAACCCGGCATCGGCTTTCCCATCGAGCCCTCGCGAACCTCCATGAACGGGAAGTTCGCGCACAACGGGTAGGACTCCGTCAGGCCGTAGTAGTCGAGCACCGTGACTCCGTATTGCTCGCGGAACCAGCGGATCGCCTCGGGATTCAGCGGCTCGCCCGCGGAGCAGACGATGCGGAACTTCTGCGGGTAGCGCTCGCCGGCATCGTCGATCGCCATCATCGCGCGCATCGCGGTGGGGGTGGTGAAGACGTTCGTGACTCCGTGCTTCGAGAGCACCTCGAGCTGCTTCGCGGGGTCGAACCCGCCCTCCCGCGCATACACGAACTGGGTGGCGCCGAGGCGCCATGGTCCAAGCAACGGGGCGATCCCGGCCGCCCAGGCCCATTCCCCCATTCCGTGGAAGAGCTCGCCGTCACGAACGTCGTGGCAATAGCCGAACTCCTCGTGGGCGAGGATGTATCTGTGGGCGTGGAGGATTCCCTTCGCGAGCCCGGTGGTGCCGGACGAGTAATAGAGCTGCGCAGGGTCGTCAGCGGCCGTGTCGACCGTCTCGGCGTAGTCGTCGGCACCCGTCAGAAGTCCATCGTCGAGGATCACCACCTCGTCGACGAGGTCATCGGGCATCCGGTCGGCCTGATCGGGCGAACACACGATCAGCTTCGGCTGCGAGTCCGCGACCCTATGCCGAATGCCCTCGTCACCGTAGAGCACCGACATCGAGAGGATGATCGCGCCGAGCTTCCAAGTACCAAAGAAGATGGCCGCGGTCTCGGGCGAGGCCGGGGCGACGACTGCGACGCGGTCGCCACGCTGGACCCCGTGTGCGCGCAGGACGTTCGCGGCTCGCGCGGCGAGCGACTGCATCTCCCCCCAAGTCGCATGGCGTTCGGTTCCCCGGAAGTCCTCGAACACCATTGCCAGCTTGTCGCGGGGGTGTTTGTCGCAGACATCCGCTGCGATGTTGTATCGGGGCGGGACCTCCCATCGGTGACCCGCGCAAGCCTCCTCGTAGGACCTTGCCCTCGTCGTGATAGTGGCCATCGCCTCTCCTCCGGTTGCGCCGCTCGTCTAAGTGTCCTATATGGAGCCGAGTTGACACATCCAATGGGCGCGGCTGGTTTCGAACCAGCGACCTCTCGCGTGTGAAGCGGTGTTCCCCCAGGCACGGATGGGCGTCGTTGCGCGCATCCGGATGTGCGCGGATGTGCGTCGATGTGCGCGGATGTGCGCGCTAACGGGCACCAGAACGGCGTTGGTGCCCAATCAGTCGCCCGCGCTTGTTCGGCACGAAGTTGGACTCTCTTGGCTGGCTAGAGTCCCGAGCGATGACTGCGCAACCTGGCGGTCTGGCGCTCGATTTGAAATGCCGCCTACCGGTACCTCGCGCGCGTGTGTTCGAAGCTTTGACCAAGCCGGATGAGCTGGGGAAGTGGTGGGGGCCCCACGGATTCACCTCTCCCGGCATCGATTTCGACCCCCGCGTCGGAGGTAGCTATCGAATCACGATGCAACCTCCAGATGCCGAGGTTTTTCACCTCTCAGGGGAGTTCCGCGAGGTCGACCCACCCGAGCGACTCGCCTACACCTTTCGATGGGAGGAGCCCGATCGGGACGATCAGGAGACAGTCGTCACGCTGACGCTCCGAGACTTGCGCGATGCGACCGACCTGGTCCTCGCTCAAGGCCCGTTTGCCACCGAGGGACGGCGTGCACTGCACGAACAGGGTTGGACGGACAGCTTCGAGCGCCTGCAGGAACTAATCTCGGCAAAAGCCTGAGGATCCGGGATTGGGCGCGGCTGGTTTCGAACCAGCGACCTCTCGCGTGTGAAGCGGCGACACCTCAGGCACGGATGGGCGTCGTTCCGCGCACCTCGATGTGCGCGGATGTGCGTCGATGTGCGCGCTAACGGGCACCAGAACGGCTCTGGTACCCAATCGCTGACCATGGCGCTCGCTAGTCCGGCGGGTCCGCACCGTGGCCCATCCGGCACGGGCGATGACCTCGATCCAATCTTGGATCGCTAGCAGAACCAGTACAGGCCCTCGTCCGAGCAGCTTCGGCCGCGTGGTAGGGTCGGCTGACAGGTACGCTGGCCAACCGAAGGGTGCTCATGGGAGAGCGAAGCGTCGAGACGAGCGGCTCGCGCCGGTCCTTGGGGCGACTGGTGCGCCGACAAGCGGTCGCGCTCTCGCTCGCCGGCCTCCTCCTGCTTCTGGTGACCGCGGCCGCGCTCGCGGTCACCGGCGACCTCACCCAGCCCGCTGGGACCGCAGGCTGTATCAGCGAGACGGGCGCGGAGATGTGCGCCGACGGGCATGCCCTCCGCGCTGCCGACTCGGTGGCGGTCAGCCCAGACGGCAAGAGCGTCTACGTCACCTCGCTCGATGCCGTGGTGCGCCTCAACCGCAACGCGACCACCGGGGCGATTACCCAGCCCCCCGGGACCGCCGGCTGCATCAGCGAGACGGGGGCGGGGCCCTGCGCCAACGGCCATGGGCTCGACTCCCCGTTCGGGGTGGCGGTCAGCCCCGACGGCAAAAACGTCTACGTCGCCTCCGGCGGCGGTGGCGTGGCGCGCCTCAACCGCAACACGACCACCGGTGCACTCACCCAACCCGCCGGGACCGCCGGGTGCATCAGCGGGACCGGAGCGGGGCTCTGCGCCAACGGCCATGGGCTCGACGGGGCGTTCAACGTCGCGGTGAGCCCGGACGGCAAGAGCGTCTACGCAGCCAATGGCGGCCGGGAGGAAGATCCCGGCGGCGTGGTGCGCCTCAACCGCAACACGACCACCGGGGCGATCGGCCAGCCCGCCGGGGTCGCCGGCTGCGTGAGCGAGATGGGGACCGATATGTGCGCCGACGGCCACGCGCTCAGCGGCCCGCGCGCCCTCGAGGTCAGCCCCGACGGGAAGAGCCTCTACGTCGCCTCCTTCGCCAGCGACGCCGTTGTGCGCCTCAACCGCAACACGACCACCGGGGCGATCGGCCAGCCCGCTGGGACCGCAGGCTGTATCAGCGAGACCGGAGCCGGGCCCTGCGCCGACGGCCGTGCGCTCGACTTCGCACAGGACGTGACGGTCAGCCCCGACGGGAAGAGCGTCTACGTCGCCTCGCTCATCAGCGGCGCCGTTGCGCGCCTCAATCGCGAGCCGGCCGCCGGCGGGATCAGCCAGCCCACCGGGACCGCCGGTTGCCTCAGCCAAACCGGGGCGCAGAGCTGCGCCGACGGCCGCGCCCTCAATGGCGCTTCCGAGGTGGCGGTGAGCCCCGACGGGAAGAGCGTCTACGTCGTCTCGAGCGACGGTGACGCGGTGGTTCGCCTCGACCGCAACACCACCACCGGCGACATCAGCCAACCTGCGGGGACCGCCGGCTGCGTGAGCCAAACCGGGGCGCAGACCTGCGCCGACGGCCGTGCGCTCAACTTCGCGAGATCGGTGGCTGTGAGCCCGAACGGGAGGAGCGTCTACGTCGCCTCCGCCGGCAGCGGCGGCGCCAGTGGCAGCCAAGCCGTGGCGCGCTTCAATCGGGCGCCCTAGTCAGACCAACAACTCAGGCTTATTGCCTGCACCAGCGCCTGAAAACCACCCAAATAGCAGGGGCTTTGCGAATGGGCGCGGCTGGTTTCGAACCAGCGACCTCTCGCGTGTGAAGCGGTGGTCCTTCAGGCACGGATGGGCGTCGTTCAGCGCATCGGATGTGCGCGGATGTGCGTCGATGTGCGCGGATGTGCGCGCTAACGGGCACCAGAACGGCTCTGGTGCCCAATCAGGCGTGACATGGCGCGACTAGCGCGGATCCTGCGCCCCTCGCGCCCGTTCCGGCGCCTCGCTATCGGCTCGTAGCCCTTCACGGGGGATGTCCCAGACGACTCGGTGCTGCTTTGGCCCGCCGAGGAGAGCCCCGACCTGCGAGCGCAGCGCCGCGGCCGCGCTCACGATCCAGAACCCAAGCGGATACAGCGGACCAAGCAGGAATGCCCGAAGCCCGCGCGAGTCGTAGGAGTACTCAAGCGCCAACGCGAAGGCCAGCTGGACGGTGGCGACGACGGCGATCGCAATCCCCCACGCGAGGCCGAAGCCGAGCATCCCGCCGAGGTTGCCGAGCGCGTACGTGACTGCCGTTAAGACGACCGACGCGCCAAGGGCCACGACCCACAGAAGCGACGCAAGCGACTCGCCGCTCAGCAGCCACATGCGGCGGTTGCGCCAACGGCTGACCTCTCTCAAGTGGACGTGCAGCACCTCGCCCTGCCCGCGCGCCCAGCGCTTGCGCTGCGCCCAAAGGGCCCGCGCCGACGATGGCACCTGCATGCCGACGAGGGCGCGGGGCTCGTACGCGGTGTGCCAGCGGCCTAGCAGCAGCTTCCAGGTGAGGTCGATGTCCTCGGTGGCCATCCGGGACTCGTAGCCGCCCACCGTGAGCACGAGATCGCGGCGGAACAACCCGAGAACGCCGGCGACGACCCCGACCCGGCCCGTCAACGACTGGGTGCGGCGGATCAGGCCAATGATCGACACCGCCTCGAGTGCCTGCATCGCCGGCAGCATGCGGCCGCGGTTGGTCACGTGCGGCGCGCCGGCGACGGCGGCGACGAGCGGAGACCGGGACATACGCAGCACTAGGTGCTTGATCGCTTGGGGATGCATGTGCGTGTCGGCGTCTGTGACGACCACGAGCCCGTGCCGCGCTCGCCGAAAGCCGTCGTTCAGCCGCTCTGCCTTGCCCCGGTTGGCCGGGTCGTGAATCACCTGGCAGCGCGGGTCGCCCGCGGCGGCCCGCTCCGCTGCCGCCTGCGTGCGATCGCGCGAGCCGTCGTCGAGCACGAGCAGCTCGAGCTCGGGGTAGTCGGCAGCGAGCGCGGCGGTGACGCTCGTGGCGATAACGGCCTCCTCGTTGTGGGCGGGGATCAGGACGGTGACCCCCGGCCAGCCGCCGTCCGGCGCGCTGCCATTCTCCTTTTCATCACGCACGCGAAAGAGCGCGCCGCCGGCGATCCACAACGCCGCGGTGCAAACCGGGTACAGCAACACGAACGCCAGCAGCAGCTCAGCCGCCGGCCGCACGATGGCTCTCCTCCCGTTCTCGACCAATCCGGAGCAGGAGGACGACCACCAACGCGAGGACGAACGATCCCAGGGCGATAAGCAGCCCCAGCTCGATCGCGGACGCCCGCCTGAGCAAAACGGCGACGACGACGAGTGCCGCGAGCCATAGGAGCGGCCCGAGCACGAGTGCCGCAATCCGACGCGATCGCGGAGCGGAGCGGATCGGCTCGAACCGCGGCGGCGAGAGCTCGGCATTCTCGGTCACGGTGGATGTTCGATCATGACACCGCTGTCCGCCGGTAGCGGCTGGGCCACGGTTACCCGGCGACCGGGCCTTGGCCTTGCGTGAGCCGGTCTGGCCCCATAGCATCACCCCGCAACCAGCTAACGGTTCGATCGACCCGGGGTCGTGATGCACCTCTCGTGACACGGTGGAGTCCAGGAGTGTGCGCGGGAAGGGAAGTAGGCGATGGGCGCGGCTGGTTTCGAACCAGCGACCTCTCGCGTGTGAAGCGACGATCCTGAGGAGCTCAGAAACCGCATCAACAAGCCGTATGCGCGGCTATCTGCTTCGGTCGCTTTGGCCTGCGGATTACCAGGGATTACGCACGATTACCGGGGATTCGGGCAGAGAGGGCGGCTTTCTGCCCAGACCAAGCACGCATGTTGGCCGAGGTTGGGTTCGTCAAGCGCTATTCCTGGGAGCCGTGGCGCTCGCAGCCCGCATCCCAGGGCGAGATACTGCGTGGGCGATGTCGCAGGAGAACGTGGATGCGGTACGGACCATGCTGGACGGCTGGAATCGAGGTGACGTCGACGCCTGGCTCGCGTCCGCCCACCCGGAGATCGAGTGGTCCTCCGAGATAGCCAGGCGGATGCAGGGAGCCGAGACGATGTACCTGGGGCCGGCAGCGATGCGCCATTTCTGGGACGAGTGGCACTCGGTGTGGGATCTGACCATCGAGGCCTCGGAGATCCGCGACCTCGGCGACACCGTGCTCGTTGTTGGGCGCATGCGAGCGCGCGGCAAGGCAAGCGGGGTCGATCTCGACGAAGCGGTTGCCTACGTGTACGAGCTCGACGGAGGCCTGATCCGGACAGGCGCGTGCGTACCTGGACCCGAGCCAGGCGCTCGAAGCGCTAGGGCTGCCGGAATAGCGATGTCGCAGGAGAACGTGGAGGTAGTGCGCCGCATCCTGGCGCAGTGCGGCCACAGCGCGACTTCAGCTTGAGCGCGAGGAGGTCAGTTGGTGCCCTGCGACCCCAACGTCGGATTCGTCGTCGAGCCCTCCTTCCCGGAATCTGGGGTTTTCCTGGGCCTCGACGGACTGGGTGACTTCACGCGTCGCTTTTTCGCGCAGTGGGATCGCTATGCAATCGAGGAAAAGCGCCTGCGGGCCGTCGGCGACACGGTCCTGGCCCACGTAGTCCAGCGCAGCACGGGCAGGTCCAGCGGTATCGAGAGCGAGCTGGCGTCCTTCATGCTCTTCACCTTTCAGGGAGCAAGGATCGTGCGGATAGACAACGTGCTGGAGGAGAAAGAAGCCCTCGAAGCCGCCGGGCTGTCGGAGTAGGCGATGTCGCAGGAGAACGTGGAGATCGTGCGCCGATCCACCGATGCGTACAACCGCCGTGACCTCGACGGGATGCTGGAGAACTGGGCGCCCGACGCGGTGTTGGACTGGTCGAACTGCTCGCTCCAGTTGATGCAGGCGTCTATCGGGGGCACGGCGAGATCAGGGCGTTCATGGAAGGGTTCCTCGCGGCTTGGGGCGAAGTTCGGATCGAGATCGTCGATGGCCCAGTTGAGGTCGAGGACGGCCTCTTGGTCACAGAGAACGTCACAGACCTCCGAGGACGCGACGGCATCGAGGTTCAGGCTCGAAGCGCGTGGCTGCATACGTTTCGGAACGGCGAGCAGACCTCGCTCACGCTCTACCAGACGAAGCAGGAGGCCCTCAAAGCCGCCGGGCTGCGGGAGTAGGCGATGTCGCAGGAGAATTGGAGGTCGTGCGACGCCATACCGAGGCGCTCTTTAGCGCTTCGCGCGCTTCGGCTTCTTACGGCTCTTCGGCGGCACGATCGGGATCATGGTCAGCCGAGCCCCACCCGCCGACGGGTGCTCTGAAGCCTTCTTGTCGATGATCTTCATCGTGAATCCTCCGGGTGCTCGGAAGCCTGTGCGGTTCACCTTCAGGGTCACAACTCCAGATCGTAGATCGGCGTCAACCTGATTCGGATCGACACCGAGTAGACCAATCCCAAGAACTCCTGCCGCCGCCACCACCAGATCTGGTGCCGATTTCGGGCAGAAATGGGCAGAAAGCCGATGTCGGCGCCGCGCTGCAGCAATGTCTCGGCTGCACCAACGCCCCAAAACCAGCCTGATAGCAGGCACGTTGTCGATGGGCGCGGCTGGTTTCGAACCAGCGACCTCTCGCGTGTGAAGCGACGTGTTCCTCGGGGTGTCCGAGAGGACAGAATCCGCATCGCCAAGCGGAACGTGCACCCCTGGACAGGATGGCGACCTGCGGCGCGCGGATTACCCGGATTACCCACGATTACCGGGGATTCGGGCAGAGAGGGCGACATTCTGCCTACCGTCTCTGGCTGCGAAGCTGGGCTACTCCACTCGGTCCGTGACCGGATCGGGGTGCTCACCGAGATACTCGACCCAGCGGGTCTTTACGCACGGATAGTGCTTGCTGGCCTCGACCAGATCCATGAACCCGACGATGTTGCTCTCGAAGCGCTCCTGCAGCTGCGGGTTGGCTATCTGCCCATCCCCGTCGAATGCCTGGTGTGCCTGGGCGAGAGAGAACATGTCCGGGTAGATCCGCGCCCCCAGATGTTCGAAGGGAACACGCAGCGCCCACAGTCCCCGGTTGCCGCCAACCATCGATGGGGACGCCGACAGCAGGAGCCCGTGCTTCTCGTTGAAGGGCTGCGGGCTGAAGCGAGACACCCAGTCGACGGTGTTCTTCAGCAATCCGGGCATCGAGGAGTTGTATTCGGGCGAGCTGATCACGAAGGCGTCGTTGGTCTGGATGCATTCGCGGAAGCGGTCGGCGCCGGGCGGGAAGCCATCGCGGTCTTGTACGTCCGCGTCGTAGGAGGGTGTGTCGAAGTCGGGCATGGACGTGGAGTCGACGATCCCACCGTTGGCCTCAATCGTGGCGGAAGCCAGCCGGGCCAGTCGGCTATTGAGCGATGCGGCCCTTAGTGAAGCTGAGAAGACTAGGAAGCGAACCGGCTCGCGGTCATGCGAGGCGCGCAAATCAGAGCCAATCACGTGAAGCTCCTTTCGGGATCGGGCTAACAGTGCGGACAGCGTCTCACGCTTGGCTGGCAAGTTCGCGATGCATCGTGTTAGGCGAGCTCGCCTGCCGGGAAAGGAGCGATCACTCGCGAAAGCCAGTGCATCGCCGCCGGGACGTGCGCGGGGTCGATGTGGTGAGCGGCGTCGGACTCGTGGTACTCCACGTCCAAGCCATTCGCTGCGAGCAGATCGCGGGCCCGCTGGGCGAAGCCGACCTCGATGATCGGGTCGCGGCGGCCATGGGCGATCAAGGCATGCAGTCCGATGCGATCGCCGAGTTGCGGCTGCCAGCCCTCCACGAGTCGGGACGAAGCCGGAGAAAGCGAGGATGCCAGCGGGTACGGGGCGGTCGGCGGCCAGGCCTAGCGAGTAGCTCATGACCGAGCCCATCGAGAAACCGCCGAGAGACCGTCTTTTTCGGGGGTATGCCGCTGCGCTGCCACAGCTCGTCGTGGAATTCGGCGAGCTTCGCGTAGGCGATGTGAAAGGTGTCCGAGTCGGGGAAGCCGACGCGGGGGACGACGTACCAGTGGTTGCCGGGCGAGCCCGGGAGCGTGAGCGGGCCACGCGGAGTAACGACGTGCAGGCGACGGTGCGGGTGCGAAGGGCCTCAGCAAGGCCGAGTAGGTCGTACTCGTCGGCCCCTCGGCCGTGGTGAAGGACGAGCAGGCCTGTGGGTTCCCCCGCCGCCTTGCGCTCCTGGTACGCGAGCGCGTTCACGACCGGGCTTTGGCGCGCCGGATGCTGCCCGGATCGGTCAGGGATGTCATCAGCCCCTCGAACTGTTGGCGCAGGTGCTCGGCTCGCAAAACCACAGTGATACCAGGCGCTTTGGGGACTGGGCGCGGCTGGTTTCGAACCAGCGACCTCTCGCGTGTGAAGCGGTGGTCCCTCAGGCACGGATGGGCGTCGTTCCGCGCATCGGATGTGCGCGGATGTGCGTCGATGTGCGCGGATGTGCGCGCTAACGGGCACCAGAACGGCGCTGGTGCCCAATCGCTGGCCGTCTTCTCCCCTGACGGCACCCGCATCGCGGTGATGCGATCCGGGCGGTGGGACTCTTTCGCGCGCGCCCGCTTCGCGCGCTGGGGGGACCAGGCGGTTCGCCGGAAGCGATAGCCAGCACCGAGATCTGCGGCTGGTCGATCCTCGGGGTGCCGATTCCCTTCTCGCAGCTCAGAGCGACCGCGTGTCGCCCGCGCCGAAGCGTGCCGTCGTGGAAGGGAGGCGCGTTGCCGGCGGTCACGAAGGTGAGCGCGAAGCCGTTCTCGGGCGGCGGAGGACGTGTTGTCGACCGCCTCCTCACCGGGCGCCGCCCCGCCGCCGACGTCAATCCCGTCGATGTTGATCGCGCATGTTACGTGGGTGGGCACGCCCCCGCTCTCCTGGCCTCCGGTCGCGACGACCAGGAGGCGCGAGCGCCGTTTGAGCCGGATCGAGGTCTTCACGCACTCGACCGTGCTGGTCGCCGCCGTGAGGTCGCAGACCGCTGTTCCCTTGCCAGCGAGTGGCGCGAACGACTCCGCCTTCAGGGTGCGCTCGTCGATCTGGCCGCCGCGCACGGCGTTTCGCGCGACGTCCTTGCCTCGGACCGCCTTGCGGTTCCTCGGATCCTCGCTCCTTAGCGAGTTGTCCTTTATGTCGCGCGAACCGAGCTCCCGGTCGCGTAGGCGGCACCCCCGGCCAGGATCAGGAACAGGCAGACGGTGACCCCGACGTTGGCGTAGCTCAGATGGCGGCGAATCTTCACGTTGGCTCCGCGGTCAAGGCCGCCCAGAGGGGCGCAGAGGGCCGCGAACGAAGGTGTCGGCTGTGTTATGGCGGTCGCCCGCGACCAGGCTCGAGGCCAAAGACGAGAAGGCGACGAAACGCCCGTTGTGGGCGGAGATCGCGGGGAACGAGCTGTCGGAGTTTCCCTGGGTTCCTTCGGAGCTGACGCTGAGGAGCGTCGTCCTGCCCCGCTTTCGGTCGTGCAAGAAGACGTCGACGGCCTCGTTTCGGTCGCCTTTGACCAGGTCCGGGGCGGGGGACTCGAAGGCGACGAAGCGTCCGTTGTCCGAGATCGAGGGAATGCCGCTGTAGAGGCCACGGTCCACATCGGACTCCCTGATCCGCGTCGTCACGCCCCGCTTTCGGTCGCGGACGAAGACGTCTTCGGCGTGATTTCCGTCGCCCGGGACCAGGTTCGAGGCGTAAGACGTAAAGGCGACGAAGCGCCCGTTGGCCGAGATCGAGGGATAAAAGAGGCTGCCGCTATTGCCCTCCTCGCCGGTGGAGCTGACGCTGACCCGGGTCGTCTCGCCCAGCTTTCGGTCGCGGACGAAGATGTCGTCCCTGTCGTTTCGGTCGTCTCGACCAGGTTCGGGGAAGCGGAGAAGAAGGCGACGAAGCGCCCGTTGTGGGAGAGCGCGGGGACGATCCCCAGCTCTTCATTGCCGGGGCCGGGAGTCTGCTCGGCCCCGGAGGAGCTGACGCTGACCCGCGTCGTCTTGCCCCGCTTTAGCGGTCGCGGACGAAGAAGTCGGCGATCCCGTTGTGGTCGTTCGGGACCAGGTTGGTGGAACGGGAGAAGAAGGCGACGACACGGCCGTTGTCGGAGATCGCGGGCAACCAGATGCTGCCGTCATTTGCCTCCGCGCCGGCGGAGTTGACGCTGACCCGCGTCGTCTTGCCCCGCTTTCGGTCGTGGACGAAGACGTCGCCGCGATGGTTTGTGTCGCCCGGGACCAGGTTCGAGGCCATAGACGCGAAGGCGACGAAGCGCCCGTTGGCGGAGATCGAGGGAAAGAAGCTGTCGTCATTTGCCCTCCGCCCCGGCGGAGCTGACGCTGACCCGGGTCGTCTCGCCCCGCACTCGGTCGCGGACGAAGACGTCATACCTGTAGTTTCGGTCGCCTTCGACCAGGTTCGGTGGCGTTGTCGGAAAAGGCGACGAAGCGCCCGGTGGCGGAGATCGAGATGGGTAGAGTTCGAGGAGTCCCCCGATCTGGGATTTCCGCGCGCCCCGGCGGAGTTCACGGTGACCCGCGTCGTCGTCACCGCCACCCCCGCCGAGGCTGGGACGGCGGCGAGCGCCAAGGCCGAGGCCGTGAGCGCGAAAAACAGGTACTTGGACCGCCTCATTTTGTCCGTTCCCCTCCCTGCCCTCCTTGTGGAGGGTGCAAGGCGAGCATACGCCCGCGTGGGTAGCGGGGTCGAGGGTGGCGGGGTTTCGGGTAATCGGATTAGAGCCAGCCGACGAGCCGGACCGCGCCGAGAAGCAGAAGCCACGCAGCGCTACTGCTTCCCATGGAGGGTGTCGCACGCGAGAAGGGTGCCGCCGAGAGGGACCCCTACGGTGGTTCAGACGGCGCCTACGCCCCACGACTGGTCAGCCGACAGGAGGAGCGTGCGGTCGCCAGGGTTGACCTCGGCCCCAGTAAAGACTGTTAACCGGGGTCGAAACGGGCTCTCAGGAGGCCGCCGGGGGTTTGTGCGACAGCCTCACGTGAAAGCGACAGCGGAGCGGCACGCGGGAGGGGGGCCGGGCTGCTGGGTTCCTTCAGCGCGGCCGTGTCGGCCGGGCAGGGGCTTTGGCAGTTGGCGGGGCCTCGCGACGACCTCCGAATGGGCACCAATGGGTACCCACCCGCAAAATCACATGACTGGAGCCGTCCACAACGCCCTCTACGGGGTATCGAGAACCCCGCGGTTAGCGGGGGTTTCCTCCGATGGGCGCGGCTGGTTTCGAACCAGCGACCTCTCGCGTGTGAAGCGAGCGCTCTCCCACTGAGCTACGCGCCCGGTGGCCCGATGATAAGTCGGCAGCGCGCGCACGATGAGCGGCACCACTGGCCCGGTCCAAGCGCGCGGAACCGACGGCCCGGTGAGCAGGTTTGCAGACTTCGCCTGCACGAGCAAGCGGCCCCGAGGAACCGGTCCCGACAGAGGAGTGGCGATGGCGACAACCGGCGCCCAGACGCGCATCACGCTCCTACGAGGAGGCGCGCGCCTGCCATAGCTGGAACGTGCCCGAGCGCTACAACATCGCCGCCGACGTCTGCGACAAGCACCCCGCGACAAGCCCGCGATGGTCTGGGAGGACTTCCGCGGCACACCAGCGCCGGGTGAGCTGGGGCGAGCTGCAGTCGCTGTCCGCCCGGGCGGCCAACGTGCTCCGGGCCCACGGCGTCGAACGCGGCGACCGGGTCGCCGTGGTCGCGCCGGCCACGCCGGAGACGGCGGCGGTCTTCTTCGGCACCTGGAAGGTCGGGCGCGATCCTGCTCTCGATGTCGGTGCTGTACGGCGACGACGGAATCCGCCACCGGATCGAGGACTCGCGGCGCGAAGCTGATCGTCTGCTCGCCTGACCAGGCCGAGCGGATGCCCGGCGACCTGGTCGACGAGATGCTGGTGCTCGACGAGAGCCTGCTGGCCGGCGCCGACGACCACTTCGACACCCTCGACACCGCGGCCGACGACCCGGCGCAGCTCTACTACTCGTCGGGCACCACCGGGCTCGCCAAGGGCATCCTCCACGCCCACCGCTACATGCTCGCCCACGAGGAATTCATCTACTGCCACGACGTCCGCGACGGCGAGCTCTTCCACGGCATGGGGGAGTGGGCCTGGGCGGCGGGGATCGCGCCGCTCCTGGGGCCGTGGCGGCTCGGCGCCACCCAGTTCGTCTACGTGCGCGAGGGCGGCTTCGACCCGGCGAAGCAGCTCGAGGTCCTGTCCAGGCACGGGGTGACGAACGTGTTCACGACGCCCACCGCGATGCGGGCGATGATGGCGCATCGACGACGCCGGCGACCGCTATCCCGCAGAAGTTCCGCGTCGTCTGCTCGGCCGGCGAGCCGCTGAACCCGGAGGCGATCCGCTGGTTTCGCGAGCAGTACGGGATCACGGTGCTCGACTTCTACGGGCTCACCGAGTCCTATCCGCTCTGCGCCAACTACCCGTTCATGGAGGTCCGCGAGGGCTCGATGGGCAAGCCGATGCCGGGCTGGGACGTGCAGATCCTCGACGAGGACGAGAACCCGGTCGCCGAGGGCGAGCGCGGCGAGATCTGCCTGCGGGCGCGGTCGAACCCGCACTACCCGCTCGGCTACTGGAACAACCCGGAGGCCTCGGAGGAGACCTTCGGCGGCGAGTGGTTCCACACCAAGGACGCCGCGCACCAGGACGAGGACGGCTACTTCTGGTACGCGGGTCGCGCGGACGACGTGATCATCTCCGCCGGCTACCGGATCGGGCCGTTCGAGGTCGAGTCGGCCTGCATCGAGCACCCGGCGGTGCGCGAGGCGGCCGCGGTCGCCTCGCCCGACGCGCCAAGCGCGGCCACGTGGTGAAGGCGTTCGTGGTCCTCGCCGAGGGCCAGCGAGCCCTCCGACGAGCTGGCGGACGAGATCAAGACTGTTCGTCCGCGGCCACCTCTCCGCCTACGCCTACCCGCGCAAGATCGCAGTTCGTCGACGACCTGCCCAAGACGCTGACCGGCAAGATCCGCCGCGTCGAGCTGCGGGAGAGGGAGGCCGGGGCACGGTAGGATGGGCGGTGGACCGTGCTAGGCGGGGAGGTAGCGGTGCCCTGTCACCCGCAATCCGCTCTAGCGGGGCTGAACGCCCGTCCGAGGGTCGCGGCCTTCGGGGTCAGTACGTCGCGGGCGGCGTTGAAGGCCAGGTCCCGCGCAATGCGCGCCCGTGAATCAGGTCAGATCCGGAAGGAAGCAGCCTTAAGCGGTAGCGGGCATGTGCCGCGGATTTGCCTGGCTCGAGCCAGCCACGACGGGAACGCCCGAGGACCGCTCTCGAAGGCGGGTCGCACGGTCCTGCTCGCTTAGCGCTTCTCGGAAACCTTCGGCGCGAGCCTCGCCCGGAGCCTTCGCGGCAGGTGGGGCGCGCGGGTCCCGCCGGTCGAGGAGCGTCGCCGGACGGCCGACGGCGAGATGCCGCCCGTTCTCGGCTTCGCCGGGGAGCGGAGGAGGAGGCTCGTCGGGCGGCTCGGGGCACTTGCGCGTGTAGACGACGCGAGCCGGGTCCTTCGGCTCGGTCTCGGAGTGCATCCAGGAGAGGTGGAGGTGGTCGCCGCGGCCGTGGCCGGCATCGCCGTTCCATCCCACCCATCGCCAGGGCGCAATCGGGTGGTCCTGCCGCGGCTCGGCCTTGCGGGCGAGGGCACCGATCTTCCTCCAGGTGCCGCCCTTGGCCCTGTTGGGCACGATGTCGGTGGCGAGGCCGATGGGGTGCTCGCCGTTGCGCGCATGGACGGGGTCGGTGGAGTACCCGTCGGTGATGAAGATGTCGAAGCGGCGCTTCATCCAGCGGATGTCCGCCAGCAGCCGGCGGTCGATCTGCTCCCCCGGGAAGCCGGGGATGTCCACGAAGCGCCCGCCGCCCACCGTCTTGCACAGGTGGTCGTCGATCACCCTGCTTCGCATCCTGGCCGGCCGCCGGGGAGGCGACGGCTCCCGCGAGCAGGGCAGACCAGCGGCAGCGCGATCAAGGCGCGCGCCCGACGACGTCGTGTGAGGCATGGGATGCCGGCCACTGACCCCAGGATCGGCACCTGGCGCCAATCCTCAAGTGGCGCTGGACGCGATGGAATCGGATTTCCGCAGGGAGCGGAAACGCGACCGGGCGAGCCGGACCCGGCAGCTAGACTGGCTTCCCGTGTCCCAGACCTCCCTTTATCGCCGCCACCGCCCCCAGACCTTCGACGAGGTGGTCGGCCAGGAGCATGTGGTGCGCACCCTGCGAAACGCGGTCGAGCGCGACCGGGTGCACCACGCCTACCTGTTCGTCGGCTCGCGGGGAACGGGCAAGACGTCGGTGGCGAAGATCCTCGCTCGCTCCCTGAACTGCGTCAACGGGCCCACCGCTGACGCCCTGCGGGGAGTGCGAGTCCTGCCGCACGATCGCCGCCGGCAGCTCGCTCGACGTGATCGAGATGGACGCCGCCTCGAACCGCTCCGTGGACGACATCCGCGAGCTTCGCGAGCGGGTCGGCTACGCGCCGGCGGCCGGGCGCTGGAAGGTCTACATCCTGGACGAGGCCCACATGCTCACCCGCGAGGCGTGGAACGCCTTCCTGAAGACGCTCGAGGAGCCGCCGCCGAACACGGTCTTCGTGCTCTGCACCACCGAGCCGCACAAGGTGATGCCGACGATCGTCGACCGCTGCCAGCGCTTCGACTTCCAGCGCCCCTCGCTGGAGCAGATCGCCGAGGTGGTGCGCCGCGTCGCGGCCACGGAGTCGATCGAGATCGAGGACGGCGCGGTGGCGGCGATCGCCCGCGCCGCGACCGGGAGCTTTCGCGACGCGCTGGGCACGCTCGACCAGCTGGTCGCCTACGGCGGCAAGCGGGTCGCCACCGACGACGTGCTGGCGGTGCTCGGCGTCGCCGAGGCCGAGCTGATCCTCGCCGCCGCCGACGCGATCGCCGCGGAGGACGGCAGGGCCGCGCTCGAGGCGAGCGAGCGACTGGCGCGCTCGGGCCGCGACCTGTCGCAGTTCGGTCGCGACCTGCTGGCCCACCTGCGCCAGCTGCTCGTGATCCGGACGATCGGCGAGGTGCCCGCCACCTTCAGCGTCACCGCCGCCGACCCCGAGCGCCTGCGAGTCCAGGCCGAGGCCTTCTCGGACCTGGCGCTGACCCGGGCGATCGACGCGATCGCCGCGGCGCTGGCGGCGATCAAGGAGGGCGACGAGCCGCGGATGACCCTCGAGCTGGCGATCCTGCGCGCCGCGCGGCCCGAGATCGACCCCTCGCGCGCCGCCCTGGCGCAGCGGCTGGAGCGAGTGGAGCGGTTGGTGCGGGGCGCGGGCGCCGAGACCGCCGCCGAGCCGCCCCGGGACAATCCGGGGCCCACCGCCGTGGCCACCAATCCCGCGCCCACGCCGTGGCGACCGAGGCGGTGGACTTCGAGCGGATCAGCGGCCTGTGGCCGGCGGTGCTCGACCAGGTCCGCGAGTCGGGCTCGGAGCTGCTCTCGACGGTGTTCGCCGCCGCCCGCCCGGTGGCCGTGGACGTCGAGCGGGCCGTGCTCGAGGTCGGCTTCCCCGCCAGCGCCGCCTTCAACAAGCGAAAGGCCGAGGCGCAGGAGGCGCGCGAGCGCCTGGCGGAGGCCGTGAAGACGATCGTCGGCGAGCGCCTGCGGCCGGTCTACGTGCTGCTGGACGGGGGCGAGGAGGCTGCGCCGGGGGGCGCCGAGCCGGCGCTGAGCGAGGACGAGTTGATCGAGCTCCTTCGGTCCGAGTTCGACGCCGAGGAGTTCGAGGCCGGCGAAGCAAAGGAGGCCGAGGGATGACCCGGATGCCGAACCCGGGCCGCGGCCCGGGTGGCCTGGACCTGAACGCGATGATGAAGCAGGTCCAGCAGATGCAGTCCGAGATGATGCAGGCGCAGGAGAAGCTCAAGGACGAGGTCGTCGAGGCGAGCGCCGGCGGCGGCATGGTGAAGGTGAAGATGAGCGGCGACCTGCGGCTGCTCGAGATCGCGATCGATCCCGAGGCGATCGACCCCGAGGACGCCGAGCTGCTCCAGGACATGGTCATGGCCGCCGTCAACGAGGGGATCCGCTCCGCTCAGGAGCTGGCGACGAGCAAGCTCGGCGGGATCGCCGGGGGCGGGGGCGGGCTGGGCGGCCTGGGGCTCCCGGGCGGCTGACACCACTGAGCGCGCCGCCCCGGTCGATACCGTCAGCCAGGGTGCATCCCTCGCCGATCCAGCGACTGATCACCGAGCTCTCCCGCCTGCCCGGGATCGGGCAGCGGACCGCCCAGCGGCTCGCCTTCCACATCCTGCGTGCCGACGAACCTGAGGCGCTCGGGCTCGCCGAGGCGATCCGCGAGGTGAAGGAGAAGGTCGGGCTGTGCGAGGCCTGCTTCAACCTCGCCGAAGGGCCGCGCTGCCTGATCTGCGAGGACGAAAGGCGCGAACGCTCGCTGATCTGCGTGGTGGAGGAGCCCTCCGACGTGATCCCGATCGAGCGCACCGGCGAGTACCGCGGCCTCTACCACGTGCTCGGCGGCGCCCTGTCGCCGATCGACGGCGTCGACCCCGGGGACCTGAAGATCGCCGAGCTGGTGCGGCGCACGGACGGCGGGGAGGTGCGGGAGGTGGTGCTGGCCACCAATCCGACCACCACCGGCGAGGCGACCGCGCTCCACATCGCCGAGCTGCTGCGAGACCGGGTGACGATCACTCGCCTCGCCAGCGGGCTCCCGGTCGGCGCCGACCTCGAGCACGCCGACGAGGTGACGCTGGGGCGTGCCCTGGCGGGACGCCGAGCCCTCGACGGCTCCGGGCTAGGCCTCGGACACCCCGATCCGTGCGTGCAGGCGGCGCAGCGGGCGGGGCGCCCACCAGTTCCACTTGCCGAGCAGCTCCATCAGCGAGGGCACGAGCAGGGCCCGAATGATGCTGGCGTCGATCAGTACAGCGAGCGCGGTGCCGAGGCCGTTCTGCTTGATGAAGATGATCTGCGAGGTCGCGAAGGCGCCGATCGCGATCGAGAACAGAAGCGCGGCGGCGGTGACGATCCGACCCGTGCGCTCGAGGCCGATCGCGACCGACTCCGAGTCGCTCGCGCCGCCGTCGCGGGCTTCCTTGATCCGCGAAAGCAGGAACACCGCGTAGTCGGTCGAGAGCCCGAAGGCGACGGCGAAGAGGAGGATCGGCATCGTCTGCTCGAGCGCTCCCTGGCCTCGGTAGTCGAGCAGGCCCTCGAGGTTTCCGTGCTGGAAGACGAGCACGAGGATGCCGAACACGGCGCTCAGGGTGAGCAGCGTTCATGACCAGCGCCTTGACCGGCAGCACCACCGAGCCGGTGAACAGGAACAGCACCACGAAGGTGGAGACGACGACGATCGCGAGCGCCATGGGCAGGTGCTCCTCGAGGCTCGACTGAAAGTCGGCGAAGTGCGCCGAGGCGCCGGTGACGAGCATCGTCGCCCCAGCTGGTTCCGGAAGGTCGCGGAGCCGCCTCACCGTCGACTTGCTCTGCTTCGGAGATGAAGGGGCCTTTGGCGACCGCGTCGACCACAGTCCACCCGCCCGAAAGCCGCTGGGGGCGTCCGACCGCGGCCACGCCAGGATCGTCGCTGAGCCTCGGACGTGGCGGCCGCCACAGCCTTCTGCCCACCGCCCTGGACCGCAAGCCGTATCGGCGAGTCGCGGAAGGGCGGGAAGTCCGAGCGCATCGACGTCGTCGACCTGGCGGGCGCTGGCGCTCTCGGGCAGCACCTGCGCATCGACCGAGGTGAACTTGATGCTGAGGAAGGGGATCCCGAGGGCGATCAGAAACGCGGCGCTCAGCGCCGCGATCGGGGCCGGTCGCCGCATCACGAAGCGGGAGAGCCGATACCAGAAGCCCGCCTCCGTCGCCGTCGCGTCCCGCTCGGCGCGGCGCTGGAGGAAGCGTGGCGCGAGCGCATTCACGCGTGGCGCCGAGAATGCTCAGGACCGCCGGGAGGACGATCAGCGCCACCGCGGCGGCGAGCAGCGCCACCAGCGCCCCGCCGATTCCCATCGAGTAGAGGAAGCGCTGCGGGAAGACGATCAGGGAGGCGAGCGCCGCGGCGACCGTGATCGAGGAGAAGAGGACCGTGCGCCCCGCCGTCCGCATCGTTGCCCGGAGGGCCTCCCAGAGCTCCGTCCGGCCCCCGGCTCCCGCGGAATCGAGGCCTCGCTTCGCGAGCTCCTCGCGATAGCGCGAGACGATGAAGAGGCTGTAGTCGATCGCCAGCCCGAGGCCGAGGCCGGTGGTCAGATTGAGGGCGAAGATCGAGATCGACCCGAACTCGCTCGCGATCCGCAGCACAAGAAAGGTGCCGACGATCGCCAGGCCGCCGATCAGCAGCGGCAGGAGCGCGGCGACGAGGCTGCGGAAAAAGAGCAGCGAGAGCAGGAAGAGGAGGGGGAAGGCGAGCATCTCGGCTCGGCGCAGGTCGGACTCGGTTTGCTCGTTCACCTGCTTCTCGGCGAGCGACAACGCCGCCGACCTCGACCCCCCGCTCCCGATGCAGCTCCTCGGCGATGCTCGAGGCCGCGTCCTGCCGAGCCTTGTCATCGGTGGGCCGCAGAGCGACCGCGATGTAGGTCTGGCTGCCGTCGTTCGAGACGAAGTCGCGAGACCCCGTGTCGTAGTAGCCGGTCACCTCTGGCGACGTCCTCGCGAGCGCGAAGCCGACGCTCGATCCCTTCAACGCGGGCGCGAGTCGCCGGGATTCGCGACCGGAGCGTCCTTGACCAGCACGATCACACTCGCCTCCCGAAAGCCGTGCCCCTGGAGCAGGTTGTCCGCCTTGACGCTCTCGGTGGCCGGGTCGTCGGCGCCATACGGGTCGAGACGGCTGGCCACGGACCCGCCGATCGTGCCGGCGAGGATGAAGAACAGCGCTCCGCCAACCGCCACGAAGCGCCGACGGCGATAGACGAATCTGGCCAGCGAGTCGAGCATC
>CAWGQQ010000006.1:0-22092 GCA_963824865.1 uncultured Actinomycetes bacterium | reverse complement strand
GGTCGTCGTACTCGTGGTGGGGCCAGCTCGCCGCCTGCGAAGAGCGTGGCCACCGCGTCGGTCGCCTACGACCAGCGCGGGGCGGGACGCAGCTCGAAGCCGCCGGGCCCCTACTCGATCGAGCTCTGGGCGCGGGGACCTGGAGCGGATGCTCGACGCCCTGGAGATCGAGCGAGCGGTACTGGTCGGCCACTCGGTGGGCTGCATGATCGCCGAGCACGCCGCGGTGCGGCTGGGCGAGCGGGTGCGCGGCCTGGCCCTGATCGGCGGCGCGCTTCGCTGGCGTCCGGAGGCCGGCCCCGTATTCGAGGAGCGGGTCAGGCTCGCGCGGGCGGGGCGAATGGGCGAGATCGCCCGGGCGGTCGCCGAGACGGGGCTCAGCGAGCTGTGCCGGCAGCGGAACCCTGCGCTCCACGGCCTCTTCTGCGAGCTGATCGCATCCAACGACCCACAGGCGTACGCCGAGTGGTCGGCGGCGACGGCCGCCGGAGAGATGGTCGAGCCCGAGCGCATCGGCTGCCCGACCCTGGCGCTGGCCGGCGAGCTCGACCCGGTGACACCGCCGGCCTTCGCCGAGGCCATCGTCGCCGCGATTCCGGGCGCCCGCGCCGCCGTGGTCGAGGGCGCGGCGCACTGGTGCCAGCTCGAGGCCGCGGCGGCCGTCAGCGCACTTGTGCTCGAGTTCCTGGACGAGATCGCGACATAGCGCACAAATTTGGAGATTTTGCGTGCCTGGTCTAGAATCACCCGCTCTGAGCCGGAAACAGGCGCCCCTGACGGGCGGCACCGGCTCGCAAAGCCCGCTTTTCCCAGATCGGACCAAGTAACTGATGCCTATTGCGCTCAAAGAATGGGCCGTAACGGTGCGTGCCCTCGCCGAGGGTGAGCAGCTGGTCACCCTGCGCAAGGGCGGGATCCGCGAGGAGAACAAGCATTTCGAGGTCGAGCACGACCGCTTCTTCCTCTACCCGACCTTCGATCACCAGCGCAACGACCTGGTGCGCGAGTCGCACCATCCCGAGCTGCGGCGAGCCCTCGAGGAGGGCGTGTGGCCCGACGAGGAGCCGCCGCCGCGGGCGCTGCTCCAGGACGGCGGCATCGCGCAGCCCGACCGGGTGCGAATCCGCTCCTGGGCCGAGGTCGCCGACCACTTCGAGACCGACGACCCACGCATCGTCGACAGCCTCTCCCCCTTCCACGTCTGGACCCAGGACTACGCGCACAAGCGCCTCAGGTGGAAGCCGCGCCATCCGATCCACGTGCTGCTGCTGCGCGTCTACCGGATCCCGCGACCGGTCACGGTGCGCGTCCGCGACGAGTACCACGGCTGTCGCTCGTGGGTGGAGATCGACCGTGAGCTCCCCTTCGAGGGCACGCCGGTGATGGCAGACGAGGAATTCGTGCGAGCCGCCGCCGAGATCCGCGCCATCTGCGACGCGAGGCGAGCCCGTCCCAGCCTGACAATCGTCCCCCACGCCGGCGACTTCGCAGCGGTCGTCCGCGGCGCCGAGCGTGCGCTCGTCCTCGGGATCGGGGGCGGAGGCGACGTGGTCGGGGCGCTGGCGGTCGCCCGGTTGTGCGAGTCGCTGGGAACGCCGTTCGTGCTCGGCGGGGTCGCCTGGGAGCGGACCCCGGTCGATCCCCATCCGGGGCCGCGCCCGCTGGCCGAGATCCGAGGTGGGCGGCCCGCTGGGCGACGCGGCGGTGCTCGCCGGGCCCGAGACGGCCACCCCGCAGGGAGTCGCGTTCTCCGAGGCGCGAATGGCGGCCCACCTGGGCGCCGAGACCGTGCTGGTGGACGTGAGCGGCGGGCGCGGCGAGCGCCGCGGCAGGGATCGAGGGCGCCGTCGCGGAGCTGGGCTGCGACCTGCTGGTCTGCGTCGACGTCGGCGGCGACGTGCTCGCCCACGGGGACGAGCCGGGGCTGGCGAGCCCGCTTTGCGACGCGGTGATGGTCGCCGCCGCTCTGCGGGTCGCCGGCCGCGTCAAACCGCTGCTGGCGGTGATCGGCCCGGGTTGCGACGGCGAGCTGACCGTCGACGAGGTGCTCGCACGGGTCGCCGAGCTGGCCCGCGCGGGGGCATGGCTCGGGACCTGGGGACTGACGCCGGAGATCGCCACCCAGCTCGACGCCGCCGCCGCCGTGGTGCCCACCGAGGCGAGCCTCCAGGTAGTCCGCTGCGCGCGCGGGGAGCTGGGCCATGCCCTGATCCGCGGCGGCCGGCGCCAGGTGCAGCTGGGGCCTGTGGGAGCCCTGACGTTCCTCTTCGACCCCGTCGCCGCGCCGTCCGAGGCCCTCCCCCTGGCCCACGCGGTTGCGGAGGCCGGCAGCATCGAGGAGGGCCGCGCCGCCCTCGCCGCCCGCGGTGTCGGCACCGAGCTCGACTACGAGCGCAGGCGCGCCGGCCGAAACCGGATAGCGATCTGACCAATCGGCGCCGGATCGCCGGGAACCGGCGCACATGGAGCTCGACCGCGCTAGATTCGCCTGAGTCCAGAGCACGGAGGAGGCGCTCTCGACTCCGAGCCGCCGCGCGATGCACGGCGGCTCGCCTGTTTTCGCCGCCCGTGCCCGCGCGTCCGGCGGCCGGGCCGCGCCTAACAACTCGCAAATTCCGGGTACCCCCCACCGGACCGTCACCAGGTGTGGACTAACCTCGACGGGGGATGGCATGGATAGAGACGGAGTCGCTGAGCTTCGTCGCTCGGCACGAGGCAGAGGACAGCGACTACGCGCAGCGCACCCTCGACGCGGTCGAGGACCTGCGCCTGCGCCTCGAGGAGCGCTTCGACGACGTGCCCGCCGGGGTCACGGTGATCGTGCATCCGACCCCGGGCTGGCTCGCCGCGGCGCATCCCTTCCTGCCCGCCGCCCGCCTGGCGGCGGCGTCGGCGGGACGCCGCTACCTGGCCGGCTGGGCGATGGCCGGCGAGCTGCACGTGCTGAACGACGAGTACCTCGATCGCCGGGCGGCCGGCGACGATTCGCTCGCCGCGCTGCGCGGCACGGCCGAGCGCTTGTACGTCCAGATCGTGGTCGCCGCCAACAACCACCGCCTGCCCCCGCCCTGGGGGCCGCGGCGCTTCCTTCGCTACCTGCGCTGGACCTGGCTGATCGAGGGCGCCGCCCAGTACTACGCCGGCCAGGTGCCGCTGTTCCGCGCCGCGGTCAGCACCCGGCTTCGGGAGCGAACGGCGCCCGACTTCCCGCCCTCGGCCCGCGACGCGATCATCCTCGGCGGCACAGTCTTCGATCTGCTGGAGCGCGAACGCGGCCCCGATGCCTGCGACGTGCTCGCCTCGCGCCTGCGCCGCGACGGCCCGCGCGGCAGCCTCGAGCTGGCCTTCGACGCGCGTTTTCGCGACATCGAGCGCGCCTGGCGCGATTACCTGCGCCAGCTCAGCGAGCGCCGGCTCGACAGCTCCGAAGCGATCGCGGAGCTGGAGCTCCCCGACGAGCTCTCCGCTTAGCCGGGCGGATCGGCGCCTGCGCCGCTTGCGCTCGCCACGCTGCCGCCCTACGCGCCCGAGCATCGGTGCGGTGTTGAAGAGCGAATTCGGCTTCGAGCGGCCGCCGCCGTTCGCCGACTTCTACGAGGTGTTCCCCAGGATGCTGAAGTCGGTCTGCGGCGAGTCGGAGCTGGCCAAGGCGAAGATCGATCTGGTCGTGAAGACGCACGAGAACATCCAGCCCGACCCCGAGAACCCGCGGCCGTACGAGGAGTTTTGCGATTACTTCGCGGGCACCAAGACGCACTTCGACCTCGAGCACCACCTGTGCCACGCCTACCAGGCCTATCTCTGCAGCCCGTTCGAGGACGCGGCGATCCTGACCGATCGACGGCCGCGGCGAGGACCTCGCGCGGCTCAACGGACGGGCGATCTCGACCTGCCTCTGCTGACGCGCAAGACGACCGGGTGGAGGTGCTCTCCGAGGTGCTTTGGCCGGCCTCGGTCGGGGGCATGTACTCCACCGCCACGCTCCACCTCGGCTTCCGCGACGAGCAGGAGGGAAACACGATGGCGCTCGCGGCGTTCGGCACCGACCGCTTCTACCGCGTGCCCGCGAGGACGCGTTCGACCTGCACGACGACGGCACCTTCAGCCTTCGCCTTCGACCGACAGCGGATGGGCTCACCTGGGTCGATCGCATGGTCGAGTTTTGCCCGCGCCGCGAGTCTGGGGCGCCGCTCACGCAGGATCACTACGACCTCGCCTGGGGCGTTCAGAAGTTCACCGAGGAGATCGTCATCCACCTCGCGCGAGCGCTCCACGCGCGGACGGGTCGAGACCGGCTCGCGATCGCCGGCGGCGTCGGGTTGAACTGCGTCGCGAACGAGAAGATCCTTCGCGAGACCCCGTTTCGAGAGCTCTACGTGATGCCCAATGCCAGCGATCGCGGGCTGGCGGTCGGCGCCGCCCTCTACGGCTATCAGGTCGTCCTCGGCGGCGAGGAGCGCCATCCTCCGGCTCACGACTACCTCGGTCCAACCGCGTCCGAAGCTGAGATCGTCGCCGCGCTCGGCGCCGCGAAAGACACCGCGTTCCGCAAGAGCGAGGACATCGCGAGCGAGTGCGCCGCGCTGGTCGCCGAGGGACGCATCATCGGCTGGGTGCAGGGCGGCGCGGAATTCGGGCCGCGCGCGCTCGGGCATCGAAGCATCCTGGCGGACCCTCGGACCGCCGACAGCAAGGAGCGGCTCGACCGCGAGATCAAGCGGCGCGAATGGTTTCGACCGTACGCCCCGAGCGTCCTCGCCGAGCACGCGGACGAGTACTTCGAGATGCTCGGCCCAAGCCCCTACATGCTGCGTGGCGGTGAACACGCGCGAGGCTGTACGGGACAAGGTTCCGGGGATCGTGCACGTCGACGGGAGCGCGCGCGTGCAGACCGTCGAGCGCGAGATCGAGCCGCTCTACCACCGTCTGATCTCGCGCTTCCACGAGATCACCGGCGTGCCGCTGGTCCTCAACACGAGCTTCAACGGCTACGGCGAGCCGATGGTCGAAACCGCTGCGGAGGCGCTGGACGCCATGCACTCGATGGGCCTGGATGCGCTCGCCGTCGGCGACTACCTCGCCTGGAGAGAGGGCGCGCCGCCGTGAGCGGCCGCCCCCCGGCCGCTAGCTGCTCAGCTGATAGAGGACCCAGATCAGGCAGGCGGCGCCCGCGAGAGCGACCATCAGGCCCGCCGCCAGGCGCAGGGGACGCTCGCCACCGGCCGGCGCGGCCGCCTCCGGCTCGCCGGTCCGGACGTCGGCAAGCAGCTCCTGGGCCGCCTCGGCGCCCGCCTCGGGGACCAGGATGTCGCGCGGCCCCGCGGCGAGGAAGTCGGGAACGTCGAAGCCGCGCGTTCGGCGCTGGACGCTGGGAATGCCCTCCTCGAGCAGCATGCCCTGGATCAGCTCCGCCTCGGCGAGGTTGTTGGCGCTGGTCACCCGCACCTGCCGGCCGCCGATGTACTGGGGCTTGACCTTCCGCGCCCGCTCGTGGGCCTCGGTGATCGGCTGCTCCTCGCCCACCCCCATATAGACGAGGGGCATCCCGCAGTCGGCGCAGAAACGCTCCTCGAGCGGGTACTTGCGGGCGCAGCGAGGGCAGGCGAGGGGTCGCACCTCAGCGCTCATCGACATCGAGCTCCACCTCCTCGACCCGGCGATCGCGGATCGAGAAGCCGCGAACGCTGGGCGCCTCCGGCTCGGCCAGGGAGCAGATCAGGTACAGGGGATCGGGCCAGTTCTCGGCCAGGTTGATGTCGGTCTGCGAGGGCTCGGCGGGGCTCGCGGTGTGGGAGTGATAGATCGCAGCGATCTCCTCGCCCCGCTCGGCGATCTCCATCGTGATCCGGAATTGGTCCTGCGGGTGGATCACGTATCGCAGCGGGCTCGCCTCTGCGTTGCGCGCCCGGTAGACCCGGGTCGCCCTGCCGTTGCTGCCGGCGACCATCCCGCAGCACTCGTTGGGCGCCTCCTCGCGGGCGTGGGCGACGATCTCGTCGAGGAGCTGTTTGGCGATCGTCAAGCTCGGCTGAGGCTAGCAGCGGCCCGCGCGTGCCTGGCCGTGCCCGGTTGACGGCATCCCTCGCCGAGTGCTAGTGTGCTAGCGCAATGGCACAGTCCCCCGCCATGCAGTCTCCCGCCAGCGAGCTGGCACCCGATCTCGAGCGTGCGGACGACCTGCCGCTCGGCGCCCAGCTCGCCTGGCGGCTGCGAGTGCTCATCGCGAGCGGCGCGCTCGGGCCAGACGACCGACTCCCGGGGGTCCGCGAGCTGGCCGCGGGCGCCGGCGTCAACGTCAACACCGCCCGAGCCGTCTATCGCCGCCTGGAGGAGGACGGCCTGATCGTCTCGCGCCACGGCCTGGGCACGTTCGTGGCCGAGGGCGCCCCGGCCTCCCCCGACCTGGAGCGCCTCGCGGCCGAGGCCGTGGACAACGCCCGCGCAAGCGGCGTCGACCCTCGCGACCTGGCCCGGGCGATCTACGCAGGCGGCGCGCGGAGCGCCGCCCTGACCGACCCCTCGGGCGACGGCTCGGTCGAGCCCCCAGGCCTCCAGGTCCAGGACACAGCCGTCGACGAGCGGCCCGGGCGGCGCGAGCTGCGCCGTCAGATCGCCCGGCTCGAGGGCGAGCTGGCCTCCTATCCAGCCGACGCCCGGAAGCCCGGCGAGCCGACCCATCCGCTGCTTCGCCCGAAGGGGCACGTCGCCGACATGGCCGAGCTGGAGGCGATCCGCGACGACCTGATCGAGCGGCTGAAGCGAGCCCGCGAGGCGGCCGAGCGCCGCGGCGAGCGCCAGCGCCGCGCCCGCGGCCGGCTCGAGGAGATGGTCAGTGACCCGGCCGCGCACAAGTGGGAGACGGTCTCCAAGCAGGATCTCGGCGAGCCCGGCTGCGCGAGCGTGGAGGTGCAGCCTCGCTGGGGACCGGTCGGGGCGTTGATGAACTGGTGGCGAGTCAAGGTCTCGTCGGGATGTCCGTTAGCCATGCCGCGTAGGCGGCCCGTCGAAGGAGGTGAGAGTGGTCCGAGCCGTTGCCGATAGGGCGTTCCTTCCGGCCAAGAGCCTGTTCGAGCAGGTGGGGAACATGATGATCCTCACCGGCAAGACGATCACGGCCACGGTCCGTCCTCCCTACCCCTACGGCGGCGAGTTCATCTCCCAGTTCATCTTCGCCCTGCAGCTGTGCTGGTTTCCGATGCTGATCTCGACCGTCGCCTTCGGCTTCGGCGCCCCCGGCCTCCAGGCGGCCAACTTCGCCTCCCTGTTCGGGGCGCTCGACCGCGCTCGGGGGCTTCTTCGTCTTGGCCTCGATCCGCGAGTTCGCCCCCTTCGTGACCGCGGTCGTGGTCGCCGGGGTGGCGGGGACGGCGATCACCGCCGACCTCGGGGCCCGCAAGATCCGCGAGGAGCTCGACGCCCTCCAGGTCCTGGGCGTCGACCCGATCAAGAACCTGGTCGTGCCCCGCTTCCTCGCCCTGATGCTGATCACCGGCCTGCTCGACATCTACGCGCTTTTGTTCGGGATCGCCGGCGGCGTCTTCGCCACCCTCGCCTACAACGCCCCCCTGGGCGGCTTCTTCGCCACCCTGCTCACCAACGCCTCGGTGACCGAGCTCTGGGGCTCGATCCTGAAGACGACCCTGTTCGGGGCGATCATCGCGATCGTCTGCTCCTACAAGGGCATGAACGCCTCCGGGGGCGCCGCCGGGGTCGGCCGGGCGGTCAACGAGGCCGTCGTGATCGCCTTCTTGGGCGTCTTTGCCTTCAACTACGTCTTCACCCAGACCCTGCTCGCCACCCACCCCGAGCTCCAGGTGCCGAGAGTGACGAACTCACGCGGACGACCTGCCGCCGTACGCGCCCGAACCCGGCGACAGCGAGGTGAGCCGGCATGTCGCCGGAGGTGTCGCTGGCGGTGCCCCGCGAGTGGCTTTCCTCTCTGGGGGAGATCGCCGGCTTTTGCGGCAAGACCATGGGGCTCGTCTACTCGGGCCGGGTCTTCGGCTTCTTCGGCGAGGCCCTTCGCCAGGCGGGGATCCTGATCCTCGGCTCGACCATCGTGATCTGGGGCCTCGTCTTCATTCTTGGCCTTCAGTGCGGGATCGAGGGCGCCTACTTCAACCGCACCCTGGGCGCCCCCTCCTACGCGGGCGTCTTCGCCGCCTGGTGTGACCTGCGCGAGGTGATCCCCTACGCCTTCGGCTACATGATGGCGGCCAAGGTCGGCACCGGGATCGTCGCCGAGCTCGGCGCGATGCGGATCTCCGATGAGATCGACGCGCTCGAGGTGATGGGGGTGCCGCCGATGACCTTCCTGGCCGCCACCCGCCTGCTCGGCGCCTGGCTGACCCTGCCGTTCATGTACCTGACCGCGATCGGGATCGGCTACTTCGCCTCCTACCTGGCGGTCGTGCAGCAGATCGGCGACGTCTCCTCGGGCGGCTACTTCCTGATCTTCTGGATGTTCCAAAACCCGCCCGACCTCTTGTTCAGCCTGATCAAGGCGATGTTCATGGCCACGGCGATCGTTCTGGTCGGCTGCTACTACGGCTACACCGCCTCCGGCGGCCCGGTCGGGGTGGGCACGGCGACGGCCAAGTCGATGGTCTTGAACATCGTCTTGGTGCACGTGATCGGGATGATGGGAACCCTGGTCTTCTGGGGCGCCAACCCGAGGGCGCCGATCGGGGGGTGAGATGAGCGCCCGCGTGGAAGTGGCACACCCTGACCCCTCCCGCCGTCTCCTCGACCGGCTCGCACCCGGCTTCGTGCTCGTCGTGATGGGCGTCGGGAGCCTGGTGCTGTGGATCGGCATCCCGGTCGGCGGGCTGTGGGCGCTCTCCCAGGTGACCGATTCGAGCACCCAGCACTTCGTGCTCGCCGTGATCGCCGTCCCGGCGGCGATGGCCCTCTTCGCCCCGGCCCTGTTCTGGCTCAACGGCCTCTACCTGCGGCTGATCGGCGCGCTGCCGGCCGAAGAGGACGATGAAGATCGCCGCCGAGGGCTCGGCGGGCCGCTCGTGCTCTTCCTCTTCGCGTCGATGGCGATCGCCCTCGTGGTCCTGCTCGCCTGGATCTTCTTCCTCGGGGAGCGCCCGCCCTACACCGTCTGGTAGCCCGGGCCCTCGCCGGCTCAATACCAGGCGGAGGCGGGGTCGCGCGGCGGCTCTGAGAGGTCGCCGCCCTCGATGCCGAGCAGGTCGGGATCGTCGCGGCCGAGCTCCCAGAGCAGGTCGTCGAGCACCGGGGGCTCGATCCCGGCCGCCCCGGCCACCTGCCCGAACGCGGCGCGGGTCGCCGCACGCACCTCGTCGACCGTTCCGGGATGGACGAGGCCGGAGCGCAGCGCGAGCCGCATCAGGACGTTGTCGGCGCACACCTCCCAGCACTCGGGGTCGTGGACACGCAGCCAGCCGCGCCGGGCGCAGATCTTCGCGAACAGGAACGACTTCTTGGCCAGCGGGTCGGCGTAGGCCTCGTAGCGCGCCAGGAGCTCGAGCAGCCCGCCGGCGCCGCCAAGGCGGCCCGCGGAGGCAGCCAGCAACGCCTCGGCCTCTCCCCCATGGTCGCGCTCCAGCCCGGCTGCGAGGTCGCGCCACAGGGCCGCGCGGCGCTCCGGGTCGGCGACGGTCTCGCCGCCGATCCGAAACAGCTCGGCGACGCGTTCCGGCGTCACGTCGCCCAGGCCGGCGGCGGTCAGCAGGCCACGCCGGCGGAGCGCCGCCTGCAGCCCCACGGCCCACAGCAGCGCGCTGCCCTCGAAGGGCCCCTGGCCGCCGACCAGGTAGCGGCCCCGGTAGCCGGTCCTGTGGTCGATCGCGCAGAGGAAGATCGCCGCGTCCGGATCCGGGACGTGCGAGAAGCTCGGCGGCTCATAGCCGTCCGCGAGCTCCCGCACCCGCTCGGCCACGCGGCGCGACGGCATCCGGGTGGATGGCCGTCGGCGACAATCAGGCCTCGTCGAACGTCAGCTCGATCTGGTGGCCGTCTACCACCAAACGACCGAGTCGATGCCCTCCAGCTCGTCGACCGGCGTCGTGTAGACCCCCGACGACAGGTACTTCCAGCCGTCGTCGGGGGCGATGAAGACCACGTTGCCCTGATCCAGCTCGGCGGCGATCCGGACCGCGATCGCCGCGACCGCCCCCGTCGAGACCCCGGCGAACATGCCCTCGTCGTGGAGCAGGCGCTGGGTCCAGACGATCGCGTCGCGGTTGGAGACCATGATCTTGCGGTCGAGCACCGAGAGGTCGATGATCGGCGGGATGAAGCCGTCGTCGAGCGAGCGCAGGCCCTGGACCAGCTCGCCCTGCATCGGCTCGGCGGCGACGATCTTGGTCTCGGGATCGTGCTCCTTGAGGCGCCGCCCCACGCCCATCAGGGTCCCCCCCGTGCCGAGCCCGGCGACGAACGCCGCCACCTCGTCGAGCTCCTCGAGGATCTCCGGCCCCGTGCCGTCGTAGTGGGCGCGGGGGTTGGCCTCGTTCCCGTACTGGTAGGGCATGTAGTAGGAGGCGTCGGCGCCGGCCATCTCCAGTGCCAGCTCGACGGCGCCGTTCGAGCCCTTGGCGCCCTCCGAGTAGACGATCTCGGCGCCGTACATGCGCAACAGCTGGGTGCGCTCCTCGGTGACGTTGTCGGGCATCACCACCTTCAGCGGGTAGCCCTTGCGCCGGCAGATCATCCCCAGCGAGATGCCGGTGTTGCCCGAGGTCGGCTCGAGGATCGTCTGGCCGGGCTCGATCGCGCCCTGGGCCTCCGCGTCCTCGATCATCGCCTTGGCGACCCGGTCCTTGACCGAGCCGGTCGGGTTGCGGCCCTCCAGCTTCACCAAGATGCGGACGCCCGGCTTCGGCGACAGCCGCGGCAACTCGACCAGCGGCGTGTTGCCGACCGCCTCGACGACGTTCGCGTAGCGCCCGCCGCAGGGGCGGTTGAGGGTCTCGTCGACCATCGCTTCAGCAAGTGTAGTGAGGAACGGAGTATGTTCCTGGCGCATCGACCCAGGCGAAGGAGAGGACTCAAGGATGATCAGGGGCACACGGAAGAGGATCGGAATCGCGCTGGTTGCGGCGCTCGCCACCGCCGGCATCGCCGCCGGCTGCGGAGGCGATGACGACGGCGGCGGGGATCTCGGCTTGGTCAACGACGGGACCCTGTTCGTCGGCCTCGACACGCCCTATCCCCCGTTCGCGGAGGGCCAGCCGCCCAACGCCACCGGTTACGACGTCGAGACCCTGAACGCGATCGCCGAGAACCTCGACCTGACCGTGGAGTACCAGGACACCGGCTTCCAGACCATCTTCCGCGACGTAGCATCCGGGCAGTTCGACACCGCGGCCGCGGCTTCGTCGATCCAGGCGGGGCGCGAGAAGGTCGTCGACTTCACCGACCCCTACTACTTGAGCGCGACCGCGCTCGTCGTCCCGGAGGGCTCGGACATTGCCACGATCGATGACCTCGGCGGCGTGATCGTTGGCACCCAGGACGCAACCGTCCAGGAGGAGATCGCCAATGACACCGACGCAGGCGAGGTTCGCGCCTTCCCCGAGGGGACGACGGCACTCACCGCGCTGCTCACCGACCAGGTGGAGGCGGTGCTTGTCGACGAGGCCGTCGGCGCCGACTTCCTCGAGAAGCAGGGCGGGATCGAGGTCATCATCGTCGAGTCGATCCCCGGCGACGACCTGTTCGGGTTCGCGGTCGCGCCCGACAACGACGCCCTGCGCGAGGCGATGAACGAGGCCCTGGCGACGATCAAGGAGGACGGCACGATGGCGGAGCTGTACGAGAAGTACTTCGGCGCCGAGCCACCCGCCAAGGTCCTCGAGGGCACGAACGAGCTGCTCACGGACGACTAGCGGCGAACTGCCAAACCAGCGGAGCGAAGGGGCGCCCACGGCGCCCCTTCTCCTTGCTCGAACCGACTAGCCTCGCCAGCCGACCACGAGCGGAGGTGACCGATGGACTTCATCACCAACTTCTACTTCGACTTCGGCATCATGGGCGACGAGTTCAGCCGCGTCCTCGACGGCTTCTGGCTGACCGTCAAGCTCTCGATCATCTCCGGGGTCCTGTCCCTTGCCTGGGGGTTGGTGCTCGCCGTGCTGCGCCAGCTGCCCGGGAGAGCCGCTGGCGCCTGTTCGCTGGCTGACGATCGCCTACATCGACGTCTTCCGAGGGATACCGCTGCTGCTGGTGCTCCTCCTCCTCTCGGGCTTCCTCTCCGCGGCGCAATCCGAGGGCACGATCCCGCGAGAGCTCGGACTCCCGACCTGGCTCGGCGAGACGTCGCCGTTCTGGTGGGGCGTCATGGGACTGACGCTCACCTACGGCGCCTACATGGCCGAGGTCTACCGCGCCGGAATCGAGGCCGTTCCACGCGGGCAGATGGAGGCAGCCCGTTCGCTCGGCATGAGCCACGGCCAGTCGATGCGCTTCGTGATCGTGCCCCAGGCCGTGCGCAAGGTGATCCCGCCGCTCCTGAACGACTTCATCGCCCTGATGAAGGACACCTCACTGGTCGGACATCCTCGGCCTGCTCGAGGTCGTCCAGGTCGGATTCGACGTCCAGACCGAGCAGATCAACGGCTCCGCGTTGACGCTCGGCGCGCTGATGTTCCTGGTGATCACGATCCCGCTCGCCCGCCTGACCGACCGGCTGATCGCCAAGCAGCAGGCGCGCACGGGGCGCGGCGGGGGCGGCGAACCGGTTGAGCCCGCATTGCAGCCACTGCCGTCAGCCGGCGGTGCGGGAGCGGACCGCTAGCATGGCCGCCACCTGAGATGACGGCGGAATCAAGCGACCGGGTGATCGCATCGGCCGCGGACGGCGGTCAGATGCTGCAGGTCAAGGAGATCCACAAGGGGTTCGGCCAGCTCCAGGTTCTGCGCGGCGTCAACCTCGACGTCGATCGCGGCCAGGTCGTCTGCGTGATCGGCCCCAGCGGATCCGGCAAGTCGACGCTGCTGCGCTGCATCAACCTGCTCGAGCCGCTCGACGAGGGCAGGATCCTGCTCGAGGGCAGGGAGATCACCGGCAAGACGACCGCCGAGGACCGCAACTACGTCCGCCAGCGGGTCGGGATCGTCTTCCAGCAGTACAACCTCTTCCCGCACAAGACGGCGCTCGAGAACGTCTCGCTCGCCCAGGAGAAGGTGCTCGAGCGCAACCGCGACGAGGCCAGGGGCAAAGGCCGAGGCGCTGCTCACACCGGGTGGGCCTCGCGGACAAGATCAACGAGTACCCCGAGCGCCTCTCCGGCGGCCAGCAGCAGCGGGTGGCGATCGCGCGGGCCCTGGCCATGGACCCGCACGTGATGCTGTTCGACGAGGTGACGAGCGCCCTCGACCCCGAGCTGATCAAGGAGGTCCTGGACGTGATGCGCGAGCTCGCGGCGGAGGGAATGACCATGGTCGTCGTCACCCACGAGATCGGGTTCGCCCGCGAGGTCGGCGACCAGGTCGTGTTCATGGACGGCGGCGTGGTCGTCGAGCAGGGTGCGCCCGCCCAGGTCCTCGACAACCCGCGCGAGGAGCGCACCAAGCGCTTCCTGGGCCTGGTGCTGGAACACTAAGTGGGAGGCCCCTCAGCCCTAAGACTGGGCCGATCGGTCGCCGGCGCGGCCCCAGGCGGTCCTGGCGGCAGGCGTCCTGATCGCGGTCGCCCTCAACCTCTGGGAAACCCGCGGACAGACCTTCTTCTCGGACGAGTGGGGCCGCCTGATGTTCTACAACGACGGCGGGCTCGAGACGCTGGTGCGCGGACACAGCGGCCATCTGGTCGCGCTTCACGCCCTGCTCTACAAGGGCCTCCTGGAGATCTTCGGAGCCGACTCCTATCTGCCCTTCCGAATCATCGAGGCGCTGCTCGTGGGAGCCTGCGGGCTGCTGTTCTACGCGCTGGCGCGCGCCAGGGCAGAGCCCTGGCCGTGCCTGCTCGCGACTTTCGTGCTGCTGTGTCTTGGCTCCGCGTTCGAGGTCCTGGCCACGCCGTACGGAATCGTCATCCTGCTGCCGGTGGCGTTTGGCCTCGCCGCCCTGGTATGCCTCGAGCGCTTTCCGGGCAAGCGAGACCTCCTGGCCTGCCTGCTGCTGATCGCCGCGGTGGCCTCCCAGAGCGTCGGGTTGGCGTTCGTGGCCGGGGCCACAGTCATCCTCGTGCAGCAGAGCGGGCGGGCCGCAGTGGCGCGGCTATGGGTGGTCCTTGCCCCCGGCGCGCTGTATGTGGCGTGGTTTGCATGGTCCCGGCTCTCAGGCCCGGAGGTCCCGGACCCGGTCCAGCTCGACAACCTGACCGAGGTCCCCTGGTCGGTCGTACAGTTGTGCGCAGCCGGACTCGCGGCGATCAGCGGGCTCTTCGGCGGCTCGGGATTTGAAGGTGGCGTGTTGTTCGAGCACGTGCAACCCAAGGAGTTCCATCTCGCCGCCGGCTACCTGCTGCTCGTCCTGCTCATCGTCGCAGCGGTATGGCGGGCTCGTGGCGGATCCGGGCTCGCCAAAGGGATCTGGGTCGCCCTCGCCCTCGCCCTGACCTTCTGGGTCCTCGTGGCGATGGTCGCGGGCGGCGCACGGGGACCGCGGGTGAGCCGCTACCTCTATCCGAGCGCCGTGTTCCTGCTCCTGATCGGGCTCGAGCTGTTGCGTGGAGTCCGGTTCCGCCCCCGGTTGATCTGGCTCGGCGCCGGCGTCCTGCTTGTCTCGCTGGTCCCCAACCTGGTCAATCTGAACGACGAAGCGGGCCAGATTCGCGACTTCGCCACCCACGAGCGGAGCCAGCTTGGGGCCCTGGAGCTTCTGCGAGACGAGGTTCCGGCTGCCTCCATCCCTGCGTTGAGGCTCGATCGAGGCGTGCTGATCGTGGACCGCCAGGGGCCCATCGCCGCCTCGAAGTACTTCGCCGCCGTCGACCGCTACGGCAGCCCGGCCGACAGTCCGGCGGAGATCGCCGCCGCGGACGAGGGCAGGCGAGAAATCTTCGACGAGGTGCTCCTCGAGGGAAACGATCTCGCCCTCTCCGAGCTTCCCCCCGGCCGTGCCGCACCGCAGCGCAACTGCCGCCGGGCATTCGGGCCCTCGGTCGGCTACGGTCGGCCGTTCAGCGTTCCTCACTCCGGCCTGGAGATCCGGCCCGAGGGGTCGAGCTCCCCGCTCACCGTGCTCGCCCGGCGCTTCGCCACTCGCTTTCAGCGGCTCAGCGTCCCGCCCGGGCCGGGGCCGCTGCTGCTCAGGCCCGGGACGAGCCAGCAGGTCAGGCCGTGGCTCGTGGTGATCCATGGGGCGACCGTCTGCGCGGCGCGATGACCGCCGCCGGCTGACGAGGACGTCTGTAGCTGGGCAGTACGCTTCGGTTGTGGTGGCAGCTCGCCCCCCACTGGACGTCGTAATCGTTTCCTACCGCTGCAAGGAGCTGCTCCGAGACTGCCTCAGCTCGCTTCGCGACCATCCTGCAAGCGGCGGGATGACCGTGCACGTGGTGGACAACGCGTCGGGGGACGACACGGCGGAGATGGTCCGCCGCGAGTTCCCCGAGGTGAGCCTGACGGCGGCGCCGAGGAACCTCGGCTTCGGCGCCGCGAGCAACGTCGCAATCAAGGCCGGCGGCGCCCCCTACGTGCTCTGCCTCAACCCCGACACGCGGGTGACGCCGGGCGCCCTGGATCGGCTGCTGGAGCTGATGGACGAGCGGATCAAGGTGGGCATCTCCGGCTGCCGTCTGGAGCTCGAGGACGGCAGCTTCGACTACGCCGCCAAGCGCTCCTTCCCCACTCCCCTGAGCGCGCTGGGGCACTTCACCGGGCTTGGGCGCCAGCGCGACTGGGGAGCTCTGGCCGCCTATCGCGCGCCCGAGGTCGAGGAGGGGCCGGTCGACGCGGTGAACGGCGCCTTCATGCTGATCCGCCGCTCGGCGCTCGATGCGGTCGGGCTGTTCGACGAGGGCTACTGGATGTACATGGAGGACCTGGACCTCTGCTATCGCTTCGCCGAGGCGGGCTGGGTCACCTGGTACGAGCCCTCGGTGACCGTGTTCCACGTCAAGGCCGGGTCGAGCGGCCCGGTGCGCTCACCAAAGCTGAACTACGCCTTCCACTACGGCATGTTCCGCTTCTACCGCGAGTACTACGCACCCACGCGAAGCCAGCTGGTGAGCTTCGCCGTCTACGCCGGGATCGCCGTGAAGCTGGTCCTCTCCGTGACTCGGAACGCCCTGCGAGGCGCCGCCGGTGATCGTCCGGCAAAGCCCGCGCCCCAGACGCAGAGCGCCCAGCCTCGGGCTGAGGCGCGCTTTTCCTAGAGGGCGTCAGCTCAGGCTCGGGCCGCGCTCCATCGGTCCACGTTTGCTTCGTGGATCTCGCTCAGGATCGACTCGATGTCATAGGTGAGCCCCCATTCGGGATAGTCGGCGGCGAACTCGCCCAGGTCGCTGATCCACCAGCGGTGATCCCCGACGCGCGCCTCGTCGCTGAGCTTCCACCGGAGCTCGCGGCCGGCGATCCGCTCGCAGGCCTCGATCGCCTCCAGCATCGAGCAGTGGCAGTGACGCCCGCCGCCCAGGTTGTAGACGGCGGCCGGCCGCGGCGCGCGGTGATAGGCCATGCAGGCGGCGACCAGGTCGGCGCTGTGCATGTTGTCGCGCACCTGCTTGCCGCCGTATCCGAAAACCGTGTACTCCTCCCCGGTCACCGTGCACTTCATCAGGTAGGCCAGGAAGCCGTGCAGAACCGCCCCGGCGTGGGAGGGGCCGGTGATGCACCCGCAGCGAAAGGCGACGGTGGGCAGGCCGAAGTAGCGGCCGTACTCCTGCACCAGCAGGTCGGCGGCAGCCTTCGAGACCCCGAACAGCGAATGGGTAGAGCGGTCTATCGACATCGAGGTGTCGATGCCGTCGAAGTACCGATGACCGCGCGGCAGCTCGAGCCTCGTCTCCAGCTCCTCCAGCGGCAGCTCGTTGGCCAGGTCCCCGTAGACCTTGTTGGTCGAGATCAGGGCGAAGGTCGCGTCCGGCGAATGCCGGCGAGCGGCATCGAGCAGGTTCAGGGTCCCGTTGGCGTTGATGCCGAAATCCGTGTGGGGCTCTCGCGCCGCCCAATCATGCGAGGGCTGGGCTGCGGCGTGGACGATCAGCTCGAGGCGCCCGGAGTGCTCGGCGAAGACCCGGTCGACGCCGTCGGCGTCGCGAACGTCGAGCTCGAGCGAGCGAAACTCGGAGTAGGCGGTCACCAGCTCGGCGGTCGTCCTGGCCGTCGATGCGTCGGGGCCGAAGAAGCTGGCCCGCATGTCGTTCTCCAGCCCGACCACGTCCCAACCCGCCTCCACCAGGTGGCGAACGGCGTCGGACCCGACCAGGCCGCCCGACCCGGTGACGAGGGCGACCGCCACCTAGTGGGCCATCCCAACGCCCGCGACTGGCGGGAGCGAGATTTCCAGCGCCGAGTTTGCGTGCAACTCCATCGCGTCAGGCTAGTGGCCGCGGGCGAGCAGCGCGCCCCTGACCCTGCGAGCCAACCGGAGGTACTCGTGGACGTCTCCGCGCCGCGGCACCAGCGAGCTGCCCAATCCGGCTTCGGTTGTGCGGAAGAAGAGCAGCGCGGACGAGCAGCGAGACCGCGATGTACGAGCCGCACGACACCAGCGCGGCGCCGGTGGCGCCATGGTCGGGGATCACGAGCAGGAAGGCGACCAGGGTAAGCGGAAAGCTGACCAGGCCGACCAGCAGCGCCTGGTTCGCCGCCCCACGGCCCGTGAATGCGGCGACCATCACCCGGGCCACGCCGAGCAGCGCCACGCCGGGCACCACAATCAGGCCGAGCTCGGAGATGCGTCCGAAACCGGGACCCCAGACGAGCGGCGCCAGCGCGAGCACCGGGACCACTGCCACGGCGGCCACGACGCAGACCAAGACCGCGTGGCGCACGGCGGAAACCTGGGGCTCGCTCGCTGGCCATCCGTGGCTGGGCCAGGCTCGCGGTCTCGAGGCTTGCCGTTCGTGGCAGGACGACCGACGCCAGGGGCTGAGAGAGGATCCAGACCAGCGACGTGATCGAGATCGTGACCGCGTAGACGCCGGTTTCGCCGGCCCCGTAGTAGGCGCTGAGGATGAACAGATCCGGGCGTACGTTGATGAACTGAAACAGGTCGTTGACCCAGGCGCGGAGACCGAAGCCGCCGGCCTTGCGCACCCCGTGCTCCGGTCCTCGACCGGCATCCTCGCCGCGAGCGAATCGGAGCGCCCAGACGCCGTTCACCGCGCCCCCAACCACGAAGCCGGCGGCGAAGCCGATCACGGTCCCGGTTGAGCCCCCCAGAAGCGCGCCGGCCGGACAGATGACCAGCACCGCCAGGGGGGCCGCCATGGTGAGCAGCGCGTATTGCTCGAAGCGCTCGCAGGCGAGCGGGACCGCGGGCGCGATCCACCAGACCAGCGCGAATGGCAGGGCGCCCATCAGGCTGGCCGCCATCGGAGCACTGAAGTCGCTCATCGCGGAGTCGCGCAGCAGCAGGTAGGCCCCGAAGCCGAGCACTCGCCCCCACCAGGCCCAGGACAGCCGAGGCGCGCAGGGCGCCGTGCATCGCGCTCCGCGGGGACCAGAGGCCGGCGCTGACGCGATAGGCGACGCTCGTCCTCATCCCGATTCCGGCGATGAGGCTGGCGATCACGACCACCTGAGTGGACAGAGCGACGAGACCGGCGCCGTCTGGTCCCTCGATGCGCGACACGGCGATGCTGTTCAAGCCGAGGGCGGCGAAGGAGACGATCAACCCCGCCGAGGCGAGGAGCGCGCCGACGCCCAACTCTCGCGCGGGGCCCCGCACGCCGCCTCCCATCCGGTGATCATATCTTCGCGCCCGCTGCCCCTGAGAAACTGCCCCGGTGCTCACGGCAAGGGCTGAGGACCGGGGTCGGGGAGCGGCCCTGGCGATTCTCGCGCTGGCGATGGTCGTCGCCGCCGGCGCGCTGATCCACTGGGGGCGGGGCGCGGTGATGATCGGGGACGATCTCTTTTACGCCCAGCGCTTGAGCGATGACGACCTCGGTCACGCGATCCTGCACTCGAACCTCTATCTGCTGGCCTTGCCGATGGCGCTCTACAAGGCGATGTTCGAGGTCTTCGGCATCGGCTCCTACCTTCCCTATCGCCTCGCCGCGATCATCCTGGCGCTGCTCTGCGCGACGCTCTTCTATTCGATCGCACGCCGGCGGATCGGCAGCCTCCTGGCTCTCGCACCGACGATCCTGCTCTTGTTCTTCGGCTCCGGCTGGGAGGTGCTGATCACGGGGTCAAGGATTCCCTCGCTGATCGCGATCGCATCGGGCCTCGCAGCGATTCTCCTCCTCGAGCGCGAGGATGCCGGCGGCGACGCCTGGGCGGCGGTGCTGCTCTGCGTGTCGGCGACCTCACATCCAGCCGGACTGGGGTTCCTGGCCGCCGGTGCAGCCATGCTCGCCTTCCGGCCCTCGCCGCGACGCTGGAAGTCGTCCTGGGTGGTTCTGATCCCGGCCGCGCTGTTCGGCGCGTTCCTGGTCTTCTATCAGCGCGCCGCCGACGACTTTCCCCCGGACCTCTCGGACGTGCTCGCCTTCGCCGGCGACTCCTGGACGATGCTCACCGCGGCGGTCTCGGGCCTTTCCGGCGTCCTTGAGGCTCCGGTCTACGACCAGTTGCTCGCCGAAGCCGCATCCGTGGCCCTCCTGGCCGTGATTCTCGCCGGCGCCGCCTTGCGGTGGAGGCGCCTGCGACCGACGTTCTGGGCCGCGGTTGCCGGGCTGGTCACCCTGCTGGTGGCGACGCGAATGTCCCCAGGCGGGCTTATCCGCCCGCCTGACTCGCCTCGCTATCTGTATCCCGAAGCGATCCTCTTCCTTTGGATCCTGGTCGAGCTGGCGGCGGCCTGGCGGGATGCGGGAACCCCCCGGACCCGAACCGTGGTCGCCGGGTTGGCGACCGGAGTGCTGTTGCTGGGTCTGTGGTCGAACGTGAGCAAGCTGAGTGACGCCAGCACGATCCTGCGCGCGAATTCGATGATCGCGGAGGGTCAGTACAGCGCGTACGACCTCGAGCGCACCCGCCTCAGCTCGAGTTACACGCCGAATCCGTTTGCCCCGACGGCCGGCAACTACCTCAGCGCCGCCGCCGCTTACGGCTCGATGGGGCTGTCTCCAGACGAGCTCGCAGGGGCGCCCCCGCCGGAGCGGGCGTCCGCCGACAGAGCATTGGTCGGCTCGCTCGGGCTCGAGCTGAAGGCGGCGCGCTCTGGGCGGCCGGCGCGCTCCTGCGTGCGCGGCCGCAACTTCGCCGAGCTTCAGCTTCCCGCCGGCGGAGCATGGATCGGCGGTGGCCGGCTCGGGGAAGCGACGTTCACCCTCGGGCGGTTCGCGGATGCTCCCGTCGCCCGGCTGGTGCCCGAGGCCGGCAGCGCGGCCGTCGCGCTGCGCATACCCCGCGACGGCGCGGACGTTCCGTGGAAGCTTCAGGTCGCCTCACCCAGCCCCGTCACGGTCTGCGGCCTGCCCGGCAGCTAGTGGACCGTCCCACTAGGCTCGCTTCATGACGGTCCAGGTGATCGGCGCTGGCCTCGGACGTACCGGGAACCCTCTCGCTCAACGTGGCACTCGAGCAGCTCCTCGGAGGCCCCTGCTATCGCATGATCGAGCTGTTCAAGCACCCCGAGCACATACAGGTTTGGCTGGGCGCGCTCGACGGCCACACGCCCAACTGGGACAGCCTTTTCTCCGGCTACCGGGCAACCGGGGATTGGACCAGCGCCCTTTTTCTCGCCGAGCTTGTCCACGCCTACCCCGAGGCGATCGTCCTGTTGTCCGTGCGTGACCCGGACGCTTGGTGGGGCAGCTTCCGCAACACGGTGGTCGAAGGCCTTCACTCCGAAGTCGATACCGCCGATCCGTGGGAACGAGCGATGGCACCCGCCAGAGAGTTCACCATCAGGATGCTCGCCGAGCGGTTCACCCCCGACTGGGCCGACGAGGTCGCGGCCAAGGCGGCGTTCGAGCGCCACAACAGCGCCGTCCGGGCCGCAATCCCGCCTGGCCGGCTGATCGAGTGGCGGCCCGGCGACGGCTGGAGCCCGATCTGCGCCGCGCTCGGACGCCCCGTACCCACCGACTCTTTTCCACATGTCAACACGACCGCCGACTTCCGCGCCGGCCGGTTCGAGATCGACAGGGACTGAGCGCGTCTCGAACGCTTGAACGGATTCCGGACAACCGCGATAGTCGCCGCAATCACCACAGTTGGCGCCGCCGTGCGGCTGGTGGTCTTGCAAGGCAGCCTGTTCGCCGACGAGCTGTCCACGTACTGGATCGTCAGCGAGCGCGGCCTGGGTGGGGTGATCTCCACCGTCCACACGGACGCCGAGATCACGCCGCCGCTCTATTTCGTCCTCGCGTGGCTGACGACGAGGCTGGATCTCACCGCGGAGATGCTTCGCGCCCCCTCGTTCCTCGCCGGGGTGGCGGCGATCCCGCTCACATACCGGCTGGGGCTTCGCACGGTCGGGCGCCCCGCGGCGCTGGTGGCGAGCGCCATCACGGCGCTCGGCCCGTTCATGATCTTCTACTCAGCGGAGGCGCGGGGATACGAGCTGATGGTCGTCCTGGTGATGCTCTCGACGCTCACCATGCTGGCCGCAGTGGACGATGGTCGCGCCCGCTGGTGGGTGGCCTACGCCGTCTTCACCTGCGCAGCGGTCTACACCCACTACACCGCAGTCTTCGCGCTGGGCGCCCAGCTTCTGTGGCTCCTGTGGGCGCATCCTGAGGCGCGGCGAGCGGCGCTCCTCGCGAACCTCGGGGCGACCGCCGGATTCCTTCCGTGGATTTCGGGGCTGAGCGCGGACCTGGACTCGCCCACCACCAAGATCCTCGGCGAGCTTCAGCCCTTCACCCTCCATAGCCTCAGGATCAGCCTCGAGCACTGGTCGGTCGGGTACCCCGCCCAAGTGGTCCCGCTGCGCTCGCTCCCGGGCGAGTTGGGGCTCATCCTGATTGCCCTGGGGGTCGCGGCGGCAATCGCGGGCGTCCTGCTGAACCGCGACCGACTCGCCGAGACGTTGCAGCCACATCACGCGGGCGGC
>CAWGQQ010000005.1:0-262887 GCA_963824865.1 uncultured Actinomycetes bacterium | reverse complement strand
GCCGACCAGAATCCGTCCCTGGTTGTTGGTCAGGGTGGCGACCTTCTCGCCGTTGATGTCGTAGACGATCGAGTTCTCGGCGCTCTCGAATTGGGCGTGGCTCTCGAGCTGGGGCAGGTCGCCCGCGAGCGCCATCATGATCCCGAAGATCCAAGAGACGAAGGCGAGCACCGAGAGGCCCAGGAAGACGAGCGCGAAGCGCAGCTTCTTGAGCTTCGGGCGCCGGCTGGGAGGTGGTGGCGTGGGCGGCGCCGGCGGCGCGGGGGAGGGCGGTTCGCCGCCGTCGGGCCGCGCCCGCCGGGCCCTCGCCGTTGACGCTGTCAAGCGGTGGACGACCGTCCACGCGCGGGGCGCCGCCCGGCGGGTTCGCCCGGCGGGGGAGGGGCGTCGGGGCCGTCTGATCCTAGGGGGCATCTAGTCTCGCTGCGATGGTGGCGATCTCGGGAAGTCGCTCGCCGCAGCAACGCTGCGGCGGAATCCGCCAAAGTCAACGATTACCCAAGGACCCCGCGCAGGACGCACATCCCGCAGCGCCGGCGCGTCAGTCTAGCATTGGCCTCGTGACGGATTCCGCAGCGGCCAGGGAGGGTCGCGCGCGAGGGAGGGTGCGGTTGAGGCCCTGCCCGAGGGCCGTCTGGCTGAGCAGCTCGCCGCCGGGCGAGGGCTCCGGGTGAAAAATGGGGATCGACCCCACCGCCCCCGACATCCACTTGGGGCATGTGGTGGTGTTGGACGAGCTTCGCGCCTTTCAGGACGCGGGACACGTCGTGGTCTTGATCATCGGCGACTACACGGCGCGCGTCGGCGATCCCAGCGGACGCGTCGCCGAGCGCCCGGTGCTGACCGAGGAGCAGATCGCTGCCAACGCCGCAGACCTTTCAGGAGCAGGCGTTCGAGGTGCTGGATCCGGAGCGCACCGAGGTACGGCGCAACAGCGAGTGGCTGGCGATGGGCAGCGATGAGCTCTTCGGGCTCGTGCGACGGTTCACGGTGGCGCGCCTGCTCGAGCGGGAGGAGTTCAGCCGGCGGATGGAGGCGGGGGAGGCGATCTCGATTCTCGAGCTCTTGTACCCGGTGCTCCAGGGCTATGACTCGGTGGCGGTCGAGGCCGACGTCGAGGTGGGGGGGACCGATCAGAAGTTCAACCTGCTGTTCGGCCGAGACGTGCAGGAGGCCTTCGGCCAGCCGGCGCAGTCGATTCTGACGATGCCGATCCTGCCGGGGACGGACGGGGTGCGGCGGATGAGCAAGTCGCTCGGCAACTACGTGGGGATCACGGATGCCCCGGAGGAGATGTTCGGGAAGCTGATGAGCGTCCCGGACGCGGCGATGGCGCGAGTACTACCGGCTGCTGCTGGGGGCGGAGCTCGATCCCAGCAAGCATCCGGTCGAGGCCAAGCGCGAGCTCGCGCGGCGGCTCGTGGAGCGCTTCCACGGCGCCGACGCGGCTGCCGCCGCGGAGGAGCGCTTCGACCAGCTGCACGTGCGAAAGGAGGTCCCCGCACGAGGTCGCGGAGGCGGTGGTGGAGGCGAGCGGCCCGAACGGGTCGGTCCACCTGCCGGCGCTCCTGGCGGAGCAGCTTCGGCCTCAGTCGCAGCGAGGCGCGGCGTCTGATCGACCAGGGCGGGGTACGGATTGGCGGAACGGTGGTGGAGACGGGGCGACTCGACGTGCCTGCGTCGGAGCTCGACGGCCAGGTGCTTCAGGTCGGCAAGCGCCGCCACAAGCGACTGCGGGTGGCCGACAGCGGCTGACTTGGGCCGGCTGAGCGTGGGCCGGCGGCGGACCGATATACTGGCTGGTCGCCTTCGGGGCGGATCGTGCCTGCCCGGAGAGTCCCTCCGTGCAGGCGCGAAGCGGTCCTTGAAAACTGAGCAGCGCGCGAGCCGAGGGACGAAGTTCCGAGGCTCGTGAACCACGTCCGACCCGCCGTCGAGGCTTCGGCCACGCGCGGCGGGCCAACAACCCTGTCATGTCGGTCGCCGATTTGTGTACTCGGTGGCCAGCCAGGCATGACAACTCTCTGAGACAGAGGAGCCGGTATCCCGTGACTGGGGCGCCGGATTGAAACCCTCGAGTCACTTTTCATGGAGAGTTTGATCCTGGCTCAGGACGAACGCTGGCGGCGTGCCTCATACATGCAAGTGGAGCGACGAACCAGGGCTTTGCCCTGGGGCTAAGCCGCGAACGGGTGAGTAACACGTGGGTAACCTGCCCCGAAGACCGGGACAACCCGAGGAAACTCGGGCTAATACCGGATGTGCTCGCCGCGCATAAGCGCGGCGCGTAAAGGAAGCTTCGGCCTCCGCTTTGGGTGGGGCCCGCGGCCCATTAGCTTGTTGGTGAGGTAACGGCTCACCAAGGCTGCGATGGGTAGCTGGTCTAAGAGGACGGTCAGCCACACTGGGACTGAGACACGGCCCAGACTCCTACGGGAGGCAGCAGTAGGGAATCTTGCGCAATGCGCGAAAGCGTGACGCAGCAACGCCGCGTGGGGGAAGAAGGCCTTCGGGTTGTAAACCCCTTTCAGGAGGGACGAAGGTGCGGCGGCGAACAGCCGTCCGTACTGACGGTACCTCCAGAAGAAGCCCCGGCTAACTACGTGCCAGCAGCCGCGGTAATACGTAGGGGGCAAGCGTTGTCCGGAATCATTGGGCGTAAAGAGCGCGTAGGCGGCCCGGTAAGTCCGCTGTGAAAGTCCAGGGCTCAACCCTGGAAAGCCGGTGGATACTGTCGGGCTCGAGTCCGGAAGAGGCGAGTGGAATTCCTGGTGTAGCGGTGGAATGCGCAGATATCAGGAGGAACACCTATGGCGAAGGCAGCTCGCTGGGACGGTACTGACGCTGAGGCGCGAAAGCGTGGGGAGCAAACAGGATTAGATACCCTGGTAGTCCACGCCGTAAACGATGGGCACTAGGTGTGGGAGGTGTCGACTCCTCCCGTGCCGGCGCTAACGCATTAAGTGCCCCGCCTGGGGAGTACGGCCGCAAGGCTAAAACTCAAAGGAATTGACGGGGACCCGCACAAGCAGCGGAGCATGTGGTTTAATTCGACGCAACGCGAAGAACCTTACCTGGGCTTGACATGTAGGTGACAGCCGTGGAAACACGGTCTTCCTTCGGGACACTTACACAGGTGGTGCATGGCTGTCGTCAGCTCGTGTCGTGAGATGTTGGGTTAAGTCCCGCAACGAGCGCAACCCCTGTCCTATGTTGCCAGCATTCAGTTGGGGACTCATGGGAGACTGCCGGTGACAAACCGGAGGAAGGTGGGGACGACGTCAAGTCATCATGCCCCTTATGTCCAGGGCTACACACGTGCTACATTGGCGCGTACAAAGGGATGCAATACCGTGAGGTGGAGCAAATCCCATAAAGCGCGTCTCGGTTCGGATTGGAGGCTGAAACTCGCCTCCATGAAGGCGGAGTTGCTAGTAATCGCGGATCAGCAATGCCGCGGTGAATACGTTCCCGGGTCTTGTACACACCGCCCGTCACACCACGAAAGCGGGCAACACCCGAAGCCGGTGAGCTAACCCCTTGGGGAGGCAGCCGTCGAAGGTGGGGCTCGTGATTGGGGTGAAGTCGTAACAAGGTAGCCGTAGCGGAAGCTGCGGCTGGATCACCTCCTTTCTAGGGAGAAATCCCGAATGTCGACCGGGCGTGTCGCTGCTCAGTTTTGAGGGACCGCGGGCGGAGCATGTTCCGTCTGCCGGCCTCGGCGGAGCTTGAAAACTGCACAAAGGCCAAATAATAGGGTAATTTGCACCGACCGCGCCTCCGGGCGCGGCGGTAGCTCACCGTCAAGATGCTAAGGGCACACGGTGGATGCCTTGGCACCAGGAGCCGAAGAAGGACGTGGACGGCTGCGATAAGCCGCGGTTAGGCGCTGAACAGCCTTTGACCCGCGGATCTCCGAATGGGGAAACCCGGCGCCGGTAATGCGGCGTCATCCATCGCTGAATACATAGGCGATGGGAGGTATAGCGGGGGAACTGACACATCTCAGTACCCCGAGGAAAGGAAATCAACCGAGACTCCCTGAGTAGTGGCGAGCGAAAGGGGATCAGCCTAAACCTGCCAGGTGAAAGCGGGCACGCGTTGCCTGGCGGGGGTTGTAGGGCGTTGTGTCCGGATCGTGCCCGATCCGGCGGCAGTTACCAAGTCAGGCTCTAGCCGAAGTCGAGTGGAACCTCGCACCACAGAGGGCAATCGTCCCGTAGGTGAAAGGGCACTGACCTGCCGATCAACGTTCCTGAGTAGGACCGCTGCCGTGAAACGCGGTCTGAACCCGGGGGGACCACCCCCCAAGGCTAAGTACTCCCTGGTGACCGATAGTGAACTAGTACCGTGAGGGAAAGGTGAAAAGCACCCCAGAAGGGGAGTGAAATAGTACCTGAAACTGTGTGCCTACAAGTGGTCGGAGCACCTTCGGGTGTGACGGCGTACTTTTTGCATAACGGGCCGGCGAGTTACTCGTCAGTGGCGAGGTTAAGCGATGAGCGGAGCCGCAGCGAAAGCGAGTCCGAACAGGGCGATTCAGTCACTGGCGGTAGACCCGAAACTGGGCGAGCTATCCATGGGCAGATTGAAGCGGGGGTAAGACCTCGTGGAGGATCGAACCGACCTAGGTTGAAAACTGGGCGGATGACCTGTGGATAGGAGTGAAAGGCTAATCAAGCCCAGAGATATCTGGTTCTCTCCGAAATATATTTAGGTATAGCCTCGGGATATGTACGTGTTGGCCGTAGAGCACTGCTTGGACTAGGGGCCCTACCAGGTTACCGACTTCAGGCAAACTCCGAAGACCATCATGTTCACCCCGGGAGTCAGCGTGCGGGGGATAAACTTCGTACGCGAGAGGGGAACAACCCAGACCACCAGCTAAGGACCCTAAGTGCTGGCTAAGTGGAGAACGATGTCCGAGTGCCGAGACAACCAAGAGGTTGGCTTAGAAGCAGCCATCCTTGAAAGAGTGCGTAACAGCTCACTGGTCAAGTGTTCGGGCGCGGAGAATTCAACGGGGCTCAAGCCAGCCTCCGAAGCTGTGGGATCGAGCCGTCTGCGGACGGCGCGATCGGTAGGAGAGCGTTCCTGTTGCACTGAAGCGGGCGCATGAGCGTCCGTGGAGCGGCAGGAAGCGAGAATGCCGGCATGAGTAACGCAAGAGGGGTGAGAATCCCCTCCACCGATTGTCCAAGGTTTCCTGAGTAAAGTTCGTCTGCTCAGGGTTAGTCGGGACCTAAGGCGAGGCCGAAAGGCGTAGCCGATGGCCAACGGGTTGATATTCCCGTACCACGTCGCGTCCGTTATGACCAATGGGGTGACGAGGAAGGGCAAGGGAACCCAGGCGATGGTTGTCCTGGGGCAAGCGCGTAGCTAGTCGCGGTAGGGAAATCCGCCGCGGCGTTTGACGCGAGGCGCGATGCCAGCTGGCTTGACCGCCGGCGAGTCCCCGCACCCATGCCTCCAAGAAAAACCTCTAGGCAGGACGCTCGTGCCCGTACCGAGAACCAACACAGGTGGACAAGTAGAGAATACTCAGGTGAGCGAGCTAACCCTCGTTAAGGAACTCGGCAAAATCGTCCCGTAACTTCGGGAGAAGGGACGCCCCGGTAGGGTGAAGCCACTTGCTGGTGGAGCCCGAGGGGGCCGCAGTGAATAGGTCCAAGCGACTGTTTACCAAAAACACAGGCCTCTGCTAAGTCGAAAGACGACGTATAGGGGCTGACGCCTGCCCGGTGCCGGAAGGTTACGCGGAGTTGTTAGCGCTTCGGCGCAAAGCAGCGAAGCTAAGCCCCGGTAAACGGCGGCCGTAACTATAACGGTCCTAAGGTAGCGAAATTCCTTGTCGGGTAAGTTCCGACCTGCACGAATGGCGTAACGACTTGGACGCTGTCTCAACGAGGGGCTCGGTGAAATTAAAGTCTCGGTGAAGATGCCGAGTACCCGTGGCAAGACGGAAAGACCCCGTGAACCTTTACTGCAACCTGATATTGGAATTTGGGGCATCTCGCTCAGGATAGGTGGGAGGCTTCGAACCGGCGGCTTCGGCTGCCGGGGAGCCACCCTTGAGATACCACCCTTGGTGTTCTGGGTTTCTAACGCATCGCCGTGAACCGGGATGCGGACAGTGTCAGGCGGGCAGTTTGACTGGGGCGGTCGCCTCCCAAAGAGTAACGGAGGCGCCCAAAGGTTCCCTCAGCACGGTTGGAAATCGTGCGCAGAGTGTAAAGGCATAAAGGGAGCTTGACTGCGAGATCGACGGATCGAGCAGGAACGAAAGTTGGGCTTAGTGATCCGGCGGTTGCAAGTGGAAGCGCCGTCGCTCAACGGATAAAAGGTACTCCGGGGATAACAGGCTTATCGCTTCCAAGAGTCCATATCGACGAAGCGGTTTGGCACCTCGATGTCGGCTCGTCGCATCCTGGGGCTGGAGTAGGTCCCAAGGGTTGGGCTGTTCGCCCATTAAAGCGGCACGCGAGCTGGGTTCAGAACGTCGTGAGACAGTTCGGTCCCTATCTGCCACGGGCGTTGGAGAGTTGAGAGGAGTCATCCTTAGTACGAGAGGACCGGGATGAACGCACCTCTGGTGTATCTGTTGTCCTGCCAAGGGCACTGCAGGCTAGCTACGTGCGGACTGGATAACCGCTGAAAGCATCTAAGCGGGAAGCCAACCTCGAGATGAGCTCTCCCATCCCCTTGAGGGAGTAAGACGCCTGGTAGACCACCAGGTTGATAGGCCGGCTGTGCAAGCGCGGTAAACGCGCTCAGCAGACCGGTACTAATGCGTCGAGGGCTTGACGGTTCTATTTACCCCTTTGGCCTGCGTGCAGTTTTCAAGCCCCGCCGGGGCCGCCGCGGTCCCGCACGATTTCGGTGGCCATAGCGAGGGGGAAACACCTCTTCCCATTCCGAACAGAGCCGTTAAGCCCCTCCGCGCCGATGGTACTTGGTGGGCAACCGCCTGGGAGAGTAGGTCGCCGCCGGCCTTGACTCATGAGGAGCCGCCCCGAGAGGGCGGCTCTTTTGCGTTGTGGGGAGCCGCCCCGAGGGCGGCTCGTCTACGTTCCGGGCCTCAGGCGTGGGCGCTCGTTGAGCGCCGTGCCCGGCAGGCCCCGCGGCGGGCCGAGGTGAACGCCTCCCATCCAGCCGCGCGACGAGAGGATGGCGCGTGGCCGGGCCGGTCACGAGGCCCGTCCGCGGGGATTGGCTCGAGGCCGTACTCGCCAAGCGTCGCGAAGTCGATCGCCAGATCGGCTGCGCTGAGCAGGCGGTGGCCGAGCGCTTGTTGCCTGTCGAACATGGACGCGAGGCTAGGGGTGGGGGCGGACGTACGTTCGCCCCTGCAACGGACCTTGCATATCCGTGCCTGAAGCCCTCACCGTCCACGCCTGCCGAAGCTGTGCGCGGCGGGCGCGACGGCGGCGAGCTCCGCGGCGCGGGCGTCGGCGGCCGACCGCTCGCCGCCTGCCGGGCGTCTGCCGGTCTCCCGCTCCACGGGAGGCTCGATCTGCCTGACGTCCGCCCGCGGCTGGTCGGGGGTGGCGAGCGGGCGCACCGCCGAGGCGACTACGTTGACCACCCCCGCGCGGCGCTCGAGCTTTCCGCTCACGCGCACGAACGACGCCGTCCGCACCGCCAAGCGATGGCGCGCGTAGACGGGCGGCGGGACCACCACGTTGACCGTTCCCAGCTCGTCCTCGAGCAGCATGAAGACCACCCCGTGCGCGGTCGCGGGGCGCTGGCGTGCGACCACCATCCCGGCGATCTCCACGCGCCTGCCGTCCGGGACCCCGCTGAGGTCGGCGCTCGAGGAAACCCCCTGCTCGACGCTTGGCCGCAACAGCGCCATCGGGTGCTCGGCGATCGCGATCCCCGTCGACCCGTAGTCGGCGACCAGCCGCTCCCACGAATCGAGCTCGCGCAGCGAGGGCGCCGCCGGGATGGGGAGGGGGAGGGAGAGCTGGACGGGCGCTGGCGCCGCTTCCCCGCTGGGAGCGTCACCGTTGGCACCCCCCGCCAGCCGCCGCCCTCCGCGCGCCACGCCCAGCCGCCACAGGTCCTCGCGCCGGCGCAGATCGTCGCCCCCGCCGAGCGCCTCGCACGCCCCCGCCCACGCCAGCAGCTCGAGCGCCTCGTGCCCAACGCCGGACCGCGAACCGAGGTCGGCGAGGCCCGTGTAGGCGCCGCCCCGCTCGCGCTCGGCGACCAGCGCGCCGGCATCGTCGGAGCGCAGCCCGGTTATGTAACCCAGGCCGATGCGAACGGAGTGGGGAGCGCGGGACACCTGGCGCGAGGAATCGCCGGGCCTGGCGCTGGGCTGGGATGCGGCGATCTCGACCATGCACTCCACGCCGCTCCGGTTGACGTCCACGGGCAGCACCTCGATCCCCCTCCTTTGCGCCTCGTGAATGAGCGCGTCGGGCGGGTAGAACCCCATCGGCTGCTCGTTCAGCAGCGAGCAGAGAAACTCGGGGGCGTAGTGGGCCCGCAGCCAGGTCGACTGGTAGGCGAGCAGGCCGAAGGCGACCGCGTGGGCCTTCGGGAACCCGAACCCCGAGAAGCCGCGGATCTGCTCGAAGACGCGCTCCGCCACCTCCGGCGCCGCCCCGCGCCCCGTCGCCCCGGCGATGAATTGATCCCGATAGGCGAGGATCGCCTCCTCGGAGCGCTTGCGGCTCATCGCCCGGCGCAGCCCCTCCGCCTCGCCGGCGCTGAACCCGGCGAGCGCCATCGCCGCCTGAATCACCTGCTCTTGAAAGACGATCGTCCCCAGCGTGTCGCGAAGGATGGGCTCCAGCGAAGGGTGGTCGTAGGGCACTTGGAAGGAGGGATCCCTCCGCAGCCGCTCGCGGCGCTCCAGATAGGGATGCACGGCGCCCCCCTGGATCGGCCCCGGGCGCACCAGCGCCACCTGAACCGTGAGGTCGTCGAGGCTCTCCGGCTGCGTTCGCGGCAGCATCTGCATCTGCGCCCGGCTCTCGATCTGAAAGACGCCGGTGGTGTCCGCCGCCCGGATCATCCGGTAGGTCTCCGGGTCGTCCATGGGGATTCGGGAGAGGTCGATCCCCTCGCCGCGTACCCGCGCGATCTCGTCGATCGTGCGCTCGACCGCCGACAGCATCCCCAGGCCCAGTAGATCGATCTTCAAGAAGCCGGCGTCGGCGCACGAGTCCTTGTCCCACTGGATGAGCTGGCGCCCCTCCATCGCCGCCGGCTGCACGGGGCAGATGTCGATCAGCGGCCTGGTGGAGATCACCATCCCGCCTGGGTGCTGAGAGGGATGGCGTGGAAGCCCCCACGCGTCGCGGGCCAGGCGGGCGAGCGCGCGCCAGCGCCCCGACGCGGCCCGCTCCGCGCCGATCGCCACGCCCATGTCCGCCTCCACCGAATCGGGGCGGTCGAACAGATCGACCGTCCGAGCCACGCGCTCGACCTCTCCGGCCGGCAGGCCGAGCGCCTTGCCAAAGTCGCGGGTGGCGCCGCGCGACCGGTAGCAGGCGAACGCCGCGACCAGCGCCGAGCGCTCCTCGCCGTAGCGCTGGTGGACGCGGGGGATCAGCTTCTCGCGAATGTCGCGGGGGAAATCGAGATCGATGTCGGGCGCTTCTGTGATCTCCTCGTTCAAGAAGCGCCCCAGGAACAGCCCGTTGCGCACGGGGTCCACGTGCGAGAGCCCGGTCAGGTAGCAGACGATCGAGCTGACGCTGGAGCCGCGCCCGCGCCCCGGCGGCAACAGCGCCCGCGCGGAGTCCGGCCCCCGGACCTCGGCCGCCACCTCGCGGGCCAGCTCCAGGATGTCGAAGTGGAGCAGGAAGAACCCCGACAGCCGCAGGGAGCGGATCACCTCGAGCTCCTCCTCCAGCCGCCGCCGTGCCCGCTGCCGCTCGCGACCGCCCGCGTACCGGTGATCGAGCCGGGCCCCACAGATCTCGGCCAGCGTCCTGTCGGCGTCGGGGTCCTCCGAGCCCGGGTACCGGTAGCCGAGGTCGCGGGTCAGGTCGAAGCCGAGCCGCTCGGCGATCCGGGCGCTCTCCGCGACCGCGCCGGGATGATCCGCGAAGCGGGCGGCCATCGCCCCCGGCGCCGCCAAACAGGCCAATGCGTTCCCACGCCGCTCGGGCTCGGTCTCCTCCAGCGCCCCCCTCAGGCGCACGGCGACCAGCGCGTCCTGAAGCGGCGCCCGCGAGCGATCGTGCATGTGGACGTTGCCGCTCGCCACGCACCTAACCCCGAGCCGCCCGGCGAGACCCTCGAGCCAGCGATTTCGCGCCCGGTCGTGGCGCCAGAACGGCCGCTGCAGCTCGACCCGGAAGCGCTCGGGGCCGAAGGCATCGACCAGGCGCCGCCCGAGCGCCTCTGCCGCACGCGCCTCGCTCGGCAACGGGCGGCCGCCGGCACGCTCGAACGGCGCCGAGAGCGCCCCGTCGCGCGCGCACCCCGAGAGGCAGACCAGTCCCTCCGCACGAGCCTCGAGCGAGGTGAGCGGCAACACGGGGGGGAGGGGATCCCGATCCGGCCTGGGGCGCGTGTCGCGATGCGCCTCGGTGATCAGCCGGCACAGATTCCGCCATCCGGTCGCGTTCTCGACCAGAAGCGTGAGGTGAAACCGCCGGGTGCCCTTGCTCACCGTCAACTCGGCCCCGACGATCGGGCGGACCCCGAACGCCTTGCACGCCTGCGCGAACTCCATCGCTCCCCAGACGCCGTCGTGGTCGGTCAGGGCGAGCGCCTCATAGCCGAGCTCCGCCGCCCTCGCCGCAAGCTCCTCCGGCGCCGACGCCCCGTCGAGGAACGAGTAGGCGGAGTGGCAATGTAATTCCACGTATTGAGGACGCCGCGCACCCCGCCACAGCGCAGGTGAAGCCGAGCATGTGGCGGGCAGTCGTTCTTTCACGCTCTTTGGAGGAACCAGCGACCTCCTTCCGCCGGCTCGCGGAAGACCACCACGTTGCGCCCATCGGCGAGCACGAGCTCGAAATAGCGGCGGTGAAGCGGCCTCGGCGTCCACCAGCGGTCCTCGATCAGCCACTCCTCACGCACGGCGTCCACCGCCACCGACTCGACGGCGCTCGGCGCCCCGTCGGGCCCCGCCTCCACCTCAACCGGCAGCGGCCAGTAGATGTGCCGCCGCCCGGTCACGAGGAGTCGTCGGCATATGTCGTAAACGGCGTCAGGAGCGAGCGGCGCTCCGGCACACGAGACCCCGAGTCGACCTCGAGCACTCGCAGCACCGCGTTCTTTCCGGCGATCGCCCGCGCCTGGCGAACCGCCTCGGCGAGCCGCCTCCGCCTGCTCCCTCGCGCGGACTCGTCCAGCGTCGCCTGGTTGCTCGCGGGCGGCCCCGTCTCGAGCGCCCGCAGGCTCAGCGAGGCAGCGGGGCCGGGAAGCCCATCAAGCTTCGGGAGCAGCGCCAGGCGCAGGCGCACCGGATCGGCGCTGGCGCTGCGCAGCGCCGCCACCGAGCGCCAGCTTCCGCCCCCGGCGAGCCGCGCGCCGAGTCGCAGGCGTCGCAGGCTCCGCCCGCGGCGCTCCGGGCGGGCGAGCAGGCGATCGACGAGCAGCGCCAGCGCCCGCTCCAGCTGCTGGCCCGAGATGGCCTCCGGCAGCTCGAGCCGCTCCACCAGCTCCTCGGGCGCTCGGCGCGGGCGCAGGGGCTCGCCCTCGCCGCGAGCCATCCGAAGCGCCCTCAGGCCCGCCTCGCCGAAGCGGTCGGCGATCGCCGCATCGGGGAGCGCCGCGAGCTGGCCCAGCGTGTCCACTCCGAGCCGCTCGAGCTTCTCCGGCAGGTCCGCGGAACAAATGCGCGCCGCCTCCTCAGCTCCGCCTCCGGGGGCGGCGCGGTTGGTGGAGAGACGATCCCGAAGCAGGCCGACCGGCAGGGGGGCGAGAAAGGCGCGCGTCATCGCCCCCGGGACGATCACCGGCGCCCTGCGCGGCCTCGCCCGGAGGGCGGCGGCGTAGGCGCAGAGCCGGGTCTGGCCCGCCCCCAGGCGGACGGACGGGCCGACCGCCTTTCGCGCCTGCCGCAGGACCCCCTCCAGGCTCCCGCCCCAAAGCCCCCGCAGGCCCGCGGCCTCGAAGAACGCCTCGCCCGCCCGGCCCGGCTCGACCGCGGCGCCGATCCCCTCCAGGCGTCCCAGCGCCTCCTCCCAGGCCGCCTCCGCGCGCTCCGGATCCGGCGGCACCAGCGCCAGCTCGGGACAGCGGGCGAGCGCCTCGCCGAGGCGCATCCCGGCGCGCACGCCGAAGGCCTCGGCGGGCCCCGAGACCTCCCCGACCACCTGCGGCCCGCCGGGCTCCGGCGCCAGCGCCAGCGGTCGGGAGAGCAGCGCCTGCCGGCGCCCTCCCAGGGTCGCCAGGAGGGCGAACCGGGGGATGAGGGCGCAAGTAATGATGCGCGGCGCCGAAGGGCGCCGCGACAGGCTGGTGCCGTTGTTGGTTACGCGCATACGAACACATGTTCGTATCAAATCCGTAGGATGTCAAGTGCCGCCGACCCCGAGCGCGCATACTGGACAGGTGGCTCCACGCGCACTGCTGGCGGGCATCGCGATCACGATCGCGCTCGCGGGGTGCGGGGGAGGGGACGGGGGTGAGAGCGGCGGTGAGCCGAAGGTCGCCGGTGATGCCGATCCGGGGGACGTCCGCGTGATCGACGCCTGGGTGACGGCGCTTCGGCGTGGCGACGTGGACGCCGCCGCGCGCTACTTCGCGATCCCCAGCACCGCCGAGAACGGCCCGCTGCTGCTCCAGATCGAGAACCTCGACGACGCCCGCCGCTTCAACGAGTCGCTCCCCTGCGGCGCCCGCCTTGTGCGCGCCGAGACCCAGGGCGAGTTCACGACCGCGACCTTTCGCCTCACCGAGCGCCCCGGCCCCGGCACATGCGGGCCGGGTGCCGGCGAATCCGCGAAGACCTCGTTCGTGATCCGCGACGGCAAGATCGTCGAGTGGCGCCGAGTGGGCACCGGTGGTGCGGAGGCTCCTGGCCGCACCGTCTGACCGCACCGCACCGGGTCGTCCAATTTGGTTGATTACGCGCCTTTCCTGATAGGGATATGGTCCGCGAGGGCCGACAGGACGGCCTCGGGAAATTCGAGAGAGGAGATTTTCATGCGAAGGCTGTTTTCAGTCTTTGTCGTGCTGGCGATTGCCGGTCTGTCGCTCGGTCTGGCCGCCTGCGGCGGCGATGACGACGAGGGCGACGGAGGTGCAGGAGAAGCCACGCTCGACCTGACGATCGGCGACTCGGTGCCGCTCAGCGGTGCCTTGAGCCCGTACGGCCCGCCGGGCCAGAAGGCGGCCGATGTCGCGGTCGAACAGATCAACGCCGCCATCGACGACGTCGGCGCGGATCACACGGTCGACGATCATCCACGAGGACAACGAGACCTTGCCGACGCCGGCGGTCAACGTCGCCCGCAGCATGGTCGACGAGGGCGCTTCGTGCATCGCAGGCGCGTGGGCCTCGGCGGACACGATCCCGACGGCTCGCTCGGTCACCATCCGCGAGGGCGTCCTCCAGATCTCACCCTCGTCCACGAGCGACGAGATCACCGCCCTCGAGGACGACGGCTTGCTGAACCGGACAGCGCCCCCCGACAAGTACCAGGGCCCGACGCTGGCCGACGCCATCGAGAACGACATCGGTGGGGCCGAGGGCAAGGTGGTGAACATCGGTGCTCGCAACGACTCCTACGGTGAAGGGTTGGCCGGCACGTTCAGTGACGCCTGGGAGGCCAAGGGCGGCCAGATCGGAGAGACGGTCCTGTACGACCCGGAGCAGCCCAGCTACGACTCAGAGGCTCGGCAGATCGTCTCCGGCAATCCGGACACGATCGTGATCATCGATTTCCCGGAGACGTTCGCGAACGTCGGCCCCGCCCTGCTGCGGACCGGGGACTACGATCCGGCGAACGCCTGGGGCACCGACGGTCTGACGATCGGCCCGGTCAAGCCACCGGAGATCGTCGCCGGGATGCAGGCGACCGCACCGGGTTCGCCGGACTCCGGCGAGGTGCCTGAGGCGTTCGCGACGGTGTTCGCGGACTCCGACCCGGCCGACGTGGAGCAGGCGATATTCGCGGCGCAGAACTTCGACGCCGTGATCCTCTGCTACCTGGCGGCCGTCGCCGCCGGTTCCACGGACGGCCAGGAGATGGCCGACCAGGTGCGCGACATCAGCGGACCGCCCGGTGACAGCTACTCGTTCGAGGATCTCGCCGGGGCCATCGAGGCGCTCCAGAACGGCGACGACATCGACTACGAGGGCGCGGCCGGCGCGATCGACCTGGACGAGGCCGGCGACCCGACGGCAGGCGTCTACGACATCAACGTGTTCCAACCGAACGGGGAGCTCAAGGAGATCGACGAGGTGCCGGTGCCGGAGCTCTAGCGGCAACGCTGATCGCGCTGGGTTTCCCAGCGCGATCGACGATGCAGGTGACGGCCGGGGCGTGAGCCCCGGCCGTTTCCTTACGTCCGCTCGTCCTCCAGCGCCTCCTCCACCTCCGGCCGATCGACCCGCGCCGTGCCGCCCAAGTAGAGCTCGGCCACCTTCGGGTCCGTCGAGCAGCTCCCGCCCCGGCCCCTCGAAGCGGTTCGCGCCGAGGTCGAGCACGTACCCACGATCCGACATCGTGAGCGCGCGGCGGGCGTTCTGCTCGACCATGACGATCGTGACCCCGTCCCGGTTGATGTCCTCGATCTTCTCGAAGATCGCCTCGACGAACGCCGGTGCGAGGCCCGCCGAGGGCTCGTCGAGCAGGAGCACCCGAGGATCGGGCATCAGGGCGCGCGCCATCGCCACCATCTGGCGCTCCCCGCCGCTCATCGTCCCCGCCGTCTGCCGGCGACGCTCGCCGAGTCGCGGGAAGAGCTCGTACATCCGGTCCATCTGCGCGCCGGTCCGCCCCCGGTCCAGCGAGCCCATCTCGAGGTTCTCCTCCACGGTCAGGCTTGGGAACACGTTGTCCAGCTGCGGCACGTAGCTCAGTCCCAGCCGGGTGATCGTGTGAGGCTTGTGACCCGTGATGTCCTCGCCGCCGAACACGACGCGGCCGCTGCGGGGACGCAGGAGACCGAAGATCGTCTTGACCAGAGTTGACTTACCGGCCCCATTGGGCCCGATCACCGTGGCGATCTCGCCATCGTGGACCTGGATCGAAACGCCGCTGAGGACGTCGACCTCCGAGACATACCCGGCAACGACGTCCTCGGTGACGAGCAGGGCGCCGTTGGCCTTGGCGTCGGCCATCACGCGTCCTCGGAGCGCTCGTCGGCCACCGCGCCCGTCCCCAGATAGGCATCGATCACGGCCTTGTCCCTGCGGACCTCGTGTGGCTCTCCCTCGGCTATCACCCGGCCCTCGGCCATCACGATCACCCGGTCGGAGTGGTTCATGACCACCTCCATGTCATGCTCGATGAACAGGATCGTCACTCCCTCCTCGACCCGCAGCCGCTTCATGTGGTCGAGGAGGCGTCGCCCCAGCGTGGGGTTGATGCCCGCCATCGGCTCGTCGAGCAGCAGGAAGCGAGGCCTCGTCATCAGCGCCCGGGCCAGCTCCAGCAGCTTGCGCTGCCCACCCGAGAGGGTGCCGGCGTAGTCGCCGGCCAACCGCTCCAGGTTGAAGACCCCGAGCAGCTCCATCGCCTGCTCGCGCACCTCGGCCTCCCGGCGGCGCACGGCCCCAGGGCTGAAGAGGACGTTGCGCAGGCGCTCGCCCGGCTGGTCCGGGGCCGCGAGCATCATGTTGTCGATCACCGGCATCCGAGAAAGGGCCTTCGTGATCTGAAACGTGCGCACCATGCCCAGGCGCGCGATCGCATATGGCGGGCGCCCCAGGACGCGCCTGCCCCCGAAGACGGCCTGGCCCCCGTCAGGCCTGTAGAAGCCGGTGATGACGTTGAAGAAGGTGGTCTTGCCGGCGCCGTTTGGCCCGATCAGGGCGGTAATCGAGCCCTCTGCGACATCGAGTGTGGCTCCATCCACCGCCCGGATCCCGCCAAAGCGCTTGACCACGTCGCGCGCCTCGAAGATCGGCCCCCCGTTGCTGCCGGCTTGCGCGGTCGCCCCCGCGGCTGGACCCTCAGTCACCGAGCACCATCTCGTCGCGCTTGCCGAAGATCCCCTGCGGCCGGAAGGCCATCAGCAGGATCAGCACCAGGCCGACGATTGCGAAGCGCAACGCAACCTGGTCGGACTCGTCTTGAAACACGTCGATGTAGCGGGTTGCCTCGAGCAGAGTCCAGAAGATCACCGAGCCGACGAGAACCCCCCAGTAGCTGGCAAGCCCGCCCAGCACGAGCACCCCGTAGGCGAAGAAGGTCACCAGCGGCTCGAAGTCGATGGGGTGGAGGGTGGCCAGGTTGAGCGCCAAAATCCAACCCGCGATCGCGGCAATGGCGGCGGAGATGGCGAGCGACTGGAGCTTGTAGGCAACCGCGTTCTTCCCCAATGCCCTGGCGGCGTCCTCGTCCTCGCGCACGGCGCGAAGCACCCTTCCCCACGGACTGCGCTGCACGAACAACAGGCCAAGGGTGACGACGAGCACCAGGGCCCAGGCGACGAGCAGCAGCGGGAAGAGGATCTCCGGGTCGTTCCAGCCGAGATCCACCAACCATCCCTCGATCCTCTCGGAAAGGTCGAACCAGGTGTCGTCGAAACAGACCGACTGGTCATCGCTGCAGAACAGCCCTTGGTTTCCCCCCGTCAGCCCGCGGGCGTTCTGGGCTATGAGGCGGATGATCTCGGCAAAGGCGATGGTCGCGATCGCCAGGTAGTCGGTCCGCAAGCGCAGGGAGGGGAGGCCGACGATCAGCCCGAACGCCATCGTGACCAGGATCGAGAGCGGGAGCGAGAGCCAGAACGAGATGCCCGTGTCGATCGTCAGGATCGCCATCGCGTAGGCGCCGACCGCCATGAAGCCGGCCGCGCCGAAGTTGACGATCCCGGTGAAGCCCACGTTGAGCTGCAGCCCGAGCGCCACCAGCGCGTAGGTGGCGGCCAGCACGCCGACACTGGTCCAGAAGTTGACGCTGGTGAGGAAGTCGAAGGTGATCGCGACGGGAAGGGGGTCCATGGCCGTCAGATGTCCCTCGCCCGGCCGAAGATCCCCTGCGGCCTGACGATCAGCACGATGATCAGCGCCACGAAGCCGGTCGACACCTTCCAGCGCGCCTCGATGAACAGGGTGGACCACTCGATGATCAGCCCCAGAACGAGCCCGCCGGCCAGAGCGCCGAAGGCGTCGCCAATCCCACCCAGGATCACGGCGGCGAAGATCGGCAACAGCAGCTCGAATCCCAGCTCGGGCCGTAGTTCGGTCGTCGCCGCCGCCATCACACCCGCCAGGCCGGCGAGGGCGCCGGCGAACAACCAGGTGTAGAGGATCACCCGTGAGGTGTCGACCCCGGATGTCTCAGCCAGCTCCAGGTTGTCGGAAAGGGCGCGCATCCGCTTGCCCAGCAGCGTGAAGCGGAGCATCAGGCCGATTCCGACGATGACCACGATGCCGACGATCAGAACGACAAGCGACGTGCGCCCGATCCGCAGGCCGAAGACCTCGACCGTCTCGATCACGTTCACGTCGAGGAAGCGGATCTCGGTGGACCAGACGTACTGGAACAGGGCCCGGAGCAGGAAGGCGAGCCCGATCGACATCAGGAGGAGCTGGAGGAGGCCGGCACCCCGCGCCCGCATCGGTCCCCACATCACCTTCTCGAAGAACACCCCGAGCAGCGCGGTCGTCGTCATCGCGAAGAAGATGCCGAGCACGAGCGGCATTCCCCAGGTGACGTTCACCACATAGGCCATGTAGGCGCCGAAGGTGAGGAAGTCGCCGTGCGCGAAGTTGACCAGCTTGAGAATCCCGTAGACCAGGGTGAGGCCGACCGCCCCAAGCGCGTAGATCGCCCCGAGCGAGAGGCCGGTGAGGCCGGTCTGCGCGACGTCGTGAAGCCCCTTGGCGACGATCATCGCCAGGACGGCGGCGGCGAGGATCGCCAGCGCGACCAGCGCCGGTCGGCGGCGCGCCGTGTCCCGGATCTGGTCGGCGAGCGATCCCGCTCCGTTGGCGGCAAGCGTTCCGGCCTCCATACCCCGCCGCATCGTATTTCCTTTTCGCGGCCGCCCGGTCCGGGCGCCCTGAAGCGCGACTATCCTGACCATCCGTGGGTGACACCTGTACCTGGTGCGGGCAGGCCGTCGACCCCGACGACGGCTTTCGGCTCTACGAGTCCCCCGGTGAGCGCCGGGCGTTCTTCTGCCGCCTCGAGCACGTGGTTCCCTGGGCGCTCAAGGGGCCTCATTGGGAAGCTGGCGGGATGACCGAGCCCACCTCGGTTGGCGAGATGCCGGTCGGCTGCTCGCAGTGCGGCGAGGAGCTCGGCGAGGTCCGTGTCCTGCTCGTCCGCCACCGCGGCGAGCATCGCGTCTCAGACGGCTTCTGCACCGTGGACCACCTGGCCGACTGGGCGAAAGCAGGGGGACGCTGGCAGTAGGACCGACTAGGGCCGCGAACTTGCCCCGGCCGCGAAGTCGAGGATCAGTCGGGACGTCCGGGCGGGCACCTCGACGTTCGGCGAGTGGCCGACGTCCGGGATGATCGTGATCCGCGCCCCCGGAACGTCGCTGTATGCCTCGGCGGCCGCTACGGGGTCGTCGTAGAGCTGGTCCTCTTCGCCGAAGATCACCAGCAGCGGCACGGCGGCGGTTCGGACTCGCTGGTCGAGGGGCAGCTCGTCCCCGTAGTCGTCCGACTCGGCGGGGGAGCGATCGTAGGAGGTGTAGGTCATGGCCCGGTAGTCGTCGATGATCTGGTCCTCGAAGTCGCCGATGTCGTAGCCGGGAGCGAAGGCCGATCCTCGTAGCCCTCCTTGATCGCGGAGTCGAAGGCGATCCGTCGCAGGGCCTGCCCGATCACCGGCGTAAAGGTGAGCCTGGCCAGGAAGGGCAGCTCGCCGAAGCCCGGGGCAGGGGCGTCGTCGATGTTGACCAGCCGGTCGACCAGCTCGCTGGACTCGGCCGCGAGCGCGGTTGCCACGTCGAACCCCATCGAGTGGCCGACGACCACTGCACCCTGCACCCGCAGCCGGCCCAGGGCGAGGGCGACCAGACGCGCCTGGTCCTCCATCGCGTAGCCGGTCTTCGGCTTCTCGGAGCCGCCGAAGCCGAGCAGGTCGATGCGAATCACGCGATGGCGCTTTGCCAGCAGGGGCACCATCCGGTCCCACCAGTGAAGCGAGAGGCCGAAGCCGTGCAGCAGCACGATCGGCGGCCTGGCGGCGCTGCCTCGCTGGGCGACCCCGGTGACTTCGCGGGCGACCCGGCCGACCGTCGGCCCCTGTACGACCACCTGAACCGCACCGCCTGGGAGGTCCAGGATCCGCCCCCCGCTCACCGTCACCCCGCGGCCTTCGTCTGCTGGTCGAGGACGATCGTGTTCACCGTGAGCAGGATCGCCAGCACGACCAGGGCGCCGATCAGGATCTTCCAGCCGCGTTTCACGCCGGCGATTGAGGGCGCGCGGCGAGGCCGAGCTGATCGGCTCGCTCGGCCATGGCCTCGATCACGAAGGCGACGTGCTGATCGAAGTCGACGCCGAGCTCCTCGGCCCCACGGCGCACCTGATCGCGGTCGACGCCGGCCGCGAACGAGGGCGCCTTGAGCTTCTTATGAACGGACTTCGGCGTCATTCCCTCGATCCCGGTGGGCCGCACCAGAGCGCAGGCGGCGATGAAGCCCGACAGCTCGTCGACCGCGAACAGCGTCTTCGCGAGAGGCGTCTCGCGGGGCACTCCGAGAAACTCAGCGTGGCCGGCGACCGCGTCGATCACCGTCCTCGGGGTAGCCGCGCTTCTCGAGCTCCTTGAGCGCGTGACGGGGGTGGCCCGTCTCCAGGTCGGGGTAGCGCTCGTAGTCGAGGTCGTGGACCAAGCCGGTGATCGCCCAAAGCTCCTCGTCCTCGCCGCCGTCGCGGGCGTAGGCGCGCATCGCGGCTTCGACGCCGAGCAGGTGCTTACGCAGCGAGTCGGTCGACGACCCACTCGCAAACCAGGTTCCAGGCGTCCTCGCGCGTCGGTTCAGGCATGGGCCGTTGTTACCCTAGCCACCCAGCCAATGGAGAAGCTCGTCATACAGGGAGGCGGTCCGCTTTCGGGCGAGATCGTCGCCGCCGGGAACAAGAACGCGGCCCTTCCGGAGATTGCCGCCTGCCTGCTCACCGATGAGGAGGTCGTGCTGTCGAACGTGCCCCGGATCAGGGACACCGAAGCCCAGATCGCCCTGGTCGAGCGGCTCGGGGCGAAAGTCCAATGGAGCGGAGACAACGAGATCCGCCTCCAAGCCGACGGCGTGACCGACACCACGGTGGACGAGGGCCTGGCCGCCAGGATCCGCGCCTCGTTCCTGCTCGCCGGCCCGCTCCTGGCGCGCTTCGGCCAGGCGAGGATGCCGCCGCCCGGCGGCGACTTCATCGGCCGCCGGCGCCTCGACCCGCATCTCGACGCCTTCCGTGACATGGGCGCTCGGGTGGACGGCGAGCGCTGGATCGAGATCGACGCACCGAGCGGGGGCCTGAAGCCGTGCGCCCTGTTCATGGACGAGCCCTCGGTGATGGCCACCGAGAACGCGCTGATGGCGGCCGCCCTGACCCCGGGGCCCACCACGATCGGCAATGCCGCCTGCGAGCCGCACGTACAGGACCTCGCCCGCCTCCTGGTCAAGATGGGCGCGCAGATCGACGGCGTCGGTTCGAACGTGATGACGGTGCACGGGCGCGACAAGCTGGGCGGCACCGAGCATCGGATCTGCGCGGACCACATCGAGGTCGCCAGCTTCATGGCCCTCGCCGCCGCGACCAAGGGCGAACTGCGCATCCGCGATGCCGAGCCCGAGGACCTGGTCGCGATCCGCCGCCAATTTCGGCGCCTGGGCCTGCAGTCGATGGTCGAGGGACAGGACATCTTGGTGCCGCCGGAGCAGGCGCTGGAGGTGAAGACCGATCTCGGTGACGCGATCCCCAAGATCGAGGACGGCCCGTGGCCCGCCTTCCCGGCAGACCTCACCTCGATCGCGGTGGCGCTCGCCACGCAGGCCCGCGGCACGGTGTTGATCTTCGAGAAGATGTTCGAGAACCGGCTGTTCTTCGTGGACAAGCTGGTCGCGATGGGCGCTCGGATCACGCTCTGCGATCCCCACAGGGCGATCGTCAGCGGTCCGAGCCGTCTTCACGGCGAGCGCGTTGACAGCCCTGACATCCGTGCCGGCATGGCGATGCTCATCGCGGCGCTGGCGGCGGACGGAACCTCGGAAATCGGCAACGTCGCCCAGATCGACCGCGGCTATGAACGCATCGAGCTGCGGTTGCGCGAGCTCGGCGCGCGAATCGAACGGGTCAGCGCCGAGCCGGTCCCCGCTTAGGGAATCACTCCACCGGAAGCCTCGCCTTCGGCTTCGTTTCCGGTGGGCAAGGGCTCCGGCCTTACCCGGCAGGCACCTCCGTATCTATCGCGACTTCGTCGCTAGCCCCCACCCCTACCCGCGACTTCGTCGCTAGCCCATACCCTGCACCGTGATGACCCATCGGATTCCCCCAGGCACCCGGGACGTGCTTCCCGACGAGATGCGGGAGCTGCGCCGCCTCGAGCAATCGCTGGCCGAGGCCTTCGAGCGGTTCGGGTACGGCGAGGTGGCGACGCCGACGATCGAGTACCACGAGGTGCTCGCGCGCGGCGACGACCGCGGCGCGCCCGCCGCGTACCGCTTCTTCGACGAGGGCGGGGAGCTGCTGGCCATGCGCTCCGACATGACGATCCCGATCGCCCGCCTGGCGGCGACGCGGTTCGGCAGCGCCGAGCCTCCGTTCAGGCTCTGCTACATCGGCAACGCCTACCGGGCGATCCGCCCGCAGCGAGGCCAGATGCGCGAGTTCGCCCAGGCCGGCGTGGAGCTGGTGGGGATGGAGGCGCCGGAGGGCACCGCCGAGGTGGTCGAGGTGCTGAGCGCGGCGCTGGATGCGGCCGGGCTGACGAGGGCGCTGATCGGCCTTGGTGACGCCGATCTCTACCGCCAGCTCCTCGACGAGCTGGGAGTCGCGAACGAACGCCGTGACCGCATCTTGGAGGTGCTTGCGACGCATGACCTCGTGGGGCTCGAGGCGGAGGTCGACGAGCTCGAGATCGGCGACGGCGAGCGCGAGACCCTGCTGCGGCTTCCGAGCTTGCGCGGCGGTCCCGAGGCGCTTGACCAAGCTCGCGAGCTCGGGGGCGAGGCGGTGGAACGGGCCACCCAGCGCCTTGCCGCCACCTACGAAGCCCTGGCGGCCCGGGGCGTTGCCGGGCGCGTCAACGTGGACTTGGGCCTGCTCAGGGACCTCGGCTACTACACGGGCGCCATCCTCGAGGTCTACGACCCCGCGCTCGGGCACGTGCTCGGTGGCGGGGGGCGCTACGACGAGCTGATGGGGCGGTTCGGGCGACCGCTCCCGGCCGCGGGCTTCGCGCTCTACCTGGAGCGGCTGCACGTCGCCCAGGCGGAGGAGCAGCGACGTGGCGCAGGAGACGAGCTCGTGAGGGTGAGCGGAGTGGAAGCGACGCGGCCGCGTGCCGGAGGGCCGCTGAAGCTCGCGGTGCCGCGGGGGGCTCTGTTCGAGGGCACGCTCGACCTCCTCGACAGGATCGGCACGGACACCCGGGAGATGCGCGGAGAGTCGCGTTCGCTGGTCTTCGGGGCCGACGATGGGTTGGTGCTGGTCACGATGCGCCCCTCGGACGTCCCCACCTACGTGGAGGCCGGCGCCGCCGATCTCGGCATCACCGGCAAAGACGTGTTGCTCGAGCAGCGGGATCGTGCCGTGTACGAGCTTCTGGACCTGCGATACGGGGCCTGCCGGATGGTGCTGGCCGGCCGCAAGGGGGACGAGAGCCTGGACGAGGTGGAGCGGCGCCTCGGCGCGATGCGGATCGCCACCAAGTACCCGCGCACCGCCGAGCGCTACTTCCTCGAGACGGGTCGCCAGGCCGAGGTGATCGAGGTCAAGGGGTCGGTGGAGCTGGCGCCGATCGTCGGGCTCGCCGACGGGATCGTCGATCTCGTCAACACGGGGAAGACGCTGACCGAGAACGAGCTCGAGGTGCGTGAGGAGATCGTCCGCTGCACGGCCCGGTTGGTCGCCAACCGCGTGGCCCACAAGCTGCGTGCAGCCGAGGTCGATGCCCTGGCCGAGCGGTTGCGGAAGGCGACACTGGAATGAGGATCGAACGGGCGGAATGGGACGGAGGCGACGCGCCGGCGTTCGCGGGCCGGCTGCGAGCGCTGGCGCCCGCGCCCGGCGAGGTGACTGCCGAGGTGGAGCGCATCGTGGACACGGTTCGAAACGGCGGCGACGCCGGGCTGCGGGAGGTTGCCGAGGGCCTGGGTGAAGCGCCGGAGTCGCTCCGCGTCGATCCGGAGGCTGTGGCGGCGGCCCCTGGGCTGCTCGACCCGGAGGTGCGCGAGGCGATGCGGGTTGCGGGGCGCAACATCGAGGCGGTGGCACGCGCGGAGCTGGAAGCGCGGGCGCGCCCGGCGACGGCCGAGCTGCCCGAGGGCCAGCGGGTCGAGGTGCGGGAGGAGCCCGTCGCCACCGCCGGCGTCTACGCGCCCGGGGGCAGGGCCGCCTATCCGTCGTCGGTGCTGATGTGCTGCGTCCCTGCCCGCGTGGCCGGGGTGGCACGCATCTGCGTGGCGAGCCCGCCCGGTGCCGGGGGGCGGCCCAGCGCGGCGGTCTTGGCGGCCTGCGCGCTCGCGGGCGTGGACGAGGTTTACGCGATCGGCGGAGCCCAGGCAATAGCGGCCCTGGCGTTCGGCACGGAGACGATTGACCCCGTCGACCTGATCGCCGGGCCCGGGAACCTCTACGTGACCGAGGCCAAGCGACTGGTCTGGGGATGGGTCGGAATCGATGGCTTCGCCGGCCCCACCGAGCTGATGGTGGTCGCCGACGGCACGGCGAACCCGGAGTGGATCGCGCTCGACCTCTGCGCACAGGGTGAGCACGGCGACGACAGCCCACTGATCGTGGCCTCGGCGGACCTTGCGCTCCTGGACCGGATCGCGGAGCTGGTCTCCGAGCTCGCACCGGATCGCCCCAGCGTGGCCGAGGCGACCCTCGCCCTGGTCGCCACCCGGGGACTGGAAACGGCGCTGACGCTGGCCGACGCGGTGGCACCCGAGCACCTGGAGCTCGCTTTCCAGGGGGCAGACGAGACGGCCGCCCGCGCGCGGATCGCCGGCTGCGTGTTCGTCGGGGCGGGCGGCGCGGCGGCGTTCGGCGACTACGCGGCCGGATCGAACCACGTCCTGCCAACCGGCGGGGCGGCGCGCTTCGGCGGCCCGCTGGGCCCGGGAACCTTCCGGCGCCGGACCTCGGTCGTCACCATGCCGAGCGCCTCCGCCGGCGCCCTCGCCACCCACGTGGGCGCCCTGGCGCGCGCCGAGGGCTTTCCGGTGCACGGCGAGTCCGCCGAGGCTCGCGGCCGGGGCTGATCCGCGAAGATGTTGGTGCCCAGTTTGCAGGCGATTTCAGCGCACAGATGAGTCACACACGATGAGCCGCAGAGCAGAGATCACACGAAAGACCAGCGAGACCGAAGTCGAGCTGGCGCTCGACCTCGACGGGGGAGAGGTGTCCGCTTCGACCGGGGTGGGCTTTCTCGACCACATGCTCGAATTGCTGGGCCGCCACGGGCGGCTCGGACTGCGGGTGAAGGCGAACGGCGACCTGGAGACCGGGGCCCACCACACCGTTGAGGACGTCGGCATCGCGCTCGGCCAGGCGGTCGACCGGGCGCTGGACGACCGCGCCGGGATCCGCCGCTACGGGTACGCCGAGATCCCGATGGACGAGGCGCTCGGGATCTGCGCGATCGACGTGTCCGGGCGGCCGCTGTGCCTGTTCGAGGCCGACCTGCCGCCGATCTCGATCGCCGGCTTCGACGCCGAGCTCGCGGAGGAGTTCTTTCGCGCCGTCGCCACCAACGCCAAGCTCACCCTGCACGTCGGCACGCGCTATGGCTCCAATGCCCACCACATGATCGAGGCCTGCTTCAAGGCATTCGCCAGAGCCCTGCGCCAAGCCGTCGAGGTCGATCCGCTCGAAACCGGAGTCCCGTCCACCAAGGGGACCCTGACCTAGATGACCGAGATCGCGATCCTCGACTACGGGATGGGCAATCTGCGCTCGGTCGAGAAGGCGCTCGAGCGGGTCGGCGCCGAGGCCTCGATCACGAAAGACCCCCGGGCGGTGCGCGCCGCGGACGGCGTCATCCTGCCGGGCGTCGGGGCCTTCCCGGCGGCGATGCGCCGGGTCCGCGAGCTGGAGCTCGACGCGCTGGTCGCCGAACGCCTGAGCGCGGGCGTACCCGTGCTGGGCATCTGCCTCGGCCTCCAGCTCCTGCTGGAGCGCTCCAGCGAGCAGGGCGGAGAAGAGGGGCTCGGCCTGATGCCGGGCGACGTGGGCGAGCTCGCCACGCGGGGGCTGAAGCTCCCGCACATCGGCTGGGAGCGTGTTCGCTGGGAGCGCTCCTCGGAGCTCACCGAGGGGCTGGCGACGGAAACGCCGTTCTACTTCGTGCACTCGTTCGGGGTTCGTCCGTCCGACGGGTCCGACGTGCTCGGAACCGCGGAGTGGGGCGAGCGCTTCGTCTGCGCCGTCGCCCACCCGCCGCTTTACGGGGTCCAGTTCCACCCCGAGAAGTCGAGCGCTGCCGGCCTGCGCCTGCTGGCGAACTTCGCCGAGATCTGCGCCTCCGTGCCGGCCTGAGTTGCTCCTGTACCCGCGATCGACATCCGGGGCGGGCACGCGGTTCGCCTGGAGCGCGGCGAGTACGCGCGCGAGACCGTCTATGACGCCGACCCGGCGGACGCCGCGCGCCGCTGGGTCGAGCAGGGGGCGAGCTTCCTGCACGTCGTGGACCTCGACGGCGCGCGCTCGGGCAAGCCGGACAACCTCGAGCACGTGAGGCGAATTGTGGGCGAGGTCAGCACCCCGATTCAGCTCGGGGGCGGGCTGCGCGACGCCGAGACCGTCGCCGAGGCGCTCGCCGCCGGGGCCGAGCGGGTGGTGCTGGGAACGGCAGCGCTCGCCCGGCCGGAGCTCGTCGAGGGGCTCGCCGTCGAACACGGAGACCGGATCGTCGCCGGCGTCGACGCTCGCTCCGGCCGAGTCGCGATCGAGGGCTGGGAGCGCGAGACGGGGGCGACGCCCGGCGGCTTGATCGCCGAGCTTGCCGGACGCGGCGTGCGGCGCTTCGTCTACACGCCCGTGGAGGTGGACGGGACGATGGAAGGGCCGGGCGTCGAGGGCCTTCGAGCCGCCGCGGCGGCGGCGGCAAAGGCGGGCGCCGAGCTGATCTACTCGGGGGGCGTCGGCTCGCTCGACCATCTGCGGGAGCTGGCCGGGCTGGGCCTGGACGGCCTCACCGGGGTGATCGTCGGGCGGGCGCTGTACGAGGGGCGCTTCACGGTCGCCGAGGGCATTGAGGCCCTGGGCGGGAGCGGATAGATTTTGCGCCATGGCGGCGACGAGCGCACTCGCGGCAGGTCTGCGACGGATTTCATGGACACGCATGCTCTGGCTCGCCCAGCAGGCGGGCAAGCGAGGGAGCGCCGTCTGGCGCGCGCTCGGCGAGAAGGGCCGCAAGCGATTCGTCGACCTCGTCCGCAAGTCGAAGGGCAGGCCCGACAGGAACCTCAACCAGCGCGAGCGTGACGAGCTCCGGTCGCTGGCGTCAAAGGCGCTGAAAGCGGCTCGAAGCCCGAGCTCCGTCTAGGTCGATTTTCGCTTCGCTCACTCGACGTATTGGTAGAGGAGTCGAATCCGCGCGATCCGGTGGTCGGATTCGAGCAAACGAATCGACACCGAGGAGGAACGACGAGATGCGAGTGATGGTTCTGGTGAAGGCGACGGAGGAGAGCGAGGCCGGCGTGATGCCGAGCACCGAGCTGCTCGACGAACATGATGCAGCTTCAACGAGGAGCTGGTGAAGGCGGGCGTGATGCTCGCCGGCGACGGCCTGCATCCGAGCTCGAAGGGCGCGCGGGTCGACTTCTCGGGCGACGGCGAGAAGAAGGTGATCGACGGGCCGTTCGCCGAGACGAAGGAGCTGCTCGCCGGCTACTGGATCTGGCAGGTGAAGTCGTTCGACGAGGCGATCGAATGGGTCGAAGCGCGATCCCGGGCGACCCGACGAGCCCGACGGCATCGTCGAGCTGCGGCCGGTCTTCGAGCCCGACGACTTCGGCGAGGAGCTGACCCCCGAGCTGCGCGAGAAGGAGCGAGCAGCTGCGGGCGCAGACCGAGGCCGACAGTAGCCGTCGAGAAGCTGTCCACGCGTGGCGACGGCCGACGTCAACCGCACGATCGAGGCCGTCTGGCGGATCGAGTCGGCGCGGCTGATCGCCGGCCTGGCGCGGATCGTGCGCGACGTCGGCCTCGCCGAGGACCTCGCGCAGGAGGCGCTCGTCGCCGCGCTCGAGCAGTGGCCCCAGTCAGGCGTCCCGGACAACCCGGGCGCCTGGCTGATGGCCACCGGCAAGCACCGGGCGATCGACCGCCTGCGCCGTGCCGAGGTGCACGAGCGCAAGACGCGCGAGCTCGGGCGCGAGCTCGAGCGCCGCGGCGAGGCCGAGCGGCCCGATCTCGAGGCCGCGGATCGACGACCCGTTCGACGACGACCTCCTGCGGCTGATCTTCACCACCTGCCACCCGGTGCTCTCGACCGAGGCGCGCGTGGCGCTGACGCTGCGGCTGCTCGGCGGCCTGACGACGAACGAGATCGCGCGCGCCTACCTGGTCTCGGAGTCGACGATCGCGCAGCGGATCGTGCGCGCGAAGCGCACGCTCTCGGCGGCGCAGGTGCCCTTCGAGGTGCCCGACCGCGACCAGCTCGCCGAGCGGCTCGCCTCGGTGCTCGAGGTGATCTACCTGATCTTCAACGAGGGCTACGCGGCGACCGCCGGCGACGACTGGCTCCGGCCCGAGCTGATCGAGGAGGCGCTGCGCCTCGGCCGCATCCTCGCCGAGCTGCTGCCCGGACGAGCCCGAGGTGCACGGCCTCGTCGCCGCTGATGGAGCTGCAGGCATCGCGCTCGCGTGCGCGAACCGGCGCCGTCGGGAGAGCCGATCCTGCTGCTCGACCAGGACCGCTCGCGCTGGGACTGGATGCTCGTCGGCCGCGGCCTCGCCGCGCTCGAGCGAGCGCAGAGCAGCGGCGGTGCCATCGGCCCGTACACGCTTCAGGCGGCGATCGCCGCCTGCCACGCGCGGGCGCGCGTCGCCGAGGACACCGACTGGGAGCGGATCGTCGCGCTCTACGACGGCCTCGCCCAGCTACAGCCGTCGCCGGTCGTCGAGCTCAACCGCGCGGTCGCCGTCGGGATGGCGTTCGGCCCCGAGGCGGCGCTCGAGCTGGTGGACGCGCTCGGCTCCGAGCCCGCTCTGCGCGACTACCACCTGCTGCCGACGGTGCGCGGCGACCTGCTCGATGAAGCTCGGCCGCGACGGACGAGGCGCGCGCGGAGTTCGAACGCGCCGCTTCCCTGACCCAGAACGCTCGCGAGCGTGCGGTGCTGCTCGAGCGGATGGCCGGCTGCTCGCATCCGAACGGGGCTTGACGCGGGCTGCTCTCACGTCAGCCCTCTGAGTAACTTGTGGGCCATGGACCATCGAACGCTCGGACGCACCGGCGTCCACGTGAGTCCGCTCTGCCTGGGCGCGATGATGTTCGGCGCGTGGGGGGAGCCCGACCACGATGCGGGGATCCGCATCATCCACCGGGCTCTTGATGCCGGGATCAACTTCATCGACACCGCCGACGTGTATTCGCGCGGGGAGTCCGAGGAGATCGTCGGCAAGGCGCTCAGCGGCGGGCGGCGTGACAACGTCGTGCTCGCAACGAAGTTTCACGGCGCGATGGGCGACGACCCCAATCAGGCGGGCAACTCGCGGCGGTGGATCATCCGGGAGGTCGAAGCCTCGCTAAAACGCCTGCAGACCGACTGGATCGACCTCTACCAGGTGCATCGCTGGGACCCCTGGACCAATCACGAGGAGACGCTTGGCGCCCTCTCTGACCTCGTGGCGCAAGGCAAGGTGCGGTACATCGGCTCCTCGACCTATCCGGCAGCGCAGATCGTCAAGGCCCAGTGGGTCGCCCGTGACCGGGGCCACCAGCGCTTCGTGTGCGAGCAGCCGCCGTATTCGATCCTCGCTCGCGGCATCGAGGCCGACGTGCTGCCGACCTGCCAGGACCTCGGAATGGGCGTCATCCCGTGGAGCCCGCTGGCGGGCGGCTGGCTGTCGGGGCGCTGGCGCAAAGGCGCCGAGGATTTAACGTCTCGGCGCTCGGCGATGATCCCTCAGCGGTACGACCTTTCGATTCCGGCCAATCAGGCCAAGCTCGAAGCCGCGGACGCGCTTGCGCAGCTGGCAGACGAGTCGGGCATCTCATTGATCCACATGGCGCTCGCGTTCGTCATCCGCCATCCGGCCGTGACGGCGGCGATCATCGGTCCGCGGACGATGGAGCAGCTCGAGTCCCAGCTTGGCGCCGCGGGCGTACGGCTCGACACCGCGCTCCTGGACCGCATCGACGAGGTCGTGGCGCCGGGGACGACCATCAACCCGACGGACGCCGGGTGGACGAATCCCGCGCTGGCCGCGGCCGCCCGCCGCAGGTAGGACAGGGCCGCATGAACCTCGCTCCCGGCTTTCGCGCAAGCAGAAGCGCGCGGGCTGGCTACCGTTCGGTGGCGGCGTCCTCGTCGAGGGCCCTCCTGAGCGCTTTCTGTGACCGGCTCAGCACCCTGCGACCTCCGGGCCGGAAGACGCGGAACCGGAGCTGCGTCAACGGTCCACAATCCTCCAGGCGAAACCTGTAGTCGACCCTCGTTCCCGTGTCGGTGGGGATGAACTCGAACGTCTCGATGCCGGGGAAGAAGTGCGGCCCTCGACCTAGGGGCGTGAAGCGGTTGGTGAAGTAGCTGTACGGGCGCCAGTCGAGGTACTCGCGCAGCGCGTCGCCCCCGACCCCGTGGGCGCAATGGCTCGAGGCCCCGGCCCCGAGCCTTCCTTGCTCGTTCGGCTGGTTCTCGATCGCGGTCTGCAGGGGCTGCCAGCGCAGCCGCTTCTCGGGATCGACGAAGTACTGCCAGAGGACGGCGGGTGGGTAGGGGTGCTCGCCGAAGCTGATCTCCAGGTCGGCCTCCTCCGAGCCGATGTGGACGCGGCGGGCCTCGCGCATCTGGGCGACGACGGGCGCGAGGTCGTGCACGCCGCCCGTCGTCTGGCCGAACGACTCGTACGACTCGCTGTGCGACGGCAGGTCGAATGACTGGGGCATGCGCTGCAGGCAGGCGTCGGTGAGGAACGCGTAGGCCTGCGGCCCGCCACCCTCGCCGATGGTGTTCTTCAGCAGGCGGTGGACGAGGATGACGTCCGGTCCCGCGAGATCCTCTCGGTCTTCGTCGCGCTCGACCACGAAGCTGCCGTAGTGGGTGACGAACTTCAGATCGAGCGAGCCGATCGCCGCACACGCGTCGCAGCGGCAGGTCGTAGCGCGGGTCATGTCCAGCAGGCGGTTGGAGAAGTCGAAGTAGCAGGACTCGACCAGCTCGACGAGCCGCTCGCCGTCCTGGAACGACGCGACGTCCGCGTAACAGAAGACTGCGTCGCCTTCGAGCTTCACGAAGCGCATCGGGGGGCGAGCCGCTCGCGGATGAGCGTGGTCAGCTCATGGACGATGGCGTTAGCGTGCTCAAGCTCGGTGCTAGTCAGAAACGCCGTGTAGCCCGAGATGTCGGAGGAGCAGGTAGCCCTGTCGGGTTCGCTGATCCTGTGGCACAGGGGCACGGTACTCGTAGTCATGGCAGCGGATCGCCATCGCTGAGCCGGGATCGCCTCGCCGGTGCCGGTGGCTCTCTGACGTCGCAACGGAGCCGGGTCGGCTGCCGCCCTTCGAAACGCACGTCAAAGAGACCGTTGGACCTTTCCATCGTTGCCTCCCGCGGGCCGGGTGGTCAGGCGGTGCGCGAGTCGGGACGCGGGGTCAGCGAAACCGCGAACAGAAGGATCACGGCCGCCGGGAAGGCCCCCGCGGCCAGGGTGAATCCCGCGAAGACGCCTCCAGGCGAGATAGAGCGTCCCGAGCGTCCACGCGGTGGCCGTAGCCATGCGGCTTCCGGTGGTGCATCGGCGGCGCAACAGCATCCACATGAGCAGGCTGAACAACAGCGGTTGGGCCGTGATCGCGAGGCTCCCGGGCCCGCCGTACTCGAGCAGCGTTTCGCCGTCGATCGTTGGGATCGCGACGACCCAGACAAGCAGGCCGACGCTGTACGCCGCCGCCAGGAGCGTGAGTCCGAACGGGGCTCGACCACGTCGGACCGATGTATCCATGGCCAGAGCCTACCCTGGCAGTCTCATCTGGAGCCGGGTTTGTGCGACACCCTCGCGTGAAAGCGGGAGTGCAGTCAGCTCGTGGCTCACGCCATCCCGGCGCTACCCTCGCAACGTGGCTTTGAAGCGCGTCATCCCCTGTCTCGACGTGGACGAGGGCCGGGTGGTCAAGGGGACCAACTTCGTCGGCCTGCGCGACGCCGGCGACCCGGTCGAGTTGGCCGCTCGCTACGACGCCGAGGGGGCCGACGAGCTGGTCTTCCTCGACATCACGGCGTCGCACGAGCGGCGGGAGACGATCGTCGAGCTGGCGCGGCGGACCGCCGACAACGTGTTCATCCCGTTCGTGATCGGTGGCGGGATCCGCTCGCCGGACGACGCCCAGGCCGTGCTCGACGCGGGCGCCGACAAGGTCTCGGTCAACTCCGCCGCGCTGGCACGGCCCGAGCTGATCGGCGAGCTGGCAGAAGTCTTCGGCTCTCAGTGCGTGGTGATCGCCATCGATGCCAAGCGCCGCGATGGGGGGTGGGACGTCTACGTCAACGGCGGTCGCACTCTCGTGGAGGGTCGCGAGGCAGTCGCCTGGGCCCGTGAGGCGACCGAGCGCGGGGCGGGGGAGGTGCTGCTGACCAGCATGGACCGCGACGGGACCACGGACGGCTACGACCTCGAGCTGACCCGCGCGGTGGCCGAAGCGGTCGCGGTTCCGGTGATCGCCTCCGGCGGCGCCGGGGAGCTCCGCCACCTGTCGGAGGGCATCACCGAGGGACGCGCCGACGCGGTGCTCTGCGCCTCGATCTTCCACTACGGCAAGCACACCGTGGGGGAGGCCAAGGAGCACCTCCGCGAGGCCGGGATCCCGGTGCGCTAGCTGGCGCCTCGGTCCTTGTCGCCGCCGCGACCTTTGCCGCCCTGCTTCGCGCCATTGCGGGAGCTCGGCAGCGGCTTGAAGGCGCGGATCGTCGAGTACCCGGTGAGATAGATCTTCTCGCCGTCCGAGATCACCGGGTTGTACTCGCCCTGCTCGTGCGCGAAGACCTTCTTGCCGTTCCTGACCTTGTAGCCGAAGGTGCCCGTGTTCGGCCCGATCATCGAGACGTAGACCGTCTCTCCGATCACGCTGGAGGACCCGAGCACCACCCCGCCGACCGGGTGCTCCCAGCGCACCTCTCCGGTGCGCGCGTCGAGCGCGTAGAAGCGCTTGTCCTGAGAGCCCGCATACACCGTGGGCGGCGAATTTGGTGTGTCCGCGACGGCGGGCGACGGATAGACCTCCGCGCCCGTCGAGTGGCTCCAGGCCAGCTCGCCCGTCTTCTCCACGAAGCTGTAGATGCGCCCGTCGAGGCTGCCCAGGTAGACGCGCCCCCAAGCAACCGCCGGGGTGGAGTAGATGCCGCCGCCGCGCAACAGGCCGCCGCCCTGCGTATGGGCCGTCCATCTGACGTTCCCGCTCGAGGCGTCGATCGCGAAGATCTCACCCGCGTAGTTGCCGGCGAACACGGTGCCGTCGCTGTACGCCAGGCCGCCCTTCACGGGACCCGCGGTGGACACCGACCACCTGGTCTTGCCGGTCTTCTCGTCGAGGGCGAAGATGTCTCCCGACTCACAGCCGAAGATCACCTTGCCGCCGCGAACGAGCGGCGAGGACTCGCTGCGCCCGGGCAGCGGCTGGCGCCACAGCACCTTGCTGCCGTGCGCGTTCGGGCGAAGCGCCAACGCCTGGTTCGGCTCCAGGCTGACCGCGAACAGCCGACCGCCGGAATAGGCGGGCGCGGACGCGTTCAGCGACCCGATCTTGCGTTTCCACTGGACCCGGCCCTTGTCGGTGCTCAGCGCGTAGAACGTTCCGTCCTTGTCCATGAAGTAGATCCGGTCCTTGACCACGATCGGCTGGAACTCGAGCAGCTTGCCCGCCTGGAAGCTCCACTCCGAGGAGCGGAAGGGCGGGTTCAGGTCCTCGCTCGGCAGGTAGCGCGTGCGCGCGAGATCGTGACCGTAGAGCGGCCAGTCCACCGTCTTGGTCGCGGGCTGCTGCTTGTTGAAAGCGGCGTCGGGATTGGAGACGTCGTCGGGGCGCTTGGTGGTCAGGAATACGGCGAGGCCCAAACCGGCCAGCGCGACGGCGGCCCCGCCCGCCACGGCAAGCCTGCGCCGGGCGCTCCAGGAGCGCCAGATGTCGAGCACACGAGCCATCCGCGAAGCCCGTCATGGTAGGGAACGGGTCCGAAGGCCCCACAAACAGCCCGATGCCGCCCCCCCAAGCAAAGATCGAGCCGGAGCGGCTCGGGGAGCGCCTGGCGGCGCTTCCCGGGATCGAGCGCCTGCGTGAGGCCGCGACCCCCATCGTCGCCTACCTGGTCGGCGGCGCCGTGCGCGATCTGCTGCTTGGCCGCCGGCGGGCGGACATCGACGTCGCCGTCGAGGGCGCGGTCGGTGAGCTGGTTCGGCGGCTCGGTGGGGAGGCGCGGGCCCACGAGCGCTTCGACACCGCGTCCGTGCACGTCGAGGGGCTCGAGGTCGACCTGGCGGCGACGCGCAGCGAGACCTACGCTCGCCCCGGAGCGCTTCCCGACGTGCGCCCCGCATCGCTCGCCGCCGACCTCTCGCGACGTGATTTCACCGTCAACGCGATGGCGCTGCCGCTGGCCGGCGATCCCGAGCTGATCGATCCCCATGGAGGCCTGGAGGACCTGCGCCAGGGCGAGCTGCGAGTGCTGCACCCGGGATCGTTTGAGGACGACCCCACGCGCGCCCTGCGAGCCGCACGCTACGCGGCGCGCTATGGGTTCGCGCTGGAGCGCACCACCGCGGACCTGATCGGGCACGCCGACCTCTCCACGGTCTCGCGCGACCGGACGGAGGCCGAGCTGCGAAAGCTGGCCGCGGAGCCGGAGGCGCGCAGGGCGTTCGAGCTGGTGCGCGAATGGGGTCTGCTCGAGCTTCGGCCCGAAGCTCTGGATCTGGCCGCCGCGGTCGGCGAGCTGACGGCAGAGGAGCCGTGGCGCCAGGTGGCTCCTCGCGCGGAGGCGGTGCTGGCGGCGGCGCTGGGGCGCGGGGTGTCCGAGGCACGTGAGCTCGCCTCGGCTGACCCCGCACGCCCCTCCGAAGCCGTCGAGCGCGCCCGCGGCCACACCGGGGTGGAGCTTGCGCTGGCCAGGGCACTCGGCGCCGAGTGGCTTGATCGCTACGTCCTCGAGTGGCGGGGGGTTCGGCTCGAGATCGGCGGCAGCGACCTGATCGCGGAGGGGGTTGCGGAGGGCCCTGCGGTGGGACGCGGCCTGCGCGAGGCTCTGCGCGCCAAACTCGACGGGGAGGTGGATGGCAGGGGGGAGGAGCTTCGAGCGGCGCTTGCCGCGGCGCGCGAGAATGCCTCGTAGGAGGAGGTCCGGCACCACTCCCGGCCGGCCTGGCCACCTCCGCCGCGATGACCGATCCGTTCTACGACGAGCCCAGCTACCTCACAGAGCTCCCTGACGACCTGAAGCTGAAGCGGGCCGCGGCCGCTCGCCGACGTCGCTGGCGCCGCCGGCTCGCGTTCGGGGCCATGATCGCTGTCGCGGGGGCTGTCGTGGCGCTGGTTGCGACCAGCCTGGGAGGGGAGGACGCCTCCCAGCCCACGACGACTGATGCGCAGCAGACGGAGCCTCAGGAGACAACCCCGACTGTGGCGGCCCCGGCCTACCCGGCGGGCTGGGAGCCGCATCCGGGGCCGGTGCCCGTCCTCAGCTACAACGCGATCGAGACCCCGACATCTGCGGAGCCCTTCCCGGAGCTGTTCGTCGAGGCCCAGGACTTCGAGGCCCAGATGCAGTGGCTGGACGAGGAGGGATTCGAGGCGGTGACGCTCGACCAGGTCGAGGAGGCGTGGTACGAGAAGGGGAAGCTGCCGCCGAAGCCGATCGTGGTCAGCTTCGACGACGGCTACCCGAGCCAGTACTCGAGCGGCTTCGCGGCACTGGAGAAACGCGACTGGCCGGGTGTGCTGAACCTCGTCGCCCGCGGCTCGGAGCTGCCCGACGTCGAAGTCGAGAAGATGCTCGACGCCGGCTGGGAGCTGGCCTCGAAGGCCACCACCGATGTTGACCTGACGACGCTCGACTCGACCACGCTGGAGCAAGAGGTGGCGGGCTCGCGGCGGATTCTGCGGCGGCGCTTCGGTGTTCCCGTGAACAACTTCTGCTATCCGCTCGGCCGCTACAGCACCACCGTGATCTCGGCCGTTCACAAGGCGGGCTACGCGGGCGCCCAGACGCAGATCGCCGGGGTCGCGAACGCGTCGACTCCCTACATCATCGATCGGATCCCGATCCTGCTCTCGGACGGGCTCGAGGGCTTCGTCTCGAAGCTCCAGTCGGCCGGGGCGGCCTAGAGGGAGACTGACGGTTTGCGCTGGTGCGAGCGAGACGGAGTCAGGTGGCTGGCGGCCGATCTGCCGGCCGTCGGTGCCGCGAATGGCGGAGCACGAGCGGCGTTCAGCACCCGTCTCGGCGGCGTCAGCGAGGGCCCGTTCGCGAGCCTCAACCTGGGGCGGTTGACCGGGGATCTGCCCGACGCGGTGCGCGAGAACCGCCACCGCCTGGCCGCCGCGATCGAGATCGATCCGGAGCTGGTCTTGATCGGCAGGCAGGTGCATGGCGCCGAGGTGGTCCGCCACGATCAGCCCCCCGAGCCCCGGGTGTTTGCGAATCCGGCCCCGGGACTGCCCGAGGCCGACGGCCAGGCAACGGCGCGGCGGGACCTGGCGCCGCTCGTCTTCGTCGCCGACTGCCTGCCGGTGGCGCTCGCGGGGCCTGCAGGCGTCGCGATGATCCACTGCGGCTGGCGCGGCCTGGCGGCCGGGATCGTCGAGCGCGGCGTCGACGAGGTCCAGGCGAAGGCGGCGGCGGTCGGGCCCGGGATCGGCCCGTGCTGCTACGAGGTGGGCGACGAAGTGCTGGCCGCCTTCGAGCGGCTGGATCTGGACGTCGCCGAGGGCCGGATGCTCGACCTGCGCCGAGCAGCCCGGCGGCCTGCTCGAGCGCGCCGGCGTCGAGGCCGTGGAGGTCTCCGAGGAGTGCACGAGCTGCCAGCCCGAGCTCTTCTTCTCGCACCGCCGGGACGGCGAGCGAACGGGCCGCCAAGCGGGGCTCGTATGCCGGGCGTGATCCGGGGCCTGGAAGCAGAGCGGATCCGCGCCAACCTGGAGCGGGTCCGCGAGCGAGCGGGCCCGGGCGTGGAGATCCTCGCGGCGACCAAGTACGTGCAGCCCGACGAGATGGGGGCACTGGCCGAGGCCGGAGTGACACTGGTCGGCGAGAACCGGCTTCAGGACCTGGAGGCGAAGCGTGAGCGCTGGGGGGATGCCTTTGCCTGGGACTTCATCGGCAACCTTCAGAGCCGCAAGGTGAAGGGAATCCTTCCCCTGGTCAGGCTGATCCACTCGGTGGCCAGCGATTCCGTCCTTGCCCAGCTCGACCTCCATGCCGACCCCGGGACGGAGGTCCTGGTGGAGGTGAACGTCGCCGGCGAGGAGAGCAAGGGAGGCATCCGGCCCGCCGAGCTTGGTGAGTTCATCGGCCGCTGCCCCGTGCGCGTAGCCGGGCTGATGACCATGCCGCCCTTCAGCACCGAGCCGGAGGCCTCCCGGCCCGCCTTTGCACGCCTCGCCGAGCTGGCCGCCGAGCACGGGCTCGACCGGCTCTCGATGGGCACCAGCCAGGACTGGGAGGTCGCGGTCGAAGAAGGGGCTACGATCCTTCGCCTGGGCACGGTGCTGTACGGGTAGAGAAAGCCAACCGTGCCTCCAACGGGGCGTTTCGCCTCTGGAGTCGTCACAATCCGTAAAGGAAATGTCCCCCTAGAAGCGAACTTTCGCTGAGCGATGGCCTTTCGCGACACATGGCACCGTGCACTCGTTTATTTCGGGCTTGCCGAGGACCCCGAGTACCGGGAGCCCGACCAGTACGAGCCCGACACGGGAACCCACGGCGAGTACTACGAGCGACCCGCGACGCGCTCCGGGACGGTCAGCCCGCTCCGCGACCGGCGTCGCGGGCGGGACGAGATCGACGACATCTTCGCCGACGACGAGCCGGTGGGCGGGGATCGCACGCGCATGCTGCGGCCAGTGGGCGGCAACGGGGGCGCCGACGTACGTGTCCACCTGGTCACGCCGTACAGCTTCAACGACGCCCAGGAGGTCGCCGACAAGTTCAAGCAGGCCGTTCCGGTGATCCTCAACCTGCAGACCACCGAGGCCGAGCTGGCCAAGCGACTGATCGACTTCACCTCGGGCCTCACCTACGCGCTCGAGGGCGGCATGCAGAAGATCGCCGAAAAGACCTTCCTGCTGACGCCCCGCAACGTAGAGGTCTCCGCCGAGGAGAAGGCTCGCCTGATCGAGAAGGGCTTCTTCAACCAGTCCTAGGTGCTCGCCGCGGCGAGCGCTGTTGCGTCGGGAGGCTACGCTTCCCGGCCATGAAGGTTGGATTTGCCGGCGCCGGAAACATGGCCGCGGCGATGGCGCGCGGCTGGGCCGCCGGTGACGGCGGACCGGACGCGATGCTGTTCTGCGATCTGGAGGCGGAGCGCGCCAGCGCCCTCGCCGCGGAGGTGGGAGGCCAGATGCGCGGAGGGCTGTCAAAGCTTGCAGCCGACTCGGACGTGGTCGTCCTCGCCGTCAAGCCGGCCGCGCTCGATGAGGTCGCCACGGAGCTGGGCGGCGGGGTACCGGCGCTGGTCTCGGTGCTCGCGGGGACCCCGACCGAGCGGATCGTCGAGGCATTCCCCGGAGTGCCCGCGTTGCGGGTGATGCCCAACCAGCCCGTCGAGGTTCGCCAGGGGGTGCTTTGCCACGCGGCGCCGCAGGCGATGCCGCCCGAGCTCGAGCGGAGCGTTCTCGCTCTGCTGGGGCTGCTCGGCAGGCTTGTCCGGCTCGAGGAGGGGCAGATCGACGCCGCAATGGCGATCATGTCCAGCTCGCCGGCCTACATCGCGCTGGTCGCCGAGGCTCTCGCTCGGGGCGGGGAGCGGGAGGGCTTGGACCCCAGACTTGCTGGCGAGCTCGTCGCCGGCACGCTGGCCGGCACCGCGGCGCTGCTCCTGAAGCGCGACCCGGCCACCATTCGCAACGCGGTGGCGTCGCCGGGCGGGGCGACCGAAGCGGGGCTGGCCCAGCTCGAGGGCGTGGTGGAGGATGCCTTCGTGAACGCCGTCAACGCCTCCCTGGAGCGGGTCCGGTGAGCATCCTGCCGCTGGCGATCACCCGCGACGACGTCGCCGACTACGTCGGTGCCCTGTTCCTGGTCTACCTGATCCTGATCTTCATTCGCGTGCTCCTGAGCTGGATCCCGCGCATGCCGTACAACCGCTACCTCCGCGCCGCGGTCAGCTTTGTCGAGGACGTCACCAATCCCTACCTGAACGTCTTTCGGCGCTTCCTGCCGCCGATCGGAGGCGGTGGCTTCGCGCTCGACCTGAGCCCGATCGTGGCGATCATCTTGCTGCTGATCGCGCAAGGCCTGGTGGTCGGGCTGATTCGCGGTTGAGCTCGCCGCGGGCGAGTGAGTCGATTGCCGCCTGGCGCCGGGCGCTTGCCTGCTGCGGCGCGGTCGTCCTCGTGGACCAGGTGGCCAAGGCGATCGTCGTTGCCTCCATCGCCGTCGGCCAGCGGGAGAGCATCGCCCTGGGCCTCGACCTCACCCACACCACCAACCGGGGACTGGCTTTCGGCATCGGTCAGGGGCAGGGATTCGTGCTCGCGGTGACGATTGTGGCCCTGGCGCTCGTGCTCGTTTGGTTCGCACTCGATCCGCAGCGGCCGGGCCTGTGGGTCTCCGTCGGGCTGCTGGCCGGCGGCGCGCTCGGCAACCTCGCCGACCGGGTGCGCGCCGATGCCGTGACCGATTTCATCGACTTCCCGCTGTGGCCGGCCTTCAACCTCGCCGACGTGGCGATCACCCTGGGGGCGGTGGGGCTGGTGCTCTCGTCGCTGGGGTCGGCCGGACAGGGCGACCGACCGGCGGGGCCCGGGTCGGCGTGAGCCTCGAGCCGCGCATCGTCCACGCCGACGAGTGGCTGGCGGTGATCGAGAAGCCGGCCGGCCTGGTCGTCCACGGGGCTCCCGGGCACCGCGGGCCGACCCTGGTGGACCTGCTGAGCGATCTGCTGGCCGGGGGCGATGATCCGCAGCGGCCCGGGATCGTCCATCGCCTGGACAAGGACACCTCCGGGCTGATGATCGTCGCGCGCGGGGACGAGGCCCACCGCAGGCTCGCCCACCAGATCAAGGCGCGGGAAGTGCGCCGCACCTATCGGGCGCTGGTCGAGGGCCATCCGCGCTCGCGGACGGGAACGATCGACGCCCCCCTGGGACGCGACTACCGCGCACCCGAGCGCCGGGCCGTCGGCGGCCGCGCGCCGCGCCAGGCCCGCACCCACTTCGAGGTTCTCGAGCTGCTGGCGGTGGACGCCCTGGTCGAGGTGCGCCTGGAGACCGGCCGCACGCATCAGATCCGGGCCCACTTCGCCGCGATCGGGCACCCGGTGGCGGGTGATCCACGTTACGGGCATGCCGGCCGCCACGACCTCGCTCGTCAGTTCCTGCACAGCGCCGAGCTCGGCTTCCGGCACCCGTTCACCGAGGAGGAGCTGGCGTGGGAGTCGCCGCTGCCGGTCGATCTCCGCGAGGCGCTGGCGCGGGCGCGCGTCTAAACTGCGCCGCTCGCCCCGACCCGTAACCGACCCCTGGAGGAAGGCTCGGGGCCCTGCCCGGCACGTGACAGCCGGGTCCCCGCGGCGCCACCAGGAGACTGAACGAACCGAGACAAGGGAGCCTCATGTCCGAGCCTGGAACCAAGGAGCTGCTGGAGGCCGGCCTCCATTTCGGCCACCAGACGCGGCGGTGGGACCCGCGCATGCGCCCGTACATCTTCGGGGAGCGCGACGGGATCCACATCATCGACCTGCTTCAGACCGAGCATCTGCTGGCCGAGGCGCGTCGGTTCGCCGCCGACGTGGCCAGCAAGGGTGGGGCCGTCCTCTTCGTCGGCACCAAGAAGCAGGCCCGCGACGCGATCAAGGAGTGGGCCGAGCGCTGCGAGATGCCGTACGTCAACCAGCGGTGGCTCGGCGGGCTGTTGACCAACTTCCACACGATGTCGGCCCGGATCGAGCGCCTGCACGAGCTCACCGACCTCCGCGAGGAGGGCCAGCTCGACCTGCTGCCGACCAAGGAGCGCATGACACGCGAGAAGGAGCTCGAGAAGCTCGAATACAACCTCGGCGGGGTGCGCGGGATGAACCGCCTGCCCCAGGCGGTGCTGATCATCGATCTGAAGACGGAGGCGATCGGGGTGCGCGAGGCCGAGCGGCTGCGAATCCCGATCATCGGCCTGGTGGACTCGAACGTCGACCCGGTGTCGATCGACTATCCGGTCCCCGGGAACGACGACTCGATCCGCTCCTGTGAGCTGGTGATCCGGACGATCGGCGAGGCCGTCAACGAGTCCGCGCAGGGCTGGCGCAAGGCGGAGGCCGAGCGGCAAGCCGAGGAGGAGAACCGCCGGCGCCTCCAGGAGGAAGAGCGCCAGCGCGCCGAGGCCGAGGAGCGCGCCCGCCAGGAGGCACAGGAGGCAAAGGCCGCCGCTGCCGCGACCGGGGGGGAGGCCGAGGCGACCCCCAAGCAGGCGGGAGAGGAAGCAAAGGCGTGAACGACGCGACGGCGGTCTCCGCGGCCGACGTCAAGGAGCTCCGGGAGCGAACCGGGGCTCCGATCATGGACTGCAAGGCCGCCCTCGCCGAGGCGAATGGCGACACGGAGAAAGCGATCGAGATCCTCCGGGTCAGGGGGCAGGCGTCGGCGGCCAAGCGAAGCGGCCGGGCGACCAGCGAGGGCATCGTGACCTCGTACATCCACGCGACCGGCAGGGTGGGCGTGCTGGTCGAGGTCCAGTGCGAGACCGACTTCGTGGCCCGCAGCGACGACTTTCAGGAGTTCGCCCGCGAGGTCGCGATCCACATCGCCGGCGCCCCCTCACCGCCCGACTACGTGTCGGCCGAGGAGATCCCCGGCGAGGCGCGCGACGCCGAGCGCTCCGTGTTCGAAGCGAAGGCGCGCGAGGAGGGAAAGCCCGACGAAGTGGTTGCCAAGATCGTCGACGGGCAGCTGGCCAAGTGGGCGAAGGAGGTGGCGCTGCTCGAGCAGGAGCACGTGCGCTCCGACCGCTACGAGGGCAGGACGATCGAGGATCTGCGCGCCGAGCTGGCGGCGAAGACCGGCGAGAACGTGCGCGTCGCCCGGTTCGCGCGTTTTGTCGTTGGTGAGTAATGACCGAGCCAAGCTTTAAGCGCGTTCTCCTGAAGATCTCGGGCGAGGCCTTGATGGGCTCGCTCGATTACGGAACCGATGCGGACCGGGTGGAGCAGATCGCGATCCAGATCCACGAGGTTTCCGGCCGGGGGGTCGAGATGGCGCTCGTCGTGGGCGCCGGGAACATCTACCGCGGCCTCCAGGGGGCGGCCCGCGGCATGGACCGGGCGACCGCCGACTACATGGGGATGCTCGCGACGGTGCTCAACGCGCTCACCCTTCAGGACGCGCTCGAGAAGCGCGGGCGCCCACACCCGGGTGCTGTCGGCGATCCAGGTCACCGAGGTTGCAGAGCCCTACATCCGCCGTCGGGCGATCCGTCACCTCGAGAAGGGCAGGATCGTGATCTTTGCCGCGGGCACCGGGAACCCGTTCTTCACCACCGACACCGCCGCTGCGCTGCGCGCCCTGGAGATCCACGCGGAGGCGATCCTGATGGCCAAGCACGGCGTCGAGGGCGTTTACGACGCCGATCCCTCGGAGGTCCCGGACGCAAAGTTCCTGCCCGAGATCAGCCATCGCCAAGCGATTGAGCGGGAGCTGCGGGTGATGGACTCGACCGCGCTGACGCTGTGCATGGACAACGCGCTGCCGATCTACGTCTTCAACATGGCGGACGAGCGCAACATAGATAGGATCGTCCGCGGGGAGCGTGTCGGCACCCTGGTGTCGTCCGACGGCGCCCTGAGGTGGGTCGCAAGCGACGAGGAGGCCCGAGGGAATAGATGAGCGAGTTCACCGACGAGCTGCTCTCAGACGCCAAGGAGCGGATGGCCAAGTCGGTTGAGGCCTGCCGCCACGAGCTCGCCACGGTGCGCACCGGTCGCGCCTCGCCGCACCTGCTCGACCGCGTGGTGGTCGACTACTACGGGACGGAGACGCCGCTGCGCCAGCTCTCCCAGATCGCCGCCACGGACGCCCGGCTGCTCACCCTGACCCCGTACGACAAGAACGCGGTCAAGGCGATCGAAAAGGCGATTCTCGAGTCCGACCTCGGGCTGACCCCGTCCAACGACGGCAACGTCATCCGGCTCCAGATCCCCGAGCTCAACGAGGAGCGACGCCGCGACCTGGTGAAGGTGGTCCACACCGTGGCCGAGGAGAGCCGGGTGGCCGTGCGCAACATCCGGCGAGACGTCATGCACGACCTGCGCGAGTTGAAGAAGGAGGGCGAGGTGGGCGAGGACGACGAGCACCGCGCCGAGACGGAGCTCCAGAAGCGCACAGACGGCGCGACCAGCGAGATCGACGCTCTGCTGAAGGCCAAAGAGGAAGAAATCCTCGAGGTGTGACCGTGCCGGCGCACGACGACGCGCGGGCAAAGTTCGTCGCCATCATCACGGACGGCAACGGCCGCTGGGCGAAAACGCGGGGGCTGAAGCCGATCGAGGGCCACCAGGCCGGCGCCGACGTGGTCAAGGAGCGGCTGCGCGACGCGGTGGAGCTCGGCGTCGAGGAGCTGACCGTGTTCTCGTTCTCGACCGAGAACTGGTCTCGGCCGCGCGGCGAAGTGAAGGGGTTGATGCGCATGTTTCGCGAGCGAATCGACCGCGAGACGCCGGAGCTGCACGACGAGGGAGTGCGGATGCGGTTTCTCGGCCGCCGGGAGGGAATCGACCCCAAGCTAGTCGAGCGCATGGAGTGGGCCGAGGCGCTGACCGCGGGCAACGACCGGATCAGGTTCTTCGTCGCCTTCAACTACGGCGGCAGGGCGGAGATCGTGGACGCGGCCGCCGCCTTCGAGGGCTCCACCGAAGAGGAATTCCGCGCCCAGCTTTACGCGCCCGAGATGCACGACCCGGACCTCCTGATTCGGACCAGCGGCGAGCTGAGGATCTCCAACTATCTGCTGTGGCAATGCGCCTACTCGGAGCTGGTCTTCCGCGATGAGCTTTGGCCGGACTTCAGCCGCGAGGCGTTCGAGGAATCACTGAAGGAATTCGAGGCGCGCAAGCGCCGTTTCGGGGCGCGTTAGCGACCGCGCCTCCAAAGCCCTGCCGATAAGGTCGCGCCCCACGATGGACTTTCCGCCCCGGTCGCCCCGGCAAGGCCCAGCCGAGCGACGGCCACCGCGGGAGCGGCCACCGCGACGGCGGGGCTTGCGGCGCCCCTCCCGCCCACGTGATCCAGGAACTCCCGTGCCAGCCCGGCGAAGGGGGCCGAGGAGGGAAACCATGGCCCGGATCGGGGTCGCACTGCCGTGGATCGTGGTGGCGATCCTGGTGATTGCGGTTGGCGGCCTGCCGTTCGCGCTGGCGATGATCGGCTTCGCCATCGTCGGTCTCGGCGAGCTGTTCCGGATGACGCGCCGCCGCTACCGTCCGATGATCCCGGTCGCCTTCGCCGCCGTCGCGGCGATGGTGCTGGCCGCCTATTTCGGCGACCAGTTCCAGGTGGTGCTGGTCGGCGTGGCGACGTTCCCGCTGTTGTTCATCTTCGCCCTGATGCGGGGCCCTCAGGAGGGGGTGACTCGCTCGATGGCGATCACCGTCTTCGGGATCGCCTGGATCGGGTTGCCCTTCACCCACGCGGTGCTGCTGCGCGAGCTGCCCGTGCACGGCGGCGCGCTGGTGATCGACGTGCTGGTCGGCACCTTCCTCGCCGACACCTCCGCCTACGCGGGAGGACGCCTCTTCGGCCGCCACAGGCTCGCGCCCAGCCTGTCCCCGAACAAGACCGTGGAGGGCCTGGTGTTCGGCCTCGTCGGCGGCACCATGGGATTCTGGTTCGCTGGGCTGTACCAGGACTGGCTGTCGGGGATCGACGCCCTGGTCATGGGCATGTGCATCGCCGTCCTGGCGACTGTGGGCGACCTGTTCGAGTCGATGGTCAAGCGCGACCTCGAGATCAAGGACACGGGCCGTGCCTTCGGGCCCCACGGCGGCCTCCTGGACCGCCTCGACGCCGTCCTGTTCACGATCGTCGCGGGCTACTACCTGGCCGTGGCGCTGGTGTACTGAGCGCTTCGCGAACGAACGCCAGGTCCGCCCGCATGTCGTCGGCGTTGCCCGGCGTCTCGCAGACCACGGGGGCGCTCGCGGCACGAATCATCTCCCTGAGGGCGTCGGCCCCGATCTCGCCCTTGCCGAGGTTCGCGTGGCGGTCGGCGCCGGTACCGGGCGGGTCGCGCGAGTCGTTGGCGTGCAGGAGGTCGATCCGGCCCACGATTGCCAGCACCCGCTCGACCGCATCGGACAGGTCCTCGCCGGCGGCATGTGCGTGGCAGGTGTCGAAGCAGAATCCCCTCGTGACGTCGGTCGGCGCGTTCGAGACCACGTCCCACAGGCGAGCCAGGGCGTCGAACCGGCGCGCGACCGCATTGTCGCCCCCGGCGGTGTTCTCGATGTAGAGGGGGACGCTGCTCTCGAGCAGCTCCAGCGTCCGCGCCCAGCGGCCGATTCCGGCCTCGATCCCGTCCTCCGCGTGCCCGGGGTGGACGATCACGGCCGCCGCCCCCACCTCGCCGGCCGCCTCGCAGGTCTGCTGGAGGATCTTGCGAGAGCCATGCCGGACGTTGTTCTTCGGCGAGCAGACGTTGATCAGGTAGGGAGCGTGGACGTACAGGGGCAGCTCGGAGCGGCGAAGCTCCTCGGCATCGGCTCGCGCCGGGGGCTTCTTCCACCCCTGTGGGTCCGAAAGGAAGACCTGGAGGCAATCGGCGCCGAGCGCCTCGGCGTCGGCGAGGGGGTGGTCGGGCGCCACGTGAGCCCCGACGGCGAGCTTGGCCATCGAGCGCGAGATTAGCCCCTCCCTAGACTGCCTCGGGATGAAGAAGGTCGTCATTCTCGGCGCCACCGGCTCGGTCGGCGAGCAGGCGCTCGCGGTCGTTTCGGGCTCCGATCAGCTCGCCGTCGCCGGGCTCGCGGCCGGCTCCAACTGGCAACGCCTGGTCGAGCAGGCGCGCGATCACGGTGCGCCCGTCATCGCCCTCGGCGATCCTGCGGCGGCCCAGGAGGCCGGGCGGGCCTGGAGGGGCCGCGTCCTGGCCGCCGAGGAGGGGATCCGTGAGCTGATCGCGACCGCCGGGGCCGACCTTGTCCTGAACGGCATGGTCGGCTCGGCCGGCCTCGGCCCAACGATCGTCGCCCTTGCCGAGGGCATCGACGTGGCCCTCGCCAACAAGGAGAGCCTGGTCGTCGGCGGAGAGCTGGTGACGGCGCTGGCCGAGGCCACTGACGCGCGGATCATCCCGGTCGACTCCGAGCACTCGGCGCTGTTCCAACTGGTGGGCGCCGAGCCGCCCGGCCACGTCGATCGGCTGGTCCTCACCGCCTCGGGAGGTCCGTTCCGGGGACGTTCTGACCTCTCCACCGTGACGCCGGAGGAGGCCCTCGCGCACCCCACATGGGAGATGGGGGGCAGGATCACGATCGACTCGGCGACCCTGATCAACAAGGGCTTCGAGCTGATCGAGGCACATCACCTGTTCGGGCTCGGGTACGAGAGGATCGACGTCGCGGTCCATCCGCAGTCGATCGTCCACGCGCTCGTCCACCTGAACGACGGCGCCTCGCTGGCGCATCTGGGCCTTCCCGATATGCGGGTGCCGATCTCCTACGCGCTCCACTACCCTGAGCGCGCCGACGTGGCCGTGCCCACCCTCGACCTGGCCGCGGTGGGCGAGCTGTCCTTCGAGAAGCCCGATCTCGAGACCTTCCCCTGCCTGCGCCTGGCGCGGGAGGCCGGCGAAGCGGGGGGGACTGCGCCATGCGTCCTCAACGCCGCCGACGAGGTGGCGGTGGAGGCGTTCCTGGGCGGCAGGATCCCGTTCACGGCGATCGCCGAGGTGGTGGAGCGCACCCTCGATGCGCTGCCCGCGGCCACGCCCGGCCACTTCGAGGACCTGTACGCAGTGGATGCGGAGGCCCGCGACCACGCCCAGGCGCTGATCGATGTAGCCGGCGTGGCGCGATGAGCTATGCGCTCGCGGCGGCCGGCTTCGCGGCGCTGATCATCCTGCACGAGCTGGGGCACTTCACGGCCGCCAAGGCCGTGGGGATGCGGGTGGAGCGCTTCTATCTCTTCTTCCCGCCCGCGATCTTCAAGTTCCGGCGTGGAGAGACCGAGTACGGCGTGGGCGCCATCCCGCTTGGCGGCTTCGTGAAGATCAGCGGCATGAACCCCGATGAGGAGCTGCCGCCCGAGGTCGCGCACCGCGCCTACTACCGCCAGCCCGTCTGGAAGCGGATCGTCACCATCGCCGCCGGGCCCGCGGTCAACCTGCTGATCGCCTTCGTGCTGCTGTTCGCGCTCGCCTTCGGCGCCCGGCAGGTCGAGGACAGCGTCGGGAAGATCGTCGCCGGCTCACCGGCCGCGACGCACCTGCAGGAGGGCGACCGCATCCTGGCGGTGGACGGCAGGAGCTACCCCGAGGCGTCCACGAACGAGCGCCTGGCGCGTTTCGCGGGGAGGGTGGGCGACCACGAGTGCCCGGGCAAGCAGACCGACGGGTGCCGGGCCAAGACCCCCGTGGAGCTGAGGATCGAGCGCGACGGACAGGTCCGCACCTTGGCGATCAGGCCGGAGTACGACGCCGAGGTGAAGCGAACGCGGATCGGCTTCTCCTATGGCTCCCACGCGCTCAACCCCGGCGTGGCGGAGGCCGCCGGCGACTCGGTGACCTTCATGTGGGAGATCACCACTCAGACGGTCGGGGTGATCGCTCGGCTCTTCGACGCCGAGGAGCGCAAGCAGCTCTCGGGCGTGGTGGGGGGCTACGAGGTGACGCGCCAGGCGATCGGGTTCGGAGCCCGGGAGGCCCTGACCCTGATCGCCGTGATCAGCCTCTCCCTCGCGGTCATCAACCTGTTCCCGTTCCTGCCCCTGGACGGCGGCCACATCTTCTGGAGCGTGGTGGAGAAGGTCCGCGGGCGCCCCGTCCCGTTCAGCGTCATGGAGCGCGCCGGGGCGATCGGCTTCCTGCTCGTGATGCTCCTGTTCGCGGTCGGCCTCTCGAACGACATCGGCAGGCTCACCGGGGAGGGGTTCAACGTCCGCTGAGATCTCGCCGTGTCCACCGAGTTCGGGATAGGCTTACGCCTGGGCACCATGGGGGTAGAGACAGTCGAGAGAAGCACCCAGCGGCCCGCCGGCCTGGACGCGCGGACCGGCTGTGAGGCCTTCCAGGCAACCGCGGCGGCGCACCCGGACCGCCCGGCGATCCGCACCCGCGGCGACGAGTTCACCTGCACCTGGGGGGAATACGCCGCCCGGGTCGAGGCGATCGCCCGCGGGCTCGCGGCCCGGGGTGTGGGACCCGGCGACTCGGTCGCGCTGATGCTCCTCAACCGGCCCGAGTTCCATTTCGCGGATGCCGCGGTCATGCACCTGGGAGCAACCCCGTTCTCGATCTACAACACCTATACGGAGGAGCAGATCACCCACCTGGTCCGCGACTCCGCGAGCCGGATCGTGATCACCGAGCAGTCCCATGCCGACAAGATCCTCGCCGTTCGCGACGCGGTCGAGGGCGTCGAGGAGGTGGTCCTCGTGGACGGCGAGCCACCGGCGGGAACGATCTCGCTCGACCAGCTCGCCGAGGGCGGCGACGATGGCTTCGACTTCGAGGCCGCCTGGCGAGCGGTGCAGCCGGCGGACGTGCTGACCCTGATCTACACCTCTGGCACGACCGGCCCGCCGAAGGGAGTGCAGATCACCCACGCCAACATCTGCGAGACCGTTCGCTCCTACGACGAGCTGATCCAGTTCCCCGACGGCGGGCGGATCGTCTCCTACCTGCCGATGGCTCATGTCGCCGAACGCAACGTGAGTCACTACCTGCCGATGCTCTGCGGGTTCACGATCACCTGCTGCCCCGACGCGCGGCAGGTGATGGAGTACATGCCCGAGGTCCGCCCGACCTGGTTCTTCGCCGTGCCGCGAATCTGGGAGAAGCTGAAGGCCGGCCTCGAGCAGACGATCCACGCGGCCCCGGAGAAGGACCGCGTGGCCATGCAGAAGGCGCTCCAGGCGGCCCTCGAGAAGGTTCGGCTGGAGCAGCGGGGCGAGGCGGTGCCGGATGAGCTCGCGGCCGGGGTGGCCAAGGCGGACGAGCTGGTCTTCTCGAAGTTCCGCAAGGGCTTGGGCCTCGACCAGGTGGAGGCCTGCAACGTCGGCGCCGCGCCCACTCCGCCGGAGGTGATCGAGTTCTTCCACGCACTCGGCATCCCGCTCTCCGAGCTCTGGGGGATGTCGGAGACGACGGGCGCCGGAACCTGCAACCCCCCCGAGCGGATCAAGATCGGCACCATCGGGCCGCCCGCGCCCGGGGTGGAGATCAAGCTCGCCGAAGACGGCGAGATCATGATCAAGGGGCCGGTGGTGATGAAGGGCTACCGGAACCTGCCCGAGAAGACCGCCGAGGCCTTCACGGACGACGGCTTCCTGCTGACGGGCGACATCGGCAAATTCGACGACGACGGCTACCTGCGGATCGTCGATCGCAAGAAGGAGCTGATCATCACCGCGCAAGGCAAGAACCTCTCGCCGGCGAACATCGAGGCGCGACTGAAGCAGATACCGCTGGTCAGCCAGGCGGTCGCGATCGGCGACGCCCGCAAGTACATCAGCGCCCTGCTGACGCTCGACGCCGAGGCCGCTCAGGCCTGGGCGCGGGACCAGGGCATCGATGCCGACCCGGCCACCCTGGCCTCAAGCGAGGAGCTGGTCGCGGAGGTGCAGCGGGGCCTGGACGTCGCCAACCAGGACCTGGCACGGGTCGAGCAGGTGAAGCGCTTCGTGATCCTCCCTGCCGACTGGGAGCCGGGCGGCGACGAGCTGACGCCGACCATGAAGCTGAAGCGCAAGCCGATCGCCGAGAAGTACGCGGCCCAGATCGAGACGCTCTACGACGGCTGAGCGGGCGTACGGGGCTCCGGCCGTCGCCAGGGCCGGCGGTACCCTGTGGTCGATGGCCTCCAAGCGCCAGATCTGGGTCAAGGACGTGCCAATCGGTGGTGGAGCCCCCATTGCCGTGCAGACGATGACCAAGACCGAGACGGCCAACCTCACGGCGACCATGAACCAGATCCGCGAGGTGGCCGAAGCGGGCTCTGACCTGGTTCGCGTCGCGGTGCCGCGCGAAGTGGACGTCGAAGCGCTGAAGACGATCGTCGGCGAGTCCCCGATCCCGGTGATCGCCGACATCCACTTCAACTACACCCTGGCGCTGAAGGCGATCGACGCCGGCGCCCACTGCATCCGGCTCAACCCCGGGAACATCGGCGGGCCCGACAAGGTGGCGCAGGTCGCCGAGAAGGCGACCGCGGCCGGGGTGCCGATGCGGATCGGCGTCAACTCCGGCTCGCTGCCCAAGCACCTCCACGAGCTCGAGCGCTCCAACTCCGTAGAGGCGCTGGCGCAAGCCGCGGTCGAGTTCGTCGAGCTGATGGAGCGGCTCGAGTTCGAGAACTTCAAGGTCTCGATCAAGTCCACCAGCGTCCCGGACACGATCGCCGCCAACCGCCTCCTTGCCTCCAAGATCAGCTACCCGATCCACCTCGGCATCACCGAGGCGGGCACGAAGTGGTCGGGGTCGCTGAAGTCGGCCGTCGGTTTGGGGACGCTGCTCGCCGACGGCGTGGGCGACACGATCCGGATCAGCCTCTCCACCTTCCACGCCGAGGAGGAGGTAAAGGTGGCCTGGGAGATCCTCAAGGCGCTCCGCCTTCGGGAGCGCGGCCCGGTGCTGATCGCATGCCCGACCTGCGGCCGGCTCCAGTTCGACATGGACACGGTGGTTGCCGAGATCGAGCGGCGGCTCGAGGGCTACACCGAGCCGATCGAGGTGGCGGTGCTCGGCTGTGCCGTGAACGGGATCGGCGAGGCCTCGCACGCCGACTTCGGGATCACCGGCGCCAAGAACGAGGGCCTGATCTTCGCCCACGGCAAGCCGCTGCGGAAGGTCCCGCAGGCAGAGCTCGTCGATGCCCTGTTCGAGGAGATCGACAAGTCGCTCGACCGTGGCAGCGTTGACGTCGACACCTCCAAGGCGGCCGAGGGCGCCGCCTGGCTTCAGAAGATCGAGGACGAGAACGCCGACGAGTTGACGCCGGAGCGGATCGCCCAGATGGAAGCCGCCGCCGCGAAGGAAGAGGGCAAGGACATCACCGGCGAGCCGTTCCTGCAGCCCGTCGTCCAAGCGCCCGCAGTTGGACGAGGAGGCGTCGCCCGTCTCGGGCCGGCGCTTCACCCGCACCTAGCGGCAGTCGCTAGGCTCGCCATCCGTGAGCCGTCTATCCAGCTACTTCCTGCCCACCCTCCGGGAGGACCCAGCCGACGCCGAGGCGCTCTCCCACAGGCTGATGGTGCGGGCCGGCCTGGTCCGCCAGCTTGGAGCCGGGCTGTGGACGTTCCTGCCGGCCGGCTACCGGGTGGTGAAGCGGGTCGAGCAGATCATCCGCGAGGAGATCGACGCGATCGGCGGCCAGGAGATGCTGATGCCGGTGCTCCAGCCGGCGGAGCTGTGGCGACGGACGGGCCGCTACGAGATCGACGAGCTGTTCAAGCTCAAGGACCGTAAAGAGGCCGAGCTGGCGCTGGCGATGACCCACGAGGAGAACCTCACCTTCCACGTCGCCCGTGAGGTTCGTTCCTACCGGGAGCTGCCGATGATCCTGTACCACGTGCAGACCAAGGAGCGCGACGAGCCGCGGCCGCGCGCCGGAGTGCTCCGCACTCGTGAGTTCACCATGAAGGACTCGTACAGCTTCGACCGCGACGCCGAGGGCCTCGATCGCAGCTACGAGCTCCACATCCAAGCCTACGACCGGATCTTCGAGCGCTGCGGCATCCGCACCTACCGGGTCGAGGCCGACGTCGGCATGATGGGTGGCTCGGCTGCCCACGAGTACCTGGCGCCGTGCGAAGCGGGGGAGAACGAGGTGGCGGTGGCGCCCGGGTACGCGGCGAACGTCGAGGTTGCCTCGGCCACGCCGCAGCCCGTCGAGCTGCCTCCGCCCCTGGACGAGCCTCGGGAGGTGCCGACGCCCGGCCTGACCACGGTGGAGGAGGTCTCCAGTGCCCTTGGCGTCCCCGCCGGGGCCGCATTGAAGGCGATTCCCGTTGTGGTCGAGAACCGCGGCTTCGTCCTCACGCTGGTCCGCGGCGATCACCGCCTCAACGAGATCAAGCTGCGGAACGCCCTCGGATCCGGCTTTCGCCTCGCTCGCCCCGAGGAGATCGAGTCCGAGCTCGGGCCGCCCGGGTTCATCGGCCCCGTGGGCGCGCGGGTTCCGGTGCTCAGGACGCTGCGATCCAGGGCGAGGGTTACTTCGCGGGAGCCAACAAACCGGACACTCACCTGATCGGCGTCGCCCCGGGGCGGGACTATCCCTTCGAGGAGCTCGACATCCGCTCGGTGGAGGCGGGGGACTCCGCACCCGGTGGGCAGCCGATCGAGATCGAGCCGGCGATCGAGGTGGGGCAGATCTTCAAGCTCGGCACCCGCTACTCGGAGCCGTTGGGGGCCAATTACCTCGACGAGCAGGGCAGCGAGCACCCGATCGTGATGGGCAGCTACGGGATCGGGCCCGCCCGCACCGTCGCGGCGGCGATCGAACAGGGAGCCGACGAGCGCGGGATCGTCTGGCCTCGATCCATCGCCCCCTGGGACGTTCATCTGGTACGGCTCGGCAAGGGCGGGGACGAGGTCAGCGAGGCGGCGGAGCGGATTCATCAGGAGCTCGAAGACGCGGGCCTCGACATCGTCTACGACGACCGCGACGCCGGGCCGGGGGAGAAGCTCACGGACGCGGAGCTGCTGGGATGCCCGCTGCGGATCACGGTCGGTCGCAAGACGCTCGCCGAGGGAGCCGTCGAGGCACAGACGCGCCGCAGCGGTGCCGAGGAGCGCCTGCCGATCCCGGAGGCCGCCGCCCGGGCGCTCGAGCTGCTCGATGGCCTCGACTGAGGACCGTGCCCGTGCCGGTGGGGACCGGTCCACAAGGCGCCTCTTCGGCCTCGACCGCTCCGGCCCCAAGCCGAGGGAGACCCGGCAGGGCCAGCCGCTGCGGCCGCTGACGATTCCCAACCTGGTCGGCTACGTCCGGTTGGCGGGGATCCCCGTCTTCCTCTACCTGGCGCTCAGCTCGGACGATGGTCGCACGGCGGCCGCCTCCATCCTCTTCCTGGCGATCTCCTCGGCGGACTATCTGGACGGCTTCCTCGCCCGGGCCACTGGCCAGTACAGCCGCATGGGTGCCCTGCTCGACCCGGTCGTCGACCGGCTCACGGTCCTGGCGGGAATCGTCGTCACCTGGAAGTTCGAGCTGCTGCCGCGCTGGGCGCTGGCGGTGCTCGCCATCCGCGAGGTGATCACCCTGGTCCTGGCTCAGCTCGCCCTGCGCCGCGGGGTCGACCTGGAGATCAACTGGGTCGGACGGTGGTCAGTGTGGTTGACCATGGGCGGGATATTCCTCGCGCTGGCGACCGATGCCTGGATCGGCCCGGCGACGTTCCTGGTGGGCCTGGTCGGCTCACTACTCGCTTCAGCCCTCTACATCAAGGCCGGACTTTCGGAAGCCCGCTCGGACTAGGGACGAAGTCCCGGTGCAGGCGTGCGGACCTGCCGGGTCAGGCTTCGAATCCGCGCCCGCCGAAAACGTAGGCCGAAGGCCGAGGCTTTCGGCGGAGTGGTTCTGGCTTCCGGCGGAGTGGTTCTTGGTTCTTGCTTTGCATGCCCTCAACCTCAACTTGACCTTTCGCTGACGCGCCTATAATCGCTGGGCGGCCAACGAGAAGAGGAGCGCATCGGTGGAGGAAACCTTTCCGGACGTCAGCGCGATGAGCGAGAAGGAGCTCAAGGACCTGATCAGCCAGCTCACTGATGACGAGCGCGAGCTGTCCTACCGGCGCCGGCTCCTGCACGGCAAGATCGACATCCTGCGCGCCGAGCTCGTCAACCGCCTCAGGGCCCGGCGGGAGGCCGGCGACGTGCTGATCACGGGCCAGGACGTGCAGCAGCTGACGGACATCCTCCTCGGCAAGGTTCCGGCGCCGCCCGAGGAGGAGGCCTAGGCGTGGCCCTGCACTGCTCCGAGTGCGGATTCGTCAATCCCGAGGGCGCCAACTACTGCCAGAAGTGCGGCGCCTACCTGGGCCGCCCCGAGGGCGAGGACGCCTCGACGATGGCCTACAAGGTCGGCGAGACGGGCGAGTACGAGCCGGTCGACGTGGAAGAGGAGGTCGACAGGGCCGGAGCGGCCCTGGTCGTCCGGTCCGGCGGCGGACGTGCCGGCGAGAGCTTCACCGTTGACCGCGATCGGATGAGCATCGGGCGCACGCCGGACGCCGCGGTCTTCCTCGATGACGTCACCGTGTCGCGCAACCACGCTCTGATCGTCCGGCGCGAGGACGGCCTCTACATCGACGACCTCGGCTCGCTCAACGGCACCTACGTGAACCGCCGTCGGATCGAGTCGCACAAGCTCGACGACGGCGACGAGATCCAGATCGGCAAATACAAGCTCAGCTACCTGGAGCGCTGACGATGGCGGTCGCGACCACCAGGGACGAGGGCAACACCGCACGTGCGGGCCGCGAGCGGGTGGCCGGCTCGGACAGCGGCTCGGCGTCGCGACCGCGCAAGGCGCTGACCATCGGCGCGGTGGCCAAGATCCTGAGCCAGGAGTTCGACGACATCTCGATCTCCAAGATCCGCTACCTGGAGGACCAGAAGCTGCTCTCGCCTCGGCGCACCCAGGGTGGCTACCGCCTCTACAGCCAAACCGACGTCGAGCGCCTGCGGGCGATCCTGCGCATGCAACGCGACGAGTTCCTGCCCCTGCGGGTGATCCGCCAGGAGCTGGCCACTGGCGACTTCACCGGCTCGCGCCGCGGGAGCGACGCCGCGGCGACCAGGCGCGCAGGGTCGGTGGAAGCCCCTGTCTCGGTGCTCACCCCGGAGGAGCTGCTCGACCAAGCCGGTGTGTCGGACGGGCTTCTGCGCGAGCTTCAGGAGTTCGGCATCGTCCAACCCGACCGCCGTGACGGGAGATCGGTCTACGACGAAACCGACCTCGAGATCGTCCGGGCCGCCGCGGAGCTCTCGCGGTTCGGGGTCGCGGGACGCAATCTGCGCGTTTTCGTCAGCTCGGCCGACCGCGAGGCCGCGTTGCTGCAACAGCTCGTCGGCCCAGCGCTGCGGTCGCGCAGCCAGGCTCGGCGCAAGGAGGCGATCGAGAACCTGGAGAGCTTGGCGGCGGTTTGCGGGCATCTCAAGCATCTGCTCCTCGTCCGCGACCTCCGCCGCCTGAAGGGCGGGTAGCGCTGCCCAAAGTCCGTCGCTCGAGGACCATCGCCGCGCCGCCGGATCGAGTCTGGGCGCTGGTCTCCGATCCTCATCATCTGCCGCGCTGGTGGCCGCGGACATTGCGTGTGGAGGACGTGCGCCAGATGCCGGGCGAGCGCCGCAGCCGCTGGACGACGGTGCTCAGCACGGAGCGCGGCAGGGGCGTACGGGTCGACTACCGGTGCACGAGCGCCGCCCATGGGGAGCGCTACGTGTGGGAGCAGGACATCGAGGGCACACCGTTTGCGAAGATCCTGCGCTCTGCGGCGCTCGAGATCCAGCTCCAGGGGCAGAACGGGAGCACGGTGGTCACGCTGGCCGGCAGCGAAAGGCTGCGCGGCCTCTCCCGGCTCGGGTCACCGATGATGCGGCGGGCAATCAGGCGGCGACTGAACGAGGCCCTGGACGGCATCGAACGAGCCCTGGTGTGAGACCTCCGCCGAAGCCTCGCCTTCGGCCTACGTTTCCGGCGGGTTCGGGCGCCAACGGGACGGCAGGCCCTTACGCTGACCCGCGACTTCGTCGCTAGCCCGGGCCCGCGCAGACCCGCCGGCAGCGGAGTCGAAGACGAGCATGCCGGCGGAATAATGAAGTGGTGGGGGTGGGGGGATCCCGCGAAGAGGGTCGAGCTCGGCCCGGAAGCCGTGTCCATGCTGCGCTCCGAGCTCGGCGAGACCGAGCCTGCGGAGCGCGTGGAGCTCGAGCAGGTCGTGTTGCCGGAACCGCGGCCCCTGCCCGCAGAAATCGCCGCCGCAGTGGGACCGGCGGCGGTGCTGGAGGGTCGTGAGCATCGGATCAGGCGGGCGGCCGGTCGTGGTTACCCGGACCTGGTCCGCCTCCGCTCGGGCAGGCTCGAACACGCCCCCGACGCCGTCGTGCTGCCCAGAAGCGCCGCTGAGGTGGAGCGGGTGCTCGAGATCTGCTCGCAAGAGGGCATCGCCGTGGTGCCGTTCGGCGGCGGCACAAGCGTCGTCGGCGGGGTCGAGCCGCTGCGAGGAGATTTCGAGGCGACTGGTCTCACTGGACCTTCGCCGGCTGCGCGAGGTCGTGGTCGATCGACGCTCGTTGACGGCGGCGCTGGGCCCCGGGCTGCGCGGTCCCGAAGCCGAGGAGGCCCTCAACGCGCAGGGGGTGACGCTGGGGCACTTCCCGCAGTCGTTCGAGTACGCGACGATCGGCGGCTTCGCCGCCACCCGCTCCGCCGGGCAGGCATCGAGTGGCTATGGCCGCTTCGACGATCTGGTCACCTCGATCGGCCTCACTGCGCCTGCGGGCGATCTGCGAACGCTCGAGATCCCCCACAGCGCGGCCGGCCCAGCGCTGCGCGAGCTCGTCATCGGCTCCGAGGGTGCGCTGGGGGTGATCACGTCGGTGACCGCGCGGGTCAGGCCCCTTCCGGAGCGACGCCGCTATGAGGCCTGGATGGCGGCCGATTTCGCTTCTGGAGCCGAAGTGGTGCGCTCGCTGGCCCAGACCGAGGCGCTGCCGGACGTAGTGCGGGTCTCCGACCAGACCGAGACGCGTTTCTCGCTGGGGCTGTCGGGAACGGCCGGGGCCAAGCGCGCCCTGCTCTCGAGCTACCTGCGGTTGCGGCGGCGGGCAGGGGGCTGCCTGATCGTCTGTGGCTGGGAGGGGGAGCCCGAGGCCGTAGAGCGGCGCCGAGCGCTTTCCGCCAGGGTTCTGCGCGCGGGTGGCGCCGCTGCCCTGGGCGGCGCGCCGGGCCGAGCCTGGGAACGGGGACGCTACGAGGGCCCTTACCTGCGAGACGAGCTGCTCGACCTCGGCTACCTGGTCGAGACGCTCGAGACGGCCCACACCTGGAGTCGCCTGGGCCATCTCTACGAGCGAGGTCCGTGCCGCGATCGGCGCCGCGCTCGCCAACCAGGGCACCCCGGGGATCGTCTTCTGCCACCTCTCGCATGCCTACCGGGACGGCGCCTCGCTGTACTTCACCTTCCTGGCTCGCGCTCGGCGGGGTGACGAGATCGAGCAGTGGCGGATCGTCAAGGCGGCGGCCTGCGAGGCGATCGTCGAGGCGGGGGGCACGATCACCCACCACCACGCGGTGGGCCGCGATCACGCTCCCTACATGCCCGCCGAGGTGGGAGAGCTGGGGATCGAGGTCCTCCGAGCGGTCAAAGAGCGACTCGATCCTGCCGGGATCATGAATCCCGGCAAGCTGATTCCCTGAACGGGGCTACCGGCAGGGCTTCCAGGGCCTGGCGTTGAGCGAGAAGTCAGCCGCCTTCTTGATCGAGCTGGTTCCCACCGCCGCCGCTCGGTCGCAGAACCGGTCGCGCGTGATCCGGTACTCAACCTGGAACACGGCCTTGCCCGCCCGCGTGAAGGCTCGGTAGCCGGGTGCGGGGTTGGTGGTGCATTCGTGGTACTGGAAGCACTGCTCGTTGATCGCGTAGTCGAAGTGGGGCTCGAGGCGAGCGAGCTGTCCGATGTCGTTCTTCAGCGCCACCGAGAGGCCGCTGCGGTGGCCGATCCGGGCCAGCGCCCTGTTGAAGACGAGTTGCGTGTGCGGCCTGATCCGCCAGCCCGTCACCTTCCTTCCCTGCGCGTAGGCGTCGACCACGTCGTACTCGATCCCGTCGAAGCCGGCCCGGGCGCACTTCCGGGTCCTCGCCTGGACACGGCGGAGGATGAAATCGCGCTGGCCGCGACCGTTGTTGAGGTTGAGCCAGTATTCGTTGCCGAAGACGTCGCTGAACGGCTTGCCGATCAGTCTGTGCCGGTGGCGCCGGTCGAACCTGACATACCTGCGGTAGTCGGGACGAAAGCGTTCCGCGGTCCCGGCCGACACGTAACAGATCGCGTTCGCGCCGCGATCGTGGATCGCCTCCACCGCGGCCCTGTTGACCGTGTGGTCGTTTCCCGACACCCGCGGATCGACGTAGAGGTCGATGTCGAAGACCTCGGGGCGCACGCACGCGCCCCCGCCCTGGGGCGCCTCGCAGATCCGTGCGTTGATTCCTCCGCTCCCGGCCAGGTCGCGGCCGGCGCTCTCGAGCTGGTATTGCCAACGGGCATCGGGCGGGGGTTGCCAAAGTCCCGGTTCGCTGGTGCCCGCAACCGACCCGCCGGGACCTGCGAGCAACAGTCCCAGCGCCCCGAGGATCGGCGCCGCCGCAGAGACCACGAGCGCGAGAACCCTACGCCAGCACGAACCAGACTATGTAGGCCGAGTTCTTGGGCGGCTGCTCGACCCCGGACAGCTTCAGCTGGAAGAACGGCTGGTCGTTCGCAAGCCCGAGAGCGGCGGCGCCCGAGCCCCGTACGCCGCCGGCCGGCCTCGAGCGGAATCGGGATGACGCCGTTGCTGGCGTTTGCCGGGTTGACGATGCCGGTGAAGGCCGGCTCGCCTTTGACGGCGAAAATCGGCTGTCCGCTCTCGACCGCCTTCCTGATCGCGTCGGTGACCACCTCCTTCCTTGCCAGGGTCACGTACACGGCCTGGGTACGAGGCAGCAGCGGCTGGAGCGCCCGCCGGATCTCGAACGTGTCCTCGAAGTCGCCGGAATCGTCGATCTGGACCTGGGTGAGGGGGAACCCCTGGACGCCCGAGTTCGCAGTCGTCGTGGTCCCGGTGGTCGTCGACGGCGTGCCGGCCTCATCGCTCCCGCTGCTGAAGGCTCCGGAGACTCCAAGCACGATCATCACCACCAGCACCGCACCGCTGCCGAGCCCCACGGCGAGCTGGGTCTGGCGCCTGGAGAGCGCTGTGCGGGCCGTCGCGGCGCCGGCGCCCGCAGCGCTTTCGGGTGGCGGGCCGCGTCGGAGGCGATCGGGGATCGGCAGACGGGACTGCGCGGGGCCCGGGCGCGGCGGGGCGCGGGCGGCGTTCCTCGCCCGGAAGCCTCGGGAGCTCTGCGTCGGGGGCGATCAGGCGGATCTTCTGGGTGATCTCCGTCGCCAGCTCGAGGTCCGCCGGGTCGTCCTTCAAGTGCCGCACGGCGTCGGCTCTCCCGATCGGATCGGCTTGGCCGAGCAGGTAGTCGGTCAGGGCGACGTGGCGGTCGGGATCGACGCCGGCCAGCTCGGTGAGCGTGGCACGCGCGCGGGCCCGCACCTCCGCTTCGTCCACTCCGAGGACCGAGGCGAGGTCGTCGTAGCTCTGTCCGCGCTCGAGTAGGAGCTGGAGCATCGCCTGCTGGTCGGCCGAAAGAGCCACGTCAGAAAGCGTACGGGGTCGGGGTGCTCGGCGATTCAGGTCGCGGGATCGCGGGTGCGCACGCCCACGCTCAAGGCCCTAGCCAGCTCGGCGGCAGACTAGGCTCCTGCGCGTGCGGCAAGAGCTTGAAGAGGTGCCCGGAAGCGACGGGCTCGGGCAGCTGATCGGCATCGAGTACCAGGGACAGCGAGGCCGACGAGGTCCGCGCCCGGGTCGAGGTGGGCGACCACGTCCGCCAGCCCTTCGGGATCGTGCACGGGGGTGTCTACGCGGTGCTGGCCGAGAGCATCTGCTCGGCCGCCACCTGGCTGGCGGTCCGTGGTGACGGGATGGTCGCGATGGGACAATCGAACAGCGCCACCTTCCTGCGCCCGATCACCGAGGGCCACGTGAACGCGATCGCTACGCCCCCGGCACCGGGGCCGCACGACCTGGGTCTGGGACGTCGAGATGAGCGACGACCAGGGGCGCACCTGCGCCCTCGTCCGGATGACGGTGGCAGTGCGCCCGGCTAAACCGGCGGCAGCCTCGCCAGGGAGCCGAAGGCGACCGGTGATCCGAGCTTGCTCGGGTTGCTACGTTGCCGCCGGGCGAGGGTCCAGGCCTGACCCGGCAGGTCCACCGTCAGCTACCGCGACTTCGTCGCTAGCCCTATCCCCGGAAGCGGTTCGTGATCGGCAGCCGGCGGTCGCGCCCGAAGGCTTTGGGCGTGATCCTGATCCCGGGGGGCGCCTGGCGGCGCTTGTACTCGGAGCGGTCGACCATCGCGATCACCTCGTCGACGACCTCGGCCGGAAGCCCGTCGGAGACGATCTCGTCCCGGCCGCGATCCTCCTCGACGTAGGCGGCGAGGATGCGGTCGAGCATCTCGTAGGGCGGCAGCGAGTCCTGGTCGAGCTGGCCGGGGCGAAGCTCGGCCGACGGCGGGCGCTCGAGCACCGACTCCGGCACCAAACCGGTGTCCGACAGGCTGTTTCGGTATCGGACCAGCTCATAGACGAGCGTCTTGGGCACGTCCTTGATCACCGCGAAGCCGCCCGCCATGTCGCCGTAGAGGGTCGCGTAGCCCACCGACATCTCGCTCTTGTTGCCCGTGGTCAGCACCAGCCAGCCGAACCTGTTCGAGAGGGCCATCATCAGGTTGCCCCGGATTCGCGCCTGGAGGTTCTCCGCAGCGAGCTCCGTCCCCGGGCCATCGCCCGAGGTTGCCAGCAGCTCCTCGTAGACGCGCATGGCGGTCGCGATCGGGATCTCGACCAGCTCGGCCCCCACGGCGTGGACGAGTGCCCGGGCGTCGGCCTGCGTCTCGTCGCTGGAGTGGGGGGAGGGCATGACGACGCAGCTGACGCGCTCCGGCCCGAGCGCGTCGGCGGCGATCAGGGTGACGAGCGCCGAGTCGATCCCACCCGAGACCGCGACCAGCACGCGCTCGAAGCCGTTCTTTCGTACGTAGTCGCGCAGGCCGAGCTTCAACGCTTCATAGACCTCGGCCACGGGTTGCAACGGGTCGGCGAGCTGCGGCTCCAGCTCGCCGCTCGGCGCGGGTGCCTCGAGCCGGGCGAGCAGGGGGGCGGTTGCCCCCGCGGGCTGGACGTCGACTCGCGACACGTTTGTGCGCTGCGCGCCGGCCGGATCGGGGGCGAGCTCGAGGTCGCACAGCACCAGCTGCTCGACGAACTGGGCTGCGCGAGCCAACGTTTGGCCGTGCCCCGAGACGACCACGCTGTGCCCGTCGAAGACCAGCTCGTCCTGGCCGCCCACCAGGTTGCAGACCGCGAACGCGGCCCCCGTCTCCCGGGCCCGCTCCTGCACCATCTGCTCCCGATAGGTCCCCCGGCCGCGGGCGTACGGCGACGCCGAGGGATTGACGATCAGGCTTGCGCCGGCGAGCGTTTCCACCGACGCGGGGGGCCCCGGGTACCAGATGTCCTCGCAGATCGTCAGCCCAACCCGCGCCCCCGCGACCTCGATCAAGGCGGGGGTGTCGCCCGGCTCGAAGTAGCGGCGCTCGTCGAAGACGCCGTAGTTCGGGAGCAGGATCTTGCGGTAGACGGCGCGGACCTGCCCGTCCCCGAGCACGGCGACGGAGTTGTAGGTGGCCACGTCGTGCTCGGGAAAGCCGACCAGCGCCGCGATCGCCCCGACCCCGGAGGCGATCTCGTCGACGGCCCGGCGGGCGGCGTCGAGGAAGTGCGGCTTCAGCCACAGGTCCTCGGCCGGGTAGCCGGTGACCGTCTGCTCGGGAAACACCACCAGCTGCGCTCCGGCCTCCTGAGCCCTGTCGATCCAGGTGGAGATCAGCTTCGCATTGCCCTCGATGTCTCCCACCGTCGGGTTCACCTGGGCCAGCGCGATCCGCAGCCTGACTGCCTCTTCGGCCATCAGGCAGAGTATGCCCGCGCGCCCCTGCCGCGCCGTTCAGGCTCGGCGGCGGCTGAGGTTGCCCACGATCACCGCCACGACCGTGACCAGGTAGATCTGGCCGATCAGGGCTTCGGTGATCGCCACCGAGCGCCCGAGGTCGGTGCCCGCCACGAGGTCGCCATAGCCGACCGTGGTCATGGTCGCGAAGCTGAAGTACAGGTAGTCGGATATGTCCGGGTCGATGCCCGAGGCGAAGAAGGGCTCGGATTGGACGTCGCCGACCAGGCCGTAGGCGAACGCGAACAGCATCCCGAGCAGCAGGTAGATGCACAGAACTCCGAACATCGTGGAGATCGTCACGGAGCCCTCCGTGCGAACGCCCCGAATCACTCCCCTGACGATCACCAGCGGGGCGAGAGCGACGAGGAGCGCGGCCACGATCCATCCGGCGGTCGTGCCGAACTCGCCAAAACCGACCAGGGCCGCGGCCGAGCCGAGCACCGCGAGCGTGACGACGAGGATGGTCAACCGTGCGATCAGCGGCTGAGCCTGCGACGCGTACAGGGCGAGAACCAGAGCGCCCCCCTGGAGCGCGATTGTGATCACCCGGGCCCAGTCCTGGTCCGGAACCGCGAGCTGGAAGACCAGCGAGCAGAGGATCAGCAGCAGGACCCAGCCGTAGCGGTGCTCCCAGCGGGTGAACACGGCGCCGATCCTCATCGCGCGAGAGCATCGCTACGGGGTCGGACGGGAGGCCGTTCCTCGCAGCCGTCGGGAAACCGCGCGATAGATCTCGTCCGCAGGCGCTAGACCTGGTGCTCGGCTGGGGCTTCGACCCGGCGCTTGCGGCGGCCGCGCTTGCCCGCTCCGTCGGGCCCGGCCGCTGGCGCCGCTGCGGCCAACTCCGCGATCGAGGCCTCGAGATCGTCGGCGAGCTGGTCGAGGTCGGGCATCGCGTCGTAGTCGGCGGTGAGGCCGAAATTGACGCGCCCGTTGTAGCTCATGAGAGCGAAGCAGACGCCCTGGTTCTTGGCCAGGGGCACCATCGGGAAGACGTCCTGAAGCTCCCGCCCGAGCAGGTACAGCGGGAACTGCGGCCCTGGGATGTTGGTGATCACCAGGTTGAAGAAGCGCTGGCGAGACTGAAGCCGCGCCGCCTGGGCGGCAATCGTCGGCGGGGCGAAATCGGTGACCTCGCTGAGCAGGCTGGCGCCGACGGCCTGCTTCGAGGACTTCAGGTCACCCATCGTCGTGGTGACCAAGCCCAGGCGCTCAATCGGGTCCTCGCACCACACGGGCAGCGGAGCCATCATCGCCGAGACGCGGTTGCCGAGCGCCCCGTGCTCGTCCTCAGCGCGGACGCTGATCGGCACCATCGCCCGCAGCGCGAGGTCCTTGGTGGAGTGGCCGCGGGCTCGCAGGTAGCGCCCCAGGGCGCCCGAGACCGCCGCCAGGACGACGTCGTTGACCGTGCCCCCGGCCTGATTCTTGATCCGCTTCAGCTCCGAGAGGTCGGTGCGCACCCAGGCGAAGCGCCGGTATGGCCCGATCGGGACGTTGAACACCGACGGGGGGGCGGCGAGGCCGGTGCGGGCGATTGCGCCGGTGGCTCCGAGGCCCTCGATCGCCGCGCCGGCGACCTGACGCGGCGCCCGCAGCAGCGCCCGGGCGCCTCGCACGATCTCGGCGGGGCTGGTGGCGCGCTGGATCAGCGCCTCGGCCAGCAGCTGGGCGTCTGAGGGCTCGGGCTGCGGGAGCCAGGGCTCCGGCTCGGGCGCGGGTTGCGGCTCGCGGTCGAGGTCGAAGAGGACGGTTGTTATGTCAACCCCGGAGACGCCGTCGACCAGGCAATGGTGGGTCTTGGCGACGATCGCCGAAGCGCCCGCCTTCCACGCCGCTGACCAGCCAGATCTCCCAAACCGGCTTGCTGCGGTCCAGTCGCTGCGAGAAGATCCGCGCAGCGAGCGTTCGCAGTTGATCCTCGCTGCCCGGGGGAGGGAGGGCGGTGTGGCGGATGTGGTATTCGAGGTTCAGGTTCGGGTCGTCGACCCAGACGGGGCGACCCTGGCCGAAGGGGACGAAGCGCAGCTTCTGCCGGAATCGCGGCACCAGGTGGAGCCGCGAGGCGATGTGGTCGCGGAACTCCTCGTACTCGGGGGGCGGGCCCTCGAACAGGGTGGTCGAGGCGACGTGCATGTGGGCGGGGCCGTCCTCCAGATGGAGGAAGGAGGTGTCGAGTCCGCTGAGCCTGTCCCCGTGCGCCACGGCCCCAATCCTAAAGGTCGAGCGTCAACGCCTCCTGCGCGGAGGCGTCCGCGACGTCCGCGGGTCTCTCTTGCTCCTCCGACACTGCCACGAGACCCCCGACCCCGATCCCCAGGAGCCGCACCGGGGCGTCGAGGTCGAACTCGGCCAGCAGCTCGCGGGCCACAGACCGCACCCGCTCGGGATCGCGGATCGGCGCTTCGACGGTTCGCGAGCGCGTGTGGGTGCGGAACGGGCGCAGGCGAATCTTCAGGGTCACGGTGCGGCCCGCGTAGCCGCTCTCGGCGAGCCCGCGGCAGAGCGAGTCGGCGAGGCGGTCGAGGGTGTCGCCGAGGATCCCCCGATCGGAGACGTCGGACGGGAAGGTCGTCTCGCGGCTCTCCGACTTCGGCTGGCGCTCGGTGACCACGGGACGGTCGTCGTGGCCCCGGGCGCGGTCGCGAAGCCCGCGGCCGAGCCGCGGGCCGAAGGCCTGCTCCAGCGTCGCTGCCTCGACCGTGGCGAGCTCGGCCACCGTGCGAACCCCGAGCTGGGCCAGCCGCTCGGCCGTGCGCGGGCCGACCCCGGGGATCAGGGCCGCCGGGCGCTCGCCCACGGCCTCGAGCATGCCCTCCGGCTCCAGCACGCAGAGCCCGTCGGGCTTTTCGAGGTCGGAGGCGATCTTGGCGAGCAGCTTGTTCGGCGCCAGGCCCACCGAGCAGACCAGGCGCGTTTCGGCACACACCTCGCGCTTCAGCTGGCGGGCCCGTGCTTTCGGCGCCGGACAGTCGGAGAGGTCCAGGTAGGCCTCGTCCAGGCCGGCGACCTCGACCCGGTCGCTGAACCGGCGCAGGACCTCCATCACCTTGTGCGAGGCGCGCCGGTACAGCCCGATGTCGCGCGGGATCAGCGTCGCTTGGGGGCAGCGCCGGTGGGCGATCGCCAGCGGCAGAGCCGAGTGGACGCCGAAGTGGCGCGCCTCGTAAGAGGCGGCCATCACCACGCCACGGGCTGCGGCGTCGGTCCCGGTCGCGACCATGACCGGCTTGCCGCGCAGCTCGGGACGGCGCAAGAGCTCCACGGAGACGAAGAACGCGTCCATGTCGATATGCGCGTAGACATGAGGCCAGTCTCGCGGCGCAGCCATGCGTCCAGGCTACGGTCTGCTTCCGCCAGAACGAGGTAGTGGCCTATTTCGACAGTCCGGCGGCTTCGAGGGCGTCCGCCGGCTCATGAAACCAGGCGTACCGCACAACCTTGCCGTCGCGGAGAGTCCACAGGGCCGACTCCCGGCCCTCTACTTCGACTCCGCTCCCTCGCCCGCGTGCTCGGTACCGGACCACCACCGCCACCTGATCTCCCACAGCCCTGAACTCCTCCGGCTCCATCTGCCACGTCTCCCACCCCTCGACCACATTCTCAACCGCCCTCGCGAACGCAGCAATGCCGCGGCGGGTTCCCGGCTCCACGGCCCCGGTGGGATTGACGTACTCGATCTCTGTGTCCATGAGCTCGATTGGCCCAGGGAACTCGTCCCGCGCCCACGCGTCATAGAAGCTCCGCACGACCTCGACCATCTCGTCCGATCCCACTGAGCTCAGTATCTCCGTTGGCAACTGGCGGGGGGAGCGATGGTCACGCCGCGCTAGATTGGGGCGGTGAGCGGCGCCGACGCCAAGAACCTGACGGCGATCTCGCGGGCGATCGATCAGCACAACGCCAATTGCTCGTTCCCCGCCTCCGAGGTGCGGATGAACCCGTTCGAGATCGAGCGCCTTGGCTGGGATGAGATCCGTGGCCTGCCGATCGTGGGCGATCCCGCCCTGGGGACGGGCCGCTTCCGGATCGTCTGCTCCGGCGACTCCGAGGGCGGGGAGCTGGAGGAGGTCGAGGCGGTCGGAAGGCCGGTAGAGGTCGTGCCCACGGACCCTCAGCCAAGCTGAAGCAAGGCCAGTGCGCCCCCGCTAGGGATCGAGGCCGAGCTCGCTGGTCAGCCGCTGCGCCTCGACGTTCAGCTGAAAGAAGTCGCCGGTCAGGATCAGGACCCCCATCGCGATCAGGATGCCGCCGGCGACGGCCATGATCGCGGTGTAGTGGCGCTTGACGGCCGCGAAGCTTGTGGTCAGGTGGGAGAAGGCGAGCGCGGTGGCCAGGAACGGAATGCCGAGCCCGGCGGAGTAGACGGCAAGCAGGAAGGCGCCATGAGCCACAGAGCTCGACAGCGCGGCCGCGCTGAGGATCGCGCCTAGGGTTGGCCCGATGCACGGCGTCCAGGCGATCGCGAACGCCATCCCGGCGATCAGCGGGCCGCCCTTGCCGGCTCGCGACATGAGCGCGTCGACGTGCCACTCGCGGTTCAGGCGAGCGACGAACAGGCTGGCGACGAACAGAACCCCCATCGCCACGATCAGCACCCCGGCGACCTTCTCCAGCGTGTCGCGGTGGTCCTGGAGCGCCTGGCCGATTCCGGTCGCGCTCAGGCCGAGGAGGATGAAGATGGTGGAGAAACTGGCGACAAAGACGAGGCTCGGGATCAGGATCCGCCGCCGATCGGCGCTGTCCAGCTCGCCCACCGAGACTCCGCTGACAGCCGAGAGGTAACCCGGGACGAGCGGCAAAACGCAGGGCGAGAGGAATGAGACCAGGCCGGCTCCGAACGCCGCCAGGATGCCGATGCCGGATGCCGGATCGCTTTCCATCGCCCCGAAGGCCCCAACCACGAGCCTCAGTTGAGCGCTGCTGCCAGCCGGCGCCGATGCTCCTGAGCCAGCGGATGGTCCGCGCCAAGCTCGGTGAAGATCGCCACCATCACCCGGCGCACCAGGTCGAGGCGCTCGGGGTCGCCGGTGTCCACGATCGCCTCCTGGAGGCTCTCGAGCGCCTGCTCGGGGTCCCCCGCATCCCAGGCGGAGAAGGCGCGTGAGAGGGCCGACGGCTCCGACGCCCCGTCGGAGCCGATCTCCGACGCCAGGCGGGCTCGCGCCGCGAGACCTTCTGCCTCGAAGTCGCCTTGAACGCCGTCGAGCAGCTCGAGGGCCTCGGAGGCCTCATCTCGTTGAAGCAGCAGGCGCCCCAGCTTGCGCGCGGCAATCGCGCTGCGCGGCTCCAGCTCAAGGGCCTTCCGGAGTGACTCCTCGTCGTCCGCGGCGGCGAGCTTGTCGGCGGGCGAGGGAACGATCCGCGCCACGAACTGCTCGATCTGCGCCGGGGGAATCGCGCCGGTGAACTCGTCCACCACCTGGCCGTCCCGAAACGCCTTCACCGCCGGGATGCCGCGGATCCCGAAGCTCGCGGCGAGCGAGGTGTTCTGGTCCACGTCCACCTTGGCCAGCTCCAGCTCGCCGTCGCGCTTCGCGACCGCCGCCTCAAGCGCGGGCCCGAGCGCCCGGCACGGCCCGCACCACTCGGCCCAGAAGTCCACGACCACCGGGACCTGGCGTGAGCGCTCGATCACGCGCGCCTCGAAATCGCTCTCGTTGACGGCGAAGGTCACGTTTCGAGCTTAGCTAGCCGCACTTGGCGGGCACCGGGCCGCATCTGGCGGCAGAATGAACGGGTACATGGAGGATGGCGGCATGGAAGACTCGCTCCGCGGCAAGCTGCTGATCGCCTCGCCCACGCTGGCCGACCCGAACTTCGCCCGCACGGTGGTCTTCATCACCGAGCACAACGACGAGGGGGCGATGGGGATCGTCCTCAACCGGCCCTCGGAGACCGCGGTGGAGTCGGTGGTGCCGGAGCTGGCGGAGATCGCCGGTGGCGAGCCCGTGTACGTCGGCGGCCCGGTGCAGCCGGAGGCGCTGGTGTTGCTGGCGGACTTCTCCGACCCGGAGGCGGCGGCATGGATCGTGGTCGCCGACGTCGGCCTGGCATCGGCGGACGTCGATCTGGAAGAGCTTGCGGGCGCCGTCCGCCGGGGACGGGTTTACGCGGGTTATTCAGGCTGGGGGCCGGGCCAGCTCGAGGCCGAGTTGGAGGTCGACTCGTGGATAGTGGAGGCACCGCTTCCCGCCGAGCTGTTCCCGGAAGACCCCGGAACCCTGTGGAGCGACGTCTTGGCTCGAAAAGGGGGGCAGTACGCGCTGATCGCGCGGATGCCAGCCGATCCGTCGCAGAACTGAGGCGAGCGGGCCTAGGCGCGGATCCTGCGCACGCTAATCGTCGTTATGGAGACCTGGCCGCTCAGCGGCCTTCTCGCTGCCCTGCACCGCCACCAGGAGCTTGCGGAGCGCGCGGCGCATGATCCGCGAGACCTGCATCTGGGAGACCCCGAGGCGGCGCCCGATCTCGTACTGGTTCAGATCCTCCTCGAAGCGAAGCCTGAGAACACGGTGCTCGCGCTCGTCGAGCGGGGCTCCCTCGGCGGCGAGCTGGGCCTCGACCGCGTCGTAGCCGATGTCGGCCCGGCCCAGAGTCTCGACCATTGGCAGGGATCCCTGGTCATCCCGGCTCATAGGAACGTCGAGCGACAGCGTCCGACGCGCCTCGCCCGCCTGGAGGGCCTCGGAGACATCGTCCTCCTCCCAGTCCAGGCGCTCGGCGATCTGGGACACGGTGGGCGTTGCTCCGAGCTCTTCGCTGAGCTTGCCGGCCGCATCGCTCACCGCCAGTGTCCGCTCCTGGAGGCCTCTCGGCAGGCGCACCTCCCAGACCCGGTCGCGGAAGTGGCGCCGAAGCTCGCCCAGGATCGTCGGCGCCGCGTAGGCCATGAACGACCTGCCGCGCTCCAGATCGAACCCGTCGATGGCCTTTACGAGCCCGAGGCTGGCCACCTGGATGAGATCCTCCACCTGCTCGGTGACCCCCCGGTAGCGCAGCGCCAGCGATCGCGCCAGGGGCAGGAAGCGGCGAACCAGCTCCTCCTTCATGGCGGGATCCCCCGTCTCGGCATAGCGGCGGAGCAGTTCGGCCTCGGTACCGCTAATCGGGACGCTCAAGGAGCCATGCAGCCACGGCTGCCTCGCGCGGTCGGGGTTGGCGGCTGTGCCCGTGGAAACCGTCTCGGCCGGCGCCGGCCCCCCCTGGGTACCGCGGAGCCCAGACATTCCCGTTTCAACCTTTCTTCGAACGCAAGTCGCTGGAGGCTACGAGAGCCCCATCCGTGGCAATGGCCCTGGGCAGCCCAGTGCCCCAATGCTAACCGACGGCGCTCACGCTATCGACTGTCAGTGATCTGACAGGCGACCACGGTCCCCTTCGGTGCGGGCTTGGCCTGCCTTCCAGCCCTTTGAAACGGACGACGCACGGTTTTCTGGCGCACACCCCGGGTAGTGGATTCCTATGGCGACGGTCATCAACAATCCGCGCGGCGAGGGACGCGGACCGAATTGACCTGCTTGAGCGAGATGTGGAGCTGGCACGCGCCGTGCCGCACGCGATGCGCCCCGGCAATGGCCGCGGATCGCCTCTCTCTGCTGGCGTCCTGAAGCTCAAGCGCGGCCCCTGGGAGCCGGACGCGCACGAGCCTTCCGCGGACCACATGGGGTTCCTGGTGCTCGACGGCCTTGTCGGTCGCCGAGTTCTGGTCTCCGGGCGGGGTCGCAGTCTGGAGCTGCTCGGTCGGGGCGACCTGTTCCGTCCCTGGCAGGATCAGGCCGCGTCGTTCGAGCAGCTGTCCTGGACGGTGATCGAGCCGGCGGCAATCGCGGTGCTGGACGAGGCGCTCGCGGCCCGAGCCAGAGAGGTGCCCCGGCTTCTCGAGGCGCTCACCGAGCGCGCCCTGAGACGATCGCGCCGACTCGCGGTCAGCGCCGCGATCGCCAACACAGTCGGGGTCGAGGAACGCTTGCTCCTCAGCCTCTGGCAGCTCACCGAGCTGTGGGGACGGAAGGCCCCGGAAGGCGCCGTCCTGCCAATCCGGCTCTCGCACCAGACGCTCGCCGACCTGGTCGGTGCCCGCCGCCCGACGGTGACGCTTGCGCTGCGAAACCTCACCCGACAGGGCAAGCTTCGGCGCGGCGAGTCGGGGCAGTGGATCCTGATCGGCGACCCGCCCGTAGGCTTCTCCGCCAGAGAGCGGCATTCCGGCGGCGCAGGGGCGCTACTGGCGCTTCCAGCCGCCCCCGAAGAGGCGCCCCAGCCGCCCGGCACGCGGATTCGGCCGGAAGGTGGCCGCCGCGCGCTTCGGCGGCGGCAGGGAGGCTGCCTCGGCTGAGGTGATCGCCAGGGTGACCCCGCGCTCGGCCGTCCTGGCCACCTCCGGGCCGTCCGCGAACCGGAGCTCGCGATCCGACATCTCGATCACGATCCCGTCGAGGATGTGCTCGCGGTAGTTGTCGACGACCTCGTCGACCTTGCCGATCTCCACCCCATCTGAGCCGTACACCGGCGTCCCCCGCTGCACCGCCGTGTAGTGGACCCCGTGGCCATCGTCGATCATGGTCGCGAAGCATACGGGGGCGGGCCGGGGTCGTTACGTAGGCTGCGGACCGATGATCCGCTCCTGGGGTTGACATAATGGCGGGCTATTCCGGAACCCCGCTGCCCCGCAAATTGGGGATCGCCGAAGGTCACCGGGTCGACGTTTGCCCGCGCTCCGAGCGAGTTCCGGCAGACGCTTGGCCCACTGCCCGATGGCGTGTCGGTTCGCACCCGGTTTCGTGGGCGGCTGGACGTGATCGTCGCCTTCTTCGACCGGCGATCCCAGCTTGAGCGGCGCTTCCCGTCACTTGCGGCGGCTCTGGAGCCGAACGGTGGGCTCTGGATCGCCTGGCCGAAGGGCTCCTCCGGCGTCGCCACGGGCCTGACCGAGGACGTGGTTCGCGAGATCGCAATCGCCAACGGGATGGTCGACAACAAGGTCTGCGCGATCGACGACACCTGGTCCGGGCTGCGCCTGGTCTACCGGCTGCGCGATCGCCCGCGCCGCTCGGCGCTCAGGGCCCGGCGGGCCTGGAACCACCCGCCGGGCCCGGCGATGGCAAGTCGGGGAGCAGGCCCGCAGCGATCGCAGTCGTCCGCGATGGTCGAATTACGCCCCCTATGGCGACACAAATTCGGCCATCGCCGCTCTTGGCTACCCGAGCCGTTCGGCGACGCTCGGCTCGGCGCAGAACGAGGCGATCTCCCGCGACAGCCTGCCGCCCTGCCAGGCCAGCGGCGACTCGCCCTCTGCTTCGCTGATCAGGCGTGCCTGGGGCAGGCGCTCCGCGTAGGCGGCGGCCACGCTGTACGGGTGCCCCGGATCTGCGGCGTCGTGGCTCGCGACCACGAGCGCCGGCACCTCGCAGAACTCGAGCTCCGAGATCGCCTCGAAGGGCGCCGACCGGGGCACCTCGCGCAGGGCGCGTGCAACCGCCTGCGGATGGCGATGCTCGAGCATCCGTTGGCGGGTGAAGCGCAGGATCGTCTCCCGCCACGCCGGGTCCAGCCCTCGATCGTAGGCGTCCATGAACCCCTCCACCCCACCCCGCTCAAGCCCGTCGGCGAGCCGGTCCCAGCCGGCGAGCGCCTCCTCGTCCACGAACCCCGTGTAGGTGGGCCCGATCACCACCACGGCGGCAAGCCGGTCGCCGCGCGCGAGCGCATAGGAGACGGCTGTGTGGGCCCCCATCGAGTGGCCCGCGAGCACCACCGGGCCGCGCAGCCGCCTGGGCGTCCAGCACCGCCTCCAAGTCGGCTGTCAGTTCAGCGAACGAGTAGCCGCTGTGCGCTGGGGCGGGATCGGACTGGCCGTGACCACGCGCGTCGTAGGAGAGCTGGCGGTACCCGCGCCGAGCCAGGACCTTCGAGCCGTGGACCACGTAGCGCCGGCTGGCGGTGACGCCGTGGAGCAGCACGATCGGCGGGCCGTCGCCGATGGCCTCACCGAAGAGCCGGTGCCCATCTCGCTCGACCGCGAGCTCCGCCGGCTCGATGGCCTGCGTCACGATCGCCGGCTCGCTCAGGCGGACGCTTCGGCCTGCGCGCGCCGAAGCGATCGCTTCAGGTCGTCCACGTCCTGGTAGCGGAGCCCCAGCAGCGCGACCTGCCGGTAGCGCACGACCCCCTCGGGATCGACGATGAAGACCGAGCGGCGCACCATGCCGCCCGGGCCGAGGACGCCGTAGGCGCGGATCATGTCCCGCTCGGGATCGGCAAGCAGCGGCACCGTGAGGCCGTGCTTGGCGCGGAAGCGCTCGTGTGAGTCGAGCGTTTGAGGGGACACGCCGATCACCTCGGCGTCGAGCTCGTCCAGCCGGTCGGCCGCGTCTCGGTACGAGCAGAACTGCCGTGTGCACACGGGCGTGAAGTCGCCGGGATAGAAGGCGAGCACGAGCCAGCGGCCCCGAAAATCGGCCAGCCGGACGCTGTGGCCGCCGGTTGCGACAAGCTCGAAGTCCGGCGCGCTGTCGCCGACCTCGATGCGAGCCAAGCCGCTAGTCCCCGCTGACGGTGATCGTCCGGATGACGACGGTGGCGAGCGGCGTGCCGGCGTCCCCGCTGAGCGGATCACCGAGCTCGGAGATCCGATCGACGACGTCCTCTCCCGAGCTCACATCCCCGAGCAGCGCGTAATCCGGAGGCAGGCCGGCGTCGGCCGCGGTGACCACGTAGAACTGGCTTCCGGAGCGGCCCGGCGGCTCGAGCCCCGTCTTCGCCATGGCGACCGTCCCCCTCGTGTACTGCGCGTCATTCGGGGGCGGCTCGTCCACGGAGTAACCGGGCCCGCCCCTGCCCGTGCCCAGCGGGTCGCCCCCCTGGATCACGAAGCCGGGCACGATCCGGTGAAAGACGGTGTCGTCGTAGAGGCCCTCGCGCGCCAGATGGACGAACGAGCTCACCGTCTTCGGCGAGCCCCTGGCATCGAGCGCGATCTCGAAGCTGCCGCAGCTCGTGTCGACGGTGGCCACCGGGCTCTGGCTCTGGCGCACCTGGCGCTGCGGTGGCTTCAAATCGACCCGCTTGGGACGCGGTTGCGGCACCTGCCGGCAGCCCTCGGGGAGGCTCGCGGTAGTCGACTCTCCCCCGTCATCGCCTCCGCAGGCGGCGAGCGTCAACCCAGCGAGTGCCGAGAGGACGGCTGGAGCCAGCACTCGCGCGAGCATCTTCCGTGGCATCGGCCGCGCAGCGTACCGGGCGGGGGCGGCAGATCACGCGGGACGGCAAGATGCCTTCAGTGGATGCGACTTGCCACCCGGATGCCGGCGCCTGATGGCGACCTCCGAGCGACGACCGACACCGAGGCGAATCCGCGTCGCAGGCCGGATGCTGAACCGGTTGATCGTGCGCGTGCCCTGGGCCTGGCCGGCGATTCGCGGCCCGATGCGGCGCTTCTTCGATCGCTCCGCGCCCGGATGGGACGGGCGCACCGGCGCAGGCTCGGTGGAGCATCTCGCTCCGCTGGCCGCCGCGCTTCTCCACGTGAAGCCCGCGCCTGAGCGCGTGCTCGATGTGGGGACTGGCACCGGCGCGGGGGCTTTGCTGCTTGCACGCGAGTTCCCCCAGGCGCGCGTTCGCGGAATCGACTTCTCCGAGGAGATGCTCCGCGCAGCCGCCGGCAAGGTCGGCCTGGATCCCGAAGGGCGTGTGGCCTTCCGGGTCGCGGACGCCGCCGACCTGCCGTACGACGACGAGTCCTTCGACCTGGTCACGCATCTCAACATGCCGCCGTTCATCGGCGAGGTGGCCCGCGTCCTGCGCCCCGGAGGCCACGTCGTGGTCGCCTCGAGCTGGGGAGAGGCGACCCCCTTCTACACACCCAACGCCGTGCTCGACTGGGGCTTCGCCAAACGCGGGATCGAGCCGGAGGCCACCGGGGACGCCGTCTCCGGCACCTACTGGATCGGTCGCAAGCCCCACTAGGGACTTCGCGGGCATGGCCAACGCCGCGCGTCATCTGATCATCGTCAATCCCTCCGCCGGCGGCGGGCGGGCACGCAAGGTGCTGCCCGAGCTGGAGGGCGCCCTCCGCGCCCGGGGCTTGGACTACAGGTTGGTGCTCACCACCAGCCTCGATCACGGCCGCGAGGAGGCGCTCCAAGCCGCCGCGGCCGGCGAGATCCCGGTGGTGATGAGCGGCGACGGCCTGATCGGGCAGATCGGCGGCGCCCTCGCCGGCGGGGACGTGCCGATGGGCGTGATCCCGGGCGGCCGCGGAAATGACCTGGCGCGCGTGCTGGGGATCCCCACTGAGATTCCCGGGGCCGTCGACCTGCTCGCGGCCGGCCCGACCCGGACGATCGACGTCGGTGAGGTCAACGACCGCCGTTTTCTGGGCATCGCCAGCTGCGGATTCGACTCCGAGGCCAACCGGATCGCCAACGAGGCCCGGTTCGTGAAGGGGAACCTCGTCTATCTGTACGCGGCCCTTCGTGCGCTTGCCGCCTGGAAGCCGGCCCGCTTCGAGGCCGTGCTCGACGGCGATGCTCATTCGTTCACGGGCTACTCCATCGCGGCCGCGAACAGCAAGGCCTTCGGCGGGGGGATGTTCATGGCCCCGAACGCGGAGCTCGACGATGGCAGGCTCGACGTGGTCTGGGTCGGCCACGTAGCGAAGCTCCGCTTCCTGGCTAACCTGCCGAAGGTGTTCAAGGGCCGCCATGTCGACAACGACGAGGTCACGGTCCTGCGCGCCGCTGAGGTAACGATCAGCGCCGACCGGCCCTTCGCGGTTTACGCGGATGGCGATCACCTGGCAGATCTGCCGGCGACGATCCGCATCCTTCCGCGGGCGCTGACCCTGATCGCACCGCCGCGGTGAGCAGGATGTTCGGCCCCAAGCTCGCGCTTGCGCGGGCAACGGGGACACTGAGCCGCCGCAGCGGACGCGGCGGGGGACGACGTTGCCCGGCCGCCTGCTGTTGCGCCTGGCGCCCGATGCGATCTCGCGGCTCGGCTCCCGGCTGCATGGAGGCTCCGTGATCGTCAGCGCCACCAACGGCAAGACGACCACAGCCGGAATGCTGGCCGCGGCGCTGCGGGCCGCGGGCCGCGTGCCGGTTCACAACCGTGCGGGCTCGAACATGAGCTGGGGCGTGGCCACCGCGCTGTTGGAGCAGCCGGGCGAGGAGGGCCTGTTCGAGGTCGACGAGGCCTGGCTCCCCCGGATCGCAGCGGAGCTGAAACCGGGCCTGATCGTGCTCGGCAACCTGTTCCGTGACCAGCTCGACCGCTACGGCGAGCTCGAGCATCTGGCCGACGAGTGGGCGGAGCTCGTGGCGGCTTTGGCCGGCCAGACCGGGTTCGTGCTGAACGCGGACGACCCGCTGATCGCCGACCTCGGCCGCGACCGCGACCTGGCCCGCCGCCCAGGCGTGACCTACTTCGGGATCGACGATCCGAGTCAGGCCCTGCCGGAGTTCCAGCACGCCTTCGACGCCAAGCACTGCCGCCGCTGCGGCGCGCCATACGCCTACGAGCGAGCGTTCGTCGGGCATCTCGGCCACTACTCGTGTCCGCGTTGCCACGCGGACCGGCCGCCGGCGGACGTCGCCGCGACTCGGATCGACCTGGAGGGCATGCGGGGCTCACGCGCGACCGTACGGACACCCGAAGGAGAGATCGAGCTGCGTCTCCCCCTCCCCGGCCTCTACAACGTCTACAACGCTCTGGCCGCGCTGACCGCCGCCCTGCGCCTCGGCATTCCCCTCGAACAAGCAAGCAGCGCGCTGGGCGAGATGGAGGCGGTGTTCGGGCGGGTCGAGACGATCGCGGTGGCCGACAAGACCGTCTCGATACTCCTGATCAAGAACCCCGCGGGCGCCAACGAGGTGCTGCGCACGCTGCTGCTCGAGGCGGATGCGGGCGGCAACGGTCATGGCCTCGACCTCTGGATCGCGCTCAACGACGGGATCGCAGACGGCCGCGACGTCTCCTGGGTCTGGGACGCCGACTTCGAGCTCCTGGCCGGCCGGGTTCGCCACGTGGCCTGCGCAGGCACCCGCGCCGCCGAGATGGCAGTGCGCCTCAAGTACGCGGGGCTGCCGCCGGAGGCGATCACGGTCACCGAAGCGATCGACCGGTCCCTCGATCGCGCGGTCGCCGACGCCCACGGCCCTCTCTTTGCCCTGCCCACGTACACAGCGCTGCTCGAGCTCCGCACCCTGCTCGCCAAGAGGGGGCTCGCGAAAAGGTACTGGGCGTGAGGCGGGCGGCCAAGGCGGCCATCTGGCACGAGGTCGAGTGCGGAGGCTACGCGGCGGACCTCCCCGTCTGGGAAGGGCTCGCCGCCGACGCCGCTGGTCCGGTCCTGGAACTGGGCTGCGGGACGGGCCGCGTCGCGCTGCGCCTGGCCGGTCGCGACCGCGAGGTCTGGGCTGTCGATGCCGACGCCTCCCTGCTCGAGGCGCTTCAAGCGCGGGCGAGTGCGCAGGGGCTTCCGTGCGGGCCACGTGCGCCGACGTCCGCGCTCTGGATCTCCGGCGCTCCTTCGAGCTGATCCTGGCCCCGATGCAGCTCCTCCAGATGCTCGGCTCGGCATCCGCGCGCCACGCCGCCTTGGAGCGGGCGGCGAGCCACCTCGTGCCTGGGGGCCGCCTCGCGGCGGCGATCGTCCAGCCTGTCTCTACCTCGCAGAACGGCTCGGGAGCTGCGATGCCGGACGTCCGGGAGCTCGACGGCTGGGTCTACTCCAGCCTCCCGGTCGCTCGCCTCACCGCCGCCGGGGGCCTCGAGATCCGCCGGCACCGGCAGGCGGTGTCGCCCGACGGTGCCCTGAGCGAAGAGGAGCACACGGACCATCTCGACGCCCTGGACGCCGGCGCCCTGGAGGCGGAGGCCGCGACGCTGGGCCTGCGCCCGGCTGGCCGGCTCGAGGTGCCGCCCGCAGATGGCTACCTCGGCTCCACCGTCGTGGTCTTGGAGCGTCCCTGATGGAGCTCCGCGCCGTCGCGCTGTACCCCGAGCAGATGAACATCTACGCCGACCGCGGCAACATCCTCTTCCTGCGGCGGCGCTGTGAGTGGCGCGGAATCGAGTTCTCGTATGCCGCCGCGGGGGCGGGCGAGCCGCTCGACGCCGCGGGCCCATGACCTGATCTACGTCGGCGGGGGCCAGGACCGTGACCAGCGGATCGTGGCCGAGGACATGGTGGCGAGCAAGCGCGCGGGGCTCGCCGAGGCCGTGGAGGACGGCGCGGTGGTGCTGGCCGTGTGCGGCGGCTACCAGCTTCTTGGTCACAGCTACGAGCTCGGCGACGAGACGATCCCGGGCCTCGGCCTCGCCGACCTCGAGACGGTCCGCCAGCCCGGACCGCGGCTGGTCGGCAACATCGAGATCCAGGTCGACCTCGGCCACGGGCCGAAGGAGCTGGCCGGATTCGAGAACCACGGCGGGCGGACTTACCTGGGCGAAGGCGCCGAGCCGCTGGGGCGGGTGGTTCGCGGCCACGGCAACAACGGCAAGGACGGCTTGGAGGGAGTACGGCGCCAGAACATGATCGGCACCTACCTGCACGGCCCCCTGCTGCCCAAGAACGCCTGGCTCGCCGATCGCCTGATCCAGCTCGCGCTCGCTCGCCGCCACGGCTCAGAGCCCGAGCTCGAGCCGCTCGACGACGCGCTCGAAGCGGCCGCGCATGAAGCTGCCCGACGGGCGGCGCTCCGGGGTTGAGCCGGTCAGTCGCTGCTCAACGGCCGCTGGACCCGAAGCCGTTCTCGCCCCTGACGGGGCTCGCACCGGGCGCCGCACGGCCGTGCCGGCGGCCAGCTCGACCTGAAGCCACCGCCTCGACGGGCTCGGCGCCGGCGAACGGCGTCACCAGGAGCTGAGCGATGCGGTCGCCCGGTTGGACCTCGAAGGGACGGGCGCGATCGGTGTTCAAGAGCAGCACCCGGACCTCGCCCCGGTATCCCGAGTCGATCAGCCCCGGCGCGTTCACGAGCGCGATCCCGTGCTTCGCGGCAAGGCCGGAGCGCGGCAGCACCAGGCCCGCGTGGCCCGGAGGGATCTCGACCACGATCCCGGTGCCGATGCTGGCCCTCTCCCCTGGGCCGATCGTCGCCGCCTCCACGGCGTGCAGGTCGAGGCCGGCATCGCCCTCGTGGGCGCGGCTGGGAAGCCGGGCGCCTTCCCGAAGCAGAGTGACGCGGAGCTCCATTGCACATTGGAGCGTAGATGCGGCTCTAGACGACGCCGCTCGGGTCCGAGCCGGGACCCAGGCCGTTCCGCGCAAAGTCGGCGAACCTGTGGGCCAGTGCCGGGGGGATGCGGGCCCTGACGAGCACCCCCTCGGCGCAGATCCTCGCGCTCGAGGTCGCCGGCCAGCTCGTGCAGCTCGGCGAGGGCCCGGCCCTCCGAGTAGGGGAGCAGCAGCTCGACGGGCCGCAGCGTCTCCGAGAAAGCGTCCTCGATCCGGTCCCGCAGCTCCTCGAGCCCCTGCCCGGTCATGGCGGAGATCGCCACCGCGCCGGGCTCGCGAATCATCAGCTCGCGCACGTCGGCGGGGTCCAGGAGGTCCACCTTGTTGAAGGCGACAAGCCGTGGTGCCTCGTCCGCCCCGATCTCCTGGAGCGCCGAATCGACGGCGGCGATCGACTCGCGGCGCCACTCCTCCGGCTCCGACGCGTCGACCACGTGGACGATGAGATCGGCGAGCACGGTTTCCTCGAGCGTGGCCTTGAAGGCCTCGACCAGCTCGTGCGGGAGCTTGCGGATGAAGCCGACCGTGTCGGTCACCAGGTATCGCCGGCCCTGGTGGCGGTAGGCGCGGGTGGTCGGGTCGAGTGTGTGGAACAGCCTCTCGCCCACCCCCACCCCGGCCCCGGTGAGCGCGTTCAGAAGCGTCGACTTGCCGGCGTTCGTGTAGCCGGCCAGAGCGACGGTGGGCAGCGCGGAGTCGCGGCGCCGCGCCCGCATCACGTCGCGGTTTCGCTTCAGCCGCTCGAGGCGGCGACGCAGGGTCGCGATCCGGTCGCGAGCCAGACGGCGATCTGTCTCGATCTGGGTCTCCCCCGGGCCGCGGGTCCCGATCCCGCCGCCGAGCCGCTCGAGGTGGGTCCACAGGCCCCTCATGCGCGCCAGGTTGTACTCGAGCTGCGCCAGCTCGACCTGGAGCTTCCCCTCCGCGCTGTGCGCGTGGTCCGCGAAGATGTCGAGGATGACGGCGGTGCGGTCGATCACCGGCACGCCGAGCGCCGCCTCGAGGTTCCGCTCCTGGCGAGGAACAAGCTCGTCGTCGCAGGCGATCAGGTTGGCGTCGCTGCGAGCGATCTCCGCCTTCACCTCGGCCAGCTTGCCGCGTCCGAGGTAACGGTCCGGGTCCGGCCGTGCACGCACCTGCACCTGCTCTCCGGCGGTCGCCACCCCCGCGGTCCGCAGGAGCTCCTTCAGCTCGGCCAGTGGATCGTCGTCGTCGCGAGGCGAGGTCGCCAGGACCCCGATCGCCAGCGCACGCTGGCGTGCCCGCGGATTTTCCAATCCGGCTCCACCGGCCCCGTAGTTGGACTGTGCGGTGCGACCTTGGCGGGTTCTCTGCACTCATTCAAGTGTAGGCCGCTCGGCCCACGCCCAGAGCCGGATAGGCTTCCGCGCGGATGAGGGTCTTCGTCACCGGAGGGACCGGCTTCATCGGCGGCCATGTGGTTCGCAGGCTGCGCGAGCGGGGCGACCAGGTGCTGGTGCTCGCGCGCAGCCCCGAGAAGGGCAAGGCGCTCGCCGATCTCGGCTGCGAGCTCGTGCCCGGAGCCCTCTCGGACAAGGAGGCGATCGCCTCCGGGATGCAGGGTTGCGAGGCGGCGATCCACGGGGCCGCGGTCTACGAGGTCGGGATCCCCGAATCGGAGCACCGGGCTATGTACGAGGCGAACGTGATCGGCACCGAGAACGTGCTGCGCGCGGCGCTCGAGGCGAAGCTTCCAAAGGTCGTCTACATCTCCACCGTGGGTGCCTTCGGCAACACCAAGGGCCAGGTCGTGGACGAAGGCTACGAGCATCCAGGGGGGAACTTCACGTCCTACTACGAGGAGACGAAGCTCGAGTCGCACCGGCTGGCCAAGCGCTTGATCGCGGAGGAGGAGCTTCCCTGCGTGATCGTCCAGCCGGGGGGCGTTTACGGACCCCGGACCACTCGCCCATCGGCAAGCAGATGAAACTGTTTCTTGCCGGGCGGATGCCGCTGCTCGCCTTCCCGGACCTGGGCTTCAACATGGTGCACGTCGACGACGTCGCGGCCGGCATCCTGCTTGCCCTCGACAAGGGCAAGCCGGGTGAGGCCTACGTGCTGGGCGGCCAGATCACCACGATGCGCGAGCTGATCCAGACGCTCGCCCGGGTGGCCGGCAAGAAGGCGCCCCAACGCTCCCTGCCGACCTCGCTGATGAAGGCGATGACTCCGTTCGGGCCGGTCGTCGGCAAGTTGATGGGCCAGGGCCCGAACCTCCGCGAGCTGATCAGCTCGGCGGACAACGTGACCTTCTGGGCCAAGCACGACAAGGCGATAGCCGAGCTCGGCTACTCGCCGCGCGGCCTCGAGCAGGGGCTGCACGACACCCTCGCGGCCGAGGGCAAACTTCCCGCCGCCGCCTAGGAGGGGCGCTACGCCGGGGCGTTGGCGGTCCGGCGCGGTGCGGGCATCAGCGCCACGGCCGCAATCACCGCGGCGAACGCAACGCAGCGCGCCACCACGGCCAGCGGGTCGTCCCCGACCGGGTCGCCGAATACGAGGATGCCGCCGGCGATCGAGGCGCAGTTCGCCGCCACGGAGGTGAGCGCGATCACCGGGATCGCATCGCCCGTCTGCATCCCCCGGGCCAAACCGAAGAATGCCCCCACGCCCGCCACGATCGCCATCAGCGTCCAGGGGCTGATGATGGCGAGCAGGTCACCCGGGACGGTCCCGGTGAGCGCCTTCACCGAGACGTTGGCCACCCCGAGCAGCAGGCCGGCGGCCACCCCGAGCAGTGGCCCGCTGGAGCGCCTCACGGAGCCCATGCTTCCGGAGAGCAGCAGCAACGCCCCGATTCCCACGGCGCCCACCTCGAAGGAGATCATCGCGGCGGTCGAATAGCTCGCGCTGCCGGCGCCGGAGTCCACCGAGGTGACGGCCAGCAGCCCCAGGCCGACCGCGCAAAGGCCGAGGCCCAGCCACTCGCGTGGCCCGACGCGAACGCCGAACCAGCGCTGGGCAAACCAGGCCAGCAGCACCAGCCCGCCGGAGATGGTCGTCTCCACCAGCGAGATGGGAGCCACCGCGAGCGCTGCGACGTGCAGGGCCCACGCGCCAACTGCGATCCCGAAGCCGATCGCCCACCATCGCGAGCGAAACAGGGCCGCGGCGCTTCGCAGCGGCTGGCTGAGCCGCACGGCTGGCGCCGCCACCGCGCCGCGGTACTTGCAGAGCATCGCGACATTGGTGGCCAGGGCGCAGGCGAGCGCGAGCAATGTCCCCAGCTGAACCATCGATTGAGTGCATCGGCCAGTACCCGAAACTGGCTTAGCGAATCACGACCGTAATGGACACGCCTAAACGAAAGGTTGAGAAGGGATTAACGTCCTAGGCGAGGTGCTCGCGCATTCGCGTCATCGCCTCCGCGATCCGATCGTCGGGCGTGGTCAGCGAGATACGGAAGAAACCCTCGCCGCTCGGCCCGTACATGGACCCCGGCGAGACGACCACCGCGGCCTCCTCCAGCACCCGTTCCGCGAAGGACGCCGAGGTATGGCCATCGGGAACCGGCGCCCACACGTAGATCGTCCCTTTGGGCGGGTCGATCCGGACGCCGATCTCGCGCAACGCCTCCACGACCAGGTCGCGGCGGCGCGCGTAGATCGGCATTCATCTCCTCGATTGGCCCACGCGGCCCCGTGAGGGCCGCCGCGCCCGCCAGCTGCACGGCCTCGAACAGCCCCGAGTCGACGTTTGTCTTCAGGCGCCAGTAAGAGGCGACCGCTTCGGCGTTTCCGAGCAGGGCCGCGCAGCGCCAGCCCGTCATGTTGAACCCCTTGGACAGCGAGAAGACCTCCACGCCCACCTGCTTGGCGCCGGGCGTCGCCAGGAAGCTCGGCGCCACGTAGCCGTCATACGTGGTCTCCGAGTAGGCGTTGTCGTGGACGACCAGGATCTCGTGTTCGCGCGCGAGCTCCACGACGCGCTCGAAGAAGCCATCGGGGACCGCCGCGCCGGTCGGATTGTTGGGGTAGTTGAGGAACAGGAGCCTGGCGCGTCTCAATGATTCGCCCGGGATGGCGTCAAGATCGGGCACGAAGCCGAGCTCCGGGCGTAGCGGCATCAGCGCCGCCTCGGCGCCGGCCAGCGCTGGCCCCCCGGTGTAGACGGGATAGCCCGGGTCGGCGGCGAGGGCGACGTCGCCGGGGTCGAGAAAGGCGAAGCAGAGGTTGTAGATGCACTCCTTGGCGCCAATCGCTGGTATCACCTCGGAGCCTGGATCGATCTCGACCCCGAAGCGCTGGGCGTAGAACTCGGCGCAGGCGTCGCGGAACTCCTCCCGGCCCCGATTGGTCGGATAGCGGTGGTTGGCCGGATCCGCGACCGCGTTCTGCATCGCCTCGACGATGTGCGGGAAGGTGGCGCGGTCGGGGTCGCCGATCCCGAGGCTGATCACGTCAACGCCCGCCTGGCGCTTCTCGGCGACTCGGCGCTCGAGCTCGGCGAACATGTACGCCGGCACGGCCTCCAGGCGGCGCGAGGGCGAGGCCAGGGTGCGCTGGGAAGTCTCGGAGGTTGCCATCGGAATGGCGAAGGGTAAGCGCCTGCGAGGCGCTGCGGCCTACGCCGTGTCCAGGGCGCGCACGAGCTCAGGCGAGAGCTCACCCCGGAACACCGGTTCCGCGGTCCCGGTCAGCCGCACCTCGAGGTCCTCTCCCACCTCGACCTGAAGCTCTCCCCCGTCCATGCGTCACCGTGATCGGGCTGGACGCGCCCCGGAGGACGGCCGCCACCGCTGCACCGCTCGCGCCGGTCCCGGAGGACAGCGTCTCCCCCACCCCGCGTTCGAAGATCCGCGCTCTGACCCCGGAGCCGTCGATCCTGATGAACGAGACGTTGGTGCGGTTCGGGAACAGCTCGCTGCGCTCGACCTCGGGGCCGAGCGAGCCCAAGTCCAGCTCCTCGACCTCCTCCCCCGCCTCGATCACGCACTGCGGGTTGCCGATCGAGACATGCTGGAAGCGCCATTGCCGCCCCGCCTGCGGTCAGTGCGCCGGTGCCGTCGGGGCCGCCGGAGGGAAAGTCCGGCGAAGTCACCGACGCCCTGCCCATGGCCAGTGTCGCGGTGTCCGGCGAGCTGATCGTGGGGCGAACCTCGCCCGCCTTGGTGAGGATCGAGAACTCGTCGGTGTCCGTCCACCCCGAGCGCCGGAGATAGAGCGCCGCCTGCCGTGCCCCGTTGCCGGAGAGCTCGGCCTCCGAGCCGTCGGGGTTGAAGATCCGCAGCTCCGCCACGTGGCGCGGGTCCTCGGCCTTCGAGAGCGCCAGGACACCGTCCGAGCCCACTCCGAAGTGCGGCTCGCAGAGGCGCCGGACCCGCTCCGGAGTCAGCTCCCACGGCAGGGCGCCGGCTTCCACGATCACGTAGTCGTTGCCGAGCGCCTGCCACTTCTCGAACCGCATCGCCGAGAAGCTATTCGATCGCCCGCTCAGCCCCCGCGCGCGAGCCTCGGCTGTCGAGCGCGGCGACGATCTGCTCGGCGACGCTGCCGTCGTCGCGGCCGGTGCGGTCGATCAGCTCGACGCCGGGCATCTTGCGCATCCACGTGAGCTGGCGGCGCGCGTAGGCGCGATGGGCGCGCTTCACCGCCTCCAGGTCGCCGGCGAGCAGCTCCTCGAACCCCAGCGCGGCCCGGGCGGTCCGGGAGGCGCCGGCCTCCGCGGCGCGGCGCGCCTCCTCCGCGGCGCCGGCGGCGACCATCTCCTCCACCCTGGCCTCGATGCGGCGCCCAAGCTCCTCGCGGTCGATCGTCAGGCCGACGAGAAAGGTGGGGCGACGAAGCCTTGCGGTCCACAGCTGCTCGCTCCCTCGCGGCGGGTCGATGCCCGCGCGCTGGAGCTCGAGCGCCCGACCGACCCGCTTGCGGTCTTTGGGGTGGACCGTCGCGGCGACGTCCGGATCGAGCTCACCGTGGAGCGCCTCCGGGCCTCGGGCGGCGATCTCGGCCTCGACCTCGCGGCGTACGTCGGGCGGGACCGGCGGTCGGAGCTCGAGGTCGGCGAGCGCGGCACGCAGGTAGAGCCCGGTCCCCCCCACCACGATTGGCCGCCGTCCCTCGGCGAGGAGCTGGTCGATCTCCGCGTGCGCAAGGGTCGCGAACTGGCCGGCGCTGAACTCGCCACTCACCTCGACGAAGCCGACCAGCCGGTGCTCCAGCCGCGAGCGCTCCTGCGGGAGTCGCCGTCCCGGCGAGCGTCTCGAGTCCCCGGTAGACCTGGATCGCATCGCACGAGACGGCGACCACCGGTCCTCGCCTCGCCGGCGCAGCAGGTCCGCGACCGCGACCGCGACCGCCGTCTTCCCGACCCCGGTCGGGCCGAAGATCGCCAGGACCTTCAACCGGGCCCCTATGCGAGCGCTTCGGGCGGTGGTGGATTCGGAAGGCTGTCGATCCTCCATTCCCCTCTCAATTTTCGAAGCCGGATCCTCGTCCCCGCCAGTTCCGCCATGCCCGCTATCCCTCTGAGGGCACTTGGCGGCGGTCCATATTGCGCAACCGCCCGGTCGCCATGAACGACAGCCGATTCGACCCCATAACTCGTCAGCGCCTTGAACTGCGTGGGGGTCAATCTTCGTCTCAAAATCTGGTCCACCAGTTCCTGTGCTTCGACACAGCTACCTGCCTGTAAGAGCCTTGCCCAGGCACGACGAATCCTGGCGGTGTAAGAGGCGCATGACGCCGCGAAGTCGCCTCGGGCAAGGTCGAATTAGCCTTGTCCACGATGGCGACGACCCGTGCTTGCTCGACCGCGGGCCGCCGGCTCCGTATGGCCGTCTGGAACTGCCTGCGAGCTGGAGACGGAGCCTCGTCTTCACCGCACCCGCCATGAACAGGAGCCCCTGGAGCGATCAGGGCGGAGTGAGACAACCTGCGACCCCTATCGCGTCGTCGGCTCACGCCGCCGAGCCTGACTACCCGTCCTCCAGCTGGTGGAGCAGACCCCCCCCGCGGGTGAGAGGACGACGCGGGCATCCGTCCCTCCCGCCTGGCGCTCAGCAGCTCGTGCCCGGACAGGGTGGTCGACGTCGCGTCGGTGATCTCGACCTCGACCAGCTCGCCGGCCTCGGCCATGCCCTCGAAGTTGACCGTCTTGTTGTGGCCGGTGCGGCCTCGCAGCCGCGCCGGGTCGGTCCTGCTGGGGCCCTCGACGAGCACCTCCATCCTGCGCCCGACGAAGCGCTGGGCGCGCTCGCGGGCGCGGCGCTGGACCAGCTCCACCAGGCGCGCCATTCGCTCCCGCTTCACTGGATGCGGGACCTGGTCTGCCATCGTCGCCGCCTGCGGTGCCTCGGCGCGGCGAGAAGATGAACGTGAAGGCGCCGTCGTAGCCAACCTGGTCAACGACCTCCAGGGTCTCGGCGAAGTCGTCGTCGGTCTCGCCGGGGAAGCCGACGATGATGTCCGTGGTCAGGGCGCAGTCCGGGACGTGCTCACGGATCTGGGCGACGCGGTCGAGGTAGCGCTCCCGGTTGTACGTTCGCCGCATCGCCTTCAGGATCCGGCTCGAGCCCGACTGAAGCGGCAGGTGGATGTGCTCGCAGAGCGCCGGCAGCTCGGCGTGGGCGCGAATCACGTCCTCGCGCATGTCCTTGGGATGCGGGCTCGTGTAGCGAATCCGCTGGATGCCCTCGATGGCGTCCACCCGGGCGAGAAGCTCGGCGAACGTGATCCGCTCGGGCTGCGGCAGGTCGCGCCCGTAGCTGTTCACGTTCTGGCCGAGCAGGGTCACCTCACGAACCCCGTCGGCGGCCAGCGACTCGATCTCCGCGATCAGCTCCCCAGGGCGGCGGCTGACCTCGCGCCCGCGCGTCTGCGGAACGATGCAGTAGGCGCAGGCGCAGTTGCAGCCCACGGAGATCTGCACCCAGCCCTGAAACTCCCGCGCCCGCTTGGCGGGCAGGTGGCCCGAGAAGCCCTCGAACTCGAAGTAGCCCTGTGCGGTCAGCGAGTCCTGGGTCAGGAACTCCGCCAGCCGGTGGATCTGGCCCGGCCCGAACGCGACGTCGACGAACGGGAACCGCTGGAAGACCTCGTCCTTGACCGACTGCGCCCAGCAGCCGCCGACCCCCACCACCCGCTCGGGATCCTCCGACTTCAGCCGCTTCGCCTCGCCCAGGTGGGCCGTGAAGCGGTTGTCCGCCGACTCGCGGATCGAGCAGGTGTTGAAGAGGATCAGGTCCGCCGCCGAGCGCTCCGCGACCTCCTGGTAGCCGAGCGAGTCGAGCATCCCCTTCATCCGCTCGGAGTCGTGCTCGTTCATCTGGCAGCCGAAGGTGGTGACGTGATACGTCGCCATGGCTAATTCACCGTCAGGATGCCTTCCATGCCGGCCTCCCGGTGTCCGGGCACGGTGCAGTAGAAGATGAACTCGCCGGGCTCCAGGTCGGCGGTGGCGGTGAGGGTTGTCTCGGTCCCGATCTCGCTTTCGGCGAGGGTCTCCGAGCCCTCCTCGATCGCCACGCTGTGGTCGACCGGCGACGGGTTGTCGTACTCGATCGCCACGCTTCCGGCCTTCGCCGTCAGCCTGTCGGGCTCGAAGATCGAGCGAGCCATCAGCCGGCGAGCTCACCTGGACGGTCTCAAGCGCCGGCGGCGGCTCAGGCCCGGGCGGCTCGCCACCGCTCGGCGGGCGCTTGCCCGCCCCTGGCGCGCGCCTCAACCTCCTCGCCGGCCGGCTCGGTCTCGGCGGCCTCCTCGCATGCTCGGCGTCCCGCACGCGCTGCTCCTCGCGCGCGTTGAGGACGGCGAAGGTGCTGGTGGCGCCCACCAGCACCACGAAGTAGGCGACCACCCCGCCGAGCACGATCCGGCTTGGAAAGCTCTCGCTGCGGAGGCCGAGCGCCGAGAGCGACGAGCGCCGAGAGCACCAGCGCGAGCCCGAAGACGTAGAAGAGGGTCTCCTCCATGCGGTCGGAAGCCTATCGCCGCCCCTAGCTGGCGATCGAGGTCGACCGGCTCTCGCGGATCACGGTGATCCTGATCTGGCCGGGGTACTCCATCTCCTTCTCGATCGCGGCCGCGATCTCGTGCGAGATCAGGGCAGCCTGCTCGTCGTCGATCTTGCCCGGATCCACGATCACCCGAACCTCGCGGCCGGCTCGCATCGCGTAGACGCGATCCACGCCGTCGCAGCGAGATGCGATCCCCTCCAGGTCACGCAGGCGCTCGACGTACTCCTCCAGCGAGTCGCCGCGGGCGCCGGGACGCGCGCCCAGAAAGCGCGTCCGCCGTCTGCACGATCACCGCCTCCACCGTGCGCGGCTGGACCTCGTTGTGATGGGCCTCCATCGCGTGAGCCACTGCCTCGGGCTCACCGTGGCGCCGGGCGAGGTTGGCGCCGACCGCCGCGTGCGGGCCCTCGACCTCGTGGGTCACCGCCTTGCCGATGTCGTGCAGCAGGGCGGCGCGGCGCGCGGTCTCCACCGACGCTCCGAGCTCCGCGGCGATCAGCCCGGCGAGGTGGGAGCACTCCACCAGGTGCTCGAGCACGTTCTGCCCGTAGCTGGTTCGGAACTCGAGCTTGCCGAGAAGCCGGATCAGCTCCGGGTCCACGCCGTGCACGCGGGCCTCGAGCGCCGCGCGCTCGCCCTCTTCCGTCGATCCGCTCCTCGATCTCGACCGTGGCGTGCTCGTAGGTCTCCTCGATCAGCGCCGGATTGATCCTTCCGTCCGCGATCAGCCGCTCCAGCGTGATCCGGGCGATCTCGCGGCGCACCCCGTCGAAGCTCGACAGGACCACGGCGGACGGGGTCTCGTCGATGATCACGTCGACACCGCTGAGCCTTTCCAGCGTCCGGATGTTGCGACCGTCACGGCCGATGATCCGGCCCTTCATCTCGTCGCTCGGCAGCTCGACCAGCCGGGTCGTGCTGTCACCGGCATGTCTGGCCGCCAGCCGCTGCATCGCCACCGAGAGGATGTTGCGGGCGCGGCGCTCCGCCTCCCGCTTGGTCTCCGCCTCGATCTCCTGCAACCTCACCCCAGCCTGGTGGCGAGCCTCCTGCTCGACCTCGGCCAGCAGCAGCTGCTTGGCCTGCGAGGCGCTCAGACCCGAGATCCGCTCCAGCTCCCGCCGCTGGACGCGCTTGGCGCGCTTCAGCTCCTCCGACTGCTGGCTCAGGTTGCGCTCGCGATCCTCGAGCGCTTGGGTGCGCCGCTCCAGGTCGCCGCCGCTGCACCTCCAGCGACTCCGTCTCGCGTAGGGCCTGCTCCTCCATCCGGGCGATCTCCGCCCGGCGCGCCACGAGCTCGTCCTGCACCGGGCCGGCATGGCTTTCGCGCGCCTCGCCTGCCTCGCTCCTGGATTCGTCCCGTCTCCACGGCTGCAATAGCGCGCGTATCTCCATCGCCATGCTCCCTTCCGGGCGAGCTGATTCGCCTCTTTGCTCGGGGCGCCGTCTTCGCTCGACGGGCCCGCAACCGGCGGCGCCGGAGACACTCAATGTCCGCTATCGCGCTGGGGCGCCTAGGTCAGGCGCGGAAACCTCCCGCTGTCGAGAGCTCCGTGGAAGTCGCTTGATTCTCGGTGTCAAAGCCTGAAACAGCTGGTCATTCGTGTCTTCGGGCGACCAACGGTCGCTACATGGATCGTAGACCCGAGACCGCCTTCTGGCAAGCCCTACCCGGGCTATGAGGGTTGGCGCAGCGGCCAGGCGGATCGCCTCGTAGGCGACCTCGTACTCGTAGCCGCGCCGGGTCAGGTAGCCGAGCGCCCGGGCTCGATCGGCATCGGCAGCCAGGGGCTGCCCGCGCCGGGCGAGCAGGTCGCTCGCCCGCTCCACCTGCGCGCCGTGCGAGTCGGCCTCCAGCGCCAGCTCGACGAGCGCAGGGGCCACCCCGCGCGAGGCGAGCGCCTCCCGGATCCGCTCACCGCCCCAACCGCGCAGCTCGCGCTTGTCCTCCGCGTAGCGCCGGGCGAAGCGCTCGTCGTCGAGCTCGCCCACCTCCGTCAGGCGACCGATCGTCGCCTCGATCTCCTCGGAGCGCATAGCCGCGCGTTGTGAGCCAGGCGCGAAGCTCCGCGGTCGCCCGCTCCTTGCGTCGCAGCGCGGCGAGCGCGACCTCGAAGGCGTCTGGCGCCCGCTCGGCCACGACCACTGCTAAGCGGCCTTGCGCTCGGGCTCCTTGGCCTCCGCGGCGCCGTCGGCGATCGGCGTCGCATCCGGACTCTGCTCGGATGACCGCTCGCCTTTCGGCTTGCCGCTCGGCCCCTCGCAGCTCGATCCCCAGGGCGTCTGACAGCTTCGCCTCGATCTCGCGGGCGGTCTTCGGGTTCTCGGCCAGGTACTGCTTGGTGTTGTTGCGACCCTGGCCGAGGCGCAGCTCGCCGTAGGAGAAGAACGAGCCGGACTTCTGCACCAGGTCGTGCTCGAGCGCCAGGTCGAGCAGGCAGCCCTCGCTGGAGATCCCGGTCCCGTACTCGATGTCGAACTCCGCCTGGCGGAAGGGCGCGGCGACCTTGTTCTTGACCACCTTCACCTTGACTCGGTTGCCGACCGCCTCGGTGCCCTCCTTGAGGGTCTCGATGCGGCGGATGTCGAGCCGCTGCGAGGAATAGAACTTCAGCGCCCGGCCGCCGGGCTGCGTTTCGGGCGAGCCGAAGGTGACCCCGATCTTCTCGCGGATCTGATTCGTGAACACGCACACCGTGTTGGCCCGGCTGAGGTTCCCGGCCAGCTTCCGCAGCGCCTGCGACATCAGCCGCGCCTGCAGGCCGATCTGGGTCTCCCCCATCTGGCCCTCGAGCTCGACCCGCGGGGTCAGCGCCGCCACCGAGTCGATCGCGACCAGGTCCACCGCGCCGGAGCGGACCAGGACGTCGACGATCTCCAGCGCCTGCTCGCCGTAGTCGGGTTGAGAGACGAGCAGCTCATCGACGTCGACGCCGATCCGCTTTGCGTAGATCGGGTCGATCGCGTGCTCGGTGTCGACGAAGGCGCAGATCCCACCCTTCGCCTGAGCCTCGGCGATCAGGTGGTAGACGAGCGTCGTCTTGCCCGAGGACTCGGGGCCGAAGATCTCGACGATCCTCCCCCGTGGCACCCCGCCGACGCCCAGCGCGAGGTCGAGCGAAAGGGCTCCGGTGGGGATCGCCTCCACCTGGACGGCGCTGTCGTCGCCCAGGCGCATCACCGACCCCTGGCCGAACTGGCGCTCGATATGGGTCACCGCCGCTTGGAGGGCCGCGTCCTTGGCCTTCGCCTCCTTGGCGCCGGCGCCGTTCTTTGAGCCGCCCTCCGGGCGCGAGGCCGTCTTCTTCTCAGCTGCCATCGTCATCACCTTTTCTCCGCCTCGACGGGCGGCAAGTCGAGTTCGGCCAGGGACACGTACTCCGCGCCGCTGGGCCGCAGATTGGAACGGTAGAGCGTCACTCGGACGGCGCCGAAGGGCTCCAACAGCTCCGCCGGCAGCGCCTTGGGGGGCGTCTCGACACGTATCGGACGGCCCCTCCGGCGCCCTCGCCGATCGGAGGCGGAGCGCTTGGAGGGCTTGACCCTGGCGACGGTCACATGGGGCCAGAAGTCGCGTTTCTCGGGCTTGTAGAAGCGCTCGGCGACGAGCGCGTCGGAGAGCTCGGCCTGGAGCTCAATCGCAGCCTCGCTCTCGGCGCCGACCGCGAACAGGCGAGGGCGGTTTCGGGGCACCGCCACCGGCTCCTCGCTGAACCGGGCCTGGACCGGCCGCGCGCCGACCGAGCGCATGGCCTCGGCAATCGGCTCGATCTCGCGCTCGGGCTGGTAGGCGAGAAAGCAGAGGGTCACGTGCAGCGCCTCGGCCCGGACCGGCCGCAGCGCCGGGTCGGTGAGCGCTTCGCGCTGCCATGCGACCAGCCCCTCGCGCACCCGCTCCGGCAGGTCGAGCGCCACGAACAGCCGCGCTCGCGGGCTCTTCAGCCGCTCCTTGGTCATCTCAACCCCAACCTATGCCCTACTCCGTCGCCCAAGGCTCGTGGTTCGCAAATAGATTGCAGCGCGATGAGCGACGAATTGCCGCAGGTCGAGGGCGTCGAGCACCGCTTCGTCGACGCGAACGGCCTGCGAGTCCACGTCGCCGAGGCGGGCCCAAGCGATTCGACGGAGCCGCCGATCCTGCTGCTTCACGGCTGGCCCCAGCACTGGTACATGTGGCGTCGGGTGATCGGCGCCCTGCGGGACGAGCGCCGGCTGCTCGCGCCCGACCTGCGCGGCTTCGGCTGGAGCGAGGCGCCCGGGCCATGGCTACGACGGCGAGACCTTCGCCGCCGACCAGGTCGCGCTGCTCGACGCGCTCGGCATAGAGCGCGCCTTCGTCGTCGGGCCACGACTGGGGCGGCTGGACGGCGATCCTGCTCGGCCTGCACGCACCCGGAGCGGGTCGAGCGAATGATGGTCCTGAACGCGCCCCATCCGTGGCCGCAGATCACTCCGAGGCTGATCGCCGAGGGCTGGCGGAGCTGGTACACGTGGGTGCTCGCGGCGCCCGGCCTCGGCCCCTGGGTCGCGCAGCGGGGCTGGATTGCCAAGATCCTCCTGTCGCGCGGCAACGTCGGCGCTCCGTTCACGGCCGAGGAGGTCGAGGCCTACGTGGACAGCTTCCGAGAGCGCTCCCGTGCCGCTCGCCACCAGCCACCTCTACCGCTACTACCAGCGCGCCTTTCGCGAGGGCCTGACCGGCAGGTGGCGAAGCCACCGGCTCACGGTGCCGACCCGGATCGTGTTCGGCGAGCGGGATCGCTACGTGTCGCCGAAGCTGCTCCCCGGCTACGAGCGCTACGCCGACGACATGGAGGTCGAGCTGGTGCCCGACTCGGGCCACTTCGTCGTCGACGAGAAGCCGGACCTGGTCGTCGCCAGGCTGCGCTCGTTCTTCGGTTAGCTGTGCGTTCGGCCCTCAGGCCGGGATCAGATCGTTCGGGTTGAGGACGAACTTCCTTGCGGCCCCCGAGTCGAAGTCCTCGTAGCCCTTGGGCGCCTCGTCGAGCGTGATCACGGTGGCGTTGACCGCCTTGGCGATCTGCGCCCGGTCGCTGAGGATCATCTGCATCAACCCGCGGTGGTAGCGCATCACCGGGCACTGGCCGGTGGTGAACGAGTGCGACTTCGCCCAGCCGAGGCCGATCCGGATCGACAGCGAGCCCTCCTTGGCGGCGGCGTCGACCGCGCCCGGGTCGCCGGTGACGTAGAGGCCGGGGATGCCGAGCTTGCCGGCCGCGCGGGTGACCTCCATGATGCTGTTCAGGACCGTCGCGGGCGCCTCCTTCTCGGCGCCGGAGCCGTGCCCTCGGGCCTCGAAGCCGACCGCGTCGACGGCGGCGTCCACCTCGGGGACGCCGAGGATCTGCTCGATCTGGTCCTTGGGCTCGCCCTTCGAGATGTCGAGCGTCTCGCAGCCGAACGAACGCGCCTGCTCGAGGCGTTCGGGAATCCGGTCGCCGACGATCACCACGGCGGCGCCCAAGAGCTGCGCGGAGTAGGCGGCGGCGAGGCCAACGGGGCCGGCGCCCGCGATGTAGACCGTCGAGCCGGGGCCGACGCCGGCCGTGTACACGCCGTGGAAGCCGGTCGGGAAGATGTCCGACAGCATCGTCAGGTCGAGGATCTTCTCCATCGCCTGCTCGCGGTCGGGGAACTTCAGCAGGTTCCAATCCGCGTAGGGCACCATCACGTACTGGGCCTGGCCGCCGACCCAGCCACCCATGTCCACGTAGCCATACGCCGACCCGGGACGATCCGGATTCGTGTTGAGGCAGACACCGGTGTTTCCCTCCTTGCACTGGCGGCAGCGCCCGCAGGCGATGTTGAACGGCACCGAGCAGAGGTCACCGACCTGGATGAACTCCACGCCCGGCCCGGTCTCGATCACCTCACCGGTGATCTCGTGGCCCAGGATCAGCCCCGCCGGGGCTGTGGTTCGCCCGCGGACCATGTGCTGGTCCGAGCCGCAGATGTTCGTCGAGACGATCCGCAGGATCGCCCCGTGCGGCGTCTTTCGCCCCACGTTGTCGGGGTGCACCCCCGGCCCGTCCTTGAGCTCGAGCTCCGGGAAGTCGATGTCCTGCACCTCGACCTTGCCGGGCTCGATGTAGGCAACGCCTCTGTTGTCGGCCATGATCTCGCTCCTTGGCTAGTCCGCGGCTAAAAGGCCGCAACGCCGGCTTCGGCGACCTCGTGGTCCTGCTCGACGCTTCCTCCGCTGACGCCGACCGCGCCCACCACCTCGTCTCCCGAGCGTCAGCGGGATGCCCCCGGCGAACACGATCAGCCGGCCCTGGTTCGACGCCTCGATGCCGTACAGCGGCTGGTTGGGCTGCGCCAGCGGCGCCAGCTCCTTGGTCGACATGTCGAAGCCGCGCGCCGTGTACGCCTTGTTCTGGGCGATGTCGATCGAGCCCAGCCAGGCGCCGTCCATGCGGGCGAACGCCGTCAGGTTGTTGCCGTCGTCGACGACGGCGATGTTCATCGGCACGCCGATCTCCTCGGCCTTGGCGCGCGCGGCCTCGACGACGGCCTGAGCGGCGCTCAGGTTGACAGTCTCCCCCACGGTCTCCTCCTTGTCCGTTTGCTGGACGAGGGCGCGACTCAGAGCCGGACCTCGCGTGTCACAGCGATCATAGGACTCACGGCCCGCCGGCGAAGGCAGCCTCGCTCGGTGCGCGGGATCAGAGGCCGGAGAGGAACCCGACCACGTCGTCGGCCAGGAGCTTGGGCTCCTCGAAGGCGGCGAAGTGGCCCCCGCGCGGCATCTCGGTCCAGCTCCGCAGGTCCGAGAAGATCCGCTCCGCCCACTCTCGGGGAGGCCTGACGATCTCGGCCGGGAAGTCGGCGGCTGCCGCCGGGACTTCGATTCGCTCGCCGCGGCCGAGGCGCCACCGATCGCGGCGCTCCCCGAGGTAGAGCCGCATCGAGGAGGCGATCGTTCCTGTCGCCCAGTACATGGTCAAGAAATCGCAGAGCTGGTCCTTCGAGAACCGCCGCTCCACCTCACCGCCGCAATCGCTCCAGCGCCGGTACTTCTCCACCAGCCATGCGGCCAGCCCCGCGGGCGAGTCGTTGAAGCCAACTGCGACCGCATCGGGCGCCGCGGATTGCAGGAACAGGTGGAAGCCCTCACGGCGGCGCCAGCGTGAGCCGCCCTCCGCGTAGGCCTGCTCGGCCGCGCTCAGCGGGGGCTCGGTGAGGTCCCCGGGGACGGGGAGCACCGAGACCGCGTTGACGTGGACCCCCGCCACGGTGCCCGGCGAGTCGAACGCCATCCGCGCCGAGATGACTGCCCCCCAGTCGCCGCCCTGCACCGCGTAGCGCTCGTACCCAAGGCCGTCCTCCATCAGCGCGCGCAGCCCCGCGGAGACCGCGGCCACGTTGAGCGGCCGGCCGGGGTCATCGGACCATCCGTATCCCGGAAGCGACGGCACGACCACGTCGTGGCCCGCCTCCACGAGCAGAGGGATGAGCTCGCAAAACTCGATCGGCCCGCCCGGCCAGCCGTGGACCAGCATCACCGGGAGCCCGTCCCCACCGCTTCGCTCCCAGATCACGTGCAGGCCGTTCCAACGCCGGTTCTGAAAGCCGTTCAGCCGCGACTCGAACGCGCGCCAGTCATACCGGTCCGCCCAGTGTCCGCAGAGCTCGCGGAGATAGGCGACGTCCACCCCGAGCTCCCATCCCAGCTCGGCAGGCTGCTCTGGCCAGCGCGTCTGCCGCAGTCGCGAGCGCAGGTCGTCGAGGACCTGCTCGGCGACGTGGACCTCGAACGGCTCGACGGCCCCAGGCGGGGTGAACCCTCCACTAGAGGGGAGCCTCCCCGCCGCCGAGCAGGATTCGCAGCATGTGGAGCCCGACCAGCGCGGAGCGCTCGCGGATGTCCTGACGGCCACCGGGGATCACGGGGTCGCGGGCGAGGCTCCCTCCGCCGGCGAGCTTGGCGCAAAAGCAGACGTAGCCGACCGGCTTCTCTTTCGTGCCGCCCTCGGGGCCCGCGATACCGGTCACGGAAACCGCGACGTCGGCGCGGAACCGCTCCAGCGCTCCGTCGGCCATCGCCTCGGCCACCTCGGGCGAGACGGCGCCGTGGCGCTCGATCAGCGCGGGGTCAACCGCGAGCAGGTCCGACTTCGCCTGGTTCGAATATGCAACCACGCTGCCGGCGACGTAGTCCGAGGCGCCCGGCAGCGCCGTCAGACGAGCCGCCAGCAGGCCGCCGCTGCACGACTCGGCGAGGCCGACCCGCCGCCCGCGCAACAGCCCGGCCACCTGCTCGTCGATGGTGGTCCCGTCCTCCGAGAACAGGTATCGGCCGTGAGCTTCCTTGACCGCGGCGCGGACTGCGGCCGCGGCGTCCTCCGCTCCCTCGCGGTGGCGAACGTCGACCTCCAGCTCGCCTCCGCGCAGGCAGGTGGTGATCTCGAGCGCCGAGAGGTCCGTGTCGCGTTCGACCTCGCGCAACGTCTTGGCGATCTCAGACTCCGGGATCCCGATCAGGCGCAGCGTGTAGCCACGAAACGGGGTCGCACGCCCCAGCACAGCGCGGACGGGCTCCGAATCGAGGGCCGCCGGCCACATCGCCTGAAGCTCACGCGGCGGCCCCGGCAGGACCACCACCGTCGGGCCCTCGGTGGGGACGACCAGCCCGGGCGCGGTTCCGGCCGGGTCGATGGCGGTGGCGCCTCGCGGCACCATCGCCTGCTTCCGGTTGGCCTCGCGAAGCGCCTCGGCGTCGAAGCGCAATCGCCGCGCGAACTCGGCCAGGATCCGCGCGATCTTCTCCTCCATCCCCTGGTCGAGGACCAGCTCGCGACCCGCGAACCTGGCGACCACCTCCGCCGTCAGGTCGTCGGCCGTCGGGCCGAGGCCGCCGCTGGTGACGATCAGGTCGACGCCCTGGGCCGCGAAGAAGCGCAGCGCCTCCTCGAGGTCGGCGGGGCGATCCCCGACGCACAGGATGTGCGTGACGTCCACGCCGAGCTCGCCGAGCTGCTCCGAGATCCAGGGGCCGTTGCGGTCGGTCACCCGGCCGGTCAGGACCTCCGTGCCCGTCACCACGATCCCGGCCCGAACGGCGTCGTCGCTCTCGGTCACTCGCTCACTCTCACGGGCACTCCGGGCCCTTGAAGGTCACGGGTCGAACGCCGCCGTCGCTGATCTCGTAGCTCGCCGGTCCCTGGGAGCTCAGCGAACGCGGCTTGCCGTCCAGGGTCAGCGTGAGCGCCCCCCCGCTCGAGAGGTCGAGGCGATAGTTGTCGGCGGGCGGCTGGAAGGGGCCCTCCTTGACGCCCGAGATCAGCGTCTGCCCGTCGATCAGCGCCCGCCCGTCGCCGGTCACCAGGCAGATCTCCATGGAATCACGCGTGATCAGCGCCACCTTCACCGGCTGGGACGGTGACCTGCCCGCGTCCGAGCCACCCCCGCTCCCCTGCTGGGCGTTCTCCTGCTTGCCTTTCTGACGCTGCCCGCTCTTGCCCCCCTCGTCGGAACCGGTCAACCCGAGGACCAACACGAGGACCGCGACCCCGCCGAGGGCGGCCAGGACGGTCGCCCACACCGGCCAGCCGCGCCGCGGCTCCTCGCCCGGTCGGCGGCGGCGCTCCAGCACGGGCTCGGTGAACCCAAAGGCGCGGTCGGCGTCCAGGGCGGCCTCGACCGTTCGCCGGTACTCGTCAACCAGCGCGTTCGCGTCGAGGCCGAGGAACTGGGCGTACGTTCGCAGGAAGCCCTTGGCGTAGGCGGGCCCGGGGAGCACGTCCCACTCCTCGTTCTCGAGCGCGCGCAGGTACTTGATCCGGATCTTGGTCTGCTGCTCGACGGTGCGGATATCGATCTTGTGGCGAGTGCGGGTCCGTTTCAGGACCTCGCCGATCGGCAGGCCCTCTGCCTCATCCCTGGTGGCCATGACGGCGCCTATTCTCGCCGCCCGCGCGACGAAGGTGCCGTCTGAGCAGGCCTCAGCCGCTGAGCGGCTCCAGCTCGGCCTCGGTGTCGGGCTCGGGATCGGGCTCCGGGTCGTCCTCGACGCCCTCGGATGACCGAATGGCGCGGTCCCCGGAACCCCCTTCGAGCATGCGCCCCAGCTCTCCCTCCGAGACCAGGACCTGCCGGGGCTTCGAGCCCTCGTAACCGGAGATGATCCCCCGCCGCTCGAGCATGTCGATCAGGCGACCGGCGCGCGTGTAACCGACACGAAGCCGGCGCTGGATCATCGACACGGACGCCGTCTGGCTCTGGGCGACGATCCGCGCCGCCTCGTCGAGCAGGTCGTCGTGATCCGGCGACAGCTCGTCTTCTCGCTGATCGCCCGTTCCCTCGCGCGACTCCAACAGCGCCTCGTCGAACTCCGGCTCGCCCTGGCGGCCCCAGTGGGCGACCAGGCGGGCGATCTCGGCCTCGGCCACGAATGCGCCCTGGAGGCGCTGGAGCCTCGAGGTCCCGGCCCCGCGGAACAGCATGTCGCCCTGCCCGAGCAGGGTTTCGGCGCCGCCCTGGTCCAGGATCACACGGGAGTCGACCTGCGAGGCGACGGAGAAGGCGATGCGGGCGGGGATGTTCACCTTGATCGTCCCCGTGATCACGTCGGTCGACGGTCGCTGGGTCGCCAGCACCAGGTGGATGCCGACGGCCCGCGACTTCTGCGCCAGCCGGATGATCGAGTCCTCGACCTCCGCCGGGGCGATCATCATCAGGTCGGCCAGCTCGTCGATCACGCAGAGGATGTACGGAAGCGGCGCCTCGCCCGCCTTGCGACGCGCCTGGTTGAGCTCGGCCAGGTTGCGTGCCCTCGCCTCGCTCATCACGCCGTAGCGGCTCTCCATCTCGCCGATCAGGTTGGCGAGCACGTTGGCGGCCATGCGCGGGTTGGTGACCACGGGGGTCAGAAGGTGCGGGAGGCGCTCGTAATGGTTCAGCTCGACCCGCTTCGGGTCGACCAGCACCAGGCGAACCTCGTTCGGCGAGGCGTGCAGCAGCACGGAGCACAGCATCGCGTTGATGCAGCCCGACTTGCCCGACCCCGTGGTGCCGGCGACGAGCGCGTGCGGCATCGGCGCCAGGTCCGCCCACACGGCCTCCCCCGAGACGTCCTTGCCGAGCCAGACGGCGAGCGGCGAGGAGCCCTTCGGGCGCCCGTCGTAGATGTCGCCCAGGCGGACCAGCCGCCGGCGCTGGTTGGGCACCTCCACTCCCACCGCCTTCTTTCCCGGGATCGGTGCCAGGATGCGGATATCGGTGGAGGCGAGGGCGTAGGCGAGGTCGTCGCGGAGCCGGGCGACCTTGGACACCTTCGTGCCGGGCGCCAGCTGGAGCTCGTAGCGGCTCACGTGGGGGCCGCTGACAACCCCCAGCAGCTTCGCCTCGACGCCGAAGTGACGGAGCGCGTCCAGAAGCGACTTGGCGACCGCCTCGCGGTCCCGCACGTCGGGCCCGGGATCGCCCTTGCCGCGCTGGAGCACGGTCGCGGCGGGAAGCGCGTAGTCGATCTCGTCGGACTCGGTGACCGCGCTTCGCCGGTTTCCCATCGGAGTGAGGCTGCTCCCGGCTGCTCGATGCTCGTCGTCGGGCGCTGCCCCATCGGCCTCGCCGTCGTCGTCGTGCGCGAGCGACTCCTGGTGCGGGAAGCGATCCGCCTCGGGAGCTTCGGCCTCGTCATCCGCCCACTCCGGCTGCCCGTGATCATGGGCTGCCCCGGCCTCCCCCTCCGCGGTGTCTTCCTCCACTCCCAGGATCTCGGCGGCGAGCGGCTCGGTCGGGCCGGCGCGCGTGACGGCGATCTGATCGCCGCGCGCGTCGAAGCCCTCGAGGCCCTGGCGGGGTGTGCGGACCGTCTTGCGCCAGCTCGCGCGTTCCGGCGCCTGCGGTGCGCGCGATCCGCCCGGCGCCGGACACCAGGCTCGCGACCGTGGTTCCGGTCAGCAGCAGCAGGCCGCTGGCGAACATCAAAACGGCCAGGATCTGCGCCCCGAGGCGCTGGAACAGCGTGGTCGCCGCCCAGTAGAGCGCTTCACCGGCGGCTCCGCCGTGCACGGTGAAGAAGGGCTGCTCGAAGTAGCCGTGACGCGCCGGATGGTCGGGCCCCAGCCCCACGGTTTGCGCCGCGAAGGCCAGGAGCAGCGAGGCGAGCAGCAGTATCGCCCCCGCGTTCAGGGCCCCCGGAGTGGCGATGAACGGGCGCAGCACCAGCGCCACGCCCCAGCCCGCCAGCGCCACCGGTGCCACGTAGGCAATTCTTCCGGCGACGTTCTCGAGCGCCTGCTCGAGCCACTCCCCGACCGGCCCCCCGTCCCAACCCACCCAGAGGACGCAGCCCAGATAGACGCCCGCGGCCACCAGCCCGAGCCCGATCACATCGAGGTGCCGCTGCTCCAACCCTGCGACCAGCGCCCGTGGATCACGAAGCGCGGCGCGCGGTCGGTCCCGGGGACGCGACCGGCTGGCCGGCCGCGAGCCCTGCCGGCCGGCAGGGCGCCGCCGCTTGGGGCGGCGCTTGCGTGCCCATGGAAGTCTCATAAACATCAAATTCACCAGCCTGTCGCGTCGCCTGACGGCAACGCGCCAACATTTCTTGTGCGCTTCGACGCCGCGCCATCGACCCCTGCGGATAAACCGGCGCTAAATATCCGCCGTATTTGTCGTTTCCAGGGCTAATCTGTTCGTGATGCTTGCCACCGGCACCGTCACGGGTCGCGTCTTGGTCGTCGAGGACGACGTCGCGATCGCCGACGTCCTGCGCCGCGCGCTGCGTCAAGAGGGCCACGAGGTGCGCTCGGCGGAAGACGGCGTCGAGGCGCTCGAGCTGGCCGAGAGCTTCGTGCCCGATCTCGTGATCCTCGATCTCGGGTTGCCCAAGCTGGACGGAGTCGAGGTATGCCGCCGCCTGCGGGACTCCAGCGACGCGCCGATCCTGATTCTCACCGCTCGCACCGACACGGACGATCGGGTCGAGGGCCTCGACTCCGGAGCCGACGACTACCTCGTGAAGCCGTTCGAGCGCAAGGAGCTCTTGGCCCGGATGCGCGCGCTGATGCGACGCCGGCCTCCGCAGGGCACAGCCTCGCTGGCGGTCGCCGACCTTCGCCTCAATCCCGACACTCGTGAGGTCTATCGCGGCGAGCGCCCGGTTGAGCTCACGAACCGCGAGTTCGAGCTGCTGGAGTTCCTGATGCGCAACGAGCGCCTGGTGATCTCCCGCGAGCGCCTGCTGGAGGAGGTCTGGGGCTACGACCCGATGGCGATGACGAACACGATCGACGTCTTCATCTCGAACCTGCGGCGAAAGCTGGAGGCCGGCGGCGAGCCGCGGGTCCTGCACACCAAGCGTGGCGCCGGGTACGTCATCAAGGCGGCTCGGGATGAAGCGGCTTGAGCGCATCCTCGCGGCGCTGACGCCGAAGCGCTGGCCGGTTCGCTGGCGGCTCGCGGCGGTCTCGGCCGTCTTGACGCTGGTCATCCTGGTCATCTTCGCCGTGGTGGTGGGGCGGCTGACCTCGAATCGGCTGAACGACGACTTCGACGACGAGCTTCGCGACACCGCGACGCGACTCGCCCTGGATCCCCAGGTCACCACCGAGGATCTGTCTCCTGACCTGCTGAAGATGACGCTCGCCGGGAAGGCCGCCATCCGGGTCGTGACCGCCGGTTGGCGCGTTCAAGACGCCTGGCGCACCGCCACTTGGGCCGAGGAGCGACGGAATCCGCGACGTCGGCTCGATGCGCGTGGCGACCGTGGGCACCTCCACCAGCTCGCTCCAATACGCCCGCAGCACCGACAACCTGGAGGCGACGATCAACCGGCTGTGGCTGTTCCTGGGAGGCGGCGTGCTCGGCGGCACCCTGCTCGCCGCGCTGGCCGGAATCGCGATCGCTGGGCGGGCGATGCGGCCGGTTTCCACGCTCACCACCAGGGCACGCGAGATCGCTTCCACGCGAGACCCATCGCTCCGGATCCCCGAGCCGGAGACCGACGACGAGGTCGGCGAGCTGGCGCGCACCCTGGAGCAGATGCTCCGCGAGCTCGACGCGGCCCGCTCGGAGACCGAGCAGATGATGCAGGCACAGCGCGAGTTCGTCGCCGACGCCTCGCACGAGCTGCGCACCCCCCTGACCAGCATCCTCGCCAACCTGGAGCTGCTACAGGAGCGCCTCGAGGCGACCGAGCGGCGTGGCGAGGAGGGCGAGATGATCGATTCGGCGCTCAACTCGGCGCGGCGGATGAGCCGCCTGGTCTCCGACCTGCTGCTGCTCGCCCGCGCCGACGCCGGCCGCACCGGAGCCCGGAGCGAGTGCGACCTTGCCGCCGTGGCCGCAGCGGCGCTCTCCGAGGTGCGCCCCGTCGCGGACGGCCATCGCCTGAGCCTGGCCGACCACGGCCCGGTGCCGGTGCAAGGCAACCCGGACGAGCTTCACCGGCTGGCCGTGAACCTGCTCGACAACGGCCTGCGGCACACACCCGCGGGCACCGAGATCCAGATCGCCGTCGAGCGCCGCAACGGCGACGCGGTGCTCGAGGTCTCAGACGATGGCCCCGGGATCCCGCCGGGGATGGAGCAGCAGGTCTTCTCCAGGTTCGTTCGCGGTGCCGGTCCCGCCGACGCCGGGGGCGGTGCCGGGCTTGGCCTCGCGATCGTCAAGGCGGTCGCAATCTCCCACGACGGCGAGGTCGATGCCGGCCCCTCCCCTGCCGGCGGGGCCCGCTTCACCGTCCGGCTGCCGCTGCCACGACCGTAATCGTTTGAAATCTATGGCCGGTGCCGCCAGAATCCTCGATTGGCAGGCGTCACTCTTAGGAAGCCTTTACACAATCCCTATACTTTCCGCCTGGACGAGACAACCCACCCGCCGGGGACCCCCCGACACCACCTCGACGGGTGAACGTTGGTCAGTCTGAGCCAAGCGACCCGCCGGTGTTCCCCCTCCCTGACGCCGGCGGGTCAGTCTTTTCCAGGCACCCGGCGACTCAGGCTCAGGGACAGCTGGCGACGGAGATCCCGCGCCTGATCTCCATCTCGGCGCAGATCGCGTCGACGTTCGCGCCGCCGCTCGAGGCCTGATCCGCCGCGATCGCGATCAGCGCCTCGACCGCGTCGTCGAAGCGCTCGTTGGTCGTGTACATGAACTGAGACGAGAGCACGATCCGATCGAAGCCGCGGGCGCCGATTTCGCGGCGGAGGTCCCACAGGGCGCTCGCCCAGACCTGCCCCACACAGTGGATGTCGTTGACCCCACAGCTCGCCTGGGCCTCGGCCAGTGTGTCGCCGCTGTCAGCGCGCCGGCCGCACTTGCGGTCGAACGGGGGAACGAACCTTCCCCAGCTGACGCCGTCCCATTCGAAGATGCAGACGTCGTCCCTGCGGCTCGTCCCCGGTGACTTTGACGACATCGCGGCGGCCCAGTAGTCGCCGAAGCCCTCGCCAATCGACCCTGCCTGGTTGCCCTCTCCGAACCAGCGGACCTGGGCGTCCTGGATCGCGTGGCCGTATTCGTGCAGGATCACGTCGGCGTCCTCGGCGTCGTCGACGCCACCGCTGCCGTACTCGATCCGCCGGGTCGCCGGCGAAAAGAAAGAGTTGTCGTCCCTGAATGCGGCCGCCACTGCCACCTGGGTCCGGTCGTTGATCCCGTTGCGGCTTCGGTCGCTGAACCCCAGGTCCTGGATGTACCGCTGGGCGCGGGTGACGTGGAAGTACGCCATCAGGGCCTCGAAGCGGTCCTTCGACCGCCTTACGCCCCACCAGTGCACGTTTCGCTTGCAGACCTGCCTGGGCTTGTGGCCCAGCTTGGCGTGTGCCCACTTGCCGCGCAGGCAACTCTGTCCGCTCCTGATCTTCGGCAGTTTGACCGGACGGCGCAGCGCGGTCAGCAGGTCCGTGTCCCGATCGTGGTGGTCGCGGTGGAGTCGATTCATGTTTCCGTGCTCGACCACCGGATTCGGGTTGTAGAGCTGCGCGCGCCCGGTCCTGAAGCTCTGGGTCAGGTTGCGCTTTCGCACCACGCCTCCCGAGGTGGCGTCGATCAGCACCTCGAAGTCGCCAAGCGGCCGGGCGGAGGGGACGACCACGCGCCAAACCAGCCTGCCGCCGTTGCCGGGCTCGATCGCCAGCCTCGCCGACCCGCGCCCGCGCAACCGCTCCACCCCTGCGCTGCGCGAGGCGACCTGCACCGCCGCCGCCCTGCCGAGTCGCGGCGCGGGAGGGCTCTCGATCCTGGGCTTGCTCGAGTCGGCCACCAGGTCGGGTGGGGCGCCCCTCGGGTCGATCACCACCACCTGGCCGTTCAGGACCCTCACTCCCGAGACGCGCTGCTGGAACCGATAGACGATTGCGCCTCCAGGCAGGGGGATTGCTGCAACCGGTTTCAGCTCGCCGGCAGGGGCGCCGGCCGCCTTCAGCTTCGCCGTCGCCCTGGCGGGCGTCGCGGTGGCGGAGGCCGGGGCGGCGAGCGCCGCGACCAGCGCGCCCGCCAGTGCAGTGCGACGGATCGCGCGAGCGCTGCCCTGCCCAACCGGGCCCGCTTCAGCCAGCCTGCCGGGCCCCCAGAGCATTCCGGCCAGGGTAACAGCCACCCCGGCTCAGACTTCGACGATCACCGGCAGCACCATCGGCCGCCGGCGAAGCCGCTCATAGACGAAGGCGGCGATGTCGTCGTGCAGGTCCTCCTGGAGCAGAGTCGCCTCGCGCTCCTCGTGCTTGGCGGCTTTGGCCAGCGAGTCGCCGACCACTTCGCGCAGCTCCTCGACCAACCCGTCGGCCTCCTCGACGAAGGGCACCCCCCGGAAGATGATCTCCGGCGGCGCCACCTGCGAGCCGTCGTCGGAGGAGATCGTGGCGACGACGATGAACACGCCGTCCGCCGACAGTGCCCGGCGGTCGCGAAGCGCGACGTCGTCGGGATCGCCGATGTCGACCCCGTCGACGAAGATCATCCCGGCCCGGATCTGGGAACCCAGTCGGGCCCCGGACTGATCGAACTCGAGCGCCAGCCCGTTGCGGCCCTTGAAGATGCGCTCCGGCTCGATTCCCACCGACTCGGCCAGGGCGGCGTGGAGCCGCAGGCGCTTGTGGTCTCCGTGAACCGGCATCACGTAGCGCGGCCGGGTCAGGTTGAGCATCAGCTTCAGCTCCTCCTGCCATCCGTGGCCCGAGGCGTGGATCGGCGCGTCGGCGGCGGTCACCACCTGGGCGCCGATCTCGAAGATCCGATCGATCGTCTCGTTGACCGAGCGCTCGTTGCCGGGAACCGGCGTCGCCGAGAAGATCACCGTGTCGCCGGAGTGCAGCTCGACGTCGGCGTGGTCGGCGTGGGCCATGCGCCGCAGCGCGGACAGGGGCTCCCCTTGGCTCCCGGTCGAGATCGCGACCACCTCGTGGTCCGGAAAGGACTCGATCTCACGCGCCGGGATCAGCATGCCCTCGGGAACGCGGGCGATGCCGAGGTTCGAGGCGATGTTGAAGTTCTTGCGCATCGAGCGACCCACCAGCGCCACGCGTCGATCGAGCTCGGCGGCAGCGTCGATCACCTGCTGGACGCGATGCACGTTGGAGGCGAACGAGGTGACGATGATCCGGCCGCGGCAGCGCGAAAACAGCTCAAGCAGGGCGGGGCCGACGCTGGACTCCGATGGCGCCACCCCGGGTCGGTCGGCGTTGGTCGAGTCGCCGAGGAGCCCGAGGACGCCCTCCCGCCCCAGCTCGGCGAGCCGCGAGACGTCGGCGGGCCGCCCGTCCACCGGGGTCTGGTCGAACTTGTAGTCGCCGGTGATCAGCAGCGCACCGAGGTCGGTGCGCAGCACGACCGCGCGGGAGTCGGGAATCGAGTGCGCCATGTGGACCAGCTCGAGCTCGAACGGGCCGAGCTGCACCCTCTCCCCGGCCTCCAGCACCTTCAGGGGCGCCTCCCGGAGCCGATGCTCCTCGAGCTTCGAGCGCACCAGGCCGATGGTCAGCGCACCCCCGTAGATCACAGGCGGCATACCGATCTCGCGCAACACGAAGGGCAACGCCCCCACGTGATCCTCGTGACCGTGGGTGAGGACGATCGCCTCGATCGCGTCGGCGCGATCGCGAAGATACGAGAAGTCGGGAAGCACCAGGTCGATTCCCAGCATCTCGGTGGTCGGGAACATGAGCCCCGTGTCGACCACGACGATCCGCCCCTCGTACTCGACGACGGCCATGTTCTTGCCGATCTCGCCGAGCCCGCCGAGCGGCAGGACGCGAAGCGGCGCCACTAGCCGGCGACCAGGAGGCCGTGGGCCTCCAGCGCCGCCCTGATCTGAGCCCGCTCCTCGTGGCTGGCGGGAACCATCGGCAGCCTCAGGTGGCCCTCGATTATGCCCAGCATCTCAAGCGCCGCCTTGACGGGTATCGGATTGCTGGTCACCGCGGTCGCCTCGTAGATCGGCTGAAGCTCGGCGTCGAGCTCGCGGGCCCGGGGGCCGTCACCCCCGATCGCGGCCTCGTACATCGCCCGTATCTGTGCGCCCGCCAGGTGCGAGGAGACCAGGATTCCACCGGTCCCTCCCAGCTCCAGGCACCGAAGGAAGACCGTGTCATTGCCGGCCAGCACGTCGAGCCCCTCGATCGGTCCGAGCTCGGCGTCGTTGGCCTGCTTGACCGCGGATACGTTGGGGATCTCCGCCGCCAGCTCGGCGAGGAAGTCGGGGGGCAGGTTGATCACGCAGCGCGAGGGGATGTTGTAGAGGATCACCGGGGTATCGCCGGCAGCCTCCGCGACGGTTTCGAAGTGTGCGCGCAGGCCGGCCCGGTTGGGCTTGTTGTAGTACGGGGTGACGACCAGGGTGGCGTCGGCTCCGCGGCGGCAGGCCGCCCGAGTCAGCTCCACGGAGTGGCGAGTGTCGTTGGAGCCCGTGCCGCAGACGATCGTCGCCCGGTCGCCGACCTCCTCCTTCACCGCCTCCAAGAGACTCAGCTTCTCCGCGTCCGAGAGGGTCGGCGACTCACCCGTGGTGCCCGAGACCACGAGTCCGTGGGAGCCGTTCTCGATCAGGTGTCGAGCCAGCCTGCGGGCCGCCTCGAGGTCGAGCGCGCCGTCCTCCGTGAACGGCGTCGCCATCGCCGTGAGCACGCCGGAGATCGTCGCCATCGTCCTACCAGTATCGCTCAACTGGCGGCGGCCACGCCGGCGAACGATGGGCGGCAGGCGGTCGGCCCAGGGACGCGCCTGCTCGAGCTGCGCGGCGACGCGGATCAGCACGTCCTCGCGCCCGAACGGGGCGACGAGCTGGACGCCGATCGGCAGGCCGTCCTCGCTCCAGTACAGAGGCAGCGAGATCGCCGGCTGCCCCGTGGCGTTGAGAATCGCGGTGAAGGCCGCGGTCAGCACCCCCCGCTCGATCACCCGAATCGGCTCCGCGCCCGAATCGTCGAAGGCCCCGAGCGGGGTCGGGCGGCTCCCCCATGGTCGGCGTCACCCAGCAGATCGAAGCCGGACTCGAACCAGCCGGCGATCATCCGGGCCGCGACCTGGTGCTGCGCGATCGCATCGAGGTAGCGGCCGGCGCTTCGGCGCCACCCCTCCTCCGCCAGCGCCCAGGTGAGCGGCTCCACGTCGTCTGGGTCGCACCGGGCGGCCGACCGCCGCCGCCCAACTGGTCCAGGGCGCTCGCCTGGCCGGCCATCCACCGGGTGAGGAAGGTGTCGACGATGTCCATCCCCTCGAGCGTGGCCGGTCCGCCCTCCTCGACCGCGTGGCCGAGCGACTCGAGCAGCCGGCCGGCGTCGCGCGCCGCCTCGACAACAGCCGCGTCCGGGGTCGCGTCCAGGAGCGGCTTGGTCATCAGCCCGACCCGCAGCGGCCCGGGCTCGGCGCCCACCTCGTCGAGGTAGGGGCGCTGCGGCGGAGGCGCCGCGTATGGATCTCCCGGAGCCGGGCCGTGCACCGCGTCGAGCACGGCGGCCGTGTCGCGCACCGACCTGGAGACCACCAGCTCCTCGCTCAGCCCGGACATCTGATCGCCCGCCAGAGGGCCGGCGGAGGTTCGCTGCCGGGTGGGCTTCAGGCCGACCAGGCCGCAGGCGCTCGCCGGAATGCGGATCGAGCCGCCGCCGTCGTTGGCGTGTGCCACCGGCACCATGCCCGAGGCGACCGCGGCGGCGGAGCCGCCGCTCGACCCGCCGGGGGAGCGCTCCTGGTCCCAGGGGTTGCGGGTGGCGCCGTATGCGTCGGGCTCCGTGGTCGGCAGGATGCCGAGCTCGGGGGTGTTGGTCTTGCCGACGGTCACGAACCCGGCATCGCGGAAGCGCTGCGCCAGGTAGGTGTCGACGGGCGCTCGGAACCCCGCCTCCTTGAGGAAGCGCATCCCCAGGTGGAGCGGATCGCCGGCGAACGCCGCGCCCAGGTCCTTGAGCAGGAACGGCACGCCCGCGAAAGGACCGTCGGGGAGCTCGCCGGCGGCAGCCTCGCGGGCCTTTTCGAACAGCGGGTGGATGACGGCGTTCAGCTCCCCGTTCAGGGCCTCGATCCGCTCGATCGCGGCGTCCACGAGCTCCAGCGGGCTGGCCACGCCGTCGCGCACGAGCTCCGCCTGGGCGGTGGCGTCGAGGCGTGCCAGGTCGTCGCTCATCGTCCGCGGAACCGTACGCGACTCGGGTTCATGGCGTCGCGGGTCATCTGGTCGCGCAGGCGCGCCGGAAGCAGCCGCGCGAGGCGCAGCTTGGCGTGCTCCCGGGCGGGGAAGTAGAGGCTCTCGCGCCGCGCCAGCGGTCGCCATGTAGATCCGCTCGGCGGCGTCGCGGGGGGCGACGCTGTAGGTGTGCTTGAAGGCGTTGGCGCGGAACATCGGCGTGTCCACGAAGCCCGGAAAGACCGCCGTGAAGCTGATCCCCTCGGGCTCGAGCTCGGCCCGCGCCGACTCCGCGATCGCGGCCAAGGCCGCCTTGCTGCCGCTGTATGGGGCCTCGTACGGCATCCCGACCAGCCCGGCCAGGCTCACGATCGCGGTCACGTGACCGCCGCCGCGCTTAGCCATCGCGGGGGCGAGATGCGAGAGCAGCACCAGGTTGGCGAGCGAGTTGACGCTGAAGTCGTCGCGGGCCTGGCGCCAGTCGAAGGCGAGCAACGACTGGGCGCGGTCCAGGCCCGCGGCGGCGATCAGGAGGTCGACGTCCGGGTGCTCGGCGACCAGCTCCGCGCTGGCCGTGTCCACCGCCTCCAGGTCGGCGAGGTCGAGCTGGATCGTGGCCACCTCCGCCCCATCCCCCAGCTCGGCCGCCAGCCTCGACAGGCCTTCCGCGTCGCGGTCGACGAGGACGAGCGAGGTCGCGTCCTCGGCCAGCAACCTGCTGAGCTCCGCCCCCAGCCCACCCGCGGCGCCCGTGACGAGCGCCTTCGCGAAGCGCCGTTCGGCTCGCAGGCGCGCCGGGGTACGCCCGGCGAAGGGGGCCAGCCTCGGGGTCGCCCGGGGGCGAAACCCCATCTGGCGCTCGTACCAGGGCTCGACGTGGAGCAGCTCGACGCTGAATCCCTGGTCGTCGTTGACGTAGACGACCGACCAGGCCCCGAGCCGAAGCGGCGGACCGTTGGCGCTCAATCCCGCCTCCAGGCAACGCCTGTGGGCGGCCTCGAACTCGTCGCGCCGGCGAAACCCGAAGGCGATGTTGAGCAGGCCCTGATCCGAGATCCTGTAGCCGGGCGGCCGCGGCTTTCCCTCCGGCTCGGTGTAGTGGACCAGCTCGACGAGCATGTCGTCCGCCCACAGCAGGAGCGACTCCCGCGTTGCCCCCTCCAGGCCCCACAGCGCCTCGTGCTCGGGCCCGTGCAGCTCGAAACCGCCGGCCACCTCGAGCCCCAGCGTCCCGGCGAAGAACCGCCGCGAGCGCTCCAGGTCCGGGACCGAGAGCGTCACCGAGCGCGCTGCGGCGCCGAGCCCCGGCCGGGGACGCTCACGGGCCTCGGGGCCGCGCGGGTCGTCCTCCATCAGCTCGACCAGCACTCCGTCGGGATCCCGCACGCAGGCTCGCCGAGCCCCGGGCTCGCCCACCGGATCGCTCAGGGGCGCCGTGCCGGCGGCCGCGGCGCGCTCCAGGGCCGCCTCGAAGTCGGCGACCCAATACGAGACGGTTGTGTAGCCGATGTCGCACGGGCGCCAATCCCGCGGCAGCCGGCGCACCAGGGGGCTCCGGAACTCGAACAGCTCGACCTGGAACAGGTCCTGGCGGTCGACCAGCCACCAGCAGGTGGAGGCCGACCGCGGCACCCCCTGCACCATCGAGGCGAGCGGGCCGGCGAACAGGTTGGTGCCGCCGGCGGGCTCCAGCCCGAGCACCTCCCGGTACCAGCGCTGCGCGCGGCGCAGGTCGGCGACGCTGAGCGCGATCTGGGAGAGGCGCACGCGGGCAGTCTGCCAAGCTCCTCGGCGCCAGCGGCTATATCAGCGTATCTGCGATAAGCACATTAAGGCTATATTCGACTCGTCATGACCCCGGGACAGCTCCTCAGAGAGGCTCGCGCGCAGACACGGCGTCGAGCCAGGCGAGCCTCGCCACACGAGCGGGAACGACCCAGTCCGCGATCTCGCGGATCGAGCGCGATCGCGTCTCCCCCACCGTCGAAACGCTTCGCCGGCTGCTTCAACCTCGTCGGCGAGGACCTGGATCTTGCGAGTCGCGAGCGCGACACCGGCATCGATCGCACGCTGATCGAGCAGAGGCTGGCGCTCCCTCCCGGTGAGCGCGTACGGCGCGGCCTCGAATTCTCCAGGTTCGTGCGCCGGAACCGAGGTGCAGCCGTTGGGGTCTTCGGAGCGGCGTAGCACCAGATGACCGAGCAGCTCCCTCCCGACTCTGAGCGCCGAGCCGATTCTCGACACCCTTCGGCGCCACGCGGTGGACTTCGTGGTCATCGGTGGGCTCGCCGGAATGGCGCACGGATCGACCTTCCCGACGTTCGACCTCGATGTCGCGTACTCCCGAGATCGGTCGAACCTCGAACGCCTGGCGGCCGCGCTCAGGGAGCTCGGGGCGCGCCTCCGCACCCCGGGGACGAAGGAGGATCTCCCCTTCCAGCTGGATGCTCGCAGCCTGGAGAACGGCGCGAACTTCACCTTCCGAACTCGATTCGGGAACTTCGACGTCCTCGCCGACCCCGGTGGGATCCGCTCCTACGAGGAGCTGCGTGCCGCCGCTCGGGATGCCGTGCTCGAGGGCGTGCCGGTGAAGGTTGCCTCGATGGACCACCTGATCGCGATGAAGCGAAATGCCGCTCGACGGAAGGACAAGATCATGGTCGAGGAGTACATCGCCCTGGCGGAGGAGCAGCGCCGGCTCGAAGGCAACGCACGACCTAGAGCAGACTCTCCAGCCCCACCGTCAGCGGGTCGGGCAGGTCGCCGACCCTTCGCACCGCCAGCAGGACACCGGGCATGAACGAGCTGCGGTCGGTCGAGTCGTGGCGGATCGAGAGCGTCTGGCCCTCCCCGCCGAAGATCACCTCTTGGTGGGCCACCAAGCCCGGAAGCCGCACCGAGTGGATCGGGTCGTGGACATTTCCGCCCGCCTCGCGGACCAGGTCAGCCGTGCGCTTCGCAGTCCCGGACGGAGCGTCGAGCTTGCCCTCGTGGTGGAGCTCGACGATCTCGCACTCGGGCATGTGTGGAGCGACCTGGCGCGCCATCCGCATCATCAGCACGGCCCCGATCGCGAAATTGGGCGCCACGAACACCCGCGCGCGCTTGCCGTCCCTGGCCGCCGCCTCGGCATCGCCGCGCAGAGCGTCGAGGTCGAACCCGGTGGTCCCGACGACGGCATGGACATCCGCCGCGAGGCACTCGCGAACGTTCCCGCTCGCCGCCTCGGGCGTCGTGAAGTCGACCACCACGTCGGCCCCCTCGAGGACCTCCGAGAGCGGCACCTCGAGGGTGGGATCGGCACGCCCCGCAAGCTCCAAGTCGTCGGCCGCCTCCACGGCCTCGCAGACCGCCTGTCCCATACGCCCTGCGGCCCCGGAGACCGCGACCCTGATCAAGACGCGAGGGCGTCGCTGACCGCGGCGGCCGCCCCCCGGAAGTGCTCCTCATTCGGGCCGATGCAGGCGGTGGAGAACCGCTCCGGGTCATATAGCTCGGTGGCCAGCTCAGCGACATCGTCGGCGCTCACCTGCTCGATTCGCTCGAGCATCTCGTCGAGGGAGAGCAGCGGGACGGCGAACAGGATGGCTCTGGCAAGCCGTGACATGCGCGCTCCGGTCGCCTCCAGCCCGAGCACCAGCCGGCCCTTGATGTGCTCCTTGGCGCGTTCCAGCTCCTCGGCGCTGACCCCGTGATCGCGAAGCGTCTTGAGCTCGCGGCCGATGATCTCGCACGCCTCGCGCACGTTCTCCTCCCGGGTGCCAACGTACGTCGCGACCATGCCGCCGTCCACGTACTGCTCGCTGTAGGAGCCAACCGAGTAAGCGAGCCCCCGCTTCTCGCGCACCTCGCGGAACAACCGCGACGAGGTCGAGCCGCCGAAGATCGCGTCCAGGACTCCGAGCGCGAACCGCCTGTCGTCGGAGCGCGAGATGCCCGGGCCCCCAAAGCAGATGTGGTACTGCTCGGTCTCCTTGGCCTGGAACGCGAACCGCGGCACGGGGTCATACCCGGCCTGTCGGGGAACGCCGTTGTGCTCGCCGACCGGCAGCCGAACCTGGCGTTCGGCCAGCTCGACTATTCGCCCGTGCTCGAGGTGTCCGGCCGCGGCGATCACCAGGTTCGCCCCGGTGTAGCGGGCGTCGTGGTAGGACATGATCTCGGCGACCGGGATCGAGCCGATCACCCGCGCGTCGCCGAGCACCCGGCGTCCCAGCGGATGGTCGCCATGAACGGCGGCCGCCAGCACGTCGTGGACCCGCTCCTGGGGCTCGTCGTCGTACATGGCGATCTCCTCCAGCACGACCTGCCGCTCCGAATCGACCTCGCCCTCAGGCAGTGCCGGGCGAAGCAGCATCTCGGCCAGCAGGTCGAAGGCCTCTTCCGTGTGCTCGTCCAAAAGGCGCGCATGCAGCTGAGTGGCCTCCTTGCTGGTCGCGGCGTTGGTTGCCGCCCCCATGCCGTCGAACAGCTCCGAGATCTCGATCGCCGAGTGGCGCTCGGTGCCCTTGAACAGCAGGTGCTCCAGGAAGTGCGAGACGCCCGCCTGCGCGGGGGCCTCGTCGCGGGAGCCGGTCCGCACCCACATGCCCAGCGCGACCGACCGCACCGAGGGCACCACCTCGGTGACCACGCGCAGACCGTCCGCCAGCTCCGTGTAAGAAACGCCCTCCGGGAGCCTGGCCGGGACTAGGGACGAAGTCCCGGTAGACCCGCTTGGGCCTGCCGCCCCGCCGGCGCCCGAACCCGCCGGAAACGTAGCCGAAGGCGAGGATTCCGGCGGAGTTATTCCGGTCAACGTCGCGGGCGCCCGCCGCCTCGCCCACGGCCGCCGTCGAGGCGCTCACGGTCCCGGCGCCCGCCGCCGTTGCCGCCGCCTCGCGGCCCCGAATCGCCGGTCCCGACCGTGCTCAGCTCGTCGGCGGCCTTGCCCTCGACCGCGGGATCGCTGGAGAGCCGCAGGCCGATGCGCCCACGCTCGCGGTCCACCTCGACCACGGTGACGTCCAGCTCCTCGCCCTGCTTGAGCACGTCCTCGACCGCGTTGACGCGCTCGCCCGGCTTCACGTTGGAGATGTGAAGCAGGCCATCGGTCCCCTTGGTGAGCTCGATGAAGGCCCCGAATGCGGTGGTCTTGACCACCTTTCCCGTAAACCTGTCGCCGACCTCGGCCTCCTTGGTCATCGCCTCGATGCGCGCGATGCACGCATCGACCAGGGCGCCATTCGGCGCATACACCTGCACCGTGCCGTCGTCCTCGACGTTGATGTCCGCCTCGAACTCCTCCGACAGGGCCCGGATCGTCTCGCCCCCCTTGCCGATCAGGGCGCCGATCTTCTCCGGATCGATCTTGATCTGCTCGATCCGCGGCGCGTGCGTGGACAGCTCCTCCCTCGGCCCCGGGATCGTCTGCTTCATCGCATCGAGGATGAACAGTCGCCCCTGGCGAGCCTGCTCGAGGGCATCGCGCAGGATCTCGAAGGTGACCCCGGAGATCTTGATGTCCATCTGCAGGGCGGTGATCCCCTCGGAGGTGCCGGCGACCTTGAAGTCCATGTCGCCGAGGTGGTCCTCGACGCCGGCGATGTCGGTGAGCACGACGTGCTCCTCGCCCTCCTTGATCAGCCCCATCGCGACCCCGGCCACGGGGCTCGACACCGGCACGCCGGCGGCCATCAGCGCCATCGACGAGGCGCAAACCGAGCCCATCGACGAGGACCCGTTCGACTCCAGCGTCTCCGAGACGACCCGAACCACGTAGGGGAAGTCGTCGGCGCTCGGAATCGTGGGCGCCAGCGCTCGCTCGGCGAGCGCGCCGTGGCCGATGTCGCGGCGCTTCGGGCCGCGCATGAAGCCGGCCTCCCCCACCGAGAACGGCGGGAAGTTGTAGTGGTGCCAGAAGGTCTTCGACTCGACCAGGCTGAGGTTGTCGATCCGCATGTCCATGCGGCTCGTGCCCAACGCCACGTTGGAGAGGATCTGCGTCTCCCCGCGGGTGAACAGCGCCGAGCCGTGCACGCGGGGCGAGATGTCCAGCTCGCACTCGATCGGCCGGATCTCGTCCTCGGCTCGCCCGTCGGGCCGCTTCTTGTCGACCGCGATCCGGTGGCGGATCATCTCCTTCTCGAGCGCGTCGAACGCCCGCGAGACCTCGGCAGGCTGCTCCGCGTCCGCGTCCTCGCCATCGGTGGCGCTCGCGTACTGCTCGAGCACCTCCTCCTCGACCGCCTTGGCAGCGTCCTGACGGGCGAGCTTCTCCGCGACCTGGGTCGCCTCGTCGAGCTTCGCCCCGTGCGAGGAGCGGATCCGCTCCACCAGCTCCGGGTCGATCTTCGGCTCCTCCACCTCGAGCTTCTCCTTGCCCGCCTTGCTCCGGAGCTCCTCGATTGACGCGCAGATCTTCTTGATCTCCTCGTGAGCGATGTCGAGAGCGTCGAGGACCTCTGCCTCGGTGACGCCGTTCGCCCCGCACTCCACCATCAGGATCGCCTCGCTGGACCCTGAGACCACGAGGTCCATCTCCAGCTCCTCCGCGGTCTCCTCCGCCGGGTTGAGGACGAAATCGCCGTGCAGCTTGCCGATCCGTACCGCGCCGACATGCGTCGGCACCGGGATCTGCGAAACGGCGACTGCCGCCGAGGCGCCGTTCATGGCCAGGATGTCGTAGCTGTGCTCGAACTCGACCGACAGTGGCTGGCAGACGATCTGGGTCTCGTAGTGCCAGCCCTTGGGGAACAGCGGGCGCAGAGGGCGGTCGATCATCCGGGCAGTCAGGGTCGCCCTCTCGCCGGCTCTGCCTTCACGCCGGAAGAAGGAGCCGGGGATCTTTCCGGCTGCGTAGTGGCGCTCCTCGACGTCGACCGTCAAGGGCAGGAAGTCCACGTCGCGCAGGTTGCCGGCCGTCGCCGTGCAGAGGACCATCGTGTCGCCGGAGCGGACCACGACGGCTCCACCCGCCTGCCGGGCGAGCTTTCCGGTCTCGAAGGAGATCTCCTCGCCGCCAACCTCCACCGAGACGCGGCTCACGTCAAACATACTCATCTTTGTCTTTTCCCTTCGGCCGTCCGGATGACGGCCACTCTTCGCTCAGAACTCTCGTTCTCTAACGGCGACGATGTTACAGATGCCGCCAGGAGCGCCAATTTCCGCCAGCGAGCGGTGCGCTCAGCTCAGCACGCGCAGCGATTCGGCGACGTCCTTGCCAACCGGCCGTCCCGCGATGAACGCCGCCGGCGTCCCGGTGACCCCGGCTCGGATCCCGTCCTCGAAGTCGCGGCGTACGCGCTCCACGACCAGCTCGGAGCGGCGCTCACGGTTGAAGCGCTCCAGGTCGAGGCCCAGGCTCTCGGCCCGCTCCCACAGATGCGGGTCGTCGAGGTGCGCCTGATCCGTGAGCAGCGAGTCCCACATCTCCGCAAAACGTTCCTGGAGGCCGGCCGCCTCAGCGGCAGCGTGGAGCGCCGGCGCACGAGGGTGCTTGGACGCGATCGGAAAGTGGCGCAGCACGAGGCGCAGCGGCAGCTCGCGGATCTGCGTCCACGCGAGTGCGCACTGAGGGCAGGCCAGGTCGAGGTAGACGATCGCCTCCGGTCCCTCGCCGCGGAGGTGATCATCGGGACCGACCCCCGGGACCGCCGCGCTGGTCAGCTCGCCCATGCCGCTGACGCTGCTCAGTCGGTCGATGCCGAAAGGGCGTCGAAGATCAGGTTGGCGCCGGGGATCTCGAGCGGTGTGGGCGACTCGTGCACCCAGCTCACCACCCCGTCCGGGTCCACCAGCACCAGCGAGCGGTTGCCGTGGCCGACCTCGTCCAGGTAGGCCCCGTAGCTGCGGATCACCGCGCCCTTCGGCTCGAAGTCGGAGAGCAGTGGAATCGTGATCCCGATCTTCTCGCGGAACGCCCTATGGGCCCACGAGGAATCGACGCTGATCCCCACCAGGTCGGCACCCTGCTCCTCGATCTGCGGCAGGACCTCCTGATAGACCGAGAGCTGGTCGGTGCACACAGGGCTGAAGTCGAGCGGGTAGAAGGCCAGCATGGCCTTGCGTCCCCGGAAGTCCGCGAGGCTGACCTGCTTGCCCTCGTGGTTCGGAAGCGAGAAGTCGGGTGCCCGGGTACCTGCCGCGATCAACGCCGCAGGCCGAGGTCGACCACGACCTTCCGGTAGCGCTCCAAGTCCGCGCTCTCCAGGTAGCGGAGCAACCGCCGGCGCTTGCCGACCATCATCAGCAGCCCACGGCGCGAGTGGTGGTCCTTGCTGTGCTCCCGCAGGTGCTCGGTCAGGTGGTTGATGCGCTCCGTCAACAAGGCGACCTGCACCTCGGCAGAGCCTGTGTCGCCTGCCTCGCGACCGAACTTGCCGATCAGCTCCTGCTTTTTGTCCTTGGTCAGCGGCATCTAGATCATTGATTCAGGCGGGGTGAAGCTAGCACAGAGCTTTCGAGCCACCTCCACGTCGCGATTCATCTGGGCGATGAGCTCCTCCACGCCTGCGAACCGCCGTTCGCCGCGCAACCGGCTGATGAACGCGATCCGCAGCGTCCGCCCGTACAGGTCCCCGTCGAAGTCGATCAGGTGCGCCTCCACGAGCAATCCACGTCCCGTCTCGAAGGTCGGGCGAACGCCCACGTTGACGGCGGCCGGCCGGCCGTCGGCGAACGCCGCATAGACGCCGTGGCCCGGGCAGACCAGGTCGTCGGATGGCACGATGTTGGCGGTCGGAAAGCCGAGCTTGCGCCCCCGCTCGTCCCCCTCGACCACGGTCCCTTCGAGCAGGAAGGGCGCGCCCAGGCACCGCGTCGCCGCCTCGATCTCGCCGGCGGCCACCAGTGACCTGACCCGCGTCGAGGAGACGATCTCGCCATCGACCTCAACCAACGGCACGACGCGGGTCTCGAACTCGTCGCGCGAGCCGAGCATCCTCGGGTCCCCCCTGGCCTTGGCACCGAAGCGAAAGTTCTCCCCGACCGAGACGCTCCGCGCGCCCAGAGCCTGGATCAGGATCCGGGAGCAGAAGTCCTCCGCCGCAATCGATGAGAACTCGTCGTCGAAGCGGAGCACGATCAGCTCCTCGACCTCCAAGCCCTCGATCACGTCCCGCTTGATCTCGAACGGCATGATCAGCTTCGGCGCGGCCTCGGGGTGAAGCACCCGCAGCGGATGCGGCTCAAACGTCAGCACGGTGTCCGCCCCGTCGATCACCTGACGATGACCCACATGGACGCCGTCGAAGACGCCGATCGCCAGCTGTCGCGGTCGTGACTCGGCGGCGGCAAGCTCTGTGACCCGGATCTTCATGGATGCGCGGCCGGGAAGCCTTTCACGGGAGCCCCACCAGCCGCTATGCGAGCACGACCTCCGGCCGCAGCGCAGCCCCACGACGCCGCGCGACGGCGAGCAGACGGGCCTCATGGGTGAGCCTCAGCGGGCCTTCAACCTCACCGGCCGCCGGAACCGAGCCCCCGTGGGCAACGAGCTTGGCCTCGTCCGGATCGAGAATCCGCTCCGGTAGGAACGAGAGGGCCGCCTCGACCGCCAGCGGCTCGCCCTTCGCGGCCTCGACCCGAAAAGGGCCCACGGCGGTCCGCCGCAGGTGCTCGCAATAGGCATCGCCGAGCGTCTCGATCAGAGTGCGAACGTAGGTGCCGGTTGAGCACTCGATCTCGAACTCGGCGCTGTCGCCCTCGCTCCGCAGGAGCTCGGCGCGGTGGACGGCGACCTCGCGCTCGGGCGTCTCCACGCTTTCGCCGCGGTGGGCGCGCCGGTAGAGGCGTTCGCCCGCCACCTTGACCGCGGAGGTCATCGGCACCCGCTGCCGGACGCGCCCCGTCGGCAGCTCCAAGCGCTCGGGCACCGCACCCGTGTGGCTCAGCTCGCCGTCCGGGTCGCCCGTCGTCGAGCGCCAGCCGAGCCGAGCCGTTGCCCGGTAGGTCTTCGGCAGCGGCAGGAAGTAGCGCTGAAGTCGCGTGGCTCTTCCCAGGAGCACAAGCAACAGCCCGGTGGCGAAGGGATCGAGCGTCCCGGCGTGACCCGCCCTTTGCCCGCGCTCGTCGCGAACACGGGCGACCACGTCGTGCGAGGTGTCGCCGGCTGGCTTGTCCACCAGCAGCACCGCCGCCTGTGGCGCCTCAGAGGTCACGTCGGCAAGCGCCAGCACCGCTGCCGCGTGACCACTACAGCTGGGCCCGGACCTCGCCACACAGGAACTTGACCAGCTCGGGGTGCTCGAGGTCGGTCGAGAAGCCGGCAGCCCGCTGGTGGCCGCCTCCGCCACTGTTGCGGGCGATCACGGAGACGTCCACCCGGCCCATCGTCGAGCGCAGGCTCACCTTGCGCGCAGCCCGGCCACCGTCCGTCTTGTCGCGGATCATCGCCGCGACCTCGATGCCCTCGAGCGCCCGCACGTGGTCGATGATCCCCTCGGTGAGGACCTCGCTTGCCCCCGTATCGGCGTAGTCCTCGGCCGAGATATAGGTGATCGCCAGCCTGCAATCGGGGAAGCGCTCGATCCGCTCGATTGCGCGAGCGACCAGCCGCAGCTTCTCCATCGGCACGCGCTCATAGAGGCGCCGGTAGGTGTCGTGGACGTCCACCCCAGCCTCGATCAGCTCTGCCGCCATCCGGTGCGTGGCAGCCCCCGTGTTCTCGTACATGAACCGGCCCGTATCCGTGACGAGCGCCACGTAGAGAGCCCCGGCGATCTCCGGAGTGAGCTCGGCGCCGAGCAGCTTCGCCAGCTCGTACAGGATCTCGGCGGTGCAGGAGGCCTGCGTATCGACCAGGTTCAGCGTCCCGAAGCGGGTGTTGTCGTGATGGTGGTCGATGTTCAGGATCTTGGCCTCGCCGCGGTGCAGGAAGCCCACCGGCATGCGGTCGATGTTCCCGCAGTCGAGGAAGACCAGGATCCGGTCGACGACGTCTGCCGGCGGCTCGTGGAAGACCTCCTCCAGGGGTAGGAAGCGGTACTCGACCGGGAGCGGGAACTCCTTCGCCGCGAGGAACATCACCGAGTCCTTGCCGAGCTGGGTGAGGATGTGGTGCAGGGCGAGCAGCGAGCCGAGCGCGTCTCCGTCCGGGCCCTCGTGGGTGGTCAGCAGAAAACGATCTGAGGCTCGAAGCTCCTGGGCAGTTTCCTCGAGCGTCGCGTCGTTGAGCTGCGCCGTCGCGGCGACTGCCTCGCTCACTGGTCGAGCAGCCTGGAGACGCGGACGCCGCGCTCCGGGGCCTCGTCGTAGTGGAAGCTCAGAGTGGGAGTGCGCTTGATCCGCATCTCGCGCGCGATCCTAGCCTGGAGCACGCCGTGGGAGGATGAAAGCCCCGCCAGCGTGGACTCGCGCTCAGCCTCGCCGCCCAACACGCTGACGTGCACGCGCGCCGAGCGCAGGTCCGGGCTTGTGTCGACCGCGGTCACCGTCACGAATCCGATCCGTGGGTCCTCGAGCTCAGTCACGATCGCGGACCCGATCACCTCGCGCATCACCTCGTTGACCCTCCTCATGCGCTCGGTGGGCATGACGGGCGACTATAGCTCAGGCCCCACAGCCGGCTGTCAGGACCATGACTGTCTGGGCGGCCTCAGCCACGGATGTCGGCCAGGCTCAGGAGGTCGCGCTCGAACGCGCATCCGTCCGGGCAACGCGCCTCAACGAAGCGCTCCAAGGTCGTCGGCGCGCCGTCCCACCTCCCCCCCGCCGCCGACCAAGGCACAGACGAGGGTCGTCCTCTGCCAGGTGTCCTGGCCGTCGACCTCCGCCACCGCGGCCCCGAAGCGCTGCCGAAGCTGCGCCTTCAGCGAATGAAGGACCTTCCGCTTGCCCTTCAGGTCGTGGGAGTCGTTCAGGTGGAGCCGCACCTCGACCACGCAGACGTATGCGCGCACCCGGCCAGGGTACGCCGTCGCCGTCGCTACTCGAGCGTCTGCTCTACCTGCTTGGTGCCGAACAGCTCGAGCACGTCGCCCACCTTGACGTCCTGATAGCCGTCGAGCACGACCCCGCACTCGAGGCCCTCCTCGACCTCCTGCACGTTGTCCTTGAAGCGGCGCAGCGAGCCGATCCTTCCCGTCCACACAATGGTGCCCTCGCGGACCAGGCGCACCTGTGCGGTGCGGGTGACCTTGCCGTCCGTGACCGCGCAGCCCGCGATCGTGCCCACGCGGGAGGCGCGGAACAGCTCCTTGACCTCAGCCTGGCCGAGCGCCTCCTCGACCTCCTCCGGCTCGAGCAAACCCTCCATCGCGGCGCGGAGGTCCTCGGTGACCTTGTAGATGACGGAGTAGGTGCGGACCTCGACACCCTCGCGCTCGGCCGCCCTGCGGGCCTCGGCGAGCGGACGGACGTTGAACCCGATGATGATCGCGTCGGAGGCAGCCGCGAGCATCACGTCGGACTCGGTGATTCCGCCCGGCGCTGCGTGGATCACGTCGACCACGATCCGCTCTTGGGGGACCTTGGCGATCTCGTCCTGGAGGGCCTCGAGCGAGCCCGAGACGTCGGACTTCAGCACGATGTTGAGCTCCTGGAGCTCACCTTCGGTGCCCTTCGAGAAGACCTCTTGGAGGCTGATCTTGCGGGCCTGCTGGCGGGCGAGGGACTCCGCCTTGAGGCGCTGGCCCCGCTCCTGGGCGAACTGTCGCGCTCGCCGGTCGTTCTCCGCGACCTCGACCCGCTCGCCGGCTTCGCAGACGCCGTCGAGCCCGAGCACCTCGACCGGATCGCCCGGGTGCGCCTCCTTCACCCGGGCCCCGGTGAAGTCGAGCATCGCTCGCACCTTGCCCCAGTTCGCGCCCGCTACCAACGCGTCACCGACGTGAAGGGTTCCCCGCTGGATCAGCACCGTGGCGATCGGGCCACGGCCGGGGTCCAGGTGGGACTCGATCACGACGCCCGACGCGGGGGCGCCCGGGTTGGCCCTCAGCTCTTCGAGCTCGGCGGCGAGGATGATCATCTCGAGCAGGTGGTCGAGCCCTTCCTTGGTCTTCGCGGACACGTCGCAGAAGATCGTCTCGCCGCCCCACTCCTCGGGGTTGAGCCCCTGGGATGCGAGCTCGTTGCGCACCCGGTCGGGCTGAGCGTCCGGCTTGTCGATCTTGTTGACCGCGATCAGGATCGGCACGCCCGCCGCCCGCGCGTGGTCGATTGCCTCCACCGTCTGGGGCATCACGCCATCGTCCGCCGCGACCACGATTACCGCGAGATCGGTCACCTTGGCGCCGCGGGCGCGCATGGCCGTGAACGCTTCGTGTCCAGGGGTGTCGAGGAAGGTGACCAGCCTGCCGTTCTGTCGCACCTGGTAGGCGCCGATGTGTTGCGTGATGCCTCCCGCCTCACCCGCGACCACCTCGGCCTCGCGGATCGCGTCAAGGAGCGAGGTCTTGCCGTGATCGACGTGACCCATGATCGTCACGACGGGTGGCCGTTCCGCGAGGTCCTCCTCGGCGTCCTCGTGCACGGGCTCCTCCGGCTCCTCCTCGGCGGCGCTGACGAGCTCGACCTTCTGGTCGAGCGCCGCGGCCAGCGCCGTCACAGCCTCGTCCGAGAGGGTCTGCGTCAGCGTCGCCATCTCGCCCAGCTCCATCAGCTTCTTGATCACCTCGGCGCTTCCGAGGCTGAGGCTCTCCGCCACCTCCCGCACGGTTACGCCGGAGGCGATCTTGGTCGCGTCGGGCTCGGGTGCCTCGCTCAGCGGCCTGACGGGAGGCTCCTCGAGCAACGGCCTGCGACGGCGACCACCGCGGCGCCGGGGAGGTCGATGCGGGGGCGCCTGTGGCATGTTCTCGCGGCGCGCCGCCTGGGAGTCGATCACGACGCGGCGACGCTTGCGGCCAGCGGAGGCGGGCTTTCCGTCAGCCTTCTCCGGTGCCGGCCGCGTGGCCTTCGGCTTCGGCTTCGGGCCATCCTCGGAAGCCGCCTTGGGCGCCCCGCTCTTCGCCGTGCCGGCGGCGGCCAAGGCCTTCAGGGCTTCTTCCTCCTCGACGCTCGAGGCCGCCACCTTTCCCTGGATGCCGGCCGCGCTCAGCGCCGCGAGCACTTCCTTGCTGCTCAGGCCCTCCTGCTTGGCGATCTCGTGGACGCGCTTCTTCAAGATTCCTCGGAATCGGGTTCCTCGGAGCCCTCGCCTCCAGCTTCGGATTCCTCGGACGACTTGACCCCGACGGGCGCTTCCTCGGGCGCTGCTTCAGGTGCCGCATCCTCAGGACCTTCCGTGGCGGCGTCTTCCGCCAGGGCCTGCTCGGGCTCCTCCTCAGCCCCGTCCCCGGCCGCTTCCTCTTCCGGCTCCCCGGCCGCTTCCTCTTCCTCCTCCTTGGCTTCGGCCTGGCTCAACTCCGCCGTGGCCCGCTCCACGAGGGGGCGAATCTCGCTCTCTTCAGCCGTGGAATCGGCCAGCTTCTGGATCTCCTGGTCAGTGAGCGAGGTGAGCACCGTCACCCGATTGGTCTCGAAACGCGCCAGCGCCTGATGCTGCGGAAGGCCGCAGTAGCGGGCGCCCGGGAGTGTCGCGTTCGGACATCGCCGACCGGCGGAGAGAACGGCGGCGCAGCGGCCGTCCGCCTCCTCGCCCTCCTCGTAGGTGAGCTCGTCGTCTTCCTGGCTGAACTCGGTCTCGGACTTGATGTCCACCTTCCAGCCGGTGAGCTTCGCGGCAAGTCTCGCGTTCTGGCCCTCGCGTCCGATCGCCAGCGAGAGCTGGTCGTCCGGCACGATCACCGTGGCCTCCTGCTTCTCGTCGTCCACCAACACCTCGCGCACGCGCGCCGGAGACAGCGCCTTGGCCACGAACCGGGCCGGCTCCTCGTTGTAGGGGATGATGTCGATCTTCTCGCCGCGCAGCTCGGATACCACCATCCGCACCCGCGAGCCCCGCGGCCCTACGCAGGCGCCCACGGGGTCGACACCGTCGGCGTGCGAGATGACGGCAATCTTCGAGCGGTAGCCGGGCTCGCGCGCGACACCAACTATCTCAACGAGGCTATCGGCGATCTCGGGCACCTCGAGCTCGAACAGCTGCTTGATCAACTCGGAGTTGCGCCGCGAGACGACGATTCCAGGCCCCTTGCCCTCCGCGTTGACCTCTGTGATCACCGCCTTGACCCGCATGCCGTGGTCGTAGCGCTCGTTCCACACCTGCTCGGAGCGCGGCAGCAGCGCCTCGACGCGCTCCCGCAGCTGGACCAGCGTGTAGCGATTGTCGGACTGCTGAATGATCCCCGTGATCAGCTCGCCAACCCTGTCCTGGTACTCCTCGAACATCATGTGCCGCTCCGCCTCGCGGATCCGCTGCAGGATCACCTGCTTGGCGGTCTGGGCGGCAATTCGGCCGAAGTTCTCCGGTGTGACGTCGCGGGTGGTGATCTGGTCCTCGTAGGGGGCCAGCAGCTCCGGGTCGAGCTCCGGCTCCTCGGGCTCGCGGAACTCCCCGGTCTCCGGGTCGATGGTCTCCTCCTGCTCTTCGATCGCCTGGGCCATGAGCTTCTCCTCCAGCTCGGGCGGCAAAATCAGCTCGAAGACGCGGAAATCGGCGGTGTCGCGGTCGAGGTCCACGCGTGCGTACTTGGCCGCGCCCGGGGTCTTCTTGTAGGCGGACAGGAGCGCATCCTCCAGGGCTGCCATCAGGGTCTCGGCATCGATCCCCTTCTCTTGCTCGAGGCCCCTCATCGCCTCGACGATCTCGCGGCTCATCGCGCCTGCTCCAGCGGCGTGGACCGATCGGGCACGAGATTCGAGCGGCGGATGCGCGAAAGCGGGATTTCGACCTCGCCGGCGGGCGCATCGAGGCGCACTCGGCGCTCATCGGCCGCCGTCAGCGTGCCGGTGAAGCTGCGCTTGCCTTCGATCGCCTCGCGGGTGCGCACCCTGACCCGGCGCCCCATGAAACGGCGGAAGTGCTCGGGCTTGGTCAGCGGCCGATCCTCCCCGGGCGAGGAGACCTCGAGTGACCACGCCTGGAGCAGGTCGCGCAACTGGTTCGTGACCCGCTCGCACAGCGCCAGGTCCACTCCATCCGAATGATCGATGTAGAGGCGCAACGTCTCCGCGGCAGGGCGTTCCAGCGCGATCACCTCGACCGCGGGATCGAACTCCCGAAGCCTCGACTCGATCTGCGCTTGAAGCTCTTCCAAACTCGTTCTTCTCGCTTGGTTCGTGTCTCGTTCAACCCCTTCCTGCCGAAAAAATAGGCGGGCCCGTGCCCACCTCCAAAAGGGTTCGGGTGAAAGAGGTGATCTGAGTATAGCCTCGGCCCTGGTGGACCAGGCGGGGCTCCTGGGGGCGCCGGCGAGGGATTGCACGACGCCTGGTTCAGGCCTCAAGGAGCAGTGTCACGGGCCCATCGTTGACCAGCTCCACCGCCATCCGGGCCCCGAACATGCCGCGCCGCGCGCCCAAGCGCCCACAGAACCGCTCGTAGAGCGACTCGGCCAGCTCGGGTTGCGCAGCGCCGGCGAAACCGGGCCGGTTTCCCCTCCGCGTATCGGCGTAGAGAGTGAACTGGCTGACGCACAAAACCTCGCGATCGGCCAGCGCCTCGTTCAGGCGACCCTCGGAATCGTCGAAGATCCGCAGCGCCCTCACCTTCTCAGCGAGCCTGTCTGCGTCGGCCTCTGTGTCCTCGCGCGCCACGCCGAGCAAGACGAGCAGTCCGGGCCCGATCGCCGACACCTCGCGCGCCTCCACCGACACGGACGCCCGGCTCACGCGCTGAACGAGCGCCCTCACCGGTCTCTTAGTCCCGAGCTAATGTCGCATCCAGGAATCGACCATCTGGCCCACTACAGGCTCCGAACCAAACGCTGCCGGTAGATGCGGTAGTCGTCGCGCTCCGGGCGCAGGTTGGCCGCGATCGCCAGGTGGCGCCGCGCCCGGTCGCGCTGGCCGGCCAGGGTCAGGGCCCTCCCGAGGCAGAAGTGGGCGAAGTCGTTGACCGGGTAGCGCTCCAAGACGGCCTCGAACTCTCGCGCGGCCTCCGAGTAGCGCCGGCTATGAAAGTAGGCGCGCCCCAGCGCCTCACGAATCGAGCTCTTTTCAGGCGCAATTCGAGCGGCCTTCGACAGCGGCACCGCCGCCTGAGCGAAGTCGCCGGACTCGAGCAGGGACATTCCCTTTCGATACAGGTGGTAGAGAGAATCGTCGGCCGTTTCGGTCACAGGCCAAGTGTAGGAGGACTATGCGGGTGACCCGGCCGCGCTGCGAATGGCCTCCACGCGGTCGATGATCGCGGCGGCGACCTCCTCCTTGGGCGCCAGCGGGACCCGTCGCTCCCCGTTGCGCTCCACGATCACCACCTCGTTCAGGGCCGAGTCGAAGCCGATCTCGGCACGAGAGACGTCGTTGAAGACGATCGCGTCCAACCGCTTTCGATCGAGCTTCGCACGAGCCCTCTCGATCGCCTCCGCGCCATGCTCGGCAGCGAAGCCGACCAGCGTCTGGTCATCGCTCCGCAGGGAGGCCAGGTCCGCGAGCACGTCCGCGATTTGCTCCAGGCGAAGCTCGAAGCCACCGCTTCCCTCGCGGGAGATCTTCCCCGGCTGCGCCTGGGCCGGCCGGAAGTCAGCGACCGCGGCGGCCATCAGCAGCACGTGGCAGGCTGGGAACTCCTCGCGTACGGCCCCGGCCAGCTCGCCCGCCGTCTCGACGTCGATCCGCCGCACGCCGGCAGGCTGCGGAAGCGAGACGTTCGCAGCGACCAAGGTCACATCGGCCCCACGGCGCCTGGCCTGTTCCGCCAGCGCCAGCCCCATCCTGCCGCTTGAGCGGTTGCCGATGAAGCGGACCGAGTCGATCGGCTCCCGAGTTCCTCCGGCTGTGACCAGCACCCGAAGTCCGTCCCAGGATCCACGCGCAACGGGCAGGAGCGCCTCAACCTCGGCCAGCAGCCGGTCCGGCGATGGCAGCCTGCCCACGCCGATCTCGCCCCGCGAGGCGAGCGCCCCCTCCTCAGGCTCGATCACCCGCACGCCACGCTCGCGCAACGTCGCCAGGTTCGCCTGGGTGGCCGGATCCCCGTACATGCGGTCGTTCATCGCCGGGGCCACGACGCGGGGCGCCGGGCAGGCGAGGAACGAGGTGGTCAGCATCGAGTCGGCGATCCCGGCCGCGAGCTTGGCGATCGTGTTCGCCGACCCCGGTGCGATCACGAACACGTCGGCGTTGGTGGCCAGCTCGAGGTGACCGATCGGGTCGTGGTCGGGCAGCGGATCACCGGGGAAGCTGCCCCGGAGGGGATCGCGCTCGAACTCGTCGTCCAGGACGGGCGCTCCAACGATGCCCTCGAACGAGGCGGAGCCCACGAATCGCTTTGCGGCCGGCGTCATCAGCACGCGTACTCCGTGTCCGGCCTGGGTCGCAAGTCGCGCCAGCTCCAAGGCCTTGTAGGCGGCGATCCCGCCGCTTACGCCGAGCAGGATGCGGGCCATCTGGGCGACCTCACCCGCGCCTGATCAGGCGCGGTAGTGGTACTCGAGCTTTCCCGCCGCCAGTTCCTCGAGCGCGATCGTGAGGTAGTTGCCCGACGGGACGTCCACCATCGGCGGCGTGAACTCCTCGTAGCTGCCCTCCCCGAGGGCGCGGTAGTAGCTGTTCAGCTGCCGCGCTCGCTTGGCCACCACCATCACCGCGGCGTAGTGAGAGTCGGTCCGCCCCAGCAGCTTGTCGACGCGTGGCTTGATCATCGCTCCGCCATTCTAGTGGTCGCGCCCCAGTTCCCCCCGCACGATCTCTTCCAGTTTGGCGGCGGCCCCCTCGATTTCGTCGTTGACGACCACGTGCTCGAACTCCGGTTGCGCTGCCAGCTCCAGCTCCGCCGTCCGGAGCCGCTCGTCGATCGCCTCGCCGGAGTCCGTCCCCCGGCCCTCGAGCCGCCGACGGAGCGCGGCGGGATCCGGAGGGGCGATGAACACCTGCACGGAGTCCGGCATCGCCGCGCGCACCTGGCGAGCACCCTGCACCTCGATCTCGAGGACCACCGAGCGGCCCTCGGCAAGCCGCCGCTCGACCTCGGCGCGCAGCGTCCCGTACCGGTTCCCGCTGTAGGTGGCGTGCTCGAGGAACTCTCCCTCGCGGGCGCGCCGGTCGAACTCCTCCCCGCCGAGGAAGTGGTAGTCGCGGCCGCCGACCTCCCCCGCTCGCGGCTCCCTGGTCGTCGCCGAGACCGACAGCTCCAGGCCTTCGACCCGCCGCAGGAGCTCCGAGATCAGCGTCCCCTTGCCGACGCCGGACGGGCCGGTGATCACGAACACCTTTGGCATGGCGCCCAATCCTTACCGACGCATCGGCGTCGGATCTACTCTCGCGTGCAACGCGTCAGCGACGCGATGGCCGCGGGGTGCGCGCGACTAGCGCTGGAGCTGCGTGACCAGCTCGCCCCGCTGGCGCGCCGAGAGGCCGCCGATGGTCTTCGAGGGCGAGATCCGGCACTGGGTGAGGATCTTGTTGGCCTTCACCCGGCCGTACTTGGGGACCGCCAGGATCATGTCGAAGGCCTTGGCGGACAGCACGTAGTCGGGGGGATCACGCAGCACCGCCTCGACCTTGACCTTGCCCGCCTTCAGATCCCGCTTCAACTTCGCCCGCCTGGAGCGGATCTCGTTTGCCCTCCGCAGAGCCCGCAACCGCTGCTCGTGGGTTCTCGCGGGAACAGCGGCAGCGGTGTCGACGGAGGTCGGGGCCATCGGGCGGCGGCGATCATATACCCGCTGCCGCGGCCCACACAACGTCGGTTCCCGCTCCACGCGGAAATTCGATTCGACCTTAGGTTGAGGTCGATGCCAGCATCCGGCTCCGAAGGTCCGAGATGGCGCCGGCCCCGCCCGCCGCCAGCGCCGCTTCGAGCTCCGCTCGAACCCTCGTCGCGGCCAGAGGGTCGCGAAAGTTCGCCGTGCCGACCGCCACGGCGGCTGCCCCGGCGGCCAAGAAGTCGAGCGCGTCAGCCCCCGACTCGATCCCTCCCATGCCGATCACCGGGACCGAGACCGCGGCCGCCACCTCGCGCACCTGGCCGAGGGCGAACGCCCGTATCGCCGGGCCCGAAAGGCCCCCGCTGCCTGCGCCCAGCCAGGGCTGGCGCGTCGCCGGATCGATCGCGGCGGCCTTCAGCGTGTTGACCAGGGAGACCGCGTCGGCGCCGCCCTGCTCGGCCGCCAGCGCCACCGTCGCCGGCTCGGCGACGTTTGGAGTGAGCTTGACGATCAACGGCTTCGGTGTCCGCGGGCGCAGGCTTTGGACGAGCGCCAGCGTCTCCTCCGGTTGTTGCCCGACGATCAGGCCCGACTCGACGTTCGGGCAGGAGACGTTCAGCTCCAGGGCAGCGACCTCGCCCTTGCTGGCGACCCCCTCGACCAAGCGCGCGAACTCCGCGTGGCTCGTGCCCATCACGGAGACCACCAGCGGCACCGGAAGCTCTGCCAAGAGCGGCAGGTCCTGGTCGAGGAACCCGTGGAGCCCCTTGTTGGGCAGGCCGATCGAGTTGATCATCCCGGAGGGTGTCTCGAAGATCCGCGGCGGCGGGTTCCCGACCCGGGGCTCGGGGGTGATCGTCTTCGAAACGAAGGCCGAGAACGGGAACTCGTCCAGGAGTTCCTCGCCGAAGACGCGACGCGCGGCGATCGCGTCGAAGGTCCCGGAGCCGTTCAGCACCGGGTGCTCCAGGCGCAGCCCGCAGAGCTCGATGCTCAGGTCCATCAGAGCGCCGAGTGCCCCGATCCCGGCACCAGGGCAGTATCGATCCGGGCGGCATCGACCACCGGGCCGTCCACGCAGAGCCGCATGTAGCCGCCGCCGGCAAGCGGCACCGCGCACCCGAAGCAGGCGCCGAAGCCGCAGGCCATCGGCGCCTCCATGGCCAGCTCGGCCGCCACGCTCGCACGGGAGCAAATCGCCCGCACGGCCTCCAGCATCGCCGGCGGCCCGCAGGCGTAAACGGCGCCGCCGCGCGCCTCGTCTCCGTCCAGCAACACCGCCAGCAGATCGGTGACGTAGCCGCGGTGGCCCGTATGCCCGTCCTCGCTCGCCAGCCGGACCTCCGAGCAGTCGAACAGCTCCTCAACCCCCCCGGAGTGCTCGCGGTCGCGAAACCCGAGCAAGGTGCGCACGGCCACGCCGCGCTCGCCGAGCTGCCGACGCCAGATAGCCAGCGGAGCGATCCCGATGCCGCCTCCGACCAGGATCGCCCCTGCGGCCCCCGCAACCAGCCGACTCGGCGGCGAGAACGGCTGCCCGAGCGGCCCCGTCAGCCAGAGCCCCTCACCCGGGCGCAGGGCCGCCAGCCGTTCCGTGCCGGGACCGACGGCCTCCACCAGGAAATCGAGCCGCCAGGCGTCGTCGGCGGGCCGCGCCCCGGCCACCGAAAAGGCGCGAGGTAGGTAGGGGCGCCCGTCGCGCTGGCCCCAGCCGTCGGCAGCCGCCAGCATGTAGAACTGGCCGGCGAGCGGTTCGGGGCCCGAGCCATCGAGTGCCGAGAAGATCCGGTAGCCGCCCGACTCGCGGTTGTCGGTGACCTCGCACAACCGCCGCCCCGGCGGCGCCGTGACTACGTGCCCCTCAGACAGCCGTTCGCTGTCTGTCCGCTGGCCTGTCATGAAGCTCCTGGAGCGATCGCGGTTCCGGACTTTGCTCGCGCTGGGCGAAGATCGCCCTCGCGGCCGCCGAGGCTCCGGTCATCGTGGTCACACAGGGGATTCCCTGGCGCACGGCCGCGGTGCGGATCTCGTGGCCGTCGACGCGGGCGCCGCTGCCGGTCGGCGTGTTGATCACCAGATCGACCTCGCCGTTGCGGATGAAGTCGACCACGTGGGGGGAGCCCTCGGCGACCTTGTTGATCCCCTTCACCGGCACGCCCATGCGCGAGATCGCCTGCGCCGTCCCGCGGGTGGCGATGATCCGGAAGCCCATGTCGTGGAACCTGGCGGCGAGCTGGGTGGCGGCGGGCTTGTCCGTGTCGGTCACCGTGATGAACACGGTGCCCGCGCGTGGCAACCCGATGCCGGCGGCCTCCTGAGCCTTGCCGAACGCGGTCGGAAAGTCGGCGGCGATTCCCATCACCTCGCCGGTCGACTTCATCTCCGGGCCGAGCACCGAGTCGGCGCCGGCGAAGCGGGCGAACGGCAGCACCGCCTCCTTGACGCTGACGTGGTCGCCGGGAGCCTCAGGCACCTCCTGGTCGGCCAAAGCCTCCCCCAGCATCAGCCGGCAGGCGATCTTGGCCAGCGGGGCGCCGATGGCCTTGGAGACGAACGGCACCGTCCGCGAGGCGCGCGGGTTCGCCTCCAGCACGTAGAGCCGGCCGCCGGCGACGGCGTACTGAATGTTGATCAGCCCGACCACACCCAGCTCCAGCGCAATCCGGCCTGTTGTCTCGCGGATCTCGGCGAGCATCTCCTCGCCGAGGCTCATCGGCGGCAGCACACAGGCCGAATCCCCCGAATGCACGCCCGCCTCTTCGACGTGTTGCATGATCCCGGGCACCCGCACCTCCTCGCCGTCGGCGAGCGCGTCGACGTCCACCTCGATCGCCTTCTCGAGGAACCGATCGAGCAGCAACGGGTGCTCCTGGTCGGCCTTCACGTTCTGCTCCAGGTAGCCGGCCAGCCCCTCGGCCGTGTAGCAAATCTCCATCGCCCGGCCCCCGAGCACGTAGGAGGGCCGCACCAGCAGCGGGAAGCCGACCTCCTCCGCGATCACCGCCGCCTCGTCGGCCGACAGCGCCGTGCCGTAGGGCGGGTGGGCGATGCCGAGCCGGCGCAGGAGCGCCCCGAAGCGGCCACGGTCCTCGGCCAGGTCGATCGCATCCACGGGCGTGCCCAGCAGCCGCGCGCCGGCCTCCTCCAGCGCCCGGGCCAGCTTCAGCGGCGTTTGGCCGCCGAACTGCACCACCACGCCTTCTGGCCGCTCCGCCTCGATCACCGCCAGCACGTCCTCGGCCGTGAGAGGCTCGAAGTAGAGGCGATCCGAGGTGTCGTAGTCGGTCGACACCGTCTCCGGGTTGCAATTGATCATCACCGCGTCGCGGCCGGACTCGCGCACGGTCATCGCCGCGTGCACGCAGCAGTAGTCGAACTCGATCCCCTGGCCAATCCGGTTCGGGCCCGAGCCCAGGATGACCACCGAGGGGCGGTCTCCTCTACGGACTTCACTGCCGGCCGCGTCCCCGGCTGTCAGGGAGCCCGAAGGGCGACCGGTCATCCGGCTTTCGCCGGATGCGGGCGCGGCCGGGTTCCTGGCAGGACGCTCGTGCGCGGAGTAGTAGTAGGGCGTGCGGGCCTCGAACTCCGCCGCGCAGGTGTCGACCGACTTGAAGGTGCGAACTCCCGAGCCGGTCCCGTCTCCCTCCGTCGCCAGGGCCCTCAGCTCACGCAGGAACCATGGGTCGATGGAGGTCCGCTCCCCGATCCTGCCTGGGTCGACGCCGCGCCGGAACGCCTCCAGGATTAGGTCATAGCGGTCGTGAGCCGGGGTCAAGAGGCGGTCGAGCAGCTCATCGGTGTCGTCGGGTATCTGCGCCTCGGAGTCGAGCTCGCGGGAGCGCATCGCCTTGGCGAACGACTCGCGGAAGGTGCGGCCGATCGCCATCGCCTCCCCCACCGACTTCATGTGGGTCGTGAGGCCTCCCTCGGCCCCCGGAAACTTCTCGAACGCGAACCGCGGCATCTTGGTGACCACGTAGTCGATCGTCGGCTCGAAGGAGGCGGGGGTTGCCTTCGTGATGTCGTTGGGGATCTCCTCGAGCGCGTAGCCGACCGCCAGCTTGGCGGCGATCTTGGCGATCGGGAACCCGGTGGCCTTCGAGGCCAGCGCCGAGGAGCGCGAGACGCGGGGGTTCATCTCGATCACCACCACCTCGCCGGTGCTCGGTTCGACCGCGAACTGGATGTTGGAGCCGCCGGTCTCGACCCCGACGGCCCGGATCACACGCAGGGCCTGGTCGCGCAGCTCCTGGAAGAGGCGATCGGTGAGCGTCTGGGCGGGAGCCACCGTGACGCTGTCCCCGGTGTGGACGCCCATCGGGTCGACGTTCTCGATCGAGCAGACGACGACCACGTTGTCGTTGCGATCGCGCATCACCTCGAGCTCGAACTCGCCCCAGCCGAGCACCGACTCTTCCAGCAGCACCTGATTGATCGGGCTGGCTGCGAGGCCCTCAGAGACGACCTGGTGCAGCTCGGTGGGGGTTCGTCCGACGCCTCCCCCCTGGCCCCCAAGCGTGTACGCGGGGCGCACGATTGCGGGCAGCTTGATCCGCCCGTCGGCCAGCGCCCGCTCCGAGTCGCCGACGCTGCGCACGATCTCGGACCACGGAACCCGAAGGCCGGCGCCCTCCATCGTCTCGCGGAAGACCTCGCGGTCCTCGGCGCGGCGGATCGCCTCGTAGTCGGCCCCGATCAGCTCCACCCCGCAGCGCTCGAGCACCTTCGCCTCGTGGAGCGCCGAGGCGAGGTTGAGCGCCGTCTGGCCGCCGAGGGTGGGCAGCAGCGCGTCCGGTCGCTCGCGCTCGATGATCCGCTCCACCGACTCTGGGGTCAGCGGCTCGACGTAGGTGCGGTGGGCGAACTCGGGGTCGGTCATGATCGTGGCCGGGTTGGAGTTGACGAGCACCACCTCGTAGCCGTCGGCGAGCAGCACCTTGCACGCCTGGACGCCCGAGTAGTCGAACTCCGCCGCCTGGCCGATCACGATCGGCCCCGAGCCGATCAGGAGGATCTTCCGGATGTCGTCGCGCCTAGGCATAACTCGTGCGGCGGCTACGCCGCCTTACCTGCCTCTGCCGAGACACTGCGTGTCTCGGCCTTACACACAAACCTGCGGCGGCTGCGCCGCCTTACCTGCCTCTGCCGAGACACTGCGTGTCTCGGCCTTACACACATGCGAGCTCCAGAAAGCGGTCGAACAGGTAGCGGGAGTCGTGGGGGCCCGGGCCCGCCTCGGGGTGGTACTGGACGGTGGCCCCGGCGACGTCGCGGAGCATCAGCCCCTCCACGGTCCGGTCGTAGAGGTTCAGGTGCGAGAGCTCGGCGGCCCCGAAGTCGGTCTCCCAGCGGATCGGCTCGTCCCCCTCGATCCGGGGCTCTCCGTTCGGCCCCTGGACCGCGAAGCCGTGGTTTTGGGAGGTGATCTCGATCTTCCCCGTGGCCAGGTCCTTGACCGGGTGGTTGGCGCCCCGGTGGCCGAAGGGCAGCTTGAAGGTCTCCAGGCCCACCGCGCGGCAGAGCAGCTGGTGGCCCAGGCAGATGCCGAACACGGGGCGCTTGCCGACCAGCTCGCGGACCGTCTCCACCACGTAGTCGAGGGCCGCCGGGTCGCCCGGTCCGTTGGCCAGCAAGACGAGGTCGGGGTCCCTCGCCAAGACCTCGTCCGCGGTGGCTGAGCACGGGAGCAAGGTCAACCGGCAACTTCGCTCGCGAAGTTGCCGAATTATCGAGAGCTTGATCCCGGTGTCGATGCCGACCACGTGCGGGCCCTCTCCCGGGAGCTCGACAGGCTCGCCGGGAGTGACCGTTTGCGCCAGGTCCGCCCCCAGCATCGACGGCTCGGCTTCCACCCGCTCGCGCGCCTCGGGCTCCGCGAGCTCGCCGGGGAAGATCCCGCCGCGCATCGCCCCGCGGTCGCGGATGTGGCGCACGAGGGCCCGCGTGTCGACGCCGCTGATGGCCAACACCCCGCAATCACGCAGCCAGTCGAGCCACCCACCCTCGGCCTCGGGCGAGTCCTCCGAGTTCTTGCCCTCGCGCATGATCACCCCGCGCGCCTGGGCGCGATCCGACTCCATCGCCGCCTGGGCGACGCCGTAGTTGCCGATCAGCGGATAGGTGAAGGTGATGATCTGGCCCGCGTAGGAGGGGTCGGTCACCGACTCCTGGTAGCCGGTCATCGCGGTGTTGAAGACCACCTCGCCGGTGACCCCGTCGCCCCCCTCTCCCAGCTCGCCGTCGAACCGCGTGCCGTCCTCCAGCAACACGTACCCGCTCATGACGGGTTGGGCGCGTAGTCGAGGACAACTTTCTGCACCTGCTTGAACTGGTCGGTCCCGGCGCGCCCGACGAGCTCGAACAGCGCCGTCTCGACGCTGGTGATCACAGCCCCGGCGCGCGCGGCCTTGGTCAGGCCGACCTGGCGGTTCTCGTCGGACCGCGACCCCACCGCGTCGCGCGCCACGTGCACCTCCACCCCCTCGTCGAGGAGGTCGAGCGTCGTCTGATTGACGCAGACGTGCGCCTCGATCCCGCACACAAGCGCCTGGTCTCGACCGTCGAGGTCGAAGCCCTCGGCCTCCGGGGCCGAGAAGCACACCTTCTCGATCGGCGTCACGCCCGAGGGAAGCTCTTCCGCGACCTCGGGCGCGGTGCTGCCGAGGCCCTTCGGATACTGCTCGGTGACCACGATCGGAATCCCGACCGCCTTCGCGCCCTTGACCAGGGCGGCCGTCGCCTGGGCGACCTGATCGAAGCTCGGCACCGCCTTCCGAAACCCCTCCTGGACGTCGATGACCACCAGAGCGCTCCGCTCAGGGTCGAGCTTCGGCGCGCTCACGCGACACCCAACGCGAAGCTGCGCTGGCGGTAGGCAACCCGGCCGGCGACCACGGTCATCAGCACCCGCCCACGCAGGGTCCGGCCCGCGAAGCAGGAGTTGTGGGAGCGGCTTTCCCAGCCCTCGGCGCCCGCCTCCCACTCGGCCTCGGGATCGAACAGCACCAGGTTCGCCTCGCTCCCCGGAGCCAGGCCGGGAGGCCGGAGCCCGAAGGGAGCCGCCCCGGCGCTCATCCGGTCAACCAGCAAGGCGAGCCCGAGCACCCCGGGCAGGACCAGGTCTGTGTGCAGCACCGAGAACGCCGTCTCGAGCCCGGTCACACCCATTGCCGCCTCCTCGAACGGCACCTCCTTCTCGTCCACCGAATGCGGCGCGTGGTCGGTGCCCACGCAATCGATCACTCCCGAGCGCAGGCCGTCGATCAGCGCCTGGCGGTCGTCCTCGGAGCGCAACGGCGGGTTCATCTTGAAGCGCGCATCGAGGGTCCTGACCGCCTCGTCGGTCAGCGTCAGGTGGTGCGGGGTCGCCTCGCAGGTGATCTGGACACCCGCGTGCTTCGCCGCCGCCACGGCCTCCACCGACTCGCGCGCCGACAGGTGCTGGACGTGAACGCGCGCGTCCTCGTAAGCGGCCAGCGCGGCGTCGCGGGCGATCATGGTCGACTCAGCGATCGAGGGTATCCCCGCCAGGCCGAGGGCGGCCGAAACCAGCCCTTCGTGCATGGCGCCGCCGAGGTGCGGCTGGTGCGCCCCAGCCGGCCGGGACAGGTCGGGGTCCTCCTCGTGGAGCGCGATCGGAGCTCCCACCAGCCGCTGGTATTGAAGCGCGCGCCGCAGCACGCGCGCGTTGGAGATCGGCAGGCCGTCGTCCGAGAACCCGGCGGCCCCGGCGTCGCGCAGCTCGGCCATCTCGGTCAGCTCCTCGCCCCCCATGCCCCGGGTTACGCAGGCCAAGAATCCCGCCGGGACGGATGCCTCGTCGGCCGCCCGCTCGCGCAGCGCCCGGATGTCCGCTGCCGTCTGGACCGGTGGCTGCGTGTTCGCCATCGCCAGAACCCCGCAGTAGCCCCCCGCAGCCGCGGCGCGAGTGCCCGTCTCGATGTCCTCCTCGTCCTCGTCGCCGGGGGTGCGGAGGTGCACGTGAGGGTCGAAGAAGGCCGGGAACACGGCCCTGCCCTCGGCCTCGATCAGCTCGACGTCGCCCCCGGCCGACGGCTGCAGCTCGGCGCTTCCGGGGTCCGCCAGCTCGGCGATCTCGCCGCCTCGCACGACCACGTCGTAGGTGCCGTCGATGCCCGCCCGCGGGTCGAGCACCGAGGCTCGCCGCACCACCAGGTCGCCCCCGGGTGCACCGTCTGCGCCGCGCCAATCCAGCGACGCGATCGATCTCGATTCGCTCAAGCCGGCTCCTTGATCGGTGTCGGCTCAGGCAGCTCGTCGGGGGCGCCGGCGCGGGCGCCGCCGGGGCGCGGCCGCTCACCCGCCAGGAGCTCGTAGAGGATCGCCATCCGGACCACCAAGGCCGCTCTCCACCTGCTCGGCGATCAGGGCGTTGGAGCCGTCGACCACCTCGGGTGAGAGCTCGACCCCCCGGTTCACGGGACCCGGGTGCATCAGCAGCTGGCGTGGGCTGAGCCGGCGCGAGTCGATCTGATAGAGGGCGGCGTACTCGCGGATCGAGGGCACGAAGGACTCGCCCATCCGCTCGCGCTGCATGCGCAGGGCATAGACGACGTCGGCCTCGCCGAGGTCGTCGAGGTCGTAGGTGACCCGGCACCCGAACGCCTCCGCGAACCCGCGCGGGATCAGCGTCGGCGGGCCGCAGACGGTCACCTCTGCCCCCATGGCGCCGAAGGCGAGCACGCAGGAGCGGGCGACGCGGCTATGCAGGATGTCGCCGACGATCCAGATCCGCTTGCCCTCCAGCGAGTCGAGTCGCTGCCGCAGCGTGTAGACGTCGAGCAGCGCCTGGGTCGGATGCTCGTGCTTGCCATCCCCGGCATTGATCACCGCGGCCTCGCTCCAGCGGGCGACGAGCTCGGCGGCGCCGGCGTGCGGCGAGCGGATCACGATCGCCTCGGGCCCGTAGGCGCCGAGGGTGGCGATCGTGTCCTTCAGCGACTCGCCCTTGTCGATCGAGGAGCCGGGCGCCTTGATCGAGATCACATCGGCCGAGAGTCGCTTCGCCGCCAGCTCGAACGAGGAGCTGGTGCGCGTGCTCGACTCGTAGAAGAGGTTGATGATCGTGCGCCCGCGCAGCGTCGGCACCTTCTTGATGTCGCGCCGCCCGACCTCGGCGAACCCCTCCGCCCGGTCGGTGATCCGCTCGATGTCGGAGCGCTCCAGGTCGGCGATCGCCAGCAGGTTCCTCATCGCGTCGCCTCCACGGTGCTGGCGATCGTCACCTCGTCGACCTCGTCCAGCTCCTCGACCCGTACGTAGACCCGCTCCTCGCGTGAGGTGGGCAGGTTCTTGCCCACGTAGTCGGGGCGGATCGGGAGCTCGCGGTGGCCGCGGTCGACGAGCACCGCGAGCTGCACCCGCTCGGGACGCCCGTAGTCGAACAGGGCGTCGATCGCCGCCCGCACCGTGCGACCGGTGAACAGGACGTCGTCGACCAGCACCACGGTGCGCCCGTCCAGGTCGAAGTCCAGGTGCGTCGCGTGCACCACCGGGCCGGCGCCCGGCTGGCGGGCGTTGACGTCGTCGCGGTAAAAGGAGATGTCGAGGTCGCCGAACGGCACCTCGAACCCCGTCAGCTCGCCGACCAGCGCGTGCAGCCTCTGGCCCAAGACGGCGCCGCGGGTATGGATGCCGACCAGCGCGATGTGATCGGAGCCCGGGTTCTTCTCGACGATCTCGTTGGCGATCCGCACCAGGGTGCGGCGCAAATCGTCGCGGTCGAGGACGACCTTGTCGTTGGTGCTCACACTCGCCCCTTCCTGGCCTCTCCGGACCGGGTTAAAGGAACCGACGCGGCGAGACTAGCAGCCGTTCCCCCGGAACCGCAAACCAGGTATTGCGGGGCTGCTCACGGTGGCGTGGTAGACGCCGAAGGTCGCGAGCGTCCAGATCCCTAGCGGCCGATGGGCTCCCCGTCCAGCTCGGCAAGGGCGCGATCGCGAGTCGGGAAGAGCGGCACCGTCTCCCCTATCGCGGTCAGCTCGAACAGCTTCACGATGCGGCTGTTGCTTGTCACCGCGACCAGCGCCACACCGGCCAGCTTCAGCTCTCGCGCGCCATTGAGGATCGCCGCAAGGCCCGTCGAGTCCACGGAGGAGCATTCGCTCAGATCGAGCAGGACCACCCGGGCTCCGGCGGCAACCGCCGATCGGAACGGGTCTCGCAGGGCCTTCGCATTGGCGATCTCCAGCTCGCCGCGCACGCGGATCAACTGCTCGGCGGAATCGACAGAGGCTTCCGTGAATACCTCGAAGGTGGGCTTGACCATCAGGACTCTCCTTTGTCGTCGGTGGTGACAGGAAGCCCGCGGGTCAGGCCAGGGCGCCAAAGGGGCTCAGGAGTGAGCCGGTGCTTCGCGTGCAGGTACTTTACGCCTTCAGGGCGCCCGGCAAGAACGACGAGCGGCCCGGTGCGCAAATACACCGGCGATCTTGCGGCATCGCCTACTCCTCAAGCCCGACGGCTTCCAGGGCCGACTGGTGGTCGGGGTAGAAGCAAACACGCACCACCTTGCCACCACGAACGGTGTAGACGAACGCGTAGGGGGGAATCTCAGTCTCGATACCGCTGTGCCGCCCCCATTGACGCTGGTTGCTGATCAGCGCGACGACCTGGTCACCGGTAGCCCGGAATTCGTGCTCGAACACGAGGTCCTTCCACGACGACAGCCAGGTTCGCCAAAACCTCTGCGTGCCCTCGGGGCCCCGATAGACGCCCACCAGGTCAGGGACGATTCCGGCGAAGCGCGTCGCGTCCCATTCGACCTCGGGAGCCAGGAAGGACTCCATCGTCTTGACGTCGCGTCGCTGAAACGCCTCAAACAGAACCCGGACGATTTCCACGTTCTCCTGCGACATCGCCTACGCCAAGTATCTCTCGCGCGCCGTCGAGACGGCAACCCCGGGGTCTGAGAGGATCGCGTCGATGCCGAGCGGCGAGGTGGAGCGATGAGCACGCGAGAGGACGCCCGCGAGGCGATCGAGGTCCATCGGGCGGCCGGACGGCGCTTTACGGCCGGGGGCGTTCAGAGCTTTGTTCGCGAGCAGGGGGAAGGTGCGCCGGTCGTCCTTCTGCACGGCGTCCCCACCAGCTCCTACCTGTATCGCAAGGTGATCCCGGTGCTGGCGCAGCAGGGGCTTCGCGGGCTGGCCTTCGACTTCCCGGGGCTCGGGCTGGCCGATCGCCCCGTCGACTTCGACTACTCGTGGTCAGGGCTCGCCCGCTGGACCGGTGAGGCGATCGATGCCCTCGGAATCGATCGCTGCCACCTGGTCGTGCACGACATCGGGGGTCCGATCGGATTCGAGTGGGCGATCCGCAACCCCGAGCGCGTGCACTCTCTGACCGCGCTCAACATGATGCTGGAGCTGGTGGGCTTTCGGCGGCCCTGGTCGATGCGCCCGTTCGCCGTCCCCGGGCTCGGCCAGGTCGGCGCTGCGCACGCTCTCCCGCTTCGCTTTCTCCGAGGTCTTCTACCTCCAGGGGATCGCCGACCGGCGCGCCGTGCCGCGCCACGAGGCGTACGCCCACTACGAGCTGCTCAAGCGCACGGATGGAGGGCGCGCCTTCCTGCGGATCATGCGGGGCTTCGAGCTGACCGAGGACAAGCAGCGCTTCCTCTGGGAGGGCATGGCCGAGCGGCCCTACCCCGCTCGGATCGTGTGGGGCGAGCGTGACCCCGCGCTGGATCTCCATCAGATGCGCGTCGTGCAGAGGGTGCTGGGGGTCGATGGCCCGATCCTGCTTCCCGCCAAGCACTACCTCCAGGAAGACCAGGCGACCGCCGTTGCCCAGTCGATCGCCGATCTGGCCGCCCCGCTGGGCTAGGTCTTGGCGGGCGCCCCCGCCCGCGCCCCGTTCTCCACCAGCCGAGGCTCGCCACGCTCGGGGAAGGGGATCTCGACCAGGTCGAAGTCGCGTGGCGCTTCCGTCGCGGGAAAGGCCTCGCGCGCCTGGGCTAGGACCTCGCGGACGTCGTACCGCGTCGAGATGTGAACCAGCGTCAAGAGCTTCACGCCCGCCTCCCGGGCGAGCTCCGCGGCCTGCCGGGCGGTCGAGTGGCCGGTCTCCACCGCTCGATCGAGCTCGCCCTCAGCGAAGCTCCCATCGTGCACGAGCAGCTCGGCCTCGTGGGCAGCCACGCGGGTCATCTCGCAGGGCGCGGTGTCCCCGGTGATCACGACCTTGCGGCCCCGGCGTGGCTCTCCCATCACCTGCTCGGGGCGAACCTGGCCGTCTGCCCCCGGCACGGCCTCGCCGGCCTGGAGCCTGCCGAAGTCGGGCCCGGGCTGGACGCCCAGCCTCGCCGCCAGCTCGGGGTCGAAGCGCCCCGGCCGCTGGTCCTCGACCAGCGCGTAGCCGTTGGCGCGGACCTGGTGCTCGACCGGGAAGCAGCGCACCTCGTAGCCCTCGTGGCGAACCGCGGCGCCCTCGTCGAGCTCGACCAGCTCGATCTCGTAAGAGATCCGGCCCACGATCCGGCGGAGCGCCTCGAACAGCGCCTTCAGCCCGGGCGGGCCCACGATCCGCAGCGGGCGCTCGCGGCCCTGGAGGTCGTACGTCTTCAGGAGGCCGGGTAGGCCGAGGTAGTGGTCGGCGTGATAGTGGGTGACGTACACCTCGTCCACCTGGACGAGGCCGGTGGACCGCTGCATCTGGCGCTGCGACCCCTCGCCGCAGTCGAACAGAAGCCGCTCGCCGCCTACCCGGGCCAGCAGGCAGGCTGTGGCGCGCCGCGCGGTGGGCACGGAGCCGCCGGTGCCAAGGAATACCACCGAGAGGTCCATGCCCCTACGGTATCCGCGCTCCCGCCCGAGGCGGGGGGCAGCACGGGGTGCGGAAGACGATCATGCGCCCCGCGTTGTGCGTGAGGCGGACGCGACGAGCAGGGCTAGACTGGGGCCCCTCGGCGCCCGTAGCTCAGTTGGATAGAGCGCGTGCCTCCGGAGCACGAGGTCACAGGTTCGAGTCCTGTCGGGCGCGTCCAGCTTCGCCAGGATCGAACCTGTGACATCGCTCGCCATCCAGGCTCGCTGAGGTTCGAGTCCTGTCGGGCGCGCTCGCCTCTGACCCGAATCAGCGGCTGTAGGGGTGGCGAGTCCGCCACGCCTCGGCCATCTCGATTCGTTCCATCATGCTCGGGTGAGTGTCGATCAGTAGGCCCGCCCACCCCGGAGGATCGGGCTGGACCAGCGCAACGCGGGCAAAGCGGCGAAACAACGCCTGTGCCGCCCCGGGATCGCGGGTGGTCTCCAGGGCAACCCAGTCGGCCTCGGCCTCCAGTCGCTGGGAGAAAGCGTGCTGGAGCGGCGACAGGACGAACAGAAGCGCCACCACCACGAAGATCGCAACCGGCACGGCCGCGGGCTCGAACAGGCCGCCGCGACGCCGGGTGGCCAGCGCCACGAGGAAGGCGATCGGAAGCGCCAGCAACGCAATCCACGCGAACGTCTTCAGGATGTGATCTCGCGAGAGGTGCGCGAACTCGTGCGCCAGCACAACGCGGACCTCTGCCCGGCGAAAGTCCTCCAGGAGGGTGTCCCAGAGGATCACTCGCTCGCTGGGGCCGATGCCTGCCGCCTCGGCGTTCGGCCCGCCGCCCAGGTTGTGCGTGTCCTGGACACGCACCGTGGTATCGGGGATGCCCTCCTCCGCGGCGAGCTGCCGGGCGTCGGCTGCGACCTGTGGGTCACGGAGCGGATCGAGGTCGGGAATCAGGTAGGGCTGGACGAAGGCGAACAGCAGACTGACTGCCACCAGCGCGGGTGCAGCCGGAAGCCACCAGCCGCGGCGCCACACTCCCGCGAGCGCCATCACGATCAAGAGGGCGAGCGAGATGAACAGGAACCCGCCGCCCACGCTGAGGAAGTTGTTTATTGCCCACTCGACGTAGCCCTGGCTCGAGACGTCGTGTTTCCGCTCCCACCAGAGGGCGGCGAGGCCGAACGGAAACTGCGCCAGCCACACGAAGCCCAGCCCGAGCATTCCCAGCAGCATCCCGGTCCCGATCCGGCCAGCCGCCGACTCTCGCGCGAACCGGGCGCCCCTGGCGGCGTAGAGCCCGAGCGCGACGAGCGTTGCCAGTGTGGCCAGCAGCTGGTCGACACGCAGGAATGCCTCATAGCTGGCCACACGGTCCAGCAGAGCGTCGTCGAAATAGCGGTGCGGGTCGAGACCAGGGAGGCTCAGATCGCCGGGGACGCTCGTGCGCCAGAGCCGGATGGCCGCGAACAGCCAGGCGCCGGCCAAGGCGGCGACGCCGAGCGCCGCAAGCACGCGGCGGGCCACGCGCGGCGCTCCCGTCAACCCGGCTGCGGCGCCGGGACGGCTTCAGGCTGGTGCAGCTCGAGCGAAGGCCCGGCGTACGGGTAGCGATCCGTCAGGAGCCAGACATACGCGGCGACTTGACCCTGGTAGCGCAACGCGAACACGCCCAGGTTGCGCAACCCACGCGGCATCCGGCCCAGGATCAGACCGACGAACCACCCGAACAACGCCACCAGCGAGAAGACGTTCCCGAGCGCCGTCACAACGACCAGGCTCGGGACGGCGAGGATCAGCCGGAAGCCGGTCCTCCACCGATTCTGCCGGGCCGGGGGCGCGATCTGGAGATCCACCGGATAGCTGCCCGCCCGTCCGGTGAAGCCGGGAAACGGGTTCGCGACGAGGTACAGAAACGCCGTCGTGTGCGTCGAGTAGCGCAGGTAGCCCGCGATGAAGTTATGCAGGCCGCCTGCAGGCCGTCCGGCGAACAGGGTCACGAACCAGTTCGCAATGGTCGCGAACACGGTCGCGACACCCCACAGGATCAGCCACACCAGGTGTGGCAGCCAGAGCAAGAGCCGGAAGAAGACGGTGAGGCGCGAGCGCCGCAGATCGTCGTCCGTGGAGATCCGGATCGGGTGGTCGGGCGGCGGCTGTCCGTACCGCGGTGCGAGCGGGTCGCTGTCGGGATATCGGTCGGTGACCAGCAGGAAGTACGCGGCCACCTGTACGGAGTACCCGAGCCCGTAGACGATGAGATCGCGCAGGCCCTGGGGCATACGAGCACGAGCCAGCGAGGCGAACCAGCCAAGGAAGGCGGCAGCGGCGATGATGCCGAATGAGGTCCGGAAATTCCCGCCCCCGACCTGAGCGCCCGCCGCGCCGAAGGTGGAGACGAGGAGCACAGCCGGAAGTGCCAGCACCAGTCGAAAGGCCGTCTTCCACCGGCTCTGCCGCCGCGCCTCGGAGACCTCGACCTCAATCGGGTAGCTGTCCGGGTCGCCTCCGAAGCCGGGGAACGGGTTGGCCGCCAGGTTCAGGTAGGCGTCGACGTGCGTGAAGTAGCGCAGGTAGCGGACCGGAAGGTCCCCACCCACCGTCCGGCCGCTGAAGAGGATCGCGAACCAGTTGATGACCGCCATGAGGAGCGCGATCAGGCTCCACACCCCCAGCACGATCAGGTGCGGGAGCACCAGGAAGAACCGGAAGAAGACGGTAAGGCGCGAGCGCCGCAGATCGTCGCGAACGACGATGCGAGCCTGCGGGTTCGCGTCCGACGCCTCGTTGCCGCGAGGGTCGGCGATTTCCTCCCCGTTCATCTGCTCGCCAACATACAGACGCATTAGGCGCGAATCGCGCTGCGGACCTGCCGGCACCTGACCGGCCAACCGGGGACTGACCGGGGTCTCTAGCCCCGCTTTTCGAGCGCCGGGGCGCGCGCCTCGGGATGCGCGCGATACCAGTCGATCGTGCGGCGCAACCCCTCCTCCAGGCCGACCTCGGGCTGCCAGCCGACCAGCTCGCGGATCTTCGCCGAATCGACGTACTGGCGGTCGATCTCGCCCTCGGGGTTTCCCGTGCCCCGGACGTCGGGCTCGACGCCCGTGCCCGCCAGGCGAGCGATCAGCTCCACGACCTCGCCCACCGGATGCGGGCGACCGCCGCCCGCGTTGAAGGCTTGGCCGCGAACCTCGTCGCGGTCCAGGGCGTCGGCGATCGCCAGGTAGGCGCGCGACCGCGTCCTCGACGTAGAGGAAGTCGCGCTCCGGCGAGCCGTCGGATCGGAGCACCGGGGGGCGGCCGTCGAGCGTGGCGCTGACCGCCTCCGGGATAAGCCGGGAGAAGTTCGTGTCCGCGCCCCCGTAGATGTTCGCGAATCGGGTCACGGCGACCGGCAGCCCGTAGGAGTGCCAGTAGCTGCGCGCGATCAGATCGGCGGCGGCCTTGCTGGACTCGTAAGGCGCGGTCGGCCGCAGCGCGAAGTCCTCGCGGTAGGGCAGCTCGTCATGGGCGCCATAGGCCTTGTCGGAGGAGGCCACCACGACGCGCTCGATCCGATGCTCGCGGCAGGCCTCGAGCAGAGTCCAGGTGCCGCGGACGTTGGTCTCGAAGGTCGGGGCCGGCGAGGCAGCCGCCGTCCCGACGAGCGTCTGCGCGGCGAGATGGAACACGGCGCTCACCTGGTGGTCGGCCAGCGTGCGAAGCAGGAGCTCGGCGTCGAGGATGTCGCCCTCGACCTCGGTGACCTCGTCCTCCATTCCCAGCAGCGCCAGGGTGGAAGGGCGGCGCTGGCGGGCGGCCCGGTCCAGGGAAACGACCCGCTGGCCGCGCCCCAGCAGTTCCCTGCACAGCCAGGCGCCGACGAAGCCGCGTCCGCCGCTGACCAGGGCCGAGCTAGCGGGCACCGGCCTCGGTGGCGGCGTCCCGCTCCCAGACGGCCCACGGGGCCCTGCCCCCGCCCCACAGGTCGTTGAGCATCACGGTGTCCTTGTAGGTGTCCATGCAGTCCCAGAAGCCGGTGTGCCGGAAAGCCCGGAGCTGCCCGGCAGCCGCCAGCTGGCGCAGCGGCGCCTGCTCGAGCACGCTGTCGGCGGCCAGGTAGTCGAGGAAGCCCGGCTCGAAGCAGAAGAACCCACCGTTGACCCAGTGCTCCAGGCGTGGCTTCTCCTCGAACCCCAAGACGCGGTCGTCCGAGTCCAACTCGGCAACCCCGAACTGGGTCCGAGGCCTGACCACCGTCACCGTGCCGAGGCCGCCGTGGTCGCGGTGAAAGGCAACCAGCGCCGCGAGATCCAGATCGGCCACTCCGTCGGCATAGGTGGCGCAGAACGCTTGCCCCGCGAAGCGCTCGCGCGCCAGGGCGATCCGTCCTCCTGTGGGGGTGTCCAGCCCGGTATCCACGCACTCGATCTCGACCGGCTCCGGCCACTCCGTCGCGATCACGAGCTCCTCGATCATCTCCCCGAGATAGCCCGTGAGAAGCAGGAAGCGGTGCAGGCCCTGGGCAGCGTAGATCCGGATCACGTGCCAGAGGATCGGCCGCTCGCCGATCTCCACCAGCGCCTTGGGAATCGCGTGCGTGCGCTCCTGGAGGCGGGTGCCGCGTCCCCCGCAAAGGATGACCACTGGGCCAATGCCTTCCACGGCCAGCAGGGTATGGGCTGCCGAAGCGGTGGGGCCGGCCAGCTACGCCTGGCCGCCGGCGACGGCGGGCAGGATCGTCACCTCGTCGCCGTCGGAGAGCTCGGTCGCGAGGCCGTCCTGGAAGCGGATGTCCTCACCCGAGACGTAGACGTTCACGAACCTGCGCAGCCCGCCGTCCTCGGTGATCCGCTCACGAAGATCGGCATGCTGGTCGAAGACGGCGTCGAGAGCCTCGCCAACGGTGCCCCCGTCGACCTCGATCTCGCTCTCGCCCTCGGTCACGCCCCGGAGCTGCGAGGGGATCTTTACGGTGACCGCCATCGGCCGGGAACCTTAGCGAGTGCCGACCGGCTCCAGCTCGGACTCGAAGGCCTCGAGCGTGGGCTCGATCTCGAGCATCCGGAAGCTCTCCCGCGTCGCGTCGAGCGTCTTCAGCCCCTCGCCGGTGATATAGACGACGACGCGCTCGGAGGGACCGATGTCCCCGCGTTCGGCGAGCTTGGCCAGGGCGGCGACCGTCACGCCGCCGGCCGTCTCGGTGAAGATGCCAGTCGTCTCGGCCAGCAGGCGGATGCCGTCGCGGATCTCGTCGTCGGATACGGAGTCGATAGAGCCCCCGGTTTGGCGGGCCAGGTCGAGTGCGTAGACGCCGTCGGCGGGGTTGCCGATCGCGAGGCTCTTGGCAATAGTGTCCGGCCGCTGCGGCCTACAGGCATCCCAGCCCTCGGCGAACGCGGTGGCGACAGGGCTGCAGCCCGTCGCCTGGGCGCCGTTGAACACCGGTAGCTCGCCTTCGACCAACCCGAGCTCCAGCCACTGCGCGAACCCGCTGGCGATCTTCGTGAACAGCGAGCCGGAGGCGATCGGGCAGACGATCCGGTCGGGTAGTGACCAGCCGAGCTGCTCGACGGTCTCATAGGCGAGGGTCTTCGAGCCCTCCGAGTAGTACGGGCGCAGGTTGACGTTGACGAACGCCCATGGCCGCGTCTCGCAGAGCTGGGTGCAGAGGCGGTTGACGTCGTCGTAGGTGCCGCGGACGCCGACCAAGCGTGTTCCGTAGACCCCGGTGGCGAGCAGCTTCTGCTCCTCGAGCTCGGCCGGAACGAACACGTATGAGTCCATCCCGGACGCTGCGGCATGGGCGGCGACGGCGTTGGCGAGATTGCCCGTCGAGGCGCAGGCGACGGTCTCGAAGCCGAGCTCGCGTGCCTTCGCCAGCGCGACCGCGACGACGCGATCCTTGAACGAGTGGGTGGGGTTGGCGGCGTCGTTCTTGATCCACAGCTCCCCGAGGCCGAGGCGCTCGGCGAGGCGGTTCGCGCGGACCAGGGGCGTCAGCCCGGGCTCGAGTGGATCGCGGGGGCGCTCGGAGAAGGGGAGGAAATCGGCGTAGCGCCAGATGCCTCGCGAGCCGGCCTGGATCTTGCGGCGGGCCTCGCCGGGGTCGAGGTCGGAAAAGTCGTAGGAAACCTCGAGCGGGCCGAAGCACTGCTCGCAGACATAGCGAGCCTCCAGCGGATAGCGCGTTTCGCACTCCTTGCAAACCAGTGCTTCCAGCGCCATCGCTTCTAGCCTCTCTTCCTATTCCGTCGCGTTCGTATCAACTACGAAAAAACCTCTGCCGGGCTAGTGAGCAGAGGTCCTTGGGCGGATTCCCGCTCACATCTCCCAGGCTCTCTACCTGTTGGAATTGGCACCTACCCCTTCGCGTCAGCTCCGGGGGGTTGCCGGGGTTTCTACGGGCCAGTCCCTCCACCCCTCTTGATGTGGTCGCTATGTGGCCGAGGACTATACCAACACGTCAACCGGCTTCGCCCGCTGCCGGTTGCAGGTCCTTCCCGCGCGTCCTTCGCCGTCGCGTACCCTTAGTTGCTGACGAGATGGACCAGCGATCGAGCGAGATGTCAAGCGATGCCGAACCTCCCGAAGCCGAGGCTACGAAGGCTGGCCCGCGCCGGCCAGCTCGTCGCGCCTGCATCTGAGCCCAAGGAGCGCAAGCCCCAGGTCGAGACGATCGCCGCCGAGGGGCTGCGGTGGGTCAACATCGAGAGCCCGTCCCCGCTCGAGTGCGCCTGGCTTGAGGAGCAGTTCGGGTTCCACCCGCTCGACCTCGAGGACGTCCTGTCGCGCAACCAGCGCCCGAAGATCGACGAGTATCCCGATTACCTGTTCATCGTCCTGCACTTTCCGGTGTTCGACCGTACGGTCAAGCGCCTGAACGCGGGTGAGCTCGACATCTTCGTCGGCTCCGACTACCTGGTCACGATCCCCAACCAACCACTCCAGCCGGTCGATTACCTGTTCGAGCGGTGCCGCTCCAAGGAGGAGCTTCGCGAGCAGCACTTCACCAAGGGCTCCGGCTACCTGCTGTACCGGATCGTGGACGACAGCTTCGACTACTGCTTCCCGATGCTGCGCAAGATCGGAAACAAGCTGGACGCGGTCGAGGACGAGATCTTCTCGGGCCGCTCCGAGGAGGTCGTCCGCGACATCTCCAACGTCAAGCAGGAGATCATCAACTTCCGCAAGGTGGTCCGCCCCCAGCGGCCTGTGCTGCGCGACCTCGAGAACGCCAAGCAGCCATTCCTGGCGCCCACCGAGGGTGAGCTCGAGGTCTACTTCGACGACATCGCAGACGCCCACGAGCGCATCTGGGACATGCTCGAGAACTACAAGGAGGTCGTCGAGGCGCTGGAGGACACCAACGAGTCGGTGATCTCGCACCGCGTCAACGACATCCTGCGCTTCCTGACTGCGATCAGCGTGATCGTGCTGCCCCTGACGCTGATCGCCAGCATCTGGGGAATGAACGTCGGCGTTCCGGGCGAGGGCGACCCCGAGGACTTCTTCGTGGTGGTCGGCGCCATGCTCGTCCTGCTGGTCAGCATGGTCGCGTACTTCCGCCGCCGCGGCTGGCTCTAGCGGCACGCGAACCCGCTCGTTTGGGGGCAGGAATGCATGCTGTACGGTCGGGCTGATGACCAGGACCTCGCTGGCGGTGCTCATTTTGGTCGCGATCTGCGCGGCGCTGGGAGCGGTGGTGGTCGTGACGATGGAGCACACCCGGGCCGCTGCGCCCCCGCCGAACATCGTGCTCGTGCTCACCGACGACCAGGCCTACCGCGGCACGGTGAAGCGGATGCCCTGGCTGCACCGGCACCGTCGCGACTTCGCCCGCTTCACTCACGCCTACGCGAACAACCCCCTCTGCTGCCCAGCCCGAGCCACGATCTTGACCGGGCTCTACTCCCACCGCACCCAGGTCGAGGACAACAGCGACGGGGAAAAGCTCGACCCGGGCTCGACGATCGCCACCTGGCTCGACGGCGCCGGCTATGAGACGGGCCTCTTCGGCAAGTACCTGAACGGCTACCCGTTCAAGGGCGAGCCCCTTGTGCCTGCGGGCTGGGACAGGTTCTCGCCGTTCACCACCCAGGCGAAGTACTACGACTACAAGCTCCTTACCGGCGACCACTCGAAACGCTATGGCAGTCGGCACCAGGACTACTCGACCCGGGTGATCGCGCGTCGCGCCGGGCGGTTCATTCGGGCGGCCCAACCGCCCTTCTTCGCCTACGTCGCGCCCTATGGCCCGCATCGGCGCCGCGGCTCGGAGCTGGCGACCCCCGACTTTCGCGACCGTCACCTGTTCCGTCATGCCCAGGTCGAGCTGCCGTCCAACTTCAACCGGGCGGCCAAGGGGGCGCCGAGGTGGTGGAAGCGCCTCCCGCCGGTGAGCCGGCGCGTCGTGCGCCGGACGACGCGAGCCGCCTGGGCGACGCTGCGCTCCGAGGATCGACTGCTGCGAAATCTGGTCAGGTGCACTCAGGCGCAAGGGGCAGCTTGGGAGGACGATCATCGTGTTCGCATCCGACAACGGCTATTCCTTCGGGTCGCACCGCTGGATCTACAAGGGCTGCGCCTATGAGGAGTGCATCCACGTCCCGTTGATGATCCGCGCACCGGGGGTGCCGACCCGCACGGTGCGGGCGATGGTCGGCAACCAGGACATCGCCCCGACCCTCGCCGCCTTGGCCGGCGTGGAGCACCCGCCCGTTGACGGCCGGAGCCTGGTGCCGCTGATCAGGGGACGCGGGTCAGGGCACGCGATGCTGCTCCGCACCAAGGGCATGGTCCCCCCCTACTGGGGGCTGCGGACCAAGCGCTGGAAATTCGTCAAGCACACGAGCGGCGCCCGCGAGCTGTACCGGCTCTCCCACGACCCCGGTGAGCTGCAAAACCTCGCCGACCGCCAGCATCGCAGCGTGATGAGGAGGCTCGAGCGGCGCCTTGCCCGGCTGAGACGTTGAGCGGCAGCGCAGCCTGGCCGCCTATTCGCCGGTGGTCCGTGCGTCTTCGCTCCAGCCCGACGGCCTCGAGCGCCTCCTCGCGCCCTTTGACGCTCTCAAGCCTGATCACGGCGCCTCCACGGAAAGTCCACACCTGGAAGTAGCCCATGTCCACGGGGGTGCCGCTCTGCTTGCCGGCGGCTTGCTGGTGGACGCGGACCACGACGCTGTCCCCGGCCGCGATGAACTCCTCGCCCTCGATCACGGCGTCGTCCCAACCCTCCAGAAACCCCCGCATGTATTTGCTGATCCCCTCCGGGCCGAGATATGCCCCGGCGTCCGGGAACTCTTTCCGCAGGACGAGCACCGCCCAGGGGTCGAAGAGCTCAGTGCCTGCCCGGAAGTCTCCGCGTCCCCACCGCTCGTAGACCCGTCGCACGACCTCCACGTTCTCCTGCGCCATCGCTCACCCAGTATCTCGCCATCCGGCCGACGCATACGTTGCGAGGTTGGCCTGCCGCATCGGTCGCATCGCGGCAGCGGCATCAAACGGCGAGCGCCCGGCATTGGCCGGGCGCTTCGCCTGAGGCTGCGCGCATGGGAGGTGCCAGCCTCGAGTGGGTGTGCGGGCGGGAAGCTAGCGGGGCCGTAGGACGCCAGCCCTACGTGTTCGCCCAAACAGCGGATTGATTGCCTCACGCTCCCTGGGATACTCGTGGGGATGAGGCGACCCAGACGGGCGCGCGATCCCAAGGTCGAACGGCTCTCGCAGGTCCAGCTCTTCTCGACCTGTACCAAGCGGGACCTCTCCCGCATCGCAGCCCTCGCTGAGGAGATCGAAGTCCCCGCTGGCCTGGTCATCATGCGCCAGGGCGATCCCGGGCGCGAGGCTTTCGTGATCGCCGATGGTCGCGCGAAGGTGACGATCCGTGGAAAGCGAAGCGCCAAGCTCGGCCCGGGCGACTGCTTTGGCGAGATGGCTCTCCTTCACCGGGCACCACGCTCCGCCACGGTCACAGCCGAAAGCGACATGCGGCTCTTCGTGCTCGGCTCTCGTGAGTTCTCGCACTTGATCGAAAACGTCCCGACCGTGGCTCGGCGGGTACTGGCGGCCCTCGCCGAGCGGGTTCGAGAAGCTGAGCGAGCTCAGCCTCAACACTGAGCAGGCGAAGGCCGGCCTTGGCGGCTACCTGATTTTCACTTGGAGGTTGACGCGGCCTGCCCGGAGTGAGAGACTTCGCAGCCATGCATCGAGGAGTTCGCCCTCACCAGGCCCGCACGAAGCGACAAAGGGCCATCCGGAGACTGCCCGTTGTCGTTCTCGCCCTGGCGGCCGCCGGGGCCTTGGCCGTGACGGGCATGGCGCTGGCGGCGGGATCTTCGATCGCGGTCCTCTCGTTCTCGCCCACCAACCCGCACGGCGTGGACACCTCGGGCCGACTCTATTTGGGCACGCGCACGGACTACACGGCCGCCACCTCGACGACGCGAATACAGCTCAACCTCGACGACGACTTCCAGTTCAACCCGAACTCCTTCCCGAAGTGCAACCCGGCGGACATCTCGGCCGACATGACCATGCAGGAGGCGATGGCGGAGTGCGGCCCCCCCGCCGGAGCCGCCAACAACGCCTGGTTGTATCCCACGTCCCTGAGCCACTCCAGCAACGGGACGGCCAATTTCAGCCTCCTCACCGAGAGCCCCACCGCCTGCGTGCTGGTGTTCAACGGCGCGGGCGCTACATCCGAGGTCCTGCTGTTCATCCGGGTCCAGTTGGAAGGCACCGGCCCCATCGACTGCGGAAGCCCGGCGACCAACACCAACGGCCAGACAAGCTTTCTTGTGACGGGCGACCTCAAGGCGAACCCGGCCATCGGTGGCGACTACACGGATCCCGATAACTGCTCAGCACCGGATCCCCGGCGGGGCTGCACGCTCGACCTCAACAACGTCTCCAACGCGCCGCTACAGCTGAAGGCCTCTCAACCTCGCGTTCAAGAGGGCCAACTACATCCGCGCCAGGTGCGTCGATCCACCCGCAGGCAACCGGCAGTGGAACCTGCGGGGAACGTTCACCTACGCGAGTCCCGCCGGCATGCAGACGGTGAACAGGTCGCAGACCTGCACCTAGCGCGTACCTAGGCTCCGGGTATAGGGTCGCTACGAGCCGTCCGACCTCGGGAGGAACCATGCGCCACGTCTTCGCCGTACCGATCACTGCCGCAGTCGTGATCGCGTCGCTTCTCGCTGGTTGCGGAGACGACAACAGCTCGAACGGCGACACCACTGCGACCGCCGCCGCCAGCCCGGTTTGCGCGGACATCTCGAGGATGCAGTCGGCAGCCAGCGACTTCACGCAACTCGATTCGGACAACGTCTCGAACACCGAGGTGAAGCAGGCAATCTTCGCCCTGGGTACGAGCGTGCATGCTCTGTCGTCCTCCGTTTCCAAAGCCGCCGGCCAGGCGCAGGCGAGTCTCGAATCTGCGGTAAGCAGCTTCCAGTCGGAGCTCAAGTCCGCCGCGGGTAAGCCGGTATCGCAACAACTGGTCGCGCTTGGGAACGCGGTGGGCGAGCTGGAGAAGTCGCTCATCCAGGCGGCGAGTGACCTCAATTGCAACCAGTAAGGCGCTTAGCGGGTCGTCCGACCTGACTGGAGGCCACCTTTGGCGAGGGGCCATGACGGCTACCGCGAGGTGTGGCGTCAAATGCTCGATGCGTTCGACGATCTTCGGCTCGTTCCTGAGGAGGTAGCCGACTTGGGAGACAGGCTTCTCGCCACGGTTCAGTTCAGGGGACACGGATCGGGCAGCGGGGTGCCCGTAGACATGCAGTTGTTTCAGCTCTTCAAGCTCCAACGGGACTTGGTCGTTTGGCAGCAGGACCGGGGATCGCTCGGAGGCCCTCGAAGCCGCTCGGCTGTCGGAGTTCCAGTACTGGCGACTCGCGCGATCTTCCCGTCTCGGAGCGTGTCGAGTCTCGGAACCGGGTGGACGGCCAGGAGACACCGCGCCCAGGCGAGCCCCGCTATGTCCGCTTACCCCCCGTCGAGCTCCCGTGCGAGGCTCCGGAAGCGAGCGGCGTACTGAATCCGCTCGGGTGACGGATTCATATCCGCGCACCCCTCCCTGTCAGGCGATTCTGTTCGCGGCGCCGGAAACTGGGCGGACGGCCGCCAGCAACCGGTGGTGGTCTTGGCGTCAGCGTCGTCGCATCGCGCGATACTGCGCGCCGGAACTTCACCCCCCTAGATAGCGGGCAAGGAGGAAATCGGCGGTTCCAGCGGTTTCGATGAAGCCGCCGCCGACCGCGACGATCTTGCCGTCGGGCTGGATCACGACCCCGTTGGCCGCCTCCCCCTCCCCGAAGTTGGTCCTTTGCCAGCCGTCACCGGAAAAGGTCGGGTCGAGAGAGCCGTTCGGGCTGTAGCGGGCGAGGGCGAAGTCACGACTATTCGGTAGATCCTCGTCGATCTGCCTGGCGCCGACCGCGACGATCTTGCCGTCGCCCTGGAGCGCCACCCCGCGAGCCCCCGTGGCGCCCCCGAAGACGGTGACCTGCCTGCCGTCCCCGGAGAAAGTCGGGTCGAGCGAGCCGTTGGCGTTGTAGCGGGCGAGCGCGAAGGCGTCGCCTCCGATGGTGCCGACGGCGACGATCTTGCCGTTCGGCTGGAACGCCACCGCATTGGCATAGTCCCCACCGCCGCCGAAGTCGGTCGTCTGCTTGCCGTTCCCGGAGAAGTTCGGATCGAGGGAGCCGTTCGGGTTGTAGCGGGCGAGGGCGAAATCAGCAAGACCAGCGAAACCCACGGCGACGATCTTGCCGCCGCCCACGAGCGCGACCCCGCGGGCCTCGCAGCGGCTTCGTGGGCAGCGGCTCGAGCCGAAGACGGTGCCTTGGATGCCGTCGCCGGCAAAGCTCGTGTCCAGCGACCCGTTCGGGTTAAACCGCGCCACCACGAAGGCCCTGCTATCCAGGCCGAAGCCGCCCCCGCTGCCGACTACGACGATTCTCCCGTTCGCCTGAACCGCAACCGCGTTCGCCTCACCGGAGCCTAGGTTGGCCGTTTGCTTGCCGTCGCCTGAGAAGGTCGGGTCGAGCGATCCGTTGGGCATGTAACGGGCGATCGCGAAGCCGCCGCCTTCGACGACGTTGCCTTCGGCGCGGCCCACGGCGACGATCTTGCCATCGGCCTGGAGGGCAACTCCACGTGCGCCCCTGTCGGCATCGAAGTTCGTCGTCTGCATGCCGTCGCCATCGAACGTGGGGTCAAGCGTTCCGTTGGGGTTGTAGCGGGCGAGCCCGAACTCCCCGCCGAACTGCCCGCCCCCAGTGAGGGCCGTCCCCACCGCGATGATCTTGCCGTCGGGCTGCCGCACGGTCGCCGCGGCGCTACTGCGGTTGGACTGGGAGCCGAACTGGGTCCGTTGTTTGCCATCGCCTGCGAACGTCGGGTCGAGGTCGCCGGGGGCGGCTTGCGCAGGCGCTGCGAAGACGACGCCTACCAACAGCGTGGCGAGCAATACGGTGGCCCTGCCTACGGACGCTGGCACCCTCATCATTAGGCCCTCCTCTCCCTACGGGGATCTCTCCCGAGCCTACCACCGCAGAGGCGGCCAACTACGCTGGCCGGGCTGCGGGAGTAGCGGGATACTGCGCGGGCGATGTCGCAGGAGAACGTGGAGATCGCGCGGCGCATATCCGAAGCCTTCGAGGCCGGAGTCGAGCGTGGAGACTTCGCCGCCGCCTGGGAAACGGGCGCGGTGGCCGAGGATTGCGAATTGATTCCGGCTCCCGAACTGGAGCAGAGGAGCTACGAGGGCCGTGAAGGATTCTCGGAGTTCATGCTCAGGTGGACCGAGGACTTCGAGAACTACTCGGTTCACAGGGAGCGACTGATCGAGGCGGGCGAGGATCGCGTTGTCGCGTTCTTCACCCAATCCGGCACGGGCAAGGGGAGCGGAGCGCCGGTTGATCAGAGATACGCGGTCGTCTACGAATTGGAGAACGGTCAACTCGTTCGGCTCCTTGTCTACCTCGACCGCGACGCTGCCCTCGAAGCCGCCGGGCTGCGGGAGTAGGGAGTCACCGTCCGTGATCTCGATTCGGCAGTCGAACCTCCCAAGTCGGGCGAAGGTTCACTCATGCGGAGCCGCCCGAGGGTTACTGTTGGCCGGTGGCCCAGTCTCCCCAGCCACTCTTCGGCTCGCGGGAGAAGCGCATCGCCTACAACGAGGACTGGTGCCGGGACCTCAACGAGCGCAAGGCGGAGTGGATGAAGAGCGGCCATCCGACAGCCGGTTTCCGGTGTGAGTGCTGGCGGGTGGACTGCGGTGCCCGCATGCAGCTGTCCGGAAGGGAGTGGCGGGAGGCCCGCTCCCGACCGAACCGCTTTGCGGTGGCGCCGGGCCACGTGGCCCCCGACGTCGAAGCGGTGGTCAAGGAGTGCCCCCACTTCTGGCTCATCGAGAAGCACGGCGAGGCGGGGGACGTGGCCGCGAAGTTGGCGTAGCGTCGTGACCCGGCAACCGCACAGTACGGGCCGGCAGACGTGCACTACGCGCTCGACACGATCCGTCTCCAAGAGGAATGCGACCGTGGCCGCCACTCGCTCGCCGGTGAGATTCGACTACGGATGGATGGGCTCGGACTGACGCCGAAGGGGAAGCGGAACCTGCGCTGGCGCGTGGCCGAGCCGGCTGAAGTGCTCGAGCTCCCAGCGGGGAAAGGCCGGCGTCGACGTCACCTGGAGGCAACGCAGTGACCACGGGCATGGTGCAGCGGAGATATGGCAGAGGGGGCGATTCCATACTGAACGTGTCCCGCTTTGGAATCGCCCCCCCAACAATCTCAACGCTTTGGTTGCTCCGAAGTTGCTCAAGAAGGTGGCAACGGTGAGAGGGCTACTCCCGCAGCCCGGCGGCTTTCCATCGCCTCGGCGCGATCGCCCGAAAGAGCGATCAGTGACGGCGACCCCACCCAGCCAGGAGCCAGGTCCAAGAACGCTTGCCGCAGCGCGGACAGCGTGCCCAGGAGCGTGTCCGGGTGGCACCGCAATGCTGGCAGGACGGCTTTGGCTTCACGACCATCGCTCAATCCTTCGCCCCCGACATCGCCTACTCCGAAAGCCCGGCGGTTTCGAGGAAGTTGTCGCGAACGAGCTACTGCCGCTTGGCGTAATCCCCGAACTCACCGAAGTCGAGCGACACGCACGGCTCGCTCCCGGGGACCTCGGCGTCATGGCCCGGTGGAATCGCGAACACGTCGCCTGGGCCTATCTCAAGCTCGGTCCCGTCGTCCATATGGACGGTCATGCCGCCGGAGATGCAGTAGCCAAGGTGGGAGACCTGGCAGGAGTCGGTCCCAGCGATGGGCTTGACGTTCTCCGACCATTTCCAGCCAGGCTCGAAGACAGCCTTGCCCACATTCTTGCCGCCGATGTTGAGGACGTCGGCTTTGCCCTTTCCCTCAAAGGGTCGAGTTTCGTCCGGGGAATCGAAGTTCTTGACCTCGCCTGCCATCTTTGCTCCTTTCGTGAGCCGGTTGCCGACGCGAACCTACCCGAACCCGGCCCCAACGCGCGTTTCGCTTTCTCTCGCGAGTTGCCTACTCCCGCAGCCCGGCGTCTTCGAGGGAGTTTCGTGCAGCCACCGAGCAGCTCGGTCAGGGAACGGCCTTCCAGAGCTCGCAGCCGTGGATCGGCTCACAGGCGCGGAAGAAGAGCGTGCCGGCGACGTCAGTGAGGCTGCTCGGGAAAACGAACTTCGTGTCGACGAGCTTCGTCCCCGCGCCGGTGCCGTCGGACTTCCAGAGCCTCGTGCCGGCGTGGGCGCCGTCGTTGGCCACGAAGAAGAGCGTGCCCGCGACGCTCGCGAGCGAGTTGGGGTCCGAGCTCGCGGTGCCGGGGTTGAGTTCGAGGAGCTTCATCCCCGCCGCGGTGCCGTCCGACCTCCAGAGCTCCCGGCCATGGGTCGGCTCTTTAGCCGAGAAGAAGAGCGTCCCGGCGACGTTCGTGAGGAAGTCGGGGTCCGAGCTCGCCGGACCGGGATTGAGTCCCCTGAGGAGGTACGTCCCCGCCCAGTTCCCGTTGGACTTCCAGAGCTCTCTGCCGTGCGGCACGTCGCTGGCCACGAAGTAGAGCCTCCCGGCGACGGCCGTGAGGTGGAACGGAGCGGAGTCCTCGGAGCCGCGCCTGATGTCCCTGACGAGCTTGGTCCCCGGCGCGGTGCCGTCGGATCGCCACAGCTCGCAGCCATGGGTTCGGTCGCAGGCGTTGAAGTAGAGCGTGCCGGCGACGTTCGTGAGCGCTTGGGGGTACCCGCCCACCGGCGCGGGGCTGATGTCCTTGACCAGCCTCGTCCCCGCCGTGGTGCCGTCGGACCTCCACAGCTCGTAGCCGTGGATCCCGTCCCAGGCATTGAAGTAGAGCGTGCCGGCGACGTCGGTCAGGTAGAGCGGGTCATAGCCCGCGCCGCCGGGGAGGAACTCCTTGACGATCTTTGTCCCCGCCGCGGTGCCGTCGGACCTCCACAGCTCCCTGCCATGGCCTGGCGATCCGGCGGTGAAGAAGAGCTTGCCGGCGACCTCCGTGAGATGGAAGGGGGACGAGCTGTTGGCGCCGGGGTCGATGTCCTTGACGAGCCTCGTCCCCGCCGCGGTGCCGTTGGACCTCCACAGCTCGTGGCCGTGCGTGCCATCGGTGGCCGTGAAGTAGAGCGTGCCGGCGACGGACGTGAGCCAGTCGGGGGCCGAGCTCGGAGTGCCGGGGTTGACGTCCCTGACCAGCTTCGTCCCCGCCGCGGTACCGTTGGACCTCCAGAGTTCGTACCCGTGCGTGCCATCGTTCGTCGAGAAGTAAAGCCTGCCGGCGACGTTCGTGAGGGAGGCGAAGAGCGAACCGTCGCTTCCGGGGTGGATGTCCTTGACCAGGGTCGCCGTAGGGGCGGCCGGGGCCGACGGGGCGAGCGCCAGCACGCCGATGAGGACGAGGGCCAGGGCGGACCAAACGTGCCGGCCCGTCAGCCTGACAGGGCCCGGCTCCACTCCCCGACTATCTCACCGGCGCGTGGCCCTGTCAACCCTCGCAGGAGCGTCCAGGACGTTCTCCTGCGACATCGCCTACTCCGACAGCCCGGCGGCTTCGAGGGCCTCAGGAAATTCGGGGCCAGCACCGAGCATTTCGAGCCGGATGACTTTTCCATCGCGGAACTTCCACGATATGAGGAGCGGGTTGCTGATCCGAGCGTCACTCCCCGGCATCGTCCGAGAAACACGCCCCTCGGTGATGATCTCGTCGCCCCGATCGTGGAATCGATCGATCTCCTGGAGGGCACCGGGCAGGCTCTCCCACTGCGTTCGAGCCACAGCGACGATTTCGTCGTGCCCTCGTCTGGTGCCCGGCTCAACGGCTGTGGGGGCATTGACGTACTCGGCCTCAGGATCGGTCAGGGCGAGGATGCCTTCGATGTCCTGGCGGTTCCAAGCATCCATCAGGCGACGAACGATCTCCACGTTCTCCTTCGACATCGCCCGCGCAGTATCTCGCGCCTCTATCGCAGGTGGGAGCGTCGCCGGCAGGAGCGGCGCTCCCGGCGAGGGGACTTCCGAAAACCCCAAACGCTCCCTCGCATCTTGCTATCGGAAACCCGCCTCGCCTGGAGTCATCTCGATGCCTCCGGCCAGTCAGATGCATTGCAGCTTACTCCGAGATTCCACCGCCCAATTCGGCGCTACCTGAAACCGGGTACCGCTTGAGAAAGGATTTGAAGCCATGGCGCCACTACTCGCGTCGGGCGATCACGGCGCGCCGTGAGCCACCTCGGCGGGCCTAGATGAGAACCGGGTAAAGGGGTTGCGTGCCACCCCTAGCCGCCCGCACAAGCCCAAAATGAGGAGCGCCCCCGAATCGTGGGGACGCTCCGACCACCGGACTGATGCCGGGTTACGCGGATGCTGTAGCAGCCTCCGGGAGGCCCATCGCGAGTTCCGCGTCGACCTCGAAATAGGTGTTCTGGCTTGAGTCGCCAGTGACCGAATCGACGTAGCTGCGTACGGCGTCGATCGAATCGCCCTCCCACAAGCACACGGCCGCAGATCGGTCCGTGCTCGGGAAGAACTGGCGGGGCTGGACACCTGCCGGAGCGTTGTCGGCAACCTCTTGGGCGTCGGTCGAGAAGAACTCCTCCGGATCGCTGATCCGGTGCTGTACCGCGACGTGCATGAACTAGCACCTCCTCCTTTGAGTCGCTTGCGCCGACCCTAAGCGATTCGCCGCAAGGAAGCAAGGGCGCGAGATACTGCGCGGGCGATGTCGCAGGAGAACGTTGAGACCATCCGCCGCGTCTACGAGTCGGGGTTGATCGATCGAGATCCCGAGGAGCTCCTGGAGCTCGCGACCCCCGATATTGAGTACGTCAATCCTCCCGAGCGGTCGAACCGGGTGTGCGCCGGGGGCTCGTCGCCGTCGCGAAGGCCATGCGCGCCTTCGACGAACCCTGGGAGAATCCCGCCACGCGCTCCGGGAGCTGTACGACGGTGGCGACATTGTCGTGGCCGCCGTCAACTGGCACATCCGCGGCCGGGGAAGCGACGGGAGCTCGTCAACAACGAGGCGCACACCTGGACCCTCGACGAGGGCAGGATCGCTCGTTTCTAGTGGGGGCAGGATCTCGGGAAGGCCCTCGAAGCCGCCGGACTTTCGGAGGCAGGGACCTAGCCCGGCAGGACCATGCCAGCGCGAGGAATCCACCACGTCGATCTCGCCGTCGCCGACGTTGAGCGGTCGCTCGCCTTTTATCTTGACCTGCTCGGGCCGCTGGGATACACCGAGCAGGTCAGGTACCCGACCTACAGAGGCACGGAGGAGGTCGTCTACCTGGTGCGCCAAACAGCCGGTGAAGCGGGCCCGGAGGTGGACTACTTCGGCGGGGTCGGCCTGCGTCCAGCCGACGGCGGCACCCACAGCTACTACGGCGTTGGCATCGAGCACTTCGCAGTCGAAGTTGACCGGCGAGAGGAGGTTGATGAGGCGCACGCACGCTGCCTGTCGAGCGGGGCGAGCGTTCATTTCCCCCCTGAAGAGGACCGCGACCTGCCCGGGTACTACGCGTTCTTCGCCTTCGACCCCGACGGGATTCGAGTCGAAGTGTTCTGCTGGCCCCGCTGACCGCATCCAACGGCTCAAAGGACGGCAGCACCAGCCCGGTTGTTCGAAGCCACCGGGCTGCGGCGGAGTAGCGCCCTCCCTATCCGCGAGATACTGCGCGGGCGATGTCGCAGGAGAACGTGGAGATGGTGCGCGGGGTCCGAATCGCGCTGCCGCCTCTCAGCGAGAGAGCCGCTGAACGCCGAACCCTCGATGAGCGCCTCTACGTTCGCTTTCCGACGCTTCTTCCGCGACTCGTCCCCGCAGTCTTGCGCCTCCGGACTCGCTCCCGCCTTAGGCGGGTCCTGCTTTCGCGCCTGATCCGCCGGGGGTGGGCGGCCTCGGATCGGGGTGACCTTGAGTTGTGCCTCTGTGGCTACGATCCGGACGTCGAGATCAGCTGGCCCGCGACCGGGTCGATGGCCATCCCCGATCTTCGAGGCACCTATCGCGGCCACGAGGGCTTTCGGCGGGTTTGGCGGGGCATGCACGACCCTTGGAAGGTCGAGGTTCGGCCCCAGGAGGTGATTGACGTGGGCGACCGGCTGCTCTTCATCGCCGACTTGAGCGCGCAAGGCAAGGGCAGCGGGGTGCCGATAGGCGGGTCTCTGATCGGTCTCTTCACCTATCGCGCGGGGAGGATCGTCCGCGAGCAGTACTTCAACACCCGCGAGGAAGCCCTCAAAGCCGCCGGGCGTTCGGAGTAGGCGATGTCGCAGGAGAACGTCGAAATCCTGCGCCAAGGGTTCGAGGAGTTCGCCCGAGGCGATCTGGAGTCCGTGCTTGAGCGCCTGGACCCTAACGTGGACTGGCGACCTGCCATCGCCCCGATCCTCGGGGTAGAGCCGTCGTGGCCGGGAGGCGGTGAGGGAATTCTTCACGCGCGACCTGTTCGAGGGCTTCGATCAGTTCCGCGCGGAGCCGCTCGCCTACGAGGACCTTGGCGATGTCGTGCTGTGACCGTCCGCTATGTCGGACGAGGCGAGAGCACCGGCCTCGAGATCGACCAGACCTTCGCCAGCCTCTACCGCCTCCGGGACGGCAAGACAGTGAGCATGCGCGACTACTCGACAAGGGCCGAGGCCCTCGAAGCCGCCGGGCTGCGGGAGTAGCGAGATACTGCGCGGGCGATGACTGACGAGAAGATGATCGCTGCCCTGCGGCGACTCCACGACGCGTTCAATCGCGGCGACTTCGAGGCCGTGGTTCAGCTGGCCGATCCCGACATCGAGCTTGTCCGCGCAGGGGGCCAATCGTCGGTTAAAGGCGTCGCCGCGCTGCGCGAATGGATGGAGCCGGACGCGATCGAGGAACAACGCGTTGAGCCGCTCGATTTCAGAGTCAAGGGCGACAAGGTCCTCGTACGCGTACACACGACGGGCCGAGGCGCCGGTAGCGGGATCGAGATTGATGAAGTCACCTGCATCGTCTACACGCTGGACGATCACGGCCTCGTCACGCGGGTTGAGCTCTTCCTCCCCCATGAGGAAGCCGAAGCCCTCGAAGCCGCCGGACTCTCGGAGTAGGCGATGTCGCAGGAGAACGTGGAGGTCGTACTCGAAGCAGTAGCTGCTTTGAATAGGTCCGACGCCGACGCCTTCCTGGAGGCCCTTCACCCCGACGTCGTGTGGGAGGAAAGCGGCGATGTGTTTCCGGGGCTGCGAGGGACCTACCGAGGGCCAGCCGAGGTCCGAAAGTGGGTTGAGGGCGCGTTCCTCGATGAAGCCTGGGAGAGCATCTATATCGATGTCAAAGAGATCACCGAGGCGGGTGATGCCCGTGTCTTCCTTGAGACCCTTTTGACTGCCCGCGGCGCGGCCAGCGGCGTGGAGACAGAGCTTCGTGCCTGGCAGATTCTCTGGCTCACGGACGGCAAAGTCGTAAGGCGTCAGGTCTTCTTCGATAGGACCGAAGCCCTCGAAGCCGCCGGGCTGCGGGAGTAGGCGATGTCGCAGGAGCCCCGCCCTGGCCGACCTTCCCTCACCGCCCAAACAACCCGGGGGGCTACTGTTTGGCCCGTGACCGATTCCCCCCGAGCCACTGTTCGGCTCGCGCGAGAAGCGCATCGCCTACAACGAGGACTGGTGCCGGGACCTCAACGAACGCAAGGCGAAGGCGGAGTGGATTGAGAGCGGCAACCCGGTAGCCGGTTTCCGATGTGAGTGCTGGCAGCTGGACTGCGCTGAGCGCATGGCGCTGTCTGGAAAGGAGTGGCGGGAGGTCCGCTCCCGACCGAACCGCTTTGCGGTGGCGCCCGGCCACGTCGCCCCCGAGCTCGAAGAGGTGGTTGCGGAGTATCCGCACTTCTGGATCATCGAGAAGCGCGGTGAGGCAGGGGACGTGGCCGAGAAATTGGCGTAACAGCCGTCGTAAGTGACCGGGCGGGCCCTCGAAGCCGCCGGGCTGCGGGAGTAGGGCGCTCACAACATCCACCCGTGTTTCGTTACTGGGGACGTGGGTAGCCGAATGAGTGAGTCCCGCTCTTAACCCATGACGGGGCTCTGGCGGGCCGTCCGGCAGGGTAGCCTGGCGGTCCGCTTCGTTTGAGGCTCCTCACTTCGCCCTCCTCGCCTCAGCCGCTCCCAAATGCCCCAGGACCGCTAGAGCCCGCTCGATACGCTCCTTCGCCCACTCCGGGTCACGGTGCTTGCGACGGTGGCAGGCCTCGTGGCAGGAGGCGAGGTTGGTCAGAGCGTTGGCTCCCGCCGGCCGCGAGCTCCACCAGGTGGTCGACCTGATCGGCACCGAACTTGTCGCAGAGGAAACAGATCCCCATGTCGCGGGCCAGCACCTTGCGGCGCAGGGTGTCCCATGCGCCGCCCGAGAGTCCCATCCGTTCACGGCGCCTGCTGCTGCTCCACGGCTTCGGCTTGTGCTCGGAGCAGTAGCCATCCCTCGACGGGCGACCGCACCGAACGCATGCACGTAGGACGGTCATTCGCCTCGGGATGCAGGCGGCGGATCAGCTCGGCGTGTCCCGGCTTCGAGGCGAACAGTCGGGCCAAGAACTCCTCGGCCTCCAGGTCGGGCTCGGGCTCAGGTTCGGGCGGGTGGATCGCGTCGAGGATGCTCCCGGTTCGCCTCTCGCCTTGCGTATCTGACTCTGACCACGAAGCTCAGCGGCCAGGCGGGCGAAGTCCTCGGGGGTGCCTTCACGCTCCGCCATCAGACCGGCTCCACTCGCTCGGGCTGGTCCTCGGAGGCGTTGTTCAGGGCCACGTTGGCGCCGATGTAGCCGCCGTTCACGGAGCGAACCCGGGGAGGCCCCTCGCCGGTGAGGGGGACCAGGCTCACTGATCGGGGAGGCTGGATCTCGGCCAGCCGGTCGGCGAGCCTCCCGGCCTCGTTGACCGCCCCGTCAGCCCAGACGTCCCGCCCGTCCAGGCCGGAGACGGAGAAGGCGATCTTGATCTGCTCACTGACCGATGCCTGGTACTCGTCGGCGGCCTCGCGGATCAGCCCCGCGATCCGGCGCCACTTCTCCGCGTTGGCTGCGCCCCGGCCCGCGATACTCGGCCGCGGGCGAGGGCGTCGGCGTTCGCCTCCATCGCCCGACTCAGCTCTTGCTCCAGGCTTCGGATTCGCTGATCCGCGCCCCCGAGGATGTCGGGCCACTTCTGCCCGGTCGTCTGCTTGGTGATCTCGGCCCGAAGCTCAGCGGCACGGCCCTTTGCCTTCGGCTGTCCATCGGGGCCGAACTGGGCTGGGTCGTTCCTCGCGATCCCGTCGAGCTCGGCTTCGAGCGCCTGCACGCCGTCCGCCCAAGCACGAGCCTCCTGGCCCAGTCGGCTTCGCTCCTCGCGGGCCACCTCTAGCTGCTCCTCGATCGGGGCCAGCTCGGCGGCGGGGTCGGTTGTCTTCGTCGTGGTTGCCATTCGGCTACCTCCTCTCGTCGTGGTTGAAGTTGTGCGCCGGCGGGCGCCAACACTCCGCGGAGACGCCCGCCGACGCCTTGGCGCGATCTCGCCCCTCGCTGGCCTGCGAGGCCCCGCCGCGCTGCGGATGCGCGGCGAAGTCATTGATGGCCTCCCGTTGCGTCCCGCGAGAGCCTTGGTCAAGTCGTCCAGGCGGCGGTCGAGCTGGCGGACGCTGCGGGCCACGGTGACCAAGAGCTGGTCCCGGGCCTCGGGGATCTGGCGCCCGCACCCGGCGCAGTAGAGGTTGCCGTCCTCCAGCCTGCGATCGGGGAGGAGGCAGTCGCAGAAGGTGCCGGTGGGGTCGCCGGGGTTCATGGCGCCTCCGTGGCTACGGCGTGGGTACGGGATGGGTACGGGACTGACCCCGACTGACCCTGAGTGACGCCTGCTAGCGGCCCGAGTCCCGTGCCTGACGCATACGATGCGAGGTGTGGCCAACTACCGGATCTGGGCGCCGTGGCGCCTTCCCTACGTGAGGGACGCGTCAAAGGACACCGAGTCGGAGTGCATCTTCTGCACCAAGCCGGCTGAGGACGACGACGAGGCGAACCTGATCGTCCATCGCGGCGAGCGCTGCTTCGTGATCCTCAACCTGTTCCCCTACACGAACGGCCACCTGATGATCGCCCCCTTCGAGCACCTGCCGACCCTCCAGGAGCTGGACGCCGACACCGTCGCCGAGCTCATGGCCCTGGCGCAGCGGGCGATGGCCGTGCTCGACCAAAAGTACGAGCCGCACGGCTACAACGTCGGCGTCAACCAGGGCCGGGTGGCCGGCGCCGGATATGAGGGCCACATCCACCTGCACGTGGTCCCCCGGTGGGCGGGCGACACGAACTACATGCCGGTGCTGGCCGACACGCGGGTGATGCCGCAATCGCTCGAGCAGAGCTACGAGGCCCTGAAGGGCGCGTTTTGAGCGTGCCCGCCGCTGCCCCGCCAACCCGCACGCGAAGCGGCGGAGGCGGCGGGCAATGGTGACCGCAGTCCCACCCGGGATCTTCAAGGCCTACGACATCCGTGGCCTTTACGGCGAGGAGATCGACGGCGACACCGCCTGGCTCATCGGCCGCGCCTTCGCCCGGGTGCTGGCCGGCCTGCGCGACAAGGAGCCCGGCGAGCTACGGGTGGGGCTCGGTCGCGACATGCGGGTCGAGGCGCCGGAGATGGCCGGCCGGGTGCGCGACGGCCTGGTCGCGGAGGGCTGCGCCGTCCTGGACGCGGGCATGATCGCCACGGAGATGCTCTACGAGCTGGTCGGCTCGCGAGAGCTCGACGGCGGCGCCATGGTCACCGCCTCCCACAATCCGAAGGCCTACACGGGCATCAAGCTGGTCCGCGAGGGTGCGCTGGCGCTCTCCGGCGATGCGGGGATCGGCGACGTGCGCGCCACGATCGAGGCCGGGCTGCCGGAGCCACCGGGTGGAGGATCGGTCGAGGCGGTGGACGTCTACGACGACTTTCATCGCCGGGCGCTCGGGTTCATCGACCCGAGCCGTGTCAGGCCGATGCGCGTGGTGGTCGACGGCGGCAACGGGATGGCGGGGCCGATGGTCGGCCCCCTGCTCGAGCGTCTCGGCCTCGATCTGGTGACCACGTACTGGGTACCCGACGGGGAGTTCCCGGACCACGAGCCGAACCCCCTGCTGGCCGAGAACCGGCAGTTCATCGTCGACAAGGTGCTCGAGGAGGGCGCGAGCCTCGGGATCGCCTGGGACGGAGACGCCGATCGCTGCTTCTTCATCGACGACCGCGGCGAGTTCGTGGACGGCGACTTCTTGACCGCGCTCCTCGCCCAGCAGGTGCTGCGCAGGGAGCCGGGCGCGATGATCCTCTACGACGTTCGCGCCAGCCGCGCCGTCCCCGACACCGTGAGCGAGGCGGGCGGCAGCTCGCACGTGAACCGCGTCGGCCACGCCTTCTTCAAGATCGCGATGCGCGAGCGCGGCGCCGCCTTCGGGGGCGAGGTCTCCGGCCACTACTACTTCCGCGACTTCTGGTGCGCGGACTCCGGAACGATCCCGGCGCTGCTCGTGCTCGAGCTGCTGTCAGTCGAGGGCCGGCCGCTGTCGGAGCTGGTCGACGCCTTTCGCGAGCGATACTTCATCTCCGGCGAGATCAACACCGAGGTCGCCGACCAGCAGGCCAAGATGCGGGAGCTGGCGGAGCACTACTCCGACGGCGAGGTCGCCTGGCTGGACGGCGTCTCCGTCGACTACCCGGACTGGCACTTCAACGTGCGGCCCTCGAACACGGAGCCTCTCCTGCGGCTCAACCTCGAGTCGCTCGTCTCGGGCGAGGACATGGAGCGAAAGCGGGACGAGGTGCTGGCCCTGATCCGGTCGTGACCCCGGAGGAGGCGCTCGAACGCGCGCGCCGAGGCCGGCATCCACCGGCTGCAGATCCCCACCCCGTTCGCGGTGGGCCGAGTCAACTGCTACCTGATCGAGGACCAGCCGCTGACCCTGGTCGACACCGGCCCGAACTCCGGCAAGTCGCTCGACGAGCTGGAGCGCCAGCTCTCGGCCTTGGGGCGCTCGCTCGAGGAGATCGAGCTGATCGTCCTCACCCATCAGCACATCGACCACCTGGGGCTGGTCGAGATCATCGCGTCGCGCTCCGGAGCCGAAGTGGCGGCGATCGACGTCGTGGTTCCGTTCATCGAGAACTTCGGCGACGACGTCGAGCTCGAGGACCAGTTCGCGGCCTCGCTGATGCTCCGCCACGGGATCCCCGAGGACGTGGTCACGGCGCTGCGCTCCGTTTCCCGCAGCTTCCGCGCCTGGGGCGCGCGGGCCAAGGTGACTCGGCCGCTTCACGACGCGGAGGAGCTTCGCCTCCGCGACCGTGCCCTCGAGGTCCAGCACCGCCCTGGCCACAGCCCCTCAGACACGCTGTTCTGGGACGCCGAGCGGCGAATCCTGCTCTGTGCCGACCACCTGATCGCCCACATCTCCTCAAACCCGCTGATCTCCCGCTCGCTCGACGGCTCCGACGAGCGTCCGCGCGCGCTGATGAACTACCTCGAGTCGCTTCGCCGGACCAGGGAGCTGCCGGCGCAGATCGTGCTTCCCGGTCATGGCGAGCCGATCGTCGACCATCGGGCGCTGATCGACGAGCGCTTCGCGCTCCACCGCCGCCGGGCCGAGAAGATCTTCGGCCTGATCAGCGAGCACCCTCGCACGGCCTACGAGATCGCCCAGGAGCTGTGGGGCAACGTCGCCGTCACCCAGGCCTTCCTGACCCTCTCGGAGGTGATCGGCCACCTCGACCTGCTGGCCGAGGAAGGACGTGTTCGGGAGGCCCACGACGGCGACCTGGTTCGCTTCGAAGTGGTTGAGTAACCTGCCGGCGCAGGAAGGCTCGAGAGTGCCCGCCGACTCCATCACGATCGAGGCTCCACCCCGCACCGAGGCATCCGCGAACGGGCACGGGTCAGCCGAGCGCGCCCGCAAGAAGCGGATGCTGATCATCGTCAACCCGTACGCGACCACGGTCTCCGACCGGCTCAAGAACCTGGTCGTCTACGCGCTTCAGGGCCGCTACGACGTCGAGGCGGTTTCGACCGAGGCGCAGCACCACGCAATCGAGATCGGCCGCGAGGCCCGCGAGGGCGGCTACGACGTCGTGGTCGCCTTCGGCGGCGACGGAACGCTGAACGAGGTCGCCAACGGCCTCGCCGGCACCGACGTGCCGGTTTCGGTGCTCCCCGGCGGCTCCACCAACGTCGTCTGCCGCACGCTTGGGATCCCAAACGACGTGGTTGACGCCACCGAGCATCTGCTCGGCCTCGCCGACGATTTCCGGCCCCGCAAGATCGATCTGGGGCTTGCCAGCGGCCGCCATTTCGTGTTCGCCTGCGGAGCGGGCCTCGACGCGACGGCGGCCAAGCAAGTGGACTCCAGCCCGCGCCTGAAGGCTCGCGGCGGGCGCTGGTTCTACACCTGGGCGGCGATCTCCGGCTTCTACAGGCACTACCTCCGGAACCCGATCCGGATGCGCCTCGACGCCGACGGCCACTCCGCCGAGGGGGTGACGGCGATCGTCCAGAACTCCGATCCGTTCACCTACTTCGGCAGCCAGCCGCTCCGGGTCTGCGAGGGCGCGGCGCTCGACAACGGCACCCTGTCGGCCGCCATGCTCGGCCGCGCGGCTCAGCGCGACGTGCCGACGATCGCGGCGCGAGTGCTGCTCGACGGCCTTCGCGCCTCGGGGCACCGGCAGATCGATCACTGCGAAGGCGTCACCGAGGCCCGCCTCGAATCGGTCTCGCGCGACACCGCCGGCAGCATCCGCCCCTTCCCGGTTCAGGTGGACGGGGACTACATCGGCGATCGAGGCGAGCTCGAGATCGGCATCGAGCCCGGCGCGCTGACGATCGTTGCCTGAGTCGCCGGCGACCCACGGCTGCCGCTTCTGCGCAATCGTCGCCGGTGACGAGGCCGGCCACGTCGTCTTCGAGGACGAGAGCTCGCTCGCCTTCCTGGACAACCGACCGCTGTTCCCGGGTCACTCGCTGCTCGTCCCGCGCGACCACCACGAGACGATCTGGGACCTGCCGGACGGCCTGCTCGGCACGCTGTTCGCGAACGCTCGCCTGCTGTCGGCGGCCATCCGCTCGGCGATGGGCGCCCAGGGCGCGTTCATCGCGCTCAACAACGTGGTCAGCCAGAGCGTCCCCCACCTTCACGTGCACCTGGTCCCGCGAAACCGCAAGGACGGTCTGCGCGGGTTCTTCTGGCCGCGGCAGAAGTACGACAGCGAGGAGCACGCCCTGCCGAGGCATCCGGCCGAGGCGATCCGCGCCAGCCGCTGTGCGAGAGCTGCTCCCGGCTACGCTCGCGCGGCGGGCGCCCGGTTGCTCGCCAGGTAGCCGATGTTGTGGGCGATCAGGCCGAGGCCGTCGACGGCGCGAAACAGCGCCGATTCGAGCCGCCCTCGGACGGCCAACCGAGCGGCGTCGCGGGCCGCGCCGCGAAGCCCGCTGACGAGCGGCCAGCGCGGCGCGGAGCCCGGGTAGCGCTCGTTGAGCCAGCGGGCACCCGCGCCGTAGCGCGCGATCATGCCCACGAAGCCTGGCAGGCGCTCCCGGTGGCGGTGCATGACGACCGCGGCGGGCCGATGCTCGACCACCCAGCCGGCGGATCCCAGGCGCCGAGAGAGGTCGATGTCACCGCCCGACCGAATCCCCTCCTCGAAGCCGCCGACCGCCTCGAACGCGGCGCCGCGGACGAGCACGTTGCCGGCCGGCGTAGCGTCGCGGCCGAGCAGGCCGTGGTCCACCCTGAGGAAGGACCGCGACCTCGCGTACCTGGGAAGCAGGCCTCGCTGAGCCGGGTCACCCACGATCAAGCCGGAGACCGCCCCGCAGTCGTCGGACACCGGCTCGGCGAAGTAGGCGTCCAGAAGCCCGGGGGCCGGGGTGCAATCGGCGTCCACGAACAAGAGCCAGCCGTTGGCCGCCGCTCGCGCGCCCGTGTTCCGGGCGTGGTAGGAGGAGCGCTCCCCATTCGCCCGCGCGATCCGCACGCGCTCGCCGGCTACCTCCGCGACCGCGCCTCCCGCGGTGTTGTCGGCGACGATCAGCTCGTCACCCCCTCGTAGCCTCACACGCGACAGCGCCTCCAGCATCCGCTCCGCCTCGCCTCGCCCGCCGCGAAACGGCACCACCACGCTGACCGGCGGCCTGGGCCGCCCACTGACGACCGAGTCGGGCGTCACACGGTAGGCGTCGAACACCGAGTCGACGTTGCGCAGGCGCCCGACGCACTGGCGCAGCTGCTCGCTGTCGCCGACCTCGACCACGAACCGGTTCTTGACCATCGGGTGCTTGGTGCGTGCAGAAGGCTTCGATGATGTTGACCCCCGTCTCGGCGAAGGTCCGCGAGAGGTCCTCCAGCAGGCGGGTCCGGTCCCAGGCGTCCACCTGAAGCTCGACCCGGTAGGAGGTCGCGTTGTCGCCCTCCCAGGCGACCTCGGTGAACCGCTCCGGCGACTTCCGCAGCGCGGTCATGTTCCTGCAGTCCTCGCGGTGGATCGTGATCCCGCGGCCGAGCGAGACGTAGCCGACGATCGTGTCGCCGGGCACCGGGCGGCAGCACTTCGCGAGCCGGACCATGACGTCGTCGACGCCCTTCACGTCGATCCCGTAGTCGGATGCCTCCTGGGTCCGTCGCTGGCGCTCGTCGCGCCCCTCCAGCACGTTCGCCAGGCGTGCCTCCGTCTCGTCGCCGGCCACCGCCTCGCCCTGCTTGAGGCGCTGGAAGACCTTGTTGGCGACCGTCTTCGGCGAGATCTTGCCCTGGCCGATCGCGATGTAGAAGTCGTCGGCCTTGCGGAACCCCATCTCGCGGGTGACGTCGGCGAGCAGCGGCGAGGCAGCGATTCGCTGCGGCGGGCAGGCCCCGCTTGCGGATCGCGTCCTGGAGCTGCTCGCGCCCGCTGCGCTCGGCGTCCTCGCGGTTCTCGCGCTTCAGGAAGGCCCGGATCTTGTTGCGCGCCCGGCTGGTCCGCACCACCGCCAGCCAGTCGCGGGAGGGGCCCGCGCTCCTGCTTCGCGGTCAGGATCTCGACGATGTCGCCGGACTTGAGCTGGTAGTGCAGCGGGACGATCTTGCCGTTCACCTTCGCCCCCACGCAACGATGGCCGACGTCGGTGTGAACGGCGTAGGCGAAGTCGAGCGGGGTCGAGCCGGCGGAGAGGTTCTTGACCTCACCCTTCGGCGTGAACACGAACACCTCGTCTTCGAACAGGTCCACCTTCAGCGACTCGAGGAACTCGGTTGGGTTCTGGTCGCCCTCCACCTCGAGCAGCTGCCGCAGCCAGGTCATCTTCTCCCGGCCGGGGTCGCCCTTGAGGCGTGCGCCCTCCTTGTAGATGACGTGCGCGGCGATCCCGTACTCGGCGGTCTCGTGCATCTCCGGGGTGCGGATCTGGATCTCGAGCGGCCGCCCCTCGGGGCCGATCACCGTCGTGTGAAGCGCCTGGTAGAGGTTCATCTTCGGAGTCGCGATCAGGTCCTTGAACCGCCCCGGCAGCGGCTTCCAGATCGAATGGATGATCCCGATCGCCCCGTAGCAATCCTTGACCGAGCCCACCAGGACACGCATCGCGGTGAGGTCGTAGATCTCGTTGAACTCGCGGCCCTTCTTGGTCATCTTCGAGTAGATCGAGTAGAAGTGCTTGGCGCGGCCTGAGATCTCGGCCTCGATGCCGACCTCCTTCAGCTCGCCCTTCAGGAAGCGGCCGGCGTGGTCGACGTAGCGCTCGCGCTCGGCGCGCTGCTGGGCGACGAGCTTCTTGATCTCCTCGTACTTGCGCGGGTGCAGGCGCTGGAATGAGAGGTCCTCGAGCTCCCACTTGATCGCGTGGATCCCCAGCCGGTGGGCGAGCGGAGCGTAGATCTCAAGCGTCTCGCGAGCCTTCTCGATCTGCTTCTGCTTCGGTAGCCCGGACAGGGTGCGCATGTTGTGGAGGCGATCGGCGAGCTTGATCAGGATCACCCGGAGATCCGTGGCCATCGCGACCATCATCTTTCGGTAGTTCTCGGCCTGGCTCTCGTCGCGGCTCTGGAAGGTGATCCCCGTGAGCTTGGTCACCCCGTCGACGAGCTGGGCGACGGAGTCGCCGAACAGCTCCTCGACTTGGTCCAGGCTGGCGCTCGTGTCCTCCACCGTGTCGTGGAGCAGCGCCGCGCACAGGGTCTCCGTGTCCAGGCGGAGGCCGGCGCAGATCTTCGCCACCTCCACCGGGTGGGTGATGAAGTCCTCGCCGGTGCGCCGCCGCTGATCGGCGTGGCGCTCGCAGGCGAAGGTGAAGGCGCGCTCGGTGGCCTCGGCGTCGATCCTTCGCGATCCCTCGACGCTGTGCTCCTCGATCACCGCCAGGAGATGGCCGAGCAGAGCGCGCTCGTCGTCGGCCAGCTCTTGGGCCCGGTCGGTGAGCGGCGTCACCGGGCGGCCCTCGCCGCGGCCGGCGCCGACCCGGGTATGACCCTGGCGGTCGACGGGAGCCATGGCGCCGTTTGGCCGGCGCCCGGCCAGCTTCGACGCGGCTGCCGCGGAGCCCTTGTGCTCGTCTAGCTCGGTTGTCTTTGCCTGCTTAGGAATCGCCTGCCCTCCTCGTAGCGGTCGCGGTAGGCGACGTATGCCCGTAGTCGCTCGAGTTCCTTCGTGTCCGAGGATACGACGCGGAGGGCGGGTGTGGTGGCGGACTGGTGCCAGCGAACGGCGCCCGCCTCCTCGAGCACGCGTAGGCGACGGCCGGCCACCTCAGGGGAGCAGGCATGGCGCCCGGGGCCCTCCAGGGCGCCGCGAGGACCTCCGCCGGGATCGCTCAGCGCCCGATACAGCGATACGAGCGCCGGGCGCTGGGGCCACTCTCCGTCGTGGACGCGCAGCGCGAACTCGATCTCGGCCTCCCCCCAGGCCAAGTGGAGGAAGCCGCATCGCCCGTCGAGGGCGCTTGGGGACGCGGACGCCAGCCGCTCCAGGTGAGGAAAGGGAGGCGGGTCGATGAGCACCAGGTGCTCGAAGCGCGCCCCCATCGAGGGTATGCGCGCCAGTGCGGCCCAGTCGGCCAGGGCCACGCCGCCGCCCGCGGCGACCAGCTCAGCGATGGCCGCCCGGCCGGCGTCGTCGGAAAGCTGCCCGGAGGCGATCGCTACCCGTCCGCCCCCGAAGCGGGCCGGCGCCGCGGCGCGCTCGACCAGCTCACAGCGGCGAAGCGCGTCGGCGCACAGCGCCAGCACCGAGTCGCCGCTGGAGGCCAGGGCGGCCACCGTGGCCACCCCGGAGCTGCCGCGCCGATCCACCACCTGGCGGCGATCAGACGCCCCCGCCGCGTCGACTACCTGTGGCGGCGGCCAATCGTCGAGCGGCGCCTCGCGCTCAGCGTCGAGCCGGCGCCACCATTCCGGGTCCGTGGGAGACGGCCGCTCTTCAGGCTCCGCGGCGGTGGCTTCTGGATACAGCTCCCCCAGGACCACACGAGGCTCCACCGCCCCGTTCCACTCGTTCAGCTCCAGCTTCACGGAGACATCCAGAGGGTCCGCCAGCTCGGGTCGCGACAGCTCGCCGTTGACCCCGAACGCCACCCCGAGGGCGCTGCGGGAGCCGCTCTGGAGTCGGAAGCGAGCGTGCTTGTCCCCGTCGCCCATCGCGCGCACATCGCACACCCGCGCCGAGGGCACGAGCAGTCGCACGCCGGGGTTGCCCATCCCGAACGGCGACAGCCGCTCGAGCTGCTCGGCAACATCGTGACCGAGGCTTTCGCCCCCCACCACCGCGTCGATGTCCTCCGTGCGAACGAGGTCGCGGTCGCCGCAGCTCCGCGCTCGCGTGTGCGACGAAGGCGGCGCGGAAGTCCTCCACGCGGCCGTCCTCGATCTCGAGGCCTGCGGCAGCGCGGTGACCTCCGTAGCGCAGCAGGTGCTCCCCGCACGCGTCCAGCGCGGCGAGCAGGTCGAAGCCGGGAACACTCCGCCCCGACCCCTTGCCCCTGCCCTCTCCATCGATCCCGATCAGGACGACGGGCATCCCATGGCGCTCCACGAGGCGCGAGGCGACGATCCCCACCACGCCCGGATGCCACTCCTCGCCGGCGAGCACCAGCGCCTGGGCGGAGGCCAGCTCGGCCGGGAGAGCCGCGCGCGCCCGCTCGGCCGAGTCGAGCACCAGCCGCTCGGTGTCACGGCGCTCGCGGTTGATGCGGTCGAGCTCGGTCGCGATCGAGGCCGCCCTGCCATCGTCGGTCGTGAGCATCAGCTCGACGCCGGCGTCCGCCCGGTACAGACGGCCCGCAGCGTTGATCCGCGGGCCGAGGCGAAAGGCGAGGTCGCCCTCGTCGAGGCGCTCGGGCTGAACCCGAGCCGCAGCGCACAGCGCCCGAAGTCCCGGCCGCCGGGCCTGGCGCGCCATCTGGAGGCCGGCGCGGACCAGGGCCCGGTTCTCGCCCTGCAGGGGAACCAGGTCGGCGACCGTCGCCAGCGCCACCAGGTCGAGATCGTCGGCCGCCCGCTCCGCGCCGAGAAGCGCCGCGGAGAGCTTGTGGGCGACCCCCGTCGCGCACAGCTCCCCGAACGGGTAGCTCGAGAGGCGGGGATGGAGGAGCAGGCAGTCCGGCAGCCTTTCGCCGGGCTCATGGTGATCGGTGACGATCACCTCCATCCCGGCGGCGCGCGCGGCGGCGACCTCGTCGGCGCAGGTGATCCCGCAGTCCGCCGTCAACAGCAGACCGGTGCCGCGGGCGGCCAGCTTCTCCACCCCATCGAGCGTCAGCCCGTAGCCGTCGCCGAGCCGGTCGGGTATGTACCAGTCGCAGGTCGCCCCCAGCTCGCGCAGGGCCCGGACCAGGATCGTGGTCGAGCAGACCCCGTCGCAGTCGTAGTCGCCGTGGACCGTGATCGTGCGCCCATCGGCGATCGCGCTCCTGATCCGCTCGGTCACCTCCTCCATCGAGTCGAACTCGAACGGATCGTGCACCTCGGCGGCCTCGAGGAAGGCCCGCGCCTCGTCGACCGTCCGGTAGCCGCGTCGCACCAGCGTCACGGCCACCGGCTCGGCGAGCGCGAGCGCCTCCATCAGCGCCCTGACCTCGGCGTACGAATACGGCTCGAGCCGGAAGGCTCGGGCGGGGGCCGTGGAATCGGAGCGCGCGGGCTGGGCACTCAGCCAGGCTATGAACGGGCGGGGACGGAACTCTCCCCCGGTCGCGCGCAGTCCCGCGAGGCACGTCGGATCAGCGCAATTCGCCGCAAGATGAACCTAGCAGGAGCGCCAGCGATCCAAGTGGATCGCGCCTGCTTGACCATTGCGATTCGAAGCGGCATGGCGTCATCGACGGACGTAAACGGGCCCAGGCGTCCAAGTGCCGGCTGCCCGCGGCCTCAGACCCCTTCCGGCTCTTCCCTGCTGATGCCGAGGGCGTAGATCGCCGCCAGGCCGATCAGGGTCCCGGGGATCGGCGACCAGGGCGGTGGCGATGTCCGTCTGGCCGATGCTCTGGCCGGAGGCGATCTGCGCGATCGCCCCGGTGAACATGGCCCCGGTGACCGCGCCCAGCAGCGCCCCCACGATCCCGCCCCAAAAGCGATCGGGCAGGAACACCGTGAAGTGCCAGATCGCGAGCCCGACCGTGAACCAGACGACCGCGGCCATCAGGCGCTGATCTCCCGGCGGTGGCGTGGATCATTGGCTGCCTCCTGGCCGTGGATTCGCTCATCGATTCCTCCCGTGCTTGCGGCGGCGCCGCTGCTGGGAGCGCCGCTTGCGCTGGCCCTCGGGACGGGCCGGACGCGTTGGCTCGTCGGGCGCCCCGGTGGCCAGTGGCTCCGGCCCGGGTGCCTCGTCCTCTGCCTCGGCGCCATCGCCCCGGGTCGGCGGACGACTGCGAGGCGGGCTGGACCGGCTCCACGGGCTCGACGGGCTGAGGCTCGACCGGCTCTGGCTCAACTGGCCGTGGCGTGCCCGCCCGCGAGGGGGCCGTTTCACCCCTTGCCGGCGCCGCGGCGGGCGCCGGCTCCCCGTCCGGGCCCGACCCTGGCGACCACGTTGTCCTCGGGCAAGACGGGCACCTGGCCCATCTCCTCGATCAGGCGAGCGCGCCGCGTCCGGTAGGCGGGCTCGCGCTCCTTCCAGTGGGTGAGCACCGGGGTGGCGATGAAGATCGACGAGTAGGTCCCGGAGAGGACCCCCACCCCCATGGCGAAGGCGAAGTCCTTCAGCGTGGCGCCGCCGAAGATGAACAGCACCGTGATCAAGAAGACGGTCGAGAGCCCGGTGATCAGGGAACGGGTGAGCACCTCGCTCATCGACTTGTTGGCGATCTGGGAGAAGGCGGCGCGGGGCATCCGGGGCACGTTCTCGCGGATCCGGTCGAAGACGATCACCGTGTCGTACATCGAGTAGCCGAGAATGGTGAGGAAGGCGGCCACGGTGCCGCTCGTCGCCTCCCGTCCCGTGAGCGAGTAGACGCCTCCCGTGATCAGGATGTCGTGGACCAGGGCGATGATCACCGGGATCGCGTACTTGGCCTCGAAGCGGATCGCCACGTAGGCCGAGATCACGAGCAGCGAGAAGACGATCGCGATCACCGCGCTGCGCGCCACCTGGGCGCCGAAGGTCGGCCCCACGCTCTGGCTGTTGAAGCCGTCGCTCCCGCCGCGCAACCCAAAGCCCTGCTCGAGCGCGTCCCTCACCGACCCGTTGACCTCGTCGACCGGGATCTTGCCCTGGATCTCGATCACGTTCGCGCCCAGCTTCGGGTTCTCGACGGTCTGGATCTCGGCGCTGGACGCGTTGGTGACGTTGGCGTCGGTGAGGGCCGTGCGGACATCGTCGACGCTCGCCTCCTGCTGGAGGCTGGCGGTGACCTTCGCCCCCGAGGTGAAGTCGATCCCCAGGTTGAGCTGCTTGGTGGCCAGCGAGATGGCGCCGATCGCCAGGATCAGCCCAGAGATCGGAGAAGAACCAGCGGCTGGCGCCGGAGAAGTCGAAGTTCCAGCGCACCCTTTGTGGCCCGGCGCCCAGCGCGCGCGGCGAGCGCAGGATCCGCGAGCGGCCCAGCGAGCCGAGGATCGCCTGCGTGAACAGCACCGCGGTCACCAGCGAGACGATGGTGCCGACCCCGAGGGTGAACGCGAACCCCTTGACGCCGGCCGTGGCGAGGACGAAGAGGATGAACGCGGTGAACAGGGTGATCACGTTGGCGTCGACGATCGTCGCGATCCCCTTGCGATAGCCCTGGCCGATCGCGGACAGCATCGAGCGCCCCGCGCGCGCCTCCTCCTTGATCCGCTCGAAGATGACGACGTTTGCGTCGGCCGCCACCCCGATCGTCAGGATCAGCCCGGCGATCCCCGGCAGGGTCAGCGTGACCGGGATCAACTTCATCAGGGCGAAGAAGATCACCCCGTAGACGGCCAGCCCGACGGTCGAGACCACTCCGAGCAGGCGGTAGTACGCGATCAGGAAGCAGACGACCAGGATCAGGCCGACGATCCCGGCCCGGAGCCCCTGGTCGAGCGCCTGCTGGCCGAGCGTCGCCGAGACGGTGCTCTGGCTCTCGAGCTGCAGGTTGATCGGCAGCGCCCCGATGCGAAGGAACTCGGCCAGGTCCTGCGCGGAGCTGATCGTGAAGTTGCCTGAGATCTGCGCCGCCGGTCCGCCCGTCGATTCCATCCGGGTTCTCGGCGAAGTTGATGATCGGCTGGGTGACGATCTGGCCGTCCAGGACGACCGAGAAGTGCTGCGAGTACTGCTCCGCGGTGGCCGGGTTCACCCCCGCCCCGACCGGGGCGGTCGTCGCGCCCCGCTGCGCGATCGCCCGGGTGACGTCCTGGAACGCGGTCTGACCGCGGTCGGTGAAGTCGAAGGTGACGTTCGGCTGGTTGGTGGTCTGATCGGAGCTGCTGCTCGGGGTTCTTGATGTCGTCGCCGGACAGCGCCGGGCGATCCCGGAGCACGTAATGCGGCGATGCCGAGACCTCGCTGGGGCTCTGGGAGAGGGTCGGGTCCTCCGACTCCGCCTGGACGACGACCGTCCCCTGAGGCACGGCGATGATCTGCGAGCCGGGCGGCTGCCTCTCGTTGCGGAACTGCAGGAACAGGTCCTCCCGCTGCGCCGCGGGGCCGGCCAGGAGCTGGTGGGAGCTGCGCTCGAACAGGTAGTGGGCTGGCCCGTTGGTCGTGCACTGGTCCTCTACGCACTCGGGCTTTCGCTCGGAGGCGAACTCGACCGCGTCGTAGAGGTTGGGGAAGCTGTAGACGTTCGGATTCGGGTTCGCCTCCGCAGCTGGGTCCTTCGGCAGGCCCTGCCCGGGCGGCGGCACCACGTTGGCCTCGAAGTCGTAGAAGTAGAGCTGCGAGGTGGTCCCGATCTGGTCGATCGCCTGCTGGGCGTTCTGGACGTTCGGCAGGCCAACCTGGATCCCCTTCTCCCCGAGGCGCGAGATCTCCGGCTCCGAGACGCCGAGCTTGTCGGCGCGCTCGCGGATGATCTCGATCGCGCGGTCGATCTCGTCGGTGCCGATCTCGGGGGTTCGCGCCGTCTCCTCGCCTTGGTAGATGAGTTGGGTGCCGCCGCGCAGGTCGAGGCCGAGCACGGTCGGCTTCGACGCGATCACGATCGCCGACGCTGCCGTCAGCCCGAGGACCAACAGGAGGACCAGGAGACTGCGGCGCCGCCTACCCATCGGCGTCGCTCACCTCGGGGTCAGGACCAGCAGCAGCCCGCCATCGTCGTCGTAGCCGGGGAAGACGTCGGCAACGGCCTCCGCGGGAAGGTCACCCTCGGCGTTCACCCGGACGCGCTTGCCGAGCGAGCGCACGCCCCACTCGAGCGTGGTCTCGATCGGGTCGGTCGTGCCGTCCCTGTCCGTGTCCGCCGCCTGGCCTCCGTCGCCTTCTTCGACCCAATGCAGCCCGAGCACGTCCTTGACCTGACGGCCGATCACGTGCTCGTCCTTGAGCCCCGTGAGCTCGAAGCCTCCCCTGCCGACGTCGAGCAGCCGCCCGTCCTTGTCGCAGACGAAGAACGCCGCCTCCGGGGCCGGGTAGTAGTCGTCGAGGAGCTCGAACAGATCGCTTCCGCCGCACCGCGAGCAGGCCTTGGGCCGGTTCGACATCCCCGCGGTCCGCTCGCTCGACATCTCGCGGTTGCCGCAGTTCGGGCAGATGAAGAAGGGCACGTCGAGAGGGTAGTAAACGGCCGCGCCGGGGTCAGGCAGGCCCCGCCCGCCGGTGCCGGCCTCAGAACAGGCTCGCGGCCCCGGCCGGAACGGGCACGCCCAGGTGCTCGAAGCCGCGCTGAGTGATCACCCGCCCCCGGGGGGTTCGCTTGAGCAGGCCCTGCTGGAGGAGATATGGCTCGTAGACGTCCTCGATCGTGTCCTGCTCCTCGTCCACGGCGGCGGCCAGAGTCGAGAGGCCCACGGGCCCACCTGAGAACTTGGTCGCGATCGTGTCCAGGATGGCGCGGTCGTGGCGGTCGAGCCCCACCGCGTCCACCTCGAGCAGGCCAAGCGCCTCGGTCGCGACCTCACCGGTGACGACGCCGGCGCCGCGCACCTCGGCGAAGTCTCGGACCCGCTTCAGGAGCCGGTTGGCCACCCGCGGGGTGCCGCGGGAGCGCTCCGCGATCGCCCGCTCGCCCTTGGGCTCCACCTCGACTCCGAGGATGCCGGCCGAGCGGCGCACGATTTGCGCCAGATCGTCGGGGTCGTAGTGCTCCAGCCGGTGGCAAACCCCGAAGCGGTCGCGAAGCGGCGTCGTCAGCAGCCCCGTGCGGGTGGTGGCGCCGACCAGGGTGAACGGCGGCAGGTCGAGGGTCACCGTGCGCGCGCCGGCGCCCTGGCCGAGCACGACCGGAAGGCGACGCTCCTCCATTGCCGGGTAGAGCGTCTCCTCGATCGCCCGGCTGAGGCGGTGGACCTCGTCGATGAAGAAGACCGAGCCGGGCTCCAGCGCCGTGAGGAAGGCCGCGATGTCGGCCTTGCGTTCGAGCGCCGGCCCGGCCGTCTGCACCAGCGGCGCCTCCAGCTCGGCGGCGACGATGTTGGCGAGCGACGTCTTGCCCAACCCGGGCGGACCGGCGAGCAGCACGTGATCGAGGGGCTCGCCCCGGCGCCGAGCGGCCTCGATGAAGACCTCGAGCTGGGCCGTCACCTGCTCCTGGTTGATGAAGTCGCCCAGGCGCTTGGGGCGGAGCGAGCGGTCGAGATCCTCCTCGTCGCCCGCCAAGCGGGCGTCGGCGAGGCGCTCTTCGGCCGCGCTGCGGGCCGTGGCGCCGGCGGCCTCCTGGGCCTGCTCTATGCCGGGGTCACGAGAGATGCTCATGTCCTCGCCCCGTCCGGCGGCGCGCCGAAGCGCGGCGCCGATCAGCTCCTCGGCGCTCTCGCCCTCCGCGCCGTCCAGCAGCCGCTCGGCCTCCGTCAAGGTGTAGCCCAGGTGCATGAGCCCATCGCGAGCGAGGCCATGGTGATCGCCCTCCTCGGCCCCGTGTCCGGCCGGGATGCCCTCCGTGAGCTCCCCCGCCACCTTCTCGCGCAACTCGACGATCAGCCGCTCCGCGGTTCGCTTGCCGACCCCGGGCGCAGCCTGGAAGCGCTTCGCGTCCCCGGCAGCGATCGCCCGCAAGAGCTCCCGCGGCGCCCCTCCCGAGAGGATCGCGATCGCCACCTTGGGACCGATTCCCGAGACCGAGGTGAGATGGAGGAAGAGGTCGCGCTCCTCCTCGTGGGCGAACCCGTACAGCGACAGCGAGTCGTCACGGGCCACCAGGTGGGCGTGAAGGGTTGCCTGCTTGCCCGCGCGCCGGCACCGACCTGAGGGTCTCCGCGGAGACCGCCATGCGGTAGCCGACGCCGCCGGACTCGATCACCACGTGGTCGGGGCGCCGGACCAGAACTTCGCCGCGAACCGAGGCGATCATCCGACCCGGACCTCGGCCTCCGTGGCTTGCTGGGCACGCGCGGGGCGAGTGTGGCCGGCGTGGCAGATCGCCACCGCGAGGGCGTCGGAGGCATGGTCCGACACCGGGGGCTGCGGCAGGCCGAGCAGGGCGCCGACCATGCGCTGCACCTGCTGCTTGGCCGCTGAGCCGCTGCCGCAGACCGCCATCTTGACCGCCTGCGGGGTGTAGCCGAAGCACGGCACGCCGCGTTGGCCGGCGGCCAGGAGCGCTACCCCCCGCGCCTGGCCAACGGCGATCGCCGAGCGCACGTTCTTACCGAAGTAGACCTCCTCGAGGGCCAGGGCGACCGGCTCGTGGCGGTCCAAGAGCTCGGCAACCGCCTCGTGGATCCGCGCCAGCCGGCCCTCGGCCGCCTCGTTCGGCGACGCCTCGATGACGCCCCCGTCGACCGCGCTCATCTTGCCGGGCGCCACGCGCACGACCCCGAAGCCCGTGCTCGCCACGCCCGGGTCGATGCCCATGACCACGATCATCCCTACTGATTCTGAGTCGGCGCCCGGATGCCTCCCGGCGCCCGTCAGGCGGCAGCCTGCTCCAGGACCTCGGCGGGGATGTCGAAGTTGGCGTGCACAGCCTCCACGTCGTCCTGGTCGTCGAGGGCATCCATCAGCCTGATCAACGCCGAGGCGTCGCCTGCACTCCACCTCGCACCACGCTCTTCGGCTCCATGGTCAGCTCGGCCGACTCGATCTGCACTCCGGCCTCCTCGAGCGCCTCCCTGACCGCGGCCAGGACCTCGGCGGCACTGACGACCTTCAGCGAGTCGCCCTCGGCGCTCACGTCCTCGGCGCCGGCGTCGATCGCCGCGATCAGGTCGTCCTCCGAGTAGCGGCCCGCGATCCACCAGCACGACACCGCGCTTCTCGAAGATCCAGGCCACGGAGCCGGGCTCCCCAAGGCTCCCTCCGTGCTTGTCGAAGGCGTGGCGAATGTCGGCGCTGGTCCGGTTGCGGTTGTCGGTCAGCGCCTCGACCAGGATCGCCGCGCCGCCCGGGCCGTAGCCCTCGTACACGACCCGCACGATTTCCTGTCCGTCTCCGACCGCGCCGGTGGCCCGATCGATCGCCCGCTGGATGCTGTCCTTGGGCATCGAGTAGTCCCGCGCCTTCTGCACGGCCGCGGCCAGCGCGAAGTTCGCTTCGGGATCTCCGCCGCCCTCACGGGCGGCGACGGTGATCGCGCGCGCGAGCTTCGTGAACAGCTGGCCGCGCCGGGCGTCGGTGGCCGCCTTGCGGTGCTTGATCGAGGCCCACTTCGAGTGGCCGGACATGGACCAAATAGTAAGAGCGGAAATCGCCCGGGAGCCTGCCGGCGACCGGTCCCTGCCCGGCCGTGACGGCCCCCCTAACCTGCGGCGGCCGGGCCAGAGCCCGGCCGCCTATTGCATCGGCATCCCATTGCTTTGATCCGACACCAAGCCCCTGGCACTGAAGCCTTTGATGGTGTCGCGTCCCCCGAAACAGCCTGGGAGCCGAAAAGTTGCGGAAAAATGGATTGCGGAGCTTGGGTGTCGGATTTCAGACCAGGAAGCGCCCGTTCTCCTGGAACGCTTTGCCGTCCAGCTCGATTCGGCCACCACGCCGCAAGTCGCAGACCAGGTCGGTGTGAACGGCGCTCTCGTTCTTTCCTCCGCACTCCGGGTAGCTGGCCCCAACCGCCATGTGCACGGTGCCGCCGATCTTCTCGTCCAGCAGCACGTCGCGAGTCCCGCGGTCGATTCCGTAGTTCGTGCCTATGCCCAGCTCGCCCAGCCGGCGGGCACCCTCGTCGGTGTCGAGCAGGCTGACCAGGTACTCCTCGCCGCGCTCGGCGCTGGCGTCCACCACCCTTCCCGACTCGAAGCGAAGCCGCACGCCCGCCACCTCACGCCCTCCGACCATCGCCGGCAGGTGGAAGCTCACCTGTCCCTGGACCGAGTCCTCCACCGGCGCGGTGAAGAACTCGCCGTCGGGCATGTTGCGCTTGCCGTCGGCGGGGACGAACGTTCGCCCGGCGATCCCCAGCTCCAGATCCGTGCCGGGCGCGGTCACCCGCACCTGCTCGTGGCCCTGGGCCCAGTCCGCGAGGCGCTTGCATTCCTCCGACGCGCGCTGCCAGGCGCCGAGCGGGTCTGGGTCGTCTGCCAGGCACGCTCCGTAGTAGAAGTCCTCGAACTCCGCCAGGCTCATCTCGGCATCGGCGGCGTAGCCATTGGTCGGGAACAGCGTGTAGACCCACCGGTGCGTCCCCTCGGCGTCGCGGCGCAAGGTCGTCTCCATCAGGTGGCGAGTCGCCTTGCGGCGCCGCGACTGGCGTTCCGGCGGAACGCCGGACAGCTCGCGGGTGTTCGTCTCGGCTCCGATCCCGATTCGGCAGTCCGACGCGTCGGCCGCCCACTGCGCGAGTGGCGAGACCCACTCGAGCTGGGCGTCCGAGGCATGCTTGAAGAAGGTCGCGGTCTGGCCCTCCGTCGAGATCGCGACCACCGGATGCCCGCCCGCCTTGAGGACCTCCTCGTAGACGGCCGCGATCAGGGGCTCGCCGGCGGAGGGCCCTTCGATCAGGCAGGTCTCCCCCTCCCTGACCTCGGTCGAATAGTGGACCAGAATCCGAGCCAGGCTCTCGACGCGGGGGTCTTTCACAGCTCGTTGCTGGTCGCCGGCTGCCGGTCGGTCGCCGAGTCCTCGCGGGCCGAGGTGGCGAGGGCCATCAGCAGCGCGTGCAGGCGCGAGTCGTCGGTCAGCTCCGGATGAAACGCGCAGAGCACGATCCGACCCTGGCGGACGACCACGGGGTGGCCGTCGACGCTCGCCAGCACCTCGACCTGGGCGCCGTGATCCTCGATCCACGGCGCCCTGATGAACACCGCGCGCATCGGGTCGGGGCCAAGCCCACCGACCTGGAGCTCGCGCTCGAAGCTGGCGATCTGGCGGCCGAACGCGTTGCGGCGAGCCGTCGCGTCCACCAGCCCGAGGTGCTCGCGATCGCAGATGATCATTCCCGCGCAGGTTCCCAGGATGGGACGGCCGAAACCGGCGTGGGCCCGAATCGCCGCCTCGAGCCCGTCACGCTCGATCGCCTTCGCGATCGTGGTGCTCTCGCCGCCGGGAATCACCAGCCCGTCGAGGTCGTGGAGCTGCTCGGACGTGCGCACCTCGGTCGGGGCCGCCCCCAGCGAGCGAAGCATCGCCGCATGCGCCGCGAAGTCGCCCTGACTGGCCAGCACGCCGATCCGAAGCCGGGCCGCCCCCCGAGGCTCGGGCGGCGGCGGGGTGTTCCCAGGTACCACCGGGGGGACCACTAAACCCCGCGCTGCTGCAGCAGCTCCCCCTCGGCCGCGAGTTGCGCGATGTCGTCGCCGCGCATCGGCTCCCCCAGCTCGATCGAGGCCGCGGCGACCCGCTCCGGGTCGTTGAAGTGGGTGGTCGCCTCGACGATCGCGCGCGCTCGCCGCTCGGGGTCCTCGGACTTGAAGATCCCCGAGCCGACGAAGTTTCCCTCGGCGCCGAGCTGCATGACGAGCGCCGCGTCCGCGGGCGTCGCGATGCCGCCGGCGCAGAACAGCGGCACGGGAAGCCGACCGCCGTCGGCCACCTCCTCGACGATCTCGACCGGTGCGCCCAGCTCCTTGGCCTGCGCCGGCAGCTGCTCGCGGCCCAGCGTGCCGAGCTGCCTGATGCCACCGACGATCCCCCGCAGGTGACGGACGGCCTCCACGATGTTGCCCGTCCCGGCCTCGCCCTTCGAGCGGATCATCGCGGCGCCCTCGCCTACCCGTCGCAGCGCCTCGCCAAGGTTGGTGGCGCCGCAGACGAACGGGATCTCGAACGCGTGCTTGTCGATGTGGTGCGCCTCGTCGGCGGGCGTCAGAACCTCGGACTCGTCGATGTAGTCGACCTCGAGCGACTGGAGCACCTGGGCCTCCGCGAAGTGGCCGATGCGCGCCTTGGCCATCACCGGGATCGTCACCGTTTCCTGGATCTCCTTGATCACCCTGGGGCTGGCCATCCGCGCGACGCCGCCGGTGGCCCGAATGTCGGCCGGGACGCGCTCCAGCGCCATCACGGCGACCGCCCCGGCCTCCTGGGCGATCCGGGCCTGCTCCGCGGTGGTCACGTCCATGATCACCCCACCCTTGAGCATCTCGGCGAGCCCACGCTTGACGCGGAATGTGGCCCTTTCCGCCATGCCCCCCAAATATACGGAGGAGCCAGGGGACTAGCGAGAAGCCGGCCTGGGCTAGCGACGAAGTCGCGGTAGCGACGTGTAGACCTGCCGGGTCAGGTAGGCGCCCAAGCCCGCCGAAAACGTAGGCCGAAGGCCGAGGCTTTCGGCGGAGTTATTCGGCAACGTAGCCGAAGGCGAGGCTGCCGCCGGAGTTACTTCAACTTGAACGCACGGATCCGGTCCTTGAACGCTGCCTTGTCGCGCGCGTAGACGCCGTGGGCGAGCGCTTGGACGACTCCCAGCAGAGCCGCGTTGGACCGCGTGAAGGAGGGGCTGTTGGAGGAGTAATAGAGCGTCAGCTCGGCGTGCTCGGCGACCTCCGACAGGGTGGCGTCGCTGATCGAGAGCGTGCGGGCGCGACGGTGCCGGGCGAGCTTCATCGCCCTGACCACCAGGGGGTGGGCGCGGCCGGCGGTGAAGGCGATCACCAAGGTGTCCTCGTCGACCCGGCTGAGCCGCGTGATCGAGTCCTGTCGCGGGCTCGCCACCACCTCGGCGCGGATGTCGAGCAGCGCCAGGAGGTGGCGCAGGTAGCTGGCAAAGAAGGCCATCTGGTCGACGCCGACGATCATCACGCGGTGCGCCGAGCCGAGCGCCGAGACGCAGGCCTCGACCTGCTCGCGGGTCAGATTGCGGGCGGTGTCCTCGACGTTCGTGTGGTCCGCGGCCAGCGAGGACTCGAACTCGGAGTGATCGAAGTCAAAGAGCTGGCCGGCGCCGTCCTGCTCCTCGGCGCGATTGCGGTACTCCTCGATCGCAGCCTGCTGGAGCTCCGGATAGCCCTCGAACCCCAGCGCTTGCGAGAAGCGGACCACGGTGGAGGAGGAGGTGCTGGCCCGCCGGGCGAGCTCCTCGGCGGTTTGGAACGCAGCCTCGTCGAGATGGTCGACGATGTAGCGGGCGACGTCCTTCTGGGAGCGAGAGAACTCGTCGAAGCGCTCGGTGATGTAGGTGGAGAGCGTCTTTCCGTTCGGCCGCACCTGGCGGCCGTTGCGGGACGAACGCGACTGTGCGCTGCGTGTCCGGGACTGAGCCGGGCGAGACTTCGTGGCCGTCTTGCTCACGGCGGCATGATTCGCCCCAGCCGGGGTTTTCCCTGCTAGCCCTCGACGGGCGGCCTTCGCCCGGCGGCATCCGGCTTCGCGATGTGGTTGGATCGTCCCGTGGACGCCGAGCGGGCCCTGCGCCTCACCAACCGCAACATGATCGCCTTCGACCTCGTGCTCGGGTCGGCGGCGATCCTGGCGCCCCGCTCGACGCTCGCCGTCCTCGGGCACGACGCGCCGGCGCCCGACGCCGAGCACCTGTTCAGACGCTGCGGCCCGATCTGGCTCACCTTCGCCGCGGCGCACACCGTTGCCGACCGGCGTGGCAACCCTCAGGATTGGTGGGCGCTGGCCTGGCTGCGCGGCACCGAGCTGGCGACCGACGCGCTGTGGTCGCGATCCCCGGCCTTCTCGCGGCCTGGCGCGCGGGCGGGAATGTGGCTGGCGGGCGCGGGCAACCTGGCGATGACCATCGGCTTCGGCTGGCTGGCCCAGCGCGAGCGCGGTGGGCGCCGGCGGCGACGCCGGCTTCGGCGCAGCTGATCCTCCGCCTTACCGGCCGGCGGTGCCGCTCTGCACCACGCTGCACTCGCTGAAGCCCACTGCTTGGGCGAGCTTCAGGCGACGGACCTGGCCGGCGGCAACCTCGGCCTGGGCCGCGGCGTAGGCGCCCGCGTCCCGCTCCTGCGCCGCCTCCAGGCCCTGCTCGAGCAAGCTGATTCCCTGCTCGCGCGCCACCAGGTAGCGGTCGAGCGCCTCCTGCGCCTCTGGCGGAGCGTCGAGCGCGCGGATCTGGCTGCAGCTCGTTCTCGGAGATCTCGATCAGGTTCTGGGTCAGCGCGACCGCCCCCTCGGCGCTGTTCGGCCACTCCTTCTGAAGCTCGGCGAACTGATCGTGCGCCCGCTCGCAGACCTCGTCGCCCTTGGCGGTGAACTCGGCCTTGCTCAGCGACGTGGTATCCCCGTTGTCGAACGGCCCGAAGTCGAACAGGGCGGCGAGCGCGACGATCACGGCCAAGAGCCCGAGCAGCGCCGCCGCCGCCACCGCTGGGCCTCGACGCGTGGACTGCCCGCCCTCCGGCTGCACCCGGGGCAGGGTAGCGACCGACCGCGCCGGACATACCTGGACGCGCTACCGACGAACAGCAGACCGCTAAAGGGATTCCGGGAACGGCCGATAGGGTCAGCAGATAGGCCTGCTTGGGTTTTTGGGATAGGCGGCCTACTTCTTGAGAACGCCGTTCGCTGTGCGAGCGGCGTTCTTCTTTTGTGCGTGACCCAGCTCCGGCCATGAGCCGGATCAGCTCCGCAAACTGCCTTCGGCCGCCCTGTTAGTGTCGGCAGCCTCCCCGGGTCGGAAGGAGTGACGATATGAAGCGCTTGTCGGTGTCGGCCGCCCTCGCCGCTGCCTTCGCATGCCTCGCCGTGCCCGTGAGCGCCCTGGCGGGGACCGCACGACCGGTTTCCTCCTCCACCCTCGCCTTTCCCGCTGCCTTCACGGTGACGCCGGGGGGCAGCCGCATCATCTACGGCGAGCGGTTCACGGGCAGGATCCGGCGCATCAACCTCGCCACCGGGACGAGCACGCCGATCTTCAAGGTCCCTAACGTTGCGAGCGTCGGCGAGCAGGGGCTGCTGGGCCTGGCCGTCCATCCGAGCTATCCCGAAAACACTCGCGTTTGGGCGTTCGTTACCCGCACGGTTTCGGGCAGGGCAACGAACCAGCTCCTGCGCATCCGAGCAGATGGCGGCGGCTTCGCGGTCCTGCGGAGCTTCCCGACCGCCGACCGCCACAACGGCGGACGCATCATGTTCGGCCCCGACGGCAAGCTCTACGCCGTCGTCGGGGAAATCGGCAAGCCGCCCCTCGCCCAGAACCTGGCCAGCCAGGCCGGGAAGATGCTGCGGCTGAACGCGGATGGCAAGGTGCCCGCCGACAACCCCCGCGCGGGCAGCCCGATCGTCGCCTACGGCATCCGCAACTCGTTCGGGTTCACCTTCGATCCGCAGACGCGAGCGCCTCTGGGAGACGGAGAACGGCCCGGCTTGCAACGACGAGGTCAACCTCATTCCCCTGACGCTGGCGAACCTCGGCTGGGGGCCGTCGCAGACGTGCGGACCGCCGCTCCCGGCGCCGCTCAACACGAATCAGGACGGGCCCGGCCGGCTGTTGCCGAAGCTGTTCTTCGCCACGACACCGGCGCTGACCGGGGCCGCCTTCTGCCGCCAGTGCGGGCTCTCGAGCGACGGCCAGCTCTTCTTCGGCGACTACAAGACCGGGACGATCCGCCGCGCCACGCTGACCTCCACCCGCACTGGCATCGCCTCGCGGGCGTCGTACTACGACCATCCCGGCGCCGTGCTCTCGCTCGAGACGCCGGTTGACGGCGGCCCGATCTACTTCAGCACCGCGAAAAACATCTTCCGGCTGAACCCCTGATCCGGGGCTGGCGGGCATGGGCCGGGGTGGATTCGAACCACCGACCGACGGATTATGAGTCCGCCCGGAGGCTTGCGCGGGGTTTGCGGCTCTTAGGCGTTTCCCCCGCTAATCCCGGGTTTCGGCTGCGACCAGCGCCGCTCCATTTGCGGCTGTTTCCGTACATGCTGTTGACCCGGTGTTGACCCGACGGCCGCGTCAAGGAAGTCCGGGTCGCCAACACCGGCATCCATCCAGGTGCACGTAGGTGCTCAGCGTGAAGCCAGGGTCGACATGGCCGAGCCACTCCTGCACCTGCTTGACATTGCGACCTGCCTCGAACAGAAGGCTCGCGCAGGTGTGCCGGAAGGTGTGGAAGCTCACCCACGCGGCGGGCTCGTTCTCGCCCTCTGCCGGCACCACGAACCCGGCCGCCTTGGCGGCGGGCTTGAGCACTCGGCTCGCTGCGCGGGTGATGCCGGCTGCTGGGGCGCTTTGCCCTGACGCCTAGCGCAGAATCGTCAGGTGCAGGTGCTGGACTGAACCCTGGTCGTCCACTGGTCGAAGAATGACATCGCCTCGGACGCCGCGAAACTCGGCGGTGCCGCCTACGATTGCGAGCCGGTTGGAGTCCCCCTGAATCCGAAGGTTGCCGGCGAGCTGAATCCGACCACGCCGCAAGATGAGCGTCGCCTGGCATTGGGCACCGACCGGGGGCGCCAAGGTACACGCACTCGAGTGCTTGCCCAACGTGACTCCACCGTGGCGCAGATTGCCTGCAGAGCCGAACAGATCGCCGCCCGACTGCCCGCTCGGATCGTTGTCGACAAAGAAGCCGTCGATGGCCACGAGCCGCATGTTGCGTTCGTTGCGATGACCGGCCTTTGGGGAGGCGCTCGCGCCCACCCAGCCCCATAGTGCTGCTAAAGCCGCCGCCATCGCCACCAATGCCACTGCTCTTCTCACTTCGGCTCCTTGCTCGCGGGGTTGGGCTTCGGTCGTGATTCGTGCCTCTGGCTCGCCTTCCTGCGCTTTCGACGTGGCTCCACGAGATACTGCGCGGGCGATGTCGCAGGAGAACGTGGAGATATTCCAAGCCGCGTTGGACGCCTTCAACCGACGCGACAAAACTGCGTGGCTGGCCTTCTACGAGCCGGAGTTCGAAAACCTCCCCCCTCGCTAAACTGGCCGGAATCTGCCCCAATCCGGGGGCCCGAAGCTGTCTGGGACTTCTATGTCGAAAGCCAGGAGCCGTGGGAAGGGGGTGCGTTTGAGGTCGGCGAGCTCATCGACGCGGACGACAAGGTCGCCGCCGAGGTGCAGGGCCAGATGCGTGGCAAGGCGAGCGGCGCGAGTGTCACGTGGAGCTACTGGCAGGTCGTCACGTACCGCCATGGGAAGGCGCTGCGTGCCGAATGGGTCACCAACCGAGACGAGGCCCTCGAAGCCGCCGGGCTCAAGGAGTAGGCGATGTCGCAGGAGAACGTCGAGGCGGTGCGGCGGCACATCGAGGCATGGAACCGGCGCGACCTGACGGCGTGGTTGGCCTTGTATTCGCCCGACGCGGAAATTGACTGGTCGCGTGCCCGAGGGCCGTTCAAGGGTGTCTATCGCGGTCGTGGCAAGCAGGAGGCCTTCTGGGACGTGTTCTGGTCGACGTTTGAGGACCTCCAGCTCGAGACGCACGGCTTCACCGAGGCGGGGTCCGAAGTCCTGGTCTCGAACACCGCCCATGCTCGGGGGCGCGACGGGATCGAAGTGGCAGGGAGGAGCACGTTCGTGTTCACGGTCGAGGACGGGCAGATCACTCGCCACCGGATGTTCCAAGAGCGAGCCGAGGCCCTGGAAGCCGTCGGGCTTTCGGAGTAGGCGATGTCGCAGGAGAATGTGGACGCCGACTTCGATGTGATCCGCCGGGCCTGGCCGGGCCTCGGGACAGAAGGACCTCGCCGCCAGTCGAAGGGGAACTGGATCCCGACATCGTCACGATCCCCTTCGGGGCGGCGATGGAGGGGAAGTCGTACCGCGGAGTAGACGCGGTCGTCGGCTGGCTTCGCGATGAGATCTGGGCCAACTGGGAGCAGTTCGACACCGTCCCGGAGGAGTTCACGCGGGTGGGCGACAAAGTTCTCGTCCTGCGGGCACTGGCGGGCGACCGGCAAGGCGAGCGGCGTCGAGCTCGTAATCCGGGCGACGTGGGTGGTCGAAGTGAGAAATGGCAGATTCGCTTACTGGCAGACCTACACGGACCATGAGGACGCCTTGCGCGACCTCGGACTCGGGCCAGACAAGTCGTCCACCTGATCTTCGAGCGCGAGAGGCGCCAAGCCCTCGAAGCCGCCGGGCTGCGGGAGTAGGGCGCACCTGACGCCCCTGCGCGCCATGTGACGCATCTTGTGGATGCGTAGACGTGGCGAGGTGCCCACCCTCGCGGTCCACGGGGCAAAGCTTGGGCGCCTCCCCCTCGTTCCTGCAAGTTCGGCGTTTCTCGGTGCCACTTCGTCTATCACTTCCCTAGCTTCTGCTACGTTCCGGACAACCGATCTACGCGCCCTCCCTGCGCACATCCGACAGCGTAGATCGATCCCACGGAAGGGCCCGCGCCATCAGCACCGGCGCGGGCCCTTTCACTGCAGCAGGGACCTAGCGGAACGTTTCGTGTCCTCCTCTACTGCCGGGCGCGAGATACTGCGTAGGCGATGTCGCAGGAGAACGTGGAGGTCGTACTCGAAGCAGTAGCTGCTTTGAATAGGTCCGACGCCGACGCCTTCCTGGAGGCCCTTCACCCCGACGTCGTGTGGGAGGAAAGCGGCGATGTGTTTCCGGGGCTGCGAGGGACCTACCGAGGGCCAGCCGAGGTCCGAAAGTGGGTTGACGGGCGCGTTCCTCGATGAAGCCTGGGAGAGCATCTATATCGATGTCAAAGAGATCACCGAGGCGGGTGATGCCCGTGTCTTCCTTGAGACCCTTTTGACTGCCCGCGGCGCGGCCAGCGGCGTGGAGACAGAGCTTCGTGCCTGGCAGATTCTCTGGATCACGGACGGCAAAGTCGTAGGGCGTCAGGTCTTCTTCGATAGGACCGACGCCCTCGAAGCCGCCGGGCTTGAGGAGTAGGCGATGTCGCAGGAGAACGTGGAGGCCGTCCAACGCGCCGTCGAGGCGTACAACCGCCGCGATGTCGAGGCCCTGGTCGCGGACGCTCACCCTGATATCGCGTGGTATCCGGCAATCCTCATGATGCTCAGCGGCAAGGAGACCGTCTATCGCGGGCACGAGGGCGTCCGACAGTTGATGAAGGACATCGACGAGACGCTTGCCGTAATTCACGTCGAGTTTTCGGAATTTCACGACCTCGGGGATCGAGTGTTCGCGGTAGGCCGGATCAAGACGCGCGGAAAGGCGAGTGGGGTCGACACCGAAGCGCCCGTTGGGTACGTGGCTGATTTCCGAGATGGAAAGTTCGTTCGCGTGCGGACCTATCTCGACCCGACCGACGCCCTCGAAGCCGCCGGGCTGCGGGAGTAGGGCTCGCCAGCTCATCGCGGATCGACTGCCATCAAGCGCCGGCGCCGCCCCTCATCGCGCCGTTTGGGAAGCGGCACAACCTCCGCCGGCTCGATCGACCACTCCGGCGCCGACGGGCCGTCTGACTCTTTGGAAGCGGCGCCATCAGGCGTCAGCTCCCGAATCCCCAGACCCGTACAGATTCCGAGCGACAGCCCTCCCCGGTTCCCCGAACAGTGGCCGAAGGGGTCTCCCCCCACCTGAACTCAACACTCAAGCGCTTTTTTTCTCTGGCGCGCGCGACGCGCTGTACGGCCGCCGAGGCCGCAGGGGCGTCCATCGGGAGGCGACCAGGAGCTCCGTCGACACGGCAGTTGGCCGTGTCTGCGTCCGCAGCGTGTTGACCCAGGCGTTGACCCGGCGCCCTTCCGCGCCGCTGCCGGCGAACTCCAGCCACAAGAAAACCCCGCCTGAGCGGGGCTTTCCCTGAGTGGGCCGGGGAGGATTCGAACCTCCGACCGACGGATTATGAGTCCGCTGCTCTGACCAACTGAGCTACCGGCCCGGATGCTGTGTTTGTGGCTTCGCTGAGCCGGATTTCACGATAGACCCCTGTCATCCTCCTGGGCCAACGGGGTGATCAGCGAGCGACTTGAGGCATCGAGTGAAGGACCGGCCGGGGTGCTGTCGAAGTGCGCGACTATGGCGGGACCGAGGGGGTTGCGTCCGTTCGGGATGGTGCCCCCTCCGGGAGCGTCGCTTGCACCCCAGGCGGCGCTCCCACTTGCAATGAACCGCTGCGCACTGCCGGGACGGTGGCGCTATCCGGCCACTTTGCGAACGGCGGCCTCCAGCTCGGAAGCGCTGAAGGCGCCCTGGAGGCGGCTGCGGACGATGCCCTTACGGTCGATCACGAACAGCCACGGCTCGGTCTGCAGGCCGAACTCGAGCATCTGCGGGCGGTAGCCCTCGCTGGCGTTGTTGTCGTTGAAGACCTCCATGTGGATGAAGTTGACGCCTTCACCGGCCTCGTGGTCGACCTGGTCGGCGACGTCGACCACTGGACCGCACACCCGGCTTTCGCACAGGGCCGGCGTCGCGAACAGGATCACGACCGGCTCCTTGCCGAGCACGTCGGCGAAGTCCACCTTGTGCATGTCGTCGGGTGGCGTGCGCGTATCGATCTGCGCCACGTCGCCGCCGACGTCGGAGACGGTCGGGGTGTGGATCCGGGGCGGGCGCTCACCCACTGTCGGGATGCTCTTGGAGCCGCCCACCTGGATCGTGGGGACGAAGGTGGCCGTGTAACCGCCGCCCTCGCGGAACATCGCCACGAGGTCCCAGTTGCCCTCGCGGTCGAGCTCCATGCTGGTGATGTAGACGAGCTTCGCCGAGTCCGGGTCGAGGTCGGTGGTCTGCGACTCGAACTGAGGCTTGACCGCGAGGTTCTCGATCCGTGCAGGGAACGGACCGACGGCCCTGCCGCCGCCGCTGGGCGCCGCGTAGATCGCGACCTGGGCGTCGCCCACCTGCTCGCGCGAAACCGTGAAGATGCCGAAGCCGAAACGGTTCTCGCCCCGCTCGTACACCGCGGCCGTCGGGCTCACCACCAGGTCGGATTGCTGAGCGCCGGAGGTCCGGAGCATCTGCGTCAGGGTGTTCCCGTTCGCCGAGGGGAAGTCCGAGGCCGCGGGCGCGGGACTGACCCCCGTCTCCTCGCCGTCGCTGTCCCCGCCGCCGCACCCGGCGCCCATCGAGACTGCCGCAACAGCGGTCGCCACGATCAGGCCCGGCCGAGCCATCCTCCTGAGGCGGGACGGCCGCGGTCCAGCAATGGCGCACGCTGCGCTCCGGTCCCGACGCTCGGCCACCCGCGAATCCTACGGATGTGGCCTAATCGCCGGGTAAGCGACCGGGCGGTAGGGTCTCGCTCCCGAAGGCGAGGAGAGGAGATGGCTTTGGCGGAGCGAGCGGCGCTGGTAACCGGCGGATCCAGCGGGATCGGGCTGGCGATCGCCCGGATGCTGGGTGAGGACGGCTACGGGGTGACGGTGTCGGCGCGCCGCCCGGAGAAGCTCGAGGCGGCCGCGGAGGAGCTTCGCGGCGCCGGGATCGACGTGCACGCGGCGCCGGCCAACATGACGGGTGAGGACGAGGTGGCGGGGGTGGTGCAGGCCCACCGCGAGAGGTTCGGCCGGCTCGACGTCCTGGTCAACAACGCGGGGGTGGGGATCGGCGAGCCGATGGCCGAGATCACCACCAAGTACCTCGACATGCAGCTCGGCGTGAACCTGCGGGCGGTGGTCGTCGCCACTCGCGAGGCGCTGCCGATGCTGCGCGAGGCTGGGGCCGAGCACGGCAAGGCGTTGATCGTCAACACGGCGTCGATCGCGGGCAAGATCGGCCAGGCGTGGCTGTCCGTCTATTCGGCGACGAAGGCCGGGGTGGTCGGCTTCAGCCAGGCGACGCAGAAGGAGGTCGCCGGCGACGGAATTCAGGTGACGGCGCTCTGTCCCGGGTTCGTCGACACGCCGATGACCGAGTTCGCGAAGGAGCGGGTGCAGGCGGAGGAGATGATCCGGCCAGAGGACATCGCGGAGTCGGTGCGATTCCTGCTCAATACCTCCCCGGCGTGCCTGGTGCCGGAGATCGTCTTCACCCGGCCGGACGAGCAGCTGGGCGGCTGAGCGCCTCGGAGCGTTGCTCGGCGAGCTGCTCCTCGGCCGCGGCGAGCAGGTCGCGGTACTCCTCGTACCGTCGCGCCGGCCGCATCCAGGACCAGCGCAGGCGGTCGCGGAGCTCGTGCGCACGATGCCGTTCGCCGGTGTCGACGCGACGATGCACGCGGATTGGAGCGTCGGCGAGGTCTGGGCGCGGTTACGGGCTCGGCCACGTCAGCAGCGAGCGCCTCGCGCTCGGCGATCGCGGCCCGCTCGGAGCGAATCTGGGCGGCCACCGCGGCGATCGAGCCGGGCGAAGCAAGATTGTCGGCCGAGAGGCTCGTCTCCAGCAGGGAGCGGAGCGTGCGCACCTCGCGGCGGGTCGCCAGGCGGGGGCGCTTGGCGTCGGTGTAGCGGTCCCAGGAACGGGCGAAGCTGGCCAGGCTGGTGCGCCCGCCGTTGCGATGGGCGGCGAGCATCGGGCAGACGCCGCCGTCGCGATCCACGTAGGCGCCGACGATGATCGGGTTGGAGTCGATGCCCTTGAGCATCGCCTCCTTGGTACGGGTCGGCAGGGCCTCGACGGCGAACCGGAGGCGCTCGGCGGGGTTTCGATCGCGGCGCCGCATCGGCTAAGAGATAGCGCGCCGGGGAGCCGGGGGCGAGTGAGGCCGGGTGGCGCGCAACGGGGGTTGCAGTGAGGTCGCCGAGGCGGAGGTTCCTGGTGGCGGCGTTCGGAGACGCCGGGCACGCGTTCCCGGCGATCGCGCTGGCGCAGGGCGCTGCACGGGCGCGGGCACGAGGTGCTGGTGGAGACCTGGGAGCACTGGCGGGAGGCGGTCGAGGCAGCGGGCCTGGGGTTCACGGCGGCGCAGGAGTACAAGACCTTCCCCCCGCCGGCACCGGGGTCGGCGGATGGCGCCTCGGCGGCGGACGCGGCGCGGGCGCTCGTGCCGCTGATGGAGGAGTTTCGCCCGGACGTGGTGGTCAGCGACGTGCTCACGGTGGCGCCGGCGCTGGCGGCGGAGAAGGCGGGGATGCGGCGGGCGACGCTGATTCCCCACGTCTATCCCGTGCACCAGCCGGGGATGCCGTTCTTCTCCCTCGGGATGCAGCCGCCGCGAACGCCCGTCGGGAGGGCGGCGTGGCGGGCGGGGCTGCCGCTGCTGACGGCGGGGTTGAGGCGCGGCAGGCACGGGAGATGAACGCGATGCGGGCGGCGGTGGGGCTGGGGCCGGTGGATCGGCTCCACGGGGGGATCAGCGCGGAGCTGGCGCTGGTGGCGACCTTCCCGCAGCTCGAGTATCCGCGGCGCTGGCCGGCGGGGGTGCGGGTGACGGGGCCGATGGAGTTCGAGCTGCCCTACCCCGAGGTCGAGCTGCCGGACGGGGACGAGCCGCTGGTGCTGGTGGCGTCGAGCACGGCGCAGGACCCGGAGCTGCGACTGCTGAGCGGCGTCACTGGAGGCGCTGGCGGAGGAGCCGGTGCGGGTGGTGGCGACGGCGAACCGGCGCGAGCCCGACGGGCCCCTGCCGGAGGCGCCGGCCAATGCGGTGGTGGTCGATTGGCTGTCGTACTCGCAGGTGATGCCGCAGGCGGCGCTGGTGGTGTGCCACGGGGGACACGGGACGGTGGCGAGGGCGCTGGGCGCGGGAGTGCCGGTGCTCTGCTGCCCCGCGGTCGGCGACATGGCGGAGAACTCGCGCGCGGGTCGGCCTGGGCGGGCGCGGGGCTGATGCTGCCGTGGCGGCTGACGGGCCCCGCGCCGCTGCGGTGGGCGGTGCGGCGAATGCTGGGCGACAGGCGATTCGCGGCAAAAGCCAGGAAGATCGCGGCCTGGGCGCGGGCGCACGACGGAGCGGAGCAGGGCGCCGCGCTGGTCGAGCGGCTCGCCGACTAACCACGTAAGAGGCCGGCCCGGAGGCCGACCTCAAGCTCCGGGGGCGGGACTCGAACCCGCAACCCTTCGGTTAACAGCGCGATCGCTCTGCCAGTTGAGCTACCCCGGACCGGGGGCCAACCGCTGCGCCACCTCGCGCACGACGGTGGTTGGCGAACGAACTCTAGAGGAGCTTCAGCTTGGAAAGTGAGGGGCGTCCTGAATCGGCCCCGGATACCGGGGTCTAGGCAGGAGTGCGCGCAGCGAGCTTCGTCTGGTGCCAGCCCGCTGCGTCACCTCGCACTGGCTGGCGGTGGCTGGCGAACTAGCTCTCGCGGAGCGTCCAGCTGTGAAAGTGAGGGACGTCCTGGCTAGACCCCGGATACCGAGGTCTAGGCAGGAGGGCGCGCAGCGAGCTTCGCTCAGCCCGCCCCCGCCGCTTCCCAGTGCGCGATTCGCTCCGCGAGCTCGGCGCGGCGGCGTTGGAGGTCGACCGGCGGGTCCCCTCCTCCCTGCTGCGCGACCCGAATCCTCCCCTCGATCATCACCTGCTCGAGCTGGAGGAGGTTGAGCTCCATCGCCTCGCGCCCCCCCGGCTCGCGCTCCGCCCTCATCACGAGCTGGGTGATCAGCGAGACCAACTCCCCGTCCTCGCGCGGCAGGCCGCGCATCGGCTCCTCCAAGTGCTCCGCCAGCCAGTCCCTCGCCCGCGCCACCGCCGGCGACGACAGATGCTCGGCCGTCAGCCGCTCCAGGAGCTCTCGGCCCTCCCCTGGCGCGGCGATGCACATCGCCAGGAGCGCCTGCTCGCGGTGCTCGCGCGAGCTCAGCGGCCGCGGCGGCGCCGCGGGCGCCGGCCCCGGCCCATCCCCATCCGCCTTCGGCGCGGTCCCCGCATCCGGCGCCGTGCCGCGCCCGGGCTCCCCCGTGACTCGCCTCATCACCAGCCCCGGGTCCGCGTCCAGCCGATCGCCCACCAGCCGCGCCAGCTCGTTGCGGCTGATCGACTCCGGCATCGCCGCCAGCACCGGCACCACCTCGTCCAGCGCCCGGTCCCTTCCCGCCGGCGACGACAGATCGGCCTCGTCGAGCGCCAGCCGCACGTGAAACTCCGGCAGCTCCACCGCCTGTTCGATCGCCTCCCGAATCCGTCCCCCCTCCCCCGCCTCGAGCATGTCCGCGGGATCCTCGCCGGCGGGCATCGCGGCGACCCGTAGCCGCAACCTTCGACTCCCGGCAACCCGCTGCGCCCGCAGCATCGCCGCCCGCCCCGCCCGGTCGGCGTCCAGCGCCAGCACCGCCTCCTCCGCGTGGCCCGAGAGCTGCTGGAGCTGCTCCGGCGTAATCGCCGTCCCCATCACCGCCACCACCTCCTCGATCTCCGCCTGATGAGCGGCCAGCGCATCCATGTACCCCTCCACCACCACCGCCCGCCCCGCCTTGGCGATCGCCGCTCGCGCCCGATCGATCCCGTACAGCGTGCGGCTCTTCCGATACAGCTCGCCCTCCGGCGAGTTCAGGTACTTCGGCTTCGAATCGGGGCGAAGCGCCCGCGCCCCGAAGCCCTGCACGCGCCCCCGCCCGTCGCGAACCGGGAACATGATCCGCGCCCGAAAGCGGTCGTAGTGGCCGCCCTGCTTCCCCTTCTGAACCAGGCCCGCCGCCGCCAGCTCCGCGACGCTGAAGCCGGCCCGCTGCCCCCGCGTCAGCACCTGGTCCCAGGCGCTCGGCGCATAGCCCACCGCGAACGCCCGCAGCACCTCCTCGCCCAGCCCCCGCGACGCCAGGTACTCGCGCGCCTTGGCGGCCTCGCCCGAGTCCCACAGGTAGTGCGCATAGAACTGAGCCGTCCGCTCGAGCACCTCCCCGAGCCTCGAGCGGCGCTTTCGCGCCTCCTCTGCCCGCGGGTCCTCCTGCTCCCGCTCCATCTCCACCCCGTAGCGGTCCGCCAGCGACTCCACCGCCTCGCCGAAGCCGAGCCCCTCCTTCTCCTGCACGAAGCGGAATACGTCGCCCCCCGCCTCGCAACCGAAGCAGTAGTAGAGCTTCTCCCGCGAATCGACCGAGAACGACGGCGTGCGCTCCTCGTGGAAGGGGCACAGCCCCGTGTAGCGCTCGCCGGCCCGGCGCAGGTCGGTGTAGGCCGAGACGATCTCGACGATGTCGGCGGCGCCCTTTACCCGCTCGATCGTCTCGGTCGTGAACCGGCCGCCCGTCAGAGCCGCGACTCCTCCGGCAGGGCCAGTCGCTTGAAGGTCGCGATGCAGAAGCGATCCGTCATCCCGGCGATGTAATCCGTTGTCCGCTGGATCTCGTCAGCCCCAGCCGCACCCTCGGGGACCTCGTCGGGATGCTCGCTGTAGTGGTCGAACAGCCCCCGCAACGTGCGGTGCACCCGCTCGTGCTCACTCCGCGCCTCGGCGCCGAGATACACCCGCTCGAACATGAACTTCCGCAGCCTCAGCATCGCTTCCCCCACCTCCTCGCCCTGGACGATGTCCCCGGCCTCGCGCGAGCGCTCGACGATGTCGGTCGCCAGCCTGTCGATCCGCCGCGCGCCGGTGGGCCCGAGGAGCTCGATCTCCGCCGCCGGCAGATCGTCCGAAACGATGATCCCCGCTCGCAGCGCGTCGTCGATGTCGTGGTTGATGTAGGCCACCCGATCCACCAGCCGCACCAGGCGCCCCTCCAGCGTCGCCGGCTGTTCCGACCCGGTGTGGTTGAGGATCCCGTCGCGAACCGCCTCCGTCAGGTTCAGCCCCCGCCCTTCCCGCTCCAGCACGTCCACCACGCGAAGCGACTGGCGGTTGTGACGGAAGCTCCGCCCGGCGCGCTCGCGCAGCGCCTGGTCGAGCGCCTCCTCGCCGATGTGGCCGAAGGGCGGGTGGCCCAGGTCGTGCCCCAAGCCGATCGCCTCGGTGAGGTCCTCGTTCAAGCCCAGGGCCCGCGCCACGGTGCGCGCGATGCCGCAGGTCTCGATTGTGTGCGTGAGCCGGGTGCGGTAGTGGTCGCCCTCGGGGGCGACGAACACCTGGGTCTTGTGCTTGAGCCGCCTGAAGGCCTTCGAGTGGACGACCCGGTCACGGTCGCGCTGAAACGGGGTCCGGATGGCGCTGTCCGGCTCCGGCTCGCGCCGGATCGCCGGGTAGGACGGCGTCGCCCTGTCCCACAGGTACTCGCCTTCCCAGGCGCGTACGCGGTCCTCGAGAGGCCTCGCGGAGACTGCCGGCAACTGGCTCGCTGTGTTGGGCACCGCGAAGAGAGAATAGGGTCAGGCGATGCGCGAAACAGCCCTAGTGACAGGCGCCTCTTCGGGAATTGGCGAACAGTTCGCTCACCAGCTCGCCGCCCGCGGCCACTCCTTGGTGCTTGTCGCCCGCCGGGCCGACCGCCTGGAGCGCCTTGCCGCCGAGCTTCCGACCGACGCGCACGTCGTCCCCTGCGATCTCGCCACCGACGCGACGGGGCTGGCGGAGCGCGTCGCGGAGCTTGGAGTCGAGGTCGAGCTGCTCGTGAACAACGCCGGCTTCGGCACCTCGGGCCCGTTGCTGGACCACGATCCCGGGCGCGACGCCGAGCAGGTGCGGGTCAACTGCGAGGCCGTCGTCACCCTGACCCACGCCTTCCTCCCCGGCATGGTCGAGCGAGGGCGCGGCGGGATCATCAACGTCGCCTCCACCGCCGGCATGCAGCCGATCCCGTACGAGGCCGTGTACGCGGCGACGAAGGCGTTCGTGATCAGCTTCACCGACGCCCTGCACACGGAGCTGCGGGGAACCGGTGTCCGCGCCCTGGCCGTCAACCCGGGCCCGGTCCCGACCGAGTGGCAGCAGGTCGCCGGCTACGAGACCGGCCGCGTGGGCGTCGTACCCGGCCGGATCCCGGCCGAGCAGGTCGTGCGAGAGTCGCTCGCCGCCTACGACCGCGGCCGCCGCTCGGTGATCCCAGGCCGCACGATGCGCTGGGTCATGCGCGCCACCCGCGCGCCACGGGCGATCCAGCTCCGAGTCACGGAACGCCTCTACCGCCCGCGCTGACGCCGGCCATCGGCGCAGCTACGCGGCCGCGCGCAGGCGCACGTGGGCGTGGTGCTCGAGCGTCTCCGAGACCGCGCGCTCGGCTTGGCGCAGGGCACGGTCCGAGGCGCTCGGGGCGGAGGCCAGCGGGCTGCCCAGCGCCTCGACCATGAACCGGTGTGCCTCGCCACAGAGCTCGAACGCACCCCGCTCGCAGGCGGCGCAGACGACGCCCCCGGCGGCGCCCGAGAAGCCCACCAGGCCGTCCGGCTCGCCGCAGCGCGCGCAGGAGGCGAGCTCCGGGGAGAAGCCGGCGGCCAGGGCGAGCTTGAGGCGAAAGGCGAGCGCCACAGAGAGCCCGGCGGCACCATCGCGTCATCGATCTGCTCCGTCGCCGCGCACTGACCCATCGCCGTCGAGCAGGGCCAGGTAGCGGCAGAGCAGGTTGTAGGCGGGCGCATTGGCCTCGGCGGAGTCGAGCAATCGCAGCACCGCGTCGCAGCCGCGCGCCGCCGCCATCAGCGCCGGCCCGCTCGAGCGCAGGCCGGGGTGGGCGGCGACGGTCGACGCCGAGGTCACGGTGGCCAGCTCGCCCCGTCCCTCGTGGAGGACGAGGTCCAGGCGGAAGAAGGGCTCCAGCCGACCCCCGAAACGCGACCGCGGCCGTCGCGATCCCTTGGCTATCGCCCCCACCCGCCCGCGGGTCGCGCTGTACAGGTGCAGCACGCGATCCGCCTCGCCGTAGCGGATCGACCGCAGCACCACCGCCTCGGTCTTGTAGGTGCCGGGCATGGAAAGAGCTTGCAGGTCAGGCCGGACGGGCCACGGAGTCGCGGATCGCCGCGGCGGTGACCGTGGCCGCGATGGTGCCGATCGCGATCGGCACGAAGCGGTCGGTGGCGCCGCTGCCGGACGAGAGGCAGAAGGCGACGTCGCCGTCCACGTCCGAGTGGACGGGGTCCACCGCGCGGGCGACGCCGCTGCTCGCCATCCTCGCCACGCGCGCGCAGGCCGCCTTGTCGAGCGCCGCGTCGGTCATCACGCAGACGAGCGTCGTGTTGCGCTCCTCGAGCTTCGTCCAGTCGGGCGGCCCCTCCATCGCCGCGATCAGGCCGGCGGTCGAAACAGCCTCTTCCCCTTCCTCGCCCCTCGGCCCTGCCAGCACCCGCCCGTCCTCGCCGATCACGTCGCCGAAGGCGTTGACGACCGCGAGCGCGGCCACCGTATCGCCGCGGCCGCTCCGCGCCGCCGCATAGCCGATCCCCGCCGCCACCGAGCGCTCCCGCCCGCGGATCTTCCCCACCGCGGCCCCCGTCCCCGCGCCCACCCTGCCTCGCTCCGGGACGCCGGCTGCCGCGGAGCCACAGGCCGCATGGCCGGCATCGGGTCCCGGGCGGGCGCGGGGATCGCCCTCCGCGAGGTCATAGATGACAGCCGCCGGGACGATCGGCACCAGCCCCGCCGGGGTCTCATATCCCCGCCCGCTCTCCTCCAGCCAGCGAGTCACCCCGTCGGCGGCCGCCAGCCCGAAGGCGCTGCCCCCGGTGAGCAGCACCGCCGTCACCTCGCTGGTGCCGGCGAAGGGCCCGATGATGTCGGTCTCGCGGGTGCCGGGCCCGCCGCCGCGGACGTCCACTCCGCCCCGGCTCCCAGCCGGTGGGATCACCACGCTGCAGCCCGTCGCGCCCTCGCGATCCGTCCAGTGACCGACCGCGAAGCCCTCCGGTGGACTGATCGCCTCGCTCACACTCGCCCCTTGCGACCCTGGCTCCGGCGCGGCGTCGTCCGCCGGCGGGGCCGGCGGCGAAGACGGCGCTGGCAGGCGGGACAGAAATAGGTCGAGCGGCCGGCAACCACGATCCTCCGAATCTCGGCGCCACACCGAGGGCAGGGCTCGCCCTCGCGCGTGTGGACCAGGAACTCGTCCTGCATCGTGCCACGCTCGCCCCGCGCGTCCAGGTAGTCGTCCATCGAGGCCCCCCGCCTCTCAGTCCCGCCTCGAGCGTCTCGACGATCCCCTCCCGCAGGCGCTCGCAGTCCTCGGGCTTCATCGACCCCGCCGGCGAGAGCGGGTGGAGCTCGGCTCGGTGAAGCGCCTCGTCGGCGTAGATGTTCCCGATCCCGGCGATCCCGAGCTGGTTCAAGAGGAACGACTTCAGCGGCGCCTGCCGCCCAGACGCTACCCGGCAGAGCTCCTCAGCCGTGAACGTCTCCGACAGCGGCTCGATCCCGAGCCGGGCCGCGAAGTACTCGTCGAGCGCGCCGTCGTCCAGCACCACCGCCTGCCCGAAGCGCCGCACGTCGGTGAACAGCAGCCGCCCCCCGCCCTCAAGCCGCATCACCGCCCGCAGGTGGCGAGGCTCGGGCCCCGGCTCCCCGCCGTCGAGCAGGAGGTTGCCGGTCATCCGCAGGTGCATGGCCAGCGTCCGGCCGCCGTCCAAGCGCAGGAGCAGGTACTTTCCGCGCCGCTCCACCGCCTGGATCGTGCGACCCGCCAGCGCCCGCTCGACCTCGGCGGGCGGCTCCGGTCGCGTCCAGCGCTCGTCGAGGACCTCGGCCGACTCGATCCGCCGCCCGCGAAGCGCCGGCTCGAGCTGGCGCCGGATCGTCTCCACCTCGGGCAGCTCGGGCATGCCCTGGTTCTACTAGATGCGCCGAGGCCGCCGAAATACGGCCTACTTGGCCACGGCGCGCGGATGGGCCTTGAAGTAGACCTCCTTGATCCGCTCGCCGGACAGGTGGGTGTAGAGCTGGGTGGTGGCGACGTCCGAGTGGCCGAGCATCTCCTGCACCGAGCGCAGGTCGCAGCCGCCGGACAGCAAGTGGGTGGCGAACGAGTGGCGCAGCGTGTGGGGGCTCATCTTGCCCTCCAGGCCCACCTCCTTCGCGTGACGGCGGATGATCTTGTAGAGGCCTTGGCGGGTCAGCGGGCCGCCGCGGAAGTTGACGAACAGCTTCGAGCGCGGGCGCGTGCCGATCAGCTCCGGGCGACCGGCCCGCAGGTACCGATTGATCGCCGCGGCCGCCTGGCGACCCAGCGGGACAGTGCGCTCCTTGTTGCCCTTGCCGTGCGGGCGCACGAAGCCGCGCCGCAGGTCCACGTCGTTGACCTCCAGCCCGACCACCTCCGAAGCCCGCAGGCCGCATCCGTACATGACCTCGAGGAGGGCGCGATCGCGCTGCGCGATCGCATCGCTGCCCTCGACGCTCTCCAGCAGCCGCTTCACCTCGGCATAGGCGAGCACCCGAGGGAGCTTCCGGCTCTTGCTCGGCGGCGTCAGCGCCGCCGTGGGGTCATCGTCGATCAGCTCCTCGCGCCGCAGGTGCCGATAGAAGGAACGCAGGCAGGCAGCCTTGCGGTTGATCGTCGCCGGTGAGCACGCCGGGTGGCCGTTGCCGGTCGCCAGGTCGGCGAGGAACTCCGCCACGTCCGTTCGCTCCGCCTCCGTGGCGCCGCGGTGACGCTTGGCCAGGAAGGTCCCGAACTGGAGCAGATCGGTCCGATAAGCGGCGAGCGTGTTGCGGGCCAGGCCGCGCTCGAACTCCAGGTGCGCAAGGAAGTCCAGCACCAGGGCCTCGAAGCGCGCCTCGACCGCGCTGCCGCGCTCCTCGCCGCTTTTGACCGCGACCGCCATGCCCGACTGTTCTCGGTGCCACGAGCGATCCCCTGCCCGTGCAACCGCGAAACCAAACGGCGGTCGCTAGTCCGAGCGCAGCTCCTTGAAGAGCAACAGGCCGATCAGCGACTTCGCGTCCGCGCAGCCCTCGATCGCCCCGTCGAGCTCCTCCAGCGGCCAGGCCACGGCCTCGAGGCGCTCCTCGGCGTCGGGCTCGGCGTCAACGTCCTCGAGCCCGGTCGCCAGATAGACGGTCACCTCCTCCTCCGCGAATCCAGGGCTGATGTAGAAGCGCTTCAGCTCGCGCCACTCCGAGGCGACCTTGCCCACCTCTTCGGCCAGCTCGCGCTTGGCGCACTCGACAGGGCTCTCGCCGGGCACGTCGAGCTTGCCCGCCGGCAGCTCCAGCAGGGCGTCCTCCCCAACCGCCTCGCGCGGCTGGCGAACCAGGTAGAGAAAGCGCTCGTCGTGCGCCACGACCGCCACCGCCCCCGGGTGCCCGACGATCTCGCGCCTCGAGGTCGAGCCGTCCGCGTAGCGAAACTCGTCGATGCGAACGCTGGCGACGACGCCCTCCCAGATGGTCTCCGAGCCGATCCGCTCCATCGCTCGCTCAGCCCCTGACCCGAACGGCGCCGGCCAGACCCGCGCCGGCGGCGAGCGGAGCGGCGAAGAACAGCGGGTCCTGGGCGATCGTCCGCCCCATCGTCTCCGCCGATAGCCCGCTGGCCGCATAGGCCTCGCAGGTCCACCGGCTCGACGGCCACGTCGTGACGGTCGTCGCAGGCCGCGTGCAGGGCATCGAGGATGCTTGGCAGGTCAATCTCGTCGGGCCCCTCGCCGCCCGTCGGCCACCCCTCGAGCTCGATCTCAGGGACCGGGATTCGAACCGAGGCGAGCAGCAACTCGAGAACCGAGGCCGTGTGGTGGCTGAGCCCGCGGTGGCGGGCGCGCGGGTCGGCCCCGGACAGGCGCGGCGAGAGCAGGGTCGGCAGCCCCAGGGCGAGCGCCGCGTGGGCGCCATCGAGCGCGGCCAGCCCCCCATGCCCGTAGGCCGTCGCCGAGCCGAGGATCCCCGGCCCGGGGCCGCAGACGATCGCCTCCCACCCCAGCCGTCGAGCAGCGGCGTCGAACGCCCCGACCAGGCTGATCGCCTCGTGCTCGCCCCCGTAGGCGGGCCCGGCGGTGACGTGCCCGGCCAGCAACCTGCGCTCACGAAGCTCGACCAGGTCTCGCGACAGGGCGCCCGGAAGCGCGCCGCCGGCGCTCTGCACGTAGCCCACTCGGAGCCCCGGGCTCGCCTGCGAAGCGGCCCAGCAGGCGGGCGCCAGGTGGCCGTGAAGCGGCAGGACGAGGACGGGCGGTGCTGCTGCATCCTCGCTCCCCTCCTCCAGCCGCACCTCGACCGGCTCGACCGCGTGCTGCAGCGAGGTGTAGTTGAGCTTCATCACCTGCTTGCCCGCGGAGCCGCCGCCGCCAAGCCCTCGCGTCAGGTTGACGTGCACAACGTCGAACCCACCCGACCCAAGGCCGAGGTCGAGCGCCTCGGTGTTGACGATCACCTCATCCCCTGTGGCGGCCTCGCCGACCAGCGAGCGGTCGGCCCAGGCCGGGCGCTCCTCGCCGTCCACGTCGACGGTGAGCGGATCGGAGCTGATCACCACCCCCCGGCGAAGCTTCAGCATCGGGCCGTGGCCTCCTCGACGATCGCCTCGCACACTTCGAGCATCTGCACGATCCGCTCCGCCGCCACGCTCTCATCCGGGGTGTGATTCGCCTCCGTCCCGTTGGCGAGCAGCAAGCACTCGAATCCGGCGGCGTTGAGAGCGTTGGCGTCGCTGCCGCCGCCCGTCGCCACCTCGCGCGGAGTCACCCCACGGCGCTCCAGCGCTGCCCGCGCAACTCCCACCGACGCAGCGCCCGCCGGCAAGCGGTAACCACGGAACATCTCGTTCAACTCGATGTCGACGTCGCACTCGTGGTCACTCGCCGCCCAGGTGCAGGCGTCCACCATCGCGCCGATCGTCTTGCTCGCCTGCTCGTCGTCGAGGCTTCGCGCCTCGCCGTCGACGCGGCAATGGCCCGGGACGACGTTCGACGCCGTCCCACCCGAGATCACCCCGACGTTCGCGGTGGTCTCCGGGTCCAGGCGTCCCAGCCTCATGGAGGCGATCGCGCCCGCTGCCGCCGCGATGGCGCTGCGCCCATCCTCGGGACGGATGCCCGAGTGAGCCTCCGTGCCCTGGAAATCCGCCACCAGGCGCTTGTAGGTGGGGGCCGCCGTGATCACCTCGCCGATCGGGCTGGCGTGGTCGAGCACGAAGCCGAACGGCGAGCGCAGCAAGCCCGGGTCGAGCTCCTTCGCCCCCCGCAATCCATCCTCCTCGGCGACCGTGAACAGGATCTCCAGGCCGATCGGCGGTGCGCTCTGCGCGTACCGCGCGGCGAGCTCGACCAGCACCGTGACCGCCGCCTTGTTGTCGGCGCCCAGGATCGTCTGCCCTCGGCTTCGATAGACGCCCTCGTCCAGGACGGCTTCGATCGGTCCGTCGTGCGGGACCGTGTCCAGGTGACAGCCGAACATCACCCATGCGTCCCGCTCCCCGGCGATCCGGGCGATCAGGTTGCCGGCCGCGGCTCGCGCGCCCACGGCCGCCGAGTCCTCGGCCACCTCCACGCCCAGACCGCGCAGCTCGGTGAGCACCGCGTCGGCGACCGCGCGCTCCTCCCCGGTCGGGCTGGGGATCTCGCACAGCCGCACGAAGCGATCGAGAAGCCGCTGGTCGTCAGCCACGCTGCAAGGCTATGCGCTTGTCGCCGTCCGGGACGTAAGCTGGGACTTGTGGAAGGCACAGCAGCTTCTGACGAGCGAGAGATCGCACAGCCACACACCGGATTGGGTTCCCCCCTCGATCGACTCGCCTTCAGCGCGACCCTGCATTGCCTTACCGGCTGCGCGGCTGGCGAAGTCACGGGAATGGCGATTGCAACCGCACTCGGCTGGAGCAACGCCGGTCAGATCGGGCTCGCGGTGGGGCTTGCGTACCTGTTCGGCTTCGGCCTCACGGCACTGCCGCTTGTGCGCGCTGGCCTCGCCGGCGGGGCGATCGTCTCCACGGCACTGGCGTCGGACACGATCTCGATCACGATCATGGAGGTGATCGACAACCTGTTCGTCATCCTCATTCCGGGAGCGATGGACGCCGGCGTTGGGGAGGCGCTCCTCTGGGCCAGCGTCGCCGGAGGCTTCGTGATCGCGTTCCCATTCGCCTTTCTCGCCAACCGCTGGCTGATTGCTCGCGGCAAGGGCTGCGCCCACGCGCATCAGTAAACCCTTGACGCGACCGTCCCCCGGTCACGGGCTTTGGGCGACGTAGCGGCTCAGCCGGGGCGGCGAACCTGGACCGCGTCCTCGGCGGGCTGACGCTCAGCCGGGCTGGCCGGCTCCGCGGGGCCGCGTTCGGCCGCCCGCCGCGCCGCCGCGCCGACGAACTCCCGGAACAGCGGCTCGGGCCGGGTGGGGCGAGACTTGAACTCGGGGTGAAACTGGGAGGCGACGAAGAAGGGGTGATCGGGCAGCTCGATCACCTCGACCAATCGCTCGTCGGGCGAGGTCCCGCTCGACACCAGGCCCTCGTCCTCCAGCCGCCGCCGCAGCATGTTGTTGACCTCGTAGCGGTGGCGGTGGCGCTGGTAGATCACCGCCTCGCCGTAGATCTCGCGCGCCCGGGTGCCGTCGTGCAGCTTGATCGGGTCGGCCCCCAGCCGCATCGTCCCGCCCATGTCGGTGACCTCCTTCTGCTCGGGAAGCAGGTCGATGATCGGATACGGCGTCTCGGGGTCGAACTCGGCGGAGTTCGCTCCGTCCATGCCGGTGACGTGCCGCGCAAACTCGACCACGGCCATCTGCATCCCGAGACAGATGCCGAGGAACGGGATCTCCTGCTCGCGCGCTGCCTGGGCAGCCCGGATCTTGCCCTCGATTCCCCGCTCGCCGAACCCGCCCGGGATCAGGATCCCGTCCGTCGCCTCGAGCGCCGCCTGGTCGAGGTCCTCCGAGTTCACCAGCTCCACCTCGACGTCGACCCCGTGGTGGTAGCCACTGTGGCTGAGCGCCTCGACCACGGACTTGTAGGCGTCGGCGAGCTGCACGTACTTGCCGACCAGGGCGATCCGGACCGTCCGCTCGCAGGCGTCGGCGCGCCGTACCAGCTCCTCCCACTCGCCCAGCTCCGGCGACTCGGCGTCGAGGCCGAAATGGTCGAGCACCAGGTCGTCCATCCCCTCGGCGCGCAGGACCAGCGGCACCTTGTAGATGTTGTCCACGTCGCGAGCCGAGATCACCGCCTCCTCCGGCACGCTGCCGAAGAGCGCGATCTTGCGGCGAATCTCGCGCTCCAGCCCGCGCTCCGATCGGCAGACGATCGCCTGGGGCTGAATCCCGATCCGCCGCAGCTCGTTGACGGAGTGCTGCGTCGGCTTGGTCTTCAGCTCGCCGGCGTGACCCACGTACGGCACCAGGGTCAGGTGCACGAACATGCAGCGTTTCGGCCCGAGGTCCGTGTAGAGCTGGCGGATCGCCTCGAGGAAGGGCAGCGACTCGATGTCTCCGACGGTGCCGCCGATCTCCGAGATCACGAAGTCGACCGCCTGGGACTCGGCCAGGATCAGGATTCGCTGCTTGATCTCGTCGGTGATGTGGGGAATCACCTGAACGGTCGCGCCGAGGTAGTCGCCGCGCCGCTCGCGCCTGATCACCGAGTTGTAGACCGCGCCCGCGGTCACGTTCGAGGCCCGCGAGGTGTTCTCGTCGGTGAACCGCTCGTAGTGGCCCAGGTCGAGGTCGGTCTCCGCCCCGTCCTCGGTGACGAAAACCTCGCCGTGCTGGAAGGGGCTCATGGTCCCGGGATCGACGTTGATGTACGGGTCGAACTTCTGGAGCTGGACCCGGAAGCCCCGGCTGACCAGCAACCGCCCGATCGAGGCCGCGGCGATCCCCTTGCCCAGCGAGGAGACGACGCCGCCGGTGACAAAGATGAACCTGGTCTCGCCGGGCCTCATCTTCCGGGGTCTGCCTTCTGAGCCTCGGTCAACCTGCCAAGCGAGTCTAGAGAGCGAAGCAGCGGAACCCCCTCGATCGTGCGCGAGATCGAGCGAAACTCGCCGTACAGGTTGAGCGCGGCGACGATCGCCAAGGCCACCAAACGACCGTCGTCCGAGAGCACGACCAGCAGCGAGATTCCCGCCAACGCGCCCACCAGGTTCGAGCCGGTGTCCCCCAGCATGGCGCGCTCACGCAAGGTGAACACGGAGCCGACCAAGACGGGGCCGATGAAGATCCCCAAGAGCTCCAGCGGGGCAACCGTCCACGCTCCAAGGCAGAGGCCGGCGAGCAATGCCGCGAACGCCTTCTCCACCCGCCCGGGTCGCAGGTCGAGGAGGTTGAACAAGTTGGTGGCCAAGAGCAGCAGCGCCAGGTCCGCGAGATAGTCGAAGCTCTCGCGCCCTCGCCCAGAGACGGCGTAGGCGGCGAGCGCCAGGGCCCCGACACCCTTGATCGCCCCGGTCGAGAACCGCCCCGTGAGCGCCGCCTCGGCGTGGCCCCGCCAGCCGCGCGGGGCTCCCGCCACCCCGCCATGGCCGAGTGCGTCGTCGAGCAGCCCGAGCAGCGCCACCCCGAGCACGTAGACAGCCCAGCGCCGCAGCTCAGGGTCGAGCAGGTCGAGATCGGCGCGATCGTCGAGCAGCGCAAGCGGCGCCAGGGCCACGAGCGAGCAGGCGAGCAGAACAGCTCCGGCCGGGAAGGCGAGCGAACGCCCTCGGTAGTTCTCGCGGGTGAGCCCGGTGCGCTTCATGTCCCGCAGCCACGGGCCGGCGAAGGCCAGGGCGACTGCGGCAGAGAGCGCCAGCCCGGCGAGCTTCACCGGGAGCTGGAGCTTGAGACCGGGGCCCTCGGCGGGCGGCGCAGGACGGGAAGCAGACGCTCGGCCGAGGCCTTGATCCCGTAGTCGCCCTCGACCCCGTTCAGCGCGTAGGCGAGCGCCAATCGCCCCGACGTCAGGTCGATGCTGTCCACCGTCGCTTCGAGCCCCTGGGAGGTGTAGAAGCCGATCTGCGAGCCATCCGAGTCGGAGCGCTCCACGCCGACCACGGGGATCTCTCCGGCGCTCTGAATCCCGTCCACGAGTCCCTCCTCCAGTGTGTCCGTGGCGTCGGATTTGGCCGAGCCGAGATCACTTGGCCGGTCGCGAACCACGATCACTGCATCGATCCCTCCCGGCCGTCCGCTGACGTCCGCCAGCAGCGCGTCCTCGTAGGCGATCGAACGGAGGCCCTCCGCTGACCAGCGACAGCCCGGCGCGCCGGGCGAGGGCGGACAGCGCGTCCGAGTCGCGGCGCACGCTGCCGGCTGGGCTCACCGGAGGGGCCGCGTCGGCGAGCGCCCGCAGGTCGGGAGGCTCTCGCACGACTGCGACCTCCCCCAGCCTTGCCCCGGTCGGGCTGTCCCGTCCGACCACGAACTCGATGTCATCCTCCAGCTCCTGGGGCAGCGAGCCGAGCGCGACCACCGCGACCCGGTCGCCGAGCAGCAGGTCGTCGACCAGCGCCGGGAAGATCTGGGTCGAGAACTCACGCTCCCGGCTCAGATCGGCCTGGAGATCCTCAGCGCTGGAGCGGGCGTCGGCGAGGTCTGAGGTGAGGCTCTTCTCCAGCTGCTTCGTCGTGTCCTCAACCACGTTGTCGCCCAAGCCGACCCCGAGCAGGATCCCGATCGCCAGCGCCAGGAAGACGGCGGCCAGCGAGGCGGCGTGATAGCGCGCCGAGTACCCCATCAGGCCACCGCTAGCTGATGCCGAGAATGATCTTGAGCTTCAGCCAGATCAGGTCCACCAGGTCGCTGAGGGCCGGCGTCGTCGCCACCACGATCGCCAGCAGGATCAGCAGGGCGCCGAGCAGGAGCGCCATCTGGCGACCGCTGACGCCCGGGTTGTAGAGGCGGCTCACGCCCTTCGCGTCCACCAACAGCTCCCCCACCCGCAGCCGCGTCAGGAAGGTCGAGGACATCCCGCCGCGCGCCTTGTCGAGGAACTCGACCAGGTTGAAGTGGGCGCCCACGCTGACGATCAGCCCGGCGCCCTTCTCCGAGGCGAGCAGCATGGCGGCGTCCTCGCTGGTCCCCACGGCTCGGATCGTCTCGTGCTCCAGCCCAAGGCGCTCCAGTCGCGCGCGACCCGGCGCGTGCCCGTTCGAATAGGCGTGGACGACCAGCTCGGCGCCGCAGCGCAGCGCTTCGTCGCTCGCCGAGTCCATGTCGCCCAGCACCAGATCCGGCTTCAACCCTTCCTCCAGGATCGCGTCGGCGCCGCCGTCGACCCCGACGAGCAACGGGCGGACGTCGCGGACATAGGCGCGAAGCGCGCGCAGGTCCTTGCGATAGGTGGTCCCCCTGACCACGATCATCACGTGACGGTCGCGAAACACCGTGCGGGTGCGGGGCAGCTCCATCCGCCCCGCCAAGAGCTCCCCCTCCTCGCGGAGGTGGGTGATCGTGTTCTCGGCGAACGCGGCGAGCGCCTCATCGATCCGCTGGCGATGCTCGGAGAGCTGCTCGGCGAGCTCCGGGGCAGCGAGCACGCGGCCCGCCGCCAGCACGCTTCCGTTGCGGCGAACCTCGCCACCGACGATCGCCACCGGATCGCCATCCTTCAACTCCTCGAACAGCGGCGCCGCGGGCGCGTCGATCAGGTGCACCCCGGCCCGCGCCAGGAGCAGCGGCCCGGCGTTCGGATAGCGGCCGGTGGAGAAGGGCGAGACGTTGACAACCGCCCGCACTCCCGTCGCCACCAGGTCCTCGGCGGAAATCCGATCGAGGTCGGCGTGATCGATGATCGCCACGTCCCCGGCATCGAGGCGCTTGACGAGCTGCTTGGTCTTGCGGCCCAGCCTGGCGCTGCCGTGGATGGAGGCAGGGGGGCCAGGGACGGCGGGATCGTTGCCCCCGAGCCAGCGCCGCGCACGAGTTCGGACGGGCGTCGCCATCAGTCCGCCTGATTATCCGGAAAACTGAACTTCCACGGCCTCGGACTCGCCCAGCTGCCCCGGCAGCGACTCACCGGGGTCGTCCTAGAGCCGCAACGAGCAACCACTCAGGCGGCCGCAAGCAGCTCGCGCGCGTGGCGGCTGGCGGCTTCGTCCTCTCGTCCGGCGCCGAGCATGCGGACGATCTCGGCGACCAGCTCGTCGCCCTCCACCCGATCGACGGTCGCCCTCGCCTGGCCGGCGTGAGCTCGCTTCTCGATCCGAAAGTGCGCCCCGGCAAACGAAGCGACCTGAGGCAGGTGGGTGATGCAGATCACCTGGCGCTCGGCGCCCAGCCGCCCCAGCCTCTCGCCCACCGCGCGCGCCGCGCCGCCGCCGATTCCGGCGTCGATCTCATCGAAGACCAGGGTCCCGGCGCCGGCCCCGTGGCCGAGGCCGGTGAGCGCGAGCATGACTCGCGACAACTCGCCGCCCGAGGCGGCGTCGCGGAGCGGTGAGGCCGGGATTCCAGGGTTGGTGGCCACGCTCAGCTCGACCGTCTCCGAGCCTTTCGGCCCAAAGCCATCTGGGTGGGGATGGAGCGATGCCTCCAGCGATGCCCCCTTCATGCCCAGCTCGGCGAGCTCGGCGGCGACCCGCTTGGTGAGCCCGCGGGAGGCTCTTGCCCTCGCCTCGCCGAGCTCTCCGGCAAGCCGCGCGCGGCGCCTGCTTGCCTCGTCCAGTCGGCGCTCGAGCTCGCCGGTCAGCTGCGCGGCGTTCTCGAGCCGGTCGATCTCGGCCCGGCATCGCTCCCCGTGGGAGAGCACCTCCTCGATCGAGCCTCCGTGCTTTCGCTTCAGGCGATCGACCGCCTGCAGACGCTCTTCGATCAGCTCGAGGCGACCGGGATCGGCCTCGATTCCCTCCAGGTAGGAGCGAAGGGCACTGGCCGCGTCGTCGAGCTCGACGGAGACCGCCCGGACCCGCTCGGCGATCGCGTCGAGCGAGGCGTCGACACCGTCCACCACCGCCAGCTCGCGCTCAGACCCTCCAAGAAGGCCGCGCGCGCCGCCCAGGTCGTCGTCGGCCCCGGCGATCGCCGCCAGCGCACCCGATGCGCCCGCCCGCAAGCCCTCGGCGTGGCGCAGGCGATCGCGCTCCGCTTCCAGCTCGCGCTCCTCGTTCGGGTCGGGGGACGCCGCCTCGATCTCCGCCAGCTCGAAGCGCAGGAGGTCGAGGTCCCGTTCCCTCGCCCCCTCGCGCTCGGCCAATTCGGCCAGCTCGCGCGACAGCGCCACGACCTCGGCGTGAGCGTCGCGGTAACGCCCGAGGCGCTCGAGCTGCTTGGGGCCCGCGAAGCCGTCGAGGATGTCGAGCTGGGCCGAGGACAGCACGAGCCGGCGGTGCTCATGCTGTCCGTAGAAAGCGAGCAGGCGAGAGCCGAGGGCCCGCAGGTCGCCCGCCGAGGCGGAGCGCCCCTGCACGAATGCGCTGGTTCGCCCCGAGGCCGCGATCCGGCGCCCAAGGACGATCTCGCCGGTGTCGTTGGGAAGGCGCTCGCGCAGCTCGGCCAGCTCGGGATCGGCGAGCAGCTCCTCGGGACACGCGAAGGCACCCTCCACGTAGGCCTCGTCGGCTCCGGGACGGACGATCTGAGAACGCGCCTTTCCGCCCATCAGCAGGTCGAGCGAGTGGGCGAGGATCGTCTTCCCGGCTCCGGTCTCGCCGGTGATCGCGTTGAGCCCGGCCGCGAAGCGAAGCTCGGCCCGCTCGATCAGCAGCAGGTTCTCAATCCGCAGCTCGTGCAGCATCGAGGCCCTTACTAGCAGCGCCCAGGGACGGACTCGCGGCTGCTCAGTGACCGATGCGGCCGAACTTGTCGCCGATGCGGCGATAGAAGTTGGACCCGGGGAGCTGTGCCAGCCGCCCGACGCTGCGGCGGAAGCCGACCTCGATCTCCTCCCCACTCCGGAGCTCGCCGACGTGCTCTCCGTCGAGGACCACGTCCACGGCCTCGCGACCGGCGGCGTTGCCCACGTGGAGGACATCGTCTGGCGCCACCACGAGGGCCCGGGCCGTCAGCGTATGCGGGGCGATGAAGCTGACCACGTAGCCCTCGACGCCCCAGGCGAGGATCGGGCCCTGGTTGGCGAGGTTGTAGCCGGTGGAGCCCGCCGGAGTGGCAGCGACCAAGCCGTCGCATCGCACGCGCCCGACCTCCTGCCCCCCGAGCCGGTAGGAGAGCTCGGCGACCCGGCCAAGAGGGCGGCGGATGAACGAGACGTCGTTGAGAGCGATCGGCCTCGCGGCGTCGATCGCCGCCCTCAATCCAGGGAGATCCATGACCTCGAAGTCGCCGCCGAATGCGCGCGACAGGCCATCGGCGAGCTGATCGCGCTCGACCGCGGCCAGGAAGCCTACGGTGCCGAAGTTGATCCCGAACACCGGCACGCCGCTGCCCGCATAGCGGCGGAGCGCGCTGAGTATCGTGCCGTCCCCGCCGAGCACCAGGCACAGGTCGGGGCGCTCGGGAAGATCCTCGCGGACCTCCATCCCCGCGGCGGCCTCGCCGTGCTTCTCCAGCTCGTTGGGGGTCACGGCGAGCACACAGGAGGCGCGCTCGGCGGCAGCGACCGCCTCCCGAAGGGCGGCCGAGGTCTGCTCAGGATGGGTGTGGGTGAGGACGACCGCGGTGCGCACCGCGGCGGCAGGCTCCGCGCGTGCGCTCATGGCTCGACCTCCCGAGCCGCGGCTTCCAGATCCTCGACGCCGGGGCCCTCGAGGCCACACCAGACGAAGCTCTCGCGGTTGCCCTTCGGCCCCGCGAGCCCGGACGAGGCAAAGCCCTTGACCGCGAGGCCCATCGCCTGGGCGGCCTCGCCGACGGATAGAAGCGCCTCGCGCCGGTCGTCCGCCGAGCGCACCACGCCTCCCTTGGCGCGACCCCGCCCCAGCTCGAACTGGGGCTTGACCAGGGCGAGGACCTCCCCGCCGGGTGCCAGGCAGCCGGCCACCGCCGGCAGCACCTTGGCCAGCGAGATGAAGGAGACGTCGATCGTCGCCAGGTCGGGCTCGTACGGAAGGTCGGCGGGCGACAGCTCCCGCGCGTTCTTTCGCTCGATCGCCTGGACCCGGGGGTCGTTGCGAAGGCCCCAGTCAAGCTGGCCGTAGCCGACGTCGAGCGCGACCACCCGCGCAGCGCCGCGTTGAAGCAGGCAGTCGGTGAAGCCGCCCGTCGAAGCGCCGACGTCGAGGCAAGAGCGGCCCTCCACCTCGATTCCGAAAGCGTCGAGCGCCTGCTCGAGCTTGAGGCCTCCGCGGGAGACGAAGCGAGCATGCGTCTCGACCTCGAGCTCCGTGTCGGTCGGCACGAGCTGGCCGGGCTTGGCCGCCCGCCTACCGCCATTTCCGATCCGCACCCTTCCGGCACGCACCGAGGCCGCCGCGCTGGTGCGCGATCCGGCCAGTCCGCGCTCCGCCAGCAGGGTGTCGATCCTGCGCCGCTCCATGGCGCAACGGTACATCGCCGCACCCCGATCGGGTGGGATTCGGGCAACAAAAGGACGGCTGGCCGTCCCGAAGGCCGCCTCCAGCCGTCCCGCTGGATTCTTGCCTGCTCGGGCGAAGGAAACCTAAAAGCGAGTGCCGGCCAGCGCGCTACGCGAAGGCAATGAGCAAGTGTGATCCCGATCACACACGAATCGCACATATGTTCGTATCTTGAAATGCGTAATGGCAGTCTCACGAGCAATACCCCTGTCGGCTCACGCAGCGATCGAGATGGCGGCCGCGCCCGCTGTGATCGCAGCTCCGTTTCTGCTCGGATTCGGCGAGGCGGCCACCGTGGTCGCCTTCGTGATCGGGGCGCTTCTGCTCGGCTTCGCCGTGCAGGCGGCAGGCCCCGGGCGCACGATCCCGCTCTCGGCCCACGCGGGATTCGACTACATGCTGGCGGCGTTTACCGGAATCTCCGGGCTGGCGATCGGGATCGCCACCGGCGAGTGGGCCCAAGGAGTCTTTTTGGTCGGCGTTGGCGTCGCGTCGGTGGCACTGACCGCATCAACGCGGTTCAGCGTTCCCGCAGGCGCCTAGGCGTCCGGCCTACCCCCGAAAAAAACACACATATCTCTCCTCCCTGTACCCCAGACGCCCCGCAAAGTGCGGGGCGTTCCCGACCTGGCCGGCTCTGTAGCCCCTCGGTCAGCGTCTTGCGCGTGACTCCGCGCGGTACCAGCCGTCTCCGGCGAGCGTATTCCGGAAGACCTGTTCGCGCTCGGCAGCTTCCTGCTCGGACTCGGCACGGACGTCGCCCTCAAGGCGCTCGTCCTTGCGCTCGAACGGGATGACCTGGATCAGCGGTGTCCCCTTGGGGATGATGTGGACGCCGTCCTCAGCGACCGCGACGAACGGAAAGTTGATCGGCGAGACGTACACGTCGGTGTCGACGACGCCGCTGAAGACCTCGACGACGCCATTGGGCCGGTTTAGGGGCGGGACGAGGCAACTGCACCGCTCGGCGTGCGGATCGTCCACGGGTTGTGGAATTCATCGTCGGACGAGGCTCGTACGGATGGCCGGCGGCCTGGTGGGGAGCGTGCGAGCTCACCATCTCATGATGAACTCCAGCCCGCCGAGACCGCCCGTCCGCCATCGCTGATCTCAAGACGAACGGTGGCCGCCAGCGGGACGATCCACCCGATGCTCAGGGCGTCGAGGAACGGGACGCAGCGCTTGACGGTCAGACCGTTGTTCGTCGCGGACAGCTGCGCACCGTCCTGTCCCGGCAGCCGCTTGAACCACGCCGGCTGAGTGGTCCGGGCGAGGACCGGCTCGGCGATCACGCCCTTGTCCTCGGGCGCGCAGAGGAACTCGATGCGAGGGCGCGATCGGCGAACCGACCGCGCCCGCGACTTAGTCCGTCGGCGTCCGAACAGGCCCGCCAGCGCTAGTTCCGGCACCTTCTCGTGGAGCAGTTCGAGCTCGGTTCCCTGCTGACGCGGCGCCGCGGCACCGGCGGCCACCACGAGCGCGCTTGCCCCGACTGCGACGAATCTCTTCCAGCGGTTTGTGTCCATCGCTCTCCTCGATGTCTTGCTCTTGGCCTTGAGACTGAGTGGTATCCGCCACGTGGCGCGCGCGTTCCATCGCCTTGTCATACGCGGTTGATTCGGCGCCCATGACTTCCACGCCGACGCGTCTTCGAGCCTGTAGGCACTTGACGTCTCGACCGCCTCTGTGTTTGAGCTAGGCTCGCGTCTGTGCCGGGATCGAGCACGGACCGGCTGCGTCGCAGCATCCAGAGCGCGCTTCCCGATCGCCCCTTCACGATCGAGTTCTGGGACGGGATCCGCGTGCCGTCGACGCGGAACGGCCCGACGCTGACCATCCGCTCGCCGCGTGCGATCGGCCACCTCCTGCGCGCCCCCGGTGAGCTGGGGCTCGGCCGCGCCTACGTCTGCGGGGAGATCGACGTCGACGACCTGGACGGGGCGATCGCCCTGCTCGGCCGCTGGCACCCGCCTCCGCTCAGCTTGCCGCAGCGGCTGCGGTTCGGAGCCGCGGCGCTGCGGGCCGCGGGCCTCAATCGCCGCCCCCAACCCCCAGCCGCCGAGCTGCGCCCGCGCGGGCGCCGGCACACGAAGCGGCGCGACGCGGAGGCCGTCCGCCATCACTACGACGTCTCGAACGAGTTCTTCGCGCTGTTCCTGGACGAGACGATGACCTACAGCTGCGCGCTGTTCGAGCCTGGGACGGAGACCTTGGAGGAAGCTCAGCGCGCCAAGCTCGAGCTGATCTGCCGCAAGCTCGAGCTGGAGCCCGGCCAGCGCATGCTCGACATCGGCTGCGGCTGGGGAAGCCTTGCGATCCACGCCGCGCGCGAGCACGGCGCCTCGGTCTGGGGGATCACGCTCTCGGAGCCGCAGGCTGAGCTGGCGAGGGAGCTGGCGCGCGAGGCGGAGTCGGCGACCAGGTCGAGTTCAGGGTGATGGACTACCGCGACCTGCGTCGAGGAGCGCTTCGACGCGATCGCCAGCATCGGCATGGTCGAGCACGTGGGCGAGGCGCAGATCGACGAGTACGCCCGTCAGATCGCCCAGGTGCTGGAGCCCGGCGGTCGAGTGCTCAACCACGGCATCGTCGCGGTCCCGCCCCAGGAGGGCGGCGCCCAAATTGGCGGCGAGTTCTCCAACCGCTACGTGTTCCCAGACGGCGAGCTGCTCAACCTGTCGCGCATGATGCTCGCCTTCGAACGGGCCGGCTTCGAGGCGCTCAACGTCGAGAACCTCCACACCGACTACGCCGAGACGCTGCGCCACTGGACGACCCGCTTCGAGCAGCACCTCGACGAGGCCGAGCGCCTGGCGGGCTCGGAGCGCCTGCGCGTCTGGCGCCTCTATCTGCGGGCTGCCCGCAACTCGTTCGAGACCGGGCAGAACGCCGTCTACCAGCTCCTCTGCAGCCGGCCGCTCACCGAGGGCTCCAGCTCCGCCCCCACCGGCGCCCGTCACGAGCCGGCGCGCCGGCGAGTTCCCCCGGAGCGCGTCCCGGCCTGAGCAAGCCGGTCCACATCGGCTGCTCGGGCTGGAACTACCGCGACTGGCGCGGGGTCATCTACCCGGAGGGGCTGCCGGCCCGGCGCTGGCTGGAGCGCTACGCGGAGCTGTTCGACACGGTCGAGGTCAACGCGACCTTCTACCGGCTGCCCTCCGAGAACGCGGTCACGGCCTGGGCCGAGCAGACGCCGCGACGCTTCGTCTTCTCCGTCAAGGCAAGCCGGTACCTGACTCACGTCAAGCGCCTGAAGGCGGTTGGCGCCGGCGCGAAGCGATTCCTGGACTCGCTCGAGCCGCTGGCGAAGGCACGCAAGCTCGGCCCGGTGCTGTGGCAGCTTCCGGAGAACTTCCAGCGCGACGACGATCGCCTCGCCGAGACGCTGGAGGGGCTGCCGAAGGGTCGCCACTGCTTCGAGTTCCGACACTCGAGCTGGTTCACCGAGGAGGTTTATGCCCTGCTGCGCCGCCACCGCGCCGCGCTGCGTGATCGGCGATCATCCCGAGCGCCCGTTTCAGACCCACGAGATCACCACGAGCTGGACCTACGTTCGCTTCCACTACGGGCAGCGCGGCCGGCGCGGCAACTACTCCGAGCGCGAGCTGGAGAAGTGGAGGCGCCGGATCGCCTCCTGGCGCTCCGAGCTCGAGGTCTTCCTCTACTTCAACAACGACTGGGAGGCCTTCGCCCCCCGCGACGCGCGCTGGCTCGCCGATCGGCTCGCCTAGCCGGACACGGCGTGTGGAGCGCGAAGCGCAGTCAGCACCCGCTCGGCGACCGCCTCGCCGGTGAAGCCGACCTCCTCGCGCAGCAGCGCGGGCTTGCCGTGGGTGACGTAGCGGTCGGGCAGGCCGACGCGCATCACCCGTGCACGGGACTGCGGCGAAACGTACGCGTCCTCGAGGTGCTCCAGCACCGCGGCCCCGAAGCCGCCGGGAAGGACGTTCTCCTCGATCGTCACCACCAGCTCGTGCTCGCGGCCGAGGCGCTGGACGAGCTCCGCGTCGAGTGGCTTCGCAAAGCGGCCGTCCGCCACCGTGACCCGGTGATCGTGCTCGCCGAGGATGCCGGCGGCGCGCAGCGCCACCTGGACGCCGTAGCCGTAGCCGAGCAGTGCCACGCGCTCGCCCTCGGCGAGCAGCTCGCCGGTGCCGATCGGGATCTCCTGCGGCCGCTCGGGCAGGGACGCGCCCTCGGCGGCGCCGCGCGGATAGCGGAAGGCGATCGGGCCGTCGTCGTGGACCAGCGCCGTGCGCAACATGTGGACCAGCATCGCCTCGTCCCGGGGGGCCATCAGGACCACGTTGGGAAGCGGGCGGAGGTAGGAAACGTCGAAGGCGCCGTGGTGGGTGGGGCCGTCGTCGCCTACCAGGCCCGCGCGGTCCATGGCGAAGACGACGTTGAGCTCCTGCAGGCAGACGTCGTGGACGATCTGGTCGAAGCCGCGCTGGAGGAAGGTCGAGTAGATCGCGCACACCGGCTTCGCCCCTTGGAGCGAGAGGCCGGCGGCGAACAGCACCGCGTCCTGCTCGGCGATCCCGACGTCGTAGTACTGCTCCGGCAGCTCCTTGCCGAGCTTGTCGAGCCCGGTCCCCCCCGCCATCGCCGCCGTGATCCCGATCACCCGGCGATCACGCCTCGCCTCGGACACCAGGGCGTCGCCGAACACGGCCGTGTACTGCGGTGGCGAGGAGGGCAGCGGCTTCTCGAGCTTCTCGATCGCCTCCGGCGAATCGGTCTCCTTGACGGGCCGGCCTTGCCGGGCCCGCCTTCGAGCCGACGCGCCGGCTTTCTGTTGATGATTGATTTCGGCTTCGCCGCGTGCCATTTCTCCATTCCCTCGAGGCCGCCTTCCTCCGCTGCGGCGAAGCCCTTGCCCTTGACCGTGTGGATGTGGACGACGACCGGCCGCTGGGCGCCCAGGGCGTCGCCGATCGCCCGGCGCAGCGCTCCCACGTCGTGGCCGTCGATCACCCCGACGTAGGCGAGGTCGAGCTCCTCGAACAGGAGCCCGGGCGCCGCGTAGGCCTTGATCGCCGCCTTGATCTCGGGGCCCAGCCGCTCGATCGTCTCCCCCAGGCCGAGCGGCAGCCGGGTGAGGCGCTCCTCGACCCCCTCGCGAGCGTGGTAGAGCGTCGGGTTGAGCCGGAAGCGCTGGAAGTAGCGGGCGAGGGCGCCCACGTTCGGCGAGATCGACATCCCGTTGTCGTTCAGGACGATCACGATCGGGGTCTCGAGCCCGCCCGCGTTGTGGAGCGCCTCGTAGGCGACGCCGCCGGTCAGCGCGCCATCCCCGATCACGGCGATCACCTGGCCCTCGGTGCCGATCCCCTTGCGCATCGCCTCCTTGAGCCCCACGGCATAGCCGATGGAGGTCGATGCGTGTCCCGCGCCCATGATGTCGTGCTCGGACTCGAACACCGAGCAGAACGGCGCCAGCCCGCCGTAGGAGCGGATCGTGTCGAGCCGATCGCGCCGGCCCGTCAGCACCTTGTGCGGATAGGCCTGGTGGCCGACGTCCCAGATGATCTTGTCGCGCGGGGAGTCGAGCAGGCTGTGGAGCGCGACGGCGAGCTCGCAGGTGCCCAGGTTGGCGCCGAAATGGCCGCCGATCTCGCCGATCACGTCGATGATCAGCTCGCGTACCTCCTGGGCAAGGTCCTGGAGCTCGCCGTCGTTGAGGCCCTTGAGGTCCCCCGGGCCGTTGACCCGGTCCAGCAGCCTCTGGTTGCGCTTCGTTGCCGGCTGGTTGCTCGTCGCTCATCTGTGTCGGGTGTAGATGAAGTCCGTGATCCGGCTCAGGTCCCGGGGATCGTCGCCCACCGCCGAGAGGGCCTCGTGCGCCTTTCGATGCGACTCGGCCGCCAACTCGCGGGCGTGCTCGAGTCCGAACAGGCTGACGTAGGTGAGCTTGCCATGTCGCTCGTCGCTGCCATGCGGCTTTCCGAGCTCCTCGTCGCTTCCGGTCACGTCGAGGATGTCGTCGACTATCTGGAACAGGACGCCCAGCTCCTCGGCGAAGCGGCGATACGGAATTGTGTCAGGTTCCCTCGGGCCGGCCAGGACCAGCACGACGCCGACGCTGGCGGCGATCAGACGGCCGGTCTTCAGCGCGTGCAGGCCCCGTAGCTCGGTGGCCGCCTCGGAGCCCGTCGCCTGCGCATCCGGCGCGACGCGGCGACGATGAGGCGGGTATCGACGTGGTCACGTCCACGTACTGCCCGCCGACCATGCCGTCGACGCCGATCGCCCCGAGGAGCTCGCGAAGCGCCGCCAGCACCAAGGCCGGCTCGCCGCCCTGGTGCTCGGCGAGCAGGCGAAGCGCCTCGGCGAACAGCCCGTCGCCGGCGAGGATGGCGACGTTCTCGCCGAAGACGACGTGCGAGGTCGGCCGGCCGCGGCGCAGCTCATCGTCGTCCATCGCCGGCAGGTCGTCGTGGATCAGCGAGTAGGTGTGGATCAGCTCGATCGCCGCCGCCGCCGGGAGCATCGACTCCGGCTCGGCCCCAAGCGAGCGCGCGGTCGCCAGCGCCAGCACCGGTCGGATTCGCTTGCCGCCGGCGAGCAGCGAGTACCGCATCGCCTCGTCGAGCGCCTCGGTCTCGGGGATCGCCGAGAAGCGCAATCCGGTCAGGTAGTTCTCGACCAGCTCGCGAAGGTCGTCCGGATAACTGCTCACGGACCCTCTCGCGCGGCGAGCTCGCGCAGGGCACTCTCGATCTCGGCACCCGCCTTGCTGACCAGCTCCGCCGCCTCGCGGGCGAGGCCCTCGGCCTCCTCCTCGGGAAGCTCGGGGTCGCGAAGGCGCGCCGCTATCTCCCGCAGCCGTTCCGCATGCTGCTCGGTGGAGCTCATGCCGGAAAACCTAGTGGGATTGAGTCTTTGCGGCAGTTCCCAGGACGCCGTTCACGAACCCGGGCGCGTCGGCGCCGCAATAGCGCCGGGCGAGGGAAACGGCCTCGTCGATCGCCACCTCGGTCGGGACGTCTTCGCGGTGATGAAGCTCGTACAGGGCGACCCTCATGATGCTCTTCTCCAGCGCCGCGATTCGATCGAGGCCCCACCCGCGAGCCAGCCGGGCAATCTCGGCATCGAGCTCGGCGCGGGCGCCCTCCACGCCCTCGACCAGCTCTCGCGTGAACGGCTTCGCGTCATCGAGCGCCTCGCCGGCCGGCCGGCCGGTCACCTCCTCCTGGTAGAGGGCGAAGACCGCGGCGCGGCGCTGATCGGAGCGGCGCATTCTGGGCTCGCCGTGGCGCTCAGGCGCGCGAGACGTACTCGCCGCTTCGCGTGTCGACCCGAACCCGGTCGCCCTCGTTGACGAACAGCGGCACGTCCACCCGCACGCCGGACTCCAGGGTGGCCGGCTTGGTGCCGCCACCGGAAACGGTGTCGCCCTTGACGCCCGGCTGCGTGTCGGTGACCGCCATCTCCACGGCGCTCGGCACCTGTACGCCCGTGGGGCGCTCGTCGACGAACAGCACCTCCACCTCGGCGTTGGGAAGCATCCATTGCATCGCCTCGCCGGCGAGCTGCCGGGGGATCTCGAGCTGCGAGTAGTCGGAGTTGTCCATGAACACGGCCGTCTCACCGGAGTCGTAGAGGTACTGCATCCTTCGCGCCTCGGTCCGCACCGGCCGGAACTTCTCCCCCGCCCGGAACGTCTTGTCCTGGACGCCGCCGTCGTCGAGCTTGCGCAGCTTCGTGCGCACGAAGGCGCCGCCCTTGCCCGGCTTCACGTGCTGGAACTCGAGGATCCGGTAGACGGCCCCGTCCACCTCGATGTGGGTGCCGTTCTTGAATTGGTTGGTCGAGATCACCTGCCTGAGCGTAGCGACGCTGCAAGGATGATGGCCGTCATGGCCACCGCGACGGACACGCGGACCCCCCGGTTCAGCGCCGCGATGCGCGAGGGGGAACGGGTGCTGCCCCTGGAGCTCTTCTTCGACCTCGTCTTCGTCCTCGCGCTCACTCAGTGCACCGCGCTTATGGCCGGCAAGCCGACCTGGTCGGGGTTGGCGGAGGGCATGCTGCTGCTCGCGGTGCTGTGGTGGTCGTGGACGGGTTACACCTGGCTGACGAGCGTGGTCGACCCCGAGGAGGGCGCCGTTCGTCTCGCCATCTTCGCCGCCATGGCGGCCCTTCTGATCGTCGCCATCTGCGTCCCGGACGCCTTCGGCAGCCTGGCGCTCGAGTTCGCCCTGGCCTACGGAGCCGTCCGCGGCGGGCAGATCGCCCTCTTCGTGCTGGCCAGCCGGGACGACGCGGCCCTCCGCAAGTCGGTGACCGGCCTGGCGCTCAGCACCGCGATCGGCGTCGGGCTCTTGATCGGCGCCTCGTTCCTCGACGGGCTCGCGCAGGGCGCGCTATGGGCTCTCGCCCTCCTGCTCGACATGGGCGGGCCGTACCTGTTCGGGTCAGAGGGCTGGAAGCTCGTGCCCGGCCACTTCGCCGAGCGCCACGGGCTGATCATCATCATCGCCCTGGGCGAATCGATCGTGGCGATCGGCTCGGGAGCCGACACCAGCCTCACCTTCGGCATCGCCGCGGCCGCGGTGGTGGGCATCCTGCTGTCGGCGACGCTGTGGTGGGCCTACTTCGACGTGGTCGCGCTGGTCTCCGCGCGACGGCTGGTTCGGGCGACCGAGGGTCGCGAGCAGAACGAACTGGCCCGCGACTCGTACTCCTACCTGCACTTCCCGATGGTCGCCGGGGTCGTGCTGGTCGCGGTGAGCCTGAAGAAGACGCTGGCCGACGTCGACGAACCGCTGGCCATCGTGCCCGCCTTTGCGCTCTTGGGCGGCGTCGCCTTCTACCTGCTCGGGTTGGTCGGCTTTCGCTGGCGCCACGTCCGCACGATCAACCGGCAGCGCCTTCTCCTCGCCCTGGCGATGTTCGCGCTGCTCCCCGCGGCCGTCGAGCTGCCCGCGCTGGCGACCCTGGTGATCGTCACCGTGTTGCTAGGCGCGATGATCACCTACGAGACGATCAGCTACGGCGAGGGCCGCACCCGGGTCCGCCACGACCAGGAGCTTCCGGCCGAGGCCACCCTGGCCAGCCAGAAGTGACGCGAAGAGTTGTTGCTTCGTCAAGCATTTGCTAGAATTGACTCCGTAGTCAACTGACCGAAAGGAAGGCTTCATGACGCGGATTCCGCCCGCCGCGCGTGATGGAGCCCGCTCGCGTCGCGGCCGCGGCCAGCATGCGGCCACCTCGACACCCAGGCGTGTCGAGCGACGCGCAAGGACCCATCGCGCCGAGAGCACCGAGACAACTGACAGCTTCCAGCTGTTCCTGAACCAGGCTGCCCGCTATCCCCTGCTCACCGCCGAAGAGGAGATCGAGTTGGCCCAGCGGATCGAGCGCGGCGACTTGGAGGCGAAGGAGCGGCTGATCAACTCCAACGTGCGACTGGTGCTTTCGATCGCCCGCCGCTACCAGGGACTGGGACTCTCCATGCAGGACCTGGTCCAGGAGGCCATGCTTGGCTTGATTCGGGCGACCGAGAAGTTCGACTGGCGCCGCGGTTACAAGTTCTCCACCTACGCCACGCTCTGGATCCGTCAGGCGATCCAGCGCGGCCTGGACAACACGGGCCGCGCCGTTCGCGTGCCCGCGCACGTCGCCCAAAAGCAGCGAAACGTGAACCGGGTCGCCGCCGAGCTCACCGGCAAGCTCGACCGCGAGCCGAGCGACGAGGAGATCGCGGCCGAGGCCGAGCTGCCTCTCGACGAGGTGATGGCCATGCGGGACCTGACCCGGGTCACGACCAGCCTCGACGCGCCGGTCACCGATGATGGCGACGCCACCCTCGGCGAGCTGCGCGCCGACGAGGCGCCCGCGGTCGAGGACGAGATCGCCGATCGCCAGCGGGAGCGCACCGTCGAATCGGCGTTGTCGAAGCTGCCCGAGCCGGAGAGGCGCGTGATCGAGCTGCGCTTCGGCACGGGCAACGAGCCGGTCGCGAGCCTGAGCGAGGTCGGGCGGGAGCTCGGCGTCACCCAGCAACGCGCCCGCCAGCTCGAGGAGAGGGCGCTCAGGCGCCTCGCCGCTGACCGCTCCCTGGCGGCCTGGCGAGAGGCCGCCTGAACCGACTCCCCCGGCATACTGCCGCTCGTGGGGGAGACACCGAAGCTGCTCGAGGACCTGCTGCGCGCTCCCGCTCCCTCGGGCTACGAGGGCCCGGCGAGCGACGTCTGGCGGCAGGCGGCGTCGTTCGCATCGGTGAGCACGGACGCCCTGGGCTCCTCGGTCGCCCGGATCGGCGCCGAAGCGAGCGCTCCGCTGCTGGCCGTGGTCGGGCACATCGACGAGATCGGCCTCGTGATCACCCACGTCGACGAGAAGGGCTTTCTGTACTTCGCGCCGATCGGCGGCTGGGACGCTCAGATCCTGGTCGGCCAGCGGGTCCAGGTGCAGGGCAAGATCGGCGCGGTCCCAGGCGTCATCGGGCGAAAGCCCATCCACCTGCTGAAGGAGGAACAGCGCAAGAAGGTGGTTGAGCTTCGCGAGATGCACATCGACATCGGCGCCGCCGACGAGGAGGAGGCGCTGGACAGGGTGCGGGTCGGGGACCCGGTGGTGATCGCCGCCGAGCCGGTGCAACTCGCCGGTGGGCGGCTGATCTCTCGATCGCTCGACAATCGCCTTGGCGCCTACGTCGCCCTCGAGGCGCTGCGCCGGGTGCACGAGCGTGGTGGCTTCGAGGGGCAGATGGCGGCCGTGGCGGCCGTGCAGGAGGAGATCGGCTCAAAGGGGGCGGCAACGACGGCGTTCTCGCTGGAGCCGGACCTGGCGCTGGCCGTCGACGTGACCCACGCCACCGACGCACCAGGGGTCGAGGAGAAGGAGCTGGGCCGCCACCCGCTGGGCTCCGGGCCGGTGATCGGTCGCGGCTCCACGCTCTCGCCTCGGATCTTCGAGCTTCTCTCCGAAACCGCTGAGCGGCTCGAGGCCCCATACAGCGTCGAGGCTTCGGGCCGCGCCACGTGGACCGACGCGGACGCAATCCAGATCGCGCGCGCGGGTATCCCGGCCGGGCTGATCTCCATCCCCCTGCGTTACATGCATTCGCCGGTGGAGATGGTGGACCTGGCCGACGTCGAGGCAACGGTAGAGCTGGTCGCGGCCTTCGCTGCGGCGCTCGAGCCGGGCCTCGACCTCAGCCGCTAGCCGACCACCCGCAATTCCTTCGGGAAGGTGCTGAGGTTGCGACAGCCGTCCTCGGTGACGGCCACCAAGTCCTCGATCCGGACGCCGAAGCGGCCCGGCAGGTAGATGCCCGGCTCGACCGTGACCACGTCCCCGACCTCGAGCGCCTGATCCGACCTCTGGGACACGCGCGGCGCCTCGTGGACCTCGAGCCCCACCCCGTGCCCGAGCCCGTGGCCGAAGTGCTCGCCGTGCCCCGCCGCGGCGATTGGATCGCGGGCGACGGAGTCGGCGTCACGCGCCTCGATGCCCGCGCGGACTGCCTCCAGCGCCATCCCCTGGGCCGAGCGCACGAGCTCGTAGACCTCGCGCGCCTCGTCATCGATCTCGCCCACGGCGACCGTGCGCGTGCAGTCGGAGCAATAGCCGTCGACGACCGAGCCCATGTCGATCAGCAGCAGCTCGCCGGCGCCCACCTGCCGCTCGGAAGAGCTGTGGTGCGGCAGGGCGCTGTTCTCGCCGGCGGCGACGATCGCCGGAAACGAGGGGTCATCGGCGCCGAGCTCCCGCATCCGCTGATGGGCGTCGAGCATGATCTGGCGCTCGGTCCTCTGCCCCACGCCCCGGTCGAAGAGGAAGCCGTAGACCTCGTCGGTGAGCCGGGCGGCCTCGGCGATCGCCTGCAGCTCGCCGGCGTCCTTGTGGCGGCGAAGGCGCTCCACCAGGCCCTCGGTCGCCACCAGCTCCACGCCTTCGGGTACGAGCTGCTCGAGCTTGCGCAGGTTCTTGACGCTGGTGTGAGCGTCGTCGTAGCCGACTCGCCCGCGCAAGCGCTTCACCGCGGCGTCCAGCAATTCGCGCTCGGCCGTCGCCCGCTCGAACTCGGCCGCCACCTCGCGCTGCGCGCGCTCGAGGTAGCGAAAGTCGGTCAAAAAAACGCGATCCTCGGCGCCCACGATCGCCAGGCCGCTGGTGCCGCTGAACCCGGTCAGCCAGCGTAGGTTGCCGATCGCGTCCGGTGCGGAGTCTCCGGGCCGGACCAGGTCGCCCACCAGGAGCTGGTCCAGCTCCCGCTCCGCGAGCAGAGCCGCGAGTCGCTCGGCGCGGCTCGCGGAGCTCACCCGAGCGCCTGTTTCAGCGCCTCGAGCGCCTCGCGGTAGCCGTCGGGCCCCTTTCCCGACACGGCGCCGATCACGAGGCCCTCGAATACCGAGTGGCGCCGCCACTCCTCGCGCGACTGGACGTCGGAGATGTGGACCTCGATTGCCGGCAGCCGCGCGATCTCGAGCGCGTCGCGGATCGCATAGCTGTAGTGGGTCCAGGAGCCGGGGTTGAGCAGGGCCGCATCCGCGATCTCGGGCAGGCGATGGAGGTGCTCGACGAACTCGCCCTCGTGGTTGGTCTGGAAGAACCTCACCTCGAGCTCGAGGCCCTGGGCGAAGCGCTTGATCTCTCGCTCCAGCTCCGGGAGGGTGATCGTCCCGTATTGCTCGGGGTCGCGGCGGCCGAGGGTGTCCAGGTTTACCCCGTGCATCACCTCGACCCGGTTCCTCATCTCAGCTCCTCCACCGCGGCGCGGACGCTATCCGGGTCGACGCGCTGGCCGATCGCCGGCTCGCCGACTCGCTCGAGGAGCACGAAGCCCACCCCGTCGGCGGTGCGCTTCTTGTCGAGCTCGACCGCCGCAAGGACAGACTCGACGTCGATCGCGGGGTCGAGCCTGGTCGGCAGACGATGCCGCTCGAGCAGGTCGCGCACCTCGTCGCGAAGCTCGGCCGCGCCCGAGAGCCGGAGCGTTGCCAGCAAGCCGAGCCCCACCGCCTCACCGTGGCGGTAGCGCTCATACCCGCTCGCCGCCTCGATCGCGTGGCCGACCGTGTGGCCCAGGTTCAGCACCGCCCGGCGGCCGCTGTCACGCTCGTCGGCAGCGACGATCTCGAGCTTGGCGCGTGCGCAGGCGAAGATCATGTCGCCGAGCTGGGCCGGATCGAGCTCCCCAAGCGCCCGCACCCGCTCCCACGAGTCCCCGCCCGCGATCAGGGCCGTCTTCACCACCTCCACGAAGCCCGCCGCCAGCTCCTGGGCGGGCAGGGTGGCGAGCGTCCCCGTGTCGGCGAGCACGGCGCTTGGCAGGTGGTAGGCGCCAACGTAGTTCTTGGCCTCGGGCAGGTCGACACCGGTCTTCCCCCCGTACGCCGAGTCGACCTGGGCGACCAGGGTGGTCGGAACCTGCACGACCTCGACGCCGCGCTGGTAGGTCGCGGCGCAGAAGCCCGCCAGGTCGCCGACCACGCCGCCACCCAGCGCCACCAGGTGGTCGGCGCGCGACATCCCCAGCCGCGCCAGCTCGCGCAGGACGCGCTCGGCCTCGGGAAGCGTCTTGGCGTGCTCGCCCGGCTCCACCTCCGCCAGCCCCGCAAGCGGTTGCACCGCCTGCGCGTAGAGCCCGGCAACCGTGGAGTCGCTGACGCAAAAGCGCCGGCTGTCGAGCGGCCAGTAGCCGGCCGCCAGCAATCCCCCGCCGACATAGGCCGGGTACTCACCCGAGGCGCTCGACGCCCAGGCCATCCGCGTCCCGTGAGGGAGCTCGCGGAGCCCGATCAGCGAGGGCAGCGCCCGCGCCACCATCTGCTCGTCACCGGGAGGGAGAATCGCGTCCGCAAGCTCCGCGTAGATCGGCTGGCGCTCGGCGTGCAGGGCCTCGAAGTGAGCACGGTCCTGGGCCAGTGGCCGGTCGCTGCCCTCCACCCGCCGCCAGGCCTCCTCCGCCGACACCTGGAGCCAGACGACGACGTGGCGACCGAGCGCGTCACGCACCCGCTCCGTGCCAACCGCCCCGCCGCCGAGCGCGATCACGCCGCCGTCGGCCTCATCCAGCAGCTTGCTCACCTGTGCGGACTCGAGGCTTCGGAACTCCTCCTCCCCGCGACGGCCGAAGAACTTGGCGATCGGCATCCCGAGCTCGCCCTCGAGCAGCTCATCCGCCTCTATCGCCTCCAAGCCCGCGGCGCGCGCGGCGTTGGCGGCGGCCGTCTTGCCGGCGCCCATGAAGCCGATGAAGACGATCGCCGGCTGCCGAATCGCCGGCGCGGCTTGACCCTCCTCCTGCCCGGCTAGCGTCGCCACCCGATCCGCTCCCTGTACGCGGCCAGCGCGCCCAGCGCGTCGTCGATGTGGTCGCCGCCGAACTTCTCGCGGTAGCAGCGGGCCAGCACCAGGGCAGTCATCGCCTCCCCCACCACGGCGGCCGCCGGGACCACGGTCGAGTCGGTCCGCTCGCGAAGCGCCTGGGCAGGCTCCTTGGTCTCGGTGTCGACCGAGCGGAGCGGCTTGGTCAGGGTCGAGATCGGCTTCAGCGCCGCGCGCACGAAGAGCGGCTCTCCATTCGACATGCCGCCCTCTACGCCGCCGGCGCGATTGGTCTCCCGGTGCCAGCCGCGGTCCTCGGACCAGAGGATCTCGTCGTGCGACTCGGATCCGGGCTTGCCGGCCACCTCCCACGCCTCCCCCACCGAGACCCCCTTGACGGCCTGGATCGAGACCAGCGCCTGCGCCAGGCGGGCATCCAGACGCTCCTCCCAACCCGTGTGGGAGCCCAGCCCCGGCAGCAGGCCGAAGGCCCTCACCTCGAAGATCCCGCCGAGGCTCTCGTTCGCCTTGCGCAAGCGATCGATCTCCGCCACCATCGCCTGGCTCGCTTCCGGATCGAGGCAGCGAACGGGCGAGGAGTCAACGTCGGCGAAGTCCGCGGCGCTGAGGTCGCCGCGCTCGGGAGCGCTCACCGAGCCGATCTGCACCACGTGGCTGTGCACGCTGACGCCGAAGGCCGCCAAGAGCTCCTTTGCGAGCCCCCCAGCCGCCACCCGAGCCGCCGTCTCGCGGGCGCTGGCGCGCTCCAACACGTTGCGAACGTCGGAGTGGCCGAACTTGAGCAGGCCGGCGAGGTCGGCGTGACCGGGCCGGGGCGTGTGGACCTCCTCGATCTCGGCGTCCACAGGCCAGGGGCTCATCCGCTCCTCCCAGTTGGCGTAGTCGCGGTTCGCGACCAGGACGGCGACGGGAGAGCCGAGGGTTCGGCCGTGACGCACGCCGGAGCGGATCTCCACCGAGTCGCTCTCGATCTTCATCCGGCCCCCGCGCCCGTGACCGAGCTGGCGGCGCGCCATCTCGCGGTCGAGGCGCTCTCGGTCCAGCTCCAGGCCCGCGGGAAGCCCCTCGACGATCGCGACCAGGCCGGGCCCGTGCGACTCGCCGGCGGTTGTGAAGCGAAAGCTGGTCATCGCGCCGCCAACCCTAGCGGCGCGAAAGCCACTCCCTGGGGGCGCGCCTACCGGCGGGCCGCAAGCGCGAACTGAAAAGCGGCGTCAGAACCGCGCTTCCCCCGCTTGTTCGAGGGGCTCGCATCGAACGGGGCGAGGTCGACCCCGTGCAGCTTGAGCTTGTAGGTGCGGTCACCCTCGGGAGCGTAGGCGAGCTTCGCCTCGTCGCCCACTTTGAGCCGCAGCAGCCTGCAGTTGTTGGGCCCTGGGCCGCAGCGACCATCGCCGTCCACCGAGCTGACGTCGTCCGAGACCAGGAAGAGCGCGTGCTTCATGTCCTGCGTGATGCCTGCGAAGGCGAGCATGGGCTTCGCCTCGCTGGGCAGGAACTTCCCCAGCTCGACGTGCTTTCTGCGGCTCAACTCGCCCGGGATGCCGATCGAGAGGTCGAGCTGGAACACGTACATCCTCGGCTTCGGGGCCTCACCCGATGGCTCGGAGGAGGAGGGCGTACCCGCGGTGCCATCGGGCGAGGTGCTCGACACCGACGTTGGTTCCGCGGTCGAGGACGGTCCGCCTCCGGATGTCGTCACCCCGCTCGTGGTGCTGGACGGCTCGGTGAGCGAGGACTGCTGGACCTTCGAGGTCACCTCGGGCAGCGCGAACTGCTGCTGGAACGGGTTGTTGCCCTGGAGCTGCTCGAGGCGCTTTCGATAGTCGGTCACCCCCAGCTCCTCGGTGAGCACCGCCGGCGAGGTGGCAGCTTCCCCTTCCGATCCGCCCGCAGTCGCGGCAGGAGCCGGTGCCGGCGGTGCCGTGGTCGCGGAGGAGCTCGAGAGCGCCACCGGGACCGCGATCAGAGCGACCGCGAGCACCAGCGCCGGCACCAGCAGCCGGCGGTCCCGCAGGTCGCGGTAGAGGTCGGTGAGGAGCTGCGGTGTCTGAACGTTCTTCATGGCGTCGGAGCTGCAGATGCGGTCGCGGTAGCCACTGAAGTGGTGGTCGTCGTCGACGTCGCGGTCGCGGTGGCGGGCGCCGGACCGTTCAGGGTCGCGCCCGCTGTGGTCTCCTGATCAGCGGGCGTGAGGTAGCTGGTGACGGAGAGGCTGGCGGTCAGAGTCGGAATCGTGCTGGAGCTTGTTTCCACCGAGTTCTTCTCCGGAGCGAGCGCGAACCCGTCAACGGTGAGCAGGCGGCCAGTGACGTCGACCTCACTGCGCGGCATCTCGACCATCTCGTCGAGGCTCTTCAAGAAGCTCGCGATCTCGAAGAAGTCGCCCGTGAACTTGAGGTCATAGGGCATGATCGGCAGACCGGCCGGGCCGACCGAAGCGCCGATGGGCAGTGTCGCGGCCGTCGCTTCGGTTGGCGCCGCAGTCGTGGAGGCGGTCGAGGTGGCGGCATCCTCACCAGAATCGGTCTCCGAGGGCGTCGGCGACTCCGAGTCGGAGCTGGCCGGAGGAGCGGTCGGCGTGGCGGTGCTCTGCGCGTTGGTCGTGAGACCGATCGACTGGAACTCGACGCCCGCGCGGTCGGCACGCCGCTGGAGCTGGACCAGGAGGCCCGCCTGGTCGCCGTCGGCCGGAACCGCCTTGCCGAGCACCACCAAGCTGCGGTAGTTCGGCCTGAAGTCCTTGCGAGCCTGCTCGCCCGCGGCGGCGGTCTGCTCCGCCTGCTCCAGCGACGAGCGGAGCCCGTCTATGTCCGTCTGCAGGCCTGCGGCCTCGTTGCGCTTGGGGCTGATCACGAGCAGCCAGAAGGCCGCGATCATGCCCACAACCGCCACGGAAACGAGGATGGTCAGCTCATTTCGCTTCATGGCGCCGTCGATCCCGATGATGTCGGCTCAGACGTTGCCGGCGCCGTCGCGCCGGTGCCGGCGCTGACCTCCACGGCGTCGAACGCCGCCACGATGCCGAACTTGGAGATGAAGTCGCGTGTGGCACAGTCCTCCGAGGAACCGCCGGCAGCCGTACCTTCAGCCGATGAGCTTTCGGTGGCAGTGGAGGGGTCCGGCCGTTCCGAGTTCAGCACGGCGACGCGAGTGACGCCGCCGATGTCCCTGAGCGCGGCGAGAAAACCGGCCACCGCCTCGTGGCCGGCGCCGCAACCCTGTATCTGGAGCGCCGGGCCAAGCACGCTGTCCATGCCCGAGACACCGGAGCTGGAACCGGAACCGGAGTCGCTGAGCTGCACGTCGGGACTCACGGTGGCGGTCAGCTGGGTGAGCCAGACGTCCTCCGGAATCACGATTGCCAGCTCGCGCAGGACGCGCTCCCAGTCGAAGCGGCTCTGGGCCAGGGAAGCGACCGTCTGCTCGCGAGCCTGCTTCAGGGAGGCGAAGTTGGCGAAGGAGCTGACGCGCTCTGCCCTGGCCTGCGCCTCCGCGAGCTGGCTCTCGAGGCCTGACTTCTCGGACTCGCGCTCGGCGATCTGGTTGTTGGTGAGCACGACGCCGGTGACCCCGAGCAGGGCGACGGTGAGCACCGCGACGATCACGTATGAGAGGGCGCCGGTACGCATCGGCGCCTTCTCACCGCGGCGCTCCTCGGGGGGGATCAGATTGACCGGACGCACGCGCTACTCCTCCAGCGCAAGGCCGAAGGAAAGGGTCAGCCGAGCAGCCGTCGGGGGGTCCAGGTGGGCAAGAGCCCGTGGCTTGCCGACCTCGAACCGCTGGCCGAGGTCGCGCTGAAGGCGCTCCAAGAGCCCGGGGATCGTGGTCCCGGGACCGCAGGCGACAACGCCCTCGATCGGTACCGCACCGTCCTGCGCCGCGTAGTACTCGAGCGAGAGGCGGAGCTCGTCGACCAGCCGCGCGGCGCCCTCGGCGAGCGAGTCGCGCGCGGCGGAGACCGTCTGCGGGTCGCCGTCGATCCCCTCCAGCGGCTGCTCCATGCCCACGTGGACGAGCCACTCACGGGCATGCTCGAGGGTCAGCTGTCGCCGCTCGGCGAGCTTCTGGGCGATCCCCTCGACGCCGAACGGCGAAACGCGGGTGAACAGGCAAGTCGAGCGGCGGGCCACGGCGAGGTTGGTGACGTCGCCGAGGTTGCAGTACAGCCGCGCCGGCTCACCGCCCTCCGCCGCCGCCGGCGCCGCCTCCGCAGCGCCGCAGCCGATCCTTCTCCCGCGAGGTGCATCGGGATCCCCTGCTCGTACGAGGGCGTCGCGGGGCCCGGGGCATCGACGTTTCCTCGACGGGCGCATCGGGCTCGCGGGCCAGGGCGCGGATCATCCCGAACGCGGACAGGTCAACGCCAACCGGCCTCAGGCCGGCGCTGGCCAGCGCCTTCATCAGGCCCCTGAGCGTGTCGCGGCGGGCGGCGACCGCCACCACGTCGATCTGGCGCTCACCGTTGGCGCCGGTTGCCTGGCCGACCACCTGCCAGTCGAGCACCGCCTGCTCGAGCGGCATCGGAATGTGGTCCTGGGCCTGGAAGCGGATCGCCGTCTCGAGCTCGCCGTGGTCCTCGATCAGCGGCAGGCGAAGCGTCCGCACCGCCACCCGCTGGCTGGCGACTCCAACCCGGACGGCCTTCGAGAGCTTGTGCTCGGAGAACAGCTCCTTCAGCGCGTCCCCCAGCGCCTCGGGGTCCAACACCTCGCCCTCGCTGAAGACGCCGGCGCCAAGCGGGGCCATGCCGAACTTCGCGACCGCCGAGTCGCCGTTGGAGGCGACTTCGGTGGCGGCCACGCTGCCGGCCTCCACGTCGAGACCCACCACTGCCTTGTTCTTGTTCGTCGAAAGCATGCTTGCGTCAGTCCGTGGGCGCGGGACCACGCCACAGGCACTAAATCGACCAAAACATGCGATCCCTTGAAGCGTGAGCGACGCCTGGCCGCCCAGAGCGTGGATTCCCTAGCTGCCGAAGAAGCTGTCCAGGTACCAGTCGACGATCGCGTCGCCGTACCAGAGGCCGACGATGCCCCCGAGCGCCAGGAACGGCCCGAAGGGGACGGCCTGCTTGCGCGCCGCAGCGCCTCGTCGGGCGATCATCACCAGCCCGACGAGGGCCCCGGCACCGAAGCCGATCAGGAGCGCGGGCGCGACGGCCCGCCCGAGGTAGAGGCCCATGACCGCGACCAGCTTCACGTCGCCCATCCCCATCCCGCGCGGATACGCGAGCGCGACGCAGAACAGGAACCCGCCCGCCGCGGCGGCCGCGGCTAAGCGCTCCGGCGAGGCTGCCCGGGTCGGTGGCGGCGGCGATGGCCACCCCGATCACGGCGCCGACCAGCAGCACCGCATTGGGGATCACGCGCCGCTCGAGGTCGGTGAGGGTGATCGTCACCAGCAGGGTGCAGAGCGCGAGGCCCAAGGGCGAGCTCGCCGACGTCGTCCGTGCCGAGGATCAGGACCGTGGCCGCGAACAGCGCCGCCATCGCCAGCTCGGTGAGCGGGGTAGCGCACGGGAGATCCGCTCACCGCAGCGACGGCAGTGGCCGCGCAGGAGCAGCCAGGAGAGCACCGGCACGTTGTCGTAGGCGGCGATCGTCGCACCGCAGCTCGGGCAGCGTGAGCGGCCGCCGACGATCGACTCGCCCCTCGGCACCCGGTGGGCGACGACCGTCGCGAAGCTGCCGAGCGCCAGGCCGGCGCAGGAGAGAAGTGGGAGGAACGGCGTCATGGTCGCGGGCATGATGGTCGCCTTCGAATCGGACGAGATGGGGGCGCCCTTTAGGGCAATGGCGTGGAGGTCTTGATCTCCAGCCGCGATGGAAAGTCCGGGTGGTCGTACATGAACTGGAGCACGTCGCCGGTGGTGCCATTGCGGCGAACGGCGATCTCGACCCCCACCCGCTGTCCAATCGTCGCCGTGGTCGACGAGAAGCTCATCGAGACGCGGCGCCGGCGTCCAGGTGCCGGCCGGCCATGGATTCTTCGAGTGGACGAAGTATGCGTTCGGCGGATTCGTGAGAGTCGACCAGTTGCGTGTCGCAGGGAGGGGGCAGCGGGAGGCACTCCGCAACTGTCTCCTTGCGAATGAACACGAACACGCAGATCGTCCCCTGGGCGTTCACGTCGTTGATCGTCCGCGTATAGAACTCGAGCGTCGCCTTCCCGCTCAGCTGGAAGGCCAGCGCCAAGGGCTGGCTCACCCAGCGGTGGATCTTGTACTGGGGGCTGGCCGCCGCCGCTGAAGCTGCAGCCGTTCGCATCCTGGCGTATGAGCTGGAGGCCCTTGTCCTGGTCGGGATTCAGGCTGGGCTCGACGTCGTTCGCGTAGTCGTAGAGCAGCGGGATGCTCGGGTCGTTCGGGTCCGGGTCCGGTGGGGCGTCCGTGTAGAGGCCGTCCGGTTTTTGCGGATTCGGATCCTCACAGGTTCCCCAGGTCTGGTGCTCGGCGTGGTCTTGTGTGACGTCCTGTCGAGCCGCGTTGTTGCAGGTCGTGTCCGAGAGGAAGAACTGCTGGGCGGTCAGCGAAGGTGCCACCCGCGCCCGGGTCGTTGGTGGTTTGAGACGATGCGTCCGGGTCGCTGAAGTTGGATTGGACCTCGGTGTACGGGCGCGTGTGCGAGATCGCGGCGTCGTCGAGCTTCACGATCACGACCGCCTGCTTGTAGTCGTGCGGGCCCGGACACGCGTCGATGGTGCTGTTCGGGAGCATCTCGCAGTTCGGATCGTCCCGCCAGACGACGTAGCGATAGATCTTGCCGCTGACGTCGCCGCTGGTGAACGAGGTCGGCCCTGGGTTCACCGATCCGTCCGTGAGTCCGCCGATGTTCTTGACGACCATCTCGGCGTTGTCGGAGGCAGTGTGCGCCGTTCCAGCCGAGCGCGAAGTCGCTGCCGCTGACCCGGTAGCGCGGGTCCTTGGGATCGCTGGAGGCAGCGGGGGTCGTCGTCAGCGCGACGTCCTTGTAGGCGAGCTGGCGAATCTGCTCGAGCTCCCGCTGAGCCCGGTTGATGGCCACCTGCGTCTGCTCGGCGCGGAACGTGTTCCGGGTCGAGGCATCGAAGACGCCGAGCACTGCGACGGCGCCGGTGGCGAGGATGAGGACCGCCACCAGGACCTCGACGACCGCGAAGCCCTCCTCGCGCTCTCATCGATTCCTCAGATCCACGCCGTCCTCGAGGGTGACGGCGTCGTCGCCGCCCTCCGCGGGGAAGACGAGCCGCATGGCGACGTAGTCCGGATTCGCGCTGTTGGGCGAGTAGTCGAACACCGCGCTGCTCGACAGCCCGCTGACGAGCTGCTGGTGGTCGGTCGTTCCCGGCTGTCCCGGCAGCGGCGCCTCCGTGCGGTCGCAAGCGCCGGCGGTGCAGCTGTAGGTGACCTTGCAGGCGATCGCCGGCTTCGCCGGGTCCGTCTCGAGCGCGCCGCCGCACTGGGTGCGCCGCACATAGGTGTCGAAGGTGATCGACGAGGAAGTGGGCGCCGGCGTCTGCTCCACGAGGGAGCTCTGTCGCAGCTCTCGAGCGAAGCGCTCCTGTAGCACCCGTGCCTGCTGGATGGCGAAGTCGCGATCGCTGATCCGCGGCTGGCTCTTGACCGCGACGATGAGCAGCGTCATCGCGGCGGCGAGCACGAAGAGGAGCATCATCGTGAAGACCAGGAGCTCGACCATCGAGTCACCCCGCTCGCACCTGAGCGCTCGCACCGTGCTTCTCACCCTTGCTTCGTCCATGGCCAGCCAACCGACGCTCTGCGCGGTCGCTCTCATTGATCGGCCGGCGACGCCTGAGGCTGAACCCGTCACCCGCCATCCTCGACGAACTGCGGCCGCCGCAAGAAGCGAAAGGGCGGGCCCGAAGGCCCGCCCTCCCTTGCAGGTCGATCCTGCGATCAGGCTGAGACTTGAGCTAGCTCAGTCCCAGTTGCCGTCGGACGGACAACCGGCCGTACCGGCGACATCACAGGTGCTGGTGGTGACGCCAGTTCGCGGCGCGAGAGATCCGGAACAGCTGCGTCGCGCCGACCTCCGACTCGACCTGCACCTCGTAGCTGTCGTCAGTGGCGGACACGACCGTCAGCCGATCACCCACGTCACCGAGCGACTGCTCGATCGCCTGCAGGCTGCCAGCCGCGTACGGCGAGGTCGGATCGGACGCCGCGCCGGTGTACTGACCGTCGTTGTCGGTCGCGTACGTCTCCATCGCGGTCTGCGCGGTCCGCACGGCCGACTTGGCCTCCGCGTCGCGTGCCTTGTCCCTCTGGTTGAAGAACGCCGGAATGGCGATCGCGGCCAGGAGTCCCAGAATGAGCATGACGACCAGGAGCTCGACCAGCGTGAAGCCGGACTCGTCCTGCGCCATCCTCTGTCGGAGCTTGAGGAGCATCTACTTCCTCCCTTGCACTGTTGCTTTCCCGCCAAGCCCCGACTTGTCCCTGGGGCCTGGCCTTTACGTTCCCCTTACTCGGTTCCTGGTAGCTGGACCTTGAGTTCTTGTAGGGGATACATCCGTCCAGCTGGGTGCTGGCCCTCAGGCGGAGAGCTAGCGGATCTTGTCGTAGAGGCTGAAGATCGGCAGGTACATCGAGATCACGATGAACCCGACCACGCCGCCGACCACCATGATCATCACCGGCTCGATCAGGGCCGTGAGCGACTTGATCTTGGCGTCCACCTCGGTCTCGTAGAAGTCGGCGATCTTGGTCAGCATCGTCTCGAGCTGACCCGACTCCTCCCCCACGGAGACCATGTGCTCGACCATCGGCGGGAAGATCTCGTGCTCGCCGATCGGCTGGGCGATGGTCCCGCCGCGCTTCACCGAGGCGTAGACGTCGTCCATCGCCTCGGTGATCACCGCGTTTCCGCAGGTCTCGCCGGAGATCTCGATCGCCTGGAGAATCGGGACCCCGGAGTCGACCATCCCCGCGAAGGTGCGCGACCAGCGCGCCAGCGCCACCTTCTGGACCACGTCGCCGATCCGCGGGATGCGGAGCTTGAAGCGATCCCACTGGTGCCGTCCGCGATCGGTCTTCTTCCAGCGCAGGAAGCCGTAGATGGACGCCGCGCTCAGCACGATCAGCACGTACCACCGGTGGGTGACGAAGTCTGAGACGGCCACCGTGAACTGCGTCATCAGCGGGAGGCTGGTGTCCTCGGCCGGGTTGTCGGCTGCGATCTCCTCGAAGATCCCGACGAACACCGGCACGATCACCGCGACCATGACCGACCATCACGACCAGCGCCAGGCCGAAGACGACGGCCGGGTAGGTCATCGCCGCGCGCACCTGCCGGCGCAGGGCGTCGAGCCGCTCGAGCTGGTAGGCGATCCGCTCCAGGGCCTCGTCGAGACGTCCCGAGTCCTCGCCGGCACGCACGACGGCGCGGTAGAGCGGGTCGAACACCCCCGGCTGCGACTCCATCGCCTGCGCCACGGAGCTCCCCGCCTCGACGTCCTCCCGCACCCCGACGATCGCCTTCTTGAGCATCTCGTCCTCGGTCTGCGCCTCGAGCGTGTACAGCGAGCGCAGCATCGGCATGCCCGAGACGATCAGGGTCGCGAACTGGCGCGAGAAGACCGAGATCGCACGCAGGTTGACGCTCTTGAAGCGCTGGAAGATGCTCTCGAGCTTCAGCGCCTCGCGCTTCTCCGAGACGTCGAGGACGATCAGGCCGCGCTGGCGGAGCTGCTCCGAGACCGCCGTCTTCGAGGAGGCCTCCATCTCGCCGCGCGAAGGGACGCCGGCGAGGTCGACGGCACGGAAGGCGAAGGTGCTCATCCCGCTCCGCCCCCGATCACGCCGCGGCCACCGGGACCTGGGTGACGCCGGCGCCGGCCAGCAGTCGCTTCAGCTCCTCCGGGACCGAGGCGCGCTGCTCGGCCAGCGAGCGCGTGATCTTGCCCGTCCTCACCAGCTGGGCCAGGTGAGAGTCCATCGTCTGCATCCCGACCGCGCCCGAGGTCTGAAGCGCGGAGTAGATCTGGTGCGTCTTGCCCTCGCGGATCAGGTTGCGGATCGCGGGCGTCGGCACCAGCACCTCGCAGGCGGCGATCCGGGCCGAGCCGTCCGCCGTGGGCAGGAGCTGCTGGGTGACGATCCCCTGGAGGGCGATCGAGAGCTGCATCCGCACCTGCTGCTGCTGGTGCGGCGGGAAGACGTCGATGATCCGGTCCACGGTCTGCGCCGTGGACTGGGTGTGGAGGGTGGCGAACACCAGGTGGCCGGTCTCGGCGGCGGTCAGCGCGGTCGAGATCGTCTCCAGGTCGCGCATCTCACCCACCAGGATCACGTCGGGGTCCTCGCGCAAGGCCGCCTTCAGGGCAACCGCGAAGTCGTGCGCGTCGGCGCCGATCTCGCGCTGGTTGACGATGCACTTCTTGTGCGAGTGGAGGAACTCGATCGGGTCCTCGATCGTCAGGATGTGCTCCTCGCGCTCGCTCGTTGATCATGTCCACCATCGAGGCCAGGCTGGTCGACTTGCCCGAGCCGGTCGGCCCGGTGACCAGCACGAAGCCGCGCGGCTTGCGCGTGAACTCCTCCAGCACCGTGCGGCAGGCCGAGCGACTCGAGGCTGAGGATCTCGGCCGGGATCAGGCGGAAGGCGGCCGAGATCGCGCCGCGCTGGAAGAAGCAGTTGACGCGGAACCGGGCCACCCCGGGGATCGCGTACGCGAAGTCGAGCTGCTGCTCGTTCTCGAACCGCTTGCGCTGGGAGTCGTTGAGGATCGAGTAGACGATCTCTCGCGTCTCCTGGGGGCTGAGCTGCGGGTAGTCGTCGATGGGGACGATCCGACCGCGGACGCGGACCGCGGGCGGGAACCCCGCCGTCAAGTGGACGTCCGAGGCCCGCACCTCCACCATCTTGGTGAGCACGGCAGCGAAATCGAGGCTCATCGAACCTCTAGATCGTCGGCAGGGGCGGGAAGCTTGAGCAGGTCGGTCGGCCCTAGGTCGAGACGCGGGCGATTTCCTCGATCGAGGTGACGCCGTCGCGGACCTTCTGCAGGCCGTCCTCGCGCAGGGTCAGCATGCCCTGCTCGCGAGCCACCGTGGCGATCTCGGCCTCGGCCTCGCCGCCGACCGTCAGCTCCTTGATCTCCTCGCTCATCGGCATCACCGAGAACAGGCCGATCCGGCCCTTGTAGCCCGTGTGGCTGCAGCGGGCGCAGCCGACGGGCTCGTAGGCCTCCAGGTCGGCGCCGATCCGGAAGCCCGCCGCGGCCAGCGCATTCTGGGGGATCACGGTGCGCTTCTTGCAGTGGGTGCAGAGCTGGCGCGCCAGGCGCTGCGCGACCACGCAATCGACCGCCGACGCGGTGAGGAAGCCCTCGATCCCCATCTTGGTCAGGCGCGCGACGGCGCCCGGGGCGTCGTTGGTGTGCAGCGTCGTCAGCACCATGTGGCCGGTGAGCGCGGCCTCGATCGCGATCCGGGCCGTCTCCTCGTCGCGGATCTCGCCGACCATGATCACGTCGGGGTCGGCGCGCAGGATCGAGCGCAGGCCGCCGGCGAAGGTGAGCCCCGCCTTCCGGTTCACGTTGAGCTGGTTGATGCCCGAGATCCGGTACTCCACCGGGTCCTCGATCGTGATGATGTTGCGCTCCACGGCGTTCAGCTCCTGGAGCGCCGCGTACAGCGTTGTCGACTTCCCGGAGCCGGTCGGCCCGGTCACCAGGACCGCGCCGTAGGGCTTCGTGAAGGCGGCCTCGAACCTCGTCCGGCCCTCGCCCCCCATCCCCAGCTCGTCGAGCGTCCGCATCGCCTGGTCCTTGTCCAGGATGCGGATCGTGCAGCCCTCCCCGCGCTGGGTGGGCAGCGTGGTCACGCGCAGGTCGACCTTGCGGTCCTCGACGTTGACGCCCACGCGGCCGTCCTGGGGCACCCTCTTCTGGGCGATGTCCATGTCGGCCATCAGCTTGACGCGCGAGACCACCCCGGAGATCATCCGCTTCGGCACCCGCGCGGTCTCGTGCAGCACCCCGTCGACCCTGAAGCGGACCCTCATCTCGCCCTCGTCCGCCTCGAAGTGGACGTCGGAGGCACCCTCGCTGACCGCCTGGGCGAGCACCGAGTAGACGAGCTTGATCACCGGGGCGTCGTCGGCCGACTCGTGCATCTCGGTGACCTCGGCCTCGCCCTCGAGGTCCTCCTCCTCGGAGACCGCCTCCGAGACCGCGCTCTCGAGCGAGTTCATGCGCCCGATCAGGGCCTCGATGTCCTCCTCGGCGGCGACCGCGACCTGGCAGTTGAGGCCGGTCATCATCTGGATGTCGTCGACCGCCAGCACGTTCGCCGGGTCCGCCATCGCCAAAAGCAGCGTCTCCTTGTCGACGTAGCCGACCGGGATCGACTTGTAGCGCCGTGCGGCGGCCACCGAAAGCAGGTTCGTCGCCCCCATGTCGACCTTGTAGAGGCTGAGGTCGAGGTGGTCGAGCCCGTAGCGCTCGGCGATCGCCCGCGAGAGCTGATCGCCGTCGATCACCTTGTGCTCGCGCAAGAGCGCCTCGGGGGGCTTGCCGGCGCCGCGCGCCTCGTTGACCACCTCGTCGACGCGCTCGCGAGTCGCGTAGCCCAGCTCGACGATCACGTCGGTGACGAACATCCCCGAGTGGCCGCGATGCATGGGCGCGGTGAGCCCGTTGGCGGCGGCCTCGGCGCGATCGTCGTCGAGCTTGCGGGCGGTCGCCTCGCCCGTGTTGGGCACTGGTTTCAGATGGTCAGGGCGCTTGGTCAAGATTCGGGTCTGGCTCTGGCGGCCCGGCGCATCGTCTCGATCGGGGGGTCCTGTCCCGTCCAGATCCGAAGCGACGCGGCCCCCTGGCGAACCAGCACCTCGAGCCCGTCGACGACCGTGGCGCCGTGCGCTCTCGCCACTCTGGCGAGCTCCGTCTCCGCGGGCCCGTAGGCGAGGTCCACCAATTGGTGTGTCTCGCCCAACGAATCGGCACCGATGGGCAGGCTCTTGAGGCCCGCAGCCCCTTCACCCGCACCACCCATGCCGACGGTCGTGGTGTTGACGATCAGGTTGAAGCCGCCGGTTGACAGGCGCTCGTGGCCCGAGGGAAGCGCCACCGCGCCCAACTGATCCGCCAGGCGCTCGGCCCTTTCGGGGGTGCGGTTCCAAATCGAAACCCGGGCGCCTTCCGTGACCAGGGCCCAGGCGACCGCGCGGGCCGAGCCACCCGCACCGAGCACCAGCGCGCGCTCGCCCGCGGGCGGCGCCGGCAGCGAGTCCAAGAAGCCGCGGGCGTCGGTGTTCTCAGCGGCGATCCGTTCCCCAGGGAAGCTGAGCGTGTTGGCGGCGCCGATCGCGCGCGCCGCCTCGGAGGCCTCGTCGGCCAGCTCCAGGGCCGCGACCTTGTGCGGAACTGTCACGTTCGCGCCCACGAAGCCCTCGGCCGCCATCTGGCGCACGAGCCTCGGGAAATCCGGCGGGGCCACCTCGATCGCCTCGTAGGACCACTCGCCGGCGAGCCCGAGCTCGGCCAGGGCCGCGTTGTGCATCGCCGGGGAGCGCGAGTGCGAGATCGGCTGGCCGAGGACCGCGAGCCGCTTCCGCGTCACGGGCAGTCGGCGGGGGTGGGCGCGTTGCCCCCGTTCGCCGCGCGGGCCTCGTCATAGGCGGCCTTGGCCTCGGTGAACTCGGCCTCGGTGGTGGCGAAGGTGTGCTCGCCGCAGGTGTTGGGCTTCACCACGTAGTACAGATATGGCACCTGAGCCGGACGGGCCGCGGCTTCGATCGAGGCGAGTCCCGGGTTTCCGATCGGTCCCGGCGGCAGCCCTGGGTTCTCGTAGGTGTTGTATGGCGAGTCGATCTGGAGCTCGGATGGGCTGATCGGCTCGAAGAAGTTGCCGCTCGCGAAGCGGACCGTGGCGTCGATCTGGAGCGGCATGTCGTTCTGGAGGCGGTTGTAGATCACCGCCGCGACCAGCTCTCGCTCATTCGGCACCTGGACCTCACGGTCGATCATCGAGCCGATGATCAGCAGGTCGTAGGTGGTCAGGTTCTTCGAGCGCGCGTAGCCCATGTTCACCTGGGAGACGTTCTGCTCGAAGGCCGTCAGCTGGCGTGCGACCAGGTCGTCGGCGGCCGGGCGGCGGGGCAGCTCGTAGGTCGCCGGGAACAGAAAGCCCTCGAGGCTCTCCGGGCTCTGCGCCCCGAACTCGGCCGGGTCGAAGCCCTTGAAGCTCTCGCTCGCCTTCAGGTAGTCCCCCCGCAGGTCGGCCTGCTTGGCGATCTCGGCGATCTGGCTTCGGTCATAGCCCTCGGGGATCGTGACCGTCTTGGCGGGCGGAGCCTCAGCTCGCGACCTGGGCCTCGCCTCCGTTCCTGAGCCCACGGATCGCCGCCACGGCTCCGACCACCAGCGCGACCGCGGCCACCAGGGCCCCGAGGGCGAACAGCCGCCGGCGCGAGTACACGCTGCGCTCGCGGGACCCCCGCCTGCGAGCCTGGCGCTCGAGCCGGCGGCGCTCGCGATCGTCCGTCATTCCGGAGCTTCGTCCCTAGTACCGGCGTGGGCGTGGAGGTATGACTCCAGCAGATGGGCGGCGGCCAGGGCGTCGGGTGGGGCGCTTGCCCCGGCGCGGGCGGAGCGCTCGGCCAGGCGGGTGGTCAATCGCTCGTCGTAGGTCTCCACCGGCAGGTCGAGGATCGCGGCGACGGCGTCGCGAAACGCCCGCGCCTCGATTGCCTGCGATCCCTCGGCCCCGCTGAGGGAGACCGGCAGCCCAACGACCACCAGCTCCGCCCGATGCTCGGCGGCCAGCTCCGCGACAGCTCTCGGGTCGGGTGGCTCGATCACCCCCAGCGGGCGCGCGATCGTGCCAGTGGGATCCGAGATCGCGCAGCCGGCGCGAGCGGACCCGTGATCGATCGCCAGGACGCGCATCGGATCAGGGCCGGCGGCTATGCGCCGAGCCCGCGCTTGATCGCTTCGCGAGCCACTCGCAGCGCCTCCTCCAGGCGACTTGGGTCCCTTCCTCCAGCCTGGGCCACCGTGTCACGGCCCCCTCCCCCGCCGCCGACCACCGCTGCCGCCTCCCGCACCACGTCGGCCGCCGAGAGCCCACGCTCGACGGCGCTGTCGGCGAAGCTGGCGACCAGGGCGACCTTGCCATCCTCGGCGCCGCCCAAGACGACGGCCGCATCGCCCAGTCGCGCCTTGATCCGGTCGGCGAGATCGAGCAGTGCGCCTTGGTCGGCCCCGCTCCCCTGGCTGACCACGATCCTGACGCCGGCGACCTCCTCAACCTCGACGTCATCCGCCCGCTCCTTTGCCTGGCGGGCATCGACCTCGGCCTTGAGCTGCTCGAGCTCCGCCATCCGGTCGGCTGCCCGGCGCGCCGCGGCCAGCGGGTCGCGGGCCGATCCGAGCAGCGCGCCTGCCTGCTCGAACGCAGCGCTTCGCTTGCGGAACCAGTCGATCGCCGCCGGCCCGGTGAGCGCCTCGACTCGGCGCACGTTGGCAGCGCTCGAGCCTTCCGAGACGATCGCGAAGATCCCCACCTCGGCCGTGCTGGCGACATGCGTGCCTCCGCAGAGCTCGCGCGAGACCCCGTCGACCTCGATCACCCGCACCCAGTCGCCGTACTTCTCGCCGAACAAGGCCATCGCGCCGAGCGCCTCCGCCTCGGCGCGCTCCATGTGCATCGCACGCACCGGGCGGCTGGCCTTGATCCACTCGTTGACTCGGTCATCGATCTGGCTCAGCTCGTCGTCGGTGAGCGGAGCGCCGTGGGTGAAGTCGAAGCGCAGCTTGTCCGGACGCACCGCCGAGCCCGCTTGGCGTACGTGGGTGCCCAGTGCCTCGCGGAGAGCCGCGTGCAGCAGGTGCGTTGCGGTGTGGTTTCGCATCGTCGCGTGGCGGGTCGCGTGCTCGACCTCGGCCTCCACGCGGGTGCCGGGAACGGGAGCGTCGCCCTCCAGCCGGATCACCTGGTCGTCGCCCACGCGATAGACGTCGGCGACCCGTGTCATGTGGCCGTCCCAGCGGATCGCGCCGGAGTCGGCGACCTGGCCGCCGCCCTCGGGATAGAAGGGGCTTTCTTCGAGCTTCGCCAGGGCCACTGCCGGGCCATCGTTTCCGGCGAGCTCCTCGGCGGCGATCACGGCCGTGTCCGCGCGGAGCGTCTCGTAGCCGACGAAGGTCGACGCCGGCGCCGCGGAGGCGAACGAGATCACCGCCCGGTGGCGGTCGGGAATAGCGGGCTCCGCGCCGGTGCGCGCCCGCACCCGCTGCTTCTCCATCAGGGCCTCGAAGCCCGCGTCGTCCACGGACAGCCCCTGCTCGGCGAGCAGCTCCTTGGTCAGGTCGTAGGGAAAGCCGTAGGTGTCGTGCAGCTTGAAGGCGTCGGCGGCGTCGATCCAGGACGTGCCCTGCTCCTCGGCCTCGGCGACGAGCTGCGCCAGCAGGGCGGTGCCACGGTCGAGCGTGCGCCCGAATGCCGCCTCCTCGTCCCCCACCCACCGCATGATCGTCTCCCGCTGCTTCGCCAGCTCGGGATACGCGTCAGCCAGCAGCTCGATCGTCAGCTCCGCGAACCTGCTGAGCCACGGCGATTCCAGCTCCAGGGCTCGACCCTGCTGGATCGCGCGGCGCATCACCCGCCGCAGGACGTAGCCGCGTTCCTCGTTGGAGGGAACCACCCCATCGGCGATCAGGAAGGTCATCCCGCGGGAGTGGTCGGCGATGATTCGCATGGCCCGCGTGGTCACGCGGTCGTGGCCGTAGGAGCGCCCCGAGAGCTGCTCGGCGAGGTCTATCAGCGGCCGAACGCCGTCGGTCTCGAACACCGATCCCGCCCCTTGCAGGATCGCCGCCATCCGCTCGAGGCCCATTCCGGTGTCGATGTTGTTCTTGGGCAGCGGCGTCAGCGAGCCGTCCTCGTGCAGCTCGTAGGTCATGAAGACGTGGTTCCAGTACTCGAGGAAGCGGTCGGTGTCGTCGCCCGGCCGATCGTCGGCATCGCCGAACTCGAGCCCGCGGTCAAGGTGCATCTCCGAGGAGGGGCCGCAGGGCCCGGTCAAGCCGGCCTGCCAGAAGTTCTCCGATCGAGGCAGCGGCACGATCCGCTCCTCGGGAATCCCACGCGCCTTCCAGATCTCGATCGCTTCTTGATCCGGGCCCAGGCCGAGCTCCTCGTCGCCGCCGAACACTGACACCCAGATCCGCTCGGGATCGAGGCCGAAGACGTCGATCGAGAGCTCCAAGCCCCAGGCGATCGACTCGTCCTTGAAGTAGTCGCCGAAGCTCCAGTTTCCGAGCATCTCGAAGAAGGTGAGGTGGCGGCGGGTGTTCCCCACCTCCTCGATGTCGGGCGTGCGGAAGCACTTCTGGCACGAGGCGATCCGCTCGCGCGGCGGTGCCTCGTCGCCGCGAAAGTAGGGCTTGAAGGGCTGCATCCCGGCGATCGTCAGCAGGGTCGACGTGTCGTCGGCAGCCGGGATCAGCGACGCCGAGGGCATGCGCAGGTGCCCCCGCTCCTCGAAAAAGGACAGGTAGGCCTCGCGGAGCTCGCTGGACTTCACGGCATCCGCAGTCTAGGACGCGATGGTGGCGTGACCGACCACCAGCTCGCCATCCATCAGGCAGGCGGCCTGGCCGGGGGCGACGCCGTAAGCGGGCTCGGCCAGCTCCAGGCGAAGCTCCGGATGCCGGCCGGCCGCGCCCTCGACTGCGCAGCCGATCGGGCGCGAGCGGTAGCGGAGCTTCACCCCGTCCACGCGCTCGCCGTCGCGAAGCAACGTCGCATCGCGAACCTGGACCCGCTGCGTCGCCAGCGCCGCGCGCGGCCCCACCACAACCCGGTTCGCGCCCGCGTCCGTGGCGAGCACGTAGAGCGGCTGGCCGGCGGCGACACCCAGGCCGCGGCGCTGCCCGACGGTGAAGTTGTGGTGACCCCGGTGACGCCCCACCACGCGGCCGCTGCGGTCGACGATCTCCCCCGTTCGCTCGCGCAGGCGCGCATGCCGCGCGAGAAAGGAGCGCTTTCCCTCTCCGGCGAGGAAGCACAGGTCCTGGCTCTCCCGCTTGGTGGCGACCGGCAGGCCCGCGCCCGCGGCCAGCTCGCGCACCCGCGCCTTCGTCAGATCGGCGAGTGGGAAGCGAAGGGCGGCCAGGGACTCCGGCCGCAGCGCGGAGAGCATGTACGTCTGGTCCTTGGCCGCGTCAGCCGGCACGGCGAGGAGCGGGCCGGCGCCGTCGTCGACCACGCGGGCATAGTGGCCGGTGGCCAGCGCCGAGGCTCCGACTCGCCGCGCGAGGGCGAGCATCGCGTCCAGCCGAACCTCACCGTTGCAGACCACACAGGGGTTCGGCGTCCGGCCCGCCTCGTGGCCGCGCAGAAACCCATCCACCACCGTGTCGCGGAAGGCCGACTCCAGGTCGAGCGTCAGGTGGGGCAGCCCCAGCCCGTGGGCCAGCGCCCGAGCATCGACGACCGCCTCCGGGGAGCAGCAGCTTCGCGCCCCGTCGGTGTGGCGGTCGGCCCACAGCTTCAGGGTCACCGCGACCACCTCGGCGCCGCGGCGGCGCTCCAGCAACGCCGCGACGGCCGAATCGACCCCGCCGCTCATCGCCACCAGCACGCGTTCGCCGCCGGCGGGTGGGTCGGAGAGAACTTCGCCCGACGAGGCCGCGGCGCTCAACGCCCGGTGAAGCGCGTCGGTGGCCAGATCGGCGGCGTGCCGACCCTGTGGCGAGAGCCCGCCCAGCGCGGCAGAAACCCCGTCCGAGCCGACCCGCGCGGCGTCCAGCACGCCGGCGCCCTCGGCGGCGTCGGCGACCGCGGCGCCCGCGGCAATCATCGCGGCGCAGCCCTCGGCGTCGAAGCGCGCCGTGGCCACGCGACCTCCCTCGATCGCGAGCGAGAGGCGAACCAGGTCCCCGCACGGGGCACCCCCGGCGGCGCCGCTGTAGGCGCCGTCCGGCGCCGGCCCGCGGCGTGAGTCATCGCCCAAGTAGTGCTCGAAGGCCTCCGCGCTCATCTTCGCTCCCCGAGCGTAGCTGTCCGGGGAGGGTGCCTACCGCCAACCCATCCGGCGCGGTCGGCGAGGCCGCTACCGAGGGTGGTAGGGAAGGTTCGTCGGGCCCTTGTAGAGGGCGTCGCGGATCGCCTGATCCACGCTCTCCGGTCCCCGGAAGCCGTAGCTGAGGATCGCCGTGGGCGTCCCGCGCGTGAGGCGCCGCGGCCGCAGCACGATCAGCGCCGGGACGCGGTCCACGTTCACGCCCTGCGTGATCCGGGAGTAGCGAGCGATGTGTCCGGCGTTGGTCACGAACAGCGCCAGATCGTTCCTTCCGCGCAGCCTCTCGACGTTCAGTCGCAGCTGGTCGTCATCGATCCCGCGGCGCCTGAGCACGAGCAGGGCCACCGCCTTGTCGTCCGCGTAGGCCTTGACCACCGGCGCTGGGAAGCCCTGGGCCGGCGACGAACTCGCCGACCGGAGCGTCGCCCGCGGAGCCGGCGGGCGGCGCAGTCGCGCCCCCGCTCGGCGTGGACGGCGCCTCACTGGAGCCGGTCGAGGAGTCCGGCATGGGCAAGCCGGCGGAGTCGATCGCCGGCGCCGGTGTGGCCGCTGCGCTCGAGGCGGTCGTTGAGCTGCCGGACGCGTCGCCGCCGCTGCTGCCCGCCATCCTGGTCAGCAGCAGAAAGCCAACGATCACCGCGAGGACGCCGAGCACCGCGATCTGCGCGATCGGGTTCTCGTTCAGTGACTTCCTCACGAGCCGCCCCCCAACGCCAGCGGCCCCCGAGCCGGAAAAAGAAAAGGCCCCAACCTGCCGACGCCGCTCGGCTTGAGAACCCTTCTCAGAAGGTGGGCGTCTACCGGACAGGCCACGAATGGCATGCCGGAAACCGACTCCCAAGCCGAAGGTGCTGGCTCACAATAGGAGCGGCTATCGAACAAGTTCGAGCCTTGCGTGACCATACCAGTCACTTCGCTAGCTCGACATGCGGCGGGGAAAGCTTGAGGCGGGGCCGAGCCGGGCGCTCACGAACGTCCCGGAATGTGGGCTATACGGGGTACTGCGGGACGTTCATTGGCGGCGCGAAGATCAGCCGCGTTGACGGAGCTGGATTCCCAGCTCGCGAAGCTGCGCCTCGTCCACCGGCGCCGGTGCGCCCGTCAGTGGGTCGGCGCCGGAGGCCGCCTTCGGGAAGGCGATCACGTCGCGGATCGAGTCGGTTCCGTGCAGCTCGGCGACCCAGCGGTCGAGGCCGTAGGCGATTCCACCGTGCGGCGGCGCCCCGAAGCGAAGCGCCTCGAGCAGGAAACCGAACCGGGCCTCGGCCTCCTCCGAGCCGATGCCGAGCACCTCGAAGACGGCGCGCTGGACGTCCGGCCGGTTGATTCGGATGGAGCCGCCCCCCAGCTCGACCCCGTTCCAGACCACGTCGTAGGCCAGAGCGCGCGCCGGTGCCGGGTTGGCGGGGTCGAGCTCGCCGGCGGGCGAGGTGAACGGGTGGTGGAGCGGGTCCCAGCGTTCGTCGGCCTCGCTCCACTCGAACAGCGGCCAGTCCACGATCCAGCAGAACGCCTGACTGCCGGCCGGCACCAGGTCGAAGCGCTCGGCGAAGCGCCGGCGCAGCGCTCCCAGGACGCCGGACGCAGCCTCCGGCCGGTCGGCCACCAGCACCACCAGGTCGCCCTGCGAGGCCTCGAGCACCTCGTTCATGGCCGCAATCTCGTCCGCGGACAGGAACTTGGCCACCGGCGAGCGCCAGCCATCCGCCTCCACGATCGCCCAGACCAGTCCCTTGGCGCCGAGCTCCTGAGCCTCGGCGACCAGCCCGTCGAGCTCGGCGCGCGACAGCTCGCGCCGGCCGGCGTTCAGGCCGCGGACGGCGCCGCCGCCCTCGATCGTGGCGCGGAACGCGTTGAACTCGGTCTGGCGGACGCACTCCGTGAGGTCGCGAAGCTCGAGCCCGTAGCGCGTGTCGGGCTTGTCGCTGCCGTAGGCCGCGATCGCCTCGTCGTAGGGGATCCGTGGGAACGGCGGCGACGCCTCGATCCCGAAGTCGCCGAGCACCTGCGCGAGCAGGCGCTCGTTGAGGTCGAGCACGTCCTCCACCCCCACGAACGACATCTCGACGTCGAGCTGGGTGAAGTCGAGCTGGCGATCGGCGCGCAGGTCCTCGTCGCGAAAGCAGCGGGCGATCTGGTAGTAGCGCTCGAAGCCGGCGATCATCAAGAGCTGCTTGAAGAGCTGGGGCGACTGCGGCAGCGCGTAGAAGGAGCCTCGCTGAAGGCGGCTGGGAACCAGGAAGTCCCGCGCTCCCTCGGGCGTCGAGCGGGTCAGAACCGGGTGTCTCGATCTCGAGGAAGCCCTCGCCGTTCATGAACTGCCGGATCGCTTGGGTGACACGGTGGCGTAGCTCGATCGCGGACTGCATCCGCTCGCGGCGCAGGTCGAGGTAGCGGTGACGAAGCCGCACCTCCTCCCCCACCTCCCCCGAGAAGCTCTCGATCTCGAAGGGGGGCGTCTCGGCATCCGCCAGCACGGTCGCCTCGGCGACGCGAACCTCGAACTCGCCCGTCGGCAGCTCGGGATTGACGGTTTCGGGGTCGCGGCGCACAACCTGGCCGGCAACGCTGACCACGTCCTCGGCCCGAAGCTCGTGGCCGAGCTGCAAGGCGCCGCCCGCTGCGTCCGGGTTGAAGACGAGCTGGACGATGCCCGTGCGATCACGCAGATCGACGAAGATCAACCCACCGTGGTCGCGTCGACGGTGAACCCAGCCGGCCACCCGCACCTCCGAGCCGACCCTGTCCTCCAGCACCTGTCCGCACCAAACGTCGCGGTAGGCGTTCGGCCGCAGAGCCGGGAACCCGGAAGCAGATGCGGTCAAGGTCGGGCGAGCTCCTCGACGACTCGCGCCAGGTCGATCTCCCGCTGCTCGCCGGAGCTCATGTCGCGGAGCTGCGCCCCACCGTCAGCGTCAAGGATCACGGTGTGCGCGACACCGAGCCGGTCGGCTTGCCTCATCTGGCCCTTGAGGCCGCGGTCGGCGAGATCGAGCTCGGCGCGCAGGCCCGCGTGCCGCATCTCGGTGACGAGCGCCAGCGCCCGCTCTCGCTGACCGTCGGCGGCGACGACGAAGGCGTCGTGCCGCCGAGTCTCCTTGTGTTCGCCGAGAGCCAGCAAGATCCGCTCGACGCCTGTGGCCCAGCCCGCCGCCGGGGTCGGCGGGCCGCCGAGCTCATCGATGAGGCGGTCGTAGCGGCCGCCGCCGCCCACCTCGGCCTGGGCGCCCAGCTGGTCGCACTCGAACGCGAACACAGTGCGGGTGTAGTAGTCGAGCCCGCGAACCAGGGTGCCGTCGAGCTCGTACGCGACCCCGGCCTGGTCCAGCAGGTGGCGCACCGCCGTGAAGTGCTCGGCGTCGTCCGCGTCGAGCCGCTCGAGCATGGTGGGCGCCTTCGCCATCACCGCCCGCGTGCCGGCATGCTTGGAGTCGAAGGCGCGCAGCGGGTTCTCCTCGATGCGCTCGCTGACGTCCTCGGCGAGCTCGTCCCGATGCTCGCGCAAATAGGCCGCGAGCTCCTCGCGATAGGACGCCCGCGCCTCCGGCGAGCCCAGGCTGCCGAGCCGCAGCCGCAGGGCGGGGACCTCGAGGCTGCGCAGCAGCTCATCGAGCAGCATGATCAGCTCAGCGTCCACCAGCGGCGAGCCGGAGCCGATCGCCTCGGCGCCGAGCTGGTTGAACTGGCGAAAGCGACCCGCCTGGGGCCGCTCGTGCCGGAAGTAGGGGCCCAGGTGCCAGAGCTTCACCGGCTGCGGCAGCGTCTGCATGCCGTGCTCGAGGTAGGCGCGGGCGATCGGAGCAGTTCCCTCCGGGCGAAGGGTGACGCTGCGGCCGCCGAGATCGTCGAAGCTGAACATCTCCTTGCGGACGATGTCGGTCGACCCCCCGACCCCGCGCGCGAACAGCTCGGTGTCCTCCAAGATCGGCGTCTCTATTCGCGCGTAGCCGGCGCGCTCGAACAGGTCCCGCGCGGTCTGATCGATGCGCTCGCGAGCGATGGCCCCGCCCGGGAGGACGTCGAAGGTGCCCTTCGGGGCCTGGAAGCGACTGGCCATCTCGGCGCGAGCTTAGACGGGCGAGCGGCTACCGGGCGAGTCGTCTAACGAGCGAGCTCAGCGAGAAATGGGTTGGTGGCCTTCTCGGCGCCGAGCGTCGTGATCCCCATGTGCCCCGGGTAGACGGTGGTCTCCTCGGGAAAGCCCTCGACCAGACCGCGGATGCTCTCGAGCAGGGTCCCCCAATCTCCGCCGGGCAGGTCCGTGCGGCCGACCGATCCCTTGAACAAGACGTCACCGGAGAACAGCGCCGACTGGTCCGGGATCGCGTAGGTGACGTGCCCGGGGCTGTGGCCAGGAGTGAAGATGACGTCGATCCCCAGGCCCGCAACCTCGAGGTGCTCGCCCCCGGCAACTGTCTCGTCGGCTTCGTAGCTCTCGTACGGCCCGAAGCCGGGCCAGGGAACGTAGGACATGATGTCGGCGAGCACCGGCACCTCGATCTCGGGGCAGTACACGGGCGCCCCGGTCGCCTTCGCCACCGGGGCGACCGCGCCGATGTGGTCGAAGTGGCAATGCGTGAGCAGGATCGCCTCGATCGTGATCCCGAGCTTCTCGACCGCCGCCAGGATCCGGTCGGCCTCCTCGCCGGGGTCCACGATCAGCCCGCGGTCGGCGTCTTCGAGACGGGCGACGTAGCAGTTCTCGGCGACCGGACCGACGGTGAAGGAGCGAACGTCCACGGCTCTTTGAGGGTAGCGGCCCGGGGCGGTGTGGCTACTCGTCCTGGGCGCGACGCCGCTTGGCCGCCTGACGGCGGTTGTAGAAGAAGCGATCGAAGGTGTAACCCATCGGGACGTAGATCAGGAGCATGACGGCGGCCAGGGCCAGGGACGCGAGCAGTGGGCGCCCGAAGAGGGTGACCAGCAGCGCGAAGAAGATCCCGGCGCCGAGCAGGCCCCGGTTCACGGCACTCGACCAGGTCGGCGGCCGGTCGCGCTTGGAGCCCATCTGCTGCTTGGCACGGGCGCGGGCCTCCTGCCGGCTGCGGGGACGGCTCCTTCGGCCGCGGCGGTCGATGCTGCCTGATTGGGTTCCGCGGTGCTTTCTTCGACGGCGAGTCTGGGCCATGGCGGGAAGATACCCTGCGAGCCGACGACCCCCTACCGGGAAGGGAGCTGAGCTGAGAGATGGCGACTGATGGGGCGAGCGAGGAGCGCCTCGCGGGCGAGCTCGAGGCGATGCTCGAGGTGGAGAGGTTTCCGCCACCCGATGCGTTTCGCGAGCAGGCGCTGGTCAGGGATTGGTCGCTCCACGAGGAGGCCGACCGTGACCTGGAGGGCTTTTGGGCCAGGCAGGCCGAGGAGCTCCTCGATTGGTTCGAGAGGCCCCAGCAGACGCTGAACGACTCGGGCGCCCCGTTCTACAGGTGGTTCGAGGGCGGCAAGCTGAACGTCTCACACAACTGCCTGGATCGCCACGTGGAGGCCGGCAAGGGTGACAAGGTGGCGTTTCACTGGCGCGGTGAGGAGGGCGAGGAGCGCGAGATCACCTATGCCGACCTGCACCGCGACGTGCAGCGGTTCGCGAACGCCCTTCGCGACCACGGGATCGGCAAGGGGGACGTGGTCGGCATCTACCTGCCGATGGTTCCCGAAGTGGCGGTCGCGATGCTCGCCTGCGCGCGGATCGGCGCCCCTCACAACGTCGTCTTCGGCGGCTTCTCCCCGGACGCCGTCAAGGAGCGGATGGAGTTCTCGGACGCGAAGGCGCTGGTGACGATCGACGGTGCGCGGCGCAAGGGCAAGATCGCGCCGATCAAGCAGCAGGTGGACGAGAAGATCGGCGACGTCGGGTCGATCGAGACGATCTTCGTCGTCCGGCACACCGGCGAGGAATGCGAGATGACCGACGGCCGCGACGTCTGGTTCCACGAGGCGCTCGAGGCCGCCGACGACCGCTGCGAGCCCGAGCCGCTCGACGCCGAGCATCCGCTTTACGTGCTCTACACATCTGGATCGACGGCGAAGCCGAAGGGCGTCCTGCACACGACCGGCGGCTACCTGGTCGGCGTCAGCTTCACGCACCGCTACGTCTTCGACCTGAAGCCGGACTCCGACGTCTTTTGGTGCGCCGCCGACGTCGGCTGGGTCACCGGCCACAGCTACATCGTCTACGGGCCGCTCTGCAACGGCGCCACCAGCGTCATGTACGAGGGAGCGCCGGATTACCCGGACAAGGACATCTGGTGGTCGCTCGTCGAGCGCTACGGGGTGACGATCATGTACACGGCGCCGACGGCAATCCGCGCCTGCATGAAGTGGGGAGCGGAGCATCCGGGCAAGCACGATCTCTCCTCGCTGCGCCTCCTGGGCAGCGTCGGCGAGCCGATCAACCCGAAGGCGTGGCTTTGGTACCACAAGGTGATCGGCGCCGAGCGCTGCCCGATCGTCGACACCTGGTGGCAGACGGAGACCGGCCACATCCTGATCAGCCCGCTCCCCGGCGTCACCGAGACCAAGCCCGGCTCGGCGACCAGGCCGCTGCCGGGAATCGACGCCGCCGTGGTCGACGATCAGGGCAAGGAGATCACGGACGGCAGCCAAGGGCTGCTGGTCCTGCGGCGTCCGTGGCCCGGGATGCTCCGCACTCTCTACAAGGAGGAGGAGCGCTACACCGAGACCTACTTCAGCCGTTTCGGGAGCACGACCTACCTGGTCGGCGATGCCGCCCGCAAGGACTCCGACGGCTACCTATGGATCCTGGGACGAGTCGACGATGTGATCAACGTCTCAGGCCACCGGCTGTCGACCGCCGAGATCGAGTCCGCGATCGTCTCCCACGCCAAGGTGGCCGAGTCGGCGGTGATCGGCCAGGCGGACGAGACGACCGGTCAGGCGATCTGCGCCTTCGTGACCCTGGAGGGCGACCACGAGGGCTCGGAGGAGATCGCGGGCGAGATCCGGGAGCACGTCGCCACCCGGATCTCGAAGATCGCGCGCCCAAAGCGGATCATCTGGGCGGGCGACCTGCCGAAGACCCGCTCGGGGAAGATCATGCGCCGCCTGCTTCGCGACATCGCCGAGGGCCACGAGCTCGGCGACGTGACCACGCTTCGCGATCCCGACGTCATGGCGCAGCTCGAGCACAAGATCAAGAAGCACCAGGCGAGCGAAGACGGGGGCTGAGCCCGCTCAGGCGCGCACGCGCCGCTCGATCACGTGCCGGGCGGGGTCGAAGCCGCTCAGCGGCGGGTCTTCCGGAAGGCCGTCGAGAGAGGCCTCGGGCACGAGTCCGACGATCTCGGCGGCCACCAGGCGCGCGCCGCGCGCCGCCGCCAGCTCCCGCACCCGCTCGATCACCGCCGCGAGCGGCACCGCGATCGGGTCGTGCACGTTGGTCGACACCTGCGTCCGCCCCCCGCCGAGCTCGATCCCGAGCGCCCGCACCCCGGGCAGCCCGCCGCCCGACTCGCGGAGATGGTCGGCAATCTCGCGGGCCGCCTCGATCGTTGCGCCCTCCAGCTCGACGTTGAAGGCGGCCAGCGGCGGGCGGGCGGTCACCAAGGTGGCCCCGGCGCTGGGATGCGGCTCCGCGGGGCCGAAGTCGGGCCGCAGCTCGCCGGTTGCCATCCGGCGCCGCAGCTCGAGGAGCCCTCCCTCCCTGAAGTAGGCCCGCTCGCGGCGCGCGGGCTGCGAGGCGAGGTCGCCGTAGAGGAAGACTGGGACCCTGGCCTGGCCGCCAATCGCTCCGGCGACGGCGAGCGCCTCCTGACGCGCGGCGTCGCGATCGCCTTCGCGGAGCCAGACGATCGGGCAGACGTCGAGCGCCCCGATGCAGGGGTGGGCGCCCTTGTGGGTGCGCATGTCGATCGTCATCTGGCAGGCGCCGAGTCCGCGGATGAGGGCCTCCCCGAGCGCCTTCGGCCGCCCGCCGAGCGTGAGAACGGTTCGATTGTGGACCGCGTCCGAGTGCGAGTCGAGGAGCTCGACGCCGCTCGAGAACTGGGTCGCGATCCGGCCGACGAGCGGGAGGTCGCGGCCCTCGGAGAAGTTCGGCACTGCGAGCAGCACGCCTGACCCCGCTAGACGACCAGAGCGCCGCTGCGGACCACCGCTCTGACCGCCTGATCGAGCTCGCTCACCGACCGGCAGCCTAGAGCCTGGCAGCCAAACGACCGCCGCTACGATTCGATCCCCCGCCGGAGTAGCTCAGCTGGTTAGAGCAGCGGAATCATAATCCGCGTGTCGCAGGTTCGAGTCCTGCCTCCGGCATCAGGAAACCCCTGCTCAGCGGCGGCTTTCCGCGTCCTCGGCCTCGTCTTCGGACCCCTCGCGTGCACCCGGCGTGCACCCAGATGCACCCTGAGTTCGCTCGCTCGAGCAGCTTCGAGAGGCGCTCCGCGGCGTCGTGCTGGGGCACGTGGTGGATGTAGATCATCGTCGTCTGGATGTCGCGTGGCCCATGAACGCCTTCACGTCGGTGAGCGGGAAAGCCTGCACGGCGATCGTCCCGAAGGTGTGGCGCGAGGTCGTGGAAGCGGATCGGCGGCAGGCCGGCGGCCTCGAGCGCCCGGTAGAAGCGCCGGCGCAGGGCCGAGTCCTCGATGTGCTCGCCGACGTCGTTGACGAAGACGCGATCCTCGTCCGAGGTCCACCGCTCGCGGCGGCTCAGCTCGTCGAGCGCGCGGGCCGCCTGGTCGACGAGCGGCACCGAGCGCACCTTGCCCGACTTCGTCGGCCCGTCGGCGTCGACCGTGTATGAGCGACGGACGAAGACCACCCGCCGCATCCAGTCGATGTCGCCCCACGCGCGACGCAGCTCGCGAAGCTCGCCCGGCGCAGGCCGGTGAAGCGCGACGCTGAGGCCGATCGCGTTGGCCAACAGCTCGAACTCGCGCTCGGTCTGCGAAGTCACCGGTCGATCTCTGGCGAGCTGAGCGCTCAGCGTTCGGGCGTCGAGCCGCCGACGTCGCCGGAGCGGCGCTCAGCTGGCGCCGGCGGGGTGACCGGACGGCAAGCGTGGACGCGCTGCGCGCGCTTGAAGATCGTGTGGAGCTGCTGCAGGCGCTTGTTGATCGTCCGAGCGCTGAGCCGCCCTCGGCGACCATCCGCTCGCGGAAGGCCTCGATCTCGCGCCGTGGTGATCTGTGAGAGCGGCGTGTCCTCGCCGAACGCCGGGATCAGCCGCTTCTCGATCTCGCGCCGGTAGTCGCGGATCGTCGACGGCCGCCGCTTGCGATCGAACTCGACGTAGCGCATCCACTCGCGACAGGCCTGGCCGAAGGTGACGTCGTCGCCCGGGCTGCGGCTCGACCGCGACGTCTCGGGATTGCGGCCGGCGAGGATCTCGGCGAGCTGGAGCTCGGCCTGGGCGCGGGTGATGTATCCGGCAGCCGGCCGGCTGCGCTTCAGCCAGGCGCGCCCGAGACGCCGCTGCAGCCTCCTCCCGTCGGCGGTGCGGATCTGCGCGTAGAACACCGGGCCGCCGGCGCGCTCCAAGACGCGTACGAATCCGCTTGGCCCAGCTGGCTTGCTCATCGCCTACAACGGGGCACCGAGGGATGGGCTGCCGTTCCTCGTCCCGTCGCGTGTCTCGCCCGGCGCGGACGAGTCCTTCTGCCTCGCGATCCATCGCTCGACGTCGCCCTCATCGAAGCGACGGTACCGCCCGCAGCGAACGGAGGGAAGATCCCCCTCCCGAGCCGCTCGATAGACCCACGACCGAGGCACCTTGAGCCTGCCCGCCACCTCGTCCGCCGTCAGCAACCGCCCAGCCGTTCCGCTCCGCATCCCCTCATCGCCTCCGCTCCTGTTGCCCATCACTACCTAGTCGGACCTGCCCCCGTTTTGTATGGCGCCCAAGCCACCGCTCCCGGACTCGCTCTGGCTCTGTCAATCCCTCCCCGAACCCGCTCGCCCCGTCCCCAGAAGCGCTCTCCCTCGCCGCCGCCGACCCCGGTCGCACACCTGGTGTGAAGGCGGGGCTGGACGGGCCGTCGCGGCGGCGGCTGTGGCGGCCGTTTGCGCCTGGCGCTCCCCCGGCAACGAGCGTTAGCCTTTCCGCGTGCTCCGCGAGGACAAGAAGGCCGGTTTCCGCAAGCAGCTGTTCGGGTTGACCTGGTTGTTCGTCGCATCCGGCAGGCAGGTCACGCTCGCTCGCAAGGCGTTTGAGCAGGCGGCCCAGCTACAGCGTTCCGCCCCGGTGCCCCTGATGCAAGACGGCCGACGCCACTGGTGGTGGTTTCAGGACCGCTTTTACTCGGAAGACGAAGGACTTGCCTCCGAGGATGTCAGGGCGTTGGTCTTCGAACGCGACCAGAAAAGTGAGCGCCGGCTTGAGGGCGCACGCAGCCGCATGGTGCAGGGAGCGATGGAGACGAACGTCACGCCGCGGGGAGGCATATCAAGGGACATCAAGTTGCGGGTCTGGGAGCGGTACAGCGGAAAGTGTGCGAACTGCGGCAGCACGCAGCTGTTGCAGTTCGATCACATCGTTCCCTTGGCCATGGGCGGTAGTAATTCCGAGCAAAACCTCCAGCTGCTCTGCGACCGCTGCAATCTGGAGAAGGGCGGGACGCTCGTTGAGCCGAGCCTAGGCGCAGCCAGCGGCGAAGCGAGGGAGGCAACAACCGTGCAGGCGGATGCCATCCGTGGCCACCCAGCCGGGACTGCCCTATTCGAGGCTTGGCAGCGACATCACGACAGATTGGCGGAAAAGTTGGCGTCGCCGGCCGATCCGGGCCGCCGCCTCCTCGACCTGGCCCTGATCACAAACGTGATGGGACACCAGTTCAGCCAGGTCCAGGAGTGGGTGGACGAGGCCACCCGCATCTTGGAAGACGCCTCCGGAAACAGCGATGATCCGCGCCTCGCTGGTGTGTTTGCGTTCGACGACTGGCTTAAACCGTGGAGGGAGAAGGTTCAGCCCGAGTTCGACCGCTACAAAGAAGAGGTTGATCGCTTGGGACAGAGCCTGACCGAGCAGCAACACGAGGAAGCGCAACAGGCGTTTGACGGGGAGTTCGAGCAAATCAAGGACGACATCAAAGCCCCTGTCGTGGCCCAGATTGACGAGCTGGAGGGCCAGCTGGAGGAAGAGACGCTGCGGCTGCGGAAACGAAAACTTGCCCCGAGTGTGCCGAAGAGGTGAAAGCCGCGGCGCGAAAATGCCGCTACTGCGGCCATCCGTTCGACGCGTAGCCTCTGCCATCAGTCATTTTGGGGTATGCGATCCCGCGCTGGCCATCAGCTGGCCGGCGCCAGCCTGCCCATGGGGTCGGGCTGTGGCAACCGGCTGGCGTAGGCCGCCTAGCTTCCCCGTCCAACTGGAGTCGAGACTTACGCATCGTCCTCGGCTGACATCGCCTCCTAAATCAGTTCAACGCGCATAACGGTTTCTGGCTCGAAGCGGAGGCCCCGGACGAGCCGAAGCCGACCGTCAAGGAACAAGTCGGCGATCATCGCCGGGCTGAAGGCCGACGACCGCAAGGCGGTCGAGGCCGTGCTCATTGCCGAGCGTTCGAGCCACAACCGCGAGGTCGTGATCGCTGCCGGTGAGGACGCCATTGCGGCCCTGAACACGACGGCCTCCGACGACGGCCAGGCCAGGCCGGACCCCCCCACGGTTCCCGACAGCTAGGGGACGAACCGGGCCGTCCCGCCAAGCTCATTCTGGGATCGCTGGCTTGAGCAGCACACCGATGACCGCGCCGATGGTCGCCCACGCGCCCTGGTGGTCGGCGTCGCCATGGTGACGATGAGGACAACAATCGACCCGACCAGCGCCACCACAGCCAGGACATGCCAAAAGCGTATGCGGTGCAGTCCTGTCGCAGGGTTTTTTCGACGGTCAAGGATTGCGGCCACGGCGCTGATATCGCCAGGCTCAACCTCCGAGGTGAAGTTGGCGACTCTCTCGCTACCGCTGCGCACGGTGACCGTCATCGTCGCCTCCCGATCAACAAGCATGTATTGGTCGCCCCGCAGAACGCCCGCAACGACGGTCGGAACGCGAGCAAGAAAAGAATGACGACCAACGTAAACACCAGCGTCTGCAAAGACCACAACTCCATCGTCGCCTCCTCGCTTATGTCGAAGACTGTTCGTCTGACGCGCTGCAGACCCGCGAGCCTGACTATACGTCGTCCTTCTCGTAGGGGCCGGTTTTTGTCTAAGGGGCGACCGGGCCTAGTACCTCACTAGGACGGAGGCCGTCACTGTTACCAGGAGCGGCGGCCTTTCCGCGTCGGCATCGGCGGCTGGCTGATCTACTTCGTCGACGGCACTACTAGGAGGAATCGCCCTACAACGGAGTTCGACTGGATCGCCACCGCGCATCCCGGAAGGGCGTCGGCTTCTACTACCTCGACCACCTGACCCACAACGTCCACAAGGGCAACATGGACGCCTGGTTCGACTTCTACGGCGACATCTTCAACTTCCGCCCAGATCCGCTTCTTCGACATCGCCGGCAAGTTCACCGGGCTCCATTCCCCGCGCGCGCTAACCTCACCGTGCCGCCGAGTCCGCATCCCGATCAACGAGGACCGAGGCGAGACCGGCCAGATCGTCGAGTACCTGAAGCGCTACAACGGCGAGGGCATCCAGCACATCGCCGTCGGCGCGAAGGACATCTATGCGGCGACCGACGCCATCGCCGAGCGAGGCCTAAAGTTCATGCCGGCGCCTCCCGCGGCGTACTACGAGCTGAGTCACGACCGGGTGAAGGGCCACAGGAGCCGGTCGACCGGCTGAACAAAAGCACGGCATCCTGATCGACGGCGAAGGCGTCGTCGACGGCGGCGAGACGAAAATACTGCTGCAAATCTTCTCGAAGACCGTCATCGGCCCGATCTTCTTCGAATTCATCCAGCGAAAGGGCGACGACGGCTTCGGCGAAGGCAACTTCAAGGCGCTGTTCGAGTCAATCGAGGCCAACCAGATCGCCCGCGGCGTGCTGAAGCCCGACGCGGCGTGATCGCTGCCAGGAGGTGTGCAACGGCGCGTTGCACGCGTGCAAGTTCTGGTATCGATATGATATCAAAGGGATTCATCATAGTTAAAATCCGCGGGGGCGCATTCGCGGCCCTGCGTGGCCTCTGCTAGTCCATCTCGACTTTGCCCGCTCGGCGCGCCTGAGGCCGCGTGTGACGGGGACGCCAGGCTTGACCCACTCAGACGGCGCGCGCGATCGGGCCGCGCCGTCGCGGGTTGCCTTGGGCGCCCGCCTCAGACAGGTCCTGACCGCTAGAAGACCGTCGCCACCGGCTGGCCGAGGGCCATGGCGCCGGCATACGCGGCCTGCGGGCCCTGCTGCAGCGGGTGGTAGCGGGCGCCCTGGATGTCGCGAAAACGGCGCTCGAGCCCGGCGGAGCGGTAGAAGCCGGCGCCGCCGGCGAGCTCCATGGCGAGCTCGACCGCCGGATCGCGTGCTCGGCGACAGCGACCGGCCGATCATCACCTCGTTGACGCTCTCGGCGGAGGGGTCGTTGCGCTCCCGCCGCGACCATCGCGCCGTGGGCGAGCTGGGCGGCCCGGAGCGCGGTGTCCATGCGGCCGGCGAGGTTGAGCGCGTGCGGGCCGGGCGGCTTGCGGCGCGCGAGGTCGACCGCGATCTCGCGCGCGCTCTCGGCGACCCCGAGATAGACGGCGTAGATCAGCGGGAAGGCGACGGTGGCGATCACCTGGAAGAGCGGGTGCCACTCGCCGGCCTTGCGCTTGAGCGCGACGGCGGCGTCCGGCACGAAGAGGTCCTCGATCACCACGTCGTGCGAGCCGGTGGCGCGCATGCCGAGGGTGCGCCAGGTCTCCTCGATCCGCACCTCCGCCGCCTTCATCGGCGCGCCGAAATGCAGCACCGAGCGCTCGCCGTCCTCCTCGAGGATGGCGCCGGTCATCAGGAGGTCGCCCGCCGGCGCGCCGGAGGTGAAGACCTTGCGCGCGGTGATGCGGTAGCCGCCCTCGACCCGGCGGGCGCTGCCCGAGCCGCCGATCCAGTCCGAGCCGCCGCTGGAGAGCAGGATGATCCGCTCGGCCGCGATCCGGCGCAGCAGCGGCTCGACCGCCGCCACCTGCCGGTGGCGCCAGCGCCAGGCCGGGACGGCGACCTGGTGGGTGTGCATCGAGAAGGCGAGCGCGGTCGAGCCGCAGGCGCGCGCCAGGACGCGCAGCATGTCGGCGAGCTCGCGCACCTCGGCGCCGCCGCCGCCGAGCTCGCGCGGCACCCCGGCCTCGACGAGGCCGGCCTCGCGCAGGAGGGCGTAGTTCGCCGCGACGAAGCGGTCCTCGGCGTCCGCCTCGGCGGCGTCGGCGGCCAGACGTCGGCGAGCCGCTCGGCGATGGCGCAGGCCGGCGGGGACGACTTCCTCCGGTGCCGCGTCGAATCCGTTGCACGGTCATGGTCCTAATCCTCCGTGAAAGCCTATACGTGCGAACATCGCCAGCGCCCGGCTGCTGATCCAGTTCCACGAACTGTACTGCGCGTTTCCCGCGACCCGATCCGGGGTATCCTTCCGCCACGGAAAGGGGGGCGTGCAATGACCGACCACGGAGGCTACGGACAGTTCTGTCCGGTGGCGATGGCGTCGGAATCCTGTGCTCGCGCTGGACGACCTGGTGGTCCTGCGAGAGCTCATCGTCGGGCACGACGCGCTTCAACGAGCTGCGCCGCGGGGTTCCGCGGATGTCGCCTGCGCTGCTGTCGAAACGGCTGAAGGAACTCGAGGGCCGGCGGATCGTGCGCAGCCGCGACGGCCGCGGGCGTCGACGAATACCCGCCTTACCGAAGCCGGCGAGGAACTCGGCCGATCGTGATGGGCATGGGGTTCTGGGGCCAGCGCTGGGTCGAATCGCAGCTGTCGCTCCGAAACCTCGATCCGTGCGCTGCTGATGTGGGACATGCGGCGCAACCTCAACCCCAGCCGCTGCCGCCGCGCCGCTGCACGCATACAGTTCCTGTACCCCGAGATACGAAGCCGCGACGCGGACCTGGTGGCTGCTCGTGGAGCCCGGCAAGGTCGACCTGTGCCGATTCGATCCGGGCTTACGAGATCGACCTGCTGGTGACGACCTCCGCTCAGGAGCATGACGGCGATCTGGATGGGGCTGACCCGCGTCGCGGAGGAATCGACGCCGGCCGGGTGCGGCTCGACGGCGACCGGACGATCGCGCGGGCCATGCAGCAGTGGCTGGGGCTCAGCGTTTTCGCCCCCGCGG
>CAWGQQ010000004.1:0-414089 GCA_963824865.1 uncultured Actinomycetes bacterium | reverse complement strand
GGCATTAAGTACCTGCAAATCGAGCATCTTCGCCATCACCAAACACGCAGATACTGGGTACCGCCGCAAAAGTCCGCGTGTCGGAGGCGGCGAAATCCGTGCGTACGGGAGCGCCAGCCAACACGCGGATTCTTGCCGCACCGACGCACGGTCTCAGTCAACAACCAGCCCACGCGCTCCGCGATCGCGATCGACGGGATCGGGATCGTCCCTGGGCGTCTTTTGGCGCCTCGTGGGTTCGAACCCCTCCGCTTCCTCTCAGAGGCGATCGATCATCAGGCCGCTGTCAGGCCGACGGGTTCTCGAGAACGAGCGCGACTCCCTGGCCCGATCCAACGCAGACGCCGAGGACGCCATAGCGGGCCCCGCGCTCGCGCAGCTCGGTCGAGAGCGTGAGCACGTAGCGGGTGCCGGAGGAGCCGAACGGATGCCCGATCGCGACCGCACCGCCGTTCGGGTTGAGGCGCTCATCGGGGACCTCGAAGCCGTCGAGCTGGTTCGGCAGCTCGCGCAGGATCGCGACGGCGACCGAGGCGTAGGCCTCGTGAACCTCCCAGACGTCGATGTCTGTCGGAGCAAGGCCAGCCCGCTCGAGCGCCTTCGGGATCGCGAAGGCCGGTGCGATCCCCATCACCCGCGGATCGAGTGCGTGGGTGGCGGAGGAGACGACCCGCGCCAGCGGCTCGGTGCCCAGTTCCTCGGCCGCTTCGGAGCTGGCCAGAACGACCGCGCTCGCGCCGTCGTTGAGCGGCGAGGAGTTGCCGGCCGTCATTTGGGTCGTGTTCGGCTGCGGAGGCAGCGCCGCGAGCTTCTCGGCGCTCGTGTCCTCGCGAATCGACTCGTCGTGCTCGAAGACGCGGGCCGGCTCCTTTCGCGTCGCCGGGATCTCGACCGGATGGATCTCCTTCGCGAGTCGGCCCGAGTCGCGGGCGGCGGCCGCGTGCTGGTGCGAGCGCAGCGCGAAGGCGTCGATCTCCTCGCGCGTGAGCTCATAGCGGTCGGCGACGTTCTGCGCCGTCTGCATCATCTCGATGTAGGCGTCGCGGGCCAGCAGCGTCGGGTTGGGCGGCCCGCCTGCCCCGGTCCACATCGTGTCGAGCATGAAGATCGGCCCGCGGGGCATGAACGGGGCCTCGCCCTTCATGAACGCCCAACCCGATCGAGACATCGACTCCACCCCGGCCGCGAGGCCGACCGAGAGCTCGTCGCTGCGGATTGCGTGCGAAAGCTGGATCGCGCTGGTTAGCGAGGAGGCACAGAAGCGGTTGACCGTCGCCGCGGGAACCGAGTCCGGAAAGCCCGCCGCCAGCGCCGCCCAGCGGGCGATATCCCCCATCCCTTCGTGGGCCGGGTTGACGCACCCTGCGGCGATGTCCTCGATCCGGTCGAGAGGGACGCCGACCCGCTCGCAGGCCCAGGCCATCGTCTGGCCGAGCAGGTCGTCGACGCGGATATGCGACAGCGAGCCGCCGTAGCGGCCCACCGGCGTCCGTACGCCACCAAGCACAAAAGCATCAGTCATTTGATCCTGTTCTCCTTCCGATGCGACCTAGACCAGCTTGGCCGTCAGGACGATCTCGGGGATCCCGGCCAGGGCGCGCGACACGGGGCAGGTCGCCTTGGCCTCGTCTGCGTAGCGTTGGAACTGCTGTTCACCGACGCCCGCGACGTGCCCTTCGGTATCCAGGTCGATGCGCGTCAGCGTTGGCGCGCCGTCGACGTTGCGCAGCTGGACGCGCGCGTTCGTGCGAACCGATTCAGGCGCGTGCCCGGCGGCGCTGAGAATGCTCGAGAGGGCCATCGTGAAGCAGCCGGCGTGCGCTGCCGCGATCAGCTGCTCCGGATTAGTCCCCTCACCCTCAGCGAACCGCGACTGAAAGGAGTAGGCGCCTTCGAAGACACCGTCGCCGACCGTGACGGTTCCCGAACCGCTCTCGAGATCTCCACGCCACACGGCGCTGCCGTTTCGAGCAGTCATCTTTGGCTCCGTTTCCCGCCGTCATTCACGTCGAACACGTCGTCAGCCCGCCTTCAGCCCTGGACCGTCGACAATCTCGATCTCGTCAGCGCGTAGGACCTCCGCGCCCTTGGGCACGAACGCGGCGACGACCGGCCTCTTGTCCGACTTGCGGCGAGTGATCCGTGGCGGCTTTTCGCTCAGATACTTGTCGCCCCACTGCACCAGACCCGTGAGTGCGATCTGGAGGTCGCGGCCCTTCTGGGTGAGCCGGTACTCGAAGCGCTCGGGCCGCTCGCTGTAGCGGACCCGCTCGAGGATCCCTTCCTCGACCAGCCGGTTGAGCCGCTCGGTGAGGACGTTGCGCGCGATCCCGAGGCTCTCCTGGAACTGTTCGAAGCGGCGCAGTCCAAGGAAGGCGTCGCGCACGATCAGCAGCGTCCAGCGCTCACCGACGACTTCCAGCGCGCGCGCGATCGAGCAGTTCTGACCTTCGTAATCGCGTTTCAGCATGACGTCAGCTTAACAAAAGATAGTTGCATCATGCAACGGAGCATGCTACGTTCCTCCGCCGACCGTTTTTTGACGCAACTGACTGGAGGACTCGAAGATCATGCAACGCCGCCCCCTGATTCTCGTCTCGCTGCTGCTGGCAGCGTTCGTGATCAACCTCGACATCACGATCGTCAACATCGCGCTCCCGACCCTCGACTCGCGAGCTTCACGCGTCGAACTCGCAGCTGCAGTGGGTCGTCGACGCCTACAGCCTGGTGTTCGCGGCGCTGCTGCTGGCCAGCGGCAGCCTCGGCGACCGCCTCGGCCGCAAGGGATTTCTGCTCGCCGGCCTGGGCGTGTTCGGAGTCGCAAGCGTTGCCGGCGGTCTGACCACGACCGCCGGCCAGCTGATCGTCGCCCGCTGCTTCATGGGCCTCGGCGCCGCGATGATCTTCCCCGCCACCCTCTCGCTGATCTCGAACGTGTTCACCGAGCGGGGCGAGCGCGCCCGCGCGATCGGCCTCTGGGGCGCGACGGCGGGCATCGCGATCGCGCTCGGCCCGATCGTCGGGGGCTGGCTGCTCGAGCAGTTCAGCTGGACGAGCATCTTCTTCGCGATGGCACCCGTCGCCCCTGTCGGCGCCGCGCTCGTCGCCTGGAGCGTGCCGACCTCGCGCGATCCGAGCGCGAACAGGACCGACGGCCCGGGACTGGTGCTCTCGAGCGCGGCGATGGCGCTGCTGACCTACACGCTGATCGAGGCCCCCAACTACGGCTGGAGCAGCGGCCGCAGCCTCGCGGGCTTCGCACTTGCAGCGGGGCTGTTCGCCGCCTTCATCGTCCGCGAGCGCACCACGTCGGAGCCGATGCTCGATCTCGGCCTGTTCCGCGACCTTCGCTTCACCGCCGCCAGCGGCTCCGTCACCGTCGCCTTCTTCGCGCTCTCCGGCTTCAGCCTCCTGATCACCCAGTACTTCCAGTTCTTCAAGGGCTACGGACCGCTCTCTACGGGTGTCCACCTGCTGCCGGTCGCGATCGCCGTGGGGGTGATGTCGGTGCTCGGCACCAAGCTCGCCGTGCGCTTCGGCACCAAGCAGGTCGTCACCGTCGGCTTGTTCTCTTTCGCCGGCTTCTTCGCCTGGGTCTCCACCGCAACCGCAGGCACCAGCTACCTCGAGCTAGCCGGCCAGATGGTGCTCGGCGGCAGCGGCGTGGGACTCGTCAGCGCACCCGGCGACCGAGGCGATCATGGGGGTCGTACCGAAGGCCAAGGCCGGCATCGGCTCCGCTGTCAACGACGCCACCCGCCTGCTCGGTAGCACCCTCGGCGTCGCCGTGCTCGGCAGCGTCTACGCCTCTCTCTACAACAGCCGACTGACCGACAGGCTTCCCGCGGACCTGGCTCCGGGGCTTGCGCACACAGCCCACGGCTCCGCCGGCGGCGCGCTCGAGCTCGCCAACCGCATCAGTGTCAGCGGCGACCCCGCACTCGCGAACACCGTTCACGCCGCAGCGTCCTCGGCGTTCTTCGACGGCTTCAGCGCCGCCTTGCTCGTCGCCGCCGGCGTCAGCGCCGTAGGCGCGACCGCGACCCTGCTGTTGCTCCCAGCACATCCCGCGCCGCCGCCCGAATCGGCCGACGGGTCGCTGTCGCACCCACTCGAGCCGGCGCTCGAGGAGGGCTCATGACCACGCCATTCCTCCGACGCTTGTCACTCAATCCCCAATGACCGGAAGGAAGTCTCATGTCCCTTCGGTGTCTGACTATGGCCCCCTTTAGTCAGCCCCTGAGACGTCGTCGCGATGCCTCGGGGCGGCTTGTCCTGTTGATCGTCTCGGCTGGCTTCTCTCTCGCAACGCTGGATCTGTTCATAGTCAATGTCGCGCTGCCGAACATCGCGCAGGACTTCGGGTCGACCGGGCTGGGCGATCTCTCGTGGGTTCTGAACGCCTATGCGATCGTCTTCGCGGCCCTGCTCGTCGTCTTCGGACGCCTGGCGGACCGCTTCCCGCGCGAGTACGGCTTCCTGCTCGGCGTCGCCGTGTTCACCGTGGCCTCGGCGCTCTGCGCTGTGGCGAACGACACGCTTGCGTTGGTCGTCTTCCGCATCGTGCAGGCGGCCGGTGCGGCGCTGATGACGCCCACCTCGCTGAGCATGGTCCTGGCGACGAGCTCGGGCAAGGAGCGCGACAACAACGTCCGCGCATGGACGGCGATCAGCGGCATGATGGCCGCCCTCGGACCCGTCGTCGGTGGGCTGCTCGTCGCGATCAGCTGGCGCTGGGTCTTCGTCGTCAACATCCCCTTTGGACTCGCGGTGCTCGTGTTCGGCTGGATGCGGCTGCCGCACGTCCGCGGCGAGCGCATCCCTTACCCCAACGCGCTCGGCGCCGCCCTCGTCACCGCCGGCGTCGCCCTCCTGACGCTCGGTCTCGTCAAGGGCGAAGACTGGGGCTGGGGCTCGACACAGACGATCGGTGTGCTCGTCGGGTCCGTCGCCGTCATCGGCTCGTTCGTCCTTCACTGCCTGCGGGCCAGGAACCCGCTGCTCGACCGTGACCTGTTCAGGCGCCGCTCATTCACGGGCGCGTCGGTCGTGGCGACCGTGTACTCGGTCGCGTTCGGTGCGTTCCTGCTCTCGCTCGTGCTCTGGTTTCAGGACGTCTGGCACTGGTCGGCGCTACAGACTGGACTCGCGATCGCGCCCGGCCCGTTCCTGGTCCTGCCGACCGCGCTGCTGCTCGCCGAACGCTTGATCGTCCGATTCGGCTCGGGTGTCGTGATTGCCATCGGCTCGAGCCTCTTCGCCGTCGGTGCCGTGTGGTGCGCCCTGTTCGCCGGACTGGAAGCGGACTACTTCGCCGACCTGTTCCCCGGCCTTTTGATCGTCGGTGTCGGCGTCGGCCTGACGCTGCCAACGATGATGTCGAGCGCCACTTCGGAGCTTCCCCCGGAGAACTTCGCGACCGGCTCGGCAGTGGTCAACATGCTCCGTCAGGTCGGCCTGGCGATCGGCGTGGCGGTCCTCGTCGCGGTGCTCGGAACGCCGAGTGCACCGCACGCCGTTCTCGACGCGTTCGACCGCTCCTGGATCGTGATCAGCGCTTTCGCGGCAGCCAGTGCGCTCGCGTCGCTGGCGATCCTCGGGATACGCCGCCCGGCATCCGACTCACCGCCCACCGGGGCCACCGTCCCGATCGACGGACGCGTGGCCCTCGCCGACGAACCGTAGCCCAGCCCGAACAACACAAAAGTGAAAGGAAGCAGCAATGAAGATCCAAGACAGCACAGTCCTCGTCACGGGCGCCAACCGCGGGATCGGCAAGGCGTTCGCGGACGAGCTGCTGGACCGCGGCGCCGCAAAGGTCTACGCCGCGGTTCGCGACGTGTCCACCGTCACCGACCCCCGCCTCGTCCCCATCCAACTCGACGTCACCGACCCCGATCGCGTCGCGGCGGTCGCACGCGAGCTCGACGACGTCCAGGTGGTCGTCAACAACGCCGGAGTCCTCAACGTCAGCATCCCGCTGAGCGCCTCGCTCGACGTCGCGCGGGTGGAGCTCGAGACCAACTACCTCAGCCTGGTCTCGATGACGCAGGCGTTCGCGCCGGTGCTGGAGCGCAACGGCGGGGGCGCATTCGTCAACATGCTCTCCGTCTTCTCGTGGGTCGCGACGCCGCTGATCATCGACCTACTCGGCATCGAAGGCCGCGGCGTGGAGCTTCACGAACGCGGCACGCATCGAGCTGCGGCGCCAGGGCACCCAGGTGGTCGGCGTCCACGCCGGCCCCGTCGACACGGACATGGCCGCCGCGTTCGACCTCGAGAAGATCCCCCCGGCGACCGTGGCAACGTCCGCGCTCGACGCGCTGGAGGCCGATGAGCCAGAGGCTGTCGCCGATGACTACAGTCGCGCGGTCAAGGCCGGGCTGAGCGACGACCAGGGCACGCTCTACCCACAGATCGAGCGTCAGTTCCTGGAAATGACCGGCGCAGAGGCGACAGCGACCTGAGACAACCGCGGAAGGAGCCGCATCATGGAGTTCCTCGTCGACTTTCAGGTGAATGTTCCCGACGGAACACCGGAGCCTGAGGTCAAGGATCGCGAGCGGGCTGAGGCATCGGCCGCGGCGCGGCTGGTGGACGACGGGCCATCTCGTCCGGGTCTGGAAGCGGCGCGTCGCAGGTGGTGAGAGCAGCGATCCTCGGGTTGTACCGCGCCAACGGCGAAGCCGAGCTCGAGGCCCTGCTCAGAGCTCTGCCGCTCTACGAATGGATGCACGTCACGGTCACCTCGCTGGAGCCCCATCCCAACGACCCGGGGACGCGGACAGTCGGCCGTCTGGCTGCCGCTGAGCGATGAGCATCCGGCTTCCCGACCCTCGCCTGACGCTGGTCTACCGCCTGGAGGCCACCCTGGGCGAGCCACTCGATTTCGGCGCTGTCGCCCAGGGCCACCGGCGCATCGTCCCCCAGACCGGCGGGACGTTCACCGGCCCCGAGATCAACGGGAAGCTGCTCCCGGGCGCAAGCGCGGATTGGCAGATCACCCTGCCGGATGGCACTGCACTGGCGGACATCCGCTACACGCTGGAGACGGATGGCGGCGAGCGGCTCTACGTCCAGTCGCGAGGTGTGCGACACGGCAGCCCGGAAGTTCTCGAGCGAATCGCAGACGGTGAGTCCGTGGACGCCTCCGAGTACACCTTCCGTACCTCAACCCGGATCGAGACCGCCGCGCCCGAGCTCGATTGGTTGAACAAAGGCGTCTTCGTCAGCGTCGGCGGCCGCCAGCCCTCGGGCGTGATCTACGAGACATACCTCGTTGACTGAACCCGCTCGGACCGATCTCAGCTCTCACATGAGACTCGGTATTGGCCCGCAAGGCGGGTCGCGAAACGGGCGGGCTCTACCTCCACCGCCGCTTCCGCTTCCGCCGCCTCCGTGCACCCGACCGTGCACCGAACTCGGGACTTCGTGCGTGACCGGGAGCACCTGGCGGGACCTGAGAACCGCTTGGATAAGCCAGATCCTCTCCCTCGTCACCGATCATAATCCGCGTGTCGCAGGTTCGAGTCCTGCCTCCGGCATCTGCCACCTGGGGATGCGCGGCTCGTGGCAGGTTCACGAGCCTGGGTCCCCCTGGCAGCATCCACGCCGGCGCTAAAGCGCGCAGTCAACTACGCCGAAGTACTCCAGACTCGCGTTCAGCAAGCGTACGGCGGGCTCGGAGGCCGCGTTGCGTGGACAACGTGCAGAGCCGATACGCTGGGCCCATGCGGACGAACCTGTCCGTTGAGGACTTGGGCACCTTCCTCGACGAGCCGCGGGTGGCGGTGTTGGCCACCCTCAGGGTCGACGGAACCGTTTTGCTCTCTCCCGTCTACCACGAATGGCGCGAGGGCGCATTCAACGTGGTGATCGAGACGCAGAATGTGAAGGCTCGGCATCTGCGGCGCGACCCCAGAGCGACGATCTTGGTGGCCGAGTCCGAACCGCCGCTGCGTGGCGTCGAGGTCCGAGGCTCGGCACAGTTCATCGACGACGGCGTCACCGAAATCGCGCGCCGCATCACGGCCAGGTACCCCGGCGATGAGGAAGCCGAGGCTGACGCGGAGGCCCTCCGAGGCGCGGATGTCATCGTCCGGCTCGAGCCCGACCACATCCGGATCTGGGATTTCGCCGACGAGTTCGACGCCGGCTAGGGCCGGGGACAGCCGTCGCGTGTGCTCCACGCGGTTTCCCATCCCCGGCAGGGCACCGTGACGGCTTCCGCAACTCGCGCGAAGCGGGAGCGGACTGGTCGCTGCGCAAGGCGCCCCTGCGCATGGAAAGCAGCCCTTGCAAAACCCAGGGGAGGCGATGTAGGCTGGCTGCGGGCGGGCCATCTCCAATCAAGGAGGAAAGATGGACAGCACCGGCAACGGCTCCCAGCCGACGGTCGTCCTCGTCCACGGTGCCTGGGGAGATGCCACCGGCTTCGATGGCGTCATCCGCATCCTGCACGACCAGGGCTACCGCGCAATCGGTTTTGCGAACCCGCTGCGAGGACTACAAGGCGACGCGCAGTACCTGGCTGACCTGCTGAAGACGATCGAGGGGCCGATTGTCCTCGTCGGTCACTCCTACGGCGGAGCGGTGATCACGAATGCCGCCGCTGGCAACGACCAGGTCGTCGGGCTCGTATATCTCGCCGGGTGGGCGTTGGACGAAGGGGAAAGCATCGGACAGCTCCTTGAGCTGAACGAGGGCAGCCTGGTTCCGACCGCGCTGCGGGAAGTGCCGTTTACGAACTCCGACGGCTCTGAAGGCGTGGATCTCTACCTGGACCAGGACGCGTTTCCCGAGGTCTTCGCTGGCGACGTTGACGACGACACGGCGCGCGTGATGGCGGCAGCCCTGCGCCCGTGGAGCGCCGCAGCACTCGGCGCGGAGTCGGGACCACCCGCGTGGAAGTCAGTCCCGTCGTGGTATCTGCTGGGCACCGAGGACAAGGCGATCCCTCCGGCGACGCAGCGGTTCATGGCCGAGCGCGCAGGGTCGATGATCGAGGACGTACCGGCGTCGCACGCGTCGATGGTGTCGCAGCCCGAGGCCGCTGCGAAGCTGGTGATCGCCGCGGCGGGCGCGACCGCCGGCGCGGCGGCATAGGCCCGCGCAAAGAAACCCAATCAACCGAGTTGACCGGCAGCCAGTCTGTCGTGAACCAGCCTTACCGCCATCGAGCCCTCGCCGACGGCCGAGGCCACGCGCTTGACCGAGCCCGAGTGAACGTCGCCGACGGCGAAGATCCCGGGACGACTGGTCTCCAGGAACAGGGGGTGGTCCCCATCGAACTCAGCCAGATCATCGCCCTGAAGATCGCGGCCGGTGAACAGGAACCCGGCCTCGTCCGTGGCTAACTGATCTTGCAACCACTCGGTGTGTGGCGAAGCGCCGATGAAGACGAACAGCGCCCGTGCCGCCAATCGAGTGCGCTCCCCTGAGCGGTTGTCGGCGACCGTCACCGTCTCCAGCTCGCGATCGCCGCCGAGCTCCACGACCTCCGAGTGCTTCAAGACCTCGATCGAGTCGTTGCGTTCGATCTGATTGACCAGATAGCGCGACATCGACTTCGCAAGATCGCCGCCGCGGATCAAAAGCCGGCAGCGCGCGGCGCCGCCGGAGAGGAACATCGCCGCCTGGCCGGCCGAGTTTCCGCCACCAACGATCATCACCGGATCGCCGCTGCAAAGCTGCGCCTCAGGCTGGGTGGCCGCGTAGTAGACCCCGCCGCCCTCGAACTCGTTCAGCCGCGGCACGTCGAGCCGGCGGTAGTGCGCTCCGGTGGCGATCACGACCGTGCGGCCCGTGGCCGACGTCGCCGTTCGAGAGCTTGATCTCGTGCCTGCCCGGGCGTCGCTGGCCAGCGCGACGGCCGCCGCGGGCACGGCCAGCCGGGAGCCGAACTTGAGCGCCTGGACTCCGGCCCTCTGAGTCAGCTCACTGCCCGATATCCCGGCCGGAAAGCCGAGGTAGTTCTCGATCCGGGCCGATGTGCCGGCCTGGCCGCCGGAGGCGAGAGCCTCGACGCACTGGACGTCCAGTCCCTCGGATGCGGCGTAGAGGGAAGCGGCGAGACCGGCCGGGCCGGCTCCGACCACGACCACGTCACATAGGGGCGGGGACGCCCCGGACGAGCCGAGGCCGATCGCGCTCCCGAGCTCGGCATTGCTCGGGTTGCGAAGGATCCCCCCATCGCTCGCGACCACGACCGGCGTCTCCTCTGGCTCGACCCCAAGGCCACCGAGCAGGGCCTCGGCTTCCTCGTCCCGTTCGAGATCGATCCACTGATGGGGCATCCGATTTCGAGCCAGGAACTCGCGCAGGCGCCGGGAGTCGGGGGAAAACCGCGAGCCGATCAGCTTGATGCCCGTGCCGACGTCGATCAGGATCGAGCGCCGAGCCATGAATGCGCCGAGGATCACGTCGCTCAATGTCTTGTCCTCGGTGACGATCTCGCGCAGCTTGTCCAGGGGAACCTGGATCACCTCTCCCGGGTCCCGCACGATCCCGGAGAGGTAGAGCCGTTGCCCGGTGATGCAGGCTCGAGCTCGCCGAGGAAGCGGTGCTGGCCCGTGGACGGCGATGACGCGGTTCTCGGCGCCCAGGCCCTGAACGATGGTCACCGCCCCCGACTCGATGACGAAGAAGTCGCTGCTCTCATCGCCGGCGGCGAAGAGCACCTCGCCAGGCTCGACGGCGCGAACGCGACCGAGCTCGCGCAACCGGGCCCGCTGGCTCTCGTCGAGCCGGGGAAACGCGCCGTCGCGATCGACGGCCTCCGCGACTCCTGCTCCGATGGGCTGGGTTCGGTCGTTCAATCGAGCCGCCTTTGCGAGCCTCGCGGGCACGATCTGGGCGAGCTGGCGCCAGTGTCCTTCGAGCCGTTCGCCATCGACGAAGAAGGTCGGCGTGCCCTGTGCCCCGGCCCGCCTGCCCCCGGCGATGTCTGCCAGGACCCGCCCGCGAAACCGTCGCTCTGCGAGCGCCGCTCGACCTCGTCCGCGTCCAGATCGAGCCGCTGCGCCACGGAGAGAAGATCCTCGTGCGAGAACCGGTCGCGCCCGGCGAGCAGCAGGGAATGCGCCTCCCAGAACCTTCCGTGGACAGCGGCGAGCTCGGAGAGCTCGGCCGCGAGGTCCGCTCCAGGATGCAGCTCGGGCTCGGGGAAGATGTCGCCAGACAAGTCGAAGGGAAGCGAAGCGGTCCAACAGGGACTTCATCGGGAGGCTGGCCGCGAAGCAGTACGGACACCCGAAGTCCCCGTACTCGACCAAGGTCAGGTCAGGCGCATCCGAGCCGATGACGTGGTCCTGGTCGCCGACGGGAGTCAGCGTGCTGGAGGGCGGGGTGGTCACCCGCTCTACGTTACTGGCGGCCCCTGGCGCTCAACCACCGGCGGGATGCCTGGCCTTGTGCTGGATATCGCCGCTGGCGACTGCGCGCACGGCATGGCTGAGGGGCTCGGGTATGCCCTCGTCGGGTAGGTCCATCAGCAACTCGACGACTCCCTGATCGCTGCCGGTCACCTGTACCTCGCCGAACCCGCGGAACAGCTTCATGATGGCTTCGTTCTCCGCCAGAACCGAGGCGCTGAAGCGCTCGATGCCCTCCTCGCGCGCCCGAGCGGCCAGGTCGTGCAGCAGTGCGCTTGCGAGCCCCCGCCCCTGCCAGTCGTCCACCACCGCGACCGCGACCTCCGCGATAGTCGAGTCGTCGGGCGACCGTACGAACCGGGCCACGCCGACGCCGTCGTTTGTTCGCGGGTCGACGGCCTGGAGCGCCTCGTGGCCGTGGTGATCGATCTCTGTCAGATACCGCAGCTGTGCCGCCGACAGCCTCGCGGTCGGGGAGAAGAAGCGCCGGTAGCGCGATTCCCGGCTCGAGCGCTCGAAGGCGCCGAGCAGCCGCTCCTTGTCATCCGGGCGGATTGGCCGGACCAGCACCTCGTCGCCACCCCTGAGCCTGCGGCGAACCCCAGCATCTCGGGCTGATGTCATCGGGCGCGGGCGCTCCAAGGAGCCATCGTCCCGCAGTATCTCGCCCTGACGGCGCACGCCCAACTCCCGCTAGCAGTGGGTGACGCACATCATGTGCCAGCCGTCGACGAACACCGTGTTGTTCCCCGAGCGGCCTGCGTGGTAGGTGCCGGTGCGGAACCCGACCCGGGCGCCATTGCGGTCCCCGGATTCGGCATCAACCCCGGTGCGCCGCAGGGCCAAGCGGTAGCCCCCAGGGCCCGGGCCGTCGCGGTCGACCCACGCCCGCGCGAAGCCGACCCTCGGGTTGTTGGAGAACTTCAGCTGGACCTTGACCGCGAACCAGCGGAGGCGCGGCATCACCCCGAGGTCGAAGCGCCGCTGGCCCCGCCGCTGGGGGTCGGTGCAGCGCCCAACCGTGACCAGCTGGATCCGGCCTCCCCTGTTCTTGAGGCCGCCGTTGTAGCAACCGTCTGAATCCGGCTCGCCCTGCTTGTGCTGGGTGAAGTTGCCGATGCTCGAGGTCGAGCGAGGCACGAAATAGAGGCCCTCGTAGATGACGTGCGGGTCGGGGCCGCCCTTGCTCTTGCCCAGCTCCGCGCGGCCGTCGGACCCGATGCTGGTCAGCCGGGCCGAGCACCTGCCCTCGGCGACCCTGGTGCGCTCCACTGCGCCCCTGCCGGGCCCGTCGGATCCGATGAAGTTGCGTTGCCAGCCGCCCTTACCGCCCATCAATCGGCAGCTCGCGTCGAAGTCGCCATCGAAGTGGATTCGGCCCAATGACGGGTAGCCGGTCCTGGCTGCGGCCGTGGCGGCGCCGCCGGAGCTCTGCTCAGTTTGGTCCTGTGCCCAGGCCACGCCGGCCGTCGCGCAGAGGATCGCCGTGATCGACGCGACGACGACCAGCGTCGTTGAGCGCCCGCCACCGGCTGCCCGCATTCGCGCGCCCAGCCCACGCACCTGCTTCGCCCTAGCTTTCACCCTCAGCTCCTCTCTCTCGGGCCTACGGGGTTAGCTGTCGGGCTCGCGCTGAAAGAGCTGCGCTACGGACGACGGTCCGATTCGCCCCTGGGGGCAGTGCCCCCCTTGGGTCCCCCGCTCCCCGGCGCCTGGGGCACCGGGAACTCGGCGAGTTCATTATGGCCTGCTAACAGTACGTTCGCCGCAAGCTAACAGACCCCTCCGACGCGGAAGCACCGCTACCAAGATCCGTTACCACAAGCGCGCGGCGGCAACACGGGCGCCGTTTCAGCCCGAGGCCCTGCGGGTAGGCGCCGCCATTGTCAGCATCAGCATGAGGGCCCCGGGGGGATCGAGGCCGATCTCAAAGACTGCGAAAGGATTCGCCGCCACTCAAGTGGGCGTCGTCGGGGACTTCCAGAGCAAGGCTGGGAGCCGGAATGACGTTCGCTTGGTGTGCAACTCGGGGGCAGGCGATTTGGCCTGTCAGAAAACGCGGACCGCGACAAGGGATCCGCAGGTTCGCGCTGCTGCTCGGCGTACTTCTGATGGCGGCGCCGGCAGACGCGTGGGCGAGCCATCCTGCGCTTGCAGGAAGGAACCCCTCCGAGGCGCAGCTTCATGCCACCGAAACCCTCCTTCTGGGTGCCGAGCACGCCGCTGAGCACGCGGGCGAGCGAGCACAGGCCGGCGAAACGCTGTCGCCGAGCGAGCAGCGGCAGATTGCGAGGGAAGACCAGCGAGAGGCCGAACAGTTCGCCGCGCTCTCGGAGAGCACCGGCGCGCCCAGCGAGGTCGGCCGCTGGACGCGCGCTCCCTTCCAGATTCGCCATGTCGCGGCAAACGCCGCCACCTTGCCCACCGGCGAGGTGATGTTCTGGGGGCCGTCGTTCTCGAACGAGCCCCGCAACCGCGGCAACGCGGCCCTCTGGGATCCATCGAAGGGCTACGGAAGCGATGCGTTCACCGAGATCCCTCCACCCCCCATCGACCCGGACGGGCCCGGCCCCCAGGAGACGGATGCCGCCCCGATCTTCTGCTCCGGGCTGTCGATGCTCGCCAGCGGCGAGGTCCTGGTCGCGGGCGGCAACCTCGTCATGTCGGGCCAGTACACCGACGACCCGTACACGACCTATGCGGGGCTCAACCGGGTCTTCACCTTCGACCCGTGGACGAGAGAGTGGACCGAACAGCCCCAGATGAACGCCGGCCGCTGGTACCCGGGGCAGGTCGAGCTCGCTAACGGCTGGACCGTGCTTCTCGGCGGATACACCGACGAGCCGCCTGGCGGCATCCTCAACCGCGATCTAGAGGTCTTCAAGCCCGCCCAGCAGCCCGGCGGAGTTGGCTCGCTGGCTCTTCCGCCGTCCGCCCGGCGCACGACCGGCCTCTATCCCCACCTCTTCACCCTCCCAAACTCAAACGTGCTGCTCGCCGGCCCTGGGCGGTCCGACTCCGCGGTGCTCAAGACCACCGATTTCACTTGGCAGGCGCTCCCAGCTGTCCTCCCGAAGCCGGACCGGTGGCAACGCGGTACTCGACCCTCTCGGCGGGCCGGCCGGCTCGTGGCGCGTGACCCAGATCGGCGGCTACCCGAACTACGAGAACGCCCAGGGCACCCGCCCCGCGACCGCCTCGACCGAGACGATCGACGTGAGGCATCCGGATCAAGGGTGGAAAAGCGGCCCATCCCTGAAACTCCCCCGCTCCTACCAGAACACGGTTCTACTGCCGGACCGCTCGATGGTCGCCGTCGGTGGAGGCGTCGGCGACACCGACGCCGACGGCGCCTACGCGGTTGACCCCGACGGCGAGCAACGACAGATCGAGCTGTGGGATCCCGTCACCAAGAAGTGGCGTCTGGGCCCGGCCGGGATCGAGGACCGCGGCTATCACTCGACGGCGCTACTGCTGCCGGACGCACGGGTGTGGTCGGCGGGCGACGAGAAGCATCCACTCAGGCCGAATGGTCGCTGGCCGCTCACGGACACCGCGGAGATCTACTCCCCGCCCTACCTGTTCGAGGGCCCGCGGCCGAGGATCACCTCCGCGCCGAGTCAGGTGCGCTGGGGCGAGGATTTCAACGTGCTCGTTGATCCGCGTAACCCCGCTGACTCGGGCGTCTTGGTCGCCCCCGGGACCACCACGCACGGCAGCGACTCGACCCAGCGCGTGGTCACGCTCAAGGTGAGACGTACCCACCCGGGCGGCATCAGCCTGGCCGCGCCACCCAACCGGGCTGTCGCGCCGCCCGGCTACTACATGCTCTTCGTTCTTCGCAACGGCGTGCCGTCGGTCGCCTCATGGGTGGAGCTCACCGCGGACGCGCTCGACGCCCCTCCGTAGCCGGCCGCCGATCGGAAGCGGCCGGCCTGCACACGCCCTCGTGTGTCTAGAACCCGATGCCCAGTGCGCTGGCTATGCCGGCGTGGTCGGAGCTCCAGAACCCGTTCACAGGGAAGCGACCCGTCACGTCCGACCTGACGAGGTTCACTCGGCCTGGAGCGTCGGTCATCACGTGATCAACCTTGTGGTCGAACTGCGAGGGGTGTCCGCCTCCGCCCGCCGTGAGGATGGACGAATCGAGGCAGCAGCTCAGCGGGTTGTACGTGTCCCGCTGCACGAAGCCCGCGTTCCGTAGCGACCGATGGGCGGACGCGTCGCCGAGATTGGTCGCGGTCGTGACGTCGGAGTTCAGGTCACCGAGCAGGATAACCGGCAGGCTGCCGGTTGCCGGGCCGCCAGTGGCGATCAGTTCCTGAGCCTGCGCCCGGCGCACCCCGCCCCTGGGGACGTTCGTGTCTTGGTTCGTGGGGTTGCTCGCCTGGCTGTCGAACGCCTCGAGGTGCGTGTTCACGAAGCGGAACGTCGGCGCGTTCCTCACCTTGGCATTGACGCTCGTCCACCCGCGCGTGACATCGATGTCAACACCCGCGGGCTCTACCTGAAGCAGCGTGTCGAAATTGCCCCTCCGAACGTTCGAGGTCTGGACTCCGCTGTTGGTGCGGGCGAGGATGGCGTCGCGCATGGTCAGCCGCCCTTGAATCTCACAGCCGAACGGCGATCCAGTGCCTTCGTCGCCATCCGTGTTCGCCCAAACCTGGAAGTCGAACTCGGGCTGGGTGACCACGAGGCGATAACGCGGCCGATCCTGGTTGAGCCGGCTGAGGAGCAACCCGAGGAAGTCCCCACCGGGCCGAACATGGGTCGCGGTGAAGTCGAAGGGATCGTCCGAGCACGGCGCGTCACGCCAGAGCGCCGCCTCTTGGAGCCCGATCAGATCCGGGTTCTGGTTGCGAATCTCCTGGGCGAGCCCCCTGGCTCGGACCGGGAACCTGTTCTGGTCGACCTCGTTGAGGATCTGGCCCGCGGCGTTGGACAGCTCCTGGACACTGGCTGCGTCCGTTCCGGGGGTCAGATCAGCTCCGAGGTAGACGTTGCGGGTCATCACCCTGACCCGCTCCGCGCCCTGCGACGTCGCCGGCGCCAGCAGCGCGACCAATGTGGCCGCGGCGAGTGCCGCCATGGCAATGATCGGCATGGCCCACAAACGGCGACCAGGCTCAGAATTCGATAGCTGCGTCACAAGACCCCCCATTTTTTTGCCGGCTGATTATTTTTGCCCGCTGATTGCTAGTTCGGGACCACCCGGAAGCTGCCGCGCATGAAGGGATGGACCCTGCAGAAGTATGTGTAGGTGCCCGCGCTGAGGTTCCTTGGAGTGTCCCACGTGTCGCGGCCCACGGCCGGTCCGCCGAACCCCGCGTAGTTGAAGCCGAGCTGGCCAGAGTCGAGGCTTCTTGGCCCGTTGGCGATCGGGTAGGCGATTCCCGGTGAACGGTTGCACGGCGCCTTGCACCCCGTGATCGTGTGGAAGACGTTCTGGGACTGCTCCGCGTCCTGGTTCAGGAACGTCAAGCTCAGCCCGTCGGGCGACCCGGGGCGGGTACCTGCCGCTCCCCGGCGCGTACATGTCTCCCTGCTCGTACGCATACTCGTCGATTCCGATCGGGTCGACAGGCGCCACGGCCGGCAGCGTCCGCGGGTCCGGCAGGCCCATGGGGCCGCCCCCGTGATTCCTGTTCTCGGCGAGGTGCCCGTGCGTCAGCACATTCTGCTGAGGGATCTGGTTGCTCAACGCGTCTTGGCCGCCGACGTCGGTCCCGTTGTAGACGGCCACGGGCATGATCCCCATCACCTCGTACCAGTCCGCCCGCCCCGTGTCGTAGGTCGCGGCCACGCTCAACCTGTCGCCCGCCCGCAGCTTCACGCGCCAACCCGGGGGCGTGGCCCCCATCGCCACATCCCACGACACCGCGCCGGCCGGCTCGTAGTAGCGGGCGTTGGAGCGGAACAACGCCTTGACCGTGGTTCCGCGGCGGACTCGAAGGCTGGTGCTGAGGCCGCCCGGATGGAGGTGGCCCGCGGTGTTGATCAAGGTCACCGGCTGGTTGGGGGTCCAGGTCTGCGAGTCGCCAATGTAGTTGCGCTGGGCGCCGGTGGCCTGGTCGGGGAACGTGTAGCGATCGTTCTGGCCCATCCTTCGCAAGGCGTCGAACACCGGGTAGATCGGGCTGGAGACTCCGACCCGCGGACTCGGCCCGGACACGTCCATCCACCTGGTGCGCACCCGCTTGATGGATGCGGCTGCCGGAGACGTGTCGGGCACGAAATCGATCCGCCACACGATGTCCACGGTCTGTGACCTTCCCACCAGGTCGTGGAGCATGTCGTTGAGCAGCCAGTTGTCAGAGGGGACCGACCGCCAGCCGAATCCCCTCGGGGCCTGGACGATCGTCTTCTCCTCCCCGGCCGCGAACTGTGGACCGCCGTTCACGACCCAGACCGCGTGGTGGAGATGGACCACGTCCACGCGAGGGACCGTCGCCGTTGACGTAGACGAGCTCGGGGTCGAATCGGGTGATGTACCCGGGCTGTTGCGGGAAGAGGTTCGACGCCGTTGAGCCGGATGATGTTCTGCCCCGGCTTCACCGTCACGCGCTGGCAGTAGGTCAGATGCTGGATGCCCTCGTAATGGACGTGCGGAATCGCGCCGGGCTTGTCCTGGATCGGCGGACAGGCCGCGGCGGCCGTCCCCGGCGACGCGACCCATAGTGCCCCCAGCGCGCACAGCAGCCCCGCCACCAGGCTCCGGACGACGGGAACGGGCGACGCTCCACGTAGAGAAAGCGTGGGATTAGCGGAAACGAGAACTCCCCCGACCGCGCGTCCATGCGGCACCGACCATGGGGTCACCGTACCACGCTCGACCCGCCCTCTCCGAAAGGGCTCCCGCGATTTGGACCATGCGCCGCCCTCGAGTTGGCCATTGCGTCACCCGCTGACCGGCGATAGGATCGACCGGCGCTTGCGAGGGAGTGTCCGTAAGTTCCGATGGGGTGTCGGCAGGTTTCCGATCGTGCTCTGCGTGCTCGCGTCGGCGGTGGCGGCAGGCGCGCGGGCGAGCGAGCCCTCGCCGGCCGGAGGGAATGTCTCCGAGGCGCAGATTCATACCGCCGAAGCCATGCTCCTGGGGCCCGAGCACGCCGCCGAGCACGCGCGCGCGCGGGCCGCTGAGGCCGGCGGGAAGAGGCTGTCGCCGAGCGAGGAGCGGCAGCTCGCGAAAGAGGACCGGCGCGAGGCCGAACAGTTCGCGGAGCTCACCGCAAGCGCCGCCGCGCCGAGCGCGAGCGAGGTCGGCCGCTGGACTCGTGCTCCCTTCAGGCTCCCCCACGCCGCCGTCCACGCCGCCATGCTCCCCACCGGCGAGGTGATGTTCTGGGGGACGGCGTTCCCGAACGAGCCCCGCAACCGCGGCAACGCGGCCGTCTGGGACCCGGCGAAGGGCTACGGAACCGACGCGTTCACGGAGGTTCCGCCGCCCAGCATCGACCCGGACGGGCCGGGCCCCCAGGGGACGGATACGGCGCCCATCGTCTGCTCCGGGCTGTCGATGCTCCCCAGCGGGGAGGTCCTGGTAACCGGCGGCAACCTCGTCTGGCCGGACCAGTACACCGACGACGCGTATTCGAGCTTCGGGGGGCTGGACCGGGTCTACACCTTCAACCCCTGGACGAAGAGGTGGACCGAACAGCCCCGGATGAACGCCGGCCGCTGGTACCCGGGCCAGGTCGAGCTCGCCGACGGGCGGACGGCCATTCTCGGCGGATTCACGGAAGAGGCGCCCGGCGGCCACCTGAACCACGATCTCGAGGTCTTCACGGCCGCCCAGCAGCTCGGCGGGGTCGGCTCGTTGAGCCTCAAGCCGTCCGCCGAGCGCAAGACCTCTCTTTATCCCCACCTCTTCACCCTTCCCGACTCCAGCGTGCTGCTCGCCGGCCCCGGGCGGTACGACTCCGCCGTGCTCCGGACCGGCGGCTTCACCTGGACTGAATACCCCCGCCTGTCCAGGAACCGAATCGGCGGCAACGCGGTGCTCGATCCCGGCCCCCCATGGGGCTCCTGGCAGGTCACCGAGATCGGCGGCTACGACCCGAACGTCAAGGACGGGGAGGGCAACCGCCCGGCCACGGCATCGACGGCGACGCTCCACGTGCAGCACCCGTGGACGGAAGGTGGGTGGAAGAACGGCCCCTCCCTGAGGCTCCCCCGCTCCAGCCAGAACACCGTTCTGCTGCCGAACCGCTCGATGGTCGCCGTGGGCGGGGGCATCGGGTACACCGTCGCCGACCGTTCCTACGCGGTTGACCCTCAACGGCCGGCAGCGGCAGGTCGAGCTGTACAGCCCCGTGACCAAGACGTGGCGCCTGGGGCCGGCCCAGATCGAGGATCGCGGCTATCACTCGACGGCGCTCCTGCTGCCGGACGGGCGTGTGTGGTCGGCCGGCGACCAGAAGCATCCGCCCGGGCCGGAAGGCGGCCCGTCGCTCACGGACACCGCGGAGATCTACTCGCCGCCCTACCTGTTCAAGGGCCCGCGGCCGACGATCGTGTCGGCGCCCAGCAAGCTGCGCTGGGGCGACGTGTTTCGGGTGCGCGCTGGAACCAGCGTTCCGGCCCAGTCGGCCGTCCTGGTCGCGCCCGGCGCGACGACACACGCCAACGACACGACGCAGCGTCTGGTGACGCTCAAGACCCAGCGCACCTACGCCGGTGGCATCGAGCTCGCCGCGCCGCCGAAGCGAAGCGTCGCGCCCCCCGGCTACTACATGCTCTTCGTGCTCAACAACGGCGTGCCGTCCGTGGCCTCGTGGGTGCAGCTCACCGCGAACGCGCCGGACGCCCCCCGTAGCGGGCCCGGACCCGGCAGCGGATCTCCTTCGAACTCAGTTCGTGAGGATGTAGGGACCGCAGGGAGTGCTGTTGTCGGAGTCGAGCAGGATGTTGCCGTCCTCGTCCTTGTACTCGACCTTGAGCGTGTTCTGGGTCACGGTCACTTCGGCGTAGCTGTTCTCGCCGCCCTGGGCGCAGTCCATGCCGACGCCCTTCGGTGGATCCGGCTTGAAGAACGCGTTGGAGATCAGCTGGCCGCTGCCGTCGTTGCCCGTCACGTCGTCGATCTCCTCCCAGAACGGCTTTGTCCCCACCGGGCCGATGACGAAGTCCCGGTACGGGGTGTTGACGGGTGCGGTCGCCGGGCGCATTTGAGGGCGCCACGTCCCCGGACAGCGTCCGCTCTCGAACCACGTTGGCGAGCGCCGGCGTGGACGTCCGTGGTGAGGAAGACGAGGTGGTCGACGTTCCTGGCCTGCAGCGCGTTCAGCAGCTGAAGCCGCTCGTACGCGTAGCCCTCCCAGCGGTCGTAGGGAAGCGCGTAGAACTGCTGGATCGGAAGCTCGTTCATGACCACCTTCCAGGTCGCCGTCGAGTTCTCGACGGCGTTGAGGAAGCGGCCCAACTGCGGCTTGCCGAGGAACGTCCGGTTGGGGACTGTTGATCTTGTTCTTGCAGGCCTGCGAGACGGGCTGGGAGAGTGACGGCACGAGCGCCGAGAACAGGTTGCGCGTGCTCTGCGGCGCCGTCGGCGCCAGGTCCGGCGCGTTCGTCTCCGGGTTGTCACAGGTCCCGTTCGCCGATGCCTTGCCGCTCCGGAACGAGCGCTCGTCGAGGAAGAACACCTCCAGGTTCTTGCCCCAGCGGAAGCTCCGGTAGATGCCCCGCTCGTTGCTGAACGTGACCGGCATGTAGTTGCGGAACGCCCGCACCCCCCGGTTGTAGAGGGTCCGCCCGTTCTCGGGAATCGAGAAGTCGTTGATGAACTCGTGGTCGTCCCAGTGGTTGTAGAGCCCGGTCGCGGCGCGGATCCTCTGCATGTTCTGGACCGCGAGCTTCTGCCGATAGTAGGCCCACTTCTGCCCCACCAGGAGGGCGGTGGGCGCACCCGGCGACCTCCGGGTCGGAGTAGATCGTGTCGCCGAAGTCGATGTTGAAGTGGTTGTTCTCGGCCACCATCGTCCGGAAGGCCTTGAAGTTCCCATAGGACGGATTGGCAGCCCCGGGTTGCTTGTAGCCGGTCTCGTCGCCCGAGAACGCGAACCTGATCGGCGTGCGGAAGTTGGGCGGCGGAGCGGTCTGGAACCTGCCCACGGAGCTGCAGCCGCTTCCGCCCGAAATGCAGAAGCGGTAGTAGTAGTTGCGGTTGGGCTGGAGCCCGGTGAACCTGGTCTGGACCGTGTTGTTGTTGCCGGTGACCGCCCGCAGGATCCGCCGTTTGACCACGTTCTGGAAGGAGCTGTCGACGGAGACCTGGGCCTGAACGTAACCCTGGTTGGCGGCGCGACCCCAGACGATCGCAGCGTCGTCGCTGATCTCGCCGGCGGTCACCCCGCTGGTGAACTTCTGAGCCATCGCCGAGGCCGGCAAGCACAAGGGCAACCGCCGTCGCAACCGCGGCGGCTGCTGCCAGATGACCGCCGACTCCTCCCCACGAACATGGAGTCTAGTCGAAATCGGAGTTCGAAGATTGACGATTGCTCGCCGTTGGAACGCGATACATTGGAGAGCGCAGGGCTGTGCTCGGGGCACAGGGCCGAGCCGTAATCATGGAGGAGCGTGGCAGTCTCAGAACCCCCAGCGGTTGACGTGGCTCAGGCGGCGGAGCTGACTGGCCTGTCGGCGGATGCGATTCAGGCACGGATTCGGCGCGGCGAGTTGGCAGCGGACGTTCGCGATGGCGATCACAGGATCCCCCTCGCCGAGCTGCGGCGACACGACCTCCTCGTCGAGGGCGATCGTTACCGGTCTGCCAACGAGCGAGCCGAGTCCCTGGAGACCCAGCTGCGCACCGCGCTCGAGTCCCGCGCGCAAATGGAGCAGGAGCTCGAGGACGCCCAGGAGAAGGTCCGGATGATGTGGGGCATGGCGCAGCAGAGAGATTGGAAGCTGCGGCGTCGCGCGGCAGCGGTCGCGGGTGCGGTGGCCGTTTCGGCGGGGCTCCGGCAACGGGGCACGCGGGTCCGGCGGCAGCCCAGAGTCAGAGTCGTAGGGCGCCAAAGTCGAAGCAACGCGGCTCTGCGCCAGCGCTTGAGCGCGCTAGCGCTTTGAGCGGTGTTCCGGCGACTCGTGGCCACGGCAATTGCCGACCGGCAGGCGCGGGTAGCGGGGATAGGCCGGGTCGGTGCGCGAGCGCTCGCAAAGCGAGAAGCTCGACCCGCGCGTCGTGCGGACGATTCGCTGGTGGACGCAGGAATCGCAGAGGCCGGCGGTTGGGTGCGGCATGCCTGAAGTATCGCGTGGCCCCACGCTGCCCAAAAAGCTGAGGGCGCGAATCAGCAGTAGTCGTCCGGGTGGGTACCAACCTCGGTGGGCATCGCGCCCCCCGTGCATTCGACGTACCGGTCCCGGTGGTAGACGATGCTGATCGGAAGCTGCGACTGGCCCGCGCGATCGTCGTTGAGGAACATTGCGTTCCCTCCGAGAGTGAGCGTCTTGCCGGCCACCGCCCCGGAATACGTGGTGCTCCCCCAGAGCTCGACGTCGGTTTGGGGGGCGTAAATCGTCATCTCGCTGCCGGAGTTGCCGGTGAAGTGGGCCTTCGTGGGTATGGACTCCGAGCCCACCATGACGATGCGGAGGTCGTAGGGGTTACCGCTCGTGGTGACGAACTGGGTGTTGCCGGTCATGTTCACCTGCGTCACCGGATCGCCGGTCTGCCCGCAGGTCTCGGGCGAGTGGAAGATGATCGTGACCACGGCTCCCTGGGCCACGATCAGCTGGCTGTTGCCCGACATGTTGAGCTTGCAGAAGCTGTAGGGCCTGTCGCTGGCGCCGAGCGTGACTCTCCCGCCGCCGGTCATGGTCATCGTCCGCGTTGTCGCATCCCAGGTCACGTTGCCCTTCTTCGGATCCTGGACGAAGAAGCGGCCGTTGGAGTTGTGCGTCCACGCGGTCCCCGGATCGACAGGGGGCATCGACGAGGGCCTCCTCGAAGACCTCGTAACCCGAGCACTGGGTGCCGCTGAACCCTTGGCCCAGACCGTGCTTGGCATCGCCACAGAGGTAGCCGCTGCCCAGCGTCGTGATGTCCCCATTGGTGGCGGCGTTGGTCGTCGTGGTCGCGTTGCCGATGTTGCTGCTGCCGTTGATCGTCACGCCATCGATGCCCACCGCGCTGAAGTCGCCGAAGACGCCGCTGCCGTCCTTTGCGCGTGGCGACGACGTCGACCCTGCGGCTGACGTTGTCGGCGCTGCCCACGGAGACGACCGAGAGCTGGCGCTTGACGCCCGTCTGCGTGGTCCCGACGAGGGTCCAGGGTTTGACGCGGTAGGTGTAGGACCGGCCGCCCACCGTGCCCGTCCACGCGGGGCACCAGCCATCGGCAAGCGCCGATCCCGGAACCAGGTCGCTGCCCGAGCCGAGCACGACGCAGGGCAGAACGCTGGAGGTCGCGATCTTGTTCTGGCGGTAGAGGGCGAGCTGGACGCCGGCGTCGGCGGCCGCGAGCGCGTCCTTTGAGTCCTCGTCGCGGACGCTGCCGCTCTGTGCATGGATCGAGGCAACCACCGTCGCGCCCGACGAGACCGAGGGTGGCGATGACGATCATCAGCACCGTGGGCAGGGCGAAGCCGCGTTCGGAACGCCACAAGCGGCCTAGCGCCGCGCGCATGGTCGACTGCCGGCGCATCGCGTCTGCACTTCAATCGGCCTGCTGGCAGGCGCCGCTTGAGGCGCGCTCCGCTGGGATCGGCCCTTCGTTGACCCGCTCGCCTCCGCTCGCGGCGTGTCGTCAGCGCGTGGTTCAGGGCGCTGCCGCGCGTCGCCCACCGTACTTCACTTTGTATAGTCAGAGGCCGTGACCACCTTCTGGCGGCTGCTCGGTTTCCTGCGCCCCTACCGCCGCGCGGTGGTCGGATCGCTGGTCTTCGCCTGGCTGGCGATGGGAATGACGGTGCTGATCCCGTGGCTGGTCGGCGATGCCATCGACGCGATCAACGACCAGCGGCGCCCGGACGTGCTGCCGCTGGCCGTGGCGATCGTTGGGGCCGGAGCTCTGCGGGTCGGGTTGACCGTGATCCGGCGGCTGATCGCGGGCAGGGTCTCGGTGGCGGTGGAGTTCGACCTGCGGGAGCGCATCTATTCCCATCTGCAGGCGCTCGAGCTGGGCTTCTTCGACTCGCAGCAGACCGGGCAGCTGATGTCGAGGGCGACCGTCGACCTCCAGTCGATCCGCTTCTTCCTCGGCTACGGGCTGATCTTCCTGACCCAGAACGCGCTGACGCTGTTGCTGGCGGGGGCCGTCATGTTCGCGATCAAGCCCTGGCTGGCGGCGCTGGCCCTGCTGCCGGTGCCCTTCGTCGTCCTCGCGGCGGCCCGGTTCAACCGCCTGTCCCGCCCGGCTGTGCAGGAGGTGCAGCAGCGGATCGCCGAGCTCACAGCCGAGGCGGAGGAGAGCGTCTCGGGGATCCGGATCGTGAAGGCGTTCGCCCGCGAGCAGCACATGCTGGGGCGGTTCCGCCGCTCGGTGGCCCGGGTGTTCGACCAGAACGTCTACTCGACGCGCTTGCGCGCCTTCTACTCGCCGATGCTCGGGTTCATCCCCAGCCTCGGGCTGGCGGTCGTGCTGCTGATCGGCGGCCGCCAGGTGATCGCCGGCGGGATGACGCTGGGCGAGTTCACCGCCTTCTACACCTACCTGGTGATGCTGGTGGGGCCGATGCGGATGCTGGGCATGGCGCTCGGGATGGCACAGCGGGCGGTCGCTTCCGGAAACCGGATGTTCGAGATCCTCGACCGCGAGCCAAGGATCGCCAGCCCCCCGGATGCCCTCCCCCTTCCGGCCGGACCCGGGCGAGTGGAGCTCCACCGCGTCACCCTGCGCTACAACGGCGCTGAGCCGGCGCTCGCGGACGTGAGCCTCGAGATCGAGGCGGGCCGAACCGTCGCCCTGGTCGGCCCGACGGGGTCGGGGAAGACGAGCCTGGTGGCGCTGATCGCGCGCCTTTACGACCCGAGCGAGGGCGAGGTGGTGGTGGACGGCGCCGACGTCCGCTCGGTGGACGTGGGCTCGCTGCGCCGGGCGATTGCCTTCGTCGCCGACGACAGCTTCCTGTTCTCGGCGTCGGTGAGCGAGAACATCGCGTACGCCCGTCCCGACGCGAGTCGGGGAGAGATCGAGCAGGCGGCTCGGCGTGCCCAGGCGCACGGGTTCATCGAGCGGCTGCCTGAGGGCTACGAGACGCGGGTCGGCGAGCGCGGGCTGACGCTCTCAGGCGGACAGCGACAGCGGATCGCGATCGCCCGGGCCCTGCTCGCGGACCCGCGAATCCTGATCCTCGACGACGCGACATCGTCGGTCGATGCGACCACCGAGACGGAGATCAAGCGCGGCCTCGCGGAGGCGATGAAGGGCAGGACGACGCTGGTCGTCGCCCACCGGCTGTCGACGATCTCGCTGGCGGACGAGATCGTGGTCATGGACGGCGGCCGGATCGTCGATCGCGGCACGCACGACGAGCTGCTCGACCGCTCCCCGCTGTACGGCGAGATCGCGGAGTTCGGTTGTGAGGACGTGCTCTTCCTGCAGCGCGACTTGGAGGAGCGCGAGGAGGTGGCACGGCTTTGAGCGGGATCGACCGAGTTCCGCGGCGAGGACACCGAGGACCAGGCGAACCAACCCGGGCGGTTCGCGGGCACGCTCCTCCTGTTGCGGGACCTGTGGCGCCTGATCAAGGGCGAGGACCAGCGCGGGCGCAAGCTTCGCTGGTTGCTGGGCCTGCTGCGCCCATACCGGATTCAGGTGGCGCTGATGATGGTCGCGCTGGTGATCGCCACCGCGGCGGCGCTGGCGCCGCCGTACCTGGCTGGGAAGGCGATCGACGACGGCATCCGTGCCGACGACCCCGGAGTGCTGACCGTGATCGTCGTCGTCTTCCTCGCCTCGGTCCTGGTCCTGTGGGCGGCGACCTACGCGCAGACCTATCTGGTCGGCTGGGTCGGGCAGCGAGCGTTGCAGGACCTGCGCGAACGGATCTACACCCACCTCCAGGGGATGTCGATCGGGTTCTTTACGCGCAACAGGCCCGGGGTGCTGATCTCGCGGCTGACCAACGACGTGCAGGCGCTCGACAGCCTGGTGACCGACGGCATTGTGACGTTGTTCTCGAGCACGCTGACGCTGCTGGGCGTGATCGTGATCCTGCTCGCACTCGACGTGCCGCTGGCGATGGTCACCTTCCTCACCTTCCCTCTGCTGGCGATCGGCAGCGTGATCTTCAGGATCGTCTCGGCCGGCGCCTACCGGCTGACGCGGGAGACGATCGCCAACATCACCGCGTACCTCCAGGAGACGCTGTCCGGGGTACGGGTGGTGCGGAGCTTCGGTCGCGAGGACCGGCATCTGGAGCGGATGTCGGAGCTGAACGAACAGAACCGCGTCGCGAACATGCGCACGGTTTACCTCAACGCCTCCTATTTCCCGGCGGTCGAGCTGCTGTCGGCGATCGGGAGCGCGGCGATCATCCTCTACGGCGGCTATCAGGCGATCGACGGCAAGGTCGAGATCGGGGTCGTGGTCGCTTTCATCGGCTACCTCCAGCTGTTCTTCGACCCGATTCAGCAGATCTCGCAGCTCTATACGACCTACCAGCAGGGCATGGCGGCGCTGGACAAGATCTTCGACCTGCTCGACACCCGGCCCGACATGGTCGACAAGCCCCACGCGGTCGACCCGGCAACGCTGCGGGGCGAGGTGCAACTCGACGACGTCTGGTTCTCCTACGCGGGCGGTGGCGACGCGCCGGACGCCGACGGGGATTGGGCACTGGCCGGGATCGACCTGCGCATCGCCGCGGGACAGACGGTGGCGCTGGTCGGCGAGACGGGAGCGGGAAAGTCGACCTTGGCGAAGCTCGTGGCGCGGTTCTACGACCCCCAGCGCGGGCGCGTTCTGGTGGACGGCCGTGACCTGCGGGATCTGCGCGCAGGAGCGCTCCGCAGCCAGCTCGGGATCGTGCCCCAGGAGGGCTTCCTGTTCTCGGGCACGATTCGCGACAACATCGCCTTCGGTCGCCCCGACGCCTCCGAGGAGGAGATCCGCTTGGCGGCGGCTGCGGTTGGCGCCGACGCGTTCGTGGATCGGCTGCCGGCCGGATTCGACACCGAGGTCGGCGAGCGCGGGGTCCATCTCTCGGCCGGCCAGCGGCAGCTGGTCGCCTTCGCTCGGGCCCTGCTGGCGGAGCCGCGAATCCTGATCCTCGACGAGGCGACCTCGAACGTGGACGTGCGGACCGAGCGGACCATCGAGCGCGGGCTGGAACGGCTGCTGCTCGGTCGGACGGCGATCGTCATCGCCCACCGGCTGTCGACGATCAGGCGGGCGGGGCTGATCGTGGTGCTGGAGCAGGGACAGATCGTCGAGACCGGGACGCACGAGGAGCTGATCGAGGCGGGCGGAGCGTACTCGCGCCTCTACGGGGACTGGGCCGAGCAGGCCGCGTAGGGCAATCGCGCAACCATTGACGACGCGGCGCTAGGGAGAGACGCCGCCGCCTGTGCCGCCGGTGCCACCGCCGCCCGTGCCCCCACCTCCGGTGCCCCCGCCGCCAGTGCCACCTCCGGTGCCCCCATCAGCGCCGCCAGTGCCGCCGGTCGGCGGCGACGTGGGTGTGGTCGGAGCGACTGTGGTTGGGGTGGTTGGCGTGGTCACCGTCGGAACGGTCGTCGTTGCTGACGTCGGCGGAACCTCGCCGGCGTTCGCACAATCCGTGAAGCCGTAGTCCTGCGCGGCGGTCTGAGCGCTGGCTGCGGCGCTGCTTGCATCCGCGTCGGCGGTGGCGGGGTCGTCGCCCTGCTCGAGCGCGGTCTGCTTGAGGCTCAGGGCGTCAACCTGGCCCTGAAGCGCGGACAGGAAGCGCTCGAGGACGGAGCGCTCTTGGTCGGGCGGCGCTGAGGGATTCCAGGGATTGCAGCTCGCTGCGCCTGATCTGGAGCTCCTGCGTTGCCTGGAGCTCGGGGTCGCTTCCCACGGTGCCCGTGTCGAAGGCCGCCAGCGCCGCGTTGGCCTCGCCGCAGATCGCGTCGCCCTGCTCGATGAAGGCGGCTTTGTCGAGCGGGGCCGGGCTCTGGTTGTCGCCGGCGCTCGGCACGGGCTCCGGCGGCGCCGAGTCATCACCGCCGCAGCCGGCAGCCAGGAGCGCGGCCGCCGCCACCGCAACGACGCCCGCCAGCAGGAGGTATGCGCGCCCAGCCCACACCGGGCGCAAGGTAGCAATTGGTCGCCCCCCGCCCCGTCCAGCTGGCTATCGAGTGGACGGTTGTGTAGTCCCAGGCCTACAAGACCGTCCACTCGTTGCTCGGCTCAACTGCCGGGGAAGGATTCGAACCTTCGTTTCCGGAACCAGAATCCGGCGTCCTGCCAGCTAGACGACCCGGCACCGTGCTTGGTTCGAATCGTGCGCCCGCAGCGCACGATTCGGGATGCGACGTAGAGCCTAGCCGGATCCGACGGTTTCCAGATCCGAGCCTGCGTCCGCCAGCGCATCCTTCTGCCCCGACACGTCGGCGCCCGACTCCAGCAGCCGCCGCGCGTGCGCGAGGTCCTCGGAGCGCCCGACGCTGAGCGCCGCCGCCACCTTGCCGCCGTCGAGATACCAGACGCTGAACTCGCCAGCATCCCGGTCGCCCCGCCAGACGATCTCGTCCCAGCTCTCCGCCGGCCCCACGTACTCGAGGCTGGTCCAGTCCGCCAGATCGCTGAAGAAGTACGGCACCACCCTGTACGGCTCGGCCTCGCCCAGCAGCCCGCTCGCCACGTGCTGGCCCTGCTGGAGCGCCACGTCCCAGTGCTCGATCCGCAGCCGCCGGCCATGCACCGCGCTGTCGTACGAGCACACATCGCCGGCCGCGTAGATCCCGCTGACCGACGTCTCGAGCTTCGAGTCGCAGACGATCCCGTTCTCCACCGCCAGGCCGGCGCGCTCCGCCAGCATCGTGTCGGGGTGCACTCCCGCCCCCACCACCACCACGTCGCCCTCGATCTCGCGCCCGCTCTTGGTGCGGATCGCCCGCACCCGCCCTTCCCCCAGAAACGCCTCCAGCTGATCGCCCGGCACCAGCTCCACCCCATGCGACTCCAGGATCTCGTGGAAGTAGCGCCCCACCTCCTCGCCGAAGGCCCGCGACATCGCCACGTCCTCCAACATCACCATCGTGCACTTGGTCCCCTTCGCAGTCAGCGACGCCGCCACCTCGCTGGCGATGTAGCTGCCGCCGATCAGCACCACGTGCTCCGCACCCTCCGCCTCCTCCCGGATCGCCTCCGAGTTTCCGAGCACGCGCAGGTAGTGGATTCCCTCCAGCCGCGCCCCCTCCAGGTGGTGCAGGATGTTGACCCGCGCCCCCGTGGCGACCACCGCCTTGCTGAACCCCACCTGCTCCTTCGTCTGAAGCGTCGCCGTCCGCGCCCCCAGGTCCAGCGACATGACGCTCGCTCCCGTGAGCAGCTCGACGTCGTTGGCCTCGTACCAATCCACCCCGTTCACGTAGGCGTCCTCTCGACTGCTCTCCCCTCGCAGGTACTCCTTCGACAGCGGTGGACGCTCGTACGGCGGATCCGCCTCCCGACCCACCAGCAGGATCGACCCCTCGGACTCCCGCCGGCGCAGCTCGGCAGCGCAATGGGCCGACGCCATGCCGCCGCCGATCAGCAGGTAGTCGACCCGCCGGTCCGTCATCCGCCCGCCACGATCATTGTGTCGTCCGACGCCCACTAGCCGCCGTCCGGTCCGAAGTACGTCTTCAGCTCCTCTTCCACGCCCGGATCGAGCACCGCGAGCACCTCGTCTCCGGGCTCGAGCACCGTCTCGGGGCCGGGTACGAAGCCGGTCCCCCCGCGCAGCACCGAGATCAGCAGGCTCCCCTCCGGCAGCTGCAGGTCCCCCACCCGCTGGCCGGCAACCGGCGACTCATCGCCGAGCAGCAACTCGATGATCTCCAGGCGCTCCTTCTCGCAGATCGAGCAGGTGAACCAGGCCGTACTTCGGCACCTCGTGCTCGATCAGGCGCAGGATCAGGTCCGTCGCCGAGACCACGGGCCTGATCCCGAGCAGCTCGAACCACTGCTTGTTCCGGGGGTTGTTCACCCGGGCGATGATCTGCTCGACCATGTACTTCTCCTTGGCCACCTGGCAGATCAGCACGTTGTCCTCGTCGTCCCCCGTGACCGCGATCACCATGTCCGCCCGCGAGATCCCGGCCCGCTCCAGCACCCACAGCTCGGTCCCATCCCCGTACTGAATCGAGTGCTCCAGCTCCTGCTCAACCGTCTCGTAGCGCCTGCGGTCCTTTTCAAGCAGGGTCACCTCATGGCCCTTCTCGAGCAGCTCACGCCCGAGGTTCCATCCCACCTTCCCCGCTCCGACGACGATCACGTACATCCGTCGCCCCTTCCAGTAACCACTACGTGCCGCCCGCGGTCTTCGTGGCGGCTTCCCTGACCTCGGTCTCCAGCATCTCGATCGCCACCCGAGTCGGGCAGATCGTGTGCAGCCCCTGCTGCTCGTACCACTCAGCCCGGTAGGGATCGAGGATCCGCGCGATCACCGTCGGCACGTTGAAGCGCCGTTTGGCTATCTGGGCGATGACGATGTTCGTGTTATCGCCATCGGTGGCGGCCACGAACGCATCGGCGTTCTCGATCCCCGCCTCCTCGAGCGCTTCGAGCTCGAGACCGGTGCCGACCGTGAACTGGCCACCCATGTCCTCCCACGACTTGTCCAGCCCGATCTCGAGCCGCGAGTGCGACTCCGAATCCTCATCCAGGCAGGAGACCTGATGCCCATCTCGGAGCATCGCCCGGGCCAGCGACGAGCCGACGCGGCCTGCACCAACGATCAGGATGAACATCGCGTGGATGCTACCCATCGCCCGCGGACGGCCCGGGCGCGGCCCGGCCATGAGCATGGCCGAGATGGTGCAGGACTTCTGGACCGATTGACGCCGTGTTCGGCTGATCCGCCTTAGCTCGCCGGCGGGGCGGTCAGCAACACCCTGCAGGGCGCCTTCTTCAGCACGTACTCGGTGACCTCACCCACCTCCGGCGGGCGGGTCCCGCCGATGCCGCCGAGTCTCGCCCCGCCGCGCACACGGGTCGGTGGCTCGCCGCCCATCACGATCACCTCCACGTTCTCCCGTCGGGCCTCGTCGACGATCCCGGCACCCACGCTGCGCGCCGGAACGAGATCCGTTTCGACCTCGACCGTCTCGTATTCCTCGCCCACCTCCCGGGCACGCTGCAGGGCGGCCTGCGCCGCATCCAGCCGCTCCCTCGGCGGCGGAGCGTCGAGCGGCACCGTCAGCGGCAGGTCCATCACGTAGATCACCCTGAGCCTGGGGCTTCGCTCACCCGGCCGGTCGGCGGCGTCGGCCAGGCGGCCGGCGGTGCTCACGATGTCGTCGTCGAGCTCGGTTCCGAAGACCGGGACCAGGATGTCGCCGTACTCGACCTGGCGGACCTCCTTACGCAACGCCCCTTCCGGCACGGAAACGCGCTTGGTCAGCGACGTCCTCTCGACGAACCGCCGGTAAACGACGTACGCCACCAGGCCGAAGAGCATCCAGCCGCCCCCCACCCAGCGCGCGTTCTCCTGGAAGGCGAGCACGGCGATCCAGAGCAACAGCATCAGCGCTGCGCCCGCGATCGCGGGCGCGGGAAGCTTTCGCCCCCGGACCGTGACGTCGAGCGGCATCCGGAACGGCCGGTCGTGGTCGGGGTCCGTCCAGCGCAACCGGACCACCGACAGGTGGGCGATGGCGATCGCCAGCGTGGCGCCGAAGGCATAGATCCCCGCCAGCAGGCGGATGTCGCCGGGGACGGCGATCGCAAACGCGATCACCGCGGCAGCCAAGATCGCCACGTACGGAGTCGAGCGCTGGCCGAGCTTGCCCAGCCAGCTCGGGACCTGGCGGTTGGTGGCCAGCACGTACACGTGCCGCGACAACCCCAGCATCGAGGTGCTCGCCGCCCAGGCCAGCACCACCGGCGCGATCGCCACCACGGCCACCTCGAGCAGGTTCGAGAGCCAGGATGGCTCGTAGCTCATCACAACCCCCAGGACCGGCTCCTCGATGAAGCGGTCGCCGAGCGCGGTCTGCGCGCCGTCGGGCCCGGGAACAACGGGCACCGCCATCAGCGCAACCGCCGCCATGGCGGCGTAGGTAAGGGGCAGCAATATCGCAGTGGAGCTGACCACTCGGCGCAGGTCGCGTGGCTCCCACTTCAGGTCGGGAGCAAGGTCGGAGGCCGCCTCGATGCCCGCGAAGGCGAGTGTCGCGATCGCCAGCGCCTCGAAGACGTCGCCGGCCGAGGGGCTCGTAAACAGATCCAAGTTCGCGGTCAGCAGATCCGGCTCGAAGACGACGATCGCTCCGACCACGATCACGGCGAGCTGGAGGAAGATGTCGGCCAGCGCCAGCACGATCAGCCCGCGTTGGCGGACCTGCCCGGTGAAACCGGCGATGTTGACGGCTGCGGCGAACACGATCACCACGGCCGCCAGAGCAAGCTCCGCCCACCCGTGCGTGAAGCCGTCCCAGATCGGGCTCATGTAGTGAGGCACCGAGATGGCCGCCAGCGCGATGACGATGACGTAGTCGATGAGGATCGCCCAGCCGGCGATGAAGCTGATGAGCTCGTTGAACGCGTGGCGCGCGAGCGTCGAGGACCCGCCCCGCTCTCCGAACATCGCGCCGCCCTCGAGGTAGCTGAGCGTGGCGAGCACGAACAGGAGGCCCGCGGCCAGGAAGATGAGCGGCGTCAACCCGAGCCCGTGCTCGGCAACCACGCCGATCGAGAAGTAGAGCGAGAAGCCGACCGCTGCGTAGGCGACGGCGAACAGCCACGGGACGCCGAGGACGCGCCTCGTCAGCGGGCCCTCGCCGAGCTGCACGCGGGGCAACCGCCACCGAGCCGGGGCCCTGGCGTCCGGGCTGCCTTCGCCGTCGCCCTTCTGCGGCGGTTGCTCGCTTGGAGGGCCCTCGCTCAACCGCCCGACCGCAGAGCCAGGTAGAGGCGGGCGACGCCCAGGGCGGTGAAAAGAGCACCGATCAAGAAGCCGGTTGCGCCGCCTCCGTTGGCCACCGTGACGGCCAGGATCGCCACGCCAATGCCGATGATCACCACCGAGAAGATCCGGGTGACGACGCGGTAGAGCTGGTCTGGTGGCGGCATTTGCGGCCGGATTCTAGGCTCCGCCAGCGCTGGCTCAAGCGCCCACGGAAAAGCGAGACGACTGGTCCGGCTACGCCTGGGCTGGAAGCTTCTCCCCCGGCTGGGCGGCGACGATCACGCGGCAGGGTCGCTCCGCGAGCACGGTCTGTAGCGTCTTCCCGTACAGAGGTGTCCCGTTCCGGTAGCGAAGCTGCATCACGATCGCGGCCGCCTTGATCGCTCGTGCCTCCTCGACGATCGCCTGGCCCGCCTGCCCGGGACGCACCCGCTGGACGCTGCCGGTGACCCTCATGCCGCCGATCAGCTTGCCCTGCTCGACCTTGCTTCGTGCCTCCGACTCCTGCTCCTCGAGCGGCGCGTCCAGCGGCAGGCTGGTGGGCACGTTCACGACCGCCAAGATATGGATCCCGCGACGTCGCCGGCCGGCGAGCCGGACGGCGGTCGCCACCGCCTCCTCCGAGAAAGGCTCATCTCCCTCGAACGCCACGAGCACGCTCTGGTACTCCACCTCCTGCACGCCGAGCGGCTCCGGGGTCACCACCTTCACCGTCTGGACCAGCGGCAGCTCGCAGTGGCGGCGGTAGAAGTAGTAGACGGCGAGCCCGAGCAGCATCCAGCCCGCGCCGACCGCCATGGTGCGCAGATTGAGCGCCATCACCACGATCCAGGCCGAAAAGGTGCCGAGGCCGCCGAGGATCGCCGTCATGGGCAGCTCGACGCCGCGCACCCGGACGTTCCAGGCGGGCTTCCAGCCTCGCTTCGCGTCGGGGTAGCGCTGCCGTAATCGCAGCACGGAGACGTGCGCGATCGTGAACGAGAGCATGGCGCCGAACGAGTACATGGTCGCCAGGAAGTCGGTCTGGCCCGGCACCATCGTCAGCGCGGCGACCCCCGAGAAGACGAGGATCGCGATGTAGGGGGTGTTGAAGCGCGGATGGACCTGGCGCAGCCTCTCGGGGAGCTGGCGGTAGTGGCCCATCGAGAAGGTCAGCCGCGAAACGCCGATCAGCGCCGCGTTGGTGGCGATCAGCAGGATCACCGCCGCCAGGACCCCGACGTAGACCCGCATCGCCTCCGTGAGGCCCGCACTGAGCTTCAGGTTCTCGACGATCCCGAGCACCGGGTCGTCGGCGAACGTGGTCCCCAGCTCGGTCGAGAACTCACCCGCGGCGTTCTCGGTCACCGGCATCGCCGAGAGGGCGATCACCGGCAGCAGCACGTAGAGCCCGAGGACCGCGAGCACCACGAGCTGCGTGCCGCGGGGCACCGTCCGCTCCGCGTCGCGCGCCTCCTCCGCCATGTTCGAGATCGTCTCGATCCCGGTGTAGGCGATCATCCCGACCGCGATCCCCAGCGCGGCGTCGCCCCAGGTCGGCGCGACGCCGAGGTGGACGTTGTCGACCAGGATCGACGGGTCCAGCACCAGCGCGATCCCGATCACGACCAGCAGGATCTGCGTGGCCAGATCGCCGATCGCCAGCACCAGGTTGAGCCGCGAGGACTCCTGGGTCCCCTTGACGTTGAGCGCCGCCAGCAGCGCGACCACGACGATGCCGGCGATCACGTCGCCCGGGCCGTGGCCCAGCGCCGGCCAGAACACCGCCAGGTAGTGCGGCACGAAGAAGGCCGAGATCGCGGCCGTGATGATGTAGTTGAGCATCTGGCCCCAGCCGGCGATGAAGCTGACCACCTCGTTGAAGGCATGCCGGGCGAAGCTCGCCGATCCGCCGGCCTCCGGATACATCACCGTCGCCTCGATGTAGGTGGCGGCTGTGAAGGCGAAGATCAGCCCGGCGATCAGGAAGGTGACCGGGGTCAGGCCAAGCGCGAAGCTCGCCACCACCCCGAGCGCGTAGTAGATGGAGGAGCCGACGTTCCCGTAGGCGGCCGAGAACAGCGCCCCGACGCCGTGAACGCGGCGCAGCGACTCTTCCCTGGGGATCCGCTCGGCCATCCGACGCGACTATAGGCCGCGCCCAAGCGGTCCCGGCGCCCTCCTCAGGTGCGCTGCACGTGGGCCCGCGAGACGAGCTCCGGCGCCGGGCAGCCGCAGAGCGCCAGTGCCACCTCGAGCTCGTCGCGGAGCAGCTCCAGCACTCGTCGGGCACCGGTCTCCCCCGCCGCCGCCAGGCCCCAGACCGCGGGCCTGCCCACCAGCACCGCCCGCGCGCCGAGCGCCAGCGCCGCCACCACATCGGTCCCGCGCCGCACCCCGCCGTCCATCAACACCTCGACCCGGTCACCGACCGCGTCTGCCACCTCGCCGACCGCGTCGACGGTGCTGCCGACGCCGTCGAGCTGGCGACCGCCGTGGTTGGAGACGATCACCCCGGCCGCGCCCCGATCGGCGGCCTGCACCGCGTCCTCGGCCGTCATCACACCCTTGACGAGGATGGGAAGGCTCGAGTCCGAGGCCAGCGCCTCGAGATCCGCCCAGTCGAGCGCCGGATCCACCAGGCGGAGAACGTCGGCGACGCTGATCGGCCCCTCGGCTCCGGTCGCCTCGGCGACGCTGGGCACCCCGAGCTCGGCCGGCAGCCGGAAGCCGCTCCGCAGGTCACGCTCCCGCCGTCCAGGGCGCGGGGCATCCACGGTCAGCGCCACGGCGCGGAAGCCGGCCTCGACCGCCTCGGAGAGCAGTGCCCTGGTCACGCCCCGATCGCGGAAGCAGTAGAGCTGAAACCAAAGCCGGGCGTCGGGCGCCGCAGCCGCCACCTCGCCCGGTCGAGCCGTGGCGAGGGTCGAAAGGCACATCACCGTCCCTGCGCTTGCCGCCGCCCGAGCCATCCCGGCTTCCCCGTCCGGATGCGCGAGCCGCTGGAAGGCGACCGGGGCGACCAGGATCGGCATCGCCACCGGCTCGCCGAGCACCGTCGTGCTGGTGGTCACCTCGGAGACGTCGACGAGCACTCGCGGGCGCAGCCGCCAGCGCGCGAACGCCGCCGACGTTCTCGCGCAGCGTCCGCTCGTCCCCCGCCCCGCCGGCGAAGTACCCATGCGCGCCGGGATCGAGCGCCTCCGAGGCCAGGCGCTCGTAGTCGGCAACGTTGATCGGCTCTCCCGGCGCGGCCACAGCGCGACTATAGGCCGCGCGCTGGCGGACGGCCCATAGATTCGACCGCGATGAGCGAGCTGATCCACACCTGCTACCGGGTCCTCGACCTCGAGCGCTCGGTCGCCTTCTACGAGAAGCTCGGTTTCGAGGAGCTGCGGCGGATGCCGATCGGCGACGAGGCAACCAACTGCTTCATGGGGCTTCCCGGGCGACGGTGCCCGCCTCGAGCTCACCCACAACCACGGCGTCACCGAGCCGTACGAGATCGGCACCGGCTACGGGCACATCGCGATCACCGCCGACGACCTCGACGCCACCCTCGAGCGCCTCGCCGCCGACGGCATCGAGCCCGAGAAGCCGCCCTACCGCCCCGGCGGGCGCACCGAGGGCCGGCGGATCTGCTTCGTCCGCGACCCCGACGGACTACAGGATCGAAATCACTCGAGAAGGCTTGAGGTCCGGCTAACCCGGCGGCGGGCCCGCCGACATCGTCGCGCCGGCGACCGCCTACAGGTGAACGATCGGGATGATCAGGATGGCGACGATGTTGGCGACCTTGATCATCGGGTTGATCGCCGGGCCGGCGGTGTCCTTGTACGGATCGCCAACCGTGTCGCCGGTGACCGCGGCCGCGTGGGCCTCGGAGCCCTTGCCCCCGTAGGCGCCGTCCTCGATCAGCTTCTTGGCGTTGTCCCAGGCGCCGCCACCCGCGGTCATCGAGAGGGCGACGAAGAGGCCGACGACGATTACCCCGATCAGCAACCCGCCGAGGGCCTCGACGCTGATCACCCCGACGATCAGCGGGACCCCGATCGGGATCAGCGACGGCACGATCATCTCCCGCTGGGCGGCGGCGGTGACGATCCCGACCGTGCGCCCGTACTCGGGCCTTGAGGTGCCCTCCATGATTCCCGGGTCGTCGCGGAACTGGCGCCGCACCTCCTCGACCACCTGGCCTCCGGCACGCCCGACCGCCTCGATCGCGAAGGCGGCAAAGAGGTAGACCATCATGCCGCCGATCAGCAGGCCGATCAGAACCGCGGGGTCGGAGATCGAGAACACGATGCCCTCCCCCCCGGGCTCGTCGCGCAGCTCGATCTCGAAAGCCTTGAACAGGACCAGGGCGGCCAGCGCCGCGGAGCCGATCGCATAGCCCTTGGTCACCGCCTTGGTCGTGTTGCCGACCGCGTCGAGCGGGTCGGTGACATTGCGCACGTCCTCGGGCAGATCGGCCATTTCGGCGATCCCGCCGGCATTGTCGGTGATCGGGCCGAAGGCGTCGAGGGCAACGATCAGGCCGGTAAGCGAGAGCTGGGCCATCACCGCGACCGCGATCCCGTAGATCCCGGCGAGCTCGTTGGCGCCGAGAATCGCGAGCGCGATCAGGAGCGCCGGCGCCGCCGTCGACTGGAAGCCCTGGGCAAGCCCCTGGATGATGTTCGTCGCGTGGCCCGTGACCGACGCCCGGCTGATCGTCCGCACCGGTCGAAAGCGGGTCGAGGTGTAGTAGTCGGTGATGACGAACAGGCCGGCGGTGACGCCCACACCGATCAGCGAGCACAACCACAGGTCCGAGACGGACGGCGCGAAGTCGAGCCCCTCGGTGCTGCGCAGGGTGACGTCCCCCATCAGCCACTCGGTGATCGGGTAGAAGGCCGCCGCCGAGAGCAGGCCGGACACGATCAGCCCCCGGTAGAGCGCCCCTTCAACGCGATCGCTCCGGGTGCGGACGGCGAGCGCGCCCGACGATCGAGGCGATGATCGCGACCGCGCCGATCACCAGCGGGTAGATCGCCACCTCGCGCGCCTCGTTGAAGGTGAGGACGCCGAGCAGCATCACCGCAACCGCGGTGACCGCGTAGGTCTCGAACAGGTCGGCGGCCATCCCGGCGCAGTCGCCGACGTTGTCGCCGACGTTGTCTGCGATCACCGCCGGGTTGCGCGGGTCGTCCTCCGGGATCCCGGCCTCGACCTTGCCCACCAGGTCGGCGCCGACGTCGGCCGCCTTGGTGAAGATTCCGCCGCCCAGACGGGCGAACACCGAGATCAGCGAGCCCCCGAAGCCCAGCCCGATGAGCGCGTCGACCGCCTCCTTGTCCGTCTTGTCGGCAAGGATGAGGACGCCGAAGTAGCCGGCGACGCCGAGCAGCGCCAGGCCGACGACCAGCAGCCCGGTGACCGAGCCGCCCTTGAAGGCGACGTCGAGCGCCGGCGGCACCCCGCCGCGGGCGGCCTCGGCAACTCGGGCGTTCGCCCGGACCGAGACGTTCATGCCGATGAAGCCGGCGGCGCCGGAGAACGCGCCGCCGATCAGGAATCCGATCGCGGGCAGGATGTCGGACTGGACGATCGCCAGCAGCACGGCCAGGGGCAGGGCGACGACGGCGATGATCGTGTACTGGCGGCGCAGGTAGGCCTGCGCGCCCTCCTGCACCGCGCCCGAGATCTCCTGCATGCGATCGTTGCCGGCCGACTGCCGGAGCAGGCGCCGGGTGATGACGGCGCCGTAGACCACGGCCGCCCCCGCGCAGACGAGCGCGACGACGACGCCGTAGTCGATCAGGAAGTCGGTCAAGTCTGAATTCTCGGTGGGGCTGCGGGTATCCGACGGCGGCAGGATCATCCGGCCGCGAAGCGCGCGGAGTCTAGCGGGGAGGGGTGCTCCCGGGGGGCGTCCAGAGCCTCGAGGGGCCGCGCTGGGCGTCCTGGCCCGGCGGCGCCTCGCCGCCGCTCGGCGGCGCCTCCTCACCCCCCTCAGGCTCCGCGGAGCCACCTCCCGCGTGCCTCGCGTACAGCACCTGGACCTCCGAGAGGGCGCTTCGCACCTGCTTTGCCGGCTCGTCGTCGAGCAGGTCCACGACCGCCCGCACCGCCTCGATCCCCACCCGGCCCTGCTCCAGGTCGCGCTCGTCCTCCTTGGCGATCCGGCGGGCGGAGAGGTTGATCACGCTGACCACGCTCTCGAGCAGCAGGTCCTGGACCCGGACCTGGCGCAGCTGCTCCTCGAGCTGCTCCCGAAGCTCCTCCTGGGTTGGCTGCCTGGCCTCCGCCGGCTCCTGACTCTGCTCGTCGTTCACTTCGTCGACACTCCTTCGGGAACGTAGGTACGCCTGGTCTCCGCGACCGCCTGCACGATAGATCTCCTCGATCGAGGCGCCGGCGTCGAGCGCACGCCGAGCCCGCGCCGCACCGTTCAGCTCCGGCAGCGCCAGGTCGAGCCCCAGGGACTGGCGGGCCGGCGCGGTCCACTCGACCAGCCGCTCGACCGCCTCGAGAGTCGGCAGCTCCTCGCGGCGGTCGAAGTCGATCATCATGCCGTCCATCCCGTGGCGGATCGCGCGCCAGAGGTTCTCCTCGATCTCGCGCTGGCCCAGGGGGCTCGGGAGCCGGCCATCGTCATAGTCGAGCGCGCTCTGCGCGACGCAGGCGGTCATCAGCGCCGCGAGCGCGAACGACTCCTCCCCTCCGGTCTGGGCGTCGCAGATTCGCAGCTCGACGGTGCCGAAGATGTGGTGGGGGCGGACGCTCCACCAAAGCTGGGTCGCTTCGACGATCGAATTGGTGCGGACCAGGAGCTCGATGAAGTCCCGGTAGACCTTCCAGCTCCCGAACGGCTCGTTGATCCCGCAGCGAGGAAAGGTGCGCGTGAAGATCTCCGTGCGCACCGAGCTGAGGCCCGTGTCGCGGCCATCGAGGAAAGGCGAGTTCGCCGACAGCGCCAGAAGCAGCGGCAGGACACCCCGCAGGTGGTCGCACACGGCGACAGCGCGATCGGCGCCGCGCACGCCCACGTGGACGTGCAGGCTCCAGGTGTTGTTTCGCTGCGCGACCCAGCGGAGCTCCTCGCGAAGCCGCGCGTAGTGGGGCGTGTCGATGATCCGCTGGTCCAGGTAGTTGGCCCACGGATGCGTTCCCGTGGCGGCGAGCGCGAGCCCCATCCCCTCGGCGAGCGCGAACAGCCGCGCCCGATGCTCGCGCTGAAGCTCCATCGCCTCGGGCGAAGCTCTCCGCGCGCCCGGAACGGATCTCGATCTCCGAGGCGATCAGCTCCCCGGCCGCCGACTCCGCCAGCAGCTCGTCATCAAGGCAGGCGGCGTAGAGGTCCTCGAAGCGATGGCGCAGGTCGAGGCTCTCCGGATCGACGATCGCGAACTCCTCCTCGAGGCCGATCGTGAAGTCGGTGGAGGCGTCGAACAGCTGCCGGACCCGCTCGAGGTCGAGGTGGCCGGCGTCCTCGGCGTCCGTGCGACCTCTGATCCGTACCGCGATGCTCGCACCTCGCCCAGCATCAAATCCCTTTTCGGAGCTCGGTGCTCCCGTCCACCTTTGGCGTCAGGTCAGGTAGAAGTACAGGGCATACAGTAGGTCGACGGCGGGGCTCGAGGTGTGCACGGTCACGTCCGGCGGCACCTGGAGCAGCTGCTCGGAGTAGTTGAAGACGATCTTGACGCCGGCGCCGACCAGCCGATCGGCCACCTCCTGGGCCGCCGAGGATGGCACCGCCAGCACGCCGACGACCACGTCCTGCTCCTCGACCACCTGCTCCAGGTCGGCGACGCCGCGCACCTCGACCTCGCCGAAGCGCTCGCCGACCAGCGTCGGGTCGACGTCGAAGATGGCGACGATCTGGAAGCCGTGGTCGGCGAAGATGTCGGAGCTGGCGATTGCCTGGCCGAGGTGCCCGGCCCCGAACAGCACGATGTTGTGCTGGCCGGAGCTGCGGAGGATCTTGCGGATCTGCTCGACCAGCGAGTCGACGCGATAGCCGACACCGCGCTTGCCGAACTTGCCGAAGCCCGACAGGTCGCGGCGGATCTGGGTCGAGTTGATGTGGGTGTACTCGGCGAGCTCCTGGGAGGAGATCGTCTCCTTGCCCATCTTCCGAGCCTGGATCAGGACCTGGAGGTAGCGCGACAGCCGCGCCGCCACCCCCAGCGAGAGGCGGTCGCCATCCGACAGGGCCAGGTCCGCTGCGGTGTCCTCGGCCACGATCATCCTCACTCATCGGGTCTCGAAGCGCGGCCAGTTGATCATCGCCGGACAGTATCGAGACTGGCCCGCAGCAGGTCGAGCTTGAGCTCCAGCTCGCAGACGACCTCGCCGTCCACCGCGACCACCGGGATCCGCTCGAGGTAGCGCGCCAGCAGATCGTCGTCCCGCTCGATGTTCACCTCGCTGAGCTCGAACGGCGGCAGCTCCGCACGCAGAGCCAGGATGGCCTCGCGCGCCTCGTCGCAGAGATGGCATCCGGGCCTCTGGTGTAGAGCGGTACACGACCGTCATGCGAGAGCATCCCAGCCCAGGTACTCGGGATACGGGGCGGGCTCCAGGAAGCGGGCGGCGGAGGCGATCATCGCCGCGTTGTCGGTGCAGAGCTCGGCCGGCACGAGCTTCAGTCGCAGGCCGCGCTCCGCGCAGAGCCGGCCGGCTCGCTCTCTGAGCAGCGCGTTGGCCGCCACGCCGCCGCCCAGCGCCACCGCCATCCCACTTGCCGGCCTCGAGCGCCCGCTCCAGCTTCGCCACCAGCTGGCTCGACCACGGCCGTCTGGTAGCTGGCGGCGAGATCGGCGCGTCGCGCTCTCGAGCTCGCCTTCGTCCAGCTTCCGGATCGCGTACAGGAGCGCCGTCTTCAGGCCGCTGAAGCTGAAGTCGAGGCCCGGATCGCGCGCCATCGCCACCGGGAACTCGAACGACTCGGGGTCGCCCTGCGTCGCCAGGCGCTCGATCGCGGGCCCGCCCGGGGTAGCCGAGCCCGAGCAGGCGCGCGCCCTTGTCGAGCGCCTCTCCGGCCGCATCGTCGAGCGTCTGGCCGAGCACCTCGAAGTCGCCGCGGTCCACCACCGCCGGCGAGCAGCGTGTGGCCACCGCTCGCGATCAGGCACAGAAACGGGGGCTCGAGCGGCTCGGGCTCGAGGAAGTTGGCCGCCACGTGGCCGTGCAGGTGGTCGACGCCGATCAGCGGCTTGCGGGTCGCGGCGGCGAGGGCCTTGGCGGTGGTCACGCCCACCAGCAGCGCGCCGATCAGGCCCGGGCCGCGGGTGACCGCCAGCGCGTCGAGATCCCCGAGCTCGGCACCGGCCTCGGCCAGCGCCGCGTCGACCACCGGGTTGACCAGCTGGAGGTGGTGTCGCGAGGCAACCTCCGGGACGACACCTCCATAGCGCTCGTGCACGGCGGCCTGCGACGAGATGACGTTGGAGCAGATCCGGGCGCCGTCGGTGACCGCGGCGCAGGTGTCGTCGCAGGAGGTCTCGATCGCGAGAATCAAATTCCGTCCGGCTGCTCGTCTCCGACTCCGCGCCGGACGGGTCCGCGGCAGGACCTCAAGCCTCCACCGCCGTCGGTGCCTCCAGCCACATGATCAGGGCGTCCTCCCCGTTGTCGTGGTAGTAGCGGCGGCGGTGCCCGGCGGGCTGGAAGCCGAAGCGCTCGTACATCGCGATCGCGCCGTGGTTGGAGGTCCGCACCTCGAGCGTGTAGCGAGCATCGGGGCCGGCGTCCTCGAACAGGCGCTCCAGCAGCCGGCTGGCGATTCCCTGGCGGCGCTTGTCGGGCGGCACGGCGACGTTCATCAGATGCCAGACGTCGGCGTAGCGCGAGCAGACCAGATACCCGACCAGCCCCTCATCGCTGGTGGCCGCGAGGCAGATCCCGGAGGGCTTGGAGAGCTCCAGCACGAACATCGCCAGTGACCAGGGCGTCTCGAACGAGCGGCGCTCGATCGCCAGCGCCGCCGGCAGGTCGCTGTAGACGAGGCGTCTAACGCGTATCTCGCTCAAGCCAAAGCTCCGCGTCGGGTGGTCTCAGATAGATCGGTTCGATCGATTCGGGCCGCGCCGGTGTTCCCGCCTCGGCCAGCAGGCAGATGTGTCGTGCCGAAACCCGGTGCGCCGGCTCAGCGTCCGGGAGCACCTCGGCGCCCGCGGCCTCCAGCTCATCGCGAAATCGTATCGCCCCCGAACCGGCGGCCAGCGGCGGCTGCCGGCAGCGCCGCAACGCGCTCGGCGAGCTCGCCGGGCAGCGCGACGAGCGGCGGCCACAGCTCGCTCATCCCGCGGCCCGTGGAGCGCGGCGAACGCCTGGCCGCGGCGAGCGTCGAGAACCGCAAGTCGCGCCCGGTCGCTCGGCCCCTGTCGTGCTCTCCGATCCCGCGCGCCAGCGCCTCCAGCGTCCCCACTCGGCACCACCGGCTTGGCGAGCGCCTGGGCAAGCGCCCGCGCGGTGGCCACGCCGATCCGCAGCCCGGTGAAGGAGCCAGGACCGACCCCGACGCCGATCAGGTCGATGCCCGGCCAGCCACCGACCGGCTCGACAACCGCCTCCAGCTCCGCCAGCAGCTCCGCGGCATGCCGCGGACGCTCGCCGCCGCGCAACGCCCCTCGAGCGCTCCGAAACGAGCTCCGCGCTCGACCCCGAGATGCCGAAGCGGACCAGCGCCACCGCAACGTCGTCGGTCGCGGTGTCGAATCCGACCACCAGCGTCACCGCTCGCCTCCCGTGGCTCAGTCGTAGACGATCACCTGCGCCGATCGCCGCCGGCGTGGCGGAGCTCGACGCGCCAGGCGATTCGCCGTTCGCCGAGCAGCGGCTCGACCGCCGCCGGCCACTCGACGAAGGCGACGGCGTCGGGCGTCAGGTAGTCGTCGAGCAGGCCCGGGTCCTCGCCGGCCAGGCTGTCGAGGCGGTAAAGGTCCAGGTGCGAGACGGGCACCCGCCCGCGGATAGCGGTGGCCGATCGTGAAGGTGGGCGAGGTCACCTGCTCGGTCACGCCCAGCTCCCGGCAGGCGCCGCGGATCAGGGTCGTCTTGCCGGTGCCGAGCTCCCCGCCGACCAGCACCAGGTCGCCGGGCCGAAGGCCGGCGGCCAGCCGCGCCCCGAGCCGCCTCCGTCTCCGCGGGACTGGAGCCTGAGCTGTGTCGTCAACCGAACAGGTCGAGCTGGTCGGCGCGAGCCTCGGTGCTTCCGGCGAGCTCCTCGGCCGGCGATGAAACCGCGGCCTCGGGGACGGGCCGCTCCAAGAGCTCGGGCAGCTTGCGAATGTCCTCGCGCAGGATGTCGGCGACCGAGGGCGTCCGCAGCGCCGCCGCGGGATGGAAGAGCGGCATCAGGAAGACCGCACGACCGGCGATCTCGCGGAGCTGCGGCGTGCCGCGCACGCGGCTGATCCCGACCCTGCTCCCGGTGAGCAGCTTGGTGGCGAAGTTGCCCAGAGTCGCGATCACTCGCGGCTCGATCAGCTCAACCTGGCGATGCGTGTACGGCTGGCAGGATTCGATCTCGATCGGCTGCGGATCCCGGTTGCCCGGAGGCCTGCACCGCAATACGTTGGTGATCCAGACCTGGTCGCGGCTCATGTCGATCTCCTCGAGCAGCTCGGTCAGCAGCCCCCCGGCACGACCGACGAACGGCAGCCCCTGGCGGTCCTCCTCGGCGCCCGGCGCCTCGCCGACGAACATCAGCTCGGCGTCGGCGTTGCCGCTGCCGAAGACGACGCTGGTGCGAGTCTCGGCCAGCGGGCACTTCGTGCACACCGAGGCCTCCTCATAGACCTCGACCAGCCGCTCGCGGCGTTGGTCGCGCGACTCGCTCATGCCCCTCCTCCCGATTCGGGGATCGGCATGGTGCCGATGGTAGCCGCGCGAGCGGCTCCACTAACTCGCCCGCCCACCCGCGCCCGCTCCTTCGCCGGCAACCCTGCGACCACCAGGTCGTAGCTGTCCTCGAGCAGCTCCAGGAGCATCTCGTCGGAGACCGACCCGTCCAGGGTGATCGTGACCCAATGGCGCTTGTTGAGGTGGTAACCCGGCTGGATCGCGGCATAGGTGGCGCGCAGTCCCTCCCCGAGCTCCGGCTCGCACTTGAGGCTGACTCGCAGCGGTCGCGACTCGAGCGCGCTGAGGGCGAACATCTTGCCACCCACCTTGAACACCGACGCCTGCTCGCCGAACGGGAACTCCTGCTTCGCGCCCGGGCGCGCCAGACACCACCGTCGCAGTGCGTCCGCGGTCATCGCCTCAACCTATACTTGCTGGTGGCCGCGACCCGGTGGGCGTGGACCACGGCCACCCGGCCATCACCAATCGGAACCAACGCAAGCCGTCTGGTATCTCCGATGCGAGAACTGGAACGAGACCTTCCCGACGCCACCGCGCCCCACGCGGACGATTGGCTGCCGCCGCTCGCTGTCGTCGGCGCCGGCAGGACGGGGCGGTCGATCGCCGCCGCGGCCGAGCTCGCAGGCGTGCCGGCCGAGCTCGCCGGTCGCGAACACGCGCTCGAAGCCTGCCGGCGGGCCGAGGTGGCCCTGCTGTGCGTCCCCGACGCCGCGATCGCCGACGCCTGCGCGACGGTCGCGGCTGCGGTGCCACCGCTTCGCTTCGTCGGCCACGTGAGCGGCGCCACGACCCTGGACGCCCTGGCCCCGGCACGCGGGCGAGGCGCCCAGGTCTTCTCCCTCCATCCTCTTCAGACGTTCCCCGACGGCGGCGCCGACCTGACCGGGGCGCCGGGCGCCGTCTCCGGCTCGAGCGCGGCCGCCCTCCGCTTCGCGGAGCGCCTTGCCGCGCGCCTCGGAATGCGACCCTTCGAGGTGCCGGAGGAACGGCGTGCCGCCTACCACGCCGCCGCCTCGATCGCCTCCAACCTGCTGGTCGCGCTCGAGGAGTCGTCCGCCGAGCTGCTCGACCGGATCGGGATCGAGGATGCGCGCGAACTGCTCGCGCCGCTCGTCCTCCGCACGGCGGCGAACTGGGCGGAGCGTGGCCCCGAGGCGCTCACCGGCCCGATCGCGCGCGGCGATGACCGGGCACGGTTGAGCGACACCTGGAGGCGCTTGCGCGAGACCGCCCCCGAGCTGCTGCCGCTGTATGAGGCGCTCGCCGACCGAGCCAGCGAGCTGGCGGCCCGGAAGACGGAGGCGCCGGCATGAGGGTCGTCCGCGCACGTGGCCGAGCTGCGCGAGGCGCTCGAGCCCGCCCGTCGCCAGGAGCGCACGATCGGCCTCGTGCCGACGATGGGCTACCTGCACGAGGGCCATCTGTCGCTGCTGCGCGCGGCCCGCCATCGCTGCGACCTGGTCGTGATGAGCCTGTTCGTCAACCCGGCCCAGTTCGGGCGCGGCGAGGACCTCGAGGCGCTATCCGCGCGACGAGGCCCGCGACCACGAGCTCGCCGAGCGGGAGGGCGTCGACCTGATCTACGCCCCGCCGGTCGAGGAGGTCTACCCGGAGGGCTTCGCGACCAGCGTCGAGGTGGGCGGGGAGCTGACCGAGGTGCTGTGCGGCGCTCCCGACCGGCGCGGCGCCGGCCACTTCCGCGGCGTCACCACCGTGGTCGCGAAGCTGCTCAACTCGGTCGGCCCGGATGTCGCCTTCTTCGGTCAGAAGGACGCCCAGCAGGCAATCGTGATTCGACGCATGGTCCGCGACCTCGACTTCCCGGTCCAAATCGAGGTCCTGCCGACCGTACGCGAGCCCGACGGGCTGGCGATGAGCTCCCGAAACGCCTACCTGAGCGCCGAGGAGCGCCGGCGCGCGGCGGCGCTGATCCGGGCCCTGCGGGCGGCCGAGGCGGTCGCGGCTTCGGGCGAGACGCAGCCCCAGGTCGCCCTCGACGCGGCCAGGGCGGAGCTGGAGCGGGCCGGAATCGAGCCGGAGTACCTCGAGGCCCGCGACGCCGAGGGCCTCGCTCCGGCGGAGAGCTTGAACGGGCGGCCGGTGCTGGTGGCCGTCGCCGCACGGGTGGGGCAGGCCCGCCTGATCGACAACCTCGTGATCGGAGGCTGAAATGCAGAGGCAGATGCTGAAATCGAAGCTCCACCGGGCCACGGTCACCGGCTGCGACCCGGACTACGTCGGCAGCCTGACGCTGGACCCCGAGCTGATGCGAAGCGCCGACCTGATCGCCAACGAGCAGGTGCACGTTTGGGACATCGACAACGGCGCCCGCTTCGTCACCTACGCGATCGCCGGTGAGCCCGGCTCGGGGACCGTGCAGGTGAACGGCGCCGCCGCGCGCCTCGTGAGCGAGGGCGACAAGGTGATCGTCGCCTCGTTCGGCGCCTACGACGAGCGCGACCTCGAGGCCTACGCTCCGGTCGTCGTCCACGTCGACGACCGCAACGCGATCGTCGAGATCGACTCCCACCCCGAGGTCCTGCTGGGCTCGCCGCTCGCCTCCGAGGCCGAGACGTCATGAGCGCCCAGCCGAACGCCCCGGCTGGCCGGCCCGCGCGTCACCCTGCCTCGGCTGGCCGAGATGAAGCGAAACGGCGAGCCGATCGTGATGGTGACCGCCTACGACTTCCCCTCCGCCCAGGTTGCCGAGGAGGCCGGCGTCGACATCGTGCTCGTCGGCGACACCGCGGCGATGGTCGTGCTCGGGTACGACGCCACGACGCCGGTGGGGATGGACGAGATGGTGACCATGGCGGCCGCGGTTCGCCGCGGCCTGCGCACGCCGCTCTTGATCGGCGACCTGCCGTTCGGCTCCTACGAGCGCTCCAACGAGCACGCGATCGAGAACGCGCAGCGGTTCGTCAGGGAGGCCGGCTGCGACGCCGTCAAGCTCGAGCGAGGCGGCGTCTCGGTGGAGCGGGCGCGGGCGATCGCCGGCTCGGGGATTCCGGTGATGGGCCACGTTGGCCTGACGCCGCAATCCGCCAGCGCGCTGGGGGGCTTCAAGACGCAGGGGCGGACCGCCGAGTCGGCGGCGCAGATCGCGCGAGACGCGTCCGCGCTTCAGGCGGCCGGCTGCTTCGCGATCGTCTTCGAGGCGGTTCCCGCGGCGGTCGCGGACGCGCTGATGCCGCACATCGAGGTGCCGGTGATCGGCATCGGAGCCGGGCTCGCCACCGACGGGCAGGTGCTCGTGTTCCACGACCTGCTGGGCATCAGCACCGGCCCGCACAGCCCACGGTTCGTGAAGCGCTACGCCGAGATCCACGACCGGATGGTCGAGGGGGTTCGCGCCTACGCGGACGAGGTGCGGGCGCGCCGCTTCCCGGACGCCGAGCACGTCTACTCCGCCGACCCGGCCGAGGTCGAGGAGCTGAAGCGCTACCTCGACACCGAAAGCCTCGCCACGGCGCCCTGGGACTGGTAGGCGCGCGAGCGGCGCCGCGGAGCAGAAAGACCCTGCTCAGCGGCCGAAATCCGGGTAACCAGAGTTCCAGCGGTGTATCCTTCGTGACGATTCGCACGAAGGAGTGCGAATCCCTTCTCAGGAGGTAACGCAAGTGGAAATGCTGAAGAGACTGGAGCCGTTGGCGCTCGTCATCGTCTTCCTCGGCGCCCTCAACTGGGGCATCCTCGGAGTCACCGATGGAGAGACCAACGTGCTCTCCGAGATCTTCGGGAGCGGCACGCTGCTGAACGTGATCTACGTGATCGTCGGCGTGGCCGGCGTGGTGTTCGTCCCGAGGCTGATGGAGGCGCTTCACATCGGCGGCCCCCATCCGAGAGGCGTCTAACGGAGCCTCGCACCAGCGTCCCCTCGGGGGAGGCCGAGGGGCCAGTAGACGAGCGAGCCGGGCGTCCCGCCCGGCTCGCTCTTGTTGTTACGTTGCCGGCATGCCGGTGCACACCGCCGAGTTCCGGCTCTCGACCAGCGGCAACGCCGAGATCGTCGACATCACCGATCGCGTCCAGGCCGCCGTCGCCGAGGCCGGCGTCGGCGAGGGCCAGGCGACAGCGTTCGCCCGCGGCTCGACCGTGGCGATCACGACCATGGAGTACGAGCCGGGCGGGATTCACGACCTTCAGGCCCTCCTCGATCGCCTGATCCCCGCCCGGGGCGACTACGAGCACAACCGGCTCAACCACGACACCAACTCCCATGCTCACCAGCGCGCCTCGATCATCGGCCCCTCGGAGGTGGTTCCGGTCCAGGGCGGCCGCCTGGCGCTCGGCACCTGGCAGCAGCTGGTGGTGATCGACTTCGACGACCACCCGCGCGAGCGGACCGTCCTGGTCCAGGTCACGAGCTGATGGCCGGGCCGCGGCCGCCTGCTCGAAGCGACGCCAATGCTGCTGTTCATTGTTCGCATGCCGTGATCAATCCGAGCGAACTGAACGAGCTGGCGGCTTCGCCGACCTGGATGTACGAGTGGGATCTGGGCGGCGGCCTTCGCACCGCCGTGAAGGGCCCGGAACACATGTCCGTGCACCTGACGCGAGCGAGCATCATGGAGCCAATCGTGCGCGAGGCGCTCGCGGCCGCCGGCCCCGACGTGACGGCATTGGACCTGGCCTGCAGCGAAGGGTGGTTCGCGCATCGCCTGCTCGACTGGGGCGCTCGGCGCGTCCTGGGCGTCGATATTCGCCCCGAGAACATCGACCGCGCCGAGTTCGTCCGCGACCGCCTCGGGATCGCAGCCGATCGACTGCGCTTCGAGGTCGCCGACGTCTTCGATCTGCGCCCCGAACGGATCGGCACCTTCGATGTGGTGCTCTGCCTCGGCTTGGTCTACCACCTTGAGAATCCGATCGGCGCCCTGCGGATCGCTCGGGCACTGACGCGAGACGTCTGCGTGGTCGAGTCTCAACTGGTCGAACCGCACGAGCCGCTGCGCCACGGTTGGGGAGCGACCGGCAAGTTCATGGCGCAGGAGGCAGCGTGGGCGGCATGGCCCGAGCCCGCCGAGTGGCAACAGAGCGAGTCGGCCGCTTCGCATGGCGGCGTCGTCTCATTGATCCCGAACCGCGCGGCGTTGATCCAGGCGATGGGCGCGTCGGGCTTCGAGCGCATCGACTGCCCGGCCGTGCCGAGCACGTTCAATCCGCAGTACGTAGAGGGCCACCGCCTCGTGGTTGTCGGTCACGCTGCATCAAAAATCGCCGGTGGCGGTAGAGCGCCTGGATGAAAGCTAAGCGCAGATATTGCTTTAACTGTGGCGTAGCTGCCCCGTACCGTCGCGTCGACCCGATTGACGAGGCCTTGCGGCGCACCTGGGGCTTGTCGGACACACTCACCGATCTGTTCAACCGCCGCGAGGGATCGATCTGTCCTCACTGCGGAGTGAATCTGCGTGGCCAAGGACTGGCCAAGGCGATTCTGAAATCCAAGTACGGCTTCGGCGAAAAGTCGCTGAGGGCGTGGGTGCTGGCCGCGAACGCACATCGCCTCACCGTGTGCGAGCTCAATAAATGCCATGAGCTGCACCACACGCTGACGGACCTCCAGAACCTCACATACGCCGAGTACGGCACCGGAACTCAAGAGAACATCCAGGAGATGACGTATGAGAGCGACACGTTCGATCTCTTCTTGCACAGCGAAACGATCGAACACGTGAACGACTCAGGTCGGGCGGCTGATGAGTGCCGGCGCGTCATCAAGCCCGACGGCCTCGTCCTGTTCACGACCCCCGTCATCTGGAACCGAAGGACGCGTCGCCGCGCGAGCTCAGACGGCGACGGGATTCACCACATTCTTGAACCCTCGTACCACGATCGCCGAACTGCCGACTACCTCGTCTTCCACGAGTACGGCCGGGACATAGACGCCGTACTGGGCGTGTCGCTGAGCTGGGCTGACTGGCGAAATCAGAACTACGTCTTCAGTTCGAGCAAGACTCCGTCGAAGCTACCCGCCCTGACGAAGCTGAGGCTGGTGTTACTCGAGAAGCTCGCGGAAGCGCAGATGACGCTCAACCGCCCTGCGGTGGCGCGCCCCTAGACGTCGCCGGCGTCGGGCGAGGATCTCGACCGTGCTCGGGATGCTTTCGCCCTGAGCTTCCTTGCCGATGCGGCGAGGGTCCGAAGCAGGCGCGGTCAGCCGCCAGCTCCGGCTGTTGGTGATACTGGCGCAGCATGAGCTGCTGCCGATGGAGCTGCGGCTGTACCTCACGCATCCTGAGCTGAAGCTGACGGAGCCTCGGCTCCGCCTGATCGAGCCTGCGCTGCAGCCGATCGCGACTTCCTCCACCTGATCGAGCCTGCGCCGCAGATGATCGGAATTGCGCTGCATCATGCGCACGGTGCGGCGCAGAGTCCGTGCTTGGCGCAGGAGCACGCGCACGTTGGTGCGAAGGCTCTCGAGCTCGCGCGACTCGTTCGGATTCACCCGTTCAAGCTCTTCCGCGGTGAGGCTGACGGGACGCTTGCGCGCCAGCAGAAAGTTCTGCTCAAGCGGCATCGCCCCCGTCGCTCGCTGCCTGTGGGTGGTCGATCTCGAGTATCTCGAAGGCGCGCCCCCAGTGCTCGCGGAGCCACCAGTCCGAGTGAAAGACGATGCCGGGCCCGTCCACGTAGTCCGGCGCGGTCTCGGCCACCACGGTAAGGCCGGCTCGATCCTCGTCATAGGGCTCTTTGAGCACCGCCTCCCAGTTCTGCTCCGCCATGTGGGTGGAGACGAGCAGGCCGCCGGGCGAGAGGATGCGATGGAGCTCGAGGAGCCAGTCGGCCCAGATGTCCGGGATGTGGGTGAAGACCGAGGTGGCCCACACCAGGTCGAAGTGCCCGTCCTCGAGCGGGAGCCCGGGCTCAAGGTCGTTCCGGAAGCAGTGCAGCGGGGGACAGAGGTTCTCCTGAACCCAGTCGACGCTTGGGCCGTGGGTGTCGCAACCCCAGAACTCGGCTTCCTGAGCCTCGTCCAGGAACTGTCGCAGCACTCGCCCGGACCCACAGCCGAAGTCGAGCACGCGCTTGCCACGCCAAGACCAATCCTCGGGAAGCAGGGATTCCAGCTCCTCGCGGATCAATCGACCTATCCGCTCGTAAACCTCCAGCGGATCCCCCGGAAGCCGGCCCATGCGCATGGCGAGCTCCGCGGGCGGAAAGGGGGCCGACGTGGGCATCGGGCCGAGCTTACTTGCGCCGCACCTCGGCCGAATTGGCGCATGGCTCACGGGCCGACCGGGACGTCCGCGTGGAGAGCGTCGACCTGGTAGCCCGGGCCGCCTTGGATCAGCGAGATCTCGACCTTGGCGCCGTCGTACGGCCCGCCTACCGGAACGGCTACCGCGCTGGCGGTGCCTGCCACCTGGCCGAGCTGCGCTCTGAAGGAGCGCAGCGAGCTGGCGGCGCTTCCGGTGCCCTGGGCCTGGACGCACCCCTGCCTGTCGCCATAGGCGGCCTTCAGGTAGCGCTCGTGACATACCTGCCGCAGGCATCGGCCGCGTCGCCGGAGGTGAGAACCGCCTCGACGGCCCGGCGCACCTGCTTCTTCGGCCCTGCTCGCTCGATGCGGAACGTGTCACCACCGTTGCCGCTGGTAGTGGTCGTGCTCGTGGAAGTCGACGCCTGTGGGGAGGTCGAGGTCGCGCCGGCGCTCTCGCCGTCGCCGTCGTCCCGCCGCATCCGGCGAAGGCGGCGACCACCATCGCGACGGCGAGCGTCAGCCGCAACTACCCCTCCTCCCCATCCGGGCGCCGGAACTCGATCTCCTTGATCACCTTCGCCGGGATCCCGGCGGCGATCACTCGGGGCGGCAGGTCCTGGGTGACCACCGAGTTGGCGCCGATCACGCAGCGCTCGCCGATCTCGACCCCGCTGGTGACGACGCAGTTGACGCCGAACCAGCAGTTGGACCCGATCCGGACCGGCCCCTTGGAGGTGAACCCCTGCCAGGTGATCGGCTGGTCGGGATCGTCGAAGCGATGGGCGGCGTCGCCGACGAAGCAGCCGTTGGCGAACATCACGTGGTCGCCGATCTCGATCCGCTCCAGCGCGGCGAGCATCACGTTGCGGTTCAAGAAGCAGCCCGTCGCCGATCTCGATCCGGGCCTGGGGCGAAAGCGTCAGCCAGCATCCGGGCTCCAGCAGCGTGCCCTCGCCGATCACCAGGCGGCCCTGGTCGAGCGCCTCCAACACCTCCCCCTCGACCGGGAAGCGGACGTAGGCGCCGGCGCGGGCCATGTGCCGGCTGATCCGCCAGCGCCGCACGAGGCGCCGGTTGCGCTCGTACCAGCGCCGCTTCACCCACCACAGCCGCCAGCCGCCGAGCTCCGCCACGCCGGCTAGCCGGCCGGTCGGCTCGGCTCGAGCGCCTGCACCTGCTCGCCGCGACCCACCAGGACGTCGCTGACCAGCTCCGGCCCGAACAGGCCGTGCTCGACCACGCCGGGCGTTGCCGCCAGCCGCGCGGCGAGGGCCTCCGGGTCGCCGACCGGCCCCAGATAGTCGGCGATCAATCCCCCATCCGGGCTCGGGGGAGCGTCGCGAAGCTCTGTCCGCCCCAGCGCGCGAAGCGTCGCTTGGAGCCCGAAGGACGAGAGCTCCAGCGGCACCGGCGGGGAGAGCTCCTCCACCGGCTTTCCCGAGTCGACGACGACGACGAATCGCTCCGCCGCCGCGGCGACGATCTTCTCCCGGAGGTGGGCGCCGCCGCCGCCCTTCACCAGCCAGCCGTCGGGCGCCACCTGGTCGGCGCCGTCGATCGCGATGTCGAGCCGGTCGAGCCCGTCGAACGACTCGACCTGGAGCCCCAGCTCCCGCGCCGCGTGCTCGGTTTCGGGCGAGGTGGCCACGCAACGGATCGCCAGCCCGCGCCCCGCCAGGGCGGGAAGCAGATGCGCGACCGTGGAGCCGGTGCCCAGCCCCACCGCCATCCCGTCCTCGACCAGCTCCGCCGCCGCCTCGGCGGCGGCTCGCTTCTCCCGTTCGGCGTCGGGGCCGGGTGACACGGCGTGGAATCTACGCGCTCGCTTCCCCTGACGGCCCACGCCGTTCGTCCCACTGGCGCGCGGATGGTGCACTAGCATCGGCCGCTGGGATGGCAACCACCGCTCAGTCCAAGGCGACCGACCTCGACACGCTCTGCATCAACACGATCCGGACCCTGTCGATCGACGCGATTCAGAAGGCCAACTCCGGCCATCCCGGAACGCCGATGGCGATGGCCCCGGTCGCCTACACCCTGTGGCAGCGCTTCCTGCGCTTCGACCCGGCGGACCCGATCTGGCCCAACCGCGACCGCTTCGTGCTCTCCGCCGGGCACGCCTCGATGCTGCTCTACTCGCTGCTGCACCTGACCAAGGCGCAGGCGGTCGACCCCGAGTACGAGACGCTCGGGGAGCCATCGGTCAGCCTGGACGACATCAAGTCGTTCCGCCAGCTCGGCTCCAAGGCGGCCGGGCATCCCGAGTACCACCTGACCTCGGGGGTGGAGACGACCACTGGCCCGCTGGGCCAGGGCATCGCGACGAGCGTGGGGATGGCGATCGGCGGCAAGTGGCTCCGCGCACACTTCGGCGCGGAGCTGTTCGACTTCGACGTGTACGCGATCTGCGGCGACGGCGACCTGATGGAAGGGGTCTCCGGAGAGGCCGGGTCGATTGCCGGCCATCAGCGCCTGGACAACCTCTGCTGGATCTACGACAACAACCACATCTCGATCGACGGCCGCACCGAGCTCGCCTACAGCGACGACGTCGCGGCGCGATTCGTCGGCTACGGGTGGAACGTCACCAGGGTGGGCGACGCCAACGACCTCGAGCTGCTCAGCCGGGCGTTCGAGGTCTTCAAGCGGGAGGCGGGACGGCCGACGCTGATCATCGTCGACAGCCACATCGGCTACGGATCGCCGCACAAGCAGGACACGCCCGAGGTCCACGGGGAGCCGCTGGGCACCGACGAGGTGCGCGAGACGAAGCGCGCCTACGACTGGCCCGAGGACGCCGAGTTCCTGATCCCCGACGGCGTCTACGAGCATTTCGCCGATGGGATCGGCGCACGCGGCCGCAAGCTGCGAGGCGAGTGGGAGCAGCGCGTCGCGAACGGCGACCCGAAGCTCGCCGCGCAGATCGACCAGATGCAACGCCGGGAGCTGCCGGAGGGCTGGGACGCCGAGATCCCGAGCTTCGAGGCCGATCCCGGCGGGATCGCGACCCGAAAGGCGTCCAGCCAGGTGCTGAACGCGATCGCTCCGCGGGTGCCGTGGCTCCTCAGCGGCTCGGCGGACCTCACCGGGTCGGCCGCCAGCGGCCTGGCCTTTGACGGCGCGGGCACCTTCTCCCCCGAGGACCGCGCGGGCCGCGTCCTCCACTACGGGATTCGCGAGCACGAGTCGGCCGCGATCTCCAACGGGCTGGCGCTCTGCAAGCTGCGACCGGTCTGGTCGACCTATCTGATCTTCTCCGACTACGCCCGCCCCGCGATCCGCCTCTCGGCGCTGATGGAGCTGCCGGTGATCCACTGGTTCAGCCACGACTCGATCGGCCTCGGCGAGGACGGCCCGACCCACCAGCCCGTCGAGCAACTGGCTTCATTGCGGGCGATGCCGGGGTTGAACGTGATCCGCCCCTGCGACGCGAACGAGGTCGCGGAGGCGTGGCGCGTGATGATGAGCCAAAAGCACCAGCCCGCGGCCCTGGTGCTGACTCGCCAGAACGTGCCGGTGCTGGACCGCTCCAGCTACGCCTCCGCCGAGGGGCTTCGCCGCGGCGGCTACGTGCTCGCCGACTCCGACGGTGATCCCGAGCTGATCCTGATCGCGACCGGCAGCGAGGTGTCGCTCGCGGTCGACGCGTATGAGGAACTGCGCTCCGGCGGCGTGCGAGCGCGCGTCGTCAGCTTGCCCTCCTGGTACCTGTTCGACCTCCAGCCCGACGAGTATCGCGAGAGCGTCCTGCCGGAGGCCGTCCAGGCGCGGGTTGCGGTCGAGCAGGCATCGACGCTGGGGTGGGACCGCTACGTGGGACCGCGCGGGCAGATCGTCGGCATGCACACCTTTGGCGCCTCGGCGCCGCTGAAGGAGGTGCAACGAAGCTTCGGCTTCACGCCGCAGCGGGTGGCCGAGGCGGCGCGGGAGCTTCTGGCATGAAGCCCACCCAGTCCCTGCACGAGCTCGGGCAAAGCCTGTGGCTCGACAACATCACGCGCACGATGCTCGGCGAGGGCACGCTTCAGCGCTACATCGACGAGCTCTCGATCACCGGGCTGACCTCCAACCCGACCATCTTCGACAAGGCGATCAGCGCCGGCGATGCCTACGACGAGCAGATCGTCGAGCTCCACGAGCGCGGCCTGGAGCCCGAACAGCGCTTCTTCGAGCTGGCGCTGACCGACCTGCGCGAGGCGGCGGGGATGTTCGAGCCGATCAACCGGCGAACCGACGGCGTGGACGGATGGGTCTCGCTGGAGGTCTCGCCGCTGCTCGCGGACGACGCGAAGGCGACCATTGCGCAGGCCGCCGACCTTCACTCCCGCGCGGCCTGCAACGTCTTCATCAAGATCCCCGGCACCGAGGCGGGGCGCGAGGCGATCGAGGAGTCGATCTTCGCGGGCATCCCGATCAACGTCACGCTGCTCTTCTCGACCGACCAGTACTTGGGCGCGGCTGAGGCGTACATGCGCGGCCTGGAGCGCCGGATCGAGGCGGGGCTCGACCCGGCGGTTCCCTCGGTCGCGTCGCTCTTCGTCAGCCGCTGGGACGCGGCCGTGGCGGACCAGGTGCCGGCGGAACTCCGAAATCGAGCTCGGGATCGCGGTGGCCATGGTCGCCTATCGGGCCTATCGGGAGCTGCTCGACTCCGAGCGCTGGCAGCGCCTGGCCAACGAGGGCGCCCGACCCCAGCGCCTGCTCTGGGCCAGCACTGGCGCCAAGGACCCCGAGGCGCCCGAGACGCTCTACGTCGAGGCGCTGGCCGCCCCCTTCACCGTCAACACGATGCCCGACAAGACCCTGCTCGCCTTCTCCGAAGACGGGCAGATCGGTGAGCCGTTGCCGGCCGACGGTGGCGACGCCGAGCAGGTGCTGGCCGAGTTCGGGGCCGCCGGCGTCGACGTCGCGGATCTGGCGGCGCGCCTTCAGCGCGAAGGCGCCGAGGCGTTCGACGCGTCCTGGAGCGAGCTGATGGAGTCGATCGAAGCGAAGAGCCGCAAGCTCGCCGCCACGAGGTGAGCGCCCCGGGGCACCGGCCCGATCCGCCGCCCTGACCCCCCGAAAGGAGCCTGGCAATGCAACTCGGAATGATCGGACTGGGGCGCATGGGCGCCAACATGGTCCGGCGCCTCGTGCGCGCGGATCACGAGTGCGTGGTCTTCGACCTCGACGCCGACGCCGTGCAGCGGCTCGCGGGCGAGGGCGCCGTGGGCGCGGACTCGATGGAGGACCTGGTCGGCAAGCTCGAGCCGCCGCGGGCCGTGTGGCTGATGGTGCCCGCGGCCGTGGTCGACCGCACGCTCGACTCGCTGGTCCCGCTGCTCGAGGCCGGCGACGCGGTGATCGACGGCGGCAACTCCTACTACCGGGACGACCTGCGCCGCTCGGCGCGCCTGGCCGAGCACCAGATCGACTACGTCGACGCCGGCACCAGCGGCGGAGTCTGGGGGCTGGAGCGCGGCTACTGCCTGATGATCGGCGGGCCCGATGAGGCCGTGAGCCGCCTGGAGCCGATCTTCGCCTCGCTCGCCCCGGGCGTCGACTCGGCGGCCCGCACGCCCGGCCGGGAAGGCGAGCCGACGCCGGCCGAGCACGGCTACCTCCACTGCGGGCCGAGCGGGGCCGGGCACTTCGTGAAGATGGTCCACAACGGAATCGAGTACGGGGTGATGGCCGCGTACGCCGAGGGGCTGAACATCCTCCAGAACGCCAACGCCGGCAGTGCCGAGCGGGAGGCGGACGCCGAGACCGCCCCGCTGGAGCATCCCGAGTACTACCAGTACGAGGTCGATATCCCCGAGGTCACGGAGCTTTGGCGAAGGGGCAGCGTGATCGGCTCCTGGCTTCTGGACCTGACCGCCCAGGCGCTTCACGAATCGCCGGACCTCTCCGGCTACGCCGGGCGCGTCTCGGACTCGGGCGAGGGGCGCTGGACGTCGATCGCGGCGATCGAGGAGGGCGTTCCGGCGCCGGTGCTGAGCATGGCGCTCTACTCCCGTTTCGCCTCCCGTGGCCTGGACGACTTCGCCGACAAGGTGCTCTCGGCGATGCGCGAGCAGTTCGGCGGCCACGTCGAGAAGGCGGCGAAATGACGCCGTGGCCCGGGTGACGGTCACCGACAGCGCGGCCGAGGCGACGAACCTGGCGGCCGAGCGGCTGGCCGAGGCGATCGCCGCCGGGCGCCGACCGGGCCGCACCGTGCACCTGTCCCTGGCCGGCGGCACCACGCCCCGCGCTTCATACGAGCGGCTGGCCGCCCTGGTGGACGACTGGGAGGGGGTCGAGCTGTGGCTGGGCGACGAGCGCCTGGTGCCGCCCGACGACCCGGAGTCGAACTACCGCTTGGTGGCCGAGACGCTGCTGCCGGGCGGGGCACACGCCCACGCCGTTCCCACCGGCGGCTCGGCGGAGGAGGCCGCGAGCGCCTACGCGAGCGAGATCCGGCGGCGCGTCCCGGCGAGGCCGGACGGCCCGCCCGAGCTCGATCTGGCGCTCCTTGGCCTCGGCGAGGACGGCCACGTGGCCTCGCTCTTCCCCCACGCCCCGGCGCTGGACGCCAGCGGAGAGATCTGCGTTGCGGTGCACGACGCGCCCAAGCCGCCGCCCGACCGGGTGAGCCTGACGCTCGACGTGCTGCGGGCAGCCCGCTCGACGGTCGTCCTGGCGGTCGGCGAGGGCAAGGCGGGCGCCGCGGCGGCGGCCCTGTCCGGTCCCGATCCGGGCGTGCCCGCCAGCCTGCTCGCGGACGGGGCGCTGGAGCTGATCCTGGACCGAGCCGCCGCTCGCGAGGTCTCCGTCAAGCCGGCCCGGACGGCCTAGAACCGGGAGGTCGAAGTGGCCGCCACGATCACCCCGCTCACCGAACGCCGCCGCCTGGCTCGCGCTGGAGCGCCACCTGGACGAGGTCCGGGGGATGCACCTGCGCACGCTGTTCGCAGACGATCCCGGCCGCGGCGAGCGGATGAGCGCCGAGGGCGCCGGCCTCTACCTCGACTACTCGAAGAACCGCGTCACGGACGAGACGCTGCGGCTGCTGGTCGGGCTGGCGGAGGAGTGCGGCGTGCCCGAGCGCCGCGAGGCGATGTTCCGCGGCGAGCGGATCAACGTGTCCGAGCAGCGCCCGGTCCTTCACGTGGCGCTGAGGATGCCGCGCGATCGCTCGCTGGTCGTCGACGGGGTGGACGTGGTCAGGGAGGTTCACCGGGTGCTCGACCGGATGAGCGAGTTCTGCGAGCGGGTCCGAGGCGGCGAGTGGCGCGGCCACACCGGCCGGCCGATCCGCAACGTGGTCAACATCGGGATCGGCGGCTCGGACCTGGGGCCGGTGATGGCGTACGAGGCGCTGCGCCATTACTCGGCGCGAGAGATGAGCTTTCGCTTCGTGTCCAACGTCGACGGCACCGACTTCGCCGAGTCGACCCGCGACCTCGACCCTGCGGAAACGCTGTTCGTCGTCTGCTCGAAGACCTTCACCACCCTGGAGACGATGACCAACGCCCGCACTGCGCGCGAGTGGCTTCTGAGCGCGCTCGGGGACGAGGCCGCGACCGCGAAGCACTTCGTCGCCGTCTCGACCAACGCCGAGGGGGTCTCGGAGTTCGGCATCGACACCGGCAACATGTTCGGCTTTTGGGACTGGGTCGGCGGGCGCTACTCGATGGACTCCGCGATTGGGCTGTCGACGATGCTGGCGATCGGGCCCGAGCGGTTCGCGGAGATGCTCGCCGGATTCCACGCCATGGACGAGCACTTCCTCCAGGTGCCGCTCGAGCGCAACCTGCCGGTCCTGCTGGGGCTGCTCGCGGTTTGGTACGGGGACTTCTTCGGCGCCCAGACGATCGCCGTCCTGCCCTACGACCAGTACCTCCACCGCTTCCCCGCCTATCTCCAGCAGCTGACGATGGAGTCGAACGGCAAGCACGTGACGCTCGACGGGAGCGCGGTGGACTACGAGACCGGGGCCGTCTGGTGGGGCGAGCCCGGGACCAACGGCCAGCATTCCTTCTACCAGCTCATTCACCAGGGAACGAAGCTGATCCCCTGCGACTTCATCGGCTTCGGCCGCTCGCTCAACCCGCTGGGCGAGCATCACGATCTGCTGATGGCGAACGTGTTCGCCCAGACCGAAGCGCTGGCCTTCGGCAAAACGGCCGACGAGGTGCGCGCGGAGGGCACGCCGGAGGATCTGGTCGCGCACCGCGTCTTCGAGGGCAACCGGCCGTCGAACACGATCCTCGCCGAGCGGCTCACGCCGCGCACCCTCGGCTCGCTCGTGGCGCTATACGAGCACAGCGTCTTCACCCAGGGCGCCGTCTGGGGTATCGACTCCTTCGACCAGTGGGGCGTGGAGCTGGGCAAGGCCCTCGCCAAGCGGATCGTCCCCGAGCTCCAGGCCGACCCGGAGCCCGAGCTCGCCCACGACAGCTCCACCAACGCCCTGATCCGGCGCTACCGGAGTTTGCGAGAAGCCTGATCGCATTGTGTCGAGGTGCTGTAGCGTGAATCGGTGAGCGGCATGATCCCCCGCGGCGGCATCGACCTCGGTGGCACCAAGATTCAGACCGTGGTCGTCGATGGCAGGTGGAAGGTGCTCGGCGAGGCGCGCCGGCCGACGCCCGACGACGGGAGGCCCCAAGGACGTCGCCGAGCAGATGGCCGAGGCGATGCGGGAGGCGGCGCAGGCGGCGGGGGTCGATCCGGGCAAGCTGGCCGGAGTCGGCGTCGGCTCCCCGGGGATCGTGAACGGACGCACGGGAACCGTCTCCAAGGCGCGAAACCTGCCCGGCTGGGAGGATGAGTTCAAGCTCGGAACATGGCTCAGCGAGCGCCTCGGGGCGCCGGTTCGGGTCGGCAACGACGTGCAGGTCGCGACCGAGGGCGAGTTCCGCCTCGGCGCCGGTCGTCCCTACGAGTCCGTGGTCGGCGTGTTCTGGGGCACCGGGGTCGGCGGCGGGCTGATCCTCGACGGCAAGCCCTGGCTGGGGCGGGGCGAGGCGGGCGAGATCGGCCACATCGTGGTCAAGCAGGGCGGCGCGCGCTGCCCCTGCGGGCGGCGAGGCTGCCTGGAGGCGTACGCGGGCCGAAAGGCGATGGAGGAGAGGGCGCGGCGCGAGCACGAGGACGGGCGCAAAACGGAGCTGTTCAAGATCATGAAAAAGCACGGACGCGACCGGCTGACGAGCGGGATCTGGGAACGGGCGCTCAAGGCGGAGGACCCGTTGGCGACGGAGCTGATCGAGCGGGCCGTGGAGGCGCTCGGAACGGGGATCGCCTCGGTGATCAACCTGCTCGACGTCGAAGCGGTGATCATCGGGGGAGGGATCGGCACGCGGCTCGGTGAGCCGTACGCGGAGAAGATCGTCGAGGAGATGGGCGAGCACCTTTTCGTCGACGACAACCCGCCCCCGGTGAAGGTCGCCGCCCTCGGCGACCTCGGCGGCGCGATCGGCGCCGCACTTCAGGCCAAGGATTAGCCGGCGGCCGGCGCGAGCATCGCGGTCGCCGCTTCCGAGGCTCTCCGGATACCCGCGCGCAAACGACGGGATCGGCCGCAGTGCCTCGGCGAACAGGTCACGGAAGCGGCTGGTGGCGGCGCCGCGACTGATCTTCACCTCGTCCGCATCGGCTCGGAGGGTCAGCCTCTCGATCCCCCCACATCCACGCGCTCCGAGGTCGCGCGTCAGCGACAGCGCCACCTCGCCACCGTCGGGTCGCACCGCCTTGACGTGGGCTCGCCCATCGTCGCGCTCCAAGGTCCCCGGTCGCCAGCCCGCGCGGGCCGCCACCCAACCGGCAAGCAGGAGTCCGGCGGACAGAGCGTCTCCTTCGTAGTGAACCTCGAGGCGCGCGACTCGGGACAGCAGGGCCCGCCGCTCGGGGGAGTCGAAGGCGGCGGCGGTGGCGGCCCGCCAGAACTCCAGCCGGCCCCAGGCGAGGTCGTGGACGCGGGCACTCCGCGTCAGCTCGCCGAGGCGGGGAAGAGCGGCGCCGTCGCCGGCGGTGGAGTCGACCACGATCTGCTGAGCCCGGTCGAGCAGGTGCCGGTCCGGGATCGGCGCATCGGGCTCGGGCAGCCAGAGAACGACGGGCAGGTCGCTGAGCAGCAGCGGAGCGAGCAGCGACGCCGCGTGCTCCAGCCGGGAGTCGTCGGCGGTCAGGATCACCCGGTCGTGGCAGACGCCCACCCGGCCCGCCGCGTCGGGCAGCCGGCACTCGAGCACCAGTTCGGCGTCGAGCCGATCGGAGTCGTGCCGGCGCAGGGCGAGCGTCCGTGACGGGCTGTGGGCGCCCAGCCCGGCGACGGCGTCGTCGACCGCCTTCGCCTGTTCCGGCGAGGCGGGCGCGACGATCAGGTTCAGGACTCTCGCCATGCCGTGCCCGTGCTCGTGGTCCTGGAGGGCGCGATTCAGGCGTGCGAGCTCGGCCACCACCTCGTCGACGCGAACCCCTTTGCCCGTCCAGTGGCTGTGCTCGGGCCCCGCGCTCACAGCGGCCTCCAGCTTCGCCCCCGGACGGCGAGCAGCTCGTCGGCCTGCGGTGGCCCCTGGCTGCCGGCCTCGTACGTCGCGGGCCCTGGCCCCGATTCCCAGGCCTCGAGGATCGGCTGCACGATGCGCCACTCGGCCTCCACCTCGTCCGCGCGGGTGAACAGCGTCGCGTCGCCGAGCAGGGCGTCGTGAAGCAGCCGCTCGTAGGCCTCCGGCGAGTCGCCCAGGAACGAGGTCCCGTACTTGAACTCCATCTGCACGGGCCTCACGTTCATCGCCTGGCCCGGGAACCTTGGCGACCAGGCGCAGCGAGGCTCCCTCGTCCGGCTGCACCGAGAGCACCAGCTCGTTGGGCTCCACGTCTCCGATCTCCGCGTTCGCGAAGGGCAGGTGCGGCGCGGGCCGGAAGCGGATCGCGATCTCGGTCACCCGTCGCGGCAGCCGCTTGCCGGTGCGGGCGTAGAACGGCGTCCCCGCCCAGCGCCAGTTGTCGATCTCGACCCGCAGCGCGACGTAGGTGTCGGTGCGCGAATCGGCGGCGACGCCCTCCTCGTCCAGATACGCCGGAACCTCCTCCCCGCCGACCCAGCCGGCGCCGTACTGGCCGCGGACGACGTAGTCCGGGACGTCCTCGGGCTTGTAGCGGCGAACCGAGCGCAGCAGCTTCACCTTCTCGTCGCGGATCGTGTCGGCGTCGAAGCGCACCGGGGCCTCCATCGCCACCAGGGCAAGGAGCTGCATGACGTGGTTCTGGATCACGTCCCGAATCGCGCCGGCCGAGTCGTAGTAGGCCGCGCGATGGCCGATCCCGAGGTCTTCCGCGACGGTGATCTGGACGTGCTCGACGTAGCGGCGATTCCAGATCGGCTCCAGGATGCCGTTGGCGAACCGCAGCACCTGGAGGTTCTGCACCGTCTCCTTGCCGAGATAGTGATCGAGGCGGAACACCTGCGACTCGTCGAAGGCGGAGGCCACCTGGCGGTTCAGCTCCAGCGCCGAGTCGAGGTCGTGCCCGAACGGCTTCTCGATCATCAGGCGGGTCGGCGGATCGGCGCCCGCGCCCAGCCCGACCGCCGCCAGCGACTTCGCGATCTGGGCAAAGAAGCGCGGCGCGACGGCCAGGTAGAAGACTCGCTGCGCGGGCCCCAGGCGGGCGTCGTCGCGGTCGAGCCGCTCGGCCAGCGACTCGAACAGCTCCGGGTTCGAGAAGTCTCCCTGGATGATCTCGAGCCGAGGCTCCAGCGCCCTCCATGCGTCCTCGTCGAAGCCGGTGCGGGAGTGGGCTTCGATCGCCTCGCGGGCGGTCTTGCGGAACGAGTGCACGTCGTGGTGGCGCGCGACGCCGAGCACGCGCATGTGGTCCGGGAGCAGCCCGGCCAGGGACAGGTTGTAGACGGCCGGGAGGAGCTTTCGCGCCGCCAGGTCCCCGCCGGCGCCGAAGATGACCAGCGAGGTGGGATCGGGGAGCCGCTGCTGGACGTCCTGGGCAAACGGGTTCGCCGGCGCCGCGGCGACGCTCACGCCCGGCCCGCCTCGCGCGTCGACGGCGTCAGGGCTTCGCGCTCCTCGGCCAGCTCCAAGCCGGCCAGCAGGGCGGCCCCGCGAACCCCCGCCTCCCTCCCGTGGCGGGCGAGCCGGATCTCGGTGCGCTCGCCGATGCCGGGGAGGGCGAACCGCCGCGCGACCTCCGTCGCGGGGCCGAGGAGCAGCTCGCCGGCCACAGAAACGCCGCCACCGATCACAACCACGTCGGGGTCGAAGGTGTTGAGCGCGTTGGCGATCCCGATCCCGAGGCGTTCTCCCAGCGTGCGCAGCGCCTCGATCGCCTCAGGGTCGCCGGCCTGCGCCGCTTCCACAGCGTCGCCACCGTCGACAGCCCCGCCTTCGGCCGCCAGCTTCCCGAGCGCCGAGGAGGGGCTTCGGTCCGCGATCTGAGCCGCGAGGCGGTCCAGGACCCGCCCGGCGGCCAGCGACTCGAGCGAGCCCGGCTGTGGAAAGTCGCCGGCCCGCGGCACGCCCTCGGCGGCGTCCACACCGATCAAGGTGTGGCCGAGCTCGCCAGCGGCGCCGGTCGCGCCTCGGTAAACGCGGCCTCCGAGCACCAATCCCCCGCCGATCCCGGTGCCCACGGTGAACATGACCAGGTTCTGCACGATCGGCTGGCCGACGTCGTCGAACGCCTCCGCGAGCGCCGCCACCGTGGCGTCGTTGTCCACGAACACCGGCAGCCCGAGGCGTTCCGCGAGCACCGTCCGAAGATCGAGGTCGGCAAGCGGCAGATTCGCGCTCGAGCGGATCCGCCCGGTCGCGAACTCGACCACCGACGGAACACCGACGCCGACCGCCGCCGTGCGAGAGCTGCGCACCGCGTCCACGGCCCCGACGATCTCGTCGACCAGCCCCTCTGAGCTCGAAACGTCAGTGGGCCTGATCAGCGACTCGCCGAGCCGGGCGTCCTCCAGGGTCGCGACAGCCACCTTCGTGCCGCCCACGTCGACGCCGATCAGCTGGCCACCGAACACCGTCGCTGAATCTACCTGCCCCGTGCAGACCGGGGCCGGGGAGCGCGGGCCGGCGGGCCTTCCGCTTCCTGTCCGCGATGTGCCCATCTGTGCGAACTGCCTAAGGTGGCCGGCCAGCGATGGAGGATTCGATCTTCGCAACGGTCCTGCTCCCGCTGGCACTGGCGGTGATCATGGCGAGCCTCGGCATGTCGCTGACCCCCGAGGACTTCAGGCGGGTCTTCGTCAAGCCAAGGGGAGTCTCGATCGGGCTCCTCAACCTGGTGCTGCTGTCGCCCTTGCTCGCCTTCGGCGTCGCTCACGCGTTCTCGCTGGAGCCCGCGCTCGCCGTGGGACTGGTCCTGCTCGGGGCCTCGCCAGGCGGCATCCTGGCGAATCTGTTGACTCACCTTGCGCGGGGCGACACCGCCCTGTCGATCACGATGACGGCGTTCTCGAGCCTGGCCGCGGTCATCACCGTGCCCCTGTTCCTCGGGCTGGCCACCTCCCATTTCGGGGCGAGCCACCTCGACGAGGACATCAGCCTGCTCGGCGTCGTGGCGCGCGTGCTGTTGATCACCGTGGTTCCGCTGGCGATCGGGTTACGGCTGCGCGCTCGCTACCCCGAACGGGTCGCGGAGATCGGTGGCACCGTGCGCCGGGTTACGGCGGTTGTCTTCATCTCGGCCGTCGCCGGCGTGATCGTCGCGGAGCAGGACCGCGTGCTCGACAACTTGGGCGCTGTGGCCGCGGCGGCGATCACCCTCAACGTCGCGGCGATGACCATGTCGTTCTCGATCGCCCGCCTGGTCAGGCTCGACAGCCGGCAATCGACCGCGATCGCGATCGAGCTGGGCATCCACAACGCCGTGCTTGCGATCGCCGTAGGGGCGACGATCGCGAGCGTGCTGACCGTCCCCGCCGCGGTCTACGCGACCTTCATGTTCATCCCCGCCGGGCTCTTCGCCTGGTTGATGTACGGGCGAAACGGAGCACCTCCACCACAGGCGGAGCTCGGCGAGAGATGACACGCTTGGCGCAGTAGGGTGCGTGCCATGAACGGCGGCACACCGGCTGCCCGCGCCCCGAGCCTTTGGCTCGATCCGCCGCCCGCTTCTGGTCCCCCGCTGGAGGGCACGGTCGACGCCGACGTCGTGGTGATCGGCGCCGGCTTCACGGGGCTGTGGACAGCGCTCGCGCTGCGCGAGCGCGGCGCCGACGTGGTCGTTCTCGAGCGCGACTACGCCGGCTTCGGCGCCAGCGGCCGCAACGCCGGGCACCTGACTCCGACGATCGGGAAGGACCTCCCCACGCTGCTTCGCCTCTATGGCCGCGAGCGCGGCGGCGCCCTGGTGCGCTTCGCCGAGACCGCGGTGGAGCACGTCGAGTCGGCGATCTCGGAGCGCGGGATCGACTGCGACTACGTCCCGGCCGGGAACGTGCTCGCCGGCGTCCACCCAGGCCAGCATCCCCGGCTCGAGAAGGTCGCCGGTGCAGCCACGCAGCTCGGTGGAGCGATGCGAATGCTCAACTCCTCAGAGTTGGCCGAGCGCGGCTTGCCTCGCTGCGTCGCCTGCGGCTACCTGGAGGAGCGCGGCGGGGTGCTGCATCCGGGCAAGTACGTGCGCGCGCTGCGCGAGCAGGCAGTCGAGTCGGGGGCGCGGCTGTACGAGTCGACCCAGGTGGACGCGATCGCCGACGGGCCCAGGGTGCGGGTGGAGACCCCGCGCGGCTCGGCGAGCGCGCCGGTGTGCGTGATCGCCACCAACGCCTACACGCCGCGGCTCGGTCGCCTCCGCTCGGCGGTGGCGCCGCTCCACGTCTCGCTGTTCGCCACCGAGCCGCTCAGCGACGAGCAGCGCGAGCGGGTGGGATGGGCGGGCGGCGAGGGGATCTACACCGCGCACGAGGTGCTGGAGAGCTACCGGCTGACCGCGGACGGGCGGATCGTCGGCGGCTCGCGCCACGTCCGCTGGTCCTACGGGGGTCGCGCCCTCCCCGACGAAGACCCCGCGACCTTCGCCGCGCTCGAGGCGATGTTCCGCGCCCGCTTCCCGGAGCTGGCCGAGGTCGCCGTGGAGCGCTGCTGGAGCGGGCCGATCGCGATGACGCTCGACTTCCTGCCGGCGATCGGCCGCAGCGGGCGCCACGACAACGTGCTCTTCGGGATCGGCTACAACGGCCACGGCGTCGCCCAGGCGAGCTACGTCGGCACCCTGCTCGCGAAGATGGCAAGCGGCGAGGATCCCGGCCATCCCGAGCTGCTTGGGCGCCGCCGCCTGCCGATGCCGCCCGAGCCACTGCGCTCCCTGTGGGCGCGAGGCATCCTCGCCGCGCTCAGGGCGCTCGATCTGCGGACCGACCGGCGGGCGCAGCCGCGACCCGAGCGCTTCGGCGGCCCCGCCGCCAAAACGCCGCTCGATGAAGACCAAGAATCCCCAGCAGCGGCGCCAACGCGCCGCCGGCGACGATCAGTGGTCTGAGCGACGGCCGCGGTCCCGGTCGAGGACGTCCCTGAGGAAGGGCAGAACCGTTCTCAGGAAGGTGTTGCGGCCCGGGGCCGCCGTGAGCGGATCCAGGTGAGACGTGTTGTGGTCGGCGACCAGGGTCGCCCGCTTGATCTTCGACGCATCGATGAAGCGCCTCGCGCCTCGCAGCACCTTGCCGCCCGTCAGGTCGGTCTCGAAGGCATACAACGGCAGCTTCACCTTGGCCGTATGCCAGGGGCGCAGACCGAGGAAGTCCGTGATCCTGTTGCGCTCGAGCTGGTCGGCGCCATCGACGTCCAGCGGCAGGCGCTTGGGGAAGTACCACTCGATTCCGTTGCCCGGCTCGGTGGCGAACGTCCGGGCCAGTCGCTGGATCGGCGTCACCTCGCCGTTCTGCCACGGGCGGGGGTTGCCGCTGGGCGCCAGCTGCCCAGCCCTCACTCGAATCAGCTCGAGCCCCGGGGGAGACGTGGTTTCGTCGAAGGCGTAGCCCAAGGCCGCCTCGTTCGTGGTGCGCACAGGAGCCTTGAACTGCGGCGGGATCGGCGGGTACTGCTGAAGCACCGACGGCTGGCTCGGGCTCCTTTCGCGCGTAAAGCGCGGCGTTCTCCGCGAAGGCGCCGGCCGCCCAAGGCAGGCCGATGCCCAGGAGGTCGACGAAGGGATCGCTCGTCTGGAGCTCGTCAAAACGCTGCCTCACCTGCTCGAACGTCGGGCTGGTGAAGGTCCCCTTCAGCCCGCCGTCGATCAGCACCAGGCCGTCGATGTCCTTGTAGCCGCGCCGGTGGTGGAAGTCCCAGGTTGAGTAGGCGACCGCGGACGAGGCGCCGAGCGAGTGACCGCCGAGGATCACCTTGCGTGCGCCGTCGGCGCGAGCCGCCAGGATCACGCGTCGGAGGTCGCGCAGGGCAAGGTCGAGACCCCACTGGCGCGTGAACGGAAAGTCCTGTCCCCTGCGCGGCTGAAACCGCCTGCCGTCGACAGCTTGGAACCTCAGGTAGTAGGCGAAAGCCTCGTCGGGGTCGCCCCCGGCGAACACCGAAGTGTCCTCCAGCGCGTTGGAGCGGCGGTCAACGGCCCAGACCTGAAGGTCTGGCACGCGCGAGACGATGTCGCGAGCGATCAGCCTGAAGTCTCCGGCGCCTCCGATGAACCCAGGGACGAGCACCAGCACGCGGCTCGCCTCGGATGGCCCGATCTTGTTGACGAAGACGCGGTCGAAGAGCTCGGGCCCAACGCCACGAGAGCCCTTGATCGCGGCGTAGCGCTCGGGGATCGGTGTCGACGGGCTGGCCTCGGCGTTGCGAGCCCGCGCGGTCAGCGCCACCGCGGCGAGCGCCAGCAGGCCAACCAGAAGCGCAGCGATGAGCCTGTAGCGCGAGGGGGTGCCGCTGAGACTTGGGCGCAACAAGATTCCTCCCTCCGGGGCCATCCTATTCGTCCACGGGAATGTGAGAGGGTGGAGTCGTCGATCAACCCAAAGAGGGGAGCTCCTAAGTGATCCTGGCTGCCGACTACCCGTTCCTCAACATCCTCTGGACGATGATCATCTTCTTCGCCTGGGTGGCGTGGATCTGGATCGCGATCACCGTCTTCGCCGATGTCTTCCGCCGCCACGACATCAGCGGCTGGGGCAAGGCGGCATGGGTGGTGTTCGTGATCGTGGTGCCGTTCCTCGGCGTGCTCGTCTACCTGATCGCGCAGCACGATGGCATGCGCGAGCGCAGCGTGAAGCAAGTCGAGGCCCAGCAGGCGGCGTTCGACCAGTACGTGCGCGAGGCCGCCGGCGGGTCTGCCGCCGAGATCGCCAAGGCCAAGGAGCTGCTCGACAAGGGCGCGATCAGTCAGACCGAGTTCGACCAGATCAAGCAGAGGGCGCTTGCCTGAGCAAGACCCTGCCGCAGCCGCGCGGCCATCCGGTTGATCGCGTCTTAGCCGGGCTCGCCCCGTGAGGCTCGCTCGACCCCTTGTGGCGACCGGGGTGGGGTTGGCGCTGGCCGACGCGTCCGTGGTGACCCTGGCGTTGCCCGAGCTGATCCTGGAGCTCGACACCACGGTCGAGGGCGTTGCGGCGGTGCTCGGCGTCTATACGGTGGTGCTGGCCGCGGCGCTGATCCCCGCCGAGAAGCTCCGGCGCAAGCTCGGCTCCCGGCGCCTCGGTGCCGGCGCGTTCATCGTCTTCGCGGCCGCCGGGCTGGGATGCGGCCTCGCCGGCTCGCTGGCCGCGCTGCTGCTCCTCCGCGGGCTCCAGGCGCTCGGTGCGGCCGCGGGGCTGGTCTGCGGCTTCGCCTTCCTGACCGCCGGTGAGCGCGACCGGGAGCGGCTGTGGACCGCCGCCGCCGTGCTCGGTGCCGCGGTCGGGCCGGCCCTCGGCGGGGTTCTCACGGAGCTGTTCGACTGGCGCGCGATCTTCCTCGTCCAGGCCCCCGTCGGCGCGCTCTCCGCGGCGGCGTTCCTGGGCTCCCGGGAGGCGCCGATGGTGCCGGAATCGCCACGCCTCGCAGGCCGGGAGAAGAGCCTGCTGACCCGGGAGCGAATCGACCTCTGGGACCAGCCATTGCGCTGGCCCTCGTCTCTGCCGCGCTGAGCGCCGTGCTGTTCCTGCTCGTTCTCTTGCTCGTCTCCGGGTGGTCTTTGTCACCGCTCGAGGCCGCGCTCGTCGTGGCGATCGTGCCGGTCGCGGCGCTGATCGGGATGCGGTTTCGCGGCGACCCCAGGCTTCGAGCGATCGCCGGCTGCGCCCTGGTGGGCGCCGGAGTTCTCGCGCTCGCCTTTCTCCCGTCGGCATCGGTCGCATGGACGGTGCTCCCGCAGGTTCTGGCCGGACTTGGAATGGGGCTCGCTCTCACATCGCTCGTCGGCCCCCTGCTGCCGGAGGAGACCCCAGCCCAGACTGCCACCCTGCTCGCGATCCGTCACGGCGGGATCACGCTCGCGCTCCTGCTTTTGGCGCCGATCGCCGCGGCGCAGCTCGACCGCTCCGTGACCGACACCCGTGAGCGCGGTGCGGCGCTGGTCCTCGACGCCAGGCTCCCGCCGCTGGACAAGATCGAGCTGGCCAACGCGGTGACCGCAGACCTCGATCCCGTCGATCCGCGCGAGACGCTTCGCCGCTCACTGGACGAGGGAGCGGCGAGCGTGGGGGACGACCCGGAGAGCAGCCGCCGCCTACGCCGATCTGGCGCAGCGCGCCGACGAGACGCTGATCACGGGCATCAACGAGGCCTTCGCCCTCGCGTTCCTGGTCACCGGGAGCGCTCGCCCTGCTCGGCGCCCTCGCCCTGGTGCCGGCGCAGCGGCGCGCGAGCGACGGCGCCTGTCGGTGGTCGTCGCCGGCACGGCGCTGGCGCTGTCCGGGGCTCAGGCCGCCGCCGCGACGGCGGCCGAGCCCGACCCCGTGGTGATCGCCGATCCCTGCGAGGAGCGCGATCTGCCCCAGACGGGAGGGATCGGTGGCATCGTCCAGGACGTCGCGCTGGTGGGACTCGACCGCGCAGCCTGCGAGTTCGGCTCCTCGAGGGAGGAGCTCGCGATCGCCCTGGTTGACGACGACGCGGCCGCGAGGTACGAGGAAGAGCACGGAGTCGATCCGCGCTCGATCGGGGACCTCGCCCGCGGCGCGCTGGGGTTCTAGGCTCTCCGGCCCACCTCGTCGTAGACGACGTCGGTCCGCGGCGACCCTGTCGTGGAGACCGCGGCGGCGCTCGCTGAACAGGACGCCGAGGAAGCCCAGCCCGAGAGTGAGCACGCAGAGGGCCACGCCGTAGAGGCGGCGAAAGGCCCGGCGCCTTCCGATCCGCGGCTCCCCGTCGGCCTCCAGATGGATGCCGACGAACCTCATCCCCGGCGTCTGCCCGACCGACGACCAGAAGGTGAGCAGATAGACCGAGCCCGCCAGCAGCCACGCGACCCCGCCGACGGCGAGCGCCTGGCCGGAGACCTGATCGGTGCCGCCGGTGAGGGACGAGATGACGAATGCGACGAGCGCGGAGACCACGAAGAACCCGGCGTTGAGGATTCCGACGTCGACGGCGAGCGCGACCAGCCGCGTCGCCAAGCCAACGGTTTGGGCGCGCTCGGTTCGGGGGGGCCGTCTGAGCACGGCCCGGACGACGCGCTCGACGACGTCGTCGAACCCGCGCGTGGCGCGGCCCACCTGTCGCCCGAGGTCCTCGATCAAACCCATGCCCTGCGCCGTGATCGCCGCCCTCACCTCGGGCGCCTCGGCGATCCGCTCGACCAGTCGCTGCGCCTCATCGCTATCCAGCAGCCGGTCCCAGACGTGGTCGAGCATCTCGCTGTCGAGCACCTCGAGGATCGCCCGTTCGACGGCGGGGCTCTGAACCGCCCGCGCGACTGCTTCCTCGACCATCGGGCCTTCCAGGATGCGGGCGAAGGCGCGTTCCACGGCCGGGCTCTCCGCGGCGCGGACGATCGCCTCCTCGGCGCCCGCCTCGATCGCACGGTCGACGCCGGTCAGCTCGGCGACCCGGCGCACCCCGCGGGCGCCCGTTCCCAGCACGCGGCCGGGCATGGGCTCGGAGCCGGACTCGCGGGGGCGGGGTTCGCGGCGCTCGGGCATCGAGCGGATCTTCGCTCGCGGGGCGGACGGGCTGCTCTCGGAGCTTCTGCTCGAGGAGATCAGCTACGGCATCGCCAGAGGGCGCTCGATCCCGCGTGAGCCTGGTTAGGATCGCCCGTTGACCATGCGCAAGTGGATCCCCCTCATCATGCTGGCCTCGGCCCAGTTCGTCATGGTGCTCGATTGAGGAAGTACGGGGCGCCGCAGCGGATAGCCGCAGCCACGGCTCTTGTGCTGCCGCCGGTAATCCTCATTCTGGCCATCGAGATCATGGTCGAGCAGTTCCCGCGCGGCATGATCGTCCTCGCGGGGGTGGCGATCGCGTTCGCCGCCGCCTGGTACGGCCTGCTTCGCACCGGGGCGGCCAGGGTTCTTGGAGTCGCGATCGCCGTGGCCGCGCTCGCGGCGACGGTCGTCGTGCTGATAACTGACGGCGACCATGTGGTCCAGGCGCTCGTGATCCTGGCCGGGATGGCTCTTGCCGTCGTCGCGGCGCGCGCGGCGTTCAGGCTCCACGTCCCGCTCGCCGACGCCCGACCGCCGGGGCACCCGGTCCTCTTCTTCAACCCAAAGTCCGGCGGAGGTAAGGCCGAGAGGTTCAACCTCGCCGAGGAAGCGCGCGCACGGGGCATCGAGCCAATCGAGCTGACGCTCGGCACCGACCTGGAGCAACTCGTACGTGCCGCGGTGGCCGATGGCGCCGACGGGCTGGCGATGGCCGGGGGCGACGGCTCGCAGGCGGTCGTCGCCGCGATCGCCGCCGAGCTCGACTTGCCCTACTGCTGTATACCGGCCGGCACCCGAAACCACTTCGCCCTCGACCTGGGCGTCGATCGCGATGACGTCGTGGGCGCCCTCGACTCCTTCGTCGATGGCGGCGAGCACCGCGTCGACCTGGCCGAGGTCAATGGGCGCGTGTTCGTCAACAACGTCTCGCTCGGGCTCTACGCGGAGGCGGTTCAACGGAAGGGCTACCGCGAGGCGAAGCTGAAGACGATCCTGGACACACTGCCCGATGTCCTCGGCCCCGAGGGTGAGGGGCTCGATCTGCGCTGGAGGGGACCTGGTGGCCACGAACACTCCTCAGGCGCGGCGATCCTCGTATCCAACAACCGCTACCGGCTCGGGCGGGCGGTCGGCTCGGGAACCCGCCCGAGAATCGATGATGGCCTGTTGGGGGTCACGGTGGCCTCTGCGCCGACCGGTCGCGGCCAGCATCGGCGCCTGCCACAGCGACCGTGGCGCGAGTGGTCGACGCCGGAGTTCAAAGTCGAGGCGGACCGCCCGATTGCCGCAGGCATCGACGGCGAGGCGGTGAAGCTGGACCCACCACTTCGTTTCCGGATCAGGCCAGGGGTGCTCAGAGTGCGGATCGCTCGCGCACATCCCGGCGCATCGCCCTCCGCTGCGATGCCCGAGGGCTCCTGGGAGGGCGTTCGCGCGCTGGCGCGGATAGCGGCTGGGCGCACGCTTCAACCAGAGCCGGTCGTGCACCGCGAAGGGCCGCGGCATAACTCGACAAAGGCACATCACTAAGCGAGGAAAAGCTATTACTGGTGGGGCGGCTCCCCGATTCGCGCCCTGGCTGGACGAGGCCGAGCGCCTCGACGTTGGCGTCTATGCGGCGATCGCTCGCGCACCCACGCCGGCGATCGACTGCATCATGAGGCGGCTCTCTCGTGCCGCCGACTATTCGCGCCTATCGCTCGGTTCCGCCGCCGTGTTGGCGGTGGCGGGCGGGCGGGACGGCCGCCGGGCGGCCTTGATCGGGCTCGCGTCGGTTGTGGTCACAGCAACCGTCACCAACCTGATTGCCAAGCCGCTCGGCCGGCGCCGACGCCCCGACCGGATCGCGCAGGAGGTTCCCCTTGCCCGCCAGGTGCGAATGCCGGTCTCCAGCTCGCTCCCCTCCGGGCATGCGGCCGCGGCATTCGCGTTCGCGACCGGCGTCGCTCACGTCTCCCCTGCGGTGGGTGCCCCGCTGCGGGCGCTCGCGGCGCTGGTGGCATATTCCCGCGTACACACCGGCGTTCACTATCCCGGCGATGTCATAGCGGGATCGCTCCTGGGCACCGCGCTCGCCGAGGCGACTGCCCGTTCGCTCGACAGTTGGCTTCGCTGATGCGGCAATCAACTCGTCCCAGTGCCGCGACGCGACCGGGGGTTGACTCATCTAGGTGAGGTCTGATTCCACCTCGACACGGCCCGATTTGGCCGCGTCGGCAAGCATGCCGTAGTCGAGCTCGTTCTGGTCCGCGTAGCGCTCCGAGAAGTCGGCGATCGCGTTGTCGAACGTCTCGCCCTTGCCGAGGTAGGCGCCGATCGCGATCCGATCACCGGATCGTGCGTGGGCTCGGGCCAGCGTCCAGCCGCACATACGCCCGTAGATCGCCAGTCCCTCGGGCGGCAGGGTGTCGACATCCACCGATCGCTTCCCATCCCAAAGCTGTCGCACATAGAAGTCTCGCTTTTGGTCCTCGAACCCGAGCGCCGGAAGCCAGCCGAGAAGAATGTCGCTCGCGGCCTGCATCAGCCACTGGCCCTGGACGACCCGCTCGCCGTGGTTCTCGAACTCGCTCTCCCCGACGTAGCGTTCGAGGACCGACGCCTCGGCCTCCTTGGCCTGCAGGAAGAGGGGATCCTGCCCGTCGCGACCCATCATCAGCAGTACCCAAGCGCGGGTCCCGACGCTTCCGACCCCGACCACCTTGCGGGCCATTTCGACGAATCTGTAGCTGTCGAAGAGGTGGCGGCGGTCCCCCTTGAGGCTCTCGCGGTAGCGGCTGAGCAACTCGCGCATTCGCTCCTCGAACGCCTGCTCCTGGCCCTCGGAGAGGAACTCCCGGGCAGGGACGAGCAGCGGCGGGTCGCTGATGATCCGCGGCTCGCCATCAACCACCCGGACGAGCCGATCGAAGGCCTTGAGGCTGTTCTTCTTGTGGGCCTTCGCGACGTTGTTCCTCGCCGCCTTCAGCTGTTTGGCGGAGGCGATCTCGGCCACGTCGGCGAGGGCTGCTTCGACGTCGAGGCGCGCATACCAGACGTCGAGGTTGCGCTGCGCGGCCAACTCCCGCATGGCCTCGCGATACGCCCGCGCTGCACTGAGGACGGCGGTGCGGGTCTCATCCGGCGTGAAGTCACGATCGCGCCCGGCGATCGCGAAACTCGCCGCGAGGCGCTTGAGGTCCCATTCCCACGGTCCCGGCAGCGTTTCGTCGAAGTCGTTGAGGTCTCCCACCAGACGGCGGTCGGGAGCGGCGAAGATGCCGAAATTCGAGAGGTGGGCATCGCCGCAAAGCTGAACCCGCAACCCCGACTCCGGCGTGTTCGCCAGGTCCATCGCCATGATCGCGGCGGCGCCCCGAAAGAAGGCGAAAGGCGAGGCCAGCATCCGCCCGTAGCGGATCGGTACCAACTCGGGCACGCGCGTCGCCGCCTGCTCCTCGAGCACATCGACGCTATCGCGGCGCCCGCTCGCCGGCTCCCACTCCCCATGGCTCCGACGCGAAACCCGCGCTCGGGCCGCCTTGCCAGCGGCTGCGCGCTCCTCCGCCGAGGCAGTGTGCGCGAGCTCGGATTTGGTGGGAGCGGAGGGCATGTCCTTCCTGGACATCGGTGGGCGTTGTCCTCCCTGGTGATCTGCCCCCGTATTCAATCGCAAGATTGCGGGACCGCCAACCTGCGGCGAGCTCGAGTCGGAGCCTCCGATGAGCCCGCGCAGGGAGACTGAGGAAGCGGCGCGACGGCGGGTCGGCGACTCGTCGCTTGAGGGCGCGCTGGACGGTTAGGGCGGCCGACACACCCAGACCACCGCCTGAGGCTGGATAGGATCGCCGTCGGCCATGCGGAAGTGGATCCCCCTCATCATGCTGGCCTCGGCCCAGTTCGTCATGGTGCTCGACACGAGCGTCATGAACGTGGCGATCTCGCAGATCGTCGAGGACCTCGACACGACGATCCAGGGGGTGCAGACGGCGATCACGATGTACACGCTCGTGATGGCGGCGTTCATGCTGCTCGGCGCGAAGCTCGGCGACATCCTGGGTCGTAATCGCGGGTTCGCGATCGGCCTGGCGATCTATGGGGCCGGGTCGCTGACGACGGCGCTGAGTCCGAACCTCGCCGTTCTGCTGATCGGCTGGTCGGGGGTCGAGGGGTTCGGCGCCGTGCTCGTGATTCCCGCGATCGCGGCGCTCACCGCCGCCAGCTACGAGGGCCGCGAGCGCGCGCTCGCCTATGCGCTGCTCGGCGGCGTCTCCGCCGTCGCCATCGCTGCCGGCCCGCTGATTGGCGGCTGGGTGACGACGGAGTTCTCGTGGCGCTACGTGTTCGCCGCCGAGACCGTCGTCGTGATCTTCCTCCTGCTGCTTCGCGGGCAGATTCCCCGAGCCGCGGCCGCCGAGCGGCGCCCGCGGCTCGACATCGTCGGCGTGGCGCTCTCCGCGAGCGGCCTCGGCCTGATCGTGTTCGCGATCCTGCGCAGCAGCGTCTGGGGGTTCGTGCAGCCGCGAACGCCGCCGACGATCAACGGCACGGAGATCACGCCGCTCGGCTTCTCGCCGGTGCCGTTCCTGGTGCTCGGCGGCCTGGCGCTGCTCGGGGCGTTCTTCGTCTGGGAGGAGCGCCGCGCCCGGCTCGGCCGGGACCAGCTGCTCGACCCGACGCTGCTGCGGGTCGCCCAGCTGCGCGCCGGCCTCTCGAGCCTTGCTGGGGCAGCAACTCGTCCTGATGGGCACCTTCTTCGTCATCCCCGTGTACCTGCAGGTCGTGCTGGGCTTCGACGCGTTCGAGACCGGCAAGCGCCTGCTCCCGCTGTCGGTGGCGATGCTCGTCTTCGCGCTGCTGGGGCCGCGGATCGCGGCCCGGCGCTCGCCGCGCACCGTCGCGCAGCTTGGGCTGGTCGCGGTCAGCATCGGCGCGATCGTGATGCTGGCGACGCTCGACGTGACGCTGAACGACACCGGCTTCAAGATCGCACTCGCCATCGTCGGGGCGGGCGGCGGCCTGCTTGCCTCTCAGCTCGGGAACGTCATCATGTCCTCCGTCCCGCCCGCCAAGAGCAGCGAGGGGGGCGGGCTCCAGGGCACCGCCCAGAACCTCGGCTCCTCGCTCGGGACGGCGATCATCGGCGCGGTCCTTCTCGCGTCGCTAGCGACCGGCTTCAGCCAGCGGATCGCCAACAACCCCGACGTTCCAGCGGCCGCCCGCGAGACAGATCGTTGCCAACGCCGAACAAGGGATCGACATCGTGCCCGTGGCGGACGCCGAGAAGGCGGCGGTCGAGGGCGGTCTGACGCAGGACCAAGCCCAGGCCGTCGCGGCGGACTACGGCGACGCGCAGCTCGAAGCGCTGCGGCTGGCGCTCGGCGCCGTCGCCGCCGCTGCCCTGCTGTCGCTGTGGTTCACGCGCCGACTGCCGACCGAGTCGCTCGCGGACGGGGAGGCCAGCGGCGTGGAGCCAGCGGCTACGGTTGCTTCGTAAAGCAGATCTGTGCGCCGCGGCGGTAGCCGCAGCAGGCAGAGGACTGCCGAGCTAGATGCAGAAACACGGTGAATGGAGCAACAGGCGCCGCCGCCTCCGTTCCGCGAAGCGATGCAGCAGCGCCTCCAGCGGAAGGTGCTCCGGCCGCGCGTCGCAGCGTCCCTGATTATCTCGGTCTGGGGGTTGGAGTCGTCGTCTTCGGCGTTCTCGAGCGCCTCGTCAACCCGGAGACCTTCGACAACGTCTGGCTCGCCATGTGGTGGGCGCTCCAGACGGTCACCACGGTCGGCTACGGCGACGTTGTGCCCGGCGATACGGCCGGCAAGCTGATCGCCGCCATCCTGATGCTTGGCGGGCTCTCCTTGTACGCGGTCGTCACGGGAGCGATCACCAGCGCCTTCGTGGCGGAGGCGCAGGCTCAGAGGCGAGCCGCCAACGAGGATCCGGTCACGCGCAGGCTCCAGGAGATAACCGCGCAGCTCGAGGCGATCCGCGCGGAACTCGCCCGCCTCGACAGCCGGACCGATTAAGGTCTGCCAGCCCCGCAACGGGCGGCGCGGGTCCGGCCCCTATGAGCACCATTCTGCAAATCCTGCCGCTGGCGTTCGTGATGATCGCCGGACCGCAGATCCTGAGCGCCATTTTTTTCGCCACCACCGAACAGTGGCGGCTCAATACCGCCGCCTACGTACTGGGAGCGGCGCTTTCGATCAGCATCGTCATCACAGCTCGCGTTCTTACTGAGCAGCGGCGCCTCCAACGCGGGAATAGCGGATGACACCATCTACTACGTCGTCTTGGCGCTGCTCCTCTACGCGATGATGCATGCCTACCGCACCAGGAACACGGCGGAGCCACCGAAGTGGATGGGCAAGCTGCAGACGGCGAGCCCGAGGTTCTGCTTCGTGCTCGGCTTCCTGCTGCTCGGCGTCTTCCCGAGCGACCTGATCGTCTCGATCTCGGTCGGATCTCACCTGTCGGTGCAGGACGCGCCCTGGTGGTATTACCTCGCCTTCCTCGCACTCACCCTGCTGCTCCTGGCTCTGCCGAGCCTCATGGTTCTGATCATGGGCAAGCGTGGGGAGGCGTTCCTTCCAAAGGCGCGTGACTGGATGAACACGAATTCCTGGATCGTCAACGAGCTCGTGCTACTCCTCTTCGTCGGGCTCGTCATCAGCAACATCGCGGACTGATCGAGCGCCCGCAAACGCAGCGCATTGCCTCAGGAGCCGAGCAGCTTTGCCTTCTGGGCTGCGAACTCCTCCTCCGTCAGCACGCCCTTGTCGCGCAGCTCCCCCAGCTCCTTCAGTTGTTGGATGGGGTCGGCGGCCGGCGCGGCGGCCTGTGGAGGGGCCTCGTAGTACTGGCCCTGCTGCGGCTCCTGCTCGGCCCAGCGCGACGCCTGGCGGCGGGAAACGCGGTTGCTGACGGTGGTGGCGGTTCCGGCTATGACGGCAGTTCGTGCGACACCTCTTAGCAATCCTGGCATGAGTTGCTCCTTTCCTGGTTCAAGACGTGGTGGCGGCCTCGGCTTCCTCTGCAGCGTCGAGGGCGGCGAGGACGGCCTGGACCGGGATGCGACCGAAGGCGACGAGTTGACCGCCCGAGCGGCGAACCGCTGACGCGAACGGACCGGCCCACCTGTTCTCGTACACGAGCAATGCCGCCGAGGTGCCGGGCTCGAGCGCCTCTGCCGCCTCGGCGGCGTCCTCATCGGAGAGAAGGCCCGAGGACGCCCCCTCGAACACCTTCAGTTCCTCCACTTCCTGCCCCAGGTCCGCGATCTCCAAGCCGGCAACCGAACCGTCCTCGGCCTTGGCAATGAACGCCAGATCGAGGACCCGGATGATCCCCCGCTCGACCAAGTCGACTACTAGCGGCGCCGCCTCCCCCGTAGGCTGGCGGCCCGGCCACGCGATCACCAGGTAGTCGATCGGGCCCATCTCTTCAAGCTCCTCAGTGCTCACTGGCACTCCTTTCCCCGGACAGTTGCCGCGTCGATGCTAATGCTGCGCGGTCGGCGGTGCATCACCGGGTTGGCATGATGTCCAGGCGGCAGTCACGAGTCAAGCTCAGAATCCATCCAACACGCCGCCGCCTTTCATCCAATTCGGATGACGCTCGGTTGACTGAGCTACTGACCCCGAAGCGTGCTGGCCGATTGCTCGGCGGCGTGCGGCTTGAGCTCCAGCCCGGTCTCGGTGAGCCAGACCCGGAGCGCATCGTGCATCGCCCTCACGCCGACGATCGGACCGTCCACCTCTCTCCACGAGGTCGGCACCAAGGCAAAGGGATGACTCTGCCAGCCGCCGATGCCGCCGTGGGAGCCCATGAACTCCTCGAATGGCGCGACCTCGTTTGCCTCCGGGTCGTAGATGCAGTTGACCAGGAGGTCCGGGCAGTGAGGAAACCCGTCCGTGCGCCGGAGATGTTCGGCGGCGTTCTCGCCGAAGTGGCGGAGCGGGTCCTCGCCGTTGACCGCATCATCTTGAAGGCGGCGAGACCCGCGTGGGCCGAGGACGATCGCTCCATCGTCGTCAGCGCGCACCATGACGAAACCGATTCCGGGGTGGCCGATCAAGGTCGAGATCAACCTGGGGTGCAGCCGGTCTAGCTCACCCATGGTCATCCGGTGCGAGCCTTCAGTCAGATAGACCAGGCCAAGGCCGCCTGATGCGAGCACAACTGCCTCGTGCTCCGAAGCGTCCGACTTCTCCTCCTCGACTGCCTCACGGTTGGGCCCGAGCACGACCTCGCCGTCGACCAGGTTGCCCCGGGTGGCGCGGGCGAGCATCCTCCCGCCGGCGTTGTCCTCGTCGCGGGCATCGGTCAGCGCGCCGCCCACCGTGCTCAATCCCTCGTCCGAGGCGGCGGGCGAGAACACGTCGCCACCCCGGAGTGCGTCCTGGACGAGATCGGCCAGCTCGAGCTGATAGCGCTGCCGGAACGGGCGGCCCTGGCTCTGGCCGTGGTCGGAGAGCACGACCAGGTGGTAGGGACGCGGCGCCTGCTCCACCGCCCGCTCCAGGCGGGCGAGCTGCGCATCGTGCTGCCTCAGCACCGCGAAGGCGTCGGGCTGCTCGATTCCCGAGTGGTGGGCGACCTCGTCATATCCGACGAAGGTGGAGTAGACGACGGGGACGCCCTCGACGATGTCGCCGAGCAGAGTGGCGACGTTCAGGTCGCGCATGATCACGGTGATCGCCCCCCTCATGAACGGATACACCCCGCCGCGGTGGACGTGCTCCTCGCCTCGTCGTCTTTGGCGGCGGGCCGCCCTCAGCTCCAGGAGCACGTCCCAGAAGTAGAGGGCGATGGTCCGGGTGAAGCCATACGGGTCGGCGAAGTAGGCGAAGTACTCCCCCGCACTCGAGCGCCGCCGGTCCCTGATCACGCTCATCGTGGCCGAGCAGCGCGGCGCGTCCCCGGAGAACAGGTTGCCGCGACTGGCCCCGTCCACCGCCAGCAGGCCCCCGCCGTCGGAGCGCCTCCGCTCGAGCTCGGTCGCGTCCTTGCCGTGGTTGGAGACCATCGTGCGTCCGCTCTCCTTCTCGTACCAGCGGAAGGCGGGCATGTCGTAATTGCTGCCCAGCAGCAGCCCGGCCTGGCTGGCGCCGGTCTGCGAGGACAGATCGCACTCCCAGGGAACGATGCGATGGCTGCCCTGCTCGAGCCATCGCGCCATGTTCGGCGCGTGGCCCTCGCGAAGAGCCCGGCGCAGGACGGGCTCCGCCAGGCCATCGATCTCGAACAGGATCACCCCCGGAACCCCGGTGCGGTTGGCGTCCTGCACGCGACGCGCCCGGCGGCGCACGATCCGCAGCTGGCGTGCATCGTCGTCGAAGCTCAGCGCCGGAGTCAGCAGCATCAAGGCGATCGACACCACGAAGGCCACCGCAATCGCGCCCAGGAAGGGAGGCGAGGTCCCGTCGACCACTTTGATCGCAATCGACACCACGGCGGCGCTCAACACGAGGGAGCCGAGGCCGAAGCTGAGCACGGTCAAGGGAAGCACCACGCGAATCACGAGCGGCCACACCAATGCGTTGATCAGGGCGATCAGCGCGGTGGTCAGCAGCGCCGCGCGAAAGCTCGGCACGTCGATCCCCGGGATGAGTCCGGCCGCCACCCAGAAGATCAGCGCGACCAGGGCCCACAGGACGAGGCCGCGGATCGCCACCCCTGCCGCCTGGCGCAACGCCTGCCGGGCGCGCATCGGAGGGCTATCCGGAGAGCTGCTCGCTGAAGTACTCGAGCGCCGTCCGCGTCTTGGTCTGCTGCTCGCCGGACAGGTTGACGCCGCGCTCGCTCAGGTACACGCGCGTTCGCGCTGCGACGTCGAAGGCCTCCGCTGGCTTGCACTTGGTCGAGAGCTCCAGAATCCGTGACCCGTCGGGGTAGAACCAGAGCTCCGCCACCAACTTGCGTCCATATCCCTCCGGCTCATACTTGAGCTTCAGCACCGTTACGGGGCCGAGCACCAAGAGCTGGTCGAGATCGAGGCCGGCAGGTGCGTGCTCGGCCCAGAAGGCGCGTTGCTCCTTCGAGTACAGCTTGTGCAGGGGGCGTTCGCCCGCAACGGCCTCCTTCACGTGCCCGGCCTTCAGCTCACCCTTGAAAGACCCCGAGCAGACGTAGCCGCCGGGCATGGCGTCCACCTCGACCCCGAAAAAGTCAGAGGCGCGCTGGTCATCCGGCAGGTCGCCCGGGTCGACAGGCCGCAGCTTCACGACGGAGTCGTCGGGCCGTCCCTGGCTCCTCCGGGCCCGGGTCACAACGCCGGCGCGATCGAGCGCCAGTTCCGGCGTGTCGAAGAAGAAGACCTGGCGCAGGTAGGCGTCGAGCGGGTCCATGCCGAGGGCGACGACGGTCGAGCGCCGATCCTCATCCGGCACAGTCAGCTTCAACTCGACGCTGTCGGCGCCCTCAATCAGCCCGACCAGCTCGCGAAGCTGCTGGTCGGTCAAGGCTGGGGTGTCGGCACGGGTGGCCACGGGCGAACCAGTTGATACGGACCCTACACCCCCACAGGGGATCGATAATCACCTAATCCGGGTGGAGTTTGCAATTTTGCTGTCGAGGCGGAAGCTAGCTGCCTCTGCTTCGGCCTCGCTCGTTACCCTCGCCGTGCGGCCAAAGGAAGGCCGAGCAAGCGAAAGGAGTCACAATTGAGAGGCGCTGGACGCGTTGTATTCGCAGCGTTCCTGCTGATAATCGTGGGCATTATCAACATCATCTACGGCATCGGCGCCCTCGACGATGCGAGCATCTTCGTCAACGACCAGAGGTTCGTACTCGACAACCTCAACACCCTCGGCTGGGTTCTGATCATCCTCGGGGTTATCCAGCTCACCGGAGGCTTCTCGCTGATTGCCGGCGGGACCTACGGGCGGGTGATCGGGATCGTCGGCGGCAGCCTCGGTGCGATCGGAGCCCTGCTGTCGATCGGCGGGGCCTACCCGTGGTGGTCGCTGCGCCGTCTTCGCCCTCTGCGTGTACGTCGTCCACGGCATCGTCGTCTTCGGCGAGGAAGAGAGAACCCCCGGAGCCCCCGGAGCCTGAGCTGACGGTCGCGGGAGCCCGTCTCGGGGGCGGGCTCCCGTTGATCAGGGACTACCGTTCGGACGAGGCGGAAACTCCCGCGCCGCTCTGCCGGCGAAGGATCTCGATGCCGACCACGGCCAGCGCCGCAAGCACGACGATCACCAGGACCTGCCCGAGGTTGTTGATCCCGGGTATGAACGACAGCCAGAGCAGGAACAGCACGGCCACGACCGCGTAGACGCCCACGGGATGGTCGCGCAGGTACGGCGCAAGGAAGCGTCGCACCGCGACTTCGTGGCGGCCGGGTCCCGCCAGCAGGCCCCCGCCGATGAACGCCACGTCCAATCGCGAGGACGAACAGCGCCCGCTCGCGAAGGCCCCCGGAGAGGATCTCCCAGATGGAGGTGACGGCCGGCTCGACCGTCTCGGAGCTGGCCAACGACTCCACCCCGCTGCCGATCAGGCGCCGGGCCAAAAGGACGACCAGCGTCGCCACCAGGATCGCGCCTCCGGCGGCGATCAACGCCTCGCGGCGCCACCCCTTGGCCAGATAGAGGGCGCCCAGGTAGAGGATGAGCGCCAGCAGCGGCAGCACGTAGCCGAGGTTGCGGAACGCGCTGACCAGGTCCTGGAGTCCGCCGAGCTGACTGGACTCCATCAGGACGAGCTCGCCGGGGTGCTGGACGACCTGGCGGCCGAGCAGCGTGGTGATGCGTGCCTCGAGCGGGGCGAGCGACGCGTCGAGGTTCTCGACGTTTGCCTGGCTTGGATCCTTGAGCACGGCGGCGGTCCGTTGCTCGAGTGCGGTTAGCCGGCCGTCGAGATCGGACAGCCGGACGTCGAGGTCGGCCAGCCGGCCCTGGAGCTGGTCGGGGACCTTTTCCTCAACTCCCTTGATCTTCTTCTCGAGGCTCGCGAGCGTCGCCTGGAGCTCGGCGGCGTTCTGGTTGAGCGTCTGGAGATTCCCTTGCAGCTCCGGGCTCAACTCGCCCGCCTGCACCTGGGAGAGGGTGGCGCGCACCGACTCGATCTGGCTCTGAGCCGTGGTCAGGCCCTGCTGGAGGTCCTGCGAGTAGTCCTGCACGAGGCCCTGGATCTGGGAGATCGTCGCCGGGTCCACCCCGAGTCGGACGGCCAGGTCGGCGACCACGCTCCCGTACTCGAGCGTCACGTCCCCGCCGGTGGTCGACACGTAGTCGCCCTGGTCCTCGATCAGGCTCACGAACTGCCCGTGCGCCCGATCGACCGCGGTGGAGACGAGGTTCTGAACCTGGGGCGTTGCCAGTGCCCTCTCTGCCACGTTCGTGGCGAGCTGCCTGGTCGCCGCCGCGATCGGAACCGCGAGCGGCTGAGCAGCGCTGGGTAGCTTGTTCTCGATCTCTCCCTGCACGTCGACGTTGGCGTAGAGCTGCTCGACCGTAAAGGTGGCGAGCGCCTGCTGTACGTCGGGGTCCTTGACGATCTCGTCGGTGGTGTTCACCACCTCGTCTGTGTTCAGCGTCTCGCGCTGAACCCAGTTCGCGATCAGCGAGAGAACCAGGACCAAGGACGCGAGCACGATCAGCGGCCAGACGATGGCGCGGTGACGTCGCCTCGGCTCTGGCGCGGGCACAGCGGCTCGCTCAGACCGGGAGGTGTCGGGCTGTTCGGGGACTTGGATCGCCTTTTACGACAGCGCCTTCGCCTTGATCGCGTCGTACTCTGCCTGGGTGATGGCGCCCTTGTCGAGCAGCTCCTTGGCCTTCGCGATCTCGGCGGCGGATCCGCCGGCGGCCTCGCGCACGTACTGGTCGAACTCCGCCTGCTGAGCCTCGACTTGCTTCACGCTGCGCTCGCGCATGCCGTCGTGCTGAGAGATCAGATAGAGCAGCACGCCGAGGAACGGCAGCACGATCACCAACACAACCCATGCCGCCTTGCCCCAGCCGCTGATGTCGTGGCGGCGAAAGACATCGCCGAAGACCGTGATCGCGATCCAGATCCACGCCACCCAGGCGAAGAAGATGATCATCGTCCAGAGGATCTCCAGGAACGGATAGTCGGTCGCTACAAGCACTTTGTTGTCCTCCCAGCTGTCGTTATCGACGGGATCCTATACCGGGCGCGGGATCCGGCTGGCAGGGTCGTCAGTGCTAGGGAACGCTGCAATCAGTCATCGTGCACGACCACTACCGGACATGGCGCCTTCTTGAGGACCGCGTTCGACGTGCTGCCCTCCAAGCGCGCACGAAGACCCTTCAGTCCTCGCGAACCCACAACGATCGCAGCCACCCCCCGCTTGCGAGCAAGCCCGACGATCGTGTCCGCCACGTGAACCTCGTCCGCGACCGCGAGTCCTTTGGCTTGGAGCCCAACCGACCGAGCTAGCTCAGCTCCAGCTTGTGCGGTCCGACGGGCGCGTTGATGAAGCTCCTCTTCGACCTCGCGCGCCCCTTCAATGTCCACCGGAACCGCCGGCATATCCAGACCAGCCATCGGAATCTCGGCCTCGTAGGCCAGGGCGGGCTCCCACACCGTCACCACCAGCACTGGGCGCGAACCGAATAGCTTGGCTGCCTCGCGAACCGCTCGGCCCGCCGTATCCGAGCCGTCGTAAGCGATGAGAAGGGGCGGGTCAGCGTTGGTCATCCACGACGCAGTCTAAGCGGGCGCTGCCTCCGGAACCGGGCCCGCCTCGTCGCCCTCCTCCACCCGCCGAGCGCGGGACAGATCCGCGGAGATACGGACCGCCGCGGCGCTGAGCGGGGCCGCCAGGATCAGGCCCACCGCCCCGAAGAGAGCGCCGCCGGCGATCGTGACCACGAGCACCGCCAGCGGGTGGATACCGAGCGCGGCCCCGTATGCGAAGGGCTGCACGACTTGCTGGAGAACCCCGTTCGCGAGCAGCTGGACCACGATCATCCCGCCCGCCGCTTCCACCCCGGAGCCTCCCAGCGCAATCAGGACTGCGAACGCGCCGGCACTCCACGCACCCAGGTAGGGGATGTAGGCGGCAAGAAAGGTGACCACGGCAATCGTCCCGACAAGCGGCACGCCAAGGAGCAGCGCCCCTAAACCAACCACGACCCCGTTGAAGGCCGCGATGATCGTCACTCCAAGGAAATAGCCACGCAGTGCCTGAAGGATGCGCTGGGTTACCAGGTGAGCGACGGTCACGGGGAGGTCGAGGTGCCGCTCACCCCACGCCCGGATCTCCGGCCCGTCCTTGAGCAGGAAGAAGAGACTGAGAGCGGTGAGGACCCCGAAGAAGACGAGCGAGGAAAGCGCCGTGATCCCGGTCTTCAGCCCGTCGAGCAGACCGGTTACGGCGGTGCTCGTCGAGGAGCTCGCCTGGTCCTTCGCGTGCTGGGCCGTTCCCGGATCCACACCCAGGTCCTTGAGCCAGCCCTCGATCGTGTTCTTGGCGTCGGTCAGGTGGGCACCCGCGTCAGAGCTCTGGCTGGTGATCCCGGCGATGATGGTCACGATGACCCCTACCCCCAATGCGACGATGGCCAGCAGCAGCAGCGCGGAGCCCAAGCCTCGGGGCACACCATGGCGCCGAAGCCAGCCGACGAGCGGGGAGGCGACCGAAGCGACGACCGCCGCGGTGATCACCGGCGTCACGATGACGTGGGTCAGCGAGAGCACCCACACGGCTCCGACCAGGAACAGGGTGACCCCTACCAAGAGCCACGCCGTGAAACCGATGTCGCGAAGCCAAGGAGGCGCCGCGAATATGCCGGTCAGCTCCGCCGTATCGATCTCCACGAATTCGTCCTCGGGCCCCTCGCGACCACCGTCCCCCTTTCGGCGTCGCAGGCGGCCGCGGATCAACCGACCTCCTCGTCTCATCGCCACCATTCGCAATTATGGCCCTGCGGTCAGTCGGCTCCTGGTCGTTAAGCGTCGGAGCGACTGAGGTGACGCCAAAGCCCTTGATCGGCGATCGTGTCGAGCGGGCGATTGAGGATCACGCCGACGCCGAGCGGGAGATCGAACGGGGGGAGGCGGACGCTCGACCGGCGCGCGCCCTCGCACGAACCGCCTTCTGGCTCGCGGTCACCGCGATCTCGCTCTACGTCGTGGCTCCGAGCCTGATCGACGTGCTCGGATCGTGGCGGGATCTCTCCCAGCTCGCCCTCGCCTGGTTTCCGGCGATGGCCGCTCTTCAGGGTGCCGGGCTTGCCTGCCTCTGGGTGCTCCAACGAGCCGCTTTGAAGAGGGCGGCTTGGCGCGATGTCATCGACTCGCAGCTGGCCGGCAACGCGCTGGCCAAGATTGCGCCCGGAGGTGGAGCCCTCGGCGCCGCGCTGCAGTACCGAATGTTGGTCCAGGCCGGGATCGAGCGGGGCCGCGCCATCGCAGGGCTGACGGCCGCGAACATCTTGACCTTCGCAATCGTGCTCGCGCTCCCGGTCCTGGTCGCGCCGGCGATCATCCGCGGCGCGGTGCCCAGAAGCCTGGTCGAGGCCACGGTGGTCGGCCTGGTGGCCTTTGCGGTTCTGCTGGCCGCCGGGGTGGCCGTGTTCGCGCTCGACGGGCCGCTCGCCTGGATCGGCCGGGTCGTGCAGCGCATTCGCAACCGGTTGCGCCGTCACGCTGCGCCACTCACCCGCCTGCCGCAGCGACTGATAGGCGAGCGGGATCGGCTGCTCGGCACCCTGGGCCCGCGCTGGAAACGAGCCCTGCTTGCAGCGGCGGGACGCTGGGCATTCGACTACGCAACGCTACTGGCGGCCCTCGCGGCGGTCGGGTCCCACCCGCGCCCGGCGCTCGTTCTGCTGGCCTTCTGCGCTGCACAGGTCCTGGCTCAGATCCCGATCACGCCCGGCGGGCTCGGCTTCGTCGAGGCGGGGCTAACCGCCACCCTGGCCCTGGCCGGGGTCAAGGCCGGCGATGCGCTGCTCGCAACCTTCGCCTATCGCCTATTTTCGTATTGGCTGCCACTACCGCTCGGGCTTGTGGGCGCGATAGTCCATCGCCGCCGTCACGGCCGGCCAGCTTCCGCGTGATGAGCCGGGCGAACTCAGCCGATCGGATCTACCGAGGCGGAGGGAGCGAGTGACTGGCGGTCAGCGCCGGCGTCCGCCAGTCGCGCATCGAGAGGCCCGAGCGGGCGAGCACGTTCAGCGGTTTGCCCGTCGCTTCGGAGATTGCCCGGATCTGCTCCGTGCTCCCGAGCCCGGGCGCGTAGAGCACATCGGCGCCCGCCCGCTCGTAGCCTGAAGGCGGGCGATCGTGTCGTCCAGATCTGGGTTGTCGTGCAGGAAGTTCTCGGCCCGCGCGGTGAGGGTGAAGGGGAAGCCGAGGCCATCGGCCGCCTCGCGTGCCGCGGAAATCCGCTCGGCGCCGTGGTTGAGCTCGTAGATGGCGCCCTCGCGATCCCAGTCCTCGATCGAGCCGCCGACCGCGCCTGCCTCGGCGGCCCTGGTGATGGCGCGCGCGGCCTCCTCCGGGGAATGCCCATGCCCGTTCTCAAGGTCACCGAGACCGGCAGCTCGGTCGCGCGGCGACAGCCCGAGTGTGGTCGATCACCTGTCGAGCGTTCGCCGCCGTCCTGCTCCCGGACGGTGAAGGCGAACCCGCCGCTGGTCGTCGCCAACGCGCTGAAGCCGAGCGACCCGAGCACCTTGCGGCCCGTGGGAGTGGAAGGCAGCGCCATCAGGACTCAGGACTCGAGCGTCGCGACGTCGCCGGCGGGAGACTACGCCGGTGCTCGCGCTGGTGAATACTTGTTTCGAAGGAGACGGGCGAGGAGGAGCGATGACATCGAGGGCGGACTTCACGGAGGAGGAGTGGGACCTGGTGCTGGAGGGGCCAGCGGCGGCGGGCATGCTGGTCTCGACCGCCGAGCGTGGCGGGACGATCCGCGAAGCGTTCTCGATCGCAAAGGCCTACGCGGAGGCGCGAAAGCGGCATGGCAGCAGCGAGCTGCTCGACGAGATCGTCTCCGCCAAGCCCGAGATCGACCGCACCCGACACTCCTCTCCCGAAGAGCTGAAACAGCACTCGCTCGGGCGCCTGCGGGACGCGGTGGCTTTGCTCGAGGCGCAGGCGAGGCCGGAGGAGGTCGAGGACTATCGAGGCTTCGTCAGCTCGGTCGCCGAGCACGCCGCGACAGCCAAGAAGGAGGGCGACGAGCCCGCCTCGGAGGCGGAGCGGGCAGCGATCGCCGAGATCGCCGCCGCGGTCGGCCGCAACGAGATCTGAATGAGCCTCGCACGGGATGCTGTCCAAATGGAAGGCGCCTGGATAACCGAGGGCGCCCCCGACGACGCCATCCCGGAAGACCCGATGACGCCGATCGCCGCGATGCGCCTGGTTGAGCAGGAGCTCGCCGTGGAGGGAATTCCGGAGCGCAACCTGGCCACCTTCGTCACCACCTGGATGGAGCCCGAGGCGCGGCGGGTGATCGACGACAACCTCCATCGCAACTTCATCGACCACGCCGAGTACCCCCAGACCTTCGAGATCCAGCAACGCTGCATCCGGATGCTGGCCGAGCTCTTCCACGCTCCGGGCGAAACCACGGGAACGAGCACGCAGGGTTCCTCGGAGGCAATCATGCTCGGAGCCCTGTCGCTGAAGTGGAAGTGGCGCCAGCGCCGCGAGGCGGCCGGCAAGCCCACCGACACCCCAAATCTCGTCTTCGGCGGCGACGTCCACGTCGTCTGGGAGAAGTTCTGTCGCTACTTCGACGTGGAGCCGCGGATCGTGCCCCTGCAGGCGGGGAAGTACACGATCGGCCCAGAGGACATCGAGCCGCACGTCGACGAGAACACGATCGGCGTCGCGGCGGTGGTCGGCACCACCTTCACCGGTCACGCCGACGACGTGGTGGGGATCAACGACTTCCTGGTCGAGCTGAAGGACAAGAAGGGCCTCGACGTCCCCCTCCACATCGACGGCGCCAGCGGCGCCTTCGTTTGGCCCTTCCTATATCCGCACTCCGAGTGGGATTTCCGCCTCGAGCAGGTGCGCTCGATCAACGCCTCCGGTCACAAGTTCGGGCTGGTCTACCCCGGCATTGGTTGGCTCATCTTCCGAGAGACGTCCGATCTCGCGGAGGACCTGGTCTTCTACGAAAACTACCTCGGCAAGACCGACGCAACCTTCACCCTGAACTTCTCGACCGGCTCCTCGATGGTCCTCGCCCAGTACTACAACTTCGTCCGCTTCGGCAAGGCGGGCTACCGCAGGATCATGGAGATCATGCAGGAGAACGCGAAGTCGCTGGCCAAGGACATTGAGGCCATCGGCAAGTTCCAGATCGTCGGGGCGGGCGAGGAGACGCTGCCGCTGGTGGCATTCAACCTCGCCGAGGAGCATCCCTACGACGAGTTCGACATCGCCTTCCAGTTGGCTGCCGAGCGGGGTTGGATGGTGCCCGCCTACACGATGCCGCCGAACGCCCAGGACGTGAAGATGATGCGGGCCCTGGTCAAGCTCACCCTGAGCCGCTCGCTGGTCAACACGCTGGACGGCGATATCGCCGAGGCAATCAAGACGCTCGAGAAGAAGGGACCCGTGAGCAAGTCAGAGCGCAAACGGGTCAAGACCAGCGTCACCCACTGAGCCGGTAACCGTCTCGCGAACCACCGGCGGCCCCGTAAGGTGCCTCGGCAGCTCCTTCAGCGTCGCTGAGGAAGTCGACGGCCCCTGTGTGCTAGGTGGAACGTAGTCGGCCTTCGCTCGTGGGACGGCTGCTAGGCCGCGACCGGTTCTGGGCGCCTCGCGGGCCGGCGGCGTGTAGGACGCTCCGCGGGCTCGACCAGGCTGCGCAGGAACTCACCGGTGTAGGAGGCGGAGCTGGCGGCGATCTGCTCGGGCGTCCCTGTCGCCACCACCTCTCCCCCGGCCTCGCCGCCCTCCGGCCCCAGGTCGATGATCCGGTCGGCCGTCTTGATCACGTCGAGGTTGTGCTCGATCACGACCACGGTGTTGCCGGCCTCGACCAGTCGCCCCAGCACCTCGAGCAGCCGCTGCACGTCGGCGAAGTGCAGGCCGGTGGTCGGCTCGTCGAGGATGTAGAGGGTGTCGCCGGTCGCCACCTTGGACAGCTCGGTGGCCAGCTTGATGCGTTGCGCCTCGCCACCCGAGAGCGTGGTCGCCGGCTGGCCCAGCCGGATGTAGTCGAGGCCCACGTCATGGAGGGCCTGAAGGCGCCGCTTGATCTTCGGAATGTGGGCGAAGAACTCGACCGCCTCCTCGACCGACATCTCGAGCACGTCCGCGATCGACTTGCCCTTGAAACGGACCTCGAGCGTCTCGCGGTTGTAGCGGCGCCCGTGGCACTGCTCGCAGGGAACGTAGACGTCCGGCAGGAAGTGCATCTCGATCTTGATCTGGCCGTCGCCCCGGCAGACCTCGCAGCGCCCGCCCTTGACGTTGAAGCTGAACCGCCCCGGCTTGTAGCCCCGCACTCGCGCCTCCTTGGTGCGCGAGAACAGAGCGCGGATGTGGTCGAAGACCCCGGTATAGGTCGCCGGGTTGGAGCGAGGGGTGCGGCCGATCGGCGACTGGTCGATGCTGATGATCTTGTCCACCTGGTCGAGCCCCTCGATCCGGTCGTGGGCGCCGGGGCGAAGTCGCGCCCGATGCAGGCGGTTGGCGACCGCGCGATAGAGAACCTCGTTGACCAGCGTCGACTTGCCAGATCCGGAGACCCCGGTCACGCAGCAGAAGACCCCGAGCGGCACGCTGACGTCGACGTCCTTGAGATTGTGCTGACGCGCGCCGCGAACCAGCAGCTCGCCGCGGGGGCTGCGGCGAAGGTCCGGGATCGGGATGCTGAGCTTGCCGTTCAGGTAGCGGCCGGTGAGGGAGCCGGCCTGGCGGGCGACCTGGGCGGCCGTTCCCTGGGCGACCAGCTCACCCCCGTGCTCGCCCGCTCCGGGGCCGAGGTCGACGACGTGGTCGGCAGCCCGGATCGTTCCCTCGTCGTGCTCGACCACGATCACGGTGTTGCCGAGGTCCCGCAGCCGCCGCAGTGTGTCGATCAGCTTCGCGTTGTCGCGCTGGTGGAGGCCGATCGAGGGCTCATCGAGGATGTACAGGACGCCCACCAGGGACGAGCCGATCTGGGTCGCGAGCCGGATTCGCTGCGCCTCGCCGCCCGACAGGGTGGCGGCGCCGCGCTCCAGCGACAGGTATCCGATCCCGACGCTGTCCAGGAACCGCAGGCGCTCGGCGATCTCGCGCACCACCAGGCGCGCGATCGCCCGCTCGGTGTCGGTCAGCTCCAGGGCCTGGATCCACTCCAGGGCAGCCCGGGCGCTGAACCGCGTGTATTCGTAGATGTTGAGCCCACCGACAGAGACCGCAAGGCTCTCCGGCCGCAGCCGCGCTCCGTCGCACGCCGGGCAGGGTTGGAGCGCCATCAGGCCCTCGATCCGATCGCGGGTGTTCTCCGACTCGGTGTTCTCGTAGCGCCGCTCGAGGCTGGCCAGCATGCCGTCGAAGCGCACCGTGTAGACGCGGCGGCGCCCGAAGCGGTTGCGATAGGAGACCGTGTGGCGCTCGTCCCCGGTCCCCCGAAGGAGCAGCTCGCGATCGCCCTCGGTGAGGTCCCGCCAGGGGGTGGCGATGTCGATCCCGTTCGTCTCCGCCACCGCCTCCAGCAGTCGCCGGTGATAGACCGAGGCCGCCTTCGTCCACGGGTCCAGCGCGCCCTCCGAGATCGAGAGGGTCGGGTCGGGCACGATCAGCTCGGGGTCGATGACCCGCTGGAAGCCGAGCCCGTGGCAGCGCTGGCAGCAGCCGTGAGGCGAGTTGAAGGAGAAGATCCGCGGCTCCAGCTCGGGCATCGAGGTGCCGCACTTGAGGCACGCGAACCGCTCGCTGAACAACATCACCGTTCCGTCCGCCTCCTCGGCTTCGCCTCCGGGGGCGGCCGGGTCTGTGGCGGGACGCTTTCCGTCGAGCGTCTCCACCTCGACCAGGCCTTCGGCGAGCTGCGAGGCCGCCTCGACCGACTCCGAGAGGCGCTTTCGCACCCCCTCCTTCATCACCAGGCGGTCGACAACGACCGAGATGTCGTGCTTGAACTTCTTGTCGAGCTCGATCTCCTCGTCGAGGCGTCGCAGCTCACCATCGATCCGGGCTCGCGCATAGCCCTGGGCGCGCATCTCTTCCAGGAGTCGCCCGTACTCGCCCTTGCGCCCGCGGACCACCGGCGCCATGACCATGAACCGCGTCCCGTCGGCGAGCGTGAGCACGCGGTCGGTGATCTGCTCCAGCGACTGGCCCGAGATCGGGGCGCCGCATTTGTAACAGTGCGGCTTTCCGATCCTCGCCCACAGGAGGCGCAGATAGTCGTAGATCTCGGTCACCGTCCCGACCGTGGAGCGTGGGTTGCGCGAGGTCGTCTTCTGGTCGATCGAGATCGCCGGGCTCAGGCCTTCGATGGAGTCCACGTCGGGCTTCTCCATCTGACCGAGGAACTGACGCGCGTAGGCGGACAGCGACTCGACGTAGCGGCGCTGCCCCTCCGCGTAGATCGTGTCGAAGGCAAGGCTCGACTTGCCCGAGCCCGAGAGCCCCGTGATCACGATCAGCGCGTCGCGCGGCAGCTCGAGGTCGATGCCCTTGAGGTTGTGCGCTCGGGCGCCGGCGATCGATATGCGGTCGGAGGGGGACATAAATCACAATTGCGGCGGCTTCGCCGCCTGACCAGCCTGACGCGTCGCTGAACGCTCCGCGAAGGACATATCTTGATTCTACGAGGGCGAACGGGCGTTCCCGTGGGCGTCGCCCTCCTGGATGGACCCCGGTATCCGGGGTCAAAGCAGGACGGCTCGGCCGTCAGCCCTCCTCGGTGCCCCCTCCCACGGGAACCGCGACGCGCGGCAATTCGCCCTCCTCGACGGGTGCGCAGCGCGCCTCACGCGCCGGGCGCAGGGGGGTGCCGGCGACACCGCAGTTGAAGTCGGTCGCGGCGCGGTCGGGGGTGTCGCCATCGGTGGCCGGGCTCGTTTCGAGGACGTCGTTGGAGATCGTCAGCCAGGCGAGCACGCCGCCGGCGAAGGCGAGAATCGCGCAGGCAAGCACAGCGACGTGGAAGCCGTCGGTGATCGCGGCCGGGCTCTCGTAGTCGCTGCCGGAGAGCCCGGCGATCAGCGGCAGGGCAGCGACCGCCACCAGCCCAGCGGTGCGAGCGACCGCGTTGTTCACGCCCGAGGCAACGCCGGCGTGCCGCTCGTCGGCGGCAGCAAGGACAGTGGCGGTAACCGGGGCGACGACCAGCGACAGGCCGAGGCCGAAGACGACGACCGCCGGCAGCACCGCTCCGAGGTATGAGTCGCCGGGGTCGATCTGACCCATGAGCAGCATCCCGATCGCGATCAGGATTGGGCCGAGCGTCAGTGGGAGGCGCGGGCCGATTCGCTGTGCAAGGGCGCCCGCTCGGGGCGACAGGACCAGCATCAGCGCGGTCACCGGCAGCGAGGCGGCGCCGGCGGCGATCGGCGTGTAACCGAGCGCCACCTGGAGGAAGACGACGAGGAGGAAGAAAACCCCGCCGAGGGCCGCGTAGACGACGAAGGTGACGACGTTGGCGCTCGTGAACTGGCGTGAGTCGAAGATCGACAGCGGCAGCATCGGCTCGGGGCTCCGCCGCTCGGCGCGCACGAAGGCGAACGCGCTCGCCAGGCCGACGGCGATCGCGCCGATCACCGCCGGGGAGCCGAGCCCGTTCTCGGGCGCTTGGATCAATCCGAAGGTCAGCCCGGCAAGCGCCAGCGAGGCGAACGCCGAGCCTCGGAAGTCCAGCCGCCCGCTGATGGTCGGGTCACGCGTTTCCGGGACGTGGCGGTTAGCAGCCCAAACGACGAATGCGCCGAGCGGGATGTTGATGAGGAAGATCGCCCGCCAGCTCACCGCCTCGATCAGCCAGCCCCCGACCAGCGGGCCGACCGCCGCCGCGGCCCCGCCCAGCGCCGACCAGGCCCCGATCGCTCGGCCGCGGTCGTCGGGATGGAAGCTCGCCTCGATGATCGCCAGGCTGCCGGGGGTGAGCAGGGCGCCGCCGATGCCCTGCACGATCCGGGCGGCGATCAGGACCTCGATGCTCGGCGCCACGGCGCAGAGCGCCGACGCCCCCACGAACCAAACCACGCCGATGTTGAAGATCCGGCGCCGCCCGTAACGGTCGCCAAGCGAGCCCCCGAGCAGGATGAGCGCGGCGAGCGTCAGCAGGTAGCCGTTGATCGTCCACTGGAGGCCGGCCACATCAGCGTCCAGGTCCGCCCCGATCGCCGGCAGAGCGACGTTGACAACCGTAGCCTCGAGGAAGACGATGCCCGAGCCGAGCACCGTGACGCCGAGAACCCAGCGCCCGACCGGGCTGTCGTAGCGGATCCGTCCTGCGTCGTCCATCACCAGCGAGGGTAGTCTCACCGCGTGCCCCAGGCGCCCCCGGTCAGCGGCATCTCCGAGCTGGTGCTGGAGGTCTCCGACCTCGAAGCCGCGCGCCGCTTCTACCGCGACCTGCTCGGCCTCGAGGAGACGCTGTACGGCGAAGGACGGGACGATCGCTTCTGGTATCTGATCGGCTCCAGCGCTCGGCTGGGCCTCTGGACGCCGCAGGTGGGGCTCGCGGGGGGACGAGGCGGGGTCCACGTGCACTTCGCCTTCCAGCTCCCCCGCGAGGAGCTCGACCCCCTGCTTGAGCGGCTTCGCGCTGACGGCGTCGAGGTCGAGGGGCCGATCCAGCTCGGCACCGACCGGGCGATCTACGTCACCGACCCGGACGGGAACGTCGTCGAGTTCTGGACCCAGGACATGGCCGAATATGCTGAAGGGGCGCGCCGGGCAAACACATGACTATCCAACGGATGGATCACGTCGGCATCGTGGTCGACGACCTCGCCGCCGCGACGGCGTTCTTCGTCGAGCTCGGACTCAGGCTGCAGGGCGAGGGATCGGTCGAGGGCGGTTGGGTGGACCGCGTGGTGGGTCTCGAGGGCGTCCGCTCGGAGATCGCGATGTTGGAGACCCCTGATGGCCACGGACGGCTCGAGCTGTCGAAGTTTCACGCCCCGTCGGGCCGGGGCGGCGACCGGCACGCGCCGGCGAACACTCCGGGTATCCGCCATGTCACATTCGCAGTCGACGATATCGACGCCGCCGTCGCCAGCGTGCGAGCGCGCGGCGGGGAGCTCGTTGGCGAGGTGGAGAACTACCAAGACATCTATCGGCTCTGCTATGTCCGCGGCCCGGAGGGGATCATCGTCGAGCTGGCGGAGCAGATCGGCTAACGGGTCGAGTCCGTTGCCGACTCTCAGAGGCTAGCGTCCGCTACTTGCCGGCCTTCGCGTAGACCTCGTCGAGCAGGGAGTCGAGGTCGGCGACCTCGTAGTCGGCGGCGAGCTGCTTCCGCGCCTCGTCGCGAGCGGTCCCGTCGAGAGCGAGCTTCATCGCCACGAGGCGCGCCGCGCCGGCATCGTCGCTGGCCGCCTCGTTCGACGCCGCAGCCGGCGGCTCGGACTCGGCGTTTGCGGATTGGCCGCCCGCCTTCAGCTTCTCGATCAGCTCCTCGGTCGAGGCCTTCCCGGGCTGCGGCTCAGGCGGAGCCGGCTCGGGCTCGCGCGGGCTCGGGCTCGGATGCTGATTGTTCAGGCTCCGGCTCCGGCTTGACGGCCTGAGGCTTCGGCTCGGCGCTCGGCTCATGCGGCGCGGTTCCTGCACGCAACCCCGCCTCCAGCCGCTCCAGCGCCTGCCGGACCTGGTCGAGTCGCTCCCTCGCCTCGGCCTCGGCTTTGCCGCGGATCCGCTGTGCCTCCGCCTGGGCGTCGCGCACGATCTCGTCCGCCCTCCTCTGCGCCGCTTCCAGCGCGGAGCGCACGCTCTCGCTCGTTTGCCTGATCAGCTCCTCGGCGTCCATGGCCGTCTTGAGGGTACCCCGAGTCAGTCGCCGTGGTGACAGACGACGACCGGCCAGCCGCCGTCGCCCTCAGGGCGCGGTGTGGCAGACGGCCTCGACGTTGTTGCCGTCCGGGTCGAGAACGAAGGCGCCGTAGTAGCCGGGGTGGTAGATCTCCCGGACGCCCGGCTCGCCGTTGTCCTTCCCTCCGGCCTCAAGCGCGGCGGCGTGGAACGCATCGACGGTGTCGCGATCCTCGGCGGTGAACGCCACGTGTACCCCGCTGTCTGGTCCGCGCTCGCGCTTGGCGATCCAGAAGAAGGGGAAGTCGCTGCCGAATCCACCGGCCTCCGGAACCGGCTCCATCAGGAGCGTCATCCCAAGCGGCACGAGGGCCTTCGTGTAGAAGGCCTTGCTGCGCTCGTAGTCGCTGACATCCAGTCCAACGTGGTCAGCCGGTTCATGACATCGGGCCACGCGCGCGTCAGTCGCGGTGACACGGATCCACAGGCTCGATCAGCATCGACTGACGATGCAGCAGCCTCAGGGCTTCCATACGCGAGGCCTGGCCGTTTGGCAGAAGCTTCTCCGATCGCTCCGAGGCCCTCGAAGCGGCGGCGCGCCTCAAGGACTGCACGATCAGCCACCCTCCAGCCGCGCCCGAAACGAGTCGGCGGGCTCCACGGTGGCGCCCGTGGCGCGCACCCGGTCGGCCAGCCAGCGGTCCGACGTGACGACGCGGACCTCGCCGGGCTCGGGATCCGCCCTGAGGCGGCGGACGATCTCGTCGTCCCCTGAGTCGCGACGCGGCCGTGGGGCGTGCGCGACTTCGATCACAGTGGACGAGATCGGCGGCGACGGCGGCTGCTCAAGTACCACGGTGACGTCCTCGCCGCTCGTCGCAACCCAGCGCTCAAGCAGGTCGACGAGCCGGACCATCGCCCCATGCCGGTCCTTCCACCACTCGTCGGGACGCGTCCCGATCACGTTCATCGCGTCGATCAGCCAGCGCACAGACGGCCAGCGTACGCGCTGCCGGCCGGTGGACGGCCCTTAGGCCCGCAGCGCCTCCAGGTCGCGGCGCAGCTCCTTGAGCTCGTCGCGGATCCTGGCCGCCTCTTCGAAGCGCAGGTCCTCGGCGGCGGCGATCATCTCCTCCTCGAACTCGACGATCAGCTTCTCGAGCTCGGCGGGGCTGCGAATCGCCTCCCCGTCGCCCTGCGCGCGCCGCCGGCGAGCCGGCGCCGTGCGCGACTCCATCGCCAGGAAATCGGAGATGTCCGAGATCCCCTTCTGGACCGTCTCCGGCGTGATCCCGTGCTCGCGGTTGTAGGCGAGCTGGATCTCGCGGCGCCGGTCGGTCTCGCTGATCGCCGCGCGCATCGCATCGGTTTCCCGGTCCGCGTACATGAGCACCGTCCCGCGCACGTTGCGCGCCGCCCGGCCAATCGTCTGGATCAGGCTGGTCTCGCCCCGCAAAAAACCCTCCTTGTCGGCGTCGAGGATCGCCACCAGCGAGACCTCCGGCAGGTCGAGGCCCTCGCGAAGCAGGTTGACCCCGACCAGGACGTCGTACTCGCCCAGCCGCAGGTCGCGGATGATCTGGATTCGCTCCAGGGTGTCGATCTCCGAGTGGAGATACCGGACCCGGAAGCCGTGCTCCAAGAGGTAGGCGGTCAGGTCCTCGGCCATCTTCTTGGTCAGCGTCGTGACCAGCGTCCTCTCCGCCACCTCGGCGCGCCGGCGAACCTCGTTCATCAGGTCGTCGATCTGGTTGCGCGTCTCGCGCACGCGCACCTCCGGGTCGACGATCCCGGTCGGGCGCACGATCTGCTCCACTGTCCGCACGGAAGAGCCGCGCTCGAAGTCGCCCGGCGTCGCCGAGACCATCACCAGCTGCCCCACCCGGCTGAGGAACTCCTCGAAGCGCAGCGGCCGGTTGTCGAGCGCCGAGGGCAACCGGAAGCCGTGGTCGACGAGCGTCTGCTTTCGCGAGCGATCGCCCTCGTACATGCCTCCGAGCTGGGGGACCGTCTGGTGCGATTCGTCGACGAAGACCACGAAGTCGTCGGGGAAGTAGTCGATCAGGGTGTGGGGCGGGCTCCCCGGCGCCCGCTCGTCGATGATCCGCGAGTAGTTCTCGATCCCGGGGCAGAAGCCGAGCTCCTTGAGCAGCTCGACGTCGTACTCGGTCCGCTGCCGCAACCGGTGAGCCTCGAGCAGCTTGCCGCGCTCCTCGAGCCACCCAACCCGCTCCGTCATCTCCTGCTTGATCTCGACCACCGCCCGCTCGACCGTCTCTTCCTTGGTCACGTAATGGGTAGCCGGCCAGACGGCGACGTGGTCGACCTCGTCGAGCACCTCGCCGGTCAGCGGATCGAAGTGCTGGATGCTCTCGACCTCGTCACCGAACAGCGCGATCCGGTAGGCGGTCTCGGCGTACGCGGGAAAGACCTCCAGGATCTCGCCCTTGACGCGAAACGTGCCGCGGGTGAGGTTGGTGTCGTTGCGGCCGTACTGCATCCCGATCAGCTTTCTGAACAGCTCGTCGCGCTGGACCCACTCCCCCACCTTGAACAGCTGCATCTGCTCGCGGTAGAGCTCCGGCGACCCGATTCCGTAGATGCACGACACGGAAGCGACGATCACGACGTCGCGCCGGGCGAGCAGCGCCGCGGTGGCCGAGTGGCGGAGCCGATCGATCTCGTCGTTGATCGACGAGTCCTTCTCGATGTAGAGGTCCTGCGCCGGCACGTAGGCCTCGGGCTGGTAGTAGTCGTAGTAGCTGACGAAGTACTCAACCGCGTTCTCGCCGAAGAACTCGCGGAACTCGTTGCAGAGCTGCGCGGCCAGCGTCTTGTTGTGGGCGATCACCAGCGCCGGCCGCTGCACCCGCTCGATCACCCCGGCCATCGTGAACGTCTTCCCGGTGCCCGTGGCGCCGAGCAGGGTCATGAAACGGTCGTCGTTCCCCAGGCCCTCGGCGAGCCCCGAGATCGCCTTCGGTTGGTCGGCGGTCGCCGTGTAGGCGGGATTGAGCTTGAAATCGGGCACGAAGCCAAGATAGCGGGAGTCGGTCCCGGCGCCTCGTCGGCTACCCGGGGCCGGCGCAATCCGGGGTCAGCCGAGCCCGAGATCGTCCGCGTAGTTGTCGCGGTACGCCCGGCGCTTGTCCAGTACCTCCTCGACGTAGGCGCGGGTCTCCTGGAACCCGATCGCGTCGAGGTCGAGGTCGGCGCCTCCCCAGCGGTCGGCGCTGCCGGGGCCGGCGTGGTAGGCGGCGAGCGCCGCCACCTCGTTCCCGTCGTAGCGGCGAAGCAGGTAGCTGAGATAGAAGGAGCCGTAGCGGATGTTGATGTCGGCGTCCGAGAGGTCCCCGGTGACGAACTGCGTGCCACCGCTGAGGCGGGCGATGTCGTGAGCGGTCTGGGGAGTGATCTGCATCAAGCCGAGTGCGCCGGCATCGGACTCCTGGTTGCGAAACCGGGACTCGGCGTAGATCACGGCCGCGATCAGCGACGCGTCCAGGCCCTTGTCGGCGGCCTGTTGGCGAATGATGTCGTCGTGCCGCAGCGGCAGCGTCACCTCGCGGATCGCCCCCTCGAAGTCGATCCGGCTGATCCCGATCGCCGCCCCGGCCCCGATCGCGGCCGCGGCAAGGATGGCCAGCCACCGGCGCCTGCGGGACCTGGGGCGAGTCCCCGCGCGGGTTCGGGACCTGCCGCCGCGAGAGGCTGTCTTGACCGGGCTCACACCGCTTCGGGCGCCAGCGCGGTCAGCGCCGGGATCAGTCGCTCCACCTGCTCCTCGAGCTCGGCCAGCGAGCCGTCGTTCGAGATCACGTAGGTCGCCCTGGCGGCCTTTTCCTCCTGAGAGAGCTGTCGGCCGCTGCGGCCCTCGAGCAGCTCCGTCCCGCGGTCCCCTGCTCGCGCCGCCCGCATCGAGTCGTTCGCCACCACGCACACGGTGGCGTCGAACACGCCGTCCATACCGGTCTCGAACAGCAACGGCACCTCGATCACGGCGAGCGACGTCTCCGCCGGCAGCGATTGGCGCCATTCGAGTATCCGCGCGCCGACCAGCGGGTGGAGCACGGACTCGAGCCAGGCGAGCTCGTCGGGTTGCCCGAAGACGATCGCGCCGACCTTTGCGCGCTCCACCTCGCCGTCCACCAGCAGCGCGTCGCCCCAGCGCTCCACCAGTCGCTCGCGAACCTCGGGCGTGCCGAGGAGCTCGTGAGTCACGGCGTCGCTCGAAAGCGTCGCTGCGCCGAGCCGTGCGAAGGCGGCGAGGGCCTCCGACTTGCCCGCGGCGACCGCGCCGGTCAGGCCAATAAATGCCGGCGCGGAGCCGTTAGGCGACGCGACAGGCTGGTGGCCTTTTGGGACAGGCCCGGGCCGGTTGATGTCAGGCGGTGGGGCCACCGCCCGCCGCTCAGGAGCCCTCTTCCTCCGAGGGCGGTTCGCCGGTCTCCTCGCCTCCTGCGCCCTCCTGCTCTGCCTCCGGCTGGGGCGGCGGCTCCGGAAAGACCTCCTCGGAAACGTCGAGATCGGGCACTTCCTCGGGTGTCGCCTCGGCCTCGCCGGTCAGCTCCGGCGGCATCAGGTCTCGGAGGGGAAGGTTCTGCGACTGGGCGCGCTTCACGCTGAGCGAGATCCGGCGGCGGTTCTCGTCGATCTCGAGGATCCTGACCCAGGTCTCGTCGCCGGGCGAAACCACTTCGCTCGGGTTCTCGACGTGGTGCTCGGCCAGCTCCGAGATGTGGACCAGCCCCTCGACGCCCGGAATGATCTCGACGAAGGCGCCGAAGGCGACCACCTTCGTGACCTTGCCCTCGAGCACATCGCCCTGGCGATACTCCTCGAGCACCCGCCGCCACGGATCCTCCTGCGTCTGCTTCAGACCGAGCGAGATCCGCTGGCGCTCGCGGTCGATGTCGAGCACCTTCACGCTGACCGTCTCGCCCACCGAGAGCACCTCGGATGGGTGGTTGACGTGGCTCCACGAAAGCTCGGAGATGTGGATCAGCCCGTCGATCCCGTCGAGGTCGACGAAGGCGCCGAAATCGACGATGTTGGAGATCTTCCCCTCCACCACCGCGCCGGGCTGGAGGCGGCCGAGGATCTGCTCGCGAACCTCCTTGCGCTCCTCCTCCAAGACGGCGCGGCGCGACAGCACCACGTTGTTGCGGCTGCGGTTGAGCTCGATCACCTTGCACTCGAGCGTCTGGCCCTTGAACTCGTCGAGGTTGTGCACGCGACGGATGTCGACCAGCGAGGCGGGAAGGAAGCCCCGCACGCCGAGGTCGAGGATCAGGCCCCCCTTGACCACCTCGATCACGGTCCCGTCGACCGGCTCGCCGGACTCGGCCGCCGCCTCGATCTTTCGCCAAGCCTTCTCGAAGCGGGCACGCTTCTTGGACAGCAGCAGCCGCCCCTCCTGGTCCTCTTTGGTGAGCACCAGCGCGTCGACGCGCTCGCCAAGCGAAACCTCCTCGGCGGGGTCCACCGAGCGCCGGATCGAGAGCTCTGTCGAGGGAATGACCCCCTCGGACTTGTAGCCGATGTCGACCAGGACCTCGTCCTTGTCGATCCTGACCACCTCGCCGTTGACCACGTCGCCCTCCTCGAACGGCTTGATGGTCGCGTCGTAGTTGGGGACGAGCTTGCCGTCGACCTCGATCAGGAAGTCGTAGGAGTTCTCCGCAGGCGCCTCCTGAGCGTCCTTCAGGGCAGCCTCGGTCGTTGTGTCGGTCGCTGACACGGCGGCTAACTATGGCAAACAACGTGGGCAGCCCTACCTTCGCGGCAACGCACTGCGCCTCTGCGCATCCGCGGCGTGCGTGCGCCCGACGCCCACCGCCACTTGAAGTACCCTCGCCCGAGATGCCAAGACGGCGCACGAAGCGCGGCTCGAAACGAACACCCTTGCGGCACGACTGCGACGTGCTGGTCTGCGGGGCGAGCTTCGCCGGCCTCGCGGTGGCGCGAGAGCTGGCGGGTTCGGGGGCGCGGGTCTTGATCGTCGACCGTTACGAGGTCGGGGAGCGCCAGACCTCGGCCTGCGCGGCTCCCACCGAGTGGCTCGATGCGATGGGAACCGGCGCATCGATCAAGCAGACCTTCGGCCACCTGGCGATTCACACCCCGCATGTCACCACCCGCATGCACCTTCCGTGGACGTTCTCGACCTTCGACTATCCGACCCTGTGCGAGCTGCTGTTCCAGAGCTGTGACGCCGAGTTCGAGACGGCAAAGGTCGACGGGCGGACTGGCACGACCGTGCATACCGACCGTGGCGACCTGGACGCCCCGCTGATCGTCGACTGCCTTGGTTGGCGACGCGTGCTCGGCTCCGACGGCTACCAGCCCGTGGACGCGCCGCTCTCGCGCGGGCTGGAGGTGCACCCGGGCGGAGCCTCGGGGGAGCTGGAGATCTGGATCGACCGCGACTACGTGCCCGCCGGCTACAGCTGGAGCTTCCCCGCCGACGACGAGGTCCGGGTGGGCGTTGGCTCCTTCGACCCCCGCGTTGGGGTCAAGGACTCCACCGTTCGGTTGGCGCGCGACCTGGACCGCGATCCGGTTCGCTACCAGGGCAACTGGATCCCGCACAAGCTGCGCGAGGCGACAGACGGCGAGGTCTTCTTCGCCGGTGACTCGGCGGGGCACTGCCTGCCGCTCACAGCCGAGGGAATCCGCACCGCGTTCTACTTCGGGATCGCATGTGGCCGCGAGCTGCGCCGGGTAACCGACGGGCGGGCGACACGTGAGATGGCCCTGCGCCGCTACGCCACCTTCTCGGCTCGTCACGAGTGGCATTTTCGCTGGCTGCTTCGCATGCAGCGACTGGTCCCCAGGGTCCCTCCCCGCCTTCTCGCGAGCGCCTTGCGTGGGATGAGCCGCGACGACTTCGTGCGGTGGTCGTTCGGCCACTACCTGCGGATCGCCCATCCCGCCTACGCACGTGAGCTGGCGGCGCGACCCGCGCCGCGCCGCGCGGTGGCGGCGCGCCGCCTAGCGCACGACCAGGTAGGTGCCGGCGAGCAGCAGGACCACGCCGGCGACCCGCGTCGCGCTGAGCGGCGTCTCTTCGAGCCCCAGGATGCCCAGCCGGTCGATGACCACTGCTGCAGTCAGCTGGCCCGTGATCGTCGCCGCCGCCACGCCGCCGGCGCCGATCGTGCTGACCGCGATCAGGGCGATGGTCACGTAGGCGGCGCCGAGCACGCCGCCGAGCAGGTAGTACCAGGGGACGTCGAAGGCCGAGGAGAGCCCGCCCGCCTGCCCGACCAGCGCGACGATCAGGGCCAGCAGCAGGGTCCCGACGGCAAACGAGACCAGAGCGGCCGGAAGGTTGCCCGTAACGCGGCCGAGGCCGGCGTTGATCGCCGGCTGGAGCGCAATCAGGCCGCCAACCGCGGCGGTGAGCAACACGGCGAGGCCTCGGTCCATGGTCGCGGGATGCTAGTCGCCGCTAGATCTACTTTGCCGCCAGCCAGTCCCTGCCGAGGCCGATGTCGACCACCAGCGGTGGGTCGAGCTCGAAGGCAGCGCACATCTGGTCGCGGACAAGCTCGGTGGCGTGCTCCATCTCCGCAGCGGGACCCTCGAACAGCAACTCGTCGTGGATCTGGAGCACGAGGCGGCTCTCCATCCCCGCCTCGGCAAGCGCGGCATGGCAGCGCACCATGGCCAGCTTGATGATGTCAGCGGCCGTTCCCTGGATCACCGTGTTGACGGCCAGCCGCTCCCCCAGCGAGCGCCGTTGCCGTTGCTCCGAGCGCAGCTCGGGGATCGCGCGACGCCGGCCCATCAGGGTGGTCACGAACCCGTCGCGCTCGGCGCTCGCGATCGTCTCGTCGATGAATCGCTTCACGGCGGGGAAGCGCTCGAAGTAGCGCTGGATGTAGACCGTTGCCTCCTCGCGGGAGATCTGGAGGCGATCCGCAAGCCCGAACGCCGAAAGGCCGTAGGCGATGCCGAAGTTGACCATCTTCGCCTTCGAGCGCTCGGCGAACCCGACCTCGGCGGGCGAGATGCTGAACACCTCCGCCGCGGTCGCCGCGTGCACGTCCTCGCCCGAGGCGAAGATCTCGCGCAGCACGTCCTCGCCGGCCACGTGGGCCAGCACGCGGAGCTCCACCTGGTTGTAGTCCGCCGACAGCAGGCGCATGCCGCGCTCTGCGACGAAGCAGGCCCGGACCGGCCTCCCTATCTCGGACCGGATCGGGATGTTCTGGAGGTTCGGGTTGGTGCTGGACAGGCGCCCCGTGGTGGTCGCGACCTGGTTGAAGGTGGTGTGGATGCGCCTCGTCTCCGGGTCGATCAGCCCCGGCAGCGCATCGAGGTACGTGTTCTTGAGCTTCGTCAGCTCGCGCCAGCTCTCGACCTTGGCGATGATCTCGTGCTCGTCGCGGATTTGGGCCAGCACACGGGCGTCGGTGGAGAAGCCGGTCTTGCCGCGGCGCTTGCGGCTCAGCTCGAGCTCCTCGAACAGCACCACGCCGAGCTGCTGGGGCGACCCGATCGTGAACTCGTGTCCGGCGAGCTCGAAGATCTCGCGCTCCAGCTGGGCGATCCGCTCGGCCATCCCCTGGCCGATCTCGGCCAGCCGCTTGGAGTCGAGCTTGACGCCCGCGCGCTCCATGGCGGCCAGGACCTCGATCAGCGGCATCTCCACCTCGCGCAGGAGACGGTCAAGCCCCAGCTCCTCCAGCGTCTCCCGCTGGCGGGCCGCCAGCTCGTGGGTCAGGCGAGCGTCCACCGCGGGGTCGCCCGCGGCCTCCCCCTCCTCGGCGGCCAGCGAGAGCTGTCCGGGCTCGGCGCCCGCCGGGGCGGCCGCCAGGCCAGCATCCGCGGCCAGCTCGTGGAGGTCGTACGTGCGTCTGGCGGGATCGATCAGGTAGGCGGCGACGATCGTGTCGTGCTGAAGCTCGAGGCTCCCGGGTGGGGCAACCGCGAGCAGGCCGGTGCGCCCGCCCCCGCCGAGCCCCTTCGCGTCGTGCGCGACCAGCGACCGGCCGCGAAGCTCCTCGGCAAAGGCGGCGAGGTCCGGGGCGCTGCCCGTCACCACCCGCGCGCCGTCGCTCGCCGCCCAGCGGCCGGCGGCGACGGCGATCGCGATCTCCTCCGCGGCGAGATCCCCGGGGCCGCCCTCCTCCGCCTCGACCTCGATCGTCTCCTCGACCCTGCGCTCGGGCACGATCTCGCCGAACTCCTCGTCGAGCCGCTGCATCACGGCCCGCAGCTCGAACTCGGCCGCGAACTCGCGCAGGCGGCTGCGGTCCGGCGTGGAGCGAACGATCTCGGCGACGTCGATCGGCACCTCGACGTCGTACTTCAGGGTTGCGAGCTGCTTCGAGAGGCGAGCGTCATCGGCGTGCTCGGTGAGATTCTGCTTCCGCTTCGGCCCCGAGATCTTGTCGACGCTCCCCAGCACCGCCTCGAGGGAGCCGAACTCCTGTAGGAGCTGGGCGGCGGTCTTGTCCCCGATCCCCGGGATGCCGGGGATGTTGTCGGACGTGTCGCCCTTGAGCCCGATCAGGTCCGTCACCAGCTCGGGCGGCACGCCGTAGCGCTCGACCACCCCCTCGCGGTCATAGACCTTCGTCTCTGTGACGCCCCGCGACGTGGTCATCACCCGAACCCCGTCGGTGACCACCTGGTAGACGTCCCGATCGCCGGATACGACCATCACGGGGATGTCCGCCTCCCGGGCCAGGCGGACGAGGGTGGCGATCACGTCGTCCGCCTCCCAGCCCTCGACCTTGACGTTGTGGAACCCGAAGGCCTCGGCGAGCGGCCACAGATGAGGCCACTGCTCCGACAGCAGGTCGGGCCGCGGTGGTCGTTGCGCCTTGTAGTCCGCGTACTCGACCTCGCGGCCGGACATCCCCGCGTCCCAGGCAACGATCACCGCACGGGGGTGGTGGTCGGCCAGGATCTTGGCCATCATCGAGGCGAAGCCGTAGATCGCATTCGTCGGGCGCCCGTCGGCAGTCGCGATCGACTCCGGGAGGGCGAAGAACGCCCTGTAGGCAAGGCTGTTCCCGTCGATCAGGAACAGCTCGCCGTCGGCCTGGGCGGCCTTCGTGGACTCCTTCGGTTCGGCCTTAGTGGCGGGGATGCATCCATCCTAGGACGGCGCGCGGCCAGGAGTCTCGAACGTCCCGCAGTACCCCCCGTAGCCCACATTCCTGGACGTTCGTTCGGCCGGATCTTGCCCCCTACCTGCCCAGTTCGCGCCGGTGCCCGCGCCAACGCACGCATAAGATCACGGCCATGCCTGCGATCCCCTCTGTCAGCGCCCAGTTCTCGGTTACGGTGCGGGTCGAGCTCGACGCGCGCCAGGAGCCATTGGGCAAGCTCACCGCGCAGATCGCCGAAGCGGGGGGCGCGCTCCAGGGCGTGGACCTGGTACCGGGCGCCGGCAGCGAGGGAAAGCGCGTCCGCGAGTTCACGATCGACGCCCGCGACCAGGCGCACTGGGAGCAGATCCTGCGAGCGATCGGCTCCACGCGCGGGGCTCGAGTGCTCGACTACGTGGACCGCACCCTTCAGATGCACCGCGGCGGCAAGATCGAGCAGCACAACAAGTACCCGCTGAAGACCCGCGACGACCTCTCGATGGCCTACACGCCCGGGGTGGCGCGCGTTTGCCAGCAGATCGCCGCCGATCGCTCGAAGGCGTTCGAGTACACGATCAAGCGCAACACGGTGGCCGTGGTCTCAGACGGCAGCGCCGTGCTCGGCCTCGGCGACATCGGCCCGGAGGCCGCGATGCCCGTGATGGAGGGCAAGGCCATGCTGTTCAAGGAGTTCGCCAACGTCGATGCCTTTCCGATCTGCCTCAGCACGCGCGACCCGGACCAGATCGTGCACACGGTGGAGTTGATCTCGCCGACCTTCGGGGGAATCAACCTCGAGGACATCTCGGCACCCCGCTGCTTCGAGATCGAGGAACGCTTGAAGGGGAAGCTCGACATCCCCGTGTTCCACGACGATCAACACGGGACCGCCGTAGTGGTGATGGCGGCGCTCTTCAACGCGCTGAAGATCGTCGGCAAGAGGATCGAGGACCTGCGGGTCCTCGTGGTCGGGCTGGGTGCCGCGGGCGTGGCGGTGACCAAGATGATGCACGCCTCGGGGGTGAGCCGCGTGATCGGCTGCGACCGCCAGGGAGCGTTGTCCACCGAGCGCGAGGACTACCCAGCCGGTGAGATGAGTGAGATCAAGCGCTGGTACGCCGAGAACACGAACCCCGAGAAGCTGAAGGGCCAGCCCGCCGAGGTGATCGAGGGCTGCGATCTGTTCATCGGCGTCTCCGGACCCGGGATCATCCCGGCCGAGGCCTTGGGGAAGATGGCCGACGACGCGATCGTGTTCGCGATGGCCAACCCCAACCCGGAGGTGATGCCGGAAGAAGCCCAGCAGTACGTGCGGATCATGGCCACGGGCCGCTCCGACTACCCGAACCAGATCAACAACGTGCTCTGCTTTCCGGGCATCTTCCGTGGCGCGCTGGACGCCGGGGCGCCGCGAATCACCGAGGAGATGAAGCTGGCGGCTGCCCAGGGCATCGCCGAAGTCGTGCAGGAAGAGGACTTGAGCGAGGACTACATCATCCCCAGCGTCTTCGACCGCGACGTCGCGCCCGCGGTCGCCGCAGCGGTGGTCCAGGAGGCGCGTCGCGAGGGGATCGCGCGCGTCTCCGAGGAGACAGGAACGTTCGCGACGGTCGAATAACGGCAACCGCAGGGAGGCAGCGATGCGCGTACTCGTAACCGGTGCCAGCGGCTTTCTCGGCTCGGCCGTCTGCGACGCGCTGCTGGCGCGCGGCGACGAAACCGTCGGATTGACCCGCGACCCGCAGCGGGCGCGGCAAGGGAACCCCACCGTCACCTGGCATGCCTGGAATCCCGCCACCGAGCGTCCACCGGCGAGCGCTCTGGCGGGTGTCGACGGCGTCGTCAACCTGGTTGGCGAGCCGATCGACCAGCGCTGGACCGAGACTGCCAAGCAACGGATCCGCGACAGCCGCGAGCGTTCCACCAAGAACCTGGTGGACGCGATCAGCGCCGCCGAGCCGCGCCCGAAGACACTGGTGAGCCAATCGGCCGTGGGCTACTACGGCGATCGCGGCGAGGCGGTGGTGGACGAGTCCACCGGACCGGGCTCGACCTTCGACGCCGAGGTCTGCGTCGCCTGGGAGGCAGCGGCACACGCGGCCGAGCAGGTCGGCGTGCGCGTCGTGGTGGTCCGCACCGGGCTGGTGCTGGATCCCGAGCACGGGCTGCTCAAGCAGCTTCTCCTCCCCTTCAAGCTTGGGGTGGGCGGCCCGCTGGCCGGCGGCGCACAGTACGTGCCCTGGATCCACGTCGACGACGAGGTCCGCCTGCTCCTTTGGGCATTGGACACGGGCCAGGCGTCCGGCACCTACAACGCGGCAGCGCCCAACCCGGTCACGAACCGAGAGTTCTCGAAGGCCCTCGGGCGGGTCCTCGGCCGCCCTGCGATCGTCCCTGTGCCCAAGCTCGCGCTCAAGGCCAGGTTCGGCGATGAGCTGGGTGAGGTCGCGGCCGGCGGCCAGCGCACGATTCCCCGCCGCGCCCTGGACGCCGGCTTCGAGTTCCGCCACCCTGAGGTCGAACCGGCGCTCAGAGACCTTCTTCGTCGCTGACGGCTACGGGACCCGAAGCGAGGTCTGAAAGCGTGGGCGGCCACCGGCAAGCCGGTATCCCGCCAGCCGGCCGAGCGTCGTGTCCCCCACCTCGTCGATCGAGTAGATGCCGAGCACCGAGTCGCGATCCTGCGTGTCGAAGAAGGCGTCAACGACGGCGTCGCGGCTATCGCCCTGATCGCCGGCGCGCCGGATCGAGTCGAGCATCACGGCCATCGCCTCGTAGCCGTAGGCGGCGTAGCGCCCCGGCTCCCCCCCGTAGCGCTTCCTGAAGTCGCGGAGGAACCGCTCCCCCGCCGGCGGCAGCTGCGAGGGATCCTGAGCGGCTGAGGTGACGAGGAGCCCGCGGGCGGCTGCGCTCGGCGAGCGGGTCAGCAGGGCGTCAGTCGCCATCACTGTGCCCGGGAAGCTCAAGACCAAGGGAGCCGGCAGGCGCTCCGGCTCGCCGCCGTAGTAGACCAGGTCATCGCGGCCCCGCGTGAACCTTGCGCCCGGCAGGCTCTGGCGAAACGCCCTGACCATCGTCAGGCCGAACTCGGAGCCGTCCGAGACGGTGCCCAACCGTCGAGCGCCGAGCCGGTTCACCCATCTCGCCGCCGCCTGCGCCTGCACCTCGTCGCCCGGGATCACGCGGCCGAAGGTACGCTCGCCGGTCGCCTGGAACTCCTCGGGGATTTGATCCCCGGCGCCCAAGAACGGCTGGACCAGGTCGACCGCGGCGCTGGCCGGCGAGACCTGGAGCATCCGGGCCTCGTTGGTGATCGGCAGCGAGGCGCGGGTTGCGCCGGAATGAAACTCGCCGAGATAGGCGATCGCCGAAGAGTCCTCCGCCGCATCGCGAGCGTTTGCGGCGGCGACCGCGGGGCTCCAGCGAGCACGAGCGCCTCGCCCGCTCGTGTCGTCGAGATAGACGGCGCGCACCGCAAGCTCTCCCGCCCTTCCTTGCGCGTCGGCGAGCGCGAGCTTGGCGGCGCGGACCACGTCGCGGCCCTCGGCAGCGTCGGGGCCGCGCAGGGGCATGCTGACGTAGACCGTCACGCGCTCGCCGGCCTGGATCCCCTCGCCCGCGGCGCAGCCCGCGCCGCCGATCGCCAGCGCGGCCAGCGCCACCGTCGCGGCACCGATCCGGGCCACCCGGTCACGCGCGGCCAGTGGACCCGCTAGCCGAAGAACGGCGAGGCCACCTCGTAGTCTTCGGGGGGAACGGTGCGAAGCTGCTCGACCGCCTCGCTCAGGGGAACCAGCTTGATTTGGGTGCCGCGCAGCGCCGGCATGGTCCCCCAGCGCTCGTCGTGCGCCGCGTCGATGGCGGCGACTCCCAGTCGTGTGGCCAGCACGCGGTCGAAGGCGGTAGGGGTGCCACCACGCTGGGTGTGCCCGAGCACGACCGCACGCGTTTCGAAGCCGGTTCTCTCCTCGATCTCGCGCTCAAGCCGCTGGCCGATGCCACCGAGGCGGACGTGACCGAACTCGTCCTTCTCGCCGCCGCTGACCTCGATCGTCCCAGCGGCGGGCACGGCTCCCTCCGCCACCACCACGATGGAGAACACCCGGCCGCGCGAGTGGCGGCGGCGGATCAGCCGGCAGACGTCCTCGATGTCGAAGGGACGCTCGGGAATCAGGATCACGTCGGCGCCGCCGGCCAGGCCCGAGTGGAGCGCGATCCAGCCGGCGTGACGTCCCATGACCTCGACCACCATCACCCTGTGGTGGGACTCGGCCGTGGTGTGGAGACGGTCGATCGCCTCGGTCGCGACCTGGAGGGCGGTGTCGAAGCCGAAGGTCAGGTCCGTGGCGGCGATGTCGTTGTCGATCGTCTTCGGGACGCCAACCACCGCCAACTCGTGATCCTCGTACATGCGCGCGGCCGCGCCGAGCGTATCCTCGCCGCCGATCGCGATCAATCCGTCCAGGTGGAGCGTCTCCATCGTCTCGCGAACACGCTCGGGGCCATTCTCCCGCTTGAACGGGTTGGTTCGGGAGGTGCCGAGGATGGTCCCGCCGCGAGGCAGGATGCCACGGGTGCTCTCGATCGTGAGCTCCTCGTGCAGGTTGTCGAGCGGCCCCAGCCAGCCGTCCCGGAAGCCGACGATCGCGTGCCCGTAGTGATCGATGCCCTTGCGGACGATGGCCCGGATGGCGGCGTTGAGGCCGGGGCAGTCCCCGCCTCCGGTGAGCACACCGACGCGCATTGGGTCAGGGACGCAGCAGCTCGATCAGCGGCGCCGACACGCGCACCACGACCCCGACGAAGAGGATTGCGAGGAATATCAGGAAGCCGACCGCGCCGCCGAGCCCAAAGGCGTAGGCGACCATCATCGCGCTCAGCGCGACCACCGTGTACACGGCCAACTGCACGGCTGGGAATTTACTCGACCGCGCGACCGCCGTCGGCGAGCGCCTGGCGCGCCGCATGGATGAACCGGCTCACCGCCTCGACAGCCGGGGCCGTGCCGTCGGCCTCCGCGACCGCGCGGACGAGCCGGCTGCCGATGATCACCCCGTCGGCGATCCTCCCCACGGCCGCGGCCTGCTCCGGAGTGCCGATGCCGAATCCGACCGCCGCCGGCACCGCAGCGTCGGCGCGCACCGCGGCGACGAGCTCCGCGAGCCCATCCGGCAGCCGGTCCCGCTCTCCGGTGACCTTGGTATCGGACACCACATAGACGAATCCCTCGGCGCGCTCACAGATCTGGCGGCGGCGCTCGTCGGGTGTGGTGGGGGCGACCAGAGGCACCAGCGCGATACCGGCGCCGCCCAGCTCCGCGCCGATCTCCCCGGCCTCCTCCAGGGGCAGGTCCGGGACGATCACGCCGACGGCCCCAGCGTCCGCCAGCATGCGCGCGAACTCGCTCGCGCCCCGTGCCAGCACCATGTTCGCGTACACCATCGGCACCACCGGGAGGCGCCCGGCGAGCGGCTCGCACACCGACAGCACGCGCTCCAGGGTCGCCCCGGCCGCCAGCGCCCGGGTGGCCGCCGAGTGGATCACCGGGCCGTCGGCCAGCGGGTCGGAGAAGGGCACGCCCAGCTCAATCACGTCCGCGCCGGCATCCGCGTAGGACTCGGCGATCGCAAGCGAGGTCTCGAGATCGGGGAAGCCGCCCATCAGATACGGCATCAGCGCGGCCCTGCCGTCTTCGCGCGCGGCGGCGAACGCGTCGGCGATGCGTTCAGAACCAATGCCCGCCGCTTCCTCGCAGGGAGCCGGAGGCGACCGGTGGTCCGAGCCGGAGGCTCGGACTACTCCGGGAGCGGCGGGGTCGCTGGCAGGTCGATCAGCCATCGAGCTCGTCCAGGCGAGCGACCACCTCGGCAAGATCCTTGTCCCCGCGCCCACTCATACAAAGGACATCAAAGCCCGCCGCTTCCTCATCTTCGACTCCGGGAGCGGCGGGGTTGGTGGAGGGACGCGGATTCGACAGAAGCCAGGCGATTGCGTGCGCGGGCTCGAGCGCGGGCAGGATGCCCTCCAGCCGAGCCAGCTCCCGGAAGGAACGCAGGGCCTCGGCATCGGTGACCGCCTCGTAGCGCGCGCGACCGGTGTCGCGAAGGTGGGCGTGCTCTGGGCCGACACCCGGGTAGTCGAGCCCCGCCGAGACCGAGTGGGCCTCGAGGATCTGCCCCTGCTCGTCTGCGAGCACGGAGGACAGCGCGCCGTGCAAGACCCCCGTTCGCCCGGCGACCAGCGACGCGCCGTGGCGGCCGTCGAGCCCCTCTCCCCCGCCTCGACCCCGATCAGCTCCACCTCCTGGTCGTCCAGGAAGGCGTAGAAGGTCCCGATCGCGTTGGAGCCTCCGCCGACGCAGGCGATCACCCTGGCGGGAAGCTTCCCTTCAGCCGCCTGCGCCTGCTGGCGAGCCTCGTCGCCGATCACCCGCTGCAGATCGCGGACCAGCGCCGGGTACGGCGCCGGCCCCACCGCGGAGCCGATGATGTAGTGCGTGGTGCGCACGTTGGCGACCCAGTCCCGGATCGCCGCGCTCACCGCCTCCTTCAGGGTCCGCGCACCCGCCTCGACCGGGACGACCTCGGCTCCGAGCAGGCGCATGCGCTCGACGTTCGGCGCCTGTCGGCGGATGTCCTCGGTGCCCATGTAGACGACGCATTCGAGGCCGAGCAGCGCGCAGGCCGTAGCCGCCGCCACACCGTGCTGACCAGCGCCCGTCTCGGCGATCACGCGACGCTTCCCCATCCCGCGGGCGAGCAACGCCTGGCCGATCGCGTTGTTGATCTTGTGGGCGCCGGTGTGGGCGAGGTCCTCCCGCTTCAAATAGACCCGGCGCCCGATCCGCTCCGAGAGGCGGTCGGCCCGGTAGAGCGGCGTCGGCCGCCCAACGTAGTCGCGAAGCAGGGCGTCCAGCTCTCTGCGGAACCCCGGGTCGTCACGGGTGGCCGCCCAGACGGCGGACAGCTCGTCCAGGGCGCCGATCAGGACCTCGGGGACGTAGCGTCCGCCGTAGGCCCCGAAACGGTCCTGGATCGCGGCCGCGCTCACGCCACCACGCGCGGGTCGACCGATCCCCGCTCGGTGCTTTCCACGAACCTCGCCATCAGCGCGTGGTCCTTGACACCGGGCTGGGCCTCCACCCCGGTCGCCACGTCGACGGCAAAAGGCCGGGCCGCCGCCACCCCGTCGGCGACGTTCTCAGCGGTCAAGCCGCCCGCCAAGATCAGCGGCACGTCGGATCGGCGCCCAGCGAGCAGCTCCCAGTCGAAGCTCTCACCGGTGCCCCCGGGCACCCCCGGCCGGTGGGCGTCGAGCAGGTGGAAGTCGGTGCGGTACGCCTTGGCGGCGCGTATATCGGCGCCGCTGCGCACCCGCAGCGCCTTGATCACCTTGCAGCCCGTCCGCCGAGCGGCCTCCCGGCAGAAGGCCGGTCCTTCGTCACCGTGGAGCTGGATCATGGTCAGCGCCCCGTCCTGGGCAGCGGCGGCGAGCTCGTCCAGCGTCGGGTTGACGAACACGCCGACGATCTCGAGCCGGCGCTTGAGCGCGGCGCCGATCTCGGCCGCCACCTGCGGCTCGCAGAAGCGCGGGCTCTCGGGATGGTGGTTGACCCCGATCGCCCAGGCGCCGAGGTGCGCCGCCTGGCGCCCGTCTTCGAGATTCGTGATGCCGCAGAACTTGACCCTCATACCCACCAGAGATTACGTGGCCCCGTCTCGCGCTAGCGACGGAGTCCTGGTAGCCGCGTGTGGACCTGCCGGGTCAGGTCCGCGCCCTCGCCCGCCGGAAACGTAGCCGCAGGCGAGGCTTCCGGCGGAGTTATTCCCGCAGGCGAGGCTTCCGGCGGAGTTATTCGCCTCAGCCGCGGGCGTTCGCCGGGCGGTCGCCCAGCGTCACCGTGACCGTGCGCTCCTGTTCGCCGTCGGCCAGGGTGAGCTCGACCTCGTCGCCGGGCTGCTTCTGGTTGACGACGCCGATGACGTCGGCCATGCCGGTCACGGCCTCGCCGTCGATCGCCGTGATCACGTCGCCGCCGGCGCGGACTCGCTGGCCGCCAACCGAGACCGTGGCGCCGCCGCCCTTGACGCCCGCCTTGTCGGCGGGGCCACCGGAAACGACGCTCTGCACCAGCGCCCCCTGATCCACCTGGAGGTTGAGTACGTCGGCGAGCTCCGGGGTCACGTCGGCTCCGCTGATCCCCAGGAACGCGTGCTCCACGGTGCCGTCGTCGAGCAGCTGCTGGACCACCTCGTCGGCGGTGTTGATCGGTACCGCGAAGCCGATGCCGACGTTGCCGCCTCCTCCGGCCGACTCGATCTGGGAGTTGATCCCGATCACCCGGCCGTCAGCTCCAAGCAACGGCCCTCCGGAGTTCCCGGGGTTGATCGCGGCATCGGTCTGGATCACGTTGTTGATCGTGAACCCATTGGGCGCCCTGATCTCGCGCTGTAGCGCCGAGACGATCCCCGTGGTCACCGTCCGGTCGAGCCCGAACGGGTTGCCGATCGCGACCGCGGAATCGCCCACCTGGAGCTGGGATGAGTCACCGAGCGCCAGCGGGTGGAGCTGATCGGACGGCGCGTCGACCTCGAGCAGCGCCACGTCGGTGGATGGGTCTCTGCCGACCACCCGAGCGCTGACCGGCTCGGAGCTGTCGAGGTCTCCCAAGCGAGACCTCGATCCTTTCCGCGCCCTCCACCACGTGTGCGTTGGTGAGCACGTGCCCTTCTCGGTCGATCACGAAACCCGAGCCGGTCGCCTGACCCGCCGCCGCCGCCGAATGGGTCAAGCGGCGACGGAGGCTGAGCCGCGGACTCGGCTCGGATGAACACAACGCCGGGGGAATCCTTCTCGTAGATCTGGTTCACCGTCAGCCCCTCCGCCGCTTGCCTGGCGCGGGGCCGGCTGGGGGAGCGGGGCCGCGGCGAGTGTCGAGCCCTGATCCCCATCGTCGGACGACTTCACCCAGCCGGCGGCGATCGCGATCAGGCCGACGATCGCGACGACGAGCCCGCCCATCATGGCGGCACCGAACGACGTGCTGGCGAAGCGCCGGAAGGGCGGCGGTCACGGTGCTCAACCTGCTCATGGCCCGCAGCATCGGCGGATCTCGCTTAAGGCCGGCTAACGGGAGCCTTCAGCGACGGTAAGAATCGCGAGGAGGACTCGGGTCACTCCTCGGAGGCGCGCTCGAGGTAGTGCTCGCGAGTCGCCTCTTGGTCGCGGATGAGCTCGCGGACGAGCTCCTCGGGGTCCTCGGCGCGCATCAGGGTCTCTCCGACCAGCACCGCGTCCACCCCGATCCGCTCGAGCTCGTCGAGCTGCTCGCGTCCCTCGTAGCCGGACTCCGAAACGACGGTCTTGCCGGCCGGGACGTCCGTGAGCAGATCCACGGTCGTCGCAACGTCGACGCTGAAGTCGTCGAGATCGCGGTTGTTGATCGCGATCACGTCGGCATCGATCATCAGGGCCCGCTCCAGATCGCGCTGCTCGTGGACCTCGATCAGGCAATCGAGGTCGACCGCCCTCGCCTCCCCGTAGAGCGCGGCGAGCTCCTCGTCGTCCAGCGCCGCGACGATCAGCAGCACCGCGTCGGCCCCGTTGGCCGCCGCCTCGTAGAGCTGATACGGCTCGACGACGAAGTCCTTGCGCAGGATCGGGAGGTCTGAGGCCTCCCGGGCCGCGCGCAGGTCGTGCAGCGAGCCTCCGAAGTGGCGCTCCTCGGTGAGGATCGAGAGCGCAGCCGCGCCACCACGCTCGTACGCCCTGACCGTCTCGGCCACGCCGGCGCCGGGCCGGATCTCGCCCGAGCTCGGGGAGCGCCGCTTGAACTCGGCGATCAGGGACAGGCCGGGGCGCACAAGCGCCTCGCTGAAAGGGCGGGCCCCGTCACGAGTGCCCAGCCTGGCGCGCAGGCTCTCTGGCGGGACCTCCTCGCTGCGGCGGCGGGCGTCCTCTCGCGCGCCCGCGACCAGCTGCTCGAGCCAGCTCATCGTGGTGAAGGCTACCCGCTAGTCAAGACCTCGGCCAGCTCGCCCGTCAGCTCGACCAGCCGGCCAAGCACCTCGCGCGCTGCCCCAGAGTCGATTGCCTCGCCGGCCCGCTCCATCCCCTGCGCGAGCCCGTCGGCGCCTCCGCCGACCAGAATCGCGGCTCCGGCATTGAGCACCACGACATCCCGTGCTGGACCGCCGTGACCCTCCAACACGCCCGTCACCGTTGCCGCGTTCTCCTCCGGCTCACCGCCCGCGATCCGCTCGATCTCGGCGGGCTCGACCCCAACGTCCTCCGGCCGCACGAACCACTCCTCGGTGGCGCCCTCCTTCACCTCGATCACCCGCGTCTCGCCGCTGACGCTGATCTCGTCGACGCCATCCGCCGCGCAGACCACCAGCGCCCGCTCGCAGTTCAGGCCGACGAGCGCCTCGGCCACGGTCTCCTGATAGCGGCGGTCCGAGACGCCGAGCAACTGCCTGGTGGCCCCGGCGGGATTGGTGAGCGGCCCCAGGAAGTTGAAGATGGTTCGCACGGCCAGCTCCTTCCGCACCGGCACCACGTGCTTCATCGCCGCATGGTGTCGAGGAGCGAACATGAATCCGAAGCCGATCTCGTCGATGCACCGAGCGACCTCCACGGGGCCGAGCTCGATCCGCACGCCGAGAGCCTCGAGCAGGTCCGCGGAGCCGCAGCGGCTTGTGTTGGAGCGATTGCCGTGCTTGGCGACCGCGCAGCCGGCTCCCGCGGCGACCAGCGCGGCGGTGGTGGAGATGTTGAAGGTCGAAGGGCCGCCACCCGTTCCCGCGGTGTCGACCAGGTCGTCGCGCCCGGCCTCGACCTCAGCCGCCAGCCGCCGCATCGTCCTCGCCAACCCAACCAGCTCGGCGACCGTCTCGCCCTTGGCCCGCAGCGCGACCAGGAACGCGCCGGTCTGGACGTCCGCGGCCCGGCCCTCCATGATCTCGTCGAGCACGGCCGAGGCGTGGTCGGCGGTCAGGTGCGTGCCGGAGCAGACGGCGTCAATCGCGCGTGTCAAGACGTCGTTTGGCATCAAGCGTGGCTGGTTCGTTGCCGGCGTCGCTAGGAGAGGAAGTTTCGGAGTATGTCCTTTCCGTGCGGCGTGAGCACGGACTCGGGGTGAAACTGGACGCCCTCCGCCGGCAGCTCACGGTGCCGCACGCCCATCACCACATCCTCGAGCGTCGCGGTCACCTCGAGCTCATCAGGAAGCTCGGGATCGGCGATCAGCGAGTGATAGCGGCCGGCGCGCAGGGGGCTGCCCAATCCGCGCAGGACGCCCTTGCCGTCGTGCTCGATCTCGGCGTCCTTGCCATGGATCGGATCGCCGCGGATCGTCCGCCCGCCGAACGCCTCCACCAGGGACTGGTGGCCGAGACAGACGCCCAGCGTCGGAACGCCGGCCTCCGGGAAGGCCCGCGCCGCCTCGATCGAGACTCCGGCCTCCCCGGGAGTGCACGGCCCCGGAGAGATCACCAGCCGATCGGGATGCCGACCGAGCAGCTCCGCGACCGTCGCCTTGTCGTTACGGACCACCTCCGGCTCCGCCCCCAGCTCGCCCAGGTACTGGACCAGGTTGTAGGTGAAGCTGTCGTAGTTGTCGATCACCAGCGCTTTCATGGCCACTCCGGCTGGCTCACGGCCAGCTCCACCGCCTTGAATATCGCCTTCGCCTTCGTCACCGACTCCTCGTACTCGTAGTCCGGCCTCGCGTCCGCCACGGTGCCGCCGCCGGCCTGCACGTGGACGATGCCGTCCTTGACCACCACGGTGCGGATGTGGATTGCCGTGTCGAGGTCGCCGGTGAAGCCCACGTATCCCACCGCGCCGCCGTAGGAGCCGCGCTTGTGGGGCTCGAGCTCGTCGATGATCTGCATCGCTCTGACCTTAGGCGCTCCGGAGAGCGTCCCCGCGGGCAGCACGGCCCTCAGCGCGTCCATCGGGGTGACGTCAGCGCGGAGCTGTCCGGAGACCTGGCTGACGATGTGAAGCACGTGGGAGTAGGCCTCGACCGCCATCAGCTCGTCCACTCGCACCGACCCGTACTCGCAGACCCGGCCGAGGTCGTTGCGCCCCAGGTCGACCAGCATCAGGTGCTCGGCGCGCTCCTTCGGGTCACGCAGGAGCTCCTCGGCCCGGTGGCGGTCCTCCTCCTCGCTCGCCCCGCGCGCGTAGGTGCCGGCGATCGGCCGCGTTTCGACCTGGCGGCCGGTGATCTTGACGAGCGGCTCGGGCGAGGCGCCGGCGAGCTGGAAGTCGCCGAAATCGAGGAAGTACATGTACGGCGACGGGTTGATCGCGCGCAGGCCGCGGTAGATGGAGAAGGGCTCGACCGGCGCGGCGGCCGAGAAGCGCTGTGACGGAACCACCTGGAAGGCGTCGCCCGCGTGGATGTACTCGATGATCCGGCGCACGTTTGCCTCGAATTGCTCGCGGCTCATGTTCGAGCTGAACTCGGGCGCAGTCGAGGACACCGCCGGCGTTGCCGCCCGAGGCACCGGCCCGCGGAGCCGCTCGCGCAAGTCCGCAAGCGTGGCCGCCGCCCGGGCGTAGGCCTCGTCCACGTCCGTTTCAGCGTCCAGGAACGCGTAGGCCAGCAGGGTCAGCTCGTGGCGCATGTGGTCGAAGACCACCAGCACGTCGCTGACCATCAGCGCCATGTCCGGCAGCCCGATCGGGTCGGGGTTCGGCTCGCCGAGCGACTCCACCGTTCGGACCAGGTCGTAGCCGAAGAACCCGACTGCCCCGCCCGCGAAGGGTGGTAGGTCGTCAACCGGCGCCAGCCGGTAGTGGCCCAGGTGGTCGCTCACCGCCGCGTAGGGGTCGGGGGCACCGTGGCTGGCGCGCGGCTCGGCCCCGGCCGGCGCGTCGCCCGCCCACTCGCTGAGCACACCGTCCTGCCAGCGCAGCACCGCCCTGGGGCTGAAGCCGAGAAAGGAGTAGCGGCCCAGGCGTCCCTGCTCCGCTGACTCCAGCAGGAAGCACGGGCCCTCGGTGCGCAGCTTGAGGAAGGCCGAAACCGGGGTCTCGCAGTCGTCGACGAACGACAGGCGAACCGGGATCGCATTTGCCTCGCGCGCCAGCTCGCGTGCCCGCTCGATGCTCGGATCGAGCGCGAGCTCGGTCTCAGCGCTGATGGCCATCGGGCCGGGGTCCGGGCCCGGGGCGCTCAACGGCGACGGCCATTCAACATCTCCAGCACGGACGCAATCGAGATCCCGCGCGAGACGAGCAGCACGTGCAGGTGGTAGAGGACGTCAGCGGCCTCCTCGGCGACCCGCTCGTCGGACTCCGAGCCGGCGGCGCGGGATACCTCGTCCGCCTCCTCGCGCACCTTGTCGGCCATCCGCGGCGGATCGTCCAGCAGCTCGACCGTGTACGAGCCGTCGGGCCGGCGCTGCCGGCGGTCGAGCAGCGTGCGCTCGAGGGTCGGCAACGCCTCGTAGGTCGCGGCGGTGGGCTCCCCGTCGGCGGGTGGGGCGTCCGGGGCCGGGTCCGCGCTCCCCTCGAGGTCGCGGTAAAAGCAAGAGCGCTGACCCGTGTGGCAGGCGGGACCCGCCGGGTCGACCAGCGCAACGAGGGCGTCGGCGTCGCAGTCGTAGCGAATCTGGCGCACGCGCTGCACGTTGCCGGAGGTCTGGCCCTTGTGCCAGATCTCCTCTCGTGAGCGGCTGTAGAAGTGAACCTCTCCCGTGGCGCGGGTTCGCTTGAGCGCCTCGTCGTTCATGTAGGCGAGCGTCAACACCTCGCCCGTGCGCCAGTCCTGCATCACGCAGGGCACCAGGCCGTGCTCGTCGAACCGGACCGCCTCCATCGGCGATGAGTGCTCCATTTGGAGCAGTTTACGAGCGGGAGTGCACCTGACCGGTCTCTCGCCCGAACCGGGTGTGGCGCGCTCCGCCGCCCGGCTTCGCCGCGTACATGGCCAGGTCCGCATCGCCCATCAGCCGGTCGAGATCGACCTCGGGGTCGCTCGTCAGGACGATCCCGGTGCTGGCGCGCAACGAAATCTGATTGCCGTCGACTACGAACGGCGCCGAGATGACCTCGGCGATCCGCGATGCGATCTGCTCCGCCGCCTCGGCCTCCACGCCCTCGCAGAGGAGCGCGAACTCGTCGCCTCCGAACCTCGACACGGTGTCGCTGGGTCGCAAGATCGAGCGCAGCCGGTCGGCGACCTCGATCAGGATTCGGTCGCCCGCGTCGTGCCCGAAGTTGTCGTTGACGGCCTTGAACTGGTCCAGGTCGCAGAACAGAAGCGCCAACGAGCCGCCTCGCCCCAGGCGTGCCTTGGCGAGCTGCATCCGGTCGGTGAACAAGGTGCGGTTGGGCAGCCCTGTGAGGGGATCGTGCATGGCCTGATGAGCGAGCCTCGCCTCGGTCCGCTTGCGCTCGGTGACGTCCTGCATCTGGGAGATCAGGTAAAGGGTGTCCCCAACCTCGTCGCGGACGGGAGAGAGGCTGAGCGAGACCCAGACGAGACGCTCGTCCTTGCGGAGGTATCGCTTCTCGGTCAGGTACCGCCGCCGCTCGCCGGCGACCAGCTGGTCCAGGGCCTCGACCTCGGCGTCGACGTCGTCCGGGTGCGTGATGTCCGCGAAGGACATTCCCGTGAGCTGCTTCGTCGTGTATCCGGTCAGGTCCGCAAGCGCCTGATTGACCTGGAGCCACTTCCCGTCCGTGCTGACGAGCGCCATCCCGGCCGCGCTGTCGTGGAATGAGCGGCGGAAGCGTTCCTCGGCCTCCCGCAGGGCCCGCTCGCTCTTCCGGCGCTCGGAGATGTCGTGGAGGAAGGCGTTCAGCCGGTAACCGCCGTCAGCCGGCAGCGCCGACACCGTGATCTCCACCGGGAATTCCCTGCCGTCGCGACGCATGGCCGGCATCTCGAAGCGACGGCCGAGGAGCGTGTGGTCGCCGGTGCGCAGCAGGTGGTCGAAGCCCTCGCGGTAGACGGCACGAAACCTCGGCGGGATGACGGTCTCGGCGAGCTGGCGCCCGATCACCTCGTCGCGCGACCATCCGAAGTCGCGCTCGGCCTGCTGGTTCCAGTCGACGATCCGGCCATCGGGGCGGGCCGCGATGAACGATTCGTGAGCGGTCTCGAGGATCGATCGATACTCGATGAACCGAGCGCGAACCTCGAGCACGAGGCGGTGGACCGTGAGGCCCAGGACGCCGGCGATCGCCAGCCAGAGGAAGGCGCGCACCAGCTCGTCCCGGGGCGGGTAGTCGGGAGCGCCGGCGATCAACGCCGGCGCCGCCAGGGTCAGATACACGCCCGCCACCGAAACGAGCAGCTGGGTGCGCGTTCCGTAGAGCGCGAACCAGAACACCGGTAGGAGGACGAGCACAGTGAAGATCGAGGCGTCGCCCCCCGCGGCGTCGCGCAGCAGTGCGACGATGGCGAAATAGAGCAGTGGCGGAGCCGCCTGCGCCCAGGCCGGGAAGCCTCCACCACGGCACCAGGTAGACGGAGGCCACCAGGACAGGCACCAGCAGCCCGGCAGCGATCAGCTCGCCCGCGTGCGACCGGGTACCGACCACGATCACAGCCACGAACGCCACCAGGGCAACGACGGCGAATGGCGCAACTCGCCTGCTTCGCCCCCTGTCCTCGAGCGGCCGTTCGATCGGCCCCTCGCCGAGCAGGCGCTCGCCCTCGCTCGGGGCTCGTGCTTGGTCTGGATCCATCCGCGACTCCTCTGGCGGGTTCGAGTTCATCATCTCTATCGGCTGGATTCCGAGATCGACTGATACCAGGTTCACAGTAGTCCGCAAGACGGGCGCGGCTTGATCGTTGGCCCCGGGGCCCCGGCTATTCGATCCCGATTCGGTCGAGCAGGGCGTCGTCGCGGCGCCAGTGCTCGCGAACCTCGACCCGGAGGTCCAGGAACACCTGGGCGCCCAGCTCGAGCTCGAGCTCGCGGCGCGCGGCGGTACCGACCTCGCGGACCATCCGCCCGCCCTTGCCGACAAGGATTCCCTTCTGGGATTGGGTCTCGACCCAGATCTGAGCGTGCACCTCGACCAGGCTCTGGTCGGCTCGCTGACGCCAGTTGACCTCGTCGACGGCCACCTCCACCGCGTGTGGGATCTCCTGGCGCGTGCGGCGCAGCACCTGCTCGCGAACCAGCTCGGCGAGATGAACCTGGCTCGGGAGGTCGGAACGGTCCTCGGGCGGGTAGCCGAACGGCCCCTCCGGGAGCAGCGAGGCGAGGTGGGCGATCAGCGGCTCCAGGCCCGCTCCCGTCCGCGCGCTGACCGGGAACAGCTCGTCCACGGCCTGGAGCTCCGCGGCGGCCGCCAGCGCAGTGGCCGTCTGCGGGCTCCGGAGGCGATCGCATTTGTTGACCGCGCAGACGACGGGTGTCCCCTGCTTCGCGCCCAGCAGCGCCCTGGCGATGAACCTGTCGCCGGGGCCGACTCCCTGGTACCCGTCGACGACGAGCAGCGCTGCGTCGGCATCGCGCAGCTCTCGCTCGACGCGTCGCTGCATTCGCTGGGTGAGCGAGTCGCGCGGCCGCTGCACCCCGGGCAGGTCGACCAGGACCATCTGCCAACCCGCGGGACCATCGGTGGCGATGCCGCGAATGGCCCGGCGGGTGGTCTGAGGACGGTCGGAGACGATCGCCACCTTGGCGCCCACGATCGCGTTGACCAGCGTCGACTTGCCCACGTTCGGGCGACCGGCGAGGCCAATGAAGCCGGCTCGCGTCATCCTCGCTCCTCGCTCGCTCCTCGATCGCCGGCGGCCCGCAGCGCCTGCATCACCGTGGCCTCGAGGGCCAGCATCTCCCCCACGTCGGTTTCGTGGTCGTAGCCGCAGAGGTGAAGAACGCCGTGGACCGTGGCCCGGTTGAGATCGACCGCGTGCTCGGGACAGATGACGACGTCCCCGAGCTCGCGTGGGCCGGGGACCCCCTCGGCCCCATCGATCGGAAAGGAGAGCACGTCGGTCGGCTCGTCGCGATTCCGATGCTCGCGGTTCAGTTTGCGGATCCGTTTCGGCGCGACGAGCTCCACGGAGAGATGCCCTTCGACCACCCCCGCCGCCCGCAGGGCAGCCTCGGCCGCCGGTCGTAACCTCCCGGGAACGTCCGCCAGGTCCAGGGGCGCCGAAGTCAAGCCTTCTTGCGGCTCTCCCGCTCGTACTCGCCATAGGCGGCGACGATGCTCTGCACGAGCTGATGGCGGACCACGTCCTCGCCGCCGAAGCGGATGAACGAGATGTCGGCAACCTCCGCCAGGATCTCCCCGATCACCACCAGCCCGGAACGCTGGTCGCGCGGCAGGTCGATCTGGGTGATGTCACCGGTGACGACCATCTTGGAGCCGAAGCCGAGCCGGGTCAGGAACATCTTCATCTGCTCGGGGCTGGTGTTCTGAGCCTCGTCCAGGATCACGAACGAGTCATTGAGAGTTCGGCCCCGCATGAACGCCAGCGGCGCAACCTCGATGATCCCGCGGTCGAAGTAGGTGCTGACCCGCTCCGGGTCCAGCATGTCGTAGAGGGCGTCGAAGAGCGGCCGCAGGTACGGATCCACCTTGGCCTGGATGTCACCCGGCAAAAAGCCGAGGCGCTCTCCGGCCTCGACCGCCGGACGGGTCAGGATGATCCGGCTCACCTCGCGCGCGTCGAGCGCCGCCACCGCCATCGCCACCGCGAGAAAGGTCTTTCCAGTGCCCGCGGGGCCGATCCCGAAGGTCACCGTGTGCTCGCGGATCGAGTCCACGTAGCGCTTCTGGTTGACCGTCTTCGGAGCGATCTTGATGCTCCGGTGGCGCCAGATCACGTCGTCCAGGATCTCGGCCGGTCGCTGGCTGGCGTCCATCGCGACCGTCACCGTGTCGACCGTCGCGGGCGCGAGCTCGTGGCCACGCTCGATCAGGCCCACCAGCTCATCCACCACCGCGGCGGCGTCCCGAACCTCGCCCTCGTCCCCGTCGAGCGTCAGCACGTTTCCCCGCAGATGCAGGTCGCAGCCGATCCTGCCCTCGAGCTCGCGCAGCACGGAGTCCTCTGATCCCGCCAGCTCCGCGGCGACCGTGTTGTCGAGCGTGAGTTGCCTGCGCGCCAAGTGTCGTCCCGATCGCCTAGCCGCCGGCGAGGCGGTCCCGGACCGCCCCGCTGACGCGCTTTCCGTCGGCCCGCCCCTGGACTCGCGGCATCACCAACGACATCACCTTGCCCATCTCGCTTGGCGCGGACGCGCCGGACTCGTCGATCGCTGCGCTGACCAGCTCGCCCAGCTCCCGGTCCGTGAGCTGCTGCGGCAGGTAGGCCTCGATCAGCTCCGACTCGGCCTCCTCTGCCGCCGCTCGATCGACCCTGCCGCCCTTGCGAAACGCCTCCGCGGCCTCGAGGCACTTCTTGCGCTCTCGCTGCAACACCGTCACCTCGTCGTCGCTGCCGAGCTTCGCTTCCTGCTGGAGGGCGTTGGCGAGCAGGCGCAACGCGCCCACCCGGTCGCGCTCGCCGGCCTTCAACGCCGCGCGAGTGTCGGCTTGGACTCGCTCGAGAATGCTCACTGAGTACAGCGTAGTGGCGTCACGGGTCCAGGTCGACGTGCTCGATCTCGCCGAGCGGCATCTGAAGGAAGCGGGTGCCGAGCTCGCGAAAGGCATCCACGTCCCCCGTGCAAAGGAAGCGGTACTCGCCCTCGGCATCGCTCTCCGCCTCCAGGCCCCTGGCCTCCAGCGCTCGCTGGGCGGCGGCGGCCACGGCGTGACCGGCCGTGACCAGGCGCACGTCGCGGCCGAGCATCCGCTGCAGCATCGGCGCGACCAGCGGGTAGTGGGTGCAGCCGAGAATCAAGGTGTCGACCTCGGCGCGCTTCAGCGGCGCGCAATAGGCGCGAGCGGTGTCCATTACCCGCTGATCGAATGGGAACCCGCTCTGGATGATCGGGGCGAGGTCGGGCGCGGCCACCTCCGTCACCTGGAGCTCGCGGCCCTGTGCGTCGAGAGCGCGGCGGTAAGCGCCTCCCTGCACCGTGGTGGGCGTGGCGAGCACCCCGATCCGGCCGCTGTCGCTGATCGCCGCCGCGATCTCCGCTTCGGGGTCGACCACCGTCAGCACCTCCACCCCGTGCTCCTCGGCCACCTGCCGCACGATGTCCCGGCCCGCCGAGGTCGCCGAGTTGCACGCCACGACCAAGAGCTTCGAGCCTCGGTCAAGGAGGAACCGGGTGCACTGCGCCACCCGAGGGCGAAGCCAGTCCAGGGGCTTCGTTCCATAGGGGAATCCGGCGGTGTCGCCGAGATACAGGTAGTTCTCGTGGGGGAGCGACACCAGCAGCTCGTGGAGGACGGTGAGCCCGCCGATCCCGGAGTCGAAGACGGCGATGGGCAAGGACGCACGCGGCTCGCTCATGTCCGAAATGAGATCGCGATCCAGTCGCCCTCGGAGCGACTTAGGTGCTCGTTCAGGCCGTGCCTGGCGAACGCCCGGCGAGCCTCCTCGGCCTCGCCCGTCAACAGCCCAGAGCAGATCAGCCGCTTGGGGGCTCGGTGCAGGCGGCGAGCGATCTCGCCCAGGATCGGCGCCGTCAGGTTGGCGAGGGCCGTCGGCGCCTCTGGCGGCGGCTCGCGCCGCAGGTTCGCCCGGCGCAGCTCGAGCTCGACCCCGTTGGCGCGGGCATTCGCGCGGGCCGCCTCGAGCGCCGCCAGCTCGTGGTCGCAGGCGACGATCGGGGCAAAGCCCAGCTTTGCCGCCGCAATCGCGAGCACGCCCGAGCCCGTGCCCCAGTCGGCGAGGGCGCCGTGAGCGCCGCCGGCATCGGCCAGCTCCAGAAGCAGCTCAAGGCACATCCTGGTGGTCGGGTGGGCGCCGGTGCCGAATGCCTGGCCCGGATCGACCACCACGTCGATGGCGCCCGCGCGAGGCTCCGTCCATGAGGGCCGTACCCAGAGGCGTCCGCCTACGTCCAGCGGTTGGTGGAAGTCCTGCCAGCGATCGGCCCAGTCGTCGGGTATCTCGGCCGAGCTGACCGCGACCAGCCCTTCGCCGGCGATTGCCTCGAGATCGGGCAGCGCCGGCAGCTCGCCCGCGGCACCGTAGATCGCGTACTCGACCCAATCATCGCCCGTTTCCTCCTCGACCCCTCCCGGCGCCAGCTCGACGAGCTCGGCGAGCACCTGCTCGGCGAGCGTCGGATGACAGCGAACGGCGAGGCGGATCACCTGCCGCGCCTGGCTCGGCGCCGGCGCCGCGAGCTCGACCGTCCATCGCCCCGGGAGTTCGCCGAGCCCAGCGACTCGTCCAGCCGCTCGGCCATGTGTCGCTGCTCCTTGCTCAGGTCGGCGGGCACGTAGACGTCGAGCACCACGTGCTGGTCGCCGCGCGCGGCGCCGCGCAGCGACGGCAGCCCCAGGCCTCGGACGGCGATGTGATCGCCGGGCTGGGCACCGGCCGGAACCTGAACCTCGCGCTCGCCGTCGAGGGTCGGGACGGTCACCGTGCCGCCGAGCATTGCCCGGGTGGCCGGCAGCTCGACGATCGTCACCAAATCTTGGCCGTGTCGCTCGAACCGCTCGTCCTCGGCGACCAGCACCTGCACGTAGAGGTCCCCGGACCTTCCCGGGATCTCGCCGGCGTGCCCGGCGCCCGAGATCCGGATCCGCTGGCCAGACTCGATCCCCGCGGGAACGTCCACTTCCCAGGCGCGCGTTCGCACGGTCCGTCCCTGCCCGTCGCACTCCTTGCAGGGCTTTTCGGGCACCCGGCCCTGCCCACCGCAGCTGGGGCAGGCGCCCGTCCGCATCACCTGACCGAACGCGACCCTCCTCACCTCACGCAACTCGCCGCTGCCGCCGCACGTCTCGCAGGTCTGAATCGGGGTTCCCGGCTCGGCGCCATTGCCCCGACAGCGCTCGCAAGTCGAAGCGGCCTCGCCGGACACTTCTCGAGAGGCTCCTGTGAGCACCTCGGCGAGGCTCACCTCCACTTGCGCAGCGAGGTCGCTGCCGCTTGCCGGCCCGGTTGGGCCGAATCCGAACAGCTCGCTGAACAGCGGGTCGCCGCGACCGAAGAACGCGGACAGCACGTCCTCGAAGCTGCCGAAGGCGTCCGTGCGCGGGGCCCAGCCGCCCGAGCGCAGGCCCTCGTGGCCGAAGGCGTCATAGGTGCCGCGGCGGTCCGGGTCGGAGAGGACCTCGTAGGCCTCGGCGGTCTCCTTGAACTTCTCCTCCGCCTCCGGGTCATGCCGGTTGACGTCGGGGTGCAGCTCGCGCGCCAGCCTGCGAAACGCCTTCTTGATTTCGCCGTCGCCGGCGCCCCGGTCCACGCCGAGGACCTCGTAGTAGTCGCGCTTCACCCTTCGTAGACCGTTTCGAAGAAGCGAGAGAGCTGGCCCGCGGCGTCGCGCACCGAGGCGATCGCCGTCGCGTAGTCCATGCGCAGCGGCCCGACCACCCCAACCGTGCCCAGGTTCCGGTAGCCGAGGCCGTAGTTGGCGCCCACGACGCTGACCGAGCGCAGCTCTGGAGCGGGGTTCTCATCGCCGATCCAGAGGAACACGGAGCGTTCTTCGAGCGCCGAGCGGAGGATGCTGAGCAAGCCGGCCCGCCGCTCCAGGGCACGCATCAGCGCATCCACGTGTGGCAGATCACCGGCGTGGTCCTCGGAGAGCAGTCGCGCTGCGCCGTCGACGTAGAGGTCTGCCTCGGCGCGCTCCTCCAGCCCCGTGAACGCGGCCGTGATCTCGCCGATGAACGCCGCCTCCGCCCCGCTCAGCTCGGGATCGGCGAGCCGGTCGGCGATCATTCTCGCGCCGAGGCCGAACCCCGCCAGCCGCTCGTTCAGGTAGCTCGAGGCCCACTCGACCAAGCCGGGGTCCACCTGCGTCTCGAAGGTGAAGACGCGCTTCGTCACCGCCCCGTTCGAGGCGATCGCGACGACCATCACCACGCGCGGCTGCAGCAGCAGCACCTCGACGCGATGGATGCGAGCGGTGCCCGCGGGAGGGGCGGTCGCGACAGCGAGCAGGTCGGTGATCCGGGATAGCTCGGACGTGGTCTCGCGCATCGCCTCGTCGACCTGGCGACGCATCTGGGTCAGGTCGAGGCTTGGCCCCAGCGGCGTCTGCAATCGGCGCCCCGAGGCCAGCAGCGAGTCCGCGTAGAAGCGATAGCCGGAATCGGTCGGCAGGCGTCCCGCAGACGTATGCGGGTGAGACAGATAGCCGGCGCCCTCGAGCTCCGCGAGCTCAGCGCGTACGGTCGAGGGGCTCCAGTCGACGTCAAGCCGCTCGGCGACCGCCTTCGAGCCCACCGGCCTCCCGGACTCGAGATAGGCGTCGACGAGGAGGTTGAGGATCAGCTGCTGGCGCTCGGAGAGCATGGTCGAGGTCCAATTTTAGGCCCGGACCCCGATCAGCCCGGCAGCCCTGCGTGCGCGAGGGCTCAGTCCGGCCCCAGCTCCAGCTCCGCCTCGGCGTTGCGGATGATCCGGTTGTCTCCCTGGGCGGCGACCGTGTCGGTGACGATCCGGCCGTCGCGGAGTTCTTTGACCGTGGCGCTGACCACGATCTCCTGCTCCGGGAGCCCCATGCCGCGGAACTGGACCGCCAGCCGCTTCAGGGCTGCGGGGGTCGCCGCCGGCGGCCTCGGTGTGGGCGCGGGCGACCTGCGCCATCGAATAGAGACCGTGGAGGATCACTCCCGGCAGCCCGACCGACTTCGCGAACTCGGGATCCGTGTGGATCGGATTCGGGTCGCCGGATGCCTCCGCGTAGCGCTTGGTAAGGCCGGCGTCGGGGGTGACCCTCAGCTCCGGCAGCGAGTCGCCCTGCTTGAAATCGCTCATCAGCGCCCTCCGATCAGAATCTCTTGCGGATGCCTTCGGCATCCTGACCTGCTGCTTTCGGGGCTAAAGCCCCTCATTCTGAGACTCCGCGGACGATGTCGGTCCAGGTGGCGCGAACCGTCTGCTCACCGTCCTGGTTGGTGGATACGGACTCGAACACGTAAAAGGCCCTGCCGTCCTGCTCGTAGATCTCCTTGCAGGTAGCGGCGGTGGTGATCATGTCGCCCGCGCAAACGGGCTCGCCCCACACGAACTCCTGGCCGCCGTGGACCATTGTTGGAAGGTTGATCCCGACCTCGGGATCGAGGATGGCCGGCCCCAGCGCAGGAGCGCTGTAGACGACGCAGAACATCGGCGGCGCCACCAGATCGCGGAAGCCGGCAGCCTTCGCGGCCTTCGCATCGTGGTGGACGGGGTTCTGCTCGCCGACGGCGGTCGCGTACTGGGTGATCCTCGCCGCCTCGACCTCGAACGAGGCGGGGTCCCAGGACTTGCCGATTGCGTCGGTCTTTACGGGCATGGCGGCGGTGAGAATATCGGCGCCGTGTCCTCGGCGCTGGCGCTCATCGGTCGTCCTCGACTTCCAGCACGGACAGGAAGGCCTCCTGTGGCACCTCGACCCTGCCCACCTGCTTCATCCGCTTCTTGCCGGCCTTCTGCTTCTCGAGCAACTTGCGCTTGCGGGTCACGTCGCCGCCGTAGAGCTTCGCGGTGACGTCCTTTCGCAACGCCTTGACCGTCTCGCGGGCCAGCACGCGGGCGCCGATCGCGGCCTGCACCGGGACGTCGAAAAGCTGCCTGGGGATCGTTCTCTGCAGCCGCACGACCAGCGCCTTGCCCGCCCGGTAAGCGTCATCGGAGTGAACGATTACCGACAGCGCGTCCACCCGCTCCCCGGCGAGCAGCACGTCGAGCTTCACCAGGTCCGACGCGCGGTTGCCGATCGGCTCGTAGTCGAGCGACGCGTAGCCGGCGGTCCTCGACTTCAGCTGGTCGTAGAAGTCGAGCACGATCTCTGCCAGCGGCAGGTCGTACCGGAGCTGGACTCGCTCCGGCGAGAGGTAGTGGATGTCGACGTGGGTGCCGCGCCGTCCCTGGCAGAGCTCCATCACCGCTCCCACGTAGCCGGCCGGCGCGATCACGGTGGCCCGGATGTACGGCTCGAGGACCTGCTCGATCGCTGCCGGATCGGGCATCTCGGCGGGGCTTCGGACCTCGACGCGCTCGCCGCCCCCCAGCGCGACCTCGTAGCGGACGTTGGGCGTGGTCGCCAGCAGCTCGAGGCCGTACTCCCGCTCCAGCCGCTCACGGACGATGTCCATGTGCAGGAGGCCCAGGAAGCCGCAGCGGAAGCCGAAGCCCAGTGCCTGGGAGGTCTCAGGCTCGTAGCTGAGCGCGGCGTCGTTCAGCGCCAAGCGGTCGAGCGCGTCACGGAGGTCCTCGTAGCGATCGGTGTCGAGCGGGAACAGCCCGCAGAAGACCACCGGCCTCACCTCGCGGTAGCCGGGCAGCGGCTCGACAGCCGGCTCCTGCTTCCGAGTCAGCGTGTCACCGACGCGGAGCAGGGCGACGTCCTTGATTCCGGTGATCACGTATCCGACCTCGCCCGCGTCCATCCCCTGCTCGGGCCGCATCTGCGGCACGAAGAAGCCGATTTCGTCGATGTCGGCCTCGGTTCCCGTCTGCATGGCCGTGATCCGCTCGCCTTTGTGGAAGGCGCCGTCCACCAGGCGGACGTATGCGACTACCCCCCGGTACGGGTCGAACTCGGAGTCGAAGATCAGCGCCCGCGGCGGGGCCTCCGGGTTGCCCCGCGGCGGCGGGATCCGGGCGACGATCGCCTCCAGCACGTCCTCGACGCCCTCGCCCGTCTTGGCCGAGATCCGCAGTACCTCGTCCGGATCGCCGCCGACCAGGTCGGTGATCTCAGCCGCCACCCGCTCAGGCTCGGCGCTCGGCAGATCGACCTTGTTGAGAATCGGAATCAGCTCCAGCCCGGCCTCGACCGCCGCGTAGGTGTTGGCGACGGTCTGCGCCTCGACGCCCTGAGCCGCGTCGACGACCAGCAGCGCCCCCTCGCAGGCGGCGAGGCTCCGCGAGACCTCATAGGAGAAGTCCACGTGCCCCGGGGTGTCGATCAGGTGCAGGTGGTACGTGGCGCCATCGCCGGCCCGGTAGGAGACCCGGACGGCCTGCGCCTTGATGGTGATCCCCCGCTCGCGCTCCAGCTCCATCGAGTCGAGGAGCTGCGGCCGGTGCTCGACGCCAACGGTTCCGGTCAGCTCGAGCAACCGGTCGGCGAGCGTCGACTTGCCGTGGTCGATGTGCGCGATGATCGAGAAGTTGCGGATCCGGTCCATGGCTTCGAGGGATTGAGTATGGCGAGGGGATTGTCGGGAAAGGCCGGGGATCCTCAGGCTTCGCGGCGCCGGAAGAGCCGCCAGATCTGCTCGGCCTCGGGGATCCGGAGCAGGGTGATCGCGGCGGCATAGACCGCCGCCCCCGCCGCCAAGCCGGCGCTCAGCGAGACGATCTGGGCGGCGAGCCCTCGACCCAGCGCCTCGTCGAGGACGTACCAGAGCCCGTAGCAGGCGCCGGCGAGAGCGGCGGCGGCGGCGGCGATGCGAATCGTCGTCCAGATCAGCCTCGCGAGCTCGAGACGGCCGAGCTGGCGGCGCAGGACGATCGTCTGCGCGAGCACGCTTGCGCCGGTCGCGATGACCGTCGCGGCGACGATCCCGGCGACCTCGAAGGGCCCGTAGAGAGCCAGGGCGGCGATTGCGGTGATCAGCAGGTTGCCGCCCGCGATCGCCGTTGGGACCCAGGGCCGCTGGAGGCTGAAGAAAGTACGGGTCAGGAGCAGGAAGAGGCCGTTGAAGGGAAGCGACAAAGCGAACCAAAACAGCGCCGTCGCCACCAGGTCGGTCGACGCGGCGTCGAACTCGCCCCGCTGGTAGACCAGCCTCACCATCGGCTCGGAGAGAACGAGGATTGCCGCGGCAGCCGGGGTCAGCAGCAGAACGATCTGCCGCATGCCGTTGGCCATCGTCGCGCGCAGGTCCTCGAATTCGCGCCGCGCCGCGAATCGGGCCAGGGTCGGAAAGAGGACTGTGGTCACCGCCACCGAGAAGACTCCCTGCGGCAGCATGTAGATGCGGAACGCCTTGTCGATCGCGGCAGGCGCGCTCTCGGAGACGAGGAACCCCACCGTGCTGTTGATCACCAGGTTGAAGTTGATCAGCCCGAGGCTGAGCGTCACGGGCAGCATCAACAGCAGCACGCGACGCACATTCGAATCGCGCCAGTCGGCGCTGCGAACACGGAACGGTGCGATCAGGGCGCGCCGAAGGCCGAACGGGGTGTTGCGTAGATCGAACACCGGCATCGCCAGCTGGATCACAGTCCCGACAAGCACGCCGATTGCATACGCATAGATCTCCTTGTCGTCGGGAAACGCCGGCGCTAGCCCGACGAGGACGGCGATGATCGCCACGTTCCAGAAGAAGGGCGAGATGGCGAACACCCCGAAGCGGTCGAAGCTGTTGAGGATGCCCACCACCATCCCCGTGGCGCCGAGCAAGACGAGGATTGGGAAGAGGAGGCGTGAGAGGACCACTGCGAGGTCCGTGACCGCCTCAGAGGAGTCGGGCACGAACAGCGGCATCACCACCGGCGCCAGGAGAATGAACAGCGCGGTGATCGCGCCCAGGACCAGGGTGACGAGGAAGATCAGGGTGGAGGCAAGGCGAAAGGCCTCCTGCCTGTTCCCCTTTTCGAGCTGCTCCGTGAAGACCGGGACGAACGCCGCCTGGATCGCCGCGTCGGCAAAGAGGCTCCGGACCAGGTTCGGCACCTGGAAGGCGATCGTGAACGCGGACATCGCTCCCGTGACGCCGAAGTAGCTGGCGGCGACGATCTCGCGCACCAGTCCGGCGATCCGAGACAGGCTGGTGGCAAACGAGAAGAGGGCCGTTGAGCGCGCCAGGCGACCGGCCCGCGCGTGCGAGGACTCGCGCGCGGCGGTGATCGCCTCGGTGCCCGGCTCCTCGTCGGCCACGATGTCCACCGGTCCCGAGTCCAACCCGCGGTCGCCGTACAGGCGCTCGCGTGCCCGCCGTTCGTCCTCCCCGCGCCGATCGAGCTCCTCGCGTCCCATCAAGACGCCGTCGCTATAGTCCGCCGTCGCCCGGTGGCCAACATCGCTTCACAGCGCAAGCGCATCCTCCGCACCGAACGGGAGCGGCTCGAGAACCGCCGCCTGCAAGGCGCCGTCAAAACGCACTTCCGGCGCTTCGAGCGCGCCGTGGACTCGGGCGACGGCTCGGTAATCGCCGAGGAGCACCGGCAGCTCGTCTCGCGAATCGACAAGGCGGTCCAGAAGGGCGCCCTGCACTCGAACAACGGTGCCCGCAAGAAGACTCGTGCCGCCCGGCTGCTGAGTCGCGCCGCCGGGTAGTGCCGAGACCGTCCCGGTGCCGCCACGCGTGCGCGGGGGCTTTCGGACGGTGTCTTAGAGCGCACCGGCGACGACGCCGGCCGCTCGTCGCACCGTGAGGGTCAGCGCCACGTCGTCCGGGTATTCGGAGCCGCCACGGGTCCACCACTCGAGATCGGCGATCGCGCCGGTGGCGGCTCGAAGCTCCGCCGGCGAGGCGCCCCGCAGGCGCCGCAACAGCATCTTGGCCGCGTAGGGATGCATCTTGAGCTTGGCCTGAACCTCCTTCTGCGAGCTCCCAGCCTCCAGCTCCAGGAGCGCGCTGTGGGCTTCGCGCAGCCGTCGCGCCGCCTGGTAGACCAGCGGCGTGACGGCCTCGCCCTGGGCCGCCAGGCGCTCGGCTGACCGGAGGGCCATGTCCGTGTCGCCGGCGAGGATCGCGTCCGAAAGAGCCCAGGCGGCCTCCTCGGAGGTGTCGGCCACCATCGCCTCCAAGTCGCGGACCGTCACCTCCTCTCCCGGCTGTGCCCACAGCGCCAGCCGCCGAAGCTCGTTGGCCAGCCGCAGCGTGCTTTCCCCCAGCCGCTCGACCAGGAGCCGCGCCGCCGCCGGTTCGAGCCGGAAGCCCTGCCGGCTCGCCTCAGCGACGAGGCGGGCGGGCAGCTCCCGTGCCTTTGGAGCCTGGTAGCGGAGAACCTCGCCGCCGGCGGCCTCCACGGCCTCTGCGATGCCCTTGGGCGGCTTGGTCTTGGGCGCCAGCTCCCGAGCCACCAGCACCAAGGTGAGGTCCGGTGGCAGCTTGCCGAGCTCGGCAATCACCGCCGCGGCTTGCTTGGCCGTCCATCGCTCGATGCCGTCGGCCAGCAGGTAGCGCCGAGATGCCATCAGTGACAGCGAGGGGATGGCGGCGATCAGCGCATCGGTGTCCGGCGCCTGCGGGCCGGCGGCCGGCGTGAAGCTCTCCAGCGCTCCAGGGCCGCTTTCGCGCTCGGCCCGCGCCCGCAGGCGTGACAGCGCGGCGTCGATCTTTCCCTCGTCCGTGCCGGCGATCAGGTAGGCCGGCTTGATCGCGCCCGAGCGACTTGCACCCTCACTCGACATTGCCGGCGAGTGTATTCGCAGGCGCGGCCGGGTCGGCACTGCCGGCCACACGCGGGTCGTCCGCAAACGTTGTGCCAGACGTTGCCGTCAGACGTTGGCGATCAGGATGCTGAGCCCGCCGAGAACGACGGCCAGTCCGGCAAGCCGGAGAGCCAGCCGGCCCCGCCGGCCGGTGATCGCGAAGGCCAGCGCGGCCACGGCGGCAAAGCCCGCGATCGCCCCTCCCGGCCAACCGAGGCCGAGGGTGACTGCCTTCTGGAATGAGGAGCCGCTGAAGCACTCGCCGTCGGACGTGGCGCTTGCCGAGCCGGACGACATCTCCTGGCAGGTGGGGTTGCCGCCGATATCGCCCATGGCGACCAGCATCACCCCACAGCCGAACGCGAGCACGGGCGCTAGCACTATCCCTGCCAGGCGCCAGTAGCCGACACCGGCCCTTCCTTGGCCCAATGACGAGGCTTCCAACAGGTACTACGGTAGCGCGAAGGCCCGTCGTTCGCTCGAACGACCCGCTAATCGGCGGTTTCCACCCGCCAACCACCCCGCCTGACCTCGATCGTCACCTCGCCTTGCTGATCGGTTCGCAGGGCCGCGACCCGGTGCTCGGCGAGGGCGGCGAGGGTCGCGGCGCTCGGATGGCCATAAGGGTTGTCCGCTCCCACCGAGATCACCGCGAGACGCGGCGCACTGCGGTCGAGCAGCTCGGCGAGGCCGGCGTCCTCTGAGCCGTGATGAGCCACCTTGAGCACGTCGACCGGCCCGGGGTCGATCGGCACCGCCTCGGCCTCGGCGTCGGCGGCGAGCAGCATGTCAAAGCGCCGCCAGCGAGCCAGGAGAACCAGCGACGACTGATTCGAGGTCGTCGGGCGGAGGCCCCTCCAGAAGCGCCCGCGGCGGCCACAGCACCTCGATCCGAAGCCTGCCCGACTCGACCGCCGACCCCTCGGCAATCGCCATCGTGCGGACTCCGGTGGAGCGAGCATGCCGGATCAGGTCCGGGCTGGGCTCCGAGTAGAGCAGCCGGCGAATCGGGAACGAGCCGAGCAGCTCCCGGATCCCGCCGGTGTGATCCGACTGGCCGTGGGTGACGATCGCCGCCGCCAGGCTCGAGATTCCCTGGTCCTCGAGCTTTCGGCGCAGGTCGGCGCCCGGCGGGCCGCCGTCCACGAGCACCGGCTCGCCGTTGGCCGGGTCGAGCAGGATCGCGTCGCCTTGGCCGACGTCGAGGACGACCACGCGCAACCCGGCTGCGGTTTCCCCGGCCGTCTCACCCGACCGCCAAAGAACGGAGAGGACGAGACTCGAGGCCACGACGCAGATCGCCAGGACGAGGGGCCTGCGGCGAGCCGGCGGCGTTGCCAAGCCCCTCCGGCGGCGCGCCCAGCCGAGCAGCACCCACAGAGCCAAGGCCAGCACGGCGTACGCAGCCAACACCCCTGTTGGCTCAGCGAGGGGGACGCTTGCCGTAGCCCATCCCGGCGAGCCGAGCCAGTGGGCGACCTGGGCAACGTAGGCGGCGAGCACGCCCGCGAGGCCGGTCAGCGGCTGCACAGGGAGCCAGGGCAGCTGGCCGGCGAGCGCGGCCAGCATCCCCAGCCACATCAGCGGCGCCACCGCGGGCAGCGCGAGCAGATTGGCGGGCAGCGAGGCAACGGACACCGTCCCGAAGTCGTGCGCCATCAGCGGGGCAGTGGAGAGCGTCGCCGCGATCGTCACCCCGGCGCCCTCGGCGAGGCTCCGCCGCAAGCCGGCGACCCGGCGCCGACCGCCGCCGTTTGCAAGCGGGCCGAGCAGGCAATCGCGAATCGGGCCGGCCCAGAGCAGGATCCCGATCACGGCGGCGAAGCTGAGTCGCCAGCCGGCATCGCCGCTGGCCCGCGGGTTGGCCGCCAGGGTGACGAAGGCGGCGAGCAGGATCGCGTACCACCGCGAGCGCGGCCGCCCGGCGAGCGCGGCGACCATCCCTGCCGCACCCATCACGCCGGCGCGCTGGATCGAGGGGCCGGCGCCGGTGACCGGCACGTAGATCGCGATCAGCGCCAGAACGCAGAGCAGACGGGCTCGGACCGGGATGCCGAGGAGCGCCAGCAGCGGCAGCGCCAGCAGGGCGAGCAGGATCACGTTCTGTCCCGAAACGGCAAGCAGGTGAGCGAGCCCGGAGCGCTTGAAGTCGTCGACCGTGGCCGAGTCGATGCGGTCGTCCTCACCCAGGACGAAGCCCCTCAGGAGCGCCGCCTCTGCCTCCGGGGTGCCGCTTTCCAGTGCGACCTCCGCCCGATCGCGGATGCGGTCGATCAGCGCCGCGGGGCCGGCGCGCCGCCGGCCGGTGAGCCGGACCCGGTCGGCGGCGAGCACCTGGCGGATGCCGTAGCGCGCCAGATAGCCGGCCTCCCAAGGTTGGGGATCTCGAAGCGTGCCGCTGGCGCTCACCTGGCGACCGATCGGAAGGTCCTCGACCGGCTCGGAGGACTCGATTGCGAGGCGGCCGTCCGCGGTCTGGATTCGGACCCTCACCTGGCCGTGCGACCGGCGGGGCACCGCGGCCACGAATCCCCGCGCCGTCGTCGGCCGCCCGATCGGTCCGTGGAAGGCGCCGCCGTCGATCGCCGCCAGGCGCAGGGCGCCGACCGCCAGCCCGCACGCCGCCGCGGCGAGGGCGAGGAGCGCCAGCCAGGCGCCGTGCGCCGTGCCGCGGTCGCCCGGGCGGGCTGCGATCAGGCCGACCCCCGCGGCCAGCCCGAGCGCGAGCATCGGCTTGGCCATGCCCACGCTCCACGCGGAGAGCGCCGGCGAGAGCGCGAGCCCGGCGGTGGCGCCGCCGAGCACGGCGAAGCGCCAGGCGATCCCGCTGCGCCTCACCTGCGGTGCCAGGTCAAGATCCCTACGGCTGGAGGCGTGACCGGAGGGCGTCCATGGTGGCCGGGCCGATGCCGTCGATCTGGTCGAGCTGGTCGACCGACGAGGTGCCCCCTTGCTGAGTGCGGAACTCGACGATCTTCTGGGCGGTGACGGGCCCGATTCCCTCGATCGTGTCGAGCTCCTCAACGGTGGCGGTGCCGAGGCCAATCGGTGCGTCGGTCGTCCCAACACCACTCGAGCCCAAGGCAGCCCCAGCAGGGCCTGCGGCCCTGCTGGGCATGACAATTTGCTGCCCGTCGGTGAGCGGCGCCGCCAGGTTGAGCCCCTCGACCTCGGCGCGGGCGGTGGCGCCCCCGGCGCGCTCCACGGCGTCGCTGACGCGAGACCCTGCCGGCAGCCTGTAGACGTCGGGCTCCTTCACGGCTCCCGCCACGTGAACGACCACGTCGCCTCCGCCCTGGGGATCGACGCTGAAGGCGCCTTCGGCGGAGGTCGATGAGTCAGACGCCGGCGAGACGCTGACTCCGCCGGCAAGGGAGCCCGGCTCCTCGGCGGAGCGGATCCAGCGCGCTCCGACCAGCAGCAGGGTGACGGCAACGGCGCCGTAGACCAGCAGCTGTGAGCGGCTCAACGAGCCCATCGCCCCGATCGTGCCGGGGGGCGCCCCACGCGTGGCGCCCGCACCGTCAGCGATCGGGCGCGAGATCGCGCCGATTTCGCAACCTCGGCGCCTCGGCTAGCGGATCCGGAACTCCGTCAGGCCCTCGGGCTCCTCTTCCGTGACCTCCACCCGCTCGACCAGCGCGCCGCGTGGTCCCTGGCCGCACCAGGCGACCATCGACTCGACGGCCTCAGCATCGCCCTCGAAGACGGCCTCCACGCTGCCGTCGGGCATGTTTCGCACCCAGCCGCCGAGGCCGCGCGACTGCGCCATCCGCCGCGCGGTGTCGCGAAAGAACACCCCCTGGACCCTGCCGTACACGACGCGCCTACGGATCACCGCTCGCCGGGGCTAGCGACGAAGTCGCGGTACCCACGTGTAGACCTGCCGGGTCAGGTTGGAACCCTCGCCCGGCGGCAACGTAGCAACCCGAGGCTGTCGCCTGGCTCCCTGCGAGGCTGCCGCCGGAGTTACTCGTCGTCGTAGTCGTCGTAGTTGGCGGCCTGCGCAGCGAGGCGGCGGCTGTAGAGCTCGTCGGCGGAGACGGCCGGCGACTGCACGGAGACCAGCGCCAGCGTCTCGGTGCCGTCGTTGGCGACGGCATGATCGGTCGCGGGCGGGATCAGCACCAGGTCGCCGACGTCGAGGCGCTGAGTATCACCGGTCGCCGACATCGTGCCGCTGCCGTGGACGACTACGTAGACCTGCTCGGCCTCCTCGTGCGAGCGGAGCTCCTCCGAGACACCCGCCGGGACCTCCAGCCAGTTGACCGACATGGTGCGAGCCCCAAGCTCACCCGCGTCCATGAGGATGTGGGGCCGAAGGCGGTGCCATTCGGTGACGGCCGCGTCCGAGAACCGCCTGACAAGCATGCGGCCGCCTTTCTAGCAGACCCGGGGCGACCGCGTGTCACCGTTCATCGAACAACCAGGTTGACGAGCTTGCCCGGGACCACGACCTCCTTGACGATCTCCTTGCCGTCCAGGTGGCGCTTCACGGCTTCGGTGCCGAGTGCCAGCCGCACGAGCTCGTCCTCCGGGGCGTCCACCGCAGCCTCGACGCGGGCGCGAAGCTTCCCGTTCACCTGCACCACGAGCGTGAACGTGTCGCTTTCAAGCATCGTGGGATCGGGCTTGGGCCAGGGGTCCTCCCACACTCGGCTGCCCTCCACCGCCTCGTATACCTCTGCCCCGAGGTGGGGCGCGAAGGGAAACAGGAGTGAGCCGGCCGTGGCGGTCGCGAAGCGCAGCGCCGCATCGCCCGCGGGGTGGCCGTACAGGCCGTCCTTCAGCCGGTAGGCCTCGTTGACGAGCTCCATGACGGCGGCGATCGCCGTGTTGAACTGGAAGCCGCGCTCGATGTCCCGGGTCACCTTGTCGATCGCCCAGTGCGCCTTCGCGAGCAGGGCGTGGGAGTTGCCGGGCTGGTCGCTCGTCGCCGGCGGCTCGTCGCCCGGGGTGGGCTCGGTCCTCTCGACGACTTCCTCCTTCAGACGCCAGAGACGCGCCAGGAAGCGGTGGACGCCCTCGACCCCCTTGTCGGTCCAGTCGGCGTCCTGGTCCGGGGCGCCGATGAAGAGCACGTAGCTGCGGGCGGTGTCGGCGCCGTAGCGCTCCACGTACTCGGCGGGATCCACCACGTTGCCCTTCGAGCTCGACATCTTCGCGCCCTCGCGGGTGATCATCCCGATCGTGAACAGGGCGTCGAAGGGCTCCTGCACGTCGAGCAGGCTCAGGTCGGCGAGCGCTTTGACGAAGAAGCGCGCGTACATCAGGTGCAGGATCGCGTGCTCGACGCCGCCGATGTACTGGTCGACGGGCATCCAGCTGCGCACCACCTCGCGGTCCCAGGCGGCCTCGTCGTTGCGGGCGTCGCAGTAGCGCAGGAAGTACCAGGAGGAGTCGACGAAGGTGTCCATGGTGTCGGTCTCCCGGCGTGCGGGCCCACCGCACCGCGGGCACTCGGTTGCCACCCAGTCCTCGGCGCTGGCGAGCGGGCTCTTGCCCTTCGGCGCGTAGTCCTGGACGTCGGGGAGCAGCACCGGGAGCTGGTCCTCCGGGACGGGGACGAGCCCACAGCCGTCGCAGTAGACCACGGGGATCGGGCAGCCCCAGTAGCGCTGGCGGGAGAGCAGCCAGTCGCGCAGGCGATAGTTGACGGAGGGCCGGCCGCGACCGTCCTTCGCCAGCCACTCGGTGATCGACCGCGTCGCCTCGGGCGAGGTCATGCCCGTGAAGTCGCCCGAGTTGATCAGGCGCTCGTCGGCGGAATGGCCGACGAAGGGTTCGTCGTCCGGAAGCTCCTCGCCGGTGGGTTCAACCACCTGGCGGATCTCGAGGTCGAACGCGCGGGCGAAGTCGTAGTCGCGCTGGTCGTGCGCGGGCACCGCCATGATCGCGCCGGTGCCGTACTCCATCAGCACGTAGTCGGCGACGAACATGGGGATCCGCTCGCCGTTGACGGGATTGGTGACCGTGCGGCCGAGCGAGACGCCGGTCTTGGGGCGCTCCTCGGAGCTGCGGTCCTCGGCGGACTCGGCGATCGCCCGGTTGACGTACTCGTGCACGCGATCCTCCTCCGGCGTGCCGGCTGCAAGGCGGAAGACGTCGGGGTGCTCGGGGGCGAGCACGAAGAAGGTGGCGCCGAACAGCGTGTCCGGCCGGGTGGTGAACACGGGGTAGTCGATCCCCAGCTCCTCGCAGCGGAAGGTCACCTCGGCGCCCTCGGAGCGCCCGATCCAGTTGCGCTGCATCGTCTTCACGTGCTCCGGCCAGTCGATCCCCTCGAGGTCGTCGAGCAGGCGGTCGGCGTAGTCGGTGATCCGGAAGAACCACTGCTCGAGCTGGCGGACCTCAACCGGGGTGCCGCACCGTTCGCAGCGCCCGTCGATCACCTGCTCGTTGGCGAGCACCGTCGCGTCTTTCGGGCACCACTTCACCGCCGCCTCCTTGCGGTAGGCGAGGCCGCGCTCCAAGAGCTTCAGGAAGATCCACTGAGTCCAGCGGTAGTAGGACGGGTCGCTGGTCGCCAGCTCGCGCGTCCAGTCGATCGAGATGCCCCAGCGGCGAAACCAGTGCCGGTATGAGGCGATGGACTGGTTGGTCGCCTCGCGCGGGTGGACGCCCGTCTTGATCGCGTTGTTCTCGGCCGGGAGGCCGAAGGCGTCGTAGCCCATCGGCTGCATGACCCGGTAGCCGTTGCGCCTCTTGTAGTGGGCGATCGCGTCGCCGATCGCGTAGACCTTGAGATGGCCGATGTGCGGCTCTCCGGAGGGATAGGGGAGCATCACGAGCACGTAGCTCTTTGGCTTCGTGTCGTCGAACGCCGGCTGCCCGGGGTTGGGCACCTCCCAGGTGCCTTCGTCCCCCCACACCGTCTGCCAGCGGCGCTCGATCTCCTGCGGGTCGTAGGGGTCCACCGGCGCTGAGTTTACGAGTCGCGGGCGCGCGTATATTGGAGCGGGAGCGCACGGTGGCGCGGGGTCTATTGAAGTGTCAGGACGGCAGCGCTTCGACGAAGTCGACGAACTTCTTCGTGTCGCGGATGGGCGCACCGTGGCCGAAGAGCACGAGCTTCGGCTCGAGGGACGCGGCCTTCCTGGCCGAGCGGCGGTTCTCGGCGGGGTCGGGGGTCAGGTAGGGCTTCGGCTCGTGCAGGCCGGGGATCAGGGTCAGCTGGTCCATGTTGGTCAGCACATCGCCGATCACCAGCACGCCATCGGACTCGCGCCAGAAGACGACGTGGCCGGCCGAGTGGCCGGGTGCGTCGAGGACCTTGAAGCCGGCGACCTCGTCGCCGTCGTGGAGCCTGCGGTCGACGGGGTGGCCGGGGCCGATGAAGATCTTGATGAAGAAGCGGGCCACGGGATGGCTGGGCTGGCGCTGGCGGATCAGGTCGGGGTTCTCGGCGGCGTCGGCGTCGCGCTCGGGGACCCAGAAGGGGACGCCGAGCGCCTCGCAGACGGCGTGGCTCGAGCCCTGGTGGTCGGGGTGGGAGTGGGTGAGGGCGTGGGCGCTCACCTCGTGGCCGCGGAGCTGGCGGAGGATTCCCCTGCGGGACTGGCGGGTGCCGGCGTCTACAAGCACGTCCCCGAGCAGGTAGGCGTTGACGGTGTTGGGCACGGGCATCGTGTTCAGGTGCCAGACGCCGTCGGCCAGCTGCTTCACGCGGCGGAGCGTATCCGAGAGCTGAGCGCCTACCGGGCGCCCAGCTGAAGGGGGCCGGAGAGCTCGCCGGAGAGCAGCTGGTGCACCATGGACTCGTTCGAGCCGAAGATCGCCTCGGCGTCGCCGCTGGCGACGATGCGGCCTCCGTAGATCACCGCGACGTGGTCGGCGAGCTTGCGGGCGGCGGTCATGTCGTGGGTGGAGACGAGGAAGGTGGCGTCGATGCTGCGTTGCGCGTCGCGGATCAGCTCGCAGAGGAGCGCCAGGCGCACGCCGTCGATGCCGCTGTCGAAGTCGTCGATGATCACGATGCGCGCCTCGAGTGCGAGCGCCCGCGCGAGCGCCGTTCGCTTGCACATCCCGGCGGAAAGTTGGTCCGGCATGGCGTTGGCGCGCTCGCGCATCCCGACCATCTCGAGGTGATCCAGCGTCACCTGGTCGACCTGCTCGGGCGACAGGCGAGTCCGGGCGCGCAGCGCGAAGGCGACGTTCTCGTACACGTTGAGCGAGTAGAAGAGGCCGCAGGTGAAGGGCAGGGTGCCCTGGAGCACGGCGCTCATGCCTCGGCGAAGCTCGTAGAGCTCGGTTTCCGTCAGCTCGGCGAGGTTCTTGCCTTCGACCACCACGTTCCCGGCCGAGGGCTGTATGAGCCCGACGATGTGCTTGACCGTGACCGTCTTTCCAGCCCCGGACGGGCCGAGCAGCACGGTGATCGCGCCCTCGGGCACGGCGAGGTTGACGCCATCGAGGGCCCGCTCGGAGCCGAAGCTCTTGACGACGTCAACGAGCTCGATCGCGGTAGCGGGCTGTCGATCGGCGGGCACGGCTTCGATCATACGTCGCTGTTGGCGATTGGCAGCTGGGGGTGCGCGGGGACGAGGCGGACGTAGGGCTTGCCGCGGCGGGTGACGAGGAACTCCTCGCCGGCGACGGTGCGCTCCATGTACCAGCCGAAGTGGTTGCGGAACTGGTGGGCGCCGACCTTCTCGACGCCAGGTTTCTCGGTGGGATGCGAGTGGAGCTGGTGGGACTCGAACCCACGGCCTTCGGAGTGCCACTCCGACGCTCTGCCCAGCTGAGCTACAGCCCCATTCAGAGGTGATCGACCGCAAAGTATAGTCCCGCCCGCTGACCATTTCTGGTCGGGGCGACGCGGAGGCTCAGGCCTTTCATGCCATCGAACAGCGCCGCCGGCAGCAGATAGCAGCTATCGAGCTCGTCGCAGTAAACGGCCACGGATCGACCTCGTCGGCGCGGTACGAGTCCGCACTGCCACCACCGCATGCCAGTAGCTGACCAACGCACGATCACCACGTCGCCCTTCCGGCTGCCCACTTGCACTGCACGCGGAGCAGTCGCTGCCCAGTTCGAAGACCAGGTCGTATCGCGCGTGCTCGACCAGCGGCTTGATCACCTCGACGCCGAGCTTGATCGCCGCGACAGCGATCGCTGCCTCCGCAACGTTGCCCTTGTGATTCGCTTCATCACGAACACACGTTCGCACGCCGCCCGTGCCGCGTGGCGCGCAGAATGTGCCGAAAGGGCTACGGGATGGAGTCGAGAGTGCGGGCGCGCGCCGCGTTCTCCACGATCAGGTCCACGAACCGCGGCCACAGCTCGCGCGGCAGATCGTGCCCCATCCCCTCGATCAGCTCGAGCCTCGCCCCCGGAATCGCCGCCGCCGTTGCCCTCCCTCCCGAGACGTCGATCAGCGCGTCATCCGTCCCGTGGATCACCACCGTCGGCACGTCCAACCGCCGCAACGCTTCGGTCCGATCGCCCGAGGCCAGGATCGCCAACAGCTGCCGCGCCGTGCCCTCCGGGTGATAGCCCCGATCGAAGCTCGCCCGCGCCAGTTCCCTCAGCCTCTCCTCGTCCGCCTCGAACCCCGGCGAGCCGATCACCCGAAACGCCTGGACCGCAGACTCCGCGAACCCCTCCCGATCCGCCGGCCCCGGCGTAAGCAACACCGACAACGCCTCCGGATGCGGCTGCCCCACCGCCCGATCCCCCGTGCTCGACATGATCGAGGTCAGCGACAGCACCCGCCCCGGATGCCGGATCGCCAGCGTCTGAGCGATCATCCCGCCCTGCGAGACGCCCACCACGTGCGCCGCCTCCACCCCCAGGTGGTCAAGCAGCCCGGCGCAATCGTCCGCCATCTCGTCGAGCGTGTAGCTCGCCGAGCTCGCGTCGCCCATCGCCGCCGCCATCAGGTTCGGCCGACGCCCGCCCTCGATCTTCGTCGACCGCCCCACGTCCCGGTTGTCGAACCGCACCGCACGAAACCCCCGCCCGGCCAACAGCCCGCAGAGCTCCTCGTCCCACCCCAGCATCTGCACCCCCAGCCCCATAACCAGGAGCACCGTGGGGTCGGACGGATCCCCGAACGCCTCGTAGGCGAGCTCGATCCCGTTCGCAGGAGCAGTCAGCTCCATCCCCCCACCCTAGCCACCAACTGAGCCGCCCGGCACGCCGGTCGGTCGACGCCCGCCGGACGGCCGCGCGACTACCCGTCGACGTCCAAGACCACCCGGTCCGAGCGCGCGTCCCGGACCTTGAACTCGAACGGAGTCCGCTGTTCGAGCTCCCACAACAGCTCGACCGGATGCTTGAACCTCAGCGCCAGGGTCGCCCGCCCCTGCGCGAAGCGCGTCACCGAGATCTCCGAGGTCGCGCCGATCCCGCCCGCCGCATCCTCGAACCCGACTAGCTGCGAGAAGTCGCTCAGCGGCCCCACCTCCACCTCGACCACCCCGGCGAAGAGCTCTCCCACCGCGCGCTCGCCGGAGCCGTTCGTGGCCGAGAGCAGACCCGGCAAGTCATGCGTCTCGTCTTCCTCGGTATTCGCGCCGACCCGCTCGATCGCCTCCCGCAGCGACTCGATCAACCCCTCGCGCACCTCGCTTCGATCATCGCCCAGCTCGTCCATCCGCCCTGCCAACTCGGCGGCCTCGCGCAGCGCGCGCAACCGCATCCGCGTCGCCTGTCCCCGTGCCTGGCGCCGCACCGCCTCCAGATCGTCCGCCAGCGTGCTCAGCGCCCGCAAGCTCTCGTCGCTTCGCTCGCGCGCTCGCGACAGCTCCACCCGCGCGTCGCGCAGCTCCCGCTCGCGCTCCACCACCCGATCCGCGAGCCCGGCGGACACCTGATCCAGCTCACGCATCCGTTGCGCCCCCCACTCCACCTCCCTGCAGCGGGCCTCGAGCACGGCCTCCTGCTCGGCGATCACCTCGTCCACATCGCGGGGGCGAAAGCCAAACAGAGATCTTCTGAAGCGAGCCTTGGTGCCCATCGTCCCGCGGGCGCCGGGCGCCCACGATGCGCAAACGCTAGGGCGCCCGCCGGACGGCACCCAGCTCGAGCCGCGGCGCCTCTCCCCACAGCACCTCCAAGCGGTAGAGCTCTCGCAGCTCCGGCACGAACACGTGGAAGACGCAGTCGAGGTAGTCCATCAACACCCAGCGCGCCGCCTGCTCCCCCTCCACCGTGGCGGGCAGCAGGCCGTGGTCGTGCTTCAGTCGCTGGTGGACGTCCTGGTGGATCGCCTTCGCCAGGCGCTCGTTGCGCGCCGTGCAGATGACCAGGAAGTCCGTGTACCCCACCAGGCTCCGCACGTCGAGCGCGACCAGATCCTCGGCCTGCTTGGCGTCGGCGACGGCCACGATCTGCCGCGCCAGCGCCTCCGAGGAGAGCCGATCCTGTCCCCTCTGAGGCGCAGCGCTCACGTCCGGTAAAGCCCCCGCTCGGCGATCAAGTCCACCACGGCGTCGGGAACGAGGTGGCGAATCGGCTTCCCCGCCGCCACTCGCGCGCGAATCCCCGTCGAGGAAACCCCGATCTCGGGCATGCTCACGACCTCCGCCCGCTCCGTGCCCCCCAACCGCTCCAGCGCGGCGTCGGCCTCGTCCAGCGCCGTTCCCGGCCGCGCGGCGATTCCCAGCCGCGCCAGCTCCAAGATGCGCCGCGGCTCGCGCCAACCCTCCAGGCCCGCCGCGATATCCGCCCCCATCAGAAAGACGAGCTCATCCCCGGGCCGCGCCTCGCTCAACAGCTCCAGCGTGCGGAACGAAAACGACGGCCCCTCGCGGCTCGTCTCGACATCCGAGACCTCCAGCGCGGGGTCGGTGCCCGCCGCCAGCCGCGCCATCTGGAACCGCACGTCACGCCCAGGCTCGGGATCGATCCGCTTGTGCGGCGCCTCGCCTGACGGCACCAGCAGCACCTCCTTCAACCCGAGCTGGAACGCCGCCTCCTGCCCGAGCACGAGGTGCCCGATGTGCGGCGGGTTGAACGCACCTCCGAGAACGCCGATCGCGGCGACCGTCCCTCCTAGTCCCCGTCGGCCTGATGGCTCAAGCGCGAACCTGGCCGTCGCCGTGGACGACGTACTTGAAGGTGGTCAGCTCGCGCAGGCCGATCGGGCCGCGAGCGTGAAGCTTCTGCGTCGAGTTCCCGATCTCCGCCCCCATCCCGAACTCGAAGCCATCGGTGAACCGCGTCGACGCGTTCACGTAGACGACCGCCGCGTCCACCTCTTCGGTGAACCGTCGCGCGGCCGCGTCGGACGAGGTCAAGATCGCCTCCGAGTGGCCGGTGCCGTGCCGGTTGATGTGGTCGATCGCGTCGGAGAGCGAGTCGACCACCCCGACGGCCATCTTCATCCCCAAGTACTCGGTGTCCCAATCGGCGTCGGCGGCAGCGCCAACCGACGTCTCCCCCGCCGCCGCGCGCGCCCGCTCGTCGCCGACCAGCTCGACCCCGGCCTCGCGCAAATCTCCCAGCACGCCCGGCAGGAACCGCTCGGCGACGTCGGCGTGGACCAGCAGGGTCTCGGCCGCGTTGCAGACGCCCGGGCGCTGAACCTTGGCGTTGTAGGCAATCGCGCGGGCCATCTCCAGGTCCGCGTCGTCGTGCACGTAGACGTGGCAGTTGCCCGCGGCCGCGTACATCACCGGCACCGTCGCCGACCGCCTTCAGCGCCTCCTTCAGGCCCTCGCCGCCGCGCGGAATGATCAGGTCGACGAGGCCCTCGGCCGTCGCCAGCTCTGCGAGCTCGGCGCGGTCATCGCCGTCGAGCATCTCGACCGACCCCTCCGGGCAGCCCGACCTCGACCACCGCCTCGCGCACGATCGCCGCCAGCGCTCGCATTGGACGCGCGCGGCATAGCTCGATCCGCGCAGCACGATCGCGTTGCCGCTCTTCAGGCGTGAGCGCGGCGCAATCGACCGTCACGTTCGGCCGGGCCTCGTAGACGACCGCGACACGCCCAGCGGCACCCGCACCTTCGTCATCCGAAGCCCGCTCGCGAGCGTGCGCTCATCGAGCACCTCGCCGACCGGGTCCGGCAGCGCGGCGATCGCGCGCACCCCGTCGGCCATCGCGCTCACCCGCTCCGGCGTCGAGCGCGAGCCGATCGCGCAGCGCGTCCGTGAGGCCCGCGGCGCGCTCGTCGGCGAGGTCGGCTGCGTTCGCCTCGAGAATCTCCCCGCTTCGCTCGCCGAGCAGCTCGGCGAGCCGCGCCAGCGCGGCCTGCTTGATCTCGCGTCGAGGCGGTCGCCAGCATCGCGTGAGGCCTGCTTGGCGGAGGCGCAGACTTCGGCGACGGTTCGGGTGGCTGTGGCCATGCCGACAGGGTAGCTTGCGGCTCTCCACGATCGTGGCGGACGCAGCGGCCGTCCCGCCACAGACCTGACCTGAGTGCTTGCACTCAGGTCAGCACGAAATAATCGCGGTGGACCGCCTCCGCGGAGGCGTTCGGGCATCGCTCCTGCACCTGCGCGGACTTCAGCCCCTTGATCCGGGCGAGCTCGGCGGCGGAGTAGTTGGCGATGCCCTTGCCGACCACCTCGCCGTCGCAGACCACCTCGACCGCGTCGCCGGCCGCGAACTCGCCCTCGACCGCCGTGATCCCGACCGGCAGCAGGCTCGAGCCGCGCTCGCGCAGCACGCGTGGCGGCGCCCGTCGTCGACCACGATCCGCCCCTGGCTCGGCTTCGCGTAGCGCAGCCACAGCTTGAAGCTCGGGCGTGCGCTCCGGGTGCGCGGCGAACCGCGTCCCGACCCGGCTCGCCGCGCGCGGCCGCCGCCAGGCGTCCCCGGCTGCGTCCCGTCGCAGATCGACCACCGGGATCCCGGCCGCGCTCGCCATCTCCGCCGCCGCCACCTTGCTGCGCATCCCGCCCGAGCCGAAGGCAGAGGTTCGGTCGCCGATCCGTAGCGCGCGAGCTCCGAGAACTCCTTCGACCTCCTCGATCAGCTCCGCCTCCGCGATCGCGCGCGCGGATCGGCCGTGTGGAGCCCGGCCGTGTCCGTGAGCAGGACCAGGAGGCGCGCCTCGAGCAGGATCGCCACCTGGGCGGAGAGGAAGTCGTTGTCGCCGAAGGTGATCTCGTCGGTCGCCGTGGTGTCGTTCTCGTTGACCACCGGCACCACCCGCCAGTCGAGCAGGCGGCGCAGCGTCTGGCGCGCGTTCAGGTAGTGCATCCGCGCCGACATGTCGAACGAGGTCAGCAGCACCTGCGCCGCGTGGACCTCGCAGCGCGCCGAGTCGCTCCTCGTAGGCGCGAAACAGCGACCCCTGGCCCACCGCCGAGGCCGCCTGCAGCTCGTCGATCGCGCTCGGGCGCCGGTCCAGCTCCAGCAGGCGCATCCCCCGCGCGATCGCGCCCGAGGTGACCATCACCACGTTCTCGCCGCCCCCGTGCAGCTCGGCGACCTGGCGCGCAGACGCTGTCGAGGACGTCGGAGCGCAGCGCGCCGTCGTCGTCGGCGACGATCGAGGACCCGAGCTTGACGACCACTGTCATCGGGTCCTTCTTAGCATGCGGGCCGACGGCTGATCCGGGAAGAGCTCGAAGGCCTCCTCGCCGATCCGCACCTCGTCGCCGGGCTCGAACCCCGCCGCGCGAAGGGCGGCGAGCACCCCGATCTCGCCCAGGCGCTGCTCGAGGTAGGCGAGCGCCTCGGGGTTCGAGAGATCGTGGCGAGCGACGAGCAGCTCGATCCCGCGACCTCGAACCTCGAACACGCCGTCCTCGACTCGCGCCACGTCGAAGCCCTGATCGCCCTCGGGCCGGTAGACGAGGTGCTCGGCCTCGAACCCGGGCTCGGCGGCGGGTGCCGCCCGCGGCCTCCCCCTCCCGCTCCGCCGGCACCGCCTCCAGGATCGCTCGCCGAAGCTGATCGATCCCGGCGCCGTCCACTGAGGAGACGGCGAGCACCCCGAGGACCCTGCCGGCGAGCCGATCGCTCCACTCGGCCACCAGCTCATCCGCCCGCTCGCCGGGCACCAGGTCGCGCTTCGAGAGCACGACCAGCTCAGGCAAGAGCTCCAGCCCGGCGCCGTAGGTGCGCAGCTCGTCCCGCACCGTCTCGTGCGCCGCCACGGGGTCCTCGCCGGCGATGTCGACCAGGTGGACGAGCGCGCCGCAGCGCTCCAGGTGGGCGAGGAACTCGTGGCCGAGCCCGGCGCCCTGCGCGGCACCGTCGATCAGGCCGGGGATGTCGGCCAGGACCAGCTGGCGCTCCTCGGACTCGAGCGTGCCGAGCACCGGCTCGAGGGTCGTGAACGGGTAGGCGGCCACCTTCGGCGCGGCCCGCGTCAGCCGTCGCAGAAGCGACGACTTGCCCGGCGTTCGGCTGACCCACCAGGCCGGCGTCGGCGAGCAGCTTGAGACGCAGCTCGATCCAGCCGGACTCGCCCGCCAGGCCCGCGCTCGGCGAAACGGGGCGCCTGGCGGGTGGAGCTCGTGAAGCGCTTGTTGCCGTGGCCGCCGAGCGCCCCCGGCGGCGACCACGGCGCGCTGGCCGGGCTCGACGAGGTCGTAGCTGCGGCCGCTCGAGGCCCTCGACCTGGGTGCCGGGCGGCACCAGGATCGGCCGGTCCTCTCCCCGCGCTCCGTGCTGCTGCTTGCCCCGCCCGTGCGCGCCACGTCCCGCACGGAAGTGCCGCGCGCGGTGAAGCGAGGCCAGGTCGCGCTTGCGACGGGTCGCAGACCACCACCACGTCTCCGCCTCGACCCCCGTCGCCGCCGTCGGGCCCGCCACGCGGCACATGGGCCTCGCGCCGAAAGCTGACGCAGCCATCGCCCCCGCGCCCTCCCTCGACATAGATCTTCGCCCGGTCGTAGAGCATGTGCCGAGAGTAGCCTCGCCCGGGCCAGGGACGAAGTCCCGGTAGCCGCATATAGCCCTGACGAGCGCCGGCTGGGGCTAGCGACGAAGTCGCGGTAGTTCCCGGAGGTGCCTGCCGGGTCAGGCCGGAGCCCTAGCCCGGCGGCAGCGCAGTCGAAGACGAGCAGCCGCCGGAGTTGATGAAGGCCGAGGCTTTCGGCGGAGTTATTCCTCGACGGAGACGACCCGGCCCTTGTGGGACTGCTGGAAATCGACCACGCCCGGGCGGGTGGCGAAGATCGTGTGGTCGCGGCCGAGGCCGGTGCCGTCGCCCGGGCGGAAGCGGGTGCCGCGCTGGCGCACGATGATCTCGCCTCCCCCGACCTTTTGCCCCGCGAAGATCTTCACCCCCAGGTACTTGGGGTTCGAGTCGCGCCCGTTGCGGCTTGAGCCGAGTCCCTTCTTGTGAGCCATCAGCTCTCCTTCTTAGCAGATGAGCGACGCCGCGCCGTCGAGGCCTTGCGCGTGGCCTGGCGTCTTGCCGCTGCCGGCCGGCTTCTTGGCAGCGGGCTTCTTGGCGGCGGGCTTCTTGGCTGCAGGCTTCTTAGCTGCGGGCTTCCTCGCTGCCGGCTTCGCCTTGGTCGTGGGCTTCTTGGCCGCCGGCTTCAGCCGGGCGCCTTCGGCTTTGCCTCGGCCTTCTCCGCCGGCTTCGGGCTCCGCCTCGGCCTTCGCCGCCGGCTTGCGGGTCAAGAGCTTCACGTCGGTCACCTCGAGCCGGGTCAGCTCCTGGCGGTGGCCGGCGCGGCGGCGGTAGCCCTTCTTCGGCCTTGTACTTGAAGACGCGCAGCTTCGGGCCGCGCAGGTGCTCGGCGACCACCGCCTCGACCTTCACCTTCTCGAGCCGGTCGCCTTCGAGCACCACCTCGTTGTCGCCGCGATACATGACCGCGCGCAGGCTGACCTTGGCTCCCTGGTCGGCGGACAGGTGCTCGACGACCAGGCTGGTGCCCTTCTCGGCGCGGTACTGCTTACCGCCCGTTTCGACTATCGCGTAGCTATTACTCGCCATTGGACTGGGAGCCGTTGGATGCCCTGGCGCGGGAACGGCGCCTGCCGCCTCGCCGGCCGCGGCGCCGTTTGGAGGCCGGCGATTCTACGGAACCGCCGTCCGGCGGGGCCGCGTTCGGATCCGAACCGTCCGAACCGTCACCGTCCCCACCGATCAGCGAGGCCGTCGCCGCCGAGCGCTCGACGCTCTCGATCCGCACCAAGCGGCGATCGCCGACGAACCGCCCACCCCCCGTGACGCTGACGATGTAGGAGTCCACCCGGGCCACGGCGTCGTCGACGTTGTACATGTGCGGCTCCTCGATCCGGACCAGCACCTCGTCGCCCACCTGAAACGGCAGCGCGCGCTCCTCGATCTCGGCGCGGGTGCCGCTCTCCACCACCTCGAAGGTGTCCAGCGGCAGCGCCTCGCCGCCCTCGAAGTGGAAGTGCTTGCCGGATTTCTCCTCGAGCTCGTGCAGGGGGCTGTCCTCGCGCAGGAGCCGTCCCGCCACCCGCGGATTGACTCGCACCAGGAAAGCCTCCGCGACGTTCCGCTTGGCGCCGCCGTCGACCAGGTCGCGCAATCGGCGCACCACCTGGATCGCCACCGTCTCCTCGGACTCGACCACGCCCTCCCCGTCACAGGTCGGGCAGCGCTTGGTGAGGATCTCCCGCACCCCGTCGGTGACGTTCTGGCGCGTCATCTCGACCAGGCCGAGCGGCGAGACGTCCATCACGTAGCTCTTGGTCTTGTCGGCGTCGAGCGAGCGGCGCAGCGTCTTCAGGACCTGGTCGCGGTTTCGCGCCCGCGCCATGTCGATGAAGTCGATCACGATGATCCCGCCGATGTCGCGCAGGCGCAGCTGGCGCACCACCTCCTCCGCCGCCTCCACGTTGACCCTGGTGATCGTGTCCTCCAGCCGCCCCTTGCCGCGGCCGGTGAAGCTGCCCGTGTTGACGTCGATCACGGTCAGCGCCTCGGCGTAGTCGACCATCAGGTAGCCGCCCGAGGCCAGATCGACGCGGCGCGAGAGCACCGACTGGTACGCCTCCTCCACGCCCTGGCGCTCGAACAGCGGCTCGCGGTCCGTGTACAGCTCCGCATAGGAGACCAGCTCGGGCGCCGTGCGCTGGAAGAAGCTCGTCACCCGGTGATGCTGCTTCGGGTCGTCGATGATCGCCCCGTCGAACTCCTTGCTGAGCACGTCGCGCAGGACCCGGATCGAGAGGTCGGCCTCCTGGAACACCATCGTCCGGCGCCTTGACCTCGGCGGCGCGTCGCTGGACGACCTCATAGAGCTTCCGCAGGTAGGCGATGTCGCGCTCGAAGTCGGCCTTGCGGGCGCCCTGGGCGGCGGTGCGGACGATCACCCCACCCTCGCCCTTGTGAATGTTCTGGAGCAGCTTCCTCTGGCGCTCGCGCTCCGACTCGGAAAGCCGGCGGCTGGCCCCCACTCCGGCGCCCTGCGGCATGTAGACGAGGTAGCGGCCCGCGATCGAGAGCTGCATCGAAAGCCGCGCTCCCTTCGTCTTCAGCGGGTCCTTGACCACCTGGACAAGGACCTCCTGGCGGGGCTTGAGCAGCTCGTCTATTCGCCGGCCCTTGCCGCGCCCGCGCCGGGGCGCCGCCTCACCGCCCGGAAGGACGATCTCGTCCACGTGCAGGAAGCCGTTTCGGTCCAGGCCGATGTCCACGAATGCGGCTTCCATGCCAGGGAGGACGTTGTCGACGACCCCCTTGTAGATGTTGCCGACGATCGACCGCTGGCCGCGGCGCTCGACGTAGAGCTCGGCGACCTTCCAGCCACCGTTCGATTGGGCCTTCTGCTCGCTTGGGCGGGCTGGGCCCTTGCCCTCGAGCACTGCGACGCGGGTTTCGCCGGCGTCGACTGAAACAAGTATGCGCTTTTTCAAAGACTCACCTCAAGAGTTGGGTCGAGATCAGCTCAGGGGAGCAGATCTGCCCTGCTCTTGGAGGTGAGCCGCGCCTGGACGTAGATGCTCTGTAGGAGGCCAATCGCCATGAAGGTCACGACGACGGACGATCCCCCGAAGCTCATCAACGGGAGTGTGATGCCGGTCACCGGCATGGTCCCGATCGCAACGCCGACGTTCACGAACACCTGGCACATGAACATCGCGGCGATCCCGCCTGATATCAGGCTCCCGTACAAGTTCTTCGAAAGCGTCATGATGCGCAGCGCCCTCCAGATCAGCAGGGCGTATAGGGATAGAAGGAAGGCAGCACCGACGAAGCCGAATCGCTCTCCGACCACGGCGAAGATGAAGTCGGTGGTGCGGTCTGGGACGAAACCGTTCTCGGTTTGCGTCGAATCGGATCCACGTCCCGTCTTGCTGCCGGACCCGATCGCGATCAGAGACTGATTGATCTGATAGGTCGCGTCGCGGGGGTCCGAGCTCGGATTCAGGAACGAGGTCAATCGCTCCTGCTGGTAGTCCTTGAGCACCGGATGCCCGATCGCCGGCGCGATCAGCAGCACCGCCGAGACGGCGGCGGCCAAGAGCACGCCGAGCAGCGCGAAGTGCGTCCAGCGCACCCCGGCCACGAACAGGACCGCCAGTGTGATCACCACGTAGGTGACCGAGGTCCCGAGGTCGGGCTGCAGGAACACGATCAGCGCCGGCACGAAGCCCATCAACAGGAGCCGCGCCGTTTGCTGGCTTTCCTTGACCCGACGGCCGCGATCGATTGCGAATCCGGCCAGGGCCGCGATCAGCAGTACCTTGGCCAGCTCCGACGGTTGGAAGGTGAAGAAGGGAAGTTCGATCCATCGTTTCGAGCCGCGCGTAGCCTGGCCCAGAAGCAGCACCAGGATGATGCTGCCGATCATCGCCGTGTAGAGGCCGACGCGCAGCTCCCTGAAACGAGAGTAGTCGACTCGGGCCAAAGCGAGCATCAAGGCGATGCCGATCACCGCGTAGGTCGCCTGGCGAATGACGTAGTAGTAGGGGTCGTGCGGGATGTCGTCGCCCGTCACCGCGCCCAGCGTGAAGAGGCCGAAGCCGATCAGCCCGAGGGTGGCGAGCAGAAGCAGCGGGTCGAGGCCGAGCACCCCGCCGCGTTCCTCTGCTCGGGCGGCGCGGCGCTCGTCGAAGGGGCGAGGATAGGCGTCCGAGACCATCATTCGTAGGCGCTCCCCGCCGCTGCGGTTGGACCGGAGCAGGAGTCTCCCCGGAACTTCTTCTCAGCCTTCTTCCCGCCTGCGCTCTGAGCGCTGTAGTAGGCCTCGAGGACCCTGCAGCTCACGGGTGCCGCCGCCTCGACGCCGAAGCCCCCCTGCTCGATCGTCGCGGCAACCACGATCTCGGGGTTGGGGTACGGAGCGAGTGCGACGTACCACGACTGGTCCTCCTGGCCGATGCGCTCCGCGGTTCCGGTCTTGCCGGCCATCGGGACCGGGAAGTTGCCGAACACCGAGTACGAGGTCCCGCCGGGCGACTGCGCGGCCATGTGAACCCCCCGCAGGATCGCCTGCTGGTGCTCGGGGGCGATCTCGACGTGGCGCTGCGGGGCCGGATCGATCTCCTGGACGGCACGCCCGCCCGCGTCCTCCACCTCCATGCCGACGTGGGGCCGGACGACGTCCCCTCCGTTCGCGATCGCGGCGTAGGCGACCGCCATCTGAAGCGGGTTGGCCTGGAGGTCTCCCTGGCCGACCGCGAGATTGACGTTGTCGCCCACGGTCCATGACCGGTCGGTTTCACCGATCACCACGTCCGCCCCACCGGGCGAGTCGGGATCGTCAGAGTGGTTGAAGAGCTCGTTGCGCCACTCGGGGGATGGCAGAAGGCCGGCACCCTCGCCGGGGATGTCGATCCCGGTCGCGCGCCCGATCCCCAGCTCCGAAGCCCAGTGCTGCTGCGCATCGTCGCGCGAATAGAGGTCGGCGCCCAGGTTGTAGAAGAAGACGTCGGAGGAGACCTGGAGGGCCTCGGGCAACTGGAGCGCCCCGTAGGCAGCGCCCCCGGCGTTCTTGAAGCTGAGGCCGCCGATCGTGAACGTGCCTCCGTCGACGATGGTGCTCGTCGGCGTCAGGACCCCGCTCTCCAGTGCCGCTACGGCGGTGATCGGCTTGAAGGTCGATCCCGTCGGGTAAAGGCCCTGGGTCGCGCGGTTCGTATACGGGGACCCTGCCTCGTCCGAGAAGATCTGGTCGATGGTCGACTGAGGGATCAGGGGCTTGGTGAACACGGAGGGGTCGTAGGTAGGTGAGGAGCCGAGGCCGAGGATCTCGCCATTGCGCACGTTCATGGCCACGAAGGCGCCCGGGGTGCCGAAGGACCCCAAGGCCGCCTCGCCGGCCTCCTGAACGCGGCTGTCGATGGTCAGCAGCAGGTTGTCCCCCGCCCGGGGCTCCGTCTGCCTGAGCACGCCTCCCGTCGGCCGGCCTTGGGCGTCGACCTGGACGCGGGTCATGCCGTTGCTGCCTCGCAGGACGTTGTCGTACGTGTTCTCGACGCCCGACTGGCCTACCTGGTCGCCGGGGACCAAGCCCTGGTAGCGAGCCTCCTTGAGCTGCTCCTCGGTCACCTCCCGCACATAGCCGAAGATCTGCGCCGCCAGGCTTCCGTTGGGATAGTTGCGCACGTACACGTGCTGCACGCTCACCCCGGGGTAGCGCGCCTGGTTCTCCCGGAGGTAGTAGACGAGGTCGTAGTCGACGTCCCGCTTCAGGGTCACTGGATTCGCCGGCAGCTCCCTGGTCTGCTTGCGGAGCTGCTTTTCGATCTCGTCAGGCGCCATGCCGATCGCCTGGCCCAACCGGACGAACTCCTGCCGGCGCTTGCGATGAGAACGCGGCAACTCCGTCGGCTGGAGCTGGAGCGCCAGCGCGGCCCGATTGGCGACCAGGGCACGTCCGCTGCGATCCAGGATCTCGCCGCGAGGCGCCCGGGAGGTGATCTCGCGCACCTGGTTGTTCTCGGCCGCCTTCGTGTACTTGTCCCCCGACAGCACCTGGAGGTACCAGAGGCGGAAGAAGATGATCGAGAACATCACCAGCGCCACGCCGCTCAGAATCGCGACGCGAAGCGCGAACTGGGCAGGCATCAGCGGGCGCTCGCGCTCGCCGAACACTTACGAGACCCCCGCGACGCGCCTGATGCGGCGCCCTCGCGCCCTGCCCGCCCGCGACACGCCGCGGGCGATCGGGCTCCTCGCCCCCAGCACGGCGAGGTCGTCGACCAGCCCCGGGCGCAGCGCCCTGCGGATCAGCGGATAGATCGGGATCGTCAGGATCACGGCCAGCAGGCCCTGGACGAGGATCTCCCTCAGCACCAAGAGGCTGACCGTCGTCTGAACGCCCAACATGAGCTGGATCGCGGCAAAACCGGCCGCGGCGGCAGTTGTCAGCACGCCCGCCAGGATCGGCGGGATGAGCGAGTTGGAGACCTCCGCGCCCTCGCGGTAGCGACCCGCGAGGTAACCGGCACTGAGCAGGACCAGCGACGACACGCCGAGCGTTTGGAGCAGCGCCGAATCGAGGAGCAGCCCGGTGGCGAACCCGCACACCGCCCCGATCATCCCGCCGCCGAGCAGTCCCAGCGAAACGACCATCAACGGAACCACGTTCGGCGTGGTCCCGAAGAAGCTCAGAAAGGAGAAGAACGAGATCTGGAGCACGATGGTGACGATCACGATCAGCGCGATCCGGAGGCCGATCCGCCAGGTGACGATCATCCACTCACCCCCGGCCGCTTCGGCCCCTCGGTGGCGACCTGCACGAAGTCGAGCCCACGGATGTCGGCGTACGGATTCACGTGCACTCGCTGGTAGGGCTGCTCGTCGCCCACGGACGTGTCGCTCACCTTGCCGATCGGAATCCCGGGCGGGAAGGCGGAGGAGATCGCGCCGTTGCTCCAGCCCGCCGTGACCAGGATCTGGCCCCGGTGGATCGGCTGGCTGCGGTCGATGAAGTCGAGCAGCAGGTCACTGGGGTCGCCCACCTCGGGCTCGGCCACGCCCTCGGGGCCATCGGGCAGGACCCGTGCCGAGACGGCGCTGCGATCGTCGGTGATCAGGGTCACCACCGCGGTGCCGCGGGTGACGTCCGCGATCCGGCCGGCGAGCCCGTCACCGGTGACCACCGGGTCGTTCACCTTCACCCCGGCGCTGGAGCCCTTGTCGATGGTCACAGTCGAGTACCAGACGGTCGGGGAGCGGCCGATGACGCGCGCGGTCACCGGCGTATAGCCCGCCAATGTGCCCTGCCGGTCGAGGCCGAGCAGCTCGCGGAGCTGCCGGTTCTCGCCCTCGGCCGACTGCGCCTCGGCAAGCTGCGTGCGGAGCTCTTGGAGCTCTGAGCGCAGATCGGAGTTCTCGCCCCTCGCGCTGAAGGTCTCGTCGACCCAGTTGACCAGGTCGCGGGCCGGCTTCAGCGCCCGGGTGGCGCCCTCCTCCAGCGGACCGAAGACCGATGCGACAGCCCGCTGCATCGAATGCAGCGGACCGCCCTCGCTCTCCGAGAATTGGGTCGAGAGCAAGACCAAGGCCGCGACGACCAAGAGCACCAGGATCGCGCGGCGCCTTCTGACCTGCTTCCGATACACAGCCCGCCGGCGCCGCCCTATCCGGAGCCGATCAGGCCGCGGCGATGCGAGTTTCTGCTCATCCGGTGGATCGTCTCGAACTCCTCCAAGGACCGGCCCGAGCCGACCGCCACGCAGGTCAGCGGCGACTCAGTCAACTGGGCCGGCATCTGACACTCCTCGCGAAGGCGATGATCCATGCCCTGAAGCAGCGCGCCGCCGCCGGCCAGGGTGATGCCCCGATCCATGATGTCGCCGGCCAGCTCCGGCGGGGTGCGGTCGAGGGTGTCCTTGACCGCCACGACGATCTGGTTGATCGGCTCCTCGAGGGCGGAGCGCACCTCGGTCGAGTTGAGCATGATCGTCTTCGGCAAGCCGGTGACCATGTCCCGACCGCGGATCTCGGTGGTCACCTCCTCCGGCAGCGGCGCCGCCGAGCCGATCTCGAGCTTCACCTCCTCCGCCGTCTGCTGGCCGATCAGGAGCTTGTGCTCGTGCTTGCAGTAGTTGACGATCGCGTCGTCCTGCTCGTCGCCGCCGATCCTGATCGACTCCGAGACCACGATCCCCCCGAGCGAGATCACCGCGACCTCGCTGGTGCCGCCGCCGATGTCCAGGACCATGCTCCCGGTGGGCTCCCCGACCGGGAGCCCCGCCCCGATCGCGGCCGCCATCGGCTCCTCGATCAAGTAGGCCTGGCGGGCGCCGGCCGACAGGCAGGCCTCCTCGACGGCGCGCTTCTCGACCCCGGTCACGCCGGAGGGAACGCAGACCACCACCCTCGGATGCGCGAATCGGTTCTGGTGGACACGCTGGATGAAATGGCGCAGCATCTCCTCGGTGACGTCGAAGTCCGCGATCACACCATCCTTGAGGGGCCGGATGGCGCGGATCGTTCCCGGGGTGCGGCCGAGCATCCGCTTCGCCTCCACTCCCACGGCGTGCACCTCGCCGGTGCGTGAATCCACCGCCACCACGGAGGGCTCCGAGAGGACGATGCCGCGCCCCCGGACGTAGACGAGCGTGTTCGCGGTGCCGAGGTCCACGGCCATGTCGCGGCCGCCGAAACCAACGAGGCTGCGGAATAGACCCATCAGTTGGGAATGGTCGGGGACGTGGTGGGTGCGAGCGGAAACTCGTTGTGCATGCGGACGGGGCGGGCGTCCAAGGGTCGCGCCGCGCGCCGAGTGTAGCGAAGGGCAGCGCAGCCTCAATTGCAGGATGAGGCCCAAGATCGAAGCTCGATGTCGAGCTGAGGGTTAGGCTCTGAAGGCGCGCGGCGCGGGCTGCGCGATGCAGCTCGGGCGCCAGCTCCAGCAAGAGCCTCACCGGCAACCCGACGACGTTCGAGAAGTCGCCCTCGACCCGCTCCACGAGAATCGAGCCGAGGCCCTGGATCGCGTAGGCGCCTGCGCGGTCGCGCCACTCGCCGGAGGCGAGGTAGGTCTCGACGGTCGCCCGGTCGAGCTCGCGGAACGTGACCTCGGTCTGGGCCACGCCCGAGCGCTCGGCCGGCGGACCGCCCGAAGGCGCCGCGCCGTGCAACACGACGCCGCTGAGCACCGCATGCGTGCGGCCCGCAAGCGCCTCCAGGCGCTCACGGGCCTCGGTCCGCCCGGCCGCCTTGCCGAGCAGGCGCCCGTCGAGGACCACCTCGGTGTCGACGCCGAGCGCGATCGCTCTCTCCTCCGCCCCCTCCGCGGCGCCCTCCCCCGGCGCCTCCGCGGCCCTCAGGCCGGCGGCCGCCTTGCGGCGGGCGTTCTCGACCACGACCTCCTCCGGCACTCCGTCGGTGAGCTCCTCGACCTCGGGGACCACGACCTCGAAGGGGATCCGAAGCGCGCTCAAGATCTCCCGGCGCCTCGGTGAGGCGGACGCCAGGATCAGCTTCAATCGAGGTCGCTGAACCAGAGGGCGATCTCGCGCTCCGCCGACTCGTCGGAGTCGGAGCCATGGACGAGGTTGAAGGTGACCTCGATCGCGAGCTCGCCCCGGATCGAGCCGGCCACGGCCTCGAGCGGGTTGGTCGCCCCGATCACCTGCCGGGCGGCCGCCACCGCCTGGGGCCCCTCGAGCACCGCCGCGACCAGCGGCCCACGGGTTATGAACTCGACCAGCTCACCGAAGAACGGCTTCTCGGCGTGCTCGGCGTAATGGCGGCCGGCGAACTCCTGGTCGATGCGCAGCTGCCGCAGGGCGACGATCCGCAGGCCCTTGCGCTCGAATCGCGCCAGCACCTCGCCGGTGAGACCGCGCTCGAAGGCGTCCGGCTTGATCAGGATCAGCGTCCTGCCGTTCTCGCGCTCGGGGCTCACGGGGCGGGAAGGCTATCGGTGTGCGTGGGCGGCCAGCGCGTCGTGGCTTGTACGTGCTATGGACGTACAAAGACACGAGCGTCGGGATGGGCTGCCCTACTTGCCCGGAAACGCACGCGCTTTCGCGCGTGATCGAGGGTGAGCCGTGCCCGTAGTGCTACGACGCCGGGGCGGGCCTGGGTCGCTCGTCGCCGGGGGCCTCGCGGCTCGGCGGAGCGGCAGCGGTCGAGCGGCCCGAGGCCGGCTTGCGCTTGCCGGCGGCGGAAGCCTGGCGCGGTGAGGCGGGGCGCGCCGAGCGTGGCTGACCGGAGCGGCTTTGCTGGGCGGGTGAGCGCCGGACGGCGGGGCGCTTGGCGCGCTTCTGCCGGGCGCTGCGCTGTGCTGCCGGCTCACTCTCCGAAGCGCGGCGCGCGGGCTCTCGGCGCGGCGCGGGAGCGGCGCGTCGCTGCGGCGTCTCGCAGTAGGGGCAGATCGTCCAGCGTGGGTCGATCGGCTTCCGGCAGGCCTCGCAGGGGTCCTTCACCCGAGCCCTGCAGTCCGGACAGCGCAGGTACGTGCGCTCGATCGGGTGGCCGCAATTGGGACAGGACGCCTCCTTGAGCTGCCTGAGGCGGAGCTCCGCGGCATGGATCTCCAGCTCACGCTCTCGAGCATCCTCGAGGAACTCGGGCGGACGAAGGATCGCGTAAACGACCGTCCCGACGAAGGGGAACAGCGAGGCGCCGGTGGCGCAGAGCACCAACACGGGGTCCTCGATCCGGCGCCGGGCGTCCAGGAAGGTCCAGGCGACCAGCGCGATCCAAACGACCACACCGAACAGCACGACGAGGTTCACGAACAGGTTGAGGCCGTCGTTCGTGATGCCGAACAGCGCTACGAGCATGGCAAATGGCGCATGGGCAGAGGAGCGGAGTGTACTTCGTTACCCGTGGGGCAAACCCTGTTCTCGGGGCGCACCTGGACAACTGTTCTCGAGGCTCACCTAAACCTCGGCTACAGGAAGAGCCTTCCGAACACGTAGCCGAGCCCGAAGAAGACCAGGATCACGATCGCCACCACCGTGGCCACCAATCCCATCATCTGGAGGAGCTCTGAGCGCGCCTCGCGGTTCATGCGTACGAGGGCGAGGTTAGCGCGTCAGGCGTAGGGCAACAGGTAATGCGACCCGGTGACGAGCACGATCCCGCCCAGCTCTCGCGCCAGCTCGCGAGCGCGCCCAACGGCGGCCTTCGGCTCGGGCACGGCCTCGGCCGAGGCTGAGCCCGGAGGCCTGGGCCAAAGCAACCAGTTGCGACGCTTCCAGCGCCGCCGCCCCGGGGCGACCCGCGCGCGCCAGACGCTCACCCGGAAGCTGTGTGCAAACGGCGGCCTCGAGGTGCGGCGCGAGCGCCGCCAGCACCCCCGCCGCGTCCTTGTCGGCCAGGATCGCGAGACAGGCGACGACGGGCGCCTCGCCCGCCGCCTCCGGCAGCGCCTCGGCCAGTGCCCGGGCGCCATCGGGGTTGTGCGCTGCATCGAGGATCACCGGTGGGTCGCCCTTCAAGAGCTGCACCCGGCCCGGCAGCGCCAGCCCCTCGGCGACGTCCCGCGCAAGGCCGGGGTCGAGCGCCCCCAGAGTGGCCTCGGCCGCCGCCGCGGCGACCGCGAAGTTTCGGCGCTGATAGGCGCCTGGGACGGAGGGCCGCAAGCCCGGGGCGGGATCGCCGGCGACGATCAGGCGCGCGTTTCGCTCGGCGGCGGTTCGCTCGGCCAGCTTGCGGACGCCGTCACCGAGCTTCCCAACCACCAGCGTCGTGTGGTCGCGCAGGACGGCGAGCTTCTCGGCGGCGATTGCCTCCTCGGTCTCACCCAGCCACTCCGTGTGCTCCAGGCCAACCGAGGTCAGCACCGTGGCCCCCGAGGGCAGCACGTTGGTGGCGTCCAGCCGGCCGCCGAGCCCAGCCTCGATCACGCCCAGCTCGACCTGGGCGGAAGCGAAAGCGACGAAGGCAGTCGCCGTGACCGCCTCGAACTGGGTCACCGACTCGCCATCCGCCAGCGTCCGGTTGACGACCTCGATCGACTGCGCGACCCGTTCCGCGGCCGCTGCGAGCTCGCCGGCATCGATCTCGGCGCCACCGATTCGAATCCGCTCGGACCAGCGCGCGGTGTGCGGGGAGAGATAGACGCCCGTGCGCTTGCCGTGCGCCTCGAGCAGCGCCCCCGCCATCTCCGCCACCGACGACTTGCCGTTGGTGCCGACGACGTGGATCGAGGCGAAGCGGTGCTGCGGCATTCCCAGCACCGAGACCAGCCTCCTGATCCGCTCCAGCCCGAAGCGCCAGCCGAGCGGCTCCAGGGAGACCAGGTAGGCCTCGGCGTCGAAGCTGGTGGTCACCTCACGGACGGCCCACTAGCCCTCGAGCTCCTCGAGCTCGGCCCGGAAGGCGTTGAGCTTTTCGCGCTCGGCCTCCACGACCTCGGCTGGGGCATTGCTCACGAACCCCTGGTTGTCCAGCTTGCGCTCGGCGCGCTCCACCTCCCCACGCAGCCTCTCGCGCAGCTCCGCGATCCGGCGGTGGACCTGGGCCGCATCGACATCCTCCGAGGAGAGGATCTCCAGCTGGCCGAACGAGGCCAGCGGCTCGCCCTCGGCTCCATCGAAGGAAAGCCGCGCCAGCCGTGCGACCAGCTCGTGGGGCGGCTCGCCGCCACCGTCGGCAACACGGGCGGGAAGCACGCTGGCCGGGGCGACCCCGACCAGGTCGCGCCAGCGCCGCACGCTTCGGGTGAGCTCGATCGACGCCTCGACCTCTCGCTCGGCGGCGTCGTCGAGGAGCGCGTCGTCGACCTCGGGAAATGGGTGGACGACCAGCATCGCGGGGCCCGCCCCGCCGGCCGCCGGCCGCAGGTAGGTGTAGATCTCCTCGGTCACGAACGGGGCCATCGGGTGGGCGAGGGCGAGCGTCTGCTCGAGGATCCACAGAAGCGTCTGCGCCACCTCGGCCTCGCCCTCGTACAGGCGCGGCTTGGCGATCTCCAGGTACCAATCGCAGAGCTCCGACCAGAAGAAGCGGTAGAGCTCGAGCGCGGCGTGTGCGAAGTCGTATGAGTCCAGGTTGCGCGTCACGGCCTGGATCGCCTCCTGAAGCCGGGAGAGGATCCAGCGATCCTCCACGCGCACGGGGCGCGGGCCGGGGACGAGCCCGCCGGCGACCTCCCCCCGGAGGCCTTCCGGGCGAGCGTTGAGGAGGATCAGTCGCGACGCGTTCCACATCTTGTTCGCGAGGTCCTGTCCCTGCTGGATCCGGTCGGCCGAATACCGCACGTCCTGGGCCGAGGACATGGCGAGCAGCCCGAAGCGGACGCCGTCGGCTCCGTGCGCCTCGATCTCGTCGAGCGGATCGATGCCGGTCCCGAGGCTCTTCGACATCCGCCGCCCGTCCGGGGCCTGGATCACCGAGGTGATGTAGACGTCGCCGAAGGGGGCCTCGCCGGTGAACTCAAAACCCATCATCACCATGCGGGCAACCCAGAGGAAAATGATGTCCCGCGCCGTGACCAGCACGTCCGTCGGGTAGAAGGCGCGCAGCTCCGGCGTCTCGACTGGCCAGCCGAGGACCCCGAACGGCCACAAGGCGGAGCTGAACCATGTATCCAGCACGTCCTCGTCCTGGCGCAGCTCGCCTTCGCAGGCTCCGCAACGCTCCGGCGCCGCCTCTGCAACGTAGGTCTCCTCGCAGGCGTCGCAGTACCAGACCGGCAGCCGGTGCCCCCACCAAAGCTGCCGCGAGATGCACCAGGGGCGCAGCCGGTACATCCAGTCGAGATAGACCAGCTTCCAGCGCTCCGGGACGAAGCGCACCTGCCCGCGCTCGACGACCTCCGTCGCAGGCTTCGCCAGCTCCTCCATGCGGCAGAACCACTGCAGCGAGATCAAAGGCTCGATTCGCTCGCCCGAGCGGTGTGAATAGGGCACGGAGTGCACATACGGCTCCTCTCCCCGGACCAACCCCTGCTCGCGAAGCGCTGCCAGCACCGCCTCCTTCGCCTCCTCGGTCGTCAGGCCGGCGAACCGCTCGCCCGCGTCGGCGGTCATCCGTCCGTCCTCGCCGATCACGGTCACCTCGTCGAGGCCGTGGGCGCGACCGATCTCGAAGTCGTTCGGGTCGTGTCCTGGGGTGATCTTCAGCGCGCCGGTCCCGAACTCGGGATCCACGTGCTCGTCGGCGATCACCGGCAGGCGGCGGCCAACCAGCGGCAAGACGCAATGCCGGCCGATCAAGTCCCGGTAGCGCTCATCGGCCGGGTTCACGGCGACGGCGGTGTCGGCCAGCATCGTCTCCGGCCGAACGGTCGCCACCGTGAGCACCTCGTCGGAGTCCTCGATCGGATAGTCGATCGCGTAGAGCGTGTCCTCAACCTCGCGATTCTCGACCTCGAGATCGGAGATCACGGAGCGCGAGCCGACGTCCCAGTTGACCATGTAGGTGTCGCGGTAAATGTGGCCCTTCTCATGGAGGCTGACGAAGACCCGATAGACGGCGCGCACGTAGCCGTCGTCGAGGGTGAAGCGCTCCCGCTCGTAGTCGCATGAGGCGCCAAGCCGCTTCAGCTGCTCGACGATCTGCGACCCGTACTTCTGCTTCCACTCCCAGGCTCGCTCGAGGAAGGCTTCGCGGCCGAGCTCGTGCCCCGACGTGCCCTCCGCCCGCAGCTCCTTCTCGAGCACGGCGTGCACCGCGATGCTCGCGTGGTCGGTGCCGAGCGCCCACAGGGTGTTCCGGCCCCGCATCCGGTTGAGTCGGACCAGCGCATCCTGGATCGTGCTGTTCAGGGCGTGGCCCATGTGCAGGGCGCCGGTCACGTTCGGCGGCGGGATCGCGACCGAGAAGTTGTCGGCGGCGGCTCCCTCGGCCGGCGGATGGAAGTAGCCGCCCTCGAGCCAGCGCTCGAGGATCCGGCCCTCGACCTCCGAGGGCTCGTAGCGGGTGGTGGCCTCGAGCCGTGCGCGGCGCTCCGCGTCCATCGAGGCGCCGATGTTATTCAGGCAGCGGCTCGTGCTGCCTGCGCGGGATCAGGCCGACTCTTCCTCCAGCTCGTCCAGCGCCACCGGCTCGTCCTCGGCCGCCTCCGTGACCAGCGTCGGCGCCAGCCCTCGCTGGATCGTCTCCTTGGTGACCACGCACTTGCGCACGTCGCGGCGTGAGGGGAGCTCGAATTGCACGTCGAGCAGCGTCTCCTCGAGGATCGAGCGCAGGCCGCGGGCGCCGACTTCGCGCTCGAGCGCCTTGTCCGAGATCGCGCCCAGCGAGTCCGAGGCGAACACGAGCTCGATCTCGTCGAACTCGAAGAAGCGCTCGAACTGGCGGGTGAGCGCGTTGCGCGGCTCGGTGAGGATCGTGATCAGGTCGTCGCGAGTCAGCTGGTGGATCGCCGCGACCACAGGCAGGCGGCCGATGAACTCGGGGATCAGGCCGTACTCCATCAGGTCCTCGGGCAGGACCTGCTCGAACAGGTCCCCGGTGTCCTTTTCGTCACGGGAGCGAATCGAGGCGCCGAAGCCGACCCCCTTGTGCCCGATTCGCCGCTCGATCAGCTTGTCGAGGTTGGCGAACGAGCCGCCGCAGATGAACAGGATGTTCGTGGTGTCGATGGTCAGGAACTCCTGGTGCGGGTGCTTGCGCCCACCCTGCGGCGGCACCGAAGCGGTGGTGCCCTCGAGGATCTTCAGCAACGCCTGCTGGACTCCCTCGCCGGAGACGTCGCGGGTGATCGAGGGGTTGTCCGCCTTGCGGGCGATCTTGTCCACCTCGTCGATGTAGATGATCCCCGTCTCGGCCTTCTTGACGTCGAAGTCGGCCGCCTGGATCAACTTCAGGAGGATGTTCTCGACGTCCTCGCCCACGTAGCCGGCTTCGGTCAGGGCGGTGGCGTCGGCGATCGCGAAGGGGACGTTGAGGATTCGGGCCAGGGTCTGGGCCAGCAGCGTCTTGCCGCAGCCGGTCGGCCCGAGCAGGAGGATGTTGGACTTCTGGAGCTCGACCTCCTCGTCGGCGTTGTTCGCCATCTGGACGCGCTTGTAGTGGTTGTAGACGGCGACGGAGAGCGCCCGCTTGGCCGTCTCCTGGCCGACCACGTACTCGTTCAGGACGTCGTGGATCTCCTTCGGCTTCGGCAGGCTCTCGAGCTCGAAGCTGGGCGGCGGAGCGAGCTCCTCGTCGATGATCTCGTTGCAGAGATCGATGCACTCATCGCAGATGTAGACCCCGGGCCCGGCGATCAGCTTCTTGACTTGGCGCTGCGACTTCCCGCAGAAGCTGCAGAGAAGCTGCTCGTTGGAGTCGGTTGGGCGTGCCACCGCTGTTCTCCCTTCAACGACTACGCCGGACCGTCACCCACCGCAGGTTACGACACGAGCGGCGCCGGCTTGGATTCTGGTTGTTACTAGGTGGGGACGCGCGTCCCTGCACCGTGCGGGCGGCGTTGCAAATCGCCGTGCCCGGTAAGGTGCGCGCCGAACAGGTTCGGGGGAGGCTCGAGCCGGGGCAGATGGAGGGACGAGTGAAGCGCATAGTCATCGGTGCAGGCCTCGTCGGCACACTGGTGTTCGCGGCCGTCGCGGTTGCCGCCATTCGGCATTACCACGGCACGGTGCGGGAGGGCGGCGACGCTCAGGTTCGTGACCAAGGTGCGCGACGGAGAAACGATCAAGGTCAAGAGGTTCGTCTTCAGCGGCGTCCCGATGGAGTGCGACAACGGCTCCTCAACAGTGGGTGACGCCGGCTCCCCTCCACCGGCGATGAGGGTGAACGACGAGCACAAGTTCGGCGGCAAGTTCACCTCCGCGAACGGTCGCAAGCATCTGCGCATTCGCGGCAGGTTCCGGAATGACGACCAGAACGCCCGGGGCATCCTGCGCGTCAGCGGCAACTTCGGAGGCGGCGCGACCAACTGCCACACGGGCAAGGTCCACTGGAGCGCGGAGCACGGCGACTGACCAAACCCCGCGGGGTGATCGTCAGTGGTGCTCGATCACCCGGTCGACGATGTTGTACTCCCTGGCCTCTTCCGCGCTCATGAAGTAGTCGCGCTCGGTGTCCTTGGCGACCTTCTCGACCGGGTGCTCGGTGTGCTTGGCGATGATCTCGTCGAGGCGCTGGCGGACTTCGATGATCTCCTTGGCGTGGATCTCGATGTCCGCGGCCGGGCCCTGGAAGCCGCCTGAGACCTGGTGGATCAGGATCTTCGAGTTCGGCAGCGCCATCCGCTTGCCTTTGGCGCCGCCGGCGAGCAGCAGCGCGCCCATGCTCATCGCCACCCCGCAGCAGATCGTCTGCACGTCGGGCTTTATGTACTGAACCGTGTCGTAGATCGCGAGGCCCGCGTACACCGAGCCGCCCGGCGAGTTGATGTACATCGAGATGTCCTTGTCGGGATCCTCGGACTCCAGGTGGATGAGCTGGGCGACGACCAGGTTGGCGATGTCCTCGCTCACCGGTGTCCCCAGGAAGACGATCCGCTCGTTGAGCAGGCGCGAGTAGATGTCGAAGGCGCGCTCGCCGCGCGAGGTCTGCTCCACGACCATGGGGACAAGGGGACTCATCGCGCGAGCAGTCTATAAAAGCGGCCAAGCCGGCCCGCGCGGGTTAGCGATCCTCGCCCGGGGTCCAGAGGCCGGCATCGCCGCCCTCTGACGTCTCCTTCTCGGGCGTCCACAGCTTCTCGCGGGCGGCGGCCTGCCCCTGCGGGATCGGCTTGGCCGAGCCGGCGATCAGCTCGGCCGCCTTGCGCAGCCGAAGCTCGGAGCGAAGCAGCGCGTCGCGGCCGTTGGCCCGAAGGCGCTCCAGCAGCCGCTCCGGGGCCTCCCCCTCTTCCCCCGGTTGGAGCGCCTCCAGCAGCTCCTCGTCCGAGACTTCGATGCCCTCGGACTCGGCGACCGCCGCCAGGGTGGCCTCGCGACGCAGCGCCCGCTCGGCGTCGGACTCCAGGTCGGTGATCGCCTGCTCGCGCGTCTTGTCCTGCATCTGAAGGAAGGCCTCGGCGTCTGCGCCTCGCGAGGACAGCGAGCGCTCGAACCGCTCCCACATCTCGTGGGCGCGGGCATGGATCAACTCCTTCGGCAGCTCGATCTGGGCGCCGTCGGCCGCAGCGTCGACTGCGGCCTCGCGGAACTCCGCCTCGGTCCGGCTCTCGAGCGCGGCGGCGATCCGCCGGCGGAGCTCGTCGCGAAGCTCGTCGAGCGTCTCGAACTCCGACGCCTCGGCCGCGAACTCGTCATCTAGATCTGGGAGCTTCTTCTCCCGGACCTCCTTCACCGTGACCGCGAAGCTCGCCTGCTTGCCCGCCAGGCTCTCGGGCCGGTGGTCGTCCGCGAATCGGACCTCCACCGTCACCTGGTCCCCGGCCGCGGCGCCGGCGAGCGCCCGGTCGAACTCGGGCAGCAGGCTCTCGGCTCCCAGCTCGACCATCAGGTCCGTGCCCTCCGAGCCCTCGAACGCCTCGCCGTCGATGGTCCCGGAGTAGTCGATCACGACCGGGTCGCCGGCGGCGGCGGGGCGACCCACCGGGTCCAGGCTCGCGAACCCCTCGCGCAGACGATCGAGCTCGGCCTGGACCGCCTCGTCCGGGACCTCGACCTCAGCCCTGCCCACCTCCAGCCCCTTGTACTCGCCGAGCTTGGCCCCGGGCCGCACCGCCACCTCAATCGAGAAGGAGAGCTCCTCGCCGGCGCCCGGAAGCGAGGTGACGTTCAACTCGGGGTCGCCGACGGGGGCGATGCCGGTGTCCAGCAGCGCCCGCTCATACCACTCCGGGAGCGAGTCGCGGAGCGCCTGCTCCAGCACCGCCTCCCGTCCAACGCGCTGGATCACGAGCTGTGGCGGGACCTTGCCCTTGCGAAAGCCGGGCATGCGCATGTCGCGGGCGATGGTGTGGGCGGCGCGCTCCAGCCGATCCTCGACGGCGTCGGCCTCGATTCCCACCTCGACGCGAACGCGCGAGTCGCCCAGCTCGGTGACGGAAGTCTTCATCGCCGCCTGAGCTTATTGGTCGCCCCGCGGACCACGGCGGCCATGAAGTCGAGGAGGAATGCAAGGAACCTCCCGACCGGTCCCGTCACGAGCCAGGCGAGGAAGCGATCGCGCACCCTACTCACCGGCGATCCGCTCCCGGAGCAGCTCGCCCTGGCCGGCGGCCACCGCCCGCGCGGCACGGGCTTCGTCCAGCGGCACCCCGCGCTCCGCCGCCAGGTCGAGCAGGGCCTGGCGCTCGTCGCTCTGCTGCGCGGCGCGGAAGAAGAGCCAGGCGAACAGGCCCATGGTCACGAGACCCTGCTCGACCATCATCACGACGCCTGCGGCGCCCTGGTCGGCCAGCGGCGAGATCCCGTGCGTCGCCTCACCCGCCGCGTAGTCGGGATAGAGCGGAGACCCGGCCCACAGCAGCACGTTGGCGAGCACGGCGCCGCCCAGCCGGACCACGACCACGTAGACCAGGCGGGCGCCGTTACCGAACCACTCGGGCTTCGGCAGCGGGCCCAGCAAGGCCATCCACATGGCGATCCCGAAGCCGACGAAGCAGAAATGCTCCAGGGCGTGCAGCGCCGGGCTCGTGATCGCCGCCTGGTACAAGCCCGGAACGTGCCACAGGTAGAGGTTGGCGAGCCAGAGAGGCAACGCCACGGCCGGCTGGCTCAGCGCGCGCAGCCAGCCGAGGCCCCGAGTGGCGAGGAGCGGCTGAAGCAGCGGCCCGGTGAGGCCCAGCACGATTCCGAGCGCACCGAGGTCCGCCAGCAGAAGGTGCTGGGCCATGTGGGCCCACAGCAGCTCGTAGTCGAGCGCCGCGAGCGGCGAGACCAACGCGATCAGGATGAGCAGGAGCCCCAGGGCGAAGCTGGCCTGGCGCCAGACGGGCACCGGCCGGCCACCCAGCGCCAGCGAGCGGGCGCGGACGGCATAGAGCGCCGCCACCACCAGCACGGGCGCGACCTGCAGCGGCTCGAACGCCCCCTCCACGTGGGCGACCGGGAGTTGCACGCGGTCTAGGTTAGAGCCACTTGATCCGCTTGAAGAAGCGGTGAAGGAGCGAGCGTCGAGGCAAGCATCACGACCAGCGCCAGGGGGTAGCCGACCGCCAGCCGAAGCTCCGGCATGTGCTCGAAGTTCATCCCCCAGATGCTGGCCAGGAAGGTGGGCACGGCGATGATCGCCGCCCAGGCCGAGATCGCCTGCACGGCCTTGTTCTGCTGCACGCCGATCAGCGACAGGTTGGCCTCGAGAATGCTGGTCAAGAGCTCTCGCTGCGAGTGGATCTGCTCGTCGACCCGCCGGGAATGGTCGGCGACGTCGCGGAAGTAGCGGCGAAGCCCGTCCGGCATCAGCGGGTAGGCGCCGTGCTCGAGCGCCTCCAGCGGCGCGAGCAGGGGGAACACGGAGCGGTGGAACTCGATCACCTCGCGCTTCAGGAAGTAGATGCGCTGGCTCGAGTCGCCCTTGCTCGCGAACACCTCCTCCTCCACCTCCTCGATGTCGTCGTCGATTCCCGCGGTGACGGGCTCGTAGTCGTCGACCACCTGGTCCAGCACCGCCCAGGCGACCGCCGCGGGCCCCGCGTCGAGGAGCTCCGCGTACTGCCCCTCGAGCCGCTGGCGGGCGGGCTTCAGGTCGCTCGCCTCGCCGTGACGGACCGTGATCGCGTAGCCGCGTCCGAGGAAGATGTGGATCTCGCCGAAGTGGACCCGCTCCTCGGCCTCGTCGTAGCGGGCGGTCTTCAAGACGATGAAGAAGTGGCCCTCGTACTCCTCGAGCTTCGGACGCTGATGTGCGTGGACGGTGTCCTCCACGGCCAGCTTGGGAAGGTCGAACGCACGGCCTGCCTCAGCCAGCTCCTCCGGGGTCGGCTCCAGCATCCCCAGCCAGACGAATCCCTGGCCGCCCTTCAGGCACTCCAGGGCCCGGTCCAGGTCGATCGGACCCTCGTGCTGGCGCTTGCGGTCCTCGTAGTAGGCGCAGTCGACGATCATGGCGCTGGCGGTGCGGGCGTTGGCCGGCGTGGACGCCGCTGAGGGCGTGCCCGGGCGGACAGGTGTCGGTTGCCCGATTCACCAGCCACGCCCGCGTTCCTGCCGCTCAACCCCGCACGCCCCGCGCTCTTCACCTGCCACTCGGCGGTTTTCTGCCGGTATGCGGCAATAAGCCGTCCATGCCGGCCGCGAGCCGACTATTGAAGGTCGCCGGCAGGCCGATAGCGAATGCGTGAGGGTGCGTCGATACAGGCCTCGCTGGTGCATCGGAGCGGTGACCGTCGTCCTCTGCGGCCTCGGGCTCGGAGCCGCGCCCGCGCAGGCCGCTCAGCCGCCGAAGATCGGCGGCTGCAGGGTCTTTCCCGCCTTCAAGGGGCCCCTCACGGCGCGCTCGGCCGCGAACCAGACCGCCTGGAACCAGAGGGTCTCGCGGGCCCCGATCGACCGCAACTCGAGCGACTACGTGGCCCGGATCACCAGCCTCGGCGGCAACCAGGTGGTGCACCCCGACTTCGGGGGAAATGGCCGCTACGGGATCCCCTTCACCACGGTTGGCCGGCACCAGCGCCGGGTCCGGGTGAACGTGACCGGCTACCCGGCCGAGAGCGACTTCGGGCGTGCCCCGATCCCGCCCAGGGCGCCAGTCGAGAACGGCTCTGACCGCCACGTCCTGGTCCTCCAGCGTCACCGTTGCGACCTGTTCGAGATCTTCGACGCCCGCTACGTCGGCGGCCCCGGCCACCGCTGGAACGCGGGTTCGACCGCCCGCTTCGACCTCCGCTCGAAGCGGCTTCGCCACGAAGGCTGGACCTCGGCCGACGCGGCGGGCCTGCCGATCCTTCCCGGGCTGGTCCGCTACGGCGAGGTCCGTGCGGGCCACGTCCGCCACGCGATCCGGGCCACCTTCGCCGAGACACGTCGCGCCTACATCCATCCCGCCACCCACTACGCCTCGAGCCAATGCCATCCCGACCTGCCGCCGATGGGGCTTCGCCTGCGGCTGCGGCGCGCCTACTTCGAGCGCAACCTGCGCCGCTTTCCCCGCGGCAGCCAGTCGCGGGTGATCTTCCGGGCGCTCTTCCACTACGGAATCATCAACGCCGACAACGGTGGCAGCGGGTCGAACTGGTTCATCACCGGCGCGAGCTCGAAGCGCTGGAAGGACGCCGACCTGAACCGATTGAAGACGGTCCCCGGAACCGCCTTCGCGGTGGTCGATTCGCGGGCCCGGATCAGGACGCCGTGCTGAGTGAGTCCTCGGAGCCGACGGCTAGCTGAAGTCGGAGCCGACGGCTAGCTGAAGCTGACCCGGGCCGGCTCGCGCTCGGCGTCGTCCGTGATCTCGAAGAACTCCCTCTCTTCGAAGTTCCGCATCGAGGCGACGGCCGAGTTCGGGAACACCTGAATCTTGGTGTTGTAGGTCTGCACGTTCGAGTTGTAGATCCGGCGCGCCGCCTGGATCTCGTCCTCGAGCTCGGTCAGCTCCCGCTGGAGCTGCTGGAAGTTCTCCGTGGCGCGAAGGTCCGGGTAGTTCTCGGAGATCGCGCGAAGGTCACCGAGCATGGCGCTGAGCCGGCCCTCGGCGGCGCTCGCCTCGGCGGGGCCCTGCGCCTTCATGGCCTCGGCCCGGGCCTCGGTCACCTTCTCGAAGGTCTCGCGCTCGTGGGTCGCGTAGCCCTTCACGGTCTCCACCAGGTTCGGCACCAGGTCGTGGCGGCGCTTCAGCTGCACGTCGATGCCGGACCAGGCCTCGTCCACGCTGTTCCGTGCCCCGATCATCGAGTTGTTGATCCCGATGAAGATCAGCACCAGGAGGACGACCAGGGCGACGATGACGATCACTGCGACCATGGCCGCAGCTTACAGGGCACCCTCCAGCTTCAGCAGGAAGCGCTTCATCTCCGGGCCGCCGCCATAGTTTCCGATCTCGCCGCCGGCGCGAATCACCCGGTGACAGGGCACCACGATCGGGATCGGGTTCGATCCCAGGGCAGTGCCCGCCGCCCGGGAGGCGCGGCGGTTGCCGGCCCGCTGGGCGGCCTCGCCGTAGGTGATCATCTCGCCGAACGGCACCCGCGCGGTGGCCCGGAGCACGCGCCTGTAGAACCCGGGGTGGCTGAGCCGCCAGTCGAGCGGCAGCTCGAAGCGGTCCCGCCTGCCCTCGAAGTACTCGTCCAGCTCGCGGCGCACCTGGTCGAGGCGGGCGGGGAACTCGAGCACCCGCGGCGAGACGTCCTCGGCCAGGCGGGCGAGCACCTCCTCGGTCCGCTCGTTGGGAAGCGCAACCCGCACCAGGCCCTTGGGCGTGGCCGCCACCAAGCCCGTGCCGAGCGGGGTGTCCACTGTTGCGTAGGCGAGGTCAACGAGGCCCTCCTCGTTGGCCCTGGCCGCCAGCCGGTCGACGAACTCGCTCATCTCGCCATCTCCTTCAGCTCCGCCGCGCTCGCGCGCAGCTTCGTCAATGCCTCGTGGACGCTCTGCCGCGCCGCCTCCTCCGACGTCCCCAGAGCCGCGCCCACCTCCCGGTAGCGGAGATCGACGGCGAACCTCAGCACCACCGCGGCGCGCTGACCCGCGGGAAGCTCGGCCACCGCGGCCCAGATCTCGCTGTGCCGGGGGCTCATCCCGAGCGGTCCGTCCGCCGAGCCTCCGCCCGCGCCCGGCCGCCCTGGCGGTCGATCAGCTCCTGGGGCTCAGCCACGGGCTTGGCCCGGCCTGCCCGGGATCGGTGATGGTCGATTGCCTTGCGGCGCGCGATGGTCAGGACCCAGGCTCGCAAGTTGCGCGGCTCGGCGCGCGGATAGGCCCGCAACGCGGCCAAAAAGGTCTCCTGAAGGCAGTCCTCGGCGTCGTTCGGGCCCACCATCCCGCGCAGAAAGGCGCCGACGGGCTCCAGGTGCTCGTCGAGGAACGCCTGGAACGGGGGCAATGCGTGGGCCATGGCGCTCATGCAACTACAGAAACGAGTCGGGCATGGAAAACGTGAGGCGCCGCCGCCGAGGTCCGCTAATCCGCATCCGCCTCGACGATCAACGCCTCGATGCCCTGGACCCGGACTCGGCTCCCCTCGGGAAGGCTGACGTAGACGCCACCCTCGCGCTCGAGCTGCGCGCGAGGGCTCATGAGGATGATCCCCGAGAACCGGCCCTTGCCGTCGAAGCGCAGGTAGTGGGACTCGGGCGTTGGTGTCCTGGTGCCTGGCGCGGGAAGGTCAATCGCGGCGTAGAGCACGTCGCTGGACGGGTCGTAGGTGACGTGCGAAAACGTGTACGGCCCAGCCCTGACGCTCACCCGTTTCAGGCTAGCGATTGCCATTTGAACCACAGCAATCGCGCATTCGAAAAAAGGAAAACCCTCGAATACGCACAAGTGGCAAGGGCAATGAAGGAGGACGCAGGTTCAATCCGCACGATTCATGCCCTGGCGCTGGCCGTGGACGCCAAGGACCGCTACACGCGCAACCACTCCGAGCGGGTGGCCGTCTACGCCACGGCGATTGCCGTGCGCATCGGGCTTCCGATCGAGTACATCGAGCAAATCGCGGTCGCCGGCACCCTGCACGACGTCGGCAAGATCGCCGTCCCCGACCGGGTGCTCCTGAAGCCGACCGCCCTGACCGAGGCCGAATCCGTTCTCGTCCAGCGCCACCCTGAGGAGGGTGAGCGAATGGTGCGCGCCCTCGGCATGGCCGAGATCGCCACCTGGATCCGCCACCACCACGAGCGCTGGGACGGTGAGGGCTATCCGGACGGGCTGGCCGGCGAGGGGATCCCGCTGCCCAGCCGCATAGTCGGGGTCGCCGACGCCATGGACGCGATGACGACCGCCCGCGCCTATCGCGAGGCAATGAGCCTCGAGCAGGCCGCCCAGGAGTTGCTGGAGCAGGCAGAGAGGCAGTTCGATCCCGAGGCTGCCGGCTGCCTGGTGGAGTTGCTCAACGAGGGAACCATGTCTGGCGCAACGGCGCAGACTGCCAGTGGCGGCGCGCATTCTGGACGCGCCACGATGGCCCGCTGATCAGCGCTCCCCGGTGGCGTCCTCGATCGAGAACCAGGCAAGCTCCATGTTCACCCTCGCGCCTCGGAACGGGATCCCCTCGGCTTCGAGCAGCCGCCGTTGACGCGCTCCCTTGGCCAGGGACCCGTCCGCCCGCACGACTCGCTGCCATGGAACGTCAGGGTCCTCGCAGGCCGCCATCACAGCACCGGCGAAGCGAGGCGCCGTGGGACACAGGTCGCCGTAGGTCGTCACAAAGCCGGCGGGAACCGAGCGCACACGCCGCAGCACCAAGCGGGCGTGGGCAGAGTCGAGCATCCGGGCCAGGATCACGCGGCCTCGGAGTAGGCCGGCTCCGCGCCGGCTCGCTCGGACTTGGTCGCCATCTCCGCCTCGGCCTGCTCCTCCGGTTGGAGGACCGTCGCGGCGACGACGACGGCCGCCACCACGAGGCCGGCCCCGATCAGGAACGCCAAGTGGTATCCGCTGGTCAACGCGGAGGCGGTGGCCTCTCCGCCATCAATCAGATTGTCACTGCGCGACGCCGACAGGGTCGCGAGCACGGCAAGCCCCAGCGCACCGCCCACCTGCGCGGAGGTGTTGACGAGGCCGGAGGCGAGGCCCGCATCACTCTGGGTGGCGCCCGACATCGCCAGGGTCATCAGCGCGGGAAAAAGAGGCCGGCGCCAAGGCCGAACAGGATCATCGGCGGCAGGACGTGCTCCACGTAACTGCCGTCCACTGGGGCACGCGTGAAGAGGACGAGCCCGACAGCAATGAGACTCATCCCGGGGAGCAGCGTCTTCTTGGCGCCAAAGCGCATGATCAGCGGCTCCGCGTATCGGATCGAGAGCGTCCCCATCACGAGCGTCACCGGCAGGAACGCAAGGCCGATTTCCAGTGCCTCGTAGCCGAGCACCCGCTGTAGGTACAGGGACCCAAGGAAGAACATCCCGAACATCCCCGCGACCGAGAGCGCCTGGACCACGTTCGCCCCGGAGACGTTTCGCGAGCGGAAGATCCGCAGTGGCATGATTGGGTTGTCCGTCCGCGCCTCGCGCACCACGAACGCAGCGAGCAGCAGGAGCGAGCCGGCGCCGAACCCAATTGCTGCGGCCGAGCCCCAGCCGTGCTCGGCCGCCGGGGAGACGATCGTGTAGACGCCGAGCATCAACGAGCTCGTGATCAGGACCGCGCCCGCGATGTCGGCTCCCTTCCCGAAGCCGATGCCCTTGTCGCGCTGGAGCAGTCGCACAGCCAAGATCGCAGTGGCGATCGCGATTGGGATGTTGACGAAGAAGATCCAGTGCCAGTTGATCGCATCGGTCAACAGACCCCCCGCGAGCAGGCCGACCGAGCCGCCACCGGATGCCACAAAGGCATAGACGCCGATGGCCTTCGCCTGCTCGCGCGGCTCGGGGAACATCGTCACGATCATGCCGAGGATCACGGCAGAGGTCATCGCGCCGCCAACTCCTTGGATGAAGCGGGCCGCGACGAGCATCTCCTGGCTCTGCGCCAAGCCGCAAAGGAGCGAGGCGACCGTGAAGACGCCGAGGCCGGCCAAGAACATGCTCTTGCGGCCGAGGAGGTCGCCGAAGCGCCCGGAGAGCAAGAGTAGGCCGCCGAACGCGATCAGGTAGGCGTTCACCACCCAAGCGAGGCTCGACTGCGAGAAGCCGAGGTCATCCTGGATGGAAGGGAGCGCCACGTTCACGATGGTGATGTCGAGGACGATCATCAACATCCCGGCGCAGAGCACGTAGAGGGCGATCCAGCGGTTCTTGTCGGTGCCTGAGATTTGCTCGCTCATCGCATTCGCCTCCTTCTGCGTCAGTGCTTCTCCTTCGGCTGCCAGAAGGCGACCTCCGCGCCGGCGGGGGCGGCAACGACGCTCCGCCAGCCGGCTGGTCCCTCGCGGGGCTCCAGCAGCACGGAGCCGCCGAGTTGGCGCGCCCGCTCCGTGACCTCGGCGATCTCGGCGACCTTCACGTACGGTAGCCAAAGCGGGTTCTCGGTATCGCATTCGACGATGCCGCCGCCGAACCCCGCGCCCAGCCCGAGCGCCCAGTACGTTCCGCCGCCGGCGTCGATCCGCTCGGGGCGCCAGCCACATACCCGGGTGTAGAAGCCGCAGGCGCGCGGCAGGTCGCCGGTGTGCAGCTCCAGGTGGACGACTGGTTTCGAGGTGGCTCGCATCGGATCCCGCCCCCTTAGACCGGCGGCGATCCTCGGACTAATCGGTGGGAGCGATGAGTTCGGGGTCATCGGACCGGTCTAATCTCCTGCGAGGATGAGCGCCGCTCCCACAAGTCCAACCGCGCAGGATCGAGAGCTGCTCGAGGCTGCCCAGGGCGGCGACGAGGGTGCCTACCAGCGCCTTGTCGAACCCCATCGCGGCGAGCTCCACGCGCACTGCTACCGGATGCTCGGCTCGGTCCACGATGCCGAGGACGCGCTCCAGGAGGCGCTGCTCAGAGCCTGGCGAGGCCTGCCCAAGTTCGCGGGGCGAAGCTCGCTTCGCTCCTGGCTCTACCGGATCGCGACCAACACCGCGCTCGACGCGATCGAGAAGCGGCCCAAGCGCGTGCTGCCGGTCGACTACGGGCCGCCGATCGATCCCCACGACGGCCCCCACCTGCCCCTCGCCGAGTCGGTCTGGGTCGAGCCCTACCCCGACGAGGCCCTGGGCCTCGAGGGCGGCTATGCGACGCCCGAGGCGCGCTACGAGCAGCGGGAGGCGGTGGAGCTCGCCTTCATCGCCGCGCTTCAGCACCTGCCGGCCACGCAGCGGGCGGTCCTGATCCTGCGGGAGGTGCTGGGCTTCTCCGCCAAGGAGGTCGCGGAGACGCTGGAGACGAGCACGGCGTCGGTGAACAGCGCCCTGCAGCGCGCCCGCAAGGCGGTCGACGAGCGCACGCCCGAGCTGAGCCAGCAGGCGACGATGCGCTCGCTCGGCGACGACGGCGTACGCGAGGTCGTGCAGGGCTACGTGGACGCGTGGGACCGCGGCGACATCGACGCGGTGGTCGCGATGCTGACCGACGACGCCTGCTTCTCGATGCCGCCGGCTCCGAGCTGGCACAAGGGTCGCGAGCAGCTGACCAAGTTCTTCGGCGTCGGGCCGCTGTCCGGCGACTGGCGCTGGCGCCACGTCTACGTGCCCGCCAGCGCTCAACCGGCGCTCGCCTTCTACTGCTGGGACGAGGCGGCGGGAGCCCACCTCCCGTTCGCGCTCAACGTGCTCACCGTTCGCGATCGGCGGATCAGCGACGTCACCGCGTTCATCTGCCGGGCGACGGACTCTCGCGACCTCGATGCCTACCGGCGCTGGCCGGAGGAGGCCATCGTCCCCGAGAGGTTCGTCGACTTCTTCGAGCGGTTCGGCCTGCCCGACCGCGTGGACTGACTGGAAGCAAACGACGAGGAGAGGAGCTAGCCATGCTCGCGGACACCAAGGCATACAGCGGCTTCGCCGTGGACGACCTCGCACAGGCCCGGGAGTTCTACGGCCAGACGCTCGGGCTGAGGACGTCGGACGTCTCCGAGGAAGGCGGCCTGATGTCGCTCGACCTCGCCGGTGACCGGCCGACCTTGGTCTACGAGCAGCCGGACTGCACGCCGGCCAGCTACACGATCCTGAACTTCCCGGTGGAGGACATCGACAAAGCAGTCGACGAGCTGGCGGCGCGGGGGGTGCGCTTCGAGCGCTATGACAGCTTCGAACAGGACGAGAAGGGCATCGCTCGCGGCCCGGGGCCGTCAATCGCCTGGTTCAAGGACCCGGCCGGCAACGTGCTGTCGGTGCTCCAGGAGCCGTAACCCGTCAACGTCCCGGAATGTGCCTATAGGGGGTATGAGGGACGTTCACTCGCAGATTGGCTACTTCAGGCGCCTCATGCGGCCGGACCGCTCCCGTGCTGATCCCCATCTGCCGAGCCGCCGCGACTGTGGCCAGAAGCAGCGCCGCCGCGAGCAGGCAGGGCAGCGCGTCACCGGCCCCGCTGGCCGCGGCGCCGCCGCCGATGCCGCCGAGGACCTGTCCCGACGCCCATGCCACGTTGATCAGCCCGGCGGCGAGCCCCTGGTGCAGGCCGGTGGCGTCGGCGGAGTCGCTCAGCATCGCCAGCGCCGGCGCGAAGCACAGGCCCGCCCCCAGGGAGCAGGCGATCAGGACGGCCAGGATCACGCCGAGCGTCTCGGCCGCGGGGACGAGCGCGATCGCGGCGGCGCAGACCAGCATCCCCATCGTGTACGGGCGAAGCCTGCCGACCCGGTCGGAGAGCCGGCCGGCCATTGGCGCGAGCAACGCCTCGAGCCCCGCTCCCACCATGAAGCCGGCGGCGACCAGGCCGGCGCCGCCGCCGAGCTGGTCGATCCGCAGCGGGACCAGCACCTCGATCACGCCGAACATCGCAGAGGGCGCCGCCACGTACCAGGTCGCGCGCAGCACCGAGGGGCTGGCGATCGCCGCCCCCACCTCGCGCAGGCGATGCTGCTCGCCCCGCGCCGGCTCCGGTATGCGCAGAGCCGCGAACGACAGCGCCACGGTCAACACCAGGACCGACGAGAAGACGAGCTCCGTGCCAACCCCCGCAGCGAGCGCTCCGACGGCGGGCCCGAGCAGAGCTCCCGCGATCGCGATGCCGAGGACGTTCCCGATCACCGACCCGCGCCGATCCTCGGGGGTGGCCATGATCAGCCAAGTCAGCGCTCCGGCCCAGGCCAGGGCCCCGGCCACCCCCTGGACGAAGCGGGCGGCGTCGAGCAACACCACGTCTTGCCCAAAGCCGAAGACGAGGCTCGCCACGCCGAGCAGCAGCAGCCCCGCGACCAGGGTTCGCCGCGGACCCACCCGCGCCGCCATGAGCCCGGCCGGCAGCGAAGCGGCCAGGGTCCCGGCCGCATAGGACGCGGACAGCACGCCGGCCGCCGCCTTGGACAGCCCCAGGTCGTCGACATAGTCCGGCAGCAGCGGAGTGATCGCCGCGTAGAAGACGACGTCGAGGAAGACGACCGTGGACCCAAGCAGCAGCAGGCGGCGCATCTATCCATCCTGCCAGCCCCGATGCCGCAGTGCTGGGTTGGTCTGGGCGGCTGGCGCTAGCCCGTGATGGGCGTGCTCCGCACGAGGCCCCAGTTGCCCGCGTTGTCGCGGTAGAGCACCGCAACGTGCCGTCGCGGTCCGATCTGGGCGCGGCTGAACGTCCTCGAGACCGCCTGCCCGGGGCCGCCGGTGGCGGCCGCGTTGCGCAATCACGCTGCCGTCGCTCGGGTGGCCGATCGGGGCGTTCGAGGCGAGCACCTGGTACGGGCCTGGCCGCTGTGGCTGCCGCAGAGCCAGTCGTCGCCCGGCTGGCTTCCAGCTCACGGTCACCGACCCGCCGGCGTTGCGCCTGGCCACCAGGTTCCTGGGAGTGGCGGGCGGGCGCCCATCGCACCGGTAGTTGGCGCTGTCGTGCTCGTCGTGGTGGAAGGTCCACCACTCGTTGTTGGAGTCGCCGCACGTCGGAACGGACGTTTTCCACAGGAACGACCAGCCCTCGCGCGTCACCGCGGCGACATCGAGCGTGCCGTCGCCGTCTGCGTCGCCCACCGCGGGCGTCGACTGAGTCCAGCCGCCGGTGAACTTGGGCCACCCCGCCGCCTCCCCCCCGGTGGGACCGTAGGCGTGAAGCTGGTACAGCCCGGTGCCGACGAGCGCCTGACGCTGCGGCCCGCCCCCCGCCACGCGGGCGATCGAGGCCTGCGAGAGAAGCTGGAAGTCGTCGGTGGCGCGCGGATAGCCGGGGAGGGCGGCCCCCGTCGCCGGGTTCCAGGCCTGCTCGACGTGGCAGAAGGGGAGGTTCTGGTTCACGGCGAGGAGGTTCGCGACGCCGTTCAGCGTCAGCCCGCCCTTGACCACGTCCGGGGTGCCGTCCCCGGCGAGATCGCCGATGGACGGGTAGTCGGCGAGGTTGACCACCTCGCCCTGATCGGGGCAGTTGGCGGCGGCGTCCGCGAAGGTGCGGATCGTCGATGCCGTCGCCGTCGACGAGCTTGGGTCCCTGGCCGGAGAGCGAGGTCGCCGCGGAAACGGAGACCTCGTCCTTCCCGTCGACGTCGACGTCCAGGACCGCGGCGTCGTTCCCGGGGAGGACCATCGGCAACAGGTCGCCGGCGAGCACCCCGACCTGGACCGGCCAGCCGCTGACCATGCTCCCGTCGCCGTTCACCGCATACACGGGATTGGAGCCGGTGGTCGAGCCGAGGAAGGCGTTGAAGACGTCGAAGATTGTCCCCGGCGGCTGGGGGTCGCCCGGGACGACCTCGTTCGTGGCGACGACCACCTCGCGTGGGAGTTGCCCGTCGAACTCGGCGATCGCGGGCGAGGTGACGATCTCGGCGCCGCGCCGCGCCGGGCGTCGACAGCTTCACCGGGAACCCGGGCAGCGGGTCGCCGCTGCCGTCCCAGGCGTAGAGGTGCTGGTCGAGCGCCCCCGCGACGATGTCGAGCTGCCGATCGCCGGTGAGATCGGCGAGCGCCGGTGAGCCGAGGAAGCCGCGCTTGAGATGGTTTTGCTCCGTGAGCTGACGGTCGGAGGCGTCGAAGCACGGATGGGGAGCGCCGGGGTTGCAGGGATCGGAGAACGACGGATTGATGCGCACCGGGAAGCCCGGCGAGCGTGTGCCGTTCAGGTTCCAGGCGTAGAGGTGCTCTCCCGCGGTGGCGACGATCTCCGCCTCGCGATCGCCGTCGACGTCGCCGATCGCCGGGAACGCGAAGCGATTCCCGCGGCGCCGGGAGCGAGGCGTCGATGGGGTGGCTCTGCTCCAGCCGCATCCGGTTGGTGATCACCGGGTTCCCGCCGTTGAAGCTCTGCACCGGGGTGCCGTCGTGGTGCAAGGCGTAGAGCTCGCCGCTCGAGGTGGCCAGCAGGACGTCGAGCTTGTTGTCGCCGTCGACGTCGTAGAGGCGGGGAGCGGTCTCGCCGCCCGACCCGGTGACGTGGGCGGCGGCGGAGGCTCCCGGGCCGAGCGGCTTGGGCCAGCCGGCGAGGTTCCCGTCGTCGCGGTAGGCGAAGAGCGTCTTGCGGTAACGGCCGAAGTTGGCCGGGTTGGCCGCCTCGCGGACGGTCAGCCGGATCTGGAAGGCGTGGCGCTCGGGGTCGGGATTCGGGTAGGGATCGGCGGGCCAGGCGCCGTCCGCGGCCGCGCCCGCGGGCCGCCCGGCGTCGTTTGCCACCTCACCGTTGCAGTTGTCGGCCAAGCTGGTCAGCAGCGACTTCGAAAGCGTTCCCAGGACGCCGTTGACCGGGCCGGTCCCGTTGGCGCCGGGAACGTTCTGGAAGCTCGAATCCGCGGCGTCCTGACCGCAGGCGTACTGGAGCACCCAAGCTCCCACGTCCCCCGCGTGCGGGGCGGCCGCGCGGCCCCGGACCTGGAGGCCGGACGCCGGCACCCGCGCGACGTTGATCGGCGAGAACCAATCCGGCGCGTCGAGCTGGGCCTCCGGCGGGATGCAGGTGCGCCGGGTGCCGCAGCGCCAGCCCGCGGGAATCGGCTGGCCCGGCCTCAACTGGATCCGGGCCATCGCCGCGGCCATGTTGACCCGCCCGTAGCCGAAGTGCGAGTCCCAGCCCGTGTTGGCTTTGTCGGGCTGCCCGATCACTCCCGTGTTCGCGGGCAGCACGTCCTCGGCGGTCATGGTCAGGAGCTGGCGGGTCTCGTTGCCTCGCAGCCCCGCCGGGAGCCCGCTGCCGGCGAAGACGGTGCGGGCGTACGACTCCAGGAGGCCGGCGACCCCTGCCGCCTGGCCCGTGTTCTCGGAGCCGGTCGAGCCCATCAGGACGATGTCGGCCTTGCCCCCGTACTGGGTCAGGTTGGAGTTGCGGAAGAAGCTCGTCGTGAACGGCTGTGCGGTCGGGGTGACGCCGATGGTGCCCAAGGCATCGAGGAACTGCTGGCAGCCTGCCTGGAAGCTCGTCGGCGGATCGGGAAAGACGTCCCCGATCCCCGGCAAGCCGCCGGGACCGGTGCAGGTGTTGTTGGGCGCGGTGTCGGGGAACGAGCCGGCGACATAGACGGCCTCGTCGTAGTTCGTCGGGTAGTTGTGGTTGGCGCTGTTGATGTCGCTCGAGACGAGCATCAGCGACATGCCCCTGTTGTCCGCGTAGCGCACGGCGCTGCGCGCGAACCGCGTGTTGGTCAGCCCGCCGATCGCCCCCTCCGCCACGCTCGCGCCGTTGTCGACGGCGTAGGTCACGGCGAGCGCCCAGTTGTCGGTGGGCGGAACGAACGAGTCCCAGATCCGCAGCGGCATCAGCTGGCACTTCGGGCACAGCCCGGTCTCGCCGGCCGCGTTGTTGGTCTCGGCCAGCGCCTCCAGGGCGCGCCCGGTCCCGTGGCCGTCGGCGCTGCAGCAGCTCGACGCGTCGAAGGGGTCGTTGTCGTTGTCGAAGAAGTCCCAGCCGGCGATGTCGTCGCGATAGCCGTTGGCGTCGCTGTCGGATCCATTCGAGAAGGTGGCGATCAGGTCGGAGGCGTCGAGGATCGCGTCGGCGTTCGGCGACCGGCCGTGCCCGAGGTGTCGTCGCCGGCGCTGTCCGACACGCGCGGGTCGTCGGCGTAGTCGCTGACGTTGAAGGCGCCGTCGCCGTTGCAGTTGTAGGCGGCGCAGTCCGTCCCGTTGGCGTGCTTGGGCAGCGGCAGCTCCCCCGTGTTGAGGCGGACCTTGTCCACCAGCTCCTCTTCCTGCCAGCGGATCCCGGTGTCGAGGATGGCGACCGACACCGCCGGGAGCCCGGATGAGTACTTCCACGCGGTGTCCGCGCGGACCCCCGAGATCTGCGAGCAGGCGGGATCCCCGGCATCGACGTTGGCGTCCCGGCCCTGCTGGTCGAGCTGGGCGCAGTTGACGTACTGGGTCTCCACGCCGGGCGCCTCCTGCGCCGAGTCTGGCCGGAAGCCGAACGACCCGAACTGCTCCTCGAAGTAGCTGTCGCATCCGCCCGACGGGGGGTCGGGGTCGTCGGCCTCGCAGCGGTCGAAGCCGGGGTCGTTCGGGGTGTTGGCCCGCGGGCTCTCGGTCGGGTCGCTGCCCGGAAAGGCTGCGAGCGCGGCGCATGGCAAAGCGAGCGCAATCAGCGCTGCTCCCACAGCCACGGTCCTCCTCCCCATGGGCACTGGAAACTACCACCCCGGTTCGAACCTGGCGCCGAGCGTCGCCGGCTCGTTTCTAGTCGGCGACGGCGAGCGCGGGGGTCGTCGGATCGCCGAGATCGGCCGGAGCGTTCTGCCGCCGCGACCTGGCGATGAAGGGCAGCGAGCACGCCGAAATCGCGCCGGAGAGCAGATAGGACGAGGGATAGCCCCAGACGTCGGCGGCGCGACCGAGGATCGGTTGGGCAACCACCCCGCCGCTCGAGCTCATCAGCGAGTCGAAGGAGAGGATCGTCGCGCGTTGCTGCGACGGGATCATGCCGTTGAGATACGCCTGGCGAATCGGCATCACCGCGGCGAACAGGAGGCCCCAGGCAACGATCAGTCCGATCACGGCCCAGAAGCTCTCGATCAGGCCGATCAGCACCAGGCTGAGGACGCTGAGCGCCTCGGCGACCAGCAGCGCGGAGGTGCGCAGCCGGAACAGCTTGCGAACCTGCGGAGTCGCCAGGCCCCCAAGGATCTGTGACCCGGCGACGATCGCCGCCACCAAGCCGGCTATCCCGTAGGCCTGCGGATCGCCATAGAGCTCAAGCAGATACGGCTGGAGGGCGTAGAAGACGTAGATGCCGACGCCGCCCGTGAACGGCGCCGCCAGCATCAGGTACTTGACGGCGGGCACGCGCCAGCCGTATTCGATCGAGTTCGCGGCGATGCCCTTGATCTCGGCCAACGGGCGGGCGCCCCGCTTGGGCGTGAAGCCGATGTCCCGCATCAGGGCGAACGCCAGCGCGAACATCACAACCAGGACCGCTGCTCGAAGGACGAACGGCGCGCCGAGGCTGATCGCCTGGGCCAGATATCCGCCGCCGATCGACCCGGTCAGCATGCCCACCCCCGTGAGCACCTGCCCGCGAGCCAGGACAGACTCCAGCGTTCCCTCGAAGTGGGCGGCGTCGAGCGCGTCGACCAGCCAAGCCTCGGTCGCGCCCGAGAAGAAGGTGAAGCCGAGGCCCAGCAGCAGCGAGACCGCGGCCCACTCCCAGAACGGGGCCTCGATTTCCCACAGGAGGACGTAGAGCACGGTCGTCACCGCCAGGGTCACCGTCCCCAGCAGGAAGGAGGTCCGCCGACCCCACATGTCGGCGACGATCCCCGTCGGCACCTCGAACAACACCATGCCGGCGGTGAAGAACGCGTTGGCGGCGAAGGCCTCGAAGTTGTTGAGCCCCGCGTCGAGCAGGAAGATCGTGTTGATGCCCCAGATCAGCGACGCCGCCAGGGTGTTCCCCAGCAGGAGCGTGTAGTAGGTCCTCTTGATCGTGGTCGCGCTGGGCATCGCAAGGCCTGCGCGAGCGAGGATATGTAGCCGGGCCTACACTCAGCGGCCCTGCAGGAAGATCAAGAGACGCGAACCAGACGGAGAAGGAAAGGCCCCATGGCAACCGCTGACGCGACGAACAGGTACGACGGCACGCTGCTCGAGACCCAGCGGCCGCTCTCCCCCGTGCAGTGGTCGGCGATCCTGGGATCGATCGCGGTGCTCGTCTGGAGCGTCCCCGGCCTGATCGTCAACCCCGACTTCGCCACGGGGGACGCGGCCACCGCCGAACGCGTCCTCGCCGTTGACATGAACGGCTGGCACGCGCTCTCGGGCTTTCTGGTGGCGATCCCCGGCCTGCTCGTCGCCACCCGCCCCCGTCTGGCGGCGCTCTTCGTAGTGGCGGCGGCCGGGGGCCTGATCGCCACCGGCGTCTGGGCGCTGCTCGACAACCAGGTCGCGGCCGGGCTCTTCTACTTCCCCAACAACGAGGCGGACGCCCTGCTCCACTTCGGCACCTCGGCGATCTTCCTCGCCGGCGCCGCCCACTATTACCTGGTCGAGCGCGGTCGAAGGCCCTGAGAGCGCGGGCGCCCTCTTCAGGGCGTCCTTGTTCAAAACCCAGGCCGCTATGGGTCGTCTCGGTCTGCTGGGCGGCCGCTGGCCGGTCGTTCTTGGCGATGATCTTCGCCGGCCCTGGCGGTCTACTGTGAGGAGCGAACTCGCCGAGGAATACCTGAAGGAGGAAGGGCCATGAACATGCCGCCGGTCGTGTCGCCGCAGGAGTGGGAGGCCGCCCGCGAGGAACTGCTCGTGAAGGAGAAGGAGCTCACCCGCGCCCGCGATGCGCTGGCCGCCGAACGCCGGCGGATGCCGAGGATGGCCGTGGAGAAGGAGTACGCCTTCGAGGGCCCGGACGGCCCGGCGAGCCTGCTCGACCTCTTCGGCGGGCGCCGTCAGCTGATCGTCTACCGCTTCTTCTTCGACCCCGACGTCGACGGCTGGCCCGAGAAGGGGTGCCCCGGCTGCTCGTTCGTGGCCGACCAGGTCGCCCACCTCGCTCATCTGAACGCCCGCGACACCACGCTCGCGTTCGCTTCGCGCGCGCCACAGCCCGAGATCGAGCGCCTGAAGGCGCGGATGGGCTGGGACATGCCCTGGTACACGGTCACCGACGACTTCGATACCGACTTCGGGGTCCGCGAGTGGCACGGCACCAATGCCTTCTTCCGCGACGGCGAGCGGATCTTCCGCACCTACTTCGTGGACAACCGCGGCGACGAGGCGATGGGCAGCACCTGGACCTACCTCGACATCACGGCCCTCGGGCGCCAGGAGGAGTGGGAGGACTCGCCGGAGGGCTACCCGCAGACCCCGCCGTATGGGTGGTGGAACCGCCACGACGAGTACGGCGAAGCGCCGTGATCGCTCACGCCTGAGGTGCCACGCGGTACTTCAGGTGAGTCACTCCGGGCGCCTCGACGGCCCGGACCTGCTCCAGCGCAAGGTCGGGGCCGACGCCCTCGAACAGCCGGGCGCCGCCGCCGAGCACCAGCGGGACGACGTTCAGCTCGAGCTCGTCGACGAGCCCGGCCGCCAGGAACTGGTTGATGGCGTCGGCACCGCCCCCGACCGTGACGTCCTTGCCGGCGGCCGCCGCCCTGGCCTGCTCCAGGGCCGACTCGATCCCGTCGGTGACGAAGGTGAACGTCGTGTCCGAGAGCGTCAGCGGCTCGCGCTCGTGGTGGGTGAGCACGAAGACGGGCATGTGGAAAGGCGGGTCCTCGCCCCACCATCCGGGCCAGGGATCGTCGCCCCACGGGCCGGGCCCGCCCCCGAACTTCCCCCGGCCCATGATCTCGGCGCCGACGTTCGCCAGCGCCTCCTCGAGGACGGCGTTGCTCGCATTCACCTCGCCGCCCTCCCTGCCGTGGTGCTCGCGGAAGGCCCTGAGGGGGAAGGCCCAGTCGTGCAGGCTCTCGCCGCCCTCGCCGAGCGGATTCTCCTCGCTCTGGTTGGGTCCGGCCACGTAGCCGTCCGCCGAAACCGTGATCTGGACTCTGACCTTGCTCATGTCTCTATCGACCGCTCCGATGATTCAGCTGCCGCGCCGCGAGTAGATCGCGCCGATCACAACGACGGCAACGAGCGCCGCTGCGAAAACCAAGTCTCCTGTGCTCACCAGCGCAGCCGCGAGGACGAAGGTGGCCATGGCGACGACCGCCCAAAGAGACCAACGACCGAAGACAATCATGACGGAAGCGAGCCTACCGCCACGCGTAGCGACAATCGCGCCCCAGCAGGGAGCCTTCGAGGGTGAGCGACGGGACTTGAACCCGCGACCACCTGGACCACAACCAGGAGCTCTACCAACTGAGCTACGCTCACCGCGGGCCACTCAATGTACCGGGAGGAGCGCCCGCCGAATGATGCCTGCGTGCCGTGGGATCGAGACATCCCACAGCAACGACGAGGCGGAATACTGCGCGGACCGTGTCGCGGGAGAACGTCGAGGCAGCAGCGCGGCTCTACGACCTGTACGAGCGGGGCGACATCGACGGGATGCTCGCCGGGATGGACCCGGAGGTCGAGGTCGACGTCTCCGACCGCCTGCCGGACCAAGGCGTCTTCCGCGGCCGCGAGGCGTACCGGTCCTTCTTGGAAGCGGGATTTGACGTCTGGGCTGAGTTTCGGGTCGAGGTAGAGGAGTTGCTTGACGCTGGGGACACCGTCGTCGCCTTCATCCGCTCGGTTGCCGTCGGCTACGGGAGCGGGGCCGAGGTCGAGGAGCGCATCGCCCACGTCGCCTGGATGCGAGACGGGACTCCGTTTCGCATCAAGGTCTTTGCGGACCGCGAGCGTGCCCTGGAAGCCGCCGGGCTACGCGGGTAGGCGATTCCACTTGGAGGCGGCGGCCAAACCCGCCCTGTTGCGGCGGGTCTTCGAATGCCCCCGGGAGGACTCGAACCTCCGACCTGCTGCTTAGAAGGCAGCCGCTCTAATCCAACTGAGCTACAGGGGCCCGCCCAGAGCGTAGCGCCGCCGGCGGCACCCCACCGCCCGATCGGGTCGTGGTTCCGTCCGCCCATAGTGCGAACATGTGTTCGATCCACGATGGCGCATCCGGCTTATCTGAGGGACAAGGCCCGCGAGCTTCGCATCAAGCAGAAGCTCTCCCTGCTGGAGATCGCCGAGCGCCTCGCCCTCCCGAAGACCACCGTCTTCTACTGGATTCGCGACCTGCCGGATCCGAGAGATCAAGTACCGCGACAGCCCAGCTCGCGCGCGGGCCCGGGCGAAGGCCGCGCGCCGTAACGTGGCCAAGTACAAGGCCCTGCGCGACGCCGCGTACCAGCGAGGATGGGCCGAGTACCCGATCCTTGCCCAGCAGTCGACGTTCATCGACTTCGTCTGCATGTACATCGGTGAGGGGTACAAGCGAAACCGGAACGTGGTCGCGCTCGCCAACTCGGATCCCCGTGTAATCCGACTTGCCGACTACTGGATTCGCCGTTTCGCTCGGAACAAGGTGACGTACTCGTTCCAGTACCACGCCGACCAGGATCCCGACTATCTCGTCAGGTTCTGGAGCTTCGGGCTCGGCGTCGACCCCAAGCTGATCGCGATCCAACGCAAGTCAAATAGCGGCAAGCTCTTGGGCCGCAACTGGCGCAGCAAGCACGGCGTCTTGACGGTGCGTACTAGCGACACCATGCTGCGCGCCCGTTTGCAAGCCTGGATAGATCGAACGCAAGACCAGTGGCTAGACTCGATCTGCCGCGGGGCGTAGCGAAGCCTGGTATCGCATCCGGTTTGGGGCCGGAAGATCGCCGGTTCAAATCCGGCCGCCCCGATCTCCACCACGAATCGGTGGCCTTGGGGCCGGCCACAGCTAGGGTTCCGCCGCGATGGCGGAGGTCCGGCCACTCCAGGCGCTGCACTACAACCTGAGCGCGATCCCCTCGCTCGAGGACGTCACCGCGCCGCCCTATGACGTCATCGATCCGAGGCTGCGGGCCGAGCTGCTCGCCCGCTCGCCGTTGAACGTGGTCGAGATCGACCTGCCGCAGGCGCCGGCCGGCGGCGACCCGTACGAGCACGCCGACGAGACGCTCGAGGCCTGGACGCTCCAGGGCGTGCTGACGGCCGACCGCGAGCCGGCGATCTGGGCGCTGACCCAGGACTACCAGGGGCCCGACGGCAACCCGCGCACCCGCCACGGGTTCCTCGCCCGGGTGCGCGTGACCGAATACGGCCCCGGCCTCGTCCGCCCCCACGAGCGCACCCAGCCCGGGCCCAAGGAGGACCGCCTGCGGCTGACCGAGGCCACCCGCCACAACCTGTCGCCGATCTTCGCCCTGCACCCCGGAGATGCCTGGCGCCACATCGAGCCCCAGCTGGGCGCCGCGCCCTGGGGCGAGGTGACCGACTCCGACGGCACCGTGCATCGCATCTGGCGGGTCGCCGACCCCGCCGTCCACGAGGCGCTCGCCGCGGAGCTGGCCGACGCCGAGCTCCTGATCGCCGACGGGCACCACCGCTACGAGACCTCCCGCACCTACGCCGACCAGATCGGCGGCGAGGGCCCGCATCGCTACACGCTCATGTGCCTGGTCTCGCTCCAGGACCCCGGCCTGACGATCTTTGGCACCCACCGCCTGCTCAGCGACCTCGACCGCGGCGCCCAGGAGCGGCTGGCCGAGGGGATACGCGAGCACTTCGAGCTCGAGGAGGTGGACCCGGACGAGCTCGACCCCGCCGGCAGCGACGGCACGGGCGTCTTCGGCTACATCGACGCCCACCACGGTCGCGGCTTTCGCCTCCGCCTCAAGGACACCACCGCGATCGACGAGGCGCTCGCCGACCAATCGGAGGCGTACCGGCGTCTCGACGCGGTGATCCTCGAAGAGCTGATCCTGAGGCGCACGCTCGGGCTCTCGGACGCAGACATCGCCGCCAAGCGCGGCCTCGGCTACGCGAAGGGCGTCGCCGAAGCGCTGCGCCTGCTCGACGAGGGCACCTATCAGGCCGCCTTCCTGCTCCGCCCCACGCCGGTCGAGCAGGTGCGCGAGATCGCGGCCCACGGCGAGACGATGCCCCCCAAGTCCACCTACTTCTTCCCGAAGGTGCTGACGGGAGTGGTGTTCAATCCACTGAGCTGATGAAGATCTACACGCGCAAGGGCGACGACGGCACCACCTCGCTCTGGTACGGCGGCAGGGTCGCCAAGACCGACGCCCGCACCGAGGCCTACGGCGCCCTCGACGAAGCCGGCGCCGCCCTGGGCGTGGCGCGTTCGCTCTGCGGCCCCGACGACGCGGAGCTCGCCGCCGACCTGGTGGAGCTGCAACGGCAGCTGTTCGTGGCCGGTGCCGAGCTGGCAACGGCGCCGGAGGCGGCCGGGCGCCTCCAAGACGGGGTCAGCCGGGTCACCGACGCGATGGTCGAGGGGCTCGAGCCGATCATCGACCGCTACATGGAGCGGGTCGACCTACCGCCGAAGTTCGTGCTTCCCGGCGGCACCACGCTCTCCGCCCACATCGACGTCGCCCGCACGATGATCCGTCGCGCGGAACGGCGCGTCGTCGCCCTGAAGCAGGCCGACGGGCTCGCCTCGGAGGCCGTGCTGCGCTTCTTGAACCGGGCCTCCGACCTTGCCTTCGCCATGGCCCGCTTCGCGGACGTCGACGATCCGGAGCTGTTCGAGGGCCGCGCCGCGGAGGCCGGGGATGGTTAGGGCCACGGCCCGACGCCGCCAGGGATACACGCACGACGTCGAGATCCAGGGTGGCCACCGCCTGGTGATCGACGAGCCGGAGGAGTCCGGCGGCGCCAACCAGGGCCCCTCCCCCACCCGCGCGCTCGCCGCCACCCTCGCCGCCTGCACCGCGATCACGATGGAGATGTACGCGAACCGCAAGGGCTGGGAGCTGGGCGACGTCGAGGTGGAGGTGGAGATGGAGTACGGCTCCTCCCCCGTGCCGAGCTCGTTCGTGGTCATGCTGCGACTGCCGAAGGGGCTGACCTCCGAGCAGGCCGAGCGCCTCAGGGTGATCGCCGGGAAGTGCCCGGTCCACCGCGCCCTGCGCCACGAGACCGCGATCTCGATCGAGGACCGGGTCGAGCTGGTCTGGAGTCACGTGGACCTGGGGCTCGACGGCAAGGCCTGCGCGATCACCGGCGCCAGCCGCGGCATCGGCCGCGAGGTCGCCCGCCGGCTCTGCGCCGAGGGCGCCAGCGTGCTGCTCGTGGCCCGCTCCGCCGACTCGCTCGCCGAGGCGGCGCGAGAGTGCGAGCTCGCCGGCGGCCGGGCCGAGCCCCTGGCCCTCGACGTCACCGAGCCGGATGCCGGCGAGCGAATCCTCGCCGCCGCGACCGACAGCTTCGGCCAGCTCGACGTGCTGGTCAACAACGCCGGCACGGCCAAGTGGCGCCCCATCGACGAGGTGCCCGACGAGGACTGGCACGCGGCCTGGGAGCTGAACGTGATGGCGCCGCTGCGGGCGATGCGCGCCGCGGCGCCGCCGATGGCCGAGCGCGGTTGGGGAAGGATCGTCAACGTCAGCTCGACCGCCGCCAAGCGGCCCTCGGCGCTGATGCCCGAGTACTCGGTGGCCAAGGCCGCCGAGCTCTCGCTCTCGCGCCTGTTCGCCGACCGCTACGCCCCCGACGGGGTGCTCGTCAACGCCGTCTGCCCGGGCCCGACCAAGTCCGAGCTCTGGATGGCCGAGGGCGGCCTGCTCGACCAGTCGCAGCAGGTCGGAGGCCACGACAGCCGCGACCGACGCGCTCGAGGCAGCCGGCGCCAAGCGACCGATCGGCCGCCTCGCCGAGGTCGAGGAGATCGCCGACGCGATCGTCTTCCTCTGCTCGGAGCGCGCCTCCTACGTCGCCGGCGCCGCCTGGAGCGTCGACGGCGGGACCGTCCAGGTGATCATCTAGTGACGGCCCAGTAGGCGTGGTCGACGCCCTTCGCAACGTCCTGCTCGATCCGGTGGAGGCGGCCGCGATGAAGGCGCCGGGCGGGAACCGACGCGGCGGTGCTGATCCCGATCTTCGGCCACCCCGAGCAACCCGGCCTGGTCTTCACGGAGCGCCGCGCGGACCTGCGGCGCCACCCGGGCGAGATCTCGTTTCCCGGCGGCCGCCAGGACGATCCGGCGGAGGACCTGATCACGACCGCGCTGCGCGAGGCCGAGGAGGAGATCGGGCTCGACCCCGCCGACGTCGAGGTGATCGGCGCCCTGCCCCCGGTCGGCACCTTCGTCACCGGCTACAAGGTGCACCCGTTCGTGGGCCTGATCCCCGAGGGGCTCGCGTTCAAGCCGAGTCCCAGCGAAGTGGCCGCGATCCTCCTCTTCCGACTCGACGAGCTCCGCGCCGGCTTCGCGATGCGCCGCCTGGTGCGGCGCGGCGTCCCCTTCCGCACCCCCACCTACACCGTCGGCGAGCACCTGATCTGGGGGGCCACGGGCCGGATCGTTGGCGACCTGCTGGAGCGGCTGGGGCCCGGCTGACTCTCAGCTTCTCGGGACGCCGGTCAGCCGCTCGGCGGCGGCCAGCATCGCCTCGGTCCAGGCCTCCCAGTCGCCGGGGTCCTCCGCGACGATCTCGACCGGGATTCGCCACCGCTCCCCCGCCTCGCGGACGATCTGGGCGCCACGCTCGAGGTGGTGGCGCGGCACCTCCCCCCCGCCCGCCTCGTACACGAAGCCGCGAACCGGCGTGTCGACGATCTCCGCCATCAAGCGCTCCAACCGCGGGCCGTGGATGGCAGCGATCGCCTCGGGCTCGCCGAGCGCGGAGCCGAGCAGCCAGAAGACCAGCGTCACGTCGCCGACGTGATCGAGGACCGAGCCGACCCGATCCGGGTCGGCGATGACCGCTTCCAGCCCGGCGGCCAGGATGTCCTCGGAACTGCCCGGATCGCGAGTGGTTCCGCGAGCCTGCCATCCGGCGCCTACCAGGCGCCTGCCCAGTTCTTGGCCGCGACATCCGCAGCCCACGATCAGCGCCCGCGCCAGGCTAGTCCTCGAGCTCCGTGAGCCGCCCGTCGTGGGAGGGCCGCTGGCGCTCCCGGAGCACCTCGTCCTCCCGAGCCATTCGCGCGGCATCCGCCCGCGTCAGCTCGCGCGCGCCGCGGCGGCGGCGCATCTCGTTCTGCGCCTCGATCATCTGCTGGATGTCCTCACTCTCCAAGCGGGCCTCGTCCTCGTAGGAGCGCGTCGGCCGCCAGTCGACGAGATCGGCGCCACTACCCGGGTACGCCCGCGCCAGGAGGACGAGCACCAAGGCGATGAAGCCCACCATCCCCAGGGTTAGGAGAATGAAGTCCATGGAGCCCTCTTCCGCAACCATAGACGCTTTGATCGTCGACGCCGTTCGGACGCCCATGGGCCGCTATGGCGGGGTGCTGGCCGGGGTGCGGCCCGACAACCTCGCCGCGCACGTGCTTGCGCAGGCCGTGGAGAGAACCGGGATCGACCCGGCCGCGGTTTGCGACGTCTACCTGGGCGCCGCCAACCAGGCGGGCGAGGACAACCGCGACGCCGCCAGGATGGCGGCGCTTCTGGCCGGCCTGCCGGCGGAGGTCCCGGGGGTCACCGTCAATCGCCTTTGCGCGTCGGGCCTGGAGGCCGTGAACCAGGCCTCGCGCGCCCTGCGGCTGGGTGAGGGGGACCTGTACCTGGCCGGCGGCGCGGAGTCCATGAGCCGCGCCCCCTGGGTGGTGCCGAAGCCGGAGACCGGGCTGCCGCGCGGGCCGCAGACGATGCACGACACGGCGCTGGGCTGGCGCCTGGTCAACCCGCGGCTGGCAGAGCGCTACTCGACCGAGTCGATGGGTGAGACGGCCGAGAACGTCGCCGAGCGTTACGGGATCGCGCGCGACGAGCAGGATCGCTTCGCGCTCCAGAGTCACGCCCGCGCGGTCGCGGCCGGCGCCGAAGGGCGGTTCGCCGACGAGCTGGTCGCCCGTGGAGGCCCCTTCGGCCGGCGGCGGCGACCCGGTCGTGGTGGCCGGCGACGAGGGGCCGCGCACCGACACCTCGCTCGAGAAGCTGGCCCGGCTGCGGCCGGCGTTCCGCGACGGCGGCACGGTGACGGCGGGCAACGCCTCGACCCTCAACGACGGCGCCGCCTGCCTGGTCCTTGCCTCGGCCGAGCGAGCCGAGACGATCGGCGCCCGCCCCCTGGCGCGGATCGTCTCGATCGGGGTCGCCGGCGTCGACCCCGCCTACATGGGAATGGGGCCGGTGCCGGCGATCCGGCGGGCGCTCGACGCCGCCGGCCTCGGGATCGACCAGATCGACCTGATCGAGATCAACGAGGCGTTCGCCGCCCAGGTCCTCGCCTGCGTCGGCGAGCTGGGGATCGAGGAGGAGCGGCTGAACGTGAACGGCGGGGCGATCGCCCTCGGCCACCCGCTCGGCTGCTCCGGGGCGCGCATCCTGACAACGCTGGTCTGGGAGCTTCGCCGGCGCGGCGCCCGCTACGGGATCGCCGCGCTGTGCGTGGGGGTCGGGCAGGGCGTGGCGACGATCGTCGAGAACCCCGAGGTTGGATAGCCTCGCGTCCATGGCCGCGAAGGAGCTGGCGAGCGTCGATGGGCGAATCTCGGCGACGACCGAGGCGACCATCCCCCTGCCGGACGACGGTGTGTACCGCGGCGACGGCGTGTTCGAGGTGATCCGGCTGTATCGCGGCCACCCCTTCGCGCTTCGCGAGCACCTCGACCGCCTGGAGCGCTCCGCGGCGGCGATCGAGCTGCCCGTGGAGCGATCGCTGGTGGAGCGCGAGCTTGAAGCGCTGCTGGCGGCGTTCGGGACCGATGACGCGCAGCTGCGAATCGTGGCCACCCGCGCTGGGCGCCGGATCCTGCTCACCGAGCGGCTTCCCGAGCGGGCGGCCAGCATCCGCCTCGCCACCGTCACCTACTCGCCCACGGTCATCCTCACCGGCGTCAAGTCGCTCTCCTACGCGGCCAACATGCAGGCGACGCGGATCGCCCAGGGCCGAGGCGCCGACGAGGCCGTCCTGGTGAGGCCGGACGGGATCGTGCTGGAGCCCCCCACCTCGACGATCTTCTGGGTCTCGCCGGAGGGAGGGCTGCGGACGCCCTCACTCGACGCCGGCATCCTCGATTCGATCACCCGCGCGCAGATCGTGCGCTCCCTCCAAGTCGAGGAGGGCGAGTTCGCGGTGGAGGACCTGCTCGGCGCCCGCGAGGCCTTCCTGGCCTCGACCGTCCGCGAGGTGCAGCCGGTGGCGGCGATCGACGACCGCCGCTCGAGACGCCGGGGCCCCGCACGCTCGAGGCCGAGCAGGCGCTCAGGCGAGCCGTTGAGGAAGCGCTCGGAGCCTCGCAGGCGAGCGCGTAGGCAGGGAGACTCCAGGCGTGGACCTCGACCTCAGCGACGAGCAGCGCCTGATCCAGGAGACGGCGCGCGATTTCGTCGACAACGAGATCGTCCCCCGCGCCCGCGACAACGACCGCGCCGCGCGCTTCGACCGTGAGCTCGCCCAGCGGCTCGGCGACATGGGCTACCTGGGAGCGCCCGTGGCCGAGGAATACGGTGGCCGCGGCCTCGACTACGTCAGCTACGGCCTCATCGTCGAGGAGGTGGGGCGCGGCGACTCGTCATGCCGCACGGTGGTCTCGGTCCAGACCTCGCTCGTCTGCGGCTCGATCGAGCGTTGGGGATCGGAGGAGCAGAAGCGCCACTGGCTACCGCGTCTGTGCTCCGGCGAGGCTCTCGGCTGCTTCGGCCTCTCAGAGCCGGACGCGGGCTCGGACCCGGCATCCATGCGAACCCGGGCCTCCTTCGAGAACGGCCGCTGGCGGATCAACGGACAGAAGATGTGGATCTCGCTCGGCAACCACGCCGAGCTGGCGCTGATCTTCGCCCAAACCGACCCGGACAAGCGCCACCGCGGGATCGCCTGCTTCTGTGTCCCCACCTCCAGCGAGGGCTACTCCTCCCAGGAGATCCACGGCAAGCTCGGGCTGCGCGCCTCGGACACCGCCTCGATCGCCCTCGATCAGGTCGACCTCCCCGAGGACGCGCTGCTTGGGGAAGTGGGCGACGGCTTCAAAATCGCGATGACGGCGCTCGACTCGGGTCGCTACTCGGTGGCGGCCGGGTGCGTCGGGATCTGTGAGGGCTGTGTCCAGGCCTCGGTGGACTACGCCAAGCAGCGAGTGCAGTTCGGGGTCCCGATCGCGAGCTTCCAGCTCGTCCAGGAGATGATCGCCGACATGATCACGCGGCGGGACGCGGCGCGCCTGCTGGTGCGCCGGGCAGGGATCCTCAAGGACGAGGGCAAGCCGAACACGCTCGAGACCTCGGTGGCCAAGCTCTATGCGACCGAGTCCGCGGTCGAGTGCGCCAACCTCGCGATCCAGGTGCACGGCGGCTCCGGCTACGTGGACGACTACCCGGTCGAGCGCTACCTGCGGGACGCGCGCGTCACCACGCTGTACGAGGGGACGTCGCAGATCCAGAAGCTGATCATCGGCCGCGAGGCAACGGGGATCAACGCGATGACTCCCCCCCGCGCCCAAGCGTGAGCGGGCTGGTCGAGACGAGCGTCGACGGGCAGGTCGCGCTGTGCCGGCTGAACCGGCCCGAGGCGCGGAACGCGCTGTCGCCCGAGCTGATGGAGGAGCTCGCCGCCGCAGTCGAGCACTTCGACCTCGACCCCGAGATCCGCTGCCTGGTGATTGCCGGCTCCGACGACGTGTTCGCGGCCGGAGCGGACATCGGCGCGCTGCGCGAGCGCACCTTCGAGGAGTCGCTGCGCCACCCGGCGCGCGCCTTCTGGGGGCGGCTGGCCGGCTGCCGGACGCCGCTGATCGCTGCCGTCTCCGGCTTCGCGTTGGGCGGCGGCTGCGAGCTGGCCCTGCTCTGCGACCTGATCGTCGCCTCCGAGACCGCCGAGTTCGGCCAGCCGGAGATCACCCTCGGGATCATTCCGGGCGGCGGCGGGACCCAGCGGTTGGCTCGCGTGGTCGGTAAGCAGCGGGCTATGGAGCTGGTGCTCACCGGCCGACGGATCGACGCCGGCGAGGCCGCCCGGCTGGGCATCGTGAACGAGGTCGCGGCCAAAGGCGAGTGGCTCGCCCGGGCGCTGGAGCTGGCACAGCGGATCGCCAGGCGCCCTCCGATTGCCGCCCGGCTCGCCAAGCAGGCCGTGCTCGCCGCCGAGGAGACCACGCTGAGTGCCGGCCTCGAGCACGAACGGCGGCTGTACGAGCTGTCGATGGCCACCGAGGACCGGCTCGAGGGCATGGATGCGTTCCTCGAGAAGCGAAAGCCGCGGTTCAGGGGGACCTGAGGGTGGCGAACGTCTTCGAGCCCGCGTTCGATCACGCGGAGGATCGACTGGGCTTCACCTACCGGCGCGCACGAGTCGGCTGGCAAGTGGGGAGCGAGCGGTTGGGTGCCAGCCTCTACGAGCTCCCGCCGGGCCAGGCGAGCTTCCCGTATCACCGGCACGCGGCCAACGAGGAACTGCTGATCGTCCTCTCGGGCCGACCCAGCCTGCGTTCGCCGTCGGGCTGGCGGGAGCTGGCCGAAGGAGAGGTGGTCGCGTTTCGGGCGGGCGAGGATGGCGCCCACCAGATCGCCAACCGCGGTCCGGACCGGGCGACGTTCTTCGTGCTCAGCACGATGATCGTCCCCGAGATCACGGAGTACCCGGACACAGGCAAGGTTGGCGCACTCGAGCGGGCGCCGGGAGCCCCGGGAAGCGGCGGCCAGCGCTTCTTCAAGCCGGGCGACGCGGTCGACTACTGGGAGGGCGAGGAGCCGCCCGGGGGGCCGGAATGACGGGCGCGAACCTGTTTCAGCCCGTCTTCGACGACACCGAGGAGCAGCCGGGATTCGCGCACCGTCGCGCGCGGCTGGGGAGGCAGGCCGGCTGCGAGCAGCTCGGCGCGAGCCTCTATGAGCTCGACCCCGGGCAGGCGGTTTGCCCGTACCACTGGCACGGGGCCGAGGAGGAGATGCTGGTGGTGGTCTCGGGCCGGCCCAGCCTGCGCACAGCCGAAGGGTGGCGCGAGCTGGAGGCCGGCGAGGTGGTCGCTTTCGCGACCGGCGTCGAGGGCGCGCACCAGGTTGCCAATCGCAGCCATGAGCACGTACGGATCCTGCTCCTGAGTGAGAGCAAGGATCCCGAGGTGTGCGGGTATCCCGACTCGCGGAAGATCATGGCCGACGCCTTCATCGGAAGCCCCGACGAGGTCTCGCACATGTGGCGGGTCGAGGACACGGTCGACTACTACGAGGGCGAATCGCCGCCACAACTCCCGGCGTGATCGAGCGCCTGGGCGTCGTCGGCGCCGGAACGATGGGCGCGGGGATCGCGCAGCTTGCGTGCCTGGGGCGGTTCGAGACCTACCTGCACGACCCGGTGCCCGATGCCCTCGATGCCGGATCGGCCCGGCTTCGCGACGCGCTGGTCAAGGGAACTGACCGCGGCCGCTGGACGCAGGCGGAGGCGGAGGCCGCGTCGGCTCGCCTCCGCGCGGCCTCGAACCTCGAGGGCCTGGCGAAGTGCGAGCTGGTGATCGAGGCGGCGCCCGAGGACCCGGAGTTGAAGCGCGAGCTGTTCGGCCGGCTGGCCGCCATCTGCGGGCCGGAGGCGATCCTGGCCACCAACACCTCGTCGCTGTCGGTAACCGCGATCGCCGCTGGGGTGCCACAGCCCGAGCGGGTCTGCGGCATGCACTTCTTCAACCCGCCGGCCGCGATGCGGCTGGTGGAGGTCGTCGCCGGACAGCGGACCTCGGAGCGGGCGCTCACGATCGCCACCGAGGTGGCCCACGCGATGGGCCGGGAGCCGATTCGCGCCGCCGACGCGATCGGCTTCGTCGCCAACCGGACGGCGCGCCCATTCACGCTGGAGGCTCTGCGCCTGCTGGGCGAGGGGATCGCAACGCACGATCAGATCGACCGGATCGTGCGGATCGGGGGCGGCTTTCGCATGGGCCCCTTCGAGCTGATGGACCTGGTGGGCGTCGACGTCAACTTGGAGGTCGCGAAGTCGTTCTGGGAGCAGGGCTCGCACGAGCCTCGCTGGCAGCCGCATCCGATCCAGGAGCGCATGGTGGCCGAGGGACGCCACGGCCGCAAGACCGGGCGCGGCTACTACGACTACGGCCCCGGCATGCACAGGCCCGACGACCCAAAGCCGGCGGTTGGCGATTCAGCCTGGAGCCGAAGCGCCGAAATCGAGGGCTCGGTCCACTTGGAGGCCTTCCCGAGCCTGGACGCCGCCACGCTGGTCGAGGTGGCACGCGCGCCGGCGACGACTCCCGCGGACGCCGAGGCCGCGGAGGCGTACTTCCGCTCCATGGGCAAGCAGGTCGAGTGGGTGGGCGACGCGCCCGGGCTCGTCCTGGGGCGCATCCTGGCCCAGATCGTCAACGAGGCCCACTTCGCCGTCGGCGAGGGCGTCGCCGCACCCGAGGACGTGGACGTGGCCATGCGGCTCGGCTTCAACTGGCCGCGCGGGCCGTTCGAGTGGGCCGAGGCGATCGGCCCGGCCCGCGTGGTCAGCGTCCTGAACGCGTTGGGATCCGAGTTGGAGGCTGAGCGCTATCGGGTGGCGCCGCTGCTTCGCCGCGCCGCCCGGGAATAGCGCCCTCAACCGCCAGCCACGAGCCGGCCAGGATCAGTCCCAGCCCGGCGAGCGTGACGACCGTGATCTGCTCGCCGAGCAGGAGCGCGCCGTAGGCGACCGCGAACCCCGGTGCCAGGTAGGCGACGATGAACGAGCGCGCCGGCCCCACGCGGCCGATCAAGGTGTAGAAGATCGCGAACGCGAACCCCGTTCCCACCACGCCCAAAGCTGCGACCGCGGCCACCGGGCCCAGGGCGGGAGCCGAGTCCGGCGCCGTGGCGAGCGCCGCCGGCAGCAGCCAGATCGTGCTCGCCACCATCACCCAGGCCGCGACGCCAATCGGCGGCGCGCCGCCGAGCCGATGCTTGACCAGGAAGCCGCCAACCGCGTATCCGAGGCCCGCCAGCACGATCGCGAGGCCGCCGAGAAGCGCCGAGCCAGAGCCACTGAGGTCGAGGCCGAACAGAGCCACGACTCCGGCAATCCCGATCACGATGCCGAGCAGCCGTACCCCCTCGGAGCGCTCCTCGCGGTCGACCCAGATCGCCAGCACGGCCGTGAAGATCGGGGCGGTGGCCACCAGGATCCCGGCGAGCGCCGAGGAGATCTCCTGCTCCCCGAGCGCGATCAACAGGAACGGAGCGGCCACCTGCACGGCGCCGATCAGCGCCAGGGTTCCGGCCCGACCGTGCACGGAGCCGAGGGCCCCAAGCGAGGCCGCCCAAGGCACCAGCACCGCCGCCGCCAGCGCGATCCGCGCCCAGGCGACCATCGCCGGCGACAGGTCGCGCAGCCCGATCTTGATGAACATGTAGCTCGCCCCCCAAATCGAGGCGAGCAGCACGAGCTGGAGCCAGGAACGCCTATCCAGGCTCGAGCGTCCCGGTGTTGATGCCGCCGTAGACGAACGTCGGAACAGCGGGCCACTGGCGCTTCCAGGTCGCCATCTCCGAGGACGGGAAGACGTTCAGCCAGCGCGGGTCGCGCTTGTTGGGATCGGCCAGCGCCTTCTCCTTCAGCATCGAGTCGTACTGGTCGATCGAGTCCTCCAGCGTGTTCGAGTTGAGGATCACCTCGCGCCCGAAGAACTCGGCGGTCTTGCGGACGCCGGGGATCTTCGACAGGTGAGGGTGCCAGGAGTCGGCCGCGACGCCGTTCTCGGACGAAACCCAGACGCCGTCCTCGGTGTTGACGCACAGCGAGTGATTGCCGTCGGTGTGGCCGGGGGTCCAGACGAGCGCCACCCCCTTGCCCAGCTCGACGTCGCCATCCACCAGAACGACGTTGTCGGTGACCAGGTCCTTGATCCCGTCCTCCACGTACCAGGCCCACTGCATCGGGTGAAGCGAAGCGAAGGTGTCCCACTCCTTGCGCTGGGCGATCAGCTTCGCGTTCGGGAACAGCGGCGGGCGCGGCGCCGCCTCGCCTGAAATCGGCTCGGTGGTGCCGAGCACGAAGCGCAGGTCCTGGACGTGGAGGTGATCGAAGCTGACGTAGTCGACGTCCTCCGGGCGCAACCCAACCTTGACCAGCGCCTCGTCGGGATGGTTCCAGATCGTCGCCAGGACCTTGTATGAGAGGAACTCGCCGAGCTTCTCGATCTGCTGCGCGTAGTAGGGCGCCTCGGCAGGGCCCTCGGGGACGGTGGGCTCGTAGGCAAGCGTCCGCAACTGACCGTCGAAGTCCTCGAACTGGACCACCTGGAGACGGTTGATGATGTTGATGTACGGGTTCGGCGCCCTGGCGGCGCCGCCGAAGGCGAACTTCAGCGGGTAGCCGGCAGAGGCGATGTCCACCGTGCGGATCGCGCGAACCTGGTTCTCCGGCGTGGCGAAGCGCGCCCTGAACTCCGCCGCGGCCTCTCGAATCGCCGCCGGGCGGTCGCCGCGCGGCCAGGTGTCGTTGGCCTGGTCGAACTCGTGGAAGGGACGCAGACCGATACTCTCGACCTTGACCTTGGGAACGTCGACAACGGCCATCGGCACCTTCCTCCTAAGGCTGGGGGGTCGAACTCTAGCCGCTGCCGGGACGGCCCTCCTGATCGCGGGCGGCGCGACCGCATCGACGGCCGGTGCGGCCACCCTGCTGCCCGACCTCGTGACGCTGCGCGTGGGCCAAACCGACCTGCTCCTGGAGCGGAGCGGCGGGAAGCTTCTCCTGCGGCTGACGAACGAGATCGGAAACAGGGGCCGCGGCCCGCTCGAGGTCTACCCCAGTGCGCGCTCGAACGACTGCGACGGGGACGGGAACCCCGCCAACGACCGCACGACCTACCAGCGGATCTTCCTGGACTCGAACGCCGACAACGTCTTCGATCGCGAGCAGGACGTCCAGTCCCGCCACCGGCGGTTCGGCTGCGAGCGGTATCACCGGCCACACGACCACTGGCATGTGCTCAATTTCTCGCGCTACAAGCTGGTGCGCTCAAAGAACGACCGCACGGTGGCCCGCTCGAGGAAGATCAGCTTCTGCATCGTCGACACCGACCACCGGTTCGCGCGCCTGCCCGGCTCGCCGCCGCGGGCCCACTATCCCGCGGGCAGCCCGGACTGCGACCGTGACTCGATCGATGGGCTCTCCATCGGCTGGACCGACACCTACAGCTACCGCCTGCCCGGACAGCAGCTCAACGTCACCGGGCTGCGACGCGGGCGCTACTGCCTGGTGACGAGAGCCGATCCGGCGAACCTGCTGCGGGAATCCGACAACTCGAACAACACCCACCGGGCCCGGATCGCGCTGCACCCGGCGAAACGCAAGGTCGAGCGGCTACCCGGCCCCTGCCGCGGATACAGGTGAGTCGTTAGCAGCTTGGCCGCGGCGGGCTCGCCGCTCTCGGCCTTCGCTGGCTCACCCTCCAGCGCCTGGCCGGCCTTGCCGGCCCAGTGCGCCTCGGGCGATGGAGGCGTGTCCCGCAGGTACCACTCGGCGTCCAGCGCTCCCATGCAGCCGGTGCCGGCGGCGGTGACCGCCTGGCGGTAGGTGTGATCGACCAGGTCGCCGACGGCGAAGACGCCGGCTCGGTCGGTGCGGGTGGAGCCGTCCTGGGTCAGCACGTAGCCCTGCTCGTCCGTGGCGACCTGGTCGCGCACTAGCTCCGAGCGGGGACTGTGGCCGATGGCCACGAACGCACCGCCAACCTCCAGCTCCTCGACCTCGCCGGTCTCGGCGTGACGCAGGCGGACGCTGGCGATCCTGCCGTCGTCCCCGGCCACGAACTCCTCGGGAACGTACGGCGTCTTCAGGCTGATGTTCGGAGCGGCCTGGGCGCGCTCCAGCATGATCTTCGAGGCGCGGAACTCGTCGCGGCGGTGGACGATGGCCAGCTCGGAGGCGAACTTCGAGATGAAGATCGAGTCCTCCATGGCCGAGTCGCCACCCCCGATCACGACCACCTTCTCGTCCTTGAAGAAGGCGCCGTCGCAGACGCCGCAGGTCGAGACACCGCGGCCGCCCAGCTCCATCTCCCCCGGGATGCCGAGCCGCTTCGGCTCGGCGCCCATCGAAAGGATGACCGTCTTCGCCAGGTGCTCGGTGTCGCCGACCCAGACGCGGTGGATGCCACCGTCTGAGAGCTCGATCCGGGTCGCGTCGTCGGTGATGAACCGGGTCCCGAACCGCTCCGCCTGGGCACGGAAGCCCTGCATCAGCTCCGGGCCCATGATCCCATCGGGGAACCCGGGGTAGTTCTCGACGTCCGTCGTGTTCTGGAGCTGGCCACCCCACTGGAAGCCCTCGATCAGGAGCGGCTCCAGGTTGGCGCGGGCCGTGTAGACGGCGGCCGTGTAGCCGGCGCAGGCGCCGCCGACGATGATCACGTTCTCGACTCGCTTCTCGTTCACGTTCGCTCCGTCTTGCTCAGTGCCCATCCGTTTCGCCTCCGATCAGGCATTATACTTTACTTTCTGAAGTAATGGGCGGTGCAGGCCCGCGAAACGGCTCCGTGATCCCGGGGCTGACTGGCGCCGCGGTCCTTTGCGCCTCCCAGCGCGCCACCGTCTTGCGGAGCTGGAGGAAGGCGAAAATGCCGGGCGGGATCGGCAGCCAGAAGGCGATCAACCGGTAGGTGAGCACGGCAGCGAACACCTCCGCGCTGGGGACGCCGAAGAGCACGAACGTCCCGATCATCCCCGCGTCCACGGCCCCCACCCCCCCGGGGGCGAATGGGAACAGGTTGGCGACCATGCCGACGAAGAACCCCTGCACCACGACTCCGAGCGGGACCTCGGTATCGAAGGCGTGGAACGCCGCCCACAGGATGGCGATGTTGGCTGCCCAGAAGCCGACGGCGCCGAGCACCGCGAGCCCGCCTCGCGACGGGTCGCGGACGAAGCTGATCGCCGTACGGGTGCCACTTGCGAGGGTGGCCGGCCCGCTGGCCAGGCGCTTCGCGTAGCGCGCGAACCGGTACCCCCGCGCGAAGCCCGCCAAGCGGCGCTCGACGTCCTCCGGGATCAGGGCGAGCAGCAGGATGACCGCGATCGCAGCGCCCGCGAGCGCCGCCGGGACGATCGTCAGGCCGGCCGGGTTGGCCCCATTGAGGATGCCGGTGCGCAACAGAATCCCGTCGAGCACCAGGGCGATCAGGTAGACCGCGTAGAGCAGGACCAGGAAGGCCACCATCCGGCAGGCGGCCTGGCGCGTCGGCATCCCGGCCTTGCGAAGCGCCCAGTAGGTGAGCACGATGCCGCCGGCGCCGCCGGCTGAGAACAGCCGGGTAGCGGCCAAGCCCGCCATCGTGATCTGGTACGACTCGCGCCACTCCAGGTGCAGGACCCGCTCGCCGACCACCCCCCGGAAGAGGGCGACATAGGAGAAGAAGGCGAGCACGTTGAAGGCGAGCGCGATCGCGATCCACATCGCGTTGGCGTCGCCGAGCTTGTCGAGAGCGTTCTGGGTGTCGAGGACCTTCGGCACCAGGACGTAGATCGCCGCCACCATGAGCAGGACGACGAACAGCGTCTCGGCGATCCGCTTGGGATCGGCGAAGAAGGAGGGCTCGGCCTCTTGGCTCTCCTCCTCCTCGAGTGCCTCCAAGTCGCGATCGACCACCTCTTGGTCGTTCCCCATCTCTCCGAATACTTGCAGGCCAGTCAGCCGTTGGCCACCCGCTCAAGCTGCTGCACGGCGGCGCTGATCCGGAGCGCCAGGGGCTCCACGAGCGGCTCGCCTCGCCGGACCAGTGCCACCAGCGCGGCGCCCGCGGCGAGGTCGACCGCATAGTGCTCGCCGAGATAGACGAGCGCGAAGCCGAGCGTGAGCGCATAGCCCCAACCCGCTGCCCCGGCCCCAGGGTCAGCCTCGGAGAGCAGGATCGCCGCCAGGATCGAGGTCGCGAAGTGCAAAGAGGGCATGGCCGCCCAGGGGTTTCCGCCGAGGGATTCATAGAGCGCCGGCCAGGCGCGCCCCCAAGTCCTCTCGCCGACCTCGACCATCACCCGTCGCAGGCGTGGCGTCTTGGCCTCCGCCACCACCTCGGCGTCACCCTCACCCGTCTCGTCCGCAAGGTATCCCTGCTCGGCCGCCCACCACGGCGGGGCCGTGGGGAGCGCGAAATAGACCGCGCACCCCAGGTCGTAGGCGGCCGCCATCTGCCGAGCGGCTCGCGCGAACCCGTGCTCGCGGTAGGCGAGGATCCAGGCCAGCGCCAGGTACGGCTCGACGAACCAGGCCCAGTGGGCCATGGCCACCACCCGGTCCAGCGCGGTGACCTCGCCCGGGCGAGAGAGAGCGCGTTGAAGGCGGACGTTGGGCAGCTCACCCAGGCCCAGCACCCGATCGATGGAGATCGGATAGCGAACCCGGAGCCGCCTTCGCAGCCGTTCAGGATCGTCATAGGGCAACTCGTGAACGATGGTGAACGCCCACATCTGAAGGCCGAAGAGGGCGGCGTCGCGAGCCTTGGAGCGGGGAAGCAGCACGGCAAGCGCGAAGGGGCCCGCCGCCGTCGCGGCGATCGTGACCGGAGGCGGGACGCGCAGGCGGCGGCGAACCAAAGGCACGGCAACGGAGCCCGCGAGCGCGAGGCCGGCCGCGGCCCGGACCGCCGTGCGCAGGGCCGGGCTCGGCTGGCGGCGGCGTCTCAGCAAGGCGCGGCGAGTATAGGCTCGCCTCCCAGATGACTGGCCAGCGCTTCGAAGGTCGCATGGCCGCGGTCACCGGGGCCGGCGGCTTCATCGGCAACGCTGTCTGCCGCCGGCTGGCCGGCGAGGGGGCCGAGGTGCTGGGGCTCGACGTCGACCCGGCCGCCGCCGATCGTGTCAGGCAAGCCGGGGCGGCCTTCGTCGAGGCGAACGTCACGGACCGCGAGGCGCTGGGCGCGGCGCTCGACGGAGCGGACTTGTGCGTGCACACCGCGGCGCTGGTGCGCGAATGGGGCTCGATGGAGGACTTCGTTCGGGTCAACGTGGCCGGCACCGCGCATCTCCTCGACGCCTGTGCGCAGGTCGGCGCGGGTCGGGTCGTCCACCTGAGCTCGGTGGTCGTCTACGGATATGAGAGCCGTTCCGAGCAGGACGAGTCGGCCTTTCGCCGCGTCCACGGGAACCCTTACATCGACACGAAGTCGGCCTCCGACCGGCTCGCCTGCCGGCGCGGCGCGGTGGTGATCCGCCCCGGCGACGTCTACGGCCCCGGCTCGGTGCCGTGGACGCTTCGCCCGCTCCAGATGGCGCGGGCGGGACAGCTCGCCGTCCCCGGCCGCGGCGACGGCCTGATGCTTCCGCTCTACATCGACGACCTGGCGGAGGCCGTCGTCCTGGCGCTTGCCGACGGCGAGGCCGGCCAGGCGTACGCGGTCTGGGACGACCGCGCGCGGGTGACCTTCGAGGAGCACTTCAACCGCCTGGCGAGGCTCACCGGCGGCCGTGAGGCCCGACGGATGCCGCGTCCCGTGCTCGAGCTGGCAGGAACGGCCGCCGAGGGCTGGGCGAAGCTGCGCGGCAAGCCGCCCTCCCTGACCGCCCACGCCGTGACCTTCATCGATCGTCGCGGCCTCGTGTCCGCGGCGAAGGCGCGCGACGAGCTCGGCTGGGAGCCGCAGGTCGCCTACGAGGATGGGATGCGGCGCACCGAGGAGTGGCTGCGCGCCGAGGGCTTGATCTGACGGCCCCCCTTCGGGCCTGGGCCGGATTATGATGCTCGCGCCTTGGCGCCAGGAACAAAACCCGCCGCCTCCTCGTCTGCGACCTCCGGGGGCGGCGGGGTTTGCTTGGGTGCTGTTCTTGGCCTTGCTGGCGCTGGCGGTGCTCGCGGCCCCCGCGGAGGCGACGGTCCTCGGCCCGCGGGCGGGGCACTCGCCGAACGCCGACGACATCCGCACCGCGTACTGGGTCGCGATCACGATCGCCTGCGCTGCTGGTGATCGCGGTCCACGTGGTCGGAATCGCCGCGATCATCCGCTTCCGAGCGGGTCGCGGGCGAACGCCACGGCGCTTCTCGGCGGGGCCCGGCGCCTTGACGCGACCCACGGTTCCGCTGGCCGTCGTAGCGGCTGGCGTGTTCGTGCTCGGGGTCGTGATGGCGGGCCAGGCGCGCGACGTGAAGCCGACCGGGCCCAATGGCCTCGGCGCATCGAGGAACCTGGTGGCCCAGGTGGGCGCTCTGACAGGCTCGGCCGAGGCCAAGCCGCTCGCGATCAACGCGATCGGCCAGCAGTGGCTTTGGCGGTTCGAGTATCCGGGCGGTGCGCCCGGTAACCGGGTGTTCTCATACGGCGAGCTCGTGGTGCCGGTGGACACCGCCGTGGTGCTCCGCATCACCTCGACCGACGTCATGCACCGATGGTTCATCCCCGCCCTCGGCGGCCAGGTCGACGCGGTGCCCGGGAAGACCTCCGAGACCTGGTTCCGAGCCGATCGCGAGGGCGTCTACCGGGGGCAGTCGACCTTCTTCGCGGGGAGCGCCTACTCGGTGATGCGCGCCTGGGTCCGGGTGGTCAGCCCCGCCGCCTACGAGCAGTACGTGGAGCAGAAGAGGCAGGAACTGGACGCAGCGCAAAAGGACGTGGAGGGGCCGATCATCGAGGGCGCGACGGGGCTCCAGCCGTGACCCCGCCCGCAACCGTCTCCCCGCCCCGCCCCGAGGTCGTCACCGAGGGGATCCCGAGCCGCCGGGCCCCCTGGATCGAGCGAGCGACCAGCGCGGACCACAAGTCGGTCGGGATCCTCTACCTCGGCACCGCGCTGAGCTTCGGCGCCCTGGCGGCGATCGAGCTGGTGCTGCTGAGAGTGCAGCTGATCGTTCCGGAGAACACGGCGATCAACCCAGACATCTTCGACCGGCTCCTGTCCGCGTTCGGGGTCACCGCGGTGATCCTGTTCGCGATCCCGCTGGCACTGGGGCTGATCGGCTACATCGTCCCGCTCCAGATCGGCTCACGCGGCGTCGCCTTCCCGCGCCTCAATCTGCTCTCGTTCTGGCTCTATGCCGCCGGGGCGGTGACCGTGTATGCCAGCTTCCTGTGGAGGCCGGCCGACACCGGCCTGGCAGCCTTGCCGCCGCTGTCGGAGCAGACCTTCTCGGAGGTCGCCGGCGTCGATGCTTGGATCGTCGGCTCGGCGCTCGCGATCCTCGGATTCGTGTGCTTTGCGGTCAACCTCGTGGTCACGCTCCACAACATGCGCGCGCCCGGGATGGCCTGGCGGCGAATGCCCATGCTGTCGTGGGCGGCCGGGGTCGGCGGCTACCTGCTGCTCGCCATCGGGCCGGTGATGCTCGCCGCGCTGACGATGCTGTTCATCGACCGCAACCACGGCGGCGTCTTCTTCGACGCCGGCGAGGGCGGCGCGCCGCTCCTGTACGAGCATCTCGCCTGGTTTTTCTTCACCGGCGCCTACATGCTGGTCGTGATCGTGGCCGCCGGCGTGATCTCGGACGTGCTCCCGACCTTCGCGCGCAAGCCTCTGTTCAGCCATCGCGGCGCGATGCTCTCGCTGCTGGCCATGGGCGTGCTGGGGCCGCTGGCCTGGATGCAGAACATGTACACGGCTCCCATCCCGCTTGGCTTCGAGATCTTCGCGATGGTGTTCGCGCTCGCGCTCACGGTCCCCGTCGGTCTGTTGTTCTTCAACTGGGTCGCGACGCTGTGGGGCGGCACGCTGCAGCTCCGCGCCGCGCCGCTCTTCGCCCTGGGCGCGATCGGCTCGATGGCGATCGGGCTCGCCGGCGAGCTCACCCACTCCGTGATCCCGGTCGGCTGGCAGCTCAGCAACACCATGGCCGCCCACGGCGACACCTTCGCGGTGCTGGCCGGCGGCGCCGTCCTGGGCGGCTTCGCCGCGCTCCACTACTGGTTCCCGAAGCTCACCGGCCGCCTGATGGGCGAGAGCATTGGCAAGGCGTCGCTGGCGGCCATCCTCGCCGGCATCTACGCGTACGCGCTGGCCAGCTTCTTCGCCGGGCTCAAGGGCCAGCCGGTGGACGTCTACAAGTTCTTCGAGGGCAACGGGCTCGACGGCTTCAACCTGGTGGCCTCGATCGCAGCCTTCGTGCTGGCCGCAGGGGTCCTGCTCGAGCTCGCGAACGTCGCCCGCAGCTGGGGGCACGGCGTGCGCGCCGGGCCCGATCCATGGCGTGCCACGACACTGGAATGGTTCGCGCTGTCGCCCCCGCCGGAGCACAACTTCGACGCCGTCCCCGACGTCCGCAGCGCTGAGCCCCTCGAAGACATCCGCCGTGCGATCCGCGAGCGAACCGAGAACGGGCGTTCCCTTCCGGCGGCGCCCCGGTAGCCTGAGCTCGATGAACCGCGTCGCTTCTCGTGGCGAAGCGGACGAGCTTGCTCGCTTCCGCCGCTGGCTGAACGCGACCATGCTCACGACCTTCGCCCTGATCGTGATCGGCGGGTTGGTCCGGGTCAGCGACTCCGGCCTCGGCTGCGGCCCCGCCGGCAGCGGCACCGAGGGCTGGCCGCTGTGCGGCGGGCGGGCGCTGCCGTTCCTGGAGCAGAACGCCTTGATCGAGTTCAGCCACCGCATCGCGGCGACGATCGTGGCGGTGCTGATCGCAGCCCTGGCCATTCAGGCCCTCCGGCGCCTCCGCGACCACCGCTGGCTGGTGCGCGGCTCGGTCGCCGCCGTCCTCCTCGTTCTCGCCCAGGCCGGGCTCGGCGGCCTGACTGTCGAGCACGGCCTCCACACCGCCCTGGTCGCCGCCCATCTGGGGTTGGCGATGCTGCTGCTCGCGCTGCTCATCGCGCTGCACCGGATCGCACGGCCGTCGGAGAGCTCGCCGCCCCTGGATGGCTCACGCGCCCTGCGCGCGACCGCCGCCGTGGCGACTGTGTTGTTGCTCGCGACGATCGTCGCGGGTGGCTACGTCGCCGGGACGGAGGGCGAAGGGACGCCCAACCAGCCCGTGCTCGGAGCTCACCTCGCCTGCGGCGAGCAGTTCCCGAGCTGCCTGGACGGGTTCATGCCATTCCAGTACGGGCGGCTGGTCGACATCCACCTGACCCACCGGCTGTTCATGTATCTGACCGCGATCGCGGTCGTCGCGATGACCGCGGTGGCGCTGCGGCATCGTCCGCGTGACGCCGCCACGCGGAACCGCTTCCTTCCCTTCCTGCTCGCGCCCGCCTTGCTCGCCTTGCAGATCCTGCTCGGGGCGCTGAACGTGTGGCTCGGCGAGGATCCCGCGCTGATCCTCGCTCACCTGACGCTGGCGACGGTGCTCTGGGCGACGGTTGTCCAGGCGGGGGCGTCGCTGCTCGCCGTGCCGGCCGGCGCCCGGCGAAGCCTCCAAGGCTCCGGGGCAACCGAGACCCAGGCGGCAACCGCCTAGCGGCCATGGAGAGCGCCACGAACACGGGCGAGCTCGCGCAGTCGATAGGAGCGCCGCTCGCGGCGCGGCGGCCGCGGGCAGACGTGCTGCGCGACTACCTGGCGCTGACCAAGCCGCGGATCATCGCCCTGCTCCTGGTCACCACCGTGACCACCATGTTCGTCGCCGACCCCTCCGGGCCGGCGCTGGCGGCGATCCTCTGGACGGTGCTGGGCGGATACCTCGCCGCCGGCGGCGCCGGAGCGATCAACCACTACCTGGAGCGGGACCGCGACGCGCGCATGGCGCGGACCTGCGGCCGCCCCCTGGTCGCAGGACGCATCGAGCCACGCCACGGGCTGGTATTCGGGATCGCGCTCGGCGCGCTGGCGATCGCCGTGCTCGCGCTGGCGGTCAACGCCCTCGCCGCGGCTCTGGCGCTCGCCGGGCTGCTGGGCTACGTGTTCGTGTACACCCTGTGGCTGAAGCCGCTCACGCCGCAGAACATCGTGATCGGCGGCGCCGCCGGCGCCGTGCCGCCACTGGTCGGCTGGGCCGCGGCGAGCGGCGGGCTGACCCTCGATGCGCTCTATCCGTTCGCGATCGTCTTCCTCTGGACGCCTCCCCACTTCTGGGCCCTGGCCCTGCTGGTCAAGGACGACTACGAGCGCAGCGGCATCCCGATGCTGCCGGTCGTCCGGGGCGAGGCGACAACGCGGCGCCACATCCTCGCCTACAGCCTGGCGCTGGTGGCGTTCACGGCGATGCCGTTCTTCACCGGCCTGTTCGGAGCGCTCTACCTTGCGGCGGCGCTGGCGCTCGGCACCTGCTTCGTCGGTCTCGCGGTGCACCTCGCCCTGAGCCCCTCGCGCAGGGCCGCGGTTCGCCTTCACCTCGGCTCGCTGGCCTACCTCGCGCTCCTGTTCTGTGCGATGGCGGCCGACCGGGTGATCCTCGGCTGAGTAGCCACATAAGCTGACGGCCACGTAGGTGGACCTCTCGATCTTCACCGATCCGACGACGCTCGCGGCGTCCTCCCAGCTGACGCCCGCCCGCAGCCAGATGGCGTTCACGCTCGGGTTCCACATCATCCTGGCGTGCCTCGGCGTCGCCTTCCCGGCGATGATGCTGATCGCCAACTACCTGGGACTTCGCCGCAACGACGCCGACGCCATGGAGCTCGCGCGGCGCTGGTCCAAGGTCACTGCCGTGACCTTCGCCGTGGGCGCCGTCACCGGCACCGTGCTGTCGTTCGAGTTCGGCCTCCTGTGGCCGGAGTTCACCGGGCGCTTCGGCAGCGTCTTCGGGATTCTGTTCGCGATCGAGGGGATCTTCTTCTTCCTCGAAGCGATCTTCATCGCGATCTACATCTTCGGCTGGAACCGCCTCTCGGGATGGGCGCACTTCTGGACGGGCGTCCCGGTCGTAGTCGCCGGGCTTGGCGGCGCGTTCTCGGTTGTCGCCGCCAACGCCTGGATGAACCAGCCGCAGGGGTTCACGCTCGGCGCGGACGGAACGGTGACCGACGTCGAGCCGCTGAAGGTGATCTTCAATCCCGCGGTCCCCTACGAGGTCCCCCACATGATCCTGGCCGCCTACCTGGTCACCGGCTTCCTGGTGGCTTCGGTCTACGCGGTCGGGATGCTGCGGGGACGGCGCGACCGCCACCACCGTCTTGGCCTCTTGATCCCCCTCACCGTGGCGGTGATCGCAACGCCGATCCAGTTCGTGGTCGGCGACACGGCCACCCGCGCGATCGCCGACGACCAGCCGGTCAAGTTCGCCGCCATGGAGTGCGTGCAGGAGACCCACAGGAACGTGACGGAGTACCTGGGTGGGGTCTGCACCTCGGACGGCGTCAAGGGCGCGATACCGATTCCCGGCCTGAACTCGTTCCTGGTCGACTACAGCACGAACACCCAGGTGACCGGCCTGGACTCCGTCCCTCCCCGCGACCGCCCGCCGGCGAACACGCTGCTCCACTTGGCCTTCGACGCCATGGTCGGCATCTGCGTCCTCTTGATCGGGCTGGGGGCCTGGCTCGGCCTTGCCTGGTGGCGGCGTCGCGACATTCCGCGTTCGCGCTGGTTCCTGCGGGCCACGGCCGTCTCAGGCGTAGCGTCGATCGTCGCCCTTGAGTGCGGCTGGATCGTCACCGAGGTGGGGCGCCAGCCGTGGGTGGTGTACGAGGTCATGCGCACCGAGGACGCGATCACCGGCGCCAGCGGCGTCTGGTTCACCTTCTCGGCGGCACTGGCCCTCTACGCCGCGCTGGGGGTGGCGACCGTGCTCATCCTGCGGACGATGGCCCGCCGCTGGCGGGCCGAGGGAATCGGCGAGGCCGAGGTGCCGTACGGGCCGGGCGAGCCGGCGCCGCCATCCTCCACCCGTCCGCCGGGGGGCCCGAATGAGCGCCGCGGACGCCGTCGCGGGCGTGCTGTGGGTCTGCGCGACGCTTTACGCGGTCTTCGGCGGCGCCGACTTCGGGGCCGGCTTCTGGGCGTTGTTCGCCGGCACGCGGCGAGCGCGGCGAGCGGGCGCGCGCCCTGGTCGACTGGGCGATCGGCCCGGTCTGGGAGGCGAACCACGTCTGGCTCATCTTCGTGCTGGTCGTGCTCTGGACCGCGTTTTCGGTCGCCTTCTCGTCGGTCATGTCGACGCTGTTCATTCCGCTCAGCCTCGCCGCGCTGGGGATCGTGCTGCGGGGCTCGGGCTTTGCCTTCCACAAGATGGCGCGCCGGCGCGCAACCGGCAGCTCGCCGAGCGGATATTCGGGCTCTCCTCGGTGTTGACGCCCTTCTTCATGGGCACCGTCGTGGGCGCCATCGCGTCCGGACGGGTGCCGGTGGGCAACGCGGCGGGGGACGCGGTCACCAGCTGGCTGAATGCGCCGTCCCTGCTCACGGGCGCCCTGTTCGTGGCCACCGGCGCCTATCTGTCGGCGGTGTTCCTGGTCAGCGACGCCCGCCGCGCGGGCGATCCCGATCTGGAGCGCTACTTCTCGGCCCGCGCCCTGGGCGCCGGCCTCGTGACGGGGGCGATCGCGCTCGCTGGGATCCTCGTCTACCGTGCCGACGCGCGGTTCATCTACGACGGCCTGACCGGCGAGGGCCTGCCACTGGTGATCGTCTCGGCGGCCTGCGGGCTCGGAGTGCTGGCGCTGCTCTGGCGGGGCGAGCCGCGGGGGACGCGCCCGCTCGCGGTCGGGGCCGTCGTGGCCGTGATCTGGGGCTGGGCGGCCGCGCAGTACCCGTACCTCCTTCCGCAGACCCTGGAGATCGAGGACGGTGCGGCGGCGGATGGGACGTTGACCGCGGTGCTGATCGTGTTCGCGATCGCGGTGGTGGTGGTGCTGCCGGCACTGGGATTCCTGTACTCGCTGGCCCAGCGGAGCATGCTCGACGGCGAGGGTGAGCCCGGCCGCCACGGGTCGGAGGTGTGATAGAAGAGCGCCATGGACCGCAGGCTCGCGCAACGGAACCTGACCGCGGGGCTTCTCGCGGCCGGACTGGCGCTGTTCTTCTTCGGCCTCAGCTTCCTGATCACGGCCCTCTACCTCGGCTAGGCCACCGGATGAGCAACGGTCGCCAGCCACCTGCGCCTTCCGAGTTCGTCTACGTGCCGGCCCCCTCCTGGCTACCGGTACTCACCGCCGCCGGCCTCGCCGGAGTGCTCGTCGGCCTGTTCGCCGGCGCTCCCTACGCGGTGGCGAGCGCGATCCTCCTGCTCGCCTGCGTGCGCGCCTGGATCCGCGACACTCGCGACCAGATCGAGCGGCTTCCTCGCGAGCAGCACCTGACCTCCGCCGTGCTGCCGGCGGTGCCGCTGCGGCACGGCGGGCGCGACGCCTAGCCGCTGCCCCGCGCTACGCCGCGGTTGCCTCGCTCTCCGGGGGCGTCATCCCCGAGGTCGCGCCCTCGGAGGTCCAGACGCGAACGATGTCTCGCATCGAGAGGATGCCGACCAGCTCACCGCTTTCGATCACCACCAGGTGGCGGATGTGGCGCTGTCGCCATCTCCACCGCGGCCCGCTCCAGGCTCCAGTCGGGCGCCGCGGCGATCAACGTGTCGCTCATGTGCTCGCCGACTGCCTCCGAGTCGGGGTCCTCGCCCTTGCCGAGCGAGTTGAGGATGTCGCGCTCGCTGATGATCCGGGGTCCCGGAGACTCCTCGTCGATCACCACCGCCGCCCCCACCCCCTTCTCGACCATGCGCGTCGCGGCGTCGCGCAGGGTGTGGCCGGGGCCAAGCGTGAGGACCAGGTTCGACATGCCTTCGCGAACTTCCATTCAGCGCGCCCCCTAGGTGACGTGACCACTAGTGCGCATTGAGGCAACCCTAGCCGAAAGCACTCCGAACGCCAAGTGCTCGCCGCCGCGGGTAACGCCGCCTCGGGCGGCGAGCACCAGGTCAGGCTCGCGTGGCGCCTCACGCCGACGATAGGATCCGGTCCAGTGGCGAGACGGATGCTCATGCCCCGGCGAGCAGCGCGCCGCGCGGCCCTCGCGCTCTCCGGGCTCGCGCTGCTGACCGCGTCCGGCTGCGGCGTCGCGGAGAGCGGCAACGTGGACCGCGGCCAGCAGCTCTTCACCAGCAAGTGCGCGAGCTGTCACGCGCTCAAGGACTTGGGCGTCACCGGCGCGCTTCAGGGCCCCGACCTCGACGCGTCCTTCGCCGAGGCCCGCGCCTCCGGCATGGATTCCGACACCATCGCGGGGGTGGTCAAGTCCCAGGTCGAGAATCCTCGGCCGAGCACCGACAACCCGAGTGTCTCGATGCCCGCCAACCTGGTCACCGGAGAGGACCTGGATGACGTGGCCAGCTACGTGGCCAGCGTCGCCGGGGCGCCGGGAATCGAGGGGCCCCAGCTGCCCGACGATCCCGGAGCGCCCGTGTTCGCCAACAACCAGTGCTCGGGCTGCCACACGCTGAGCGCCGCCGGCGCCTCCGGCACCACGGGCCCCGACCTCGACGACTGTGATCCCGCGGCCAAAGCGCGGCCGAGATCCGGAGTTCGATCGTCGACCCCAGCGCCGAGCTCACCGAGGGCTATGCCGACGTGATGCCCAAGAACTTCGGCGACCTGATCAGCGCGCAGGAGCTGAATGCGTTGGTCCAGTTCCTGCTCGAGTACTCGGGCCAGCAGGGCGGCAAGCAGAAGCAGAAGTAGGCGCCGACCCGGCGGGCGCCGTCAGACCGCGGTCTCCGCCGCCCCCGGCCGCCTCCGCCTCGAGGTCGACGACCACGTGGGTGACCGGCAGCGGCACCTCGCGCCGCGCCCGATCGACCACGCCCCGCTCGAGCCACTTGGACTTGTGGGGCGGGTGGGTGGAGATGATCACCTCGTCGGCGGCGAAGTAGCGCAGGGCGTCCTCGAGCGCTGCGTTCGGCTCGTGGTGATCCCCGACGTCGCCGCGCGCGGTCAGGCCGGCGGACTCCATGGCCCGCAGCGAGTCCTGTAGCCGCTGCCTGGCTTCGGCGATCGCCGCGTCGACGTCGGAGGCCCAGTGCTCCAGCGGGGAGCTGGTCAGCGCCGGCACCACCACGAGGATCTCGCTCCGGCGCCCCTCACAGCGGCTCTTGATCTCCTCGAGCAGCGCTCTGCCCCCAACCGTCTGATTCGCCATCACGATCAGGCGATAGGCGTCGTCGGCATCCCGCGCGACCTCGGCCTGGTGCGGGAGCGTGCCCCGCGCCCGTCGCCACAGAACCCCGATCCCCAGGGCGACCTCGAGGGCGAACAGCACCGCCCCGAAAGCCGGACGGGTGAGCAGCGTGAGCGCGATCACCGTTCCGGCTCCGATCCCGATCACCACCACCGCCCGGAAGACGTCTCGCTCTGACCGCAGCGGGTTGTGCATCTCAGCCCTCCTCCGTAGGTGGTGCCGGATAGAACTTAGCGCTCCGCTGCCATCAGTACGCGGAATGAGACCGAGGCGGTCCTGAGAAGGCGCGGTGGCGCACGGCGGCTGGGGGACAAGGAGGAGAGACCAGACCCAGCCACCGTGCGCCTGAAGTCGTCTCTGGGGACGCCCTTCCCACGCATCTTAACTGGCTGGCCAACCAAGCGCAATAGTCCTCGATCTCATTCGGGAGTTCGCGGGTGCCGGTTGACTTGCGATTCCATATGAATCGCAACTCGACCCGGCTGGGACCAGGACGCCGAGATGCGAAGGCTTGCAGCCGTTCTAGAGGATGTAGACCGTCGTGTAGACGACGATCCACATCACGTCGACGAAGTGCCAGTAGATCCCCGGCACCTCGACCCCCAGGTGCTCCTTCGGCGCCGACCCGAAGTGGCCGCGCCAGGCGCGGATGTTGGCGGCGGCCAGCAGCCCCAGGCCGACGGTCACGTGGGCGCCGTGCAGGCCGGTCAGCGCGTAGAAGATCGACCCGAAGGCGCCGTCGCGGGCGCTGAAGCCGATGTGCCAGTACTCGTTCATCTGGATGAACAGGAAGGTGGCGCCGAGCAGCCAGGTGGCGGCGAGGCCCATGATCAATCCGCGGCGATTGCCGCGGCGGATCGATTCCAACGCCCAGTGGACGGTGAAGCTCGACGAGATCAGGATCGCCGTGTTGACGCCGGCGACCGCCTTCGGGAGCTCGATGCCCTCCGGCGGCCAGGGCTCGACGTTGGCGACCACCCGGAGGAAGAAGTAGGAGGCGAAGAAGGAGCCGAACAGCATCACCTCGGAGACGATGAACAGCAGGATGCCCAGCGTCTGGCGGTCGATCCGGGAGCTCTGGTGGGCCTCGGGCGGGCCGTGATGCTCGGCGGCGGCGCGTGCGCTTCCATCAGGCGGCCACCTCCTCACGACCTGCCTCGACGTGCTCCACCGGCTTGTCGGTCATCGCCCGGACCTGGTCGATCAGTCCCTCCTCGAGCCACTTCGACCGCTCTCCGGCGAGGGTCGAGATCAGGACCTCGTCGACCCGGTAGTGCTCGATCGCGTTCTGGACGGCGGCCAGCGGCGCCGGGCTCATCGGCTGGCCGGTGGCGTCGATCTCCGAGCGATAGAGCTCCGCCAGGGTGCTGCGCGAGGCGCTCGCAGACCTCCTCGCGGCTGAGCTGCCCCGAGGGCGGGCTGATGAACGTGTAGCGGTGGGGTCGCTCGGCGGCCTTCCGCTTCAGGTGCGCGACCAGGTCGGCGCCGGCGACGGTCTGCGTGGCGACGACCAGCGTGTGGGTCACGTCCCAGCGGATCGCGTCGTCCTCGATCCGGACGGGGATGTGGGTGATGGGGACGTCGAAGCGCTGCTTCGCCCACTCCACCAGGTCCTTGCGCGTCAGCCCGAAGCGGGTGTCGTACAGGCACGAGAGCAGGACCTCGCGGGGGGCGAAGGCGCGGATGGCGTCGTCGAGCGCCAGGGCCGGGTCGGGGTCCATCACCGCCCCCGGGGCCTCGATCCCGAAGTCTCGCAGCACCGCCTGGGTCACCTCGACCCGGCTCAGCGCCGCCTCGCGCACCTCGTCGCGGTCGACGATCTGGCCGGCCAGCGGCTGGTTCTGCGGCGCGGCAAGCGCCACCCCTTCGGCGCCCGCGTCGACCCGCTCGCGAAGCGTCTCCAGCAGCTTGCGCCCACCCGCGACCTCGTTCAGGAAGGCGAGAATCACTCCGCCAGCGCCTTCGGCGCCGGCGGGTCCGCTGAGGGACTGGCTCCTGGTTCGTCACGGGCTCCGCGCTCCCGCCGTCCCGGCCACCGCGGGCTCCGCCTCGCCGACCTCGGCCTCGGCCGGGCCGATGATCGCGTGGCGCGCGCCCGGCACGCCGAACTCATAGGGCCCGCCGACGACGCGGGGGATCTGGTCGAAGTTGAAGATCGGCGGCGGCGAGGACACCAGCCACTCGATCGTCTTGGCGCGCCACGGGTTGTCGCCGGCCAGCGGCCCCCACTTCCAGCTGACGATCATGTTGTAGAGGAAGATGAGCTGGGCGACGCCGAGCAGGAAGCCGAAGCAAGGAGATCAGCAGGTTCCAGTCGCCGAACTGGGCCGAGTAGTCGGCAACCCGGCGCGGCATCCCCTCCATCCCGATCCAGTGCATCGGCAGGAAGGTGCCGTACATGCCGACCAGGGTGAGCCAGAAGTGGACCCGGCCGAGCTTCTCGTCGTACATCCGCCCGGTCATCTTCGGGAACCAGTGGTAGATGCCGGCGAAGATCGTGAACACCGAGCCGCCGAAGAGCACGAAGTGGATGTGGGCGACGATGAAGTAGGTGTCGGAGACGTGGATGTCGAGCGGCACCATGCCCAGCATCACGCCGCTGATCCCGCCCATCGTGAAGGTGACGATGAAGGCGAGCGCGAACAGCATCGCGGTGGACCGCATGTGCAGCTTCGAGGCGAACAGGGTCCCCAGCCAGGAGAAGATCTTGATCCCGGTCGGCACGGCGATCAGGAGCGTGGTGATCATCATCGGCACCCGCAGCCAGCTGAACATCCCCGAGACGAACATGTGGTGTGCCCAGACGGTGTAGCTGAGCACCACGATCCCGATCAGCGCCAGGGCCATCAGCCGGTAGCCGAAGATCGGTTTGCGGGCGTTGGTGGAGATCACCTCGGAGACGATCCCGAAGCCCGGCAGCATCATGATGTAGACGGCCGGGTGCGAGTAGAACCAGAAGATGTGCTGGTAGCTCAGCACGTCGCCGCCGTTCGGCGGCCTGGAAGAAGTTCGTGTCCAGGGCGCGGTCGAAGAGGACCAGGAACTGCACGCCGGCGATGAACGGCGTCGCGGCCACGACCAGCAGCGAGGTCGACAGGTTCGCCCAGACCAGCAGCGGCAGGCGCCAGAAGTTCATTCCGGGCGCACGCATGGTGATGATCGTCACCAGGAAGTTGAGGGCGGTCGCCACCGACGACCAGCCGGCGAACTGCACCCCCAGGTTGAAGAACGACTGCCCCAGCGGCGCCCCGGTGGACAGCGGCGCGTAGCCCGTCCAGCCCGCGTCGAACGCGCCGCCGGGGACCAGGAAGCTGGCCACGAACAGAAGGCCCGCGAAGGGCAGCATCCAGAAGCTGAGCGCGTTCAGCCGCGGGAACGCCATGTCCGGCGCCCCGATCATCAGCGGCAGCACGTAGTTGGCGATCCCCGCGAACACCGGGATCACGAAGACGAAGATCATGATCGCGGCGTGGGTGGAGAACAGCCCGTTGAAGACCGAGGGCTCGACGATCTGGGTCCCGGGCTGCGCCAGCTCGGCGCGCATGAGCATCGCGATCAGCCCGCCGATGAAGAAGAAGATGAAGGTCGTGCAGATGTACTGGATCCCGATCACCTTGTGATCGGTGTTGAACTTGAAGTAGTCCCGCCACGAGTGGGCGCCGTGATCGGCGTGCTCCAGATCCGCCGGGTAGGTGGGGCCCCCGGTCGCCCACCGGGTCCAGTAGTCGAAGGCGCCGATGCCCCGCCAGGAAGCCGATCGGCGCGAAGATCGCAGGGACGATCACGTGGGGGTAGCCGGTCTGCTCCGTCTGGAAGATCTCGAGGCCGGCCAGCGCCCGCAGAAGGACCACCAGGCCGAAGCCGAACGCGATGCCGAGCAGGAGGCCGAGCCCCCCGCGCGCCATTCCCGGTGTCTTCAGCGCCGCTGCCATGTCCTACCTCGGGTCGAGAGCCTAGTCATCGTCACGCTCCACCCGTCGAGCCCGCGGCCTCCTGCGGAGGGTCCCCGGTGCTCGACCCGCTCGGGGTCCCCGGCTGTGGCTCGACCTGCTCCTGCCGTCCCAGCCAGCGGTTGAACTCCTCCTCGGGCACCACCCTGACCAGCGCCCTCATCGTCGCGTGCCCGTTTCCGCAGTACTCGGTGCAGACCACGTTGTAGGTGCCGATCCGGTTCGGGGTCACCTGGACCGTGTTGTCGACGTCGTTGCCGCCGAGGCCGGCCGGAACCGCGTCGCGCTTGATCCGCCACTCGGGCACCCAGAACGAATGGAGGACGTCGAGCGCGGTCAGGTGGACGTCGAGCTGGCGTCCGTCGGGCACCACCAGGACGTTCGAGCTGACCACCTTGCCGTTCGGCTGGGGGTAGTTGAAGGTCCACTTGAACTGCTGAGCCGTGACGTTCAGGCGGAGCTGGTTCGAGGCCTTGCTCTCGATCTCGCCGAGGATGATCCAGCTGTAGATCGCGCCGAAGAGGACGATCACCGTCGGGATCACGGTCCAGGTGATCTCGAGCCTGGTGTTGCCGTGGATCGGCTCGCCGTCGGACTCGTCGCCCGGCTTCGCCCGGTACTTCCAGATGCTGTAGCCGAGCATCACCATGACGATCGCGAACACGAAGCACGACAGCACGATCATCACGTTGAGCAGCGTGTCGATGTCGTCGGCCTCCGCGGAGGCCTGGGTGCCGTCCCAGGCGATCTGCGTCATCGGCACCGCTGTGACGACGGTCAGCACCAGGATCGCGGCGAGCAGCCTGACAAGGGTGGCGCGGGTCATGCGGCGCCGCCATTCTATTCGTGGACAGGCGTCAGCTCGTCGAGCCGCCCCGCGGAGGCAGCCAGGACCCCGCTGGCCACGCCCTCCCAGCTCCACCGCTCCGACGCCGTGTCCGCCAGCGCTCGCCGCGCCAGCTCGCGAGTGGGCTCGTCAAGCCGAAGCCAGGCGTTGAGCCGCTCCGCGATCCCCCTCACGGCCCCGTCGTCGAGCGGGAACGAGACCAGCCCGGCCACCTCCGCAGGCAGGGCGGCGGCCAGCACCCGGCTGACCTCCGCGGCGCCCGAGTGGGCCGCCGAGACCGGCAGGACGCCCGCCGCTGCCGCCTCGGCCGCAACCATGCCGAAGGCCTCGGGGAACGTGCTCGGGAAGACCAGGGCGTCGGTGGCCGGGACCAGGCGGGCGACCTCCTCGTGCTCCAGCCGTCCCGCGAAGGCCACGCTGCCGGCGGCCTCGCGGGCGGCCCCCTCGTAGCCGGTGGGCGGGTCCGAGAGGAAGGCGCTCAGCATCCGGAGCGGCCCCGGCGGGCCGTCCTCGAGCAGCGCGCCCCTTGGAGGCGATCTCCCGGGCCTGTTCGAGGTCCCCTCCCGCGAGCGCGGCCCAAAGGCGCTGGAGTCGCCCCGGCGTACTCGCCGAAGCCGACAACGAGCAGGCGGGCGCCCGGGTTCGAGGCGTGGACGAGGGGCCAGGCCGCCAGCAGCAGGTCGACCCCCTTGGAGACGATCATCTTTCCGACCAGGACGACGCGCGGACCGTTGGCAGCCGCCAGGTGGCGAATCGCGTCGGCGGCGGCGCGGGGGTCGCGGGCGAAGGCGACACCACTCCCCTCTTCCTCCGCCGCCACCGTCGCGGCGAGATCCGCCAGACGGCCCGCATGCGCCTCGCGGGCCAGCGGCCGGAAGAGCTCCGTGTCCACGCCGGGCGGGCCAAGCCGGGTGCGGGCGGGAAGCCCCGGGTCACCGATCGCGTCCCAGAGGCTCTCGGCCGTGTGGCGCGAGCCGACCAGCACCCCGGCCGCCGCATCGATGCCCTCGCGGGCATACGGCAGGAAGCGCTCGGGCTCCGGCTTCACCGTGTACTCCAGCGCCGAGCCGTGGATCTTGACCGCGAAGTCGAGGCCCGCACGAGCGAGGATCACGGGGCCCATGACCAGGTGGTTGGCGAGCGCGGCGTCAACCCCGCCGACGTGGTCGACGACGTCGCGAACGGCGGCCACGTTCGCCTCCAGGTAGCGGTCGAGCTCGCCGTCGGTCAGCTCCGCGAACGTCTTCACCCGAAAGCCCTCGTAGCGGTCGGCGACGTAGACGGGCAGCAGGCCGCCGATCTCGGGCACGTAGACGGTCACCGAGCCGGCTCGCGAGCCCCCGGGGCCCGGCTCGACGCGCAGGCGGCCGTCCGTCCAGCGACCGATGCCGTCCACCCAGCCGAGCGAGCCCGCCTCGCGGTCCTGGCACAGCAGATGGACCTCGTGGCCCAGCCGGGCCAGCGCCCGCGCCAGGCTCGCGTTGTAGATGTTGCTGCCAGTCCCGTGCAGCAGGTAGCCGTGGAAGATCAGGACTTTCACGGCGACATCCTCCGCATCGCGTCCGCGGGCTAGCCGTGGCGACCGGTCAGGGCGCAGGCGCAGCGCCCCGTCAGCGGTTATCGTCTTTGCGCTCGTGAACCCGCGACAGGTCTACAGGCTGCGTGCCCCCGCCTCGGGACGCGAGGCGATCGCCCCGGTGGAGCCCGGCGCCACCTACGTGGACCGCGAGACCGGCGAGGAGATGAAACCGGTCACCAGGACGCTTCCGCTCGCGCCCTCGGAGTCCGCCCTGCTTCGGACCCCCGAGAACCTGAGGATCTGCCGGCGCTGCGAGCAGCTGATCGGCTTGGACGTCAGCGACTGTCCCCACTGCGGCCTGCGCCAGCCCGCGCTCGACGGAGGCTCATGATCCGGTCACTGGCAGCGTTCGCCGCCCTGGCGTTGGCGGTGGGATCGCCGCTGGCGGGCTGCGGCGGGGACGACGACGGCTCCGAGGCCGCCTCCCCGCCGGCGACCAGCTCGACCACGACCCAGAGCACGACTCACACCACTCCCACGACGACCACCTCGTCGACCACCACGACGAGCACCACGACCAGCTCCACCCCAGGTGGGGGCGGGACCGGCGGCACGGGCGGCTACGGCGGAGGCTCCAATCCGGACTCGGGCGACGACACAGCGGGCAACGACACCCAGCCGCCGCCGGGCAGCGGCCCGGCGCAGTTCGAGCAGTTCTGCGACGAGAACCCCGGCGCCTGCGACTGAGCGCCCGGCACCGATCCCGGAGCGGATCAGCCGACCCGATCAGCCGCGGACGAAGTAGGCCCAGTAGAGGAGGCGCGCCGACGTGTAGTCGCAGCCGTACCCCCGCACCGAGCCCAACTTCTGCTGGGGCCTGCTGTTGCGCGCGAATCGCCTCACGTCCGCTTCGTCGCTGCTGCGGGGCGCACAGTTCCGTCGCGATCGGCTCGCCCGCCACTTGTTCTTGCGCTCGCTGATGTGGCTCGCGAAGTTCGACGCCCAGGTCGGCACCGTGAGCGCCACCACCTGGCCCTTCCTGACCCTCAACGGCTTGTCCAACGTGAAGACCTGTTTGCGGCCGAGGGCGCCCGACAAGCTGACCACCGGGCTCTGCCGCACGAGCTTGTAGCGGCGGCGCTTGCCGTGCTTGATCACGGCGATCCGTGCAGTGGGCTTCCTGCCGAACCTGTCGGACTGGAACAGATCGCCGAAGAACTCCCGCTGCGATTTCTTGGGCTTCGAGAGGTCGATCGCCCAGGCGACGAGCTTGCCCGTCTCGCGTACGTACATCGGCCGCTTCTCGCCGCCGGCGAGCAGGGGGAAGCCGGTCACGCTGCCGACACCCTCACACGGGTCGCGCATCGTGTCGGCCGGGCAGTCGGGGCTCGGGGTGCGCTTCGTCTTGCCGAGCACCTGCGCATCCCTCGCGCCCGCCGACGAGACGGCAATCACGCCGAGCACCGCCATGCACGCTGCCGCGAAGCCGATCGCCTGGCGGGCGCGCCGCCGCCGGCCGGGTGTCGATTCGATCGTTCCGGTCATTTCGTCCTCCAACCGCCCGCCGCGCCTCGTTGGCGGCCCGGCACGGCCATCCAGTACGGGGCCGTTTCTGCGGTGTGAGCGCATAGATTAGGGTCCTCGTCCGATGACGGCAGCGCGAGAGGACAGCGGAGGGGCGGATGGCGGCGAAGGGGGCGCGGCCCAGCGCTTCGTCCGCGCCGGTCTAGAGCTGCTCGATCTCAAGGCTGACCCGGCCGAAATCGCGGTGATCGAGGCGGCGGACGGCCTCTATCGCCCGGTGATCGAGAGCCTGCTCGAAGCCGAGCTCGATGGAGTCGATCCGGAGCCGGGCGCCGACATGTCCCGCGCCCCGGCGTGAGCGCGCTTCTGGACGGGACCCTGCGCGAGCAGGCGGCCGCGGTCGCCGGGGGGGACGCGAACCCCGCCGAGCTGCTTGACGCCGCCCTGGCGCGCATCGAGGAGCGCAACCCGAGCGTCAACGCAATCGTCGAGACCTTCCCGGAGCACTCCCGGCGCATGCTCGCCGAGGCGGAGAAGGGCGCGCTGTACGGGGTGCCGGTGGCGATCAAGGACGAGTGGCCCCTGCCGTGGCGGGCGGAGCGTCTGGGCGCCGCGCAGCAGCTCGGGCCGCCGCCGAAGCCGGGCGAATCGGGGCCGTATCGCGCCCTTCGCGACGCAGGGGCGGTGATCGTCGGGATCGCGAACATGCACGAGTACGGCGCGGGAAGCACCGGGCACATCTCGGCCTTCGGCCCGGTTCACAACCCCTGGAACACCGACCGCTGCTCCGGGGGCTCGTCGAGCGGGCCCGGCGCCGCCGTCGCCGCCCGGCTGGTCAGCGGAGCGGTGGGCGCCGACGGGATCGGCTCGATTCGCTACCCGGCGGCCTACTGTGGGCTCACGGGCCTGAAGCCGACCTTCGGCCGCTCGGCGATGCAGGGCCACCACGTCACCTCCACGACGACGATCGTTTCCGGGCCGATGTGCCGCGACGCCGCCGACTGCCGTCTTTTGGGCGGCGTTCTGTTCGGCGACGGCGACGAGCTGACCGCCGGCACGCCGGACGGGCTGCGGATCGGGATCGTCCCCGGGGAGCTGTGGGACGACTGCGACCCGGAGGTGAGCGCGGCCTGCCGCCAGGCGGTTGAGGCGCTCCGCGAGGCGAGCGGGGGCACGACGACCGAGGTCGACTTCGCCGGTCGAGAGCATGTCCTGATCGCCTCGATCCTGGTCGGCTCGACCGAGGGGCTCGCTGAGATGACCCCAGAGCGCGTCGCCGGCCTCGGCGAAGACGTGAGCCTGGTCGCCCGGGCGCTCTTGCGTTACCGGCTCTTGATTCCCGCCGTCGCGATCGCGAAGTCATTGCGAGTGCGCACCCTGGTGCGGCGCTCGCTCGCCGAGCTGTTCGAGCGGGTCGAGGTGCTCGCCTGGCCGACGGTCGCCGCGCCGGCCCCGCCGCTCGACAACCCCACCGTGGAGCTTCCCTCCGGCGCGTACCCGGCGGACTACGCCAATCCGCGCCAAGGCGGGATCGCCAACCTGGCGGGCGTGCCTGCCGTCAGCGTCCCGGTCGGCCTCAGCTCGGAGGGGCTGCCGATCGGGCTCCAGCTCGTCGCCGCCTGGGGCCGGGACGAGCTGCTGCTGGACGCCGCGGAGGCGCTCGAGCGAGCGAACGGGCGGCAGTGGGTGGACGCCGCGCCGCCGCTTGCCCGCTCGGGATAGCCAGCTGGCGGCTCTATCCTCCCGGCGATGGCGGCGATCGAGGTCCGTGGCCTGGAGCGAACCTTCTCCGGTGGCGTCCGCGCCGTGGACGGTGTCGACCTCGAGGTGGCCGAGGGCGAGATCTACGCCTTCCTCGGCCCGAACGGGGCCGGCAAGACGACGACCGTCCGCGTCCTGACCACGCTGCTTCGCCCCACCGCGGGCAGCGCCCGGGTGGCCGGCTTCGACGTTGTCTCCGAGGCCGCGGAGGTGCGGCGTGCGATCGGCGTCGCGCTCCAGGAGGCGGCGCTCGATCCGCTGATGACGGGGCGCGAGCTGATCCGCCTTCAGGCGACGCTGCACGGGCTGCCGCGCGACCAGGGACGGCGCCGGGCCGAGGCGCTGCTCGAGCGTGTCGACCTGGTCGCCGCCGCCGACCGTCAGGTCGGGACCTACTCGGGCGGCATGCGCCGCCGGATCGACCTCGCCTCGGCGCTCGTCCACGAGCCGCGGGTGCTGTTCCTCGACGAGCCGACCACGGGCCTCGACCCGGTCAGCCGCAAGGCGATCTGGGAGGAGGTCAACGAAGCTCAACGCGGACGGCACGACCGTCTTCCTGACCACCCAGTACCTGGAGGAGGCCGACCAGCTCGCCGATCGGGTGGGGATCATCGACTTCGGGCGCATCGTCGCCGAGGACACGCCGGGCGGCTGAAGGCCCAGATCGGTCGACCCCACCTCGAGATCAAGCTCGGTCGACGGCGGGGTGGAGCGAGCCGAGGAGGTCGTGGCCCGCTTCGGGAAGCCGCTTCCGAGCAAGGACGGCGCCGTCCTGGTCGAGCTCGAGCGAGGCGCCGCCGAGATCGCGCCGGTCGTGCGCGCGCTCGACGAGGCGGGGCTGACCGTGGAGGCGCTCGACCTGGTCGAGCCCAGCCTCGACGACGTCTTCGTGGCCAAGACGGGCCACCACCTGGAGCCGGAAGGCGCCGAAGCACCCGGCGAACCCGAATGAACCTGGCCGCCAACCTCCGGGTGATCTGGGCGCTCGGCGTGCGGTCGGTCAAGCAGACGCTGCGCCGGCCCCAGCTCCTGGCGCCGATCATCGTCATCCCGTCGGTCCTGCTGGCGATCCAGACCGCCGGCGCCGGCCGCGCGGTGGACCTGCCCGGCTTCCCGGAGGTGAACGGCTTCCTCGACTTCATGCTCGCCGGAGCGATGATCCAGGCGACGCTCCTGGCGGGCAACAGCGGCGGGATCGCGCTCGCGGTCGACATCGAGATGGGGTTCACCGACCGCCTGCTGGCGGCGCCGATCGCACGCTTTTCGATCGTGCTCGGACGGCTGGCCGGGACGGCGGCCCTGGGGGCGCTGTCGGCGGTCTGGTTCATCGCCATCGGGCTGATCTTCGGCGCCCGGATCGAAGAGGGGGTCGGCGGCGCTCTGCTGATGATGCTGTTCGTGACCCTGTCCGCGGTGGCCTTCGGCGGCCTCGGCGCGGCGATCGCCCTGCGCACCGGGCGCGCCTCCGTGGTCCAGGGGCTGTTCCCGCTGGTCTTCGTGATCCTCTTCCTCTCCTCGGCCTTCTTCCCCGACGACCTGATGCTGGAGCCGGCGGCGACGGTCGCCCAGTACAACCCCCTGAGCTTCATCGTCGAGGGGATCCGCGACCCGGTGATCTCCTCGCTGTCGACGGGACACCTGCTCGAGGCGCTCGGCTCGATCGCCGCTGATCGGGGCGCTCAGCATCTGGCTCAGCGCGATCGCCCTGCGCCGGCGCCTGAGGCTTGGAGGCTGAGTGTCCGGGGCACGAGCCAAGCGCAACGGGAGGAGCGCTAGCCGTGGGCTGGCGCGCGGACCTGGAGACGATTCGGGCGCTCGTCCGCCGGGCGGCGAACGAGCTGCTGCGGGTTCCGGGGGCCGCGATCCCCGGGGTGCTCGCGCCGACGATCTTCTTCCTCGGGCTCGACCTCGGTGTTCGGCAACCTGAACGCGCTGCCGGGCTTCACCTCCGACACCTATCAGAGCTTCCTGATCCCGATCAGCCTCATGCAGGGGGCCGGCTTCACCGGCGCGGCGACCGGCGTCAACCTGGCTCGGGACATCGAGCAGGGCTGGTTCGACCGCCTGCTCGTCTCCCCCGCTCCCCGCGCCGTGCTGCTCGCCGGCCTGGTGATCTCGGCGAGCCTGCGGTCGCTGATCCCTGCCACCGTGCTGCTGATCGTCGGCTTCTCGCTGGGCGTGAGCTGGCCGGGGCTCGGCGGGCTTGCGATCGCGATCGTGATCGTCCTGGGCATGGGCACGCTCGCCGCCTGCTGGGGAACCGTGCTCGCGCTCCGCTTCAAGTCGCAGTCCGCGGCGCCCCTGATGCAGATGGGCATGCTCCTGCTGGTCCTGACCACGACCGCCTACGCGCCGCTCGACCTGCTGACCGGCTGGCTGCACACCGCCGCCCAGCTCAACCCAGTGACCCAGGTCGTGGAGACGGCGCGCCAGGGGTTCGTCGGCAGCGTCACCTGGGGGGACACCTGGCCGGGCCTGCTCGCCCTCGCCGGCCTGCTGGCGCTGCTCAGCGCGCTGGCCCTGCGCGGTATGCGCCGCACGGCCGTCTGACACGTGGACCGCGACTTCGGCGGTAGCCCGGGCGAGCTGGCGGCGCTTTGCCAGCAGGTCCTTGGCGCGAGCTGGGCCGAGGGGGAGCGCGATGGCGTCCCCTACGCCTACACGCGCCCGAGCCCGGCCCGCTATCCCTGGCAGTGGTACTGGGACTCGTGCTTCGCGGCGATCGTCTGGCGCCGCTTCGAGCCGGGCCGCTCCCGAGCAGAGCTCGAGACGCTGCTTCGCGCCTGCCGGCCTGACGGATTCGTCGGCCACGTGGTCTTCTGGGAGCACCCGGTCTCGTTTCGGCGCAGCCTCTACTACAACATCGCCTCGCGGTCGGCCCCGATGACCGGGACGATCCAGCCGCCGCTCCTGGCCTGGGCGTGGCGAATCGCGGTGGGCGATCCCGCCGCGGAGCCGGCGATCGCGCGCCACCACGAATGGTTGGTGGCCAACCGCGACCTCGACGGCGACGGGCTCCTGTGGCTCGTGCAGCCCGACGAATCGGGGCTCGACTCGTCCCCCAAGTACGACCAGATCTGGGGCTGGCGGGCGCACGCGAGATTCGGCTTTCCGTTCCTCGTCGCCCGCAACCGGCGGCTTGGCTGGGATGCGCGGCGGGTCCGCGACGCGGGCGGGCCGGTGCTGTGCGAGGTGATGACGAACGTGCTCTGGGGCCTCGCCCGCCTGGCGACGGGCGAGGCCTCCATCACTCCGGCGCTGATCGATCGCCTCTGGGACGAGAGGCTGGGGCTGTTCCTCGACGAGGCCCAGCCCGGGCGCCTGCGCCCCGAGGTCGAAACCTGGGCCGCGCTGGCGCCGCTCGCCCTGCCCGACCTGCCGGAGGCGATCGGGCGACGCCTGGTCGAGGAGCATCTTCTCGACCCGAAGCGCTTCTGGCTGGCGGTGCCGCCGCCCTCGGTCTCGGCCGCCGAGCGCACCTTCGAGCCCGGGCCCGGACCGGGCTGGAAGCGCCGCTACTGGCGTGGGCCGACCTGGATCAACGCCGCCTGGATGCTGTGGATCGGCTTGATCCGCCTGGGCTACCGCGACGAGGCCCTCCACATGGTCAGCCGGCTGAGCGAGACCGTGCTCCGCCAGGGCCTGCGCGAGTACTACAACCCCCTCACGGGCGAGGGCCTCGGCGCCACCGACTTCGCCTGGACGAGCCTCATCCTCGAGATGGCCGATCCGGCCCCCGGCGCCGCCAACAGCTACTTGTAGCGGTAGGTGATCCGGCCGCGGTCGAGGTCGTACGGCGAGAGCTCGATCTTCACCCGGTCGCCGGGGAGGATGCGGATGTAGTGACGGCGCATCTTGCCCGAGATGTGCCCGAGGACCTCATGGTCGTTGTCGAGCTTGACCTTGAACATGGTGTTGGGCAGGGCCTCGGTGACCTCGCCCTCCATCTCGATCTTCTCTTCCTTGCCCATCGGCGCCGGAGAGGGTAGCGGAGGCGCCGGAGCACGTAGCGGACGGCACTACGGCGCGACCGGATTGGCGGATGCGCGCTAACGGCCCTCGAAGGTGGCCTTGCCCGGGCCCTCCGCGAGGAACGACTCGACGGCCCGCTTCAGGTCCTCGGTTTCGAACAGGGAGGCAGCGACCTCGGGCGTTACCCGGTCGGCCTCGTCGACGCCGCCCTCGAGGTACGCGCGGACGATCCGCTTGGTCGCGCCGTGCGCCTTGGTCGGGCCGGCGGCCAGGCGCTGCGCGAACCCCATCCCCTTCTCGAGCAGCTCGTCGTCTGGGAGCACGCGGTTGACGACGTTCCAGCCCTCCAGCGTCGCCGCGTCGTAGATGCCCTGTGACATCACGAATTCCCGCGCGCGGGCGGGCCCCGCTCGCTCGGCCATCCGCTGGGTGCCGCCGGCGCCCGGGGTGAGGCCCACCACGGCCTCGACCAAGCCGAAGCGTGCGGACTCGCCGGCCCAGATCATGTCGCAGCCGAGCGACACCTCGAGCCCGGCCGTGAGGCAGAGCCCGTGGACGAGCGCGAGCGTGGGGATGGGCAGCGCCTCGATCCGCCGCACGGCGTCGAGCAGGGGATCGAAGCTGAGATCCGCGCGATCGCCGCCCGCGTCGACGATCTGCTGGAACACGTTGACGTCGGCACCGCCCGTGAACAGCTCGCCCTCGGCGCGCCAGACGAGCGCCCGGGCATCTGAGCCCTCGATTTCGTCGAGGCATTCGTTGAGCGCCTTGAAGACCGCGGCCCCGAACAGGTTCAGCGGCGGGTTGTCGAGCACCATCGCCGCGAGGGCTCCGTCGCGCTCCAGTCGAACCGGGGCGCTCACGGGCTCGCCTCCCTGATCCGATCACCCATCGCGGCGATCTCGTCCGCCTCCGCCCCGCGCGGTATCCAGGGCAGCTTCAGGGGATCGTCGTCGTAGCGCGGGATCACGTGCAGGTGGAAGTGGAAGATCGTCTGCCAGGCGGCAGGCCCGCAGGCGTTGAGGACGTTGAAGCCATCGGGCTCGAGCGCGGCGCGCATCTTCCCCGCCAGGCGGCGCGCCGCGATCATCGTCTGCTCCAGCTCGGAATCGGAGATCTCGAACAGGTCGGCGCTGTGTGTGCGCGGCACCACGAGCGCATGTCCCCGGGTGGCCGGGTTGATGTCCATGAAGGCGACCGTGTGCTCGTCCGAGTCGACGATCTGGGCCGGGACCTCACCGCCGACGATCCCACAGAAGAGGCAATCGCTCGCCATCGCGCGGCAGCCTAATGAACCCCGCTAGCTCGGGCGAATCCGTCGCGCCAACTCCACCGCATCCTCGCGCGTCGAGACCTCGCCCGCGAACACCGCCGCTTCGATCTCGCGGAGAAGGCCGCCCAGCTCCGGGCCCGGCTCGATGCCCAGCTCGGAGGCCAGCTCGTCGCCTCGGATCGGCGAGCGCACTGGGCCGGAGCGACGCCAGGCCACGGCCTCGGCCACCATCTCGCGGGCCAGCTCGAGATGGGCGTCGACCGCCTCCGGCCGGGTCCGTTCGCCCTGGGTGGCCAATCGGTCGGCGACCGTGAGCATTGTGACGTCGACGGAGTAGGGCTCGGTGGCCCGCAGGTAGTCGTAAACGTGGCGCCGCGAGAGCGGCTGCTCGTGGACCAGGAATCCGAGCCGCAGGTGGTGGAGGGTCAGGTTTGCCAGGTAGTCGGCGAGACGCCGGCTGGCCCGCAGGCGCGTGCAGAGCTCGCGGACGAGGCGGGCACCCGCGCGATCGTGGCCGATGAACAGCACCCGGCCTCCCTCGCCCACGGCGCGCGTCTCCGGCTTGCCGATGTCGTGGACCAGGGCGGCGAACCGCAGCGCAGCGCCCCGGGTGAGCTCATCGGCGAGCGGCTCGGCAAGGAGCTCGCGAACTTCTGCGGTCGCCGGGCCCACGAAGCCCTCCAGGTCGGTCTCCACCTCGATCAGCCGCGCCACCACCTCCTTGGTGTGCCCGTAAACGTCGGCATGGTGGTACGGGTTCTGCTCCACGCCGCGGAGCGCCTCGAGCTCGGGCAACAGGGCCGGCGTAGCCGCGAGCTCGTCCAGGATCTCGAGCCCCCTCAGCGGCTCGGCACCCGTCATCAGCAGGCGCAGCTCGGCGAACTGGCGCTCTCCCGCCGGCTCCCCCGCCCGCCCCGACTCCGCACGCGCGAGGGCGACGGTCTCCTGGTCCACCTCGAGCGCGAGGCCGGCGGCGATCCGCGCCGCCCGCAGGATCCGCAGCGGGTCGTCGGAGAAGCTGCGCGCCGAGACGGCCCGCAGCACACGTCCGTCGAGGTCGGCCAACCCGCCGTACGGGTCCAGGGGCCGTGCAGCCAGGTCGGCCAGCGGGACCGCGATCGCGTCGACCGTGAAGTCCCGCAGGGCCAGATCCGACTCGATTCCATCGCCTCGCAGCCCGGTGACGTCCACGTGCCAGGCGCGATCGCCGGCCAGGACCCGCCAGCTCGCGAACTCCTCGGAGAGCTTGAACGCGGGCCCTCCGGCTACCCGGCCGATCTCGCGGGCTGCCTGCCCCGCGTCGCGGGCGACCGCCAGGTCGACGTCCCCGACCTCCCTGCCGAGGGCTGCGTCGCGGATCGCCCCGCCGACGACCCAGACATCCTCGGCCGCGCCCAGGGCCTCCTGACAGGCGCGAACGGCCGGAGCAGCCGCCAGGAGCTCTGGGATCGCGGCACTCACCGGCCGGCGGATCGGACCTGCACGCGTGGCACCCGCGGCGCGATCCCGCAGGTGATCTCGTAGTTGATCGTCTCCAGGCGCCGGGCCACCTCCTCGCAAAGGATCCGATCGTCGCCCTGGGCCCCGATCAGCACCGCCGGCGAGCCGGGCTCCACGCTGGACGACGGGCCCAGTTCGACCGTCACGTTGTCCATCGAGACCGTGCCCACGAACGGGTATCTCTTGCCGCCCACCAACGCCTCGCCATTGTTCGTGAGGCCGCGGCGAACGCCGTCCCCGTAGCCAATCGGCAACACCCCCACCCAGGTGTCGGCCGGTGCGAGCCAGCGCCGCCCGTACCCGGCGCTCCTCCCCGCCGGAAAGCGCTTGGTGTCGGCAACGTAGGAGCGCAGCTCCAGCGCCGGCTCGAGCCCACGTGCGAACGGATCGGAGTGGAAGGGGTCGAGCCCGTAGATCGCGATCCCGCAGCGAGCCATGTCGAAATGCGAGGCGGGCTCCCGCAGCGTCGCGGCGCTGTTGGCGGCGTGCATCAGCAGGCCCGGGTGCTCGCCGCGCACCCTTTCAGCGAGGCGGGCGAACCGCTCGAGTTGCTCGTCGAAGAAGTCGGAGTCGAGCTCGTCGGCGGTCGCGAAGTGGGTCCAGAGCCCGGCCAGATCGAGGCGCTCGTCCGCCGCCACTGCGTCCACCAGGGCGAGCACCGCGTCCGGGTCGGGCTCGCCGAGACGGCCCATGCCCGTGTCGTACTTGACGTGCAGGCGCGGGCGCACGCCCAGCTCCACCCCGCGCTCGCCAGCCAAATGGGCGAAGCCCTGGCGCCACACGGCAAGGTCGGAATCGGCCCCGAGCGCCAGGTCGAGCTCGGCTTCGGTCAAGGCACCCATTGTCAGGAGCCGGAGCGTCCTGAAGCTGTGCTCCGCAGCTCCACGGCCTCCGCCGCCGCCGCGACCGCCAGCCACGTCGCCCCCCCGGCGAGCGCCGCTCGCGCGCACTCGATCGCCCCGTGCCCGTAGCCGTTCGCCTTCACCACGGCGCAGAGCTGCGACTGCGCCCAGCTCGCCCACCAGCCGGGCGCAGTTGCGCTCCACGGCGCCCTGGTCCACCACGGCCACGGCGCGCTGGACCCCAGGCTCACTCATCGCGTATTCAAAGCAGCCGGCAGTGCGGCGATCACGTCCGTGGCGACCACCGGCTCGGCCGCGCCCAGCCGCCGCGCGGCGATCCTGCCGGCGAGCTGATGCGCATGGACGCCGGCGCAGGTGGCCGCGAAGGGCTCCATGCCGCGAGCGAGCAGCGCACCGATGGTGCCCGAGAGCACATCGCCCGTGCCGGCCGTCGCCAGCGCCGGGCTCCCCCCGGCGCTGATCGCCAGCCTCCCGCCGTCGAGGACCAGGGAATCGTCGCCCTTCAGCACCACGATTGCCGCGCTCCGCTCCGCGGCCTCGCGAGCGCAGGCAAGCCTGTGCTCGGCCACTTCGCGGGACTCCCTGCCGAGCAGGCGGCCGAGCTCGCCGGCGTGAGGCGTGAGCACCGTGGGCGCGGCTCGCTGGGCGATCGCGTCGAGGCGCCCGGCGTGTGCGTTCAACCCGTCCGCGTCGATCAAGAGCGGCGCCTCGATCCGCTGTGAGACCGTGCGGGCGAGCTCGAACGAGTCCTCGTCGCGCCCCAGCCCCGGACCAAGAACCACAGCGGCAGCGCCTTCCGCCGCCTCGAGGATCGCGTCGGCCGAGCCGGCGGCCAGGCGGCCCTCCGCCCCGTCGAACCCGCGAGACATGACCTCGGTCAGCTTCACCTCGAAGATCGCTTCGAGGTCGGCGGGCACGGCCACCGTGGCGTAGCCGGCGCCCGCCCTGATCGCCGCCTCCGCCGCCATGCACACGGCGCCGGTCAGGCCCCGGGAGCCGCCCACAACCAGCACCTGGCCGGAATCGAACTTGGTCGAGTTCGGCATTCGCCTTGGAGCGAGGCCGAGCACTGCGTCGGCGATCACGCCTGCCGCGGGCTCGCCCGGTGCGCCGGCCGGGATCCCGATCTCGGCCACCTGAAGCTCGCCGGTGTGTGCCTTCCCCGGCGCGATCCAGTGGCCCAACTTGCCCCGGTGGAAGCTCACCGTGACGTCGGCCTGCACCGCCGTTCCCTCCACCTCGCCCGTCGATGCATCGACCCCTGAGGCGATGTCGGCCGCTACGACCGGCGCATCGCAGCCGTTGATCGCCTCGATCGCGGTGTCCGCCGGCGCGCGCGGTGCCCCCGAGAACCCGGTGCCGAAGACCGCGTCCACGATCACCCCGGCTCCCTCCAGCGCCGGCGCGACCTCCTCCGGGCCCACCTGGCGAGCACTGCCCTCGAATCGCCCCAGGTTCGCCGTCGCGTCGGCGGAGAGCTCGCCCGCCGGCCACAGCAGGAGCGCCTCCACCTCGTACCCGGTGTCAGCCAGCTCCCGCGCGCAGACCAGCCCGTCGCCGCCGTTGTTGCCCTTGCCGCAGACGACCCGGACCGGCCCGGGCCGCGCCACAGTGCGGACCGCCTCGGCCACGGCAGCGCCCGCCCTCTCCATCAGGTCGAGCGAGGGGACTCGCTGCTCCTCGATCGCCCAGGCGTCCGCAGCCCGCATCCCGGTGGCGTCGTAAACGGGCTCGAGCCAAGCTTCCATCCCGCCCGCAGCGTAATCCGAGCCGCTTACTGTCGGCTGCCCAAGGGGTCGGCGACCACGATCGCGGCGGCGAGCTCGTGCGAGTGGGTGAGCGAAACCCGAAGCTCGACGGCCTGTTCGGCGGCCAGGGCGGCCGCGCCACCGTGCAGCCGCAGCCGCGGCGCTCTCGCGTCCGCCGCCCGTGACCTCGATCTCCCGCGGCGCAGAGCGGCGCCGCCGAGCGCCTTCATGGCGGCCTCCTTGGCAGCGAATCGGGCAGCGAGGTGGCGTCCGGGACGGCGCCGCGAGCGCCCGTCGGCGAGCTCGTCCGTCGGTGAACAGCCTCTGCGCCAGCCGGGGCCACCGCTCCAGCGCCCGCTCGAGCCGCCCGATCTCGAGCAGGTCGATCCCGATCCCGGCCGGATGCCCCCCGGGGGCAGGCCCGGCGGCTCCGGCGCGCTCATCTCCCCACCACCGCCGCGGCCGTTCCGGGGTCCCCGTCGGCCTCCGCCGGCGCATCGCGCAGGCCGAGCACCATCTTCAGCTCGGCCCGATCCTGATCACGACGCCCGCCGAGCACGAAGTAGTCGAGGTGGTCGAGGTAGCGCTTCGCGCTGCGGTAGTCGGGATCGTCGCTGGCCTGGGGAAAGCTGCCGACAAGCTGGAGCAAGGGCACGAAGTCGACGAAGGCAGCCGGGGCGAAATCCTCTCCGAGCGCGTCGGTGGCCGACTTGAAGACGTCCGAGTCGCCCAGCGTGGAGCTCGGCGAGAGGACATCCTCGACTGAGTCGGCAAGGCCGGCGACCACCTTGTCGTCGCGCTGTACGACCTGGAAGGAGATCGGGAAGCCGGCGGGGCTGAGTGAGAACCCCTCCTCGTCGGCATCGGTGAGCGGCTCAACGCTCAGCCCCGGCTCTCTGCCGAGCGCACGCCGGATCTGATCGAGCGTCCGGGCCGAGGCGTCCTGGTCGTTTGTCTCGACCACCAGCGCCCCACCGAGGCCGAACAGCGATGTCCCGGCCACGAACCCTCCGAGGTCTCCAGCCCAGCGGGTGACCTGGTTGGCGAGCTCGACGCCCAGCCCCCCGTCGAGCTGCGGAGCGACGGACCCCGGGCCTGGCCTGGATCTGGTCGAGCAATCGCCCGTAGGCTTGGCGGACGTCGGGAACCGCGAAGGCGAGCCACGCGTCCTCCGGAAAGTCCTGCAACAGCAGCGACTCCGCCGCAGCCGGGGCTGCGCCGGCCGCCGCCGATGCCTGGAGCGTCGAGCTCGTCCGAGGTGGCAGTGACCCAACGCGACGACCGGCTCACCGAGCACGGCGTCGAGCAGGGGGCCCGCCGACGATACGTCGGCAGAGGTGACGAGCCCAGCCTTCTTGAGCGCGTTGACGAAGGTCCTCGGGTCCGCGTATGCGAAGCCGACCCGGTCCTCGGGCGCCTGATCGAGCTGCTCCCTGAACTCGCCGGACTCCGCCAGGGACTCCCCTTTGAAGGCGTCCACCGCATGGCGGAAGGCGTTCTCGGACCCACCGACGAGGAAGTCGCCGACCACGCCGGCGGTGCCGCCGTCCCGATCCACTATGTAGTCGACGCCCTTGTACGAGCGGCGGCGCTCGGGCACCTTGTCAGCCGCGGCCCCCTTGGCGATCGCCTCGCTTGCTGCCTCCGTGTCGGTCGCCGCGATGACGATTCCGGCGTCGGCGTCCTCGCGCAAAGGTCTCGATGAAGACGCCGGCCTGCTCGCCCAGCCACGGCTCGATGTCGTCCTCGTACGTGAGGTCCGCGTCGTCGGCCGCCAGCGACTTGTTGAGTTGCTCGACGACGAAGGCCCCCGGAGTCATCCGTGGCCAGCAGCTTGGAGAGCGCGGATTCCAGCGCCTCCTTCCGGTCGCCCTCGGGGCGAACCACGCCCGCGGCGAAGAGCGGCGCATCGGCCGGCGTCACCGTCGCGGGATCGGGCCCGGCCGGCGGGGACGTACCTCCGCCATCGCCACCGCAGCCCGCGAGCAGGGCGACCAGTGGCAGCAGCGCCACAGAGACCGACCGGGTGAGGCGTCGCTTCACGAGGCCCGGATACCTACTCGACCGTGACCGTCTTCGCCAAGTTGCGAGGCTGATCCACGTTCAGGCCCTTGAGCCGCGCCACGTGGTAGGCGAGCAGCTGGAGCGGCAGGACGGCCAGGATCGGCTGCAGGACCCAGTCGGTTGCAGGCACGTAGAGGATCTGGTCGGCGACCTCCGCGACCCGCTGCGACCCCTCGGTTGCGACCGCGATCACGTCAGCGCCGCGAACGCTCACCTCGGCCATGTTCGAGAGGACCTTGTCCAGTACGGGGCTATCGGTGGCGACGCAGACGACCGGAGTCGAGTCGTCGAGCAGGGCGATGGGCCCGTGCTTCATCTCGCCCGCCGCGTAGGCGTCGCTCGGGATGTAGGAGATCTCCTTCATCTTCAGTGCCCCCTCGAGACAGACCGGAAGGCCGATGTTCCGTCCCAGGTAGAGGAAGAAACGCCCCTGATGCTCGGCCACCGCGATCTCGTGGACCCCGCGCTCAACCGACTCGATCGTGCGGTCGATCATCGACGGCATGCGCTTCAGCTCGGCGATCAGGGCGGCGATCCGCTCCGCGGGCAGCGCGCCCCGCTTCCCGGCGAGCCACAGCCCCAGCAGGTACATCCCCGCCACCTGCGCGGTGAAGGTCTTGGTGGCGGCGACGCCGATCTCGAGCCCGGCGCGGGTGAAGAGCACGGCGTCGGCGTCACGGGTCGCCTGGCTGCCCATGATGTTGGTGACGGCCATCACCTTCGCCCCGTTCTCCCGCGCCAGCCGCATGGCGGCAAGCGTGTCCGCGGTCTCGCCCGACTGGGTGATCCCGATCACCAGGTCGTCGGGGCCCACCACAGGGTCGCGATAGCGGTACTCGGAGGCGACGTCCATCTCGACCGGGATCCGCGCCCATTGCTCGATCGCGTACCGGCCCACCAGGCCGGCGTGGTAGCTGGTGCCGCAGGCGACGATCACGATCCTCCGCATCCCGGCGACGAAGTCGTCCGATAGGTCGAGCTCGGAGAGGTCCACGCGATCCACCTCGGAGAGCCGATCCGTGATCGTCTCGGCAACCGCGTCGGCCTGCTCGTGGATCTCCTTCAGCATGAAGGTCTCGTAGCCACCCTTCTCGGCCGCGTCCTGGTCCCAGTCGATCTCCTCGACCTCGCGGCTGACCGGGGTCCCCTCGGCCCCGGTGACCGTCGCACCGGAGGCAGCGATCGTGACGACCTCGCCGTTCTCGATCAGGAGCACGCGCCGTGTCTGGGCGAGGAAGGCCGGAATCGCCGAGGCAACGAAGGTCTCCTCGTCGCCCAGCCCGACGACCAGCGGGCACTCCTGTCGCGCGGCGACGAGCGTGCCGGGATGACCGGCGTGCATGGCCGCGAACGCATAGTGGCCGCGCAGCTCGGCGAATGCCGCTCGCACCGCTTCGGTCAGGTCGCCATGGTCGTGGCGCTCGATCAGGTGGGCGACGATCTCGGCGTCGGTCTCGGAGCTGAACCGATGCCCCTCGGCCTGGAGCTCGCGGCGCAGCTCGGCGTGATTCTCGACGATCCCGTTGAGGACGATCTGGATCCGGTCCTCGCAGTCCCCGTGGGGGTGGGCGTTCTCCTCGGTCACCCGGCCGTGGGTCGCCCAGCGAGTGTGGGCGAGCCCGATCGTCGCCGGCGGCAGCGCCACCGCAACGCCCTCCTCGGCGCCGTTCAGGCCGATTGCCGCACGCAGGTTGGCGAGGTTGCCCACCGCCCGCACCGAGTCGATCCGCCCGTTCTCGAGCAGCGAGATCCCGGCGGAGTCGTAGCCCCTGTACTCGAGCTTCTCGAGACCCGCCATCAACAAGTCGCGGCAGGGCCGCTTGCCCACGTATCCCACGATTCCGCACATGGAGAGGCGATAAGAGTAGAGCGTGCGGACGGGGGCCCTCGACGACCGTCCAGGTTAGGTGAGCTCTTGCTTGACCAGAGTCACCAGGCGGGCGCAGACTTCATCGCACTCCTGCTCCGTCGGTGCTTCGACCATCACACGGACGAGCGGCTCCGTGCCGGAGGCACGCACCAGGACGCGGCCACGGCCCTCCAGCGCGTTTCCCTCCCGCTCCACGGCCTCCCAGACCGCACTCGCCTGCTCGAGCGCACCGAGATCGGAGATCTCGACGTTCTCGAGCACCTGCGGAAGCTTCTGCATCGGTATCGCAGCCGCCAGCTCGGCGTCCCCGAGCGCCCGAATGACGAGCAGCGCCGCGGCAATCCCATCGCCGGTTGGCCCGTACTCGCTCCAGATGATGTGGCCGGACTGCTCCCCGCCAAGCGCCCAGCCGCGCCCCTCCAGCTCCGCGATCACGTTGCGATCGCCAACCGGCGTGGTCTCGACCTCGATTCCCGCCTCGGCCATCGCCTGATGAAAGCCATAGTTGCTCATCACGGTCACGGCCACGCCTCCATGGAGCGCGCCGGCGTCGGCCAGATGCCGGGCGCAGAGCGCCAGCAGCTCGTCGCCGTCGCGGATCCCTCCCTGCGCGTCCACGGCGATCACCCGGTCGCCGTCGCCGTCAAAGGCGAAGCCGATCTCCGCGCCGCTTCGTCCGATGGCCTCAGCCAGCAGCTCCGGGTGGGTCGAGCCGCAGCCCTCGTTGATGTTGCGCCCGTCGGGCTCCACACCGACCGTCTGCACCGCCGCCCCCAACCGCTCGAAGACCGAGGGCGCCGCCCGGTAGGTCGCCCCGTTCGCGCAATCGAGGACCACGCGGCGTCCGGAGAGGTCGAGCTGGAAGGCCGAAAGCAGCTCCCGCCGGTAGTCGTCGAGCGCTCCGTCCAGCTCGCGGACCCTTCCCAGGGGCGCCCCCTTCCCCGAGCCGCCCTGGGCGACCCGGGCCTCGATTCCCGCCTCTGCGTCGTCTTCCAGCTTGCGCCCATCCGCGCCGAAGAACTTGACCCCGTTGTGCTGCCAGGGGTTGTGGGAAGCGGAGACGACCGCCGCAAGGTCGAGGCCATGCCGCCGGAGGAGGATCGAGGCGGCCGGCGTCGGCAGCACGCCCCCCAACCAGGCATCGCCACCTCCCTCGGCCACGCCCGCCGCGAGCGCCGCCTCCAGCATCGGACCGGATTCGCGCGTGTCGCGGACGATCAGGACCTGGGGCCGGGCGGCAGCGCTTTCCATCGCCCCCGCACGGCCGAGCGCCAGCGCGATCTCGGCGGTCAGCTCGGTGCCGGCGAGCCCACGGACGCCGTCGGTGCCGAAGAGCTTGGCGACCACTACCTCTTCGAGAACTGCGGGCGCTTGCGGGCCTTCTTGAGCCCGGCCTTGCGCCGTTCCTTGGCCCGCGCGTCCCTGGTCAGCAAGCCCCGGCGCTTCAGCTCTCCCCGCAGATCGGCATCGATCTCGGTCAACGCCCGAGCGATGCCGTGGCGGACGGCGCCGGCCTGTCCCGAGATGCCGCCTCCATGGACCCGCACCCGCACGTCCACCTTGCCCTCGTAGCCTGAGGTCAAGAGGGGCTGGCGCACAAGGGTCTGGTGCTGGTGGCGAGGGAAGTACTCCTCGAGGCTGCGCTTGTTGATCTCGAAGCCACCGCTCCCGGCGAGCACGATCACGCGGGCGATCGACGTCTTTCGCTTCCCGGTCGCTTGGATCCGCGCGTCGCTCGGCACCTCGACGGCGGGCTCGCGCGCCGGCACGGGCTCCTCGCCGCCCTCGGCGGTGGCCTCGGCCTCCAGCCGCGCCCGCTCCTCGGCCTCGGCCTCCAGCCGCGCCCGCTCCTCGGCGCCCAGCTCGCGCTGGGGCTCGATCTTGATCGGCTCGAGCTCGGCGCCAGGCGGCACCTTGTCGTCGGAATCCTTGGTCTTCGGCGCAGTCGCCTTGGCTGGCTCAGGCGCCTCGGATTCGGAGGCTCGGAGGGCGCGCCTTCCGGCGCCTCCGACTCCTGGGGAAGGCTCGGCCGCCTCCGCCTGCGGCTCCTCAGCGACGGCCGGCTCCTCAGCCTCCGCTGATTCCTCGTCGGCTTTGCCTCGGGGCCCTGGGTCTCGGGATCCTGGGCCTCGGGCGCCTCGTCCTCGGGACCGTGAGCCTCGGGCGCCTCTTCCTCGACGCCCTCGGGTTGCTGCTCGTCTTCGGTGCGCTCGTCGTCCGCCATCAGGCGTCGACCTCCATGAGCACCGGCTTCTGCGCCTCGTGAGGGTGCTTCGCGCCGGCGTAGACCTTCAGCTTCCCGAGCTGCTGGCGCGCGAGGCGGTTGCGGGGAAGCATCCCCTTCACCGCCCTGCGAATCACCTCTTCCGGTCGCCGCTCGAGCATCTCGCCGAGGGTACGCGAGCGCAGCCCGCCTGGGTAACCGCTGTGGCGGTGGTAGACCTTGTCGTTGAGCTTGTTCCCGGTGACCTTGATCTTGGCCGCGTTGATTACGACCACGAAATCACCGGTGTCGCAGTGCGGCGTGTACTCCGGCTTTCGCTTGCCGCGAAGCGCGTTCGCGATCTGGGTGGCGAGCCGGCCGAGGGTCTTGCCGTCGGCGTCGACCACGTACCAGTCGCGCTGGCGATTCTCGGGTGTTGCCACGTAGGTCTTCATCTCGCTGCTCGCGGGCCCCGACCACGGCCGGACCGCGAAAAGCCGCCCCCATCAACCTCTTCGCGCTCAGCCAACAACTGGCTTCACGCTCGCGGGCGCGGCCGGCGCATGATAGTCGCAAGGTGTGTTAGCTGCTCTTAGCAAACCATTCATCGATTGATCGCAATCTGCCGCCCTCCTGGGTATACTGCCGCCGCCCAGATGACCTGCCGAATCCGAGGCGGCCCAGCCGCAGCGGGGCGGGGGAACCAAAGGGACGGTGTCGAATGCCGTCCCGGGGCGAATCGGACACGTAGCGCGTCCGTAGCGCCGCTCTTTCGGCGCGAGCCCGACAGCTAACCCCGCAGGCCGGAGAAAGAGAGGCTCCGTTTTGACGCCCCAAGGGATGGCGCCTGCTAGGCGCGGATGGCGACCAGCGATACCCGCGGCAGTCGTGGGTGCGTGGCTGTCCGTGTGCGCCGGCTGGGCCTTCGCCGCCGGCGGCGGGATCACCCCTCCCGAGCCACCTGAGGTCACTGACGTCGTCTGCATCTCCAAGTGCGCCGGCATGCACAAGGCGACCACCGGCTCCAAGGTCCAGGTGAGTGGCCGCCATCTGGGCCACGTCTCGGAGGTTCTCTTCAACGCGGAAGGCGGCGGCCGGATCGCCGCCGAGCCGGTGGCTGCCACCAACCGCCTGGTGACGGCCAAGGTCCCCGAGGGCGCGGTGACGGGCAGGCCGAGGATCGTCGACGCCTACGACAACGGCGCCAGGTCCCCCAAGACCCTATGGGTCGTCGGCCCCGGCCAGATCCAGTCCGGGAGCTTCAAGCTCCGGGACGCCTCGGCGCAGCCCCGAAGGTCCTACTTCTTCGGCATGCGGCAGCCGCGCGTGACCTACATGTTCACGAACAGCGAGCCGACCCGTGTGCGGATCGACGTGGTCAAGCGTGGGAAGGGGACGGTGGTGGACAGCTGGGTGGAGCGTGCCCGGGAGCCGAACACGACCCACACGGCCACCTGGGACGGGATTCGGCGCGGCAAGCCGGTGCGCGACGGCGGCTACAAGTTCCGCATCGGTCCTCAGAGCGGGACCATGGAGTCGACCAGCGATGCGAGGTTCCAGTACCACCGCTTCAAGTTCCCGATTCTGGGCCGGCACAAATACGGCGACGGTATCGGCGCCCCCCGGTCGGGCCATACCCACCAGGGCCAGGACCTCTTCGCCCGCTGCACCACTCCGCTGGTGGCGGCCCGCGGCGGCCGGGTGCAGTGGAAGGCCTATCACTCGAGCGCCGGCTACTACCTGGTCATCGACGGCAGGAAGACTGGGCACGACTACGTCTACATGCACCTGAGGAAGCCGTCCAGCCTCCGCAAGGGCGAGAGGGTGCGCACGGGAGAGCGGATCGGCCAAATCGGCCAGAGCGGCAACGCCAGCGGCTGCCACCTGCACATGGAGGAGTGGTCGGCGCCGGGCTGGTATCAGGGCGGGCACTTCGTGAGGGGGATCACCAAGCACCTGAAGAAGTGGGACCGCTGGTCCTGAGCTATTCCCACTCGATCGTCGCCGGGGGCTTCGAGCTGATGTCCAGGGCGACGCGGTTGACGCCCGCGACCTCGTTGATGATGCGGTTCGAAACGCGGGCCAGCAGGTCGTAGGGCAGCCGTGCCCAGTCGGCGGTCATCGCATCCTCGGAGGTCACCGCCCGGACGACGATCGGATAGGCATACGTCCGGCCGTCGCCCTGCACGCCGACGGAGCGCACCGCCGGCAGGACGCAGAACGATTGCCACAGCTCCCTGTAGAGCCCGGCGGCGCGGATCTCCTCTTGGAGGATCGCGTCGGCGTCGCGCAGGATCTCGAGCCGCTCCGCCGTCACCTCGCCGCCGACCACGCGAATCCCGAGGCCGGGTCCGGGGAAGGGCTGGCGCCAGACGATTCGCTCGGGCAGGCCGAGCTCGGTCGCAACCGCCCGAACCTCGTCCTTGAACAGCATCCGCAGCGGCTCCACGAGCTCGAGGTCAAGGTCCTCGGGAAGCCCGCCGACGTTGTGGTGCGACTTGATCGTCTCCGTCCCAGCGAGCCCGTCCCCTCCCGACTCGATCACGTCGGAGTAAAGGGTCCCCTGGACCAGGAAGCGGACGCCCGAAAGCTTCTCCGCCTGCTCCTCGAACACGCGGATGAACTCCTCGCCGATGATCTTGCGCTTGGCCTCGGGCTCCACCACACCGCCGAGCCGGTCCAGGAAGCGTTCCTGAGCGGCCACGTGCACCAGCCTCGCCCCCCGGTCACGAAAGGTCTCGACCACCTGCTCGGCCTCGTTCTTGCGCAGCAGGCCGTGGTCGACGAGGACGCAGGTGAGCTGATCGCCAATGGCGCGGTGGACGAGCGCCGCAGCGGTCGCGGAGTCGACGCCTCCCGAGAGGCCGCAGATCACTCCGCCGTCACCGACCTGAGCGCGCACCGCCGCAATCTGCTCGTCGACAACCGAGGCAGGCGACCAGCGCTGCTCGAGGCCCGCGACCTGGCGCAGGAAGCGGTCCAGGATCTGGGTGCCGTACGGCGTGTGGACGACCTCCGGGTGGAACTGGATCCCGTACAGGCCCCGCTCCGGGCTCTCGCAGGCAGCGACCGGTGATCCGGGGCTGGAGGCCAGCGCGACAAAGCCCGTCGGTGGCTCGAAGACGCTGTCCCGGTGACTCATCCAGCACTGCTGCTCGTGCGGCAACCCCGACATGAGATGCCCACCGCCGTCGGCGAGGACCAGGGAGGTGCGCCCGAACTCCCCCGTGTCAGCGCCTTCGACCCGGCCGCCGAGCACATGGACCATCGCCTGCATGCCGTAGCAGATGCCCAGCACGGGAACGTCGAGCTCGAGCAGCTCGCGGCGCAGCTCGGGTGCGCCGTCCGAATAGACCGACGCCGGCCCGCCCGAGAGCACCAGCGCCGCTGGACGGCGCTCGCGGATCCGCTCCAGGTCGGTGTCGTGCGGAAGCAGCTCGGCGAAGACACCGCACTCGCGGATGCGGCGGGCGATCAGCTGGGAGTACTGCCCTCCGAAGTCGAGGACCAGTACTTCCTCAGTCATCCGAGACGGCGACTCCTGTCGCAACGGCTGCGCGCCCGTTCGAGCCCATGCCGACCGACTGCTCGCGCTGTAGCTGCTTGCCCTCGGTCTGCAGCGCCGGGGCAACCATTACCTCGGCGCGCTGGAAGTCGCGGATGTCCTCGTAGCCGCAGGTGGCCATCGAGGTGCGCAGCGCGCCGATCAAGTTGAAGGTTCCATCGTTCTCCTGGGCGGGGCCGAGCAGGATCTCCTCCAGAGTGCCGTCCTGATGGGTGGCCACGCGTGCGCCACGCGGCAGCGAGGGATGGAAGGTCGCCATCCCCCAGTGGAAGCCGCGCCCCGGCGCCTGCTCGGCGCGGGCGAGAGGCGAGCCGATCATCACCGCGTCGGCGCCGCAGGCGATCGCCTTCGAGACGTCGCCGCCGGTGCGCATGCCGCCGTCGGCGATCACGTTGCAGTACTCGCCGGTTTCCAACATGTGCTGGGAACGAGCCGCGGCGACGTCGGCGATCGCCGTCGCCTGGGGCACCCCGATTCCGAGCACGCCCCGGGTGGTGCAGGCAGCGCCGGGGCCGACGCCGGCGAGCACGCCGACCGCCCCGGTGCGCATCAGGTGCAGGCCGGTGGAATAGGAAGCGCAACCGCCGACGACGCACGGCACCGGCACCTCGGCGATGAACTTCTTCAGGTTCAGCGGCTCAGCCTTCGACGACACGTGCTCGGCCGAGATCACCGTCCCCTGGATCACCAGGAGGTCTAGCCCTGCCTCGAGGGCGGTCTCGTAGTGCTCGGTGACCCGCTGGGGGGTGAGCGCTCCGGCTGCGACGGCTCCCCGCGCCTTGATCTCCTCGACCCGCTGCGCCATCAGCTCCGGCTTCACCGGCTCCTGGTAGATCGCCTGCATCGTGGCGGTGGCCGCCTCAGGTGACGCCGCGGCGATCCGCTCGAGCTCTTGCTCGGCGTCCTCGTATCGGGACCAGAGCCCCTCCAGGTTGAGGACCGCGAGGCCGCCCAGGCGACCGACCTCGGCGGCGGTGTCCGGGCTGATGACGCCGTCCATGGCCGACGCGAGCAGCGGCAGCTCGAAGCGGTAGGGGCCCAGCGTCCAGCTGATGTCGACGTCGTCGGGATCTCGCGTTCGCCGCGAGGGCACGATCGCGATGTCGTCGAACCCGTAGGCCCTTCGTCCCTTCTTGCCACGGCCGATCTCGACTTCCATCGCTTATGCAGCTCCCCTCTGGCGGTGAATGCCCAGGCTAGGCGTGGGCACGGACGAAAAAAGCCTCGACGAGCGAGGCGAAAAAGGCCGTTGCGGCAACTGGACGGCCGGCTTCCCCAAGGTCCCGGCGATGTTAGCACCCGCTTGCACGGCTCCTTTCAGGGAAAGGAGCGCCACCACCGAGCAGCAAAGGGGAACGGTCGCGGGCATGAATCGTGATCCCGTGCAAGGCGTCACCCGGGGCTATCCGTTCGCGAGCGCAGACCCGACATAAGCAAACGCAGACGATGTTCGGCCTCGCGGTTGAGGCCGGCGATCGAACGACGAGAAGGCGAGGAGGCAAGTGCCAGTCTCGAGAATTCGCACGACCCTGGCCATCGCGGCCGTCGCGTTGGCGGCGACCGCGGCGTCGGCCCAGCCGGCGCGAGCATCCGCGCCGCACACGGTCATGGCCGGCGAGACGCTGTGGTCGATCGCGGCCTCCTACAACTTCACGACCCGGACCGTCGCGGCCTTCAACGGCCTCTCCGAGGACGCCAGCGTCTACGCAGGGGAGACGATCCAGATACCGACCGTGGCCGAGGGCACCGCTGCGCTGGCTTCGGCGGGGGTCACCTCGGCCTCCTCGTCGGGCTCCTCGGGTGCGACCGCGTCCCACCTCGTGACGCCCGGCGAGAGCCTCTGGTCGATCGCCGCCGCGAACGGCCTCTCGGTCGAGTCGCTGGCCGCCAGCAACGGCCTCGGCTCGGACTCGCTGCTCTTGATCGGGCAGACGATCCAGGTGCCGGCGTCGAGCGGCTCGGGGTCGTGCGGCCGGCGCCGGCCCGCCCCCGCCCTCGGCTCCCTACTGGACCGCGCCAATCTACTGCCCCTGCGGGGAGGTCTACCTGGCCTCGAACGCGGCCGCCGCCTGGGAGGCGATGCGCCAGGAGTCGCTGAGCGTCTATGGGACCGATCTCTACCCGGACGGCACCCTCTCCGGGTACCGGTCCTACGCGCAGCAGCTCTACCTCTACGACCTCTACCTCTCCGGCCAGGGCAGCCTGGCCGCCGTCCCGGGAACCTCCTCCCACGAGTACGGCGCCGCGCTCGACCTCGCTGAGCCATACATGCGCACCGTGGTCGACCAGATCGGCGCCAACTACGGCTGGGCCAAGATCGAGGCCCCGGACGAGTGGTGGCACATCAACTACGTCGGGCCTTGAGCCGCTAAGCCACTGATCAGCCGACCCCGGCTGGGACGTCGAGCTCCCGGACCTCGACCCGGGGCAGGAGCCGCTCGACCTCGTTCGGGTCGAGGCTCCCGGCGCCGAAGTGCTGGGTGGATTCGGCACCGCAGGCGACCCCGTAGGCCAGGCACTCGGGAGCCGAGCGGTCCTCGTACCGCGCCGCCACGTAGCCCGCCAGGAAGCAGTCGCCGGAGCCGACGCCCGAGATCGGCTCGAGCGGCTCGATCTCGACCTCGTAGCGACGGCGGTCGGCGCCCTTCCCGACGATCGCCACGCAGCCGGCCTCGCGGGTGATCACCGCCTCGCCGGCCCCCATCTCGAGGAGGCCCGCGAGCCCGAGGGCGAAGTCGTCTGGGTCGTTGAACTCTTGGCCCACGGCTTCCTCGGCCTCATCCACGTTGGGGGCCACGACGGCTGGCTCGGCGCGCAGGCCGAGGCGCATGGGCTCGCCGTCGGTGTCGAGGATCGCCGGGATGCCAAGCCGGCGGAGCTCCCCGATCAGGCGCGCGTACACGGCTGGGTCGACGGCGGGCGGGATACTGCCCGCGAGGACGCACAGGGTCGCCCCCTGGGCGAGGTAGAGGAGCTTCTCGACGAACAGATCGATCTCCTCCGGGCGCACCTCGGGGCCCCGCTCGTTGATCTCCGATTGCTCGCCGGACGTCGGATCGACGACCGCAAGGTTCGTCCGGGACTCCCCCGCAATGCCGGTGAAGTCGTGGAGGATCGACTCGTCGGCGAGCTGCTCGAGGATGCGGGATCCGGTCGCCGCCCCGGCAAGCCCGGTCGCGATCACGGGGCGGCCGAGCAGTTTGAGCGCGCGCGCCACGTTGACGCCCTTGCCCCCCGCGAAGGTGCGCGACTCCACCGCCCTGTGCCGGTGCCCGAGGCGGAAGTTGGGCACTGCGACCGTGCGGTCGATGGCGGCATTCAGGGTGACGGTGAGGATCACAGAGGGGTTCCTTGTCCCGGTTGGCCGCGCCCGCGACGGCGGGCCAGCGCAAGCGCAATGCCTATCACGATCGCGACCGCCGCGGCTCCGGCAACAACCCACGCCACGGCTCGGGGGCCCGGAATTGCGTCGTCCAGCCGCGAAACCGGCGAGGAGCTCGCCGGCGCGAGCGCCGGGCGCTTGCTGAGCAGCGGGACCTGTTCAACCACCTCCCCGTCCAAGCTGACAACGCCGGTCCCGAGCCGCCGACCGCGCGGGATCGGGCCCTCGACCTCATCCGGAGCCTCCACCGCCACCCGAATGGATTGGTCGCGCCGAGCGCTGACGCGCACCGAACGGGCGGCGACCAACGGCAGCGTCTCGTCGCGGCCGCGGACCGCCGGCGCTGCCAGCGTCTCCCCGCTCTCCACGGGGGTCCGGCGCACGTAGAGCGAGAAGCCGTAGCGCAAGAGCGACAGGGTGTCCTGTTGGCGCGCGGCTTCGCTGGGAGCACCGAGCACGACCGAGAGCAGGGTGACGCCCTTTCGGGTGCCGGAGCCGATCAGAACATAGCCGGCGTCCAGCGTGTAGCCGGTCTTCACGCCGTTGATCCACGGCACCTTCAAGACCAGATCGTTGTGATTGACGATCGTGCGCGGATGGGCGCCGGTCTGAAGCGTGGTCTGCGGGGTGTCGACGATCCGGCGAAACACCCGTTGCCGGCGCAGCCGCATCGTCAACCTGGCCAGGTCCCGGGGAGTCGAGTAGTTGCCCGCCTCGTCGAGGCCGATCGGATTGGCGTAGCTGGTGCCTCTCAGGCCGAGACGGCCGGCGGCAGTGTTCATCTCCCCGACGAACGCCGGCACCGAGCCTGCGACCCCTTCGGCGAGGGTCACAGCGGCGTCGTTGCCGCTCGGCAGCAGCAGGCCATAGAGCAGGTCTCGTACCGAGATCCGCTCCCCCGCCTCGAGCCCGAGCAGCGACTCAGCCGGAAGCGGGTCGTAGGGCGCGGCGACCACCCGCTCCCCAAGCGGCAGCTCCTGGAGCGCCACGTAGGCCGTCATCAGCTTCGTGGCGCTCGCGATCGCCGCCGGGGCGCCGGCGTCCTGCCGGCCAGCGGTGTGCCGTCCCGGGCATCGACCAGGTACCACGCCCTCGCCGACACTGGCGGCGGGTCCTCAGCGGCGGTCGGCTGCCGGGGCGACCAGCGGCCCATACCCCGACCAGCGCGGCAGCGGCCGAGGGTCGCGCGACGACCAGCCGAGCTAGGTGCACGGAGTCGCTGGCCCGCCGCCGGCGAGCTCCCTGCATCCCTTGGGTATCAGGTTCACGCAGTTCTCCGGCTGGATGCTGAACTGGTCCAGGTTCGGGTTGAGCTCTGCGAGCCTCGTCTCCGGGACTCCCGCCTGCACCGCGATCGCCGCAAACGTGTCCCCGGCCCGAACGACGCAGTAGGGCTCCGGCTGCGCCTGGCCCGTCCCCTGGCCGCCTTGGCCCTGCTCGGACCCGTCCGACCCGCCAGTCGAGCTGGCGATCACCACCACGGCCACGATTGCGCCGACCAGGAGCGCCACGACGGCGAGGATCCTCGCGATCGGATCCGGGCTCCGCCTCGGCTGGGTGGGTTGTGGCTCCATGTCCAGGCCGGGGCGATGGTAGCCACGCGGTCAGTCGCCGGCGAGGGCCCAGAGCTCGTCCCGCAGCCCGCCGGCGGCCGCCGCAGGATCCGGGGCGCCTGCGATCGAACGCGACGCGGTCACCAGGACCGAGGCGGGATGATCGGCGAAGGCCGGCCCGAGGTCGGCGGCACGGCCGCCCTGCGCGCCCACTCCGGGCACCAGGAAGATCGAGCGTGGCATCAGCTCGCGCAGGCGGGCGAGGTGGCGCGGCTCGGTGGCACCCACCACTGCCCCCATCCCGGAGAGCCCGCACCCACCCAAGAGGCGGTCGGCGCGGTCGGCGACCAGGGCAGCGAGGCGCTCGAACAGCGGCGCCTCGGGGGTGGGAAGGTCGAGCACGTCGGCGGCCCCCTTGTTCGAGGTCCGCACGAGGACGAACAGGCCGCCATCCGCCTCCACCGCCCCGGCCAGCAGGGGCTCCAGGGAGTCGCCGCCCAGGAGCGGGCCGACAGTTGCCCCATCCGCGCCCAAGCCCTCGACCTCGCCCCAGGGGGTCGGCGTCGATCCGAACAGCGCCTGCGCGTAGGCGGCTGCGCTCACCGGGACGTCGTTTCGCTTCCCGTCTGCGATCACCAGCAGCCCGGCCGAGCGAGCCGCAGCCGCCGTGCGCTCCAGCGCCGTCCAGCCGGGCGCGCCCAGCCGCTCGAAGCAGGCCAGCTGGAGCTTGACGGCGACGCAGGCCGGGCCCGCACTCGCGATCAGCGATTTGCAGTGAGCGGCGACCGCTTCGCCGGCTCGCTCGGCGACGCTCCCGCCCACAGCGGGGAAGCCCGCATCCAGCTCAGACGGATCCGGATCGAGCCCCAGGCAGAGCTGGCTTCGCCGCTCCTCTACCAGGGCGGCGAGACGGTCGGCGAAGGGCGAACTCAGCCCTTTACCTTGGACTTCAGCCCCGCGCCGGCCGAGAACTTGGGCACGCGCCCGCCGGCGATCGTGATCCGCTCGCCGGTCCGCGGGTTGACGCCCTGGCGCGGGCCGCGCTCGGCGACACTGAACTTGCCGAAGCCCGTGAAGTTGACCGAATCCCCGCCGCGCAGCGAGTCGGTGATGCCGTCCAACACCGCCTCCACGGCATCGGCGGCGTCCTTCTTGCTGCCGATCCGGCCGTCGCGAGCCAGCCGATCGACGAACTCAGACTTGGTCAATGGTCTTCCTCCTCGTCGGGTGCAGGGGGGCGGAATCTAACAGCGGCCTTGTCCGGCCGCTACATCCGCTCCGGGGCGCTGACCCCGAGCAGGTCGAGCGTGCGGGCCACGACCCGCTTTGCCGCCACGCAGATCCCCAGGCGGGCCGGCTCCAGGCCGGCGGGCGCGCCAACCACCTGGCAATCCCGGTAGAAGGAGTGGAAGTCGGCGGCGGTTGCGGTCGCATAGGCGACCATGCGGTGCGGGGCGCGGCGCTCGGCCGCGCCGGCCGCCTCGGCCGGAAACTCGAGCAGGCGGCGCACCAGTGCCCTCTCGGCCGGCTCCGCCTGCGCCACAAGCGCCTCCGTCGACGCGGCCGCTTCGGTCAGCGCCGCCTCGTCAACCCCGCCGTCGCCGGCCGTGGCCGCGGCGCGACCCTCGGCGACCGCCTTGCGCAGGATGCTGGCCATGCGGGCATGCGCGTACTGGACGTAGTAGACGGGATTGTCCTGCGACTGACGTCGAGCGAGCTCCAGGTCCAGGTCAACCGTGGTCTCGTGGCTTCTCTGCAGCATCAGGAATCGCGCCGCGTCGGCGCCGATGTCGTCGATCAGCTCATCCAGGGTCACGAACTCGCCGCTCCGCTTGGACATCTGGGCCCGGGCTTTGCCTTCGACCAGGTGAACAAATTGGATCAGCGGCGCCTCGAATCGGTCGGGGTCGGCGCCCAGCGCCTCGATCGCCGCCCGCATCCGCGCCACGTACCCGTGGTGGTCGGCGCCCAGCGGGTCCAGCAGCCGGTCTGCGCCACGCTCGAGCTTGTCTCGGTGGTAGGCGATGTCGGCGCCGAAGTAGGTGGGCTCGCCGTCGGAGCGGATCAGCACCCGGTCCTTGTCGTCGCCGAACGCCGTCGTGCGCAGCCAGATCGCACCCTCGCTCTCATATACGTGCCCGCGCGCCCGCAGCGTCTCGATCGACCCCTCGACACCCTCGGCCCCGTGCAGGGAGCGCTCCGAGAACCAGCTGTCGAAGCGAACCCCGAAGCGATCCAGCGTCGCCTCGATCCGGCCGCGCATCACCTCGATCCCGCGGCGGGCAACGTCATCCAGATCGCCGGGATCGGCACCCGCCGCGGACAGCTCCCGCGCGAGCTCCGCGACGTACTCGCCCTGGTAGCCCCCCTCGGGCGGCTCCCTTCCCTGCATGCGGGCGGCGATCGACTCGGCGAAACGGCGCACCTGGCCGCCGGCGTCGTTCAGGTAGTACTCCCGCTCGACCCGGTGGCCGGTGAGGGCAAGGAGGCGGGCCAGCGAGTCGCCGTACCCGGCGTGCCGGCCCTGGGCCGCGGTCAGCGGCCCGGTCGGATTGGCGGAGACGAACTCGACCAGGATCCGTTCGGGTCGCTCGGGCGCTCCGCGGCCGAAGGCATCGCCTGCATCCAGCAGGGCGGCCAGGCTCTCGCGGTGCCAGCGATCGGTCAGGAAGACGTTGACGAAACCAGGTCCGGCGACCTCGATCCGGTCGACGCTCGTCCCCAGCAGCCCGCCGAGCTCCTCTCGCAGGCGCTCGGCGATCTCGCGCGGCTTCAGCCCGCGAGCCGGGGCAAGCAGCATCGCGGCGTTGGTCGAGTAGTCGCCCAGCTCCGGATCCGGTGGCCGCTCGAGCGTGGGCGCAATCGACCCGGCCGCACCGTCGCGCAGCGAGTCCGCGGCGGAGCGAATCGTCACCCGTAGCTGCTCGAGCGGATCGGGCATGCCGCGATACTAGTGGCGGCCCTCGTCCCTTCAGGGCCCTTACCGCGCTTCGCGCTCGTACGCCAGCGCCGCCCCGATCCGATCGATGGTGGGGGGATGCGTGCGGACCAGCGCGGTAACGATCCCAGACGGGTCCGGGTTGGCGACGTTCTCGATCGCCAGGCGGCGCTGCACCTGGATCGAAGCCCGGGGGTCGTGGGTGAGCTCCAAGGCGAAGGTGTCGGCGCTCGCCTCGATCCGGCGCGAGAGCTGGTTCCCCACCACCCCGAGCAGGAGCGAGGCGAGGGCCAGGCCCAGGGCGTAGGCGGGCAGCGCGGCGGGGCCGCGACCGTCGGCCCCGGTGCGCCAGGCCACGGCCCCGGCGAGCTCGCGCACGAACAGCAGCCCGAGCGGCGCCACCAGCCCCACGAAGGCGAGCCCGCGAAGAACGTCGTCGTGCTTGACGTGACCGAGCTCGTGGGCGACGACCGACCGCAGCTCACCCCGATTTGCCCGCTCCAGCAGAGTGTCGTAGAGGACGACGCGCTTGGTCGGGCCGAGCCCGTCGACGTAGGCGTTCAGGGCGCGCACCCGGCGGCTTGCGTCGACGCGGTACACCTCCCCGATGTCCACCCCGGCCCGGCTTCCGAGCGCCAGCACCTCGGAGCGGGCCCTGCTGCCGGCCGGGAGCGGCTCGAACCTGTTGAACAGCGGGGCCAGGACCACCGGCGCGAGCCAGGCGAAGACGGCGGCGATCGCGACCACCGCGAGCGCTCCCGGGCAGCCACCAGCGACTGCCGAAGCGGCGCACCAGGGCGATCAGCACCGCCGCGCCCGCCGCGGCCAGCCCCGCCGCGATCGCCGCCGACTTTCCGGCGTCCGCGAGCCAGAAGCCAAGCGACTGGGTCGAGATCCCGTAATCGACCGCGCGCTCGTGCGCGGCGATTGCTCGCCGGCAACGCCACGACGCCGAGCGCCACCGACAGCCCGGCGCCGGCCGCCGCCGCACCGATCAAGGGCCGGGCCTCCAGCCTCTGAAGGCCGCGGCGGACGACCGCCGGACGCCCGAGCGCCACGGCGACGAGCACGGCCCCTTGGACGCCCGCCGCGCCGAGCAGCAGCCAGAGCTGGCCGTCACCGTAGGCACGGCCGCGGTCGATCTGGGCGGGTGTGAAGTAGTCGCTCTCGGAGACCGGCGCCGGCTCGATCGGCCGCTCGCGCGGCCGCAGGAGCCACACCGCAACCTCGGCCACCAAGACCATCGCCACGGCCGCGGTGCCAACCCGCACAACCCGGCTCCTGCCGCTGGGGTTGGCCATGGCCCTACGATAGTCCGCTTCGCTCGTGAGACTGGCGATCGTCAGCGACATCCACGCCAACCTGCCGGCCCTGGAGGCGGTGCTCGCCGACGCCCAAAGCGCCGGCCCCGATCAGCTCTGGTGCCTCGGGGACGTGGTGGGGTACGGCGCTCAGCCGGACGAGTGCGCGAGCCTGGTCGCCGAGCGCTGCGCGCTGTGCCTGGTCGGCAATCACGACCTGGCCGTCCTGGGGGAGCTCGACGAGTCGGCCTTCTCCCCCGCGGCGGCGGCAGCCGTCCGCTGGACCCGTGACACGGCACGGCCCGAAACGATCGAGTTCCTCAGAGGCCTCGAGCCCGCCGACGAGGGCCACGAGGTGGCCCTCTACCACGCCTCCCCGCGCGACCCGGTCTGGGAGTACGTGCTGTGGCCCGATCAGGCGGCGGAGTGCATCGCCGCGCAGGCGGCGAGGGTGAGCCTGGTCGGCCACTCCCACGTGGCCCTGTTCTTCGTCACAGCCGAGAACGGGGCCCGAGCGGCGGCCGGCCAGGCGATCGAGCCCCCCAGGGCCGCCAGGGGCGCCCAGGCCGGCGCCGGCACCCGGCTCGACCTCTCCGAGGGCCGCTGGTTGATCAATCCCGGCAGCGTCGGCCAGCCCCGCGACGGCGATCCGCGCGCGGCCTGGCTGGAGCTCGACACTGACACCTGGGAGGTCACCTACCACCGCACCGAGTACGAGATCGATCGCGCCGCCGAGGCGATCGTGGCCAACGAGCTGCCCGAGCACCTGGCGAAGCGACTCTACGTGGGGCGGTGAGCGCGGATGGGGGTTACTACACTCGCCGCGATGCCAGGGACGAAGAGGCTCGGCGCCCTGCTTGCCCTCCTCGCCGCGGTCGTGGCCGTGTCCGGCTGCGGCTCGGACGAGCTGAGCGGCGAGATTCCCCAGGAGAACGCCATTGCTCTGAACGCCGCGCTCAGGGCGGTCAACGGCGCCGTCGCGCTGCAGAACTGCGACGAAGCGAATACTGCTGCGGACGGGTTCGTCGCCGAGGTGAACGCGCTCCCGGCCGACGCCGGAGAAGAGCTGAAGGCGGAGCTTCGGGCTGCGGGGGAAAACCTGCGCACCCTGGTGGACACCGAATGCGACTCGACCGAGCCCACGACGACTCAAAGCACCACGGAGCCGACCACCACGGACACGACCACGGAGCCGACCACCACAGACACCACAACCACGGACACGACCACGGAGCCGACCACCACAGACACCACAACCACGGACCAGACGCGGCCTCCGGGCGACGGCGATGGCGGTGGCTCCGGCGACGGCGGGACCGGCGGCACGGGCAGCGGATCCGGCGACGAGACCGATGAGTAGGCCATGAGCACGACCCTGATCTCCGACCGCTACCAGCTCGGCGAGCGCCTCGGTTCGGGCGGGATGTCGAGCGTCTACAAGGCGACCGACCGCGTCCTGGAGCGCACGGTGGCCGTGAAGATCCTCGCCGAGCATCTGTCAGACGACGAGAAGTTCGTGGCCCGCTTCCGCCGCGAGGCGCTGGCGGTGGCGAAGCTGATCCACCCCAACATCGTGCAGGTCTACGACACTGGCGTCGACCACGACCGCCACTACATCGTGATGGAGTACGTGGAGGGCCGCTCGGGCGCCCAGCTGCTCCAGTCGCGCGGGCGGCTGGGACCCGAGGTCGCGGTTGAGGTCGGCGCCCAGGCTTGCGCGGGACTCGAGTACGCGCACCGGCAGGGAATCGTCCACCGCGACGTCAAGCCCGGGAATTTGATGGTCATCGGTGGCCCCGCGGGGCGGGGCAACGCCCCCACCAGCGCCCACGATCCGCCGACGGGAGAGATGACCGTGAAGCTGACCGATTTCGGGATCGCGCGAGCGGCCGAGCAGACCCGCCTGACCCAGGTCGGGTCCGTGGTGGGCACGGCCGCCTATCTGGCCCCCGAGCAGGCTCGTGGCGAGGAGGCCGCGCCGGGCTCCGACGTCTACGCGCTGGGAGTGGTGATCTACCAGCTCCTCACGGGGCGCCTTCCCTGGGAGGGCTCGACCCTCGCCGAGCTGGCGATTCGCCGGGAGAACGAGCGGCCGCTGCCGCCCAGCTCCTACGACCCCACGGTCCCGGAGACCCTGTCGACGGCGGTCTCGCGATCGCTCGAGGGCGATCCCGGGCTGCGCTACTCCACGGCGCGCCAGCTTGCCGTGGCGCTGCGCGCGGGGCTCGCCGGCCAGGAGCCGCCCGAGGCCGCCGCCGAGGCGCCCACCCGGGCGCTGGCCGGCGGCATGACCGAGGCCACGCGGCGCCTGCCGCCAAGCGAACCGCCGGCCGCGCCCGCCCGCCCGGCCCCCGCGCCTCGCCGCGCCGCCGCGCGGCCACGTCCGGCGCCCGCGCAGGCCGCGCCGCGCCGCTCGTTCGGCAGCCGTCTCGGCAGCGCGATCGGAATCCTCCTGGTGATCGCGCTGCTGGCCGCGGTGATCGCCGCCATCGTCCTGCTGACCACGGACGCCGGCCAGAACACCGACCTGGTCAAGGACACCATCCCCGACCAGATTCAGACGCTCGAGGACATCATCAACTCCAACACGCAGTGAGCGCGGTCAGGTCCCGCTGGGCGTGGGCGCAGCCGCCTGCCAGGGCGCGGCCCCGCTGAGAGCGGCCTGCCTGTAGTCGCCGAAGCGCCCCGCCTGGATTGCCTCTCGCGCCCCCCGGACCAGACGCTCCAGGTAGGTGAGGTTGTGGAGGACGAGGAGCCGGACGGCGGTCAGCTCCTCGGCGCGCGAGAGGAAGTGGATGTAGGCGCGGCTGTGCGAGGCGCAGGCCGCGCACGGGCAGCCCTCGACCAGGGGCCCTTGGTCGGTGGCGAGCTCGGCGCGGCGGACGTCGAAGCGAAACCGCTTCGCCGGCAGCGGGGCGAGGGCCATTCCGTGCCGGGCGAGGCGGGTGGGCACCGCGCAGTCGAACAGATCCACGCCGAGCCCGATGCCCTCGACCAAGTCGTCGGGCTCGCCGATCCCGAGCAGGTGACAGGGGGCGTCGGCGTGGAGGTGGGGCATCGTGATCCCGATCACGCCGCGCATCTCGTCCTTGTCCCGGCCCAGCGTCCCCCCGATCGCGAGACCGTCCACGGCCGCCGCCGAGACACGCTCGGCCGCGGCGCGGCGAAGGTCCTCGTGCACCCCTCCCTGAACGATCCCGAACACCGCTTGGCGGCGCGGCCCCTGGCGCTCGTGCCAGGCGAGGCAGCGGTCCAGCCAGCGGTGTGTGCGATCCATCGAGCGGGCGGTGTAGTCGCGATCGGCGTGGTAGGGCGTGCACTCGTCGAAGGCCAGGGCGATGTCGGAGCCGAGCGCCGCCTGGACCTCCATCGACTCCTCCGGCCCCATGAACCGCTCCGATCCGTCCACGTACGAGCGGAATCGAAACCCCTGCTCCCCGATCTCGAGCACCTTCCCCTGGCCGGGCTGGCGTCCGCGCCGCCCCTTGATCTCGTCGGCGACCCGTCCGTGGGCGAGGGAGAAGACCTGGAAGCCCCCGGAGTCGGTGATGATCGGCCGCTCCCAGCCCATGAACCGATGCAGGCCGCCGAGTGCCGCGATTCGCTCCGGACCCGGCGACAGCATCAGGTGAAAGGTGTTCCCCAGGATCAGCTGGTAGCCGAGCTCGGCCACCTCCCGGGACGCCAGCGAGCGAACGCTGCCCCGCGTCGCAAGCGGGATGAACGCCGGCGTCTCGACCGTGCCGTTGACGAGGTGGAGCCGCCCGGTCCGGGCGGCTCCGTCTCGCGCGGTTATCTCGAATCGGAGGCGTTCCGGGTCGCTGCGCACGACCCGGAAGCCTAAGCCGAAAGCAGCGAGCGCCCCGTCATCTCGGCGGGCTGTTCGAGCCCGAGCAGGGCGAGCGCCGTGGGGGCGACGTCGGCGAGGACTCCGCCGCCGGCCAGCGACAGCCCCCCGACCGTGACGATCAGGGGCACGGGGCTGGTCGAGTGCGCCGTGTTGGGCGAGCCATCGGGCTCCAGCATGCTGTCGCAGTTTCCGTGGTCGGCCGTCACCAGGCAGGCGCCCCCGGAGCGGTGGACAGCCGAGACCACCTCGCCGAGGCAACGGTCAACCGTCTCCACGGCGGTGACCGCCGCCGCAATCACGCCCGTGTGCCCCACCATGTCGGGGTTGGCGAAGTTCACGATCCCGAACCGGTAGCCGTCCTCGGCCCAGCGCTGACAGAAGGCGCCGGCGACCTCAGCGGCGCTCATCTCGGGCCGGTGGTCGTAGGTGGGGACGTCGCGGACAGAGGGGACGAGGCGGCGCTCCTCCCCCTCCCACTCGTCCTCGCGACCGCCGTTGAAGAAGTAGGTGACGTGGGCGTACTTCTCGGTTTCGGCGACATGCAGCTGGCGCTCCCCGCCGCGCGCGATCACCTCAGCCAGGGTTGTCGCCGGGGTCCGCGGAGGAAAGGCAACCGGGTACTCCCATCCCGCGCGGTACTCGGTCAGAGTGGTCAGGTGAACCCGGGGTGCGCGGCCGCGGGGAAACTCGTCGAAATCCGCCTCTCCCAGGGCCCGGACCAGCTGCCGGGCCCGGTCGGGGCGGAAGTTGAAGTGCAGGACGGCGTCGTCGTCCGCCACTCCGTCGTAGTCGCCGATCACCGTCGGCCGCACGAACTCATCGGTTTCGCCGCGCCCGTAGGAGTCGCCGATGGCATCCGCGGCGCTGGGGGCGCGCGGGCCCCGAGCGTCCACGATCGCGTCGTAGGCGAGCTTGGTCCGCTCCCAGCGGCCGTCCCGGTCCATCGCGTAGTAACGACCGCTCACCGTCCCGATTAGTCCGGCTCGGTGCAGCCAGCGCTCCAGCTCCCGGATGTAGCCGGCCCCCGCGGCCGGCAGCGTGTCGCGGCCATCGGTGAACGCGTGCACCACGAGGTCGGGCACGCCCTCGCGCGCAACCAGCTCGACGCACGCCTCTATGTGCTCCCAGCCGGAGTGGACGCCCCCGTCGGAGACCAGGCCCATCAGGTGCAGGCGTCCGCGGGGGCTCGAGCGGGCCGCCTCGCAGGCGGCGTGCAGCACCGGGTTCTCGAAGAAGCTGCCGGTGGCGATCGCGTCGTCGATCCGGGTCAGGTCCTGCGCGACGATCGACCCCGCGCCGAGGTTGAGGTGCCCGACCTCGGAGTTGCCCATCTGGCCCTCGGGGAGGCCGACGTCCCGCCCGCTGGCCGACAGCGTCGTGTGCGGGCAACTCTCCCAGAGGCCGTCGAAGACGGGCGTGGAGGCCTGATCAATCGCGTTTCCGGGCCCGGGCGGCGCCAAGCCCCAACCGTCGAGCACGATCAGCGCCACGGAAGGAACCGGAAGCTCGCCCGGGCTAGCGACGAAGTCGCGGTTCATGCGTGTGGACCTGCCGCCCCGCCGGAGCCCGAACCCGCGGCCCCCGGAGGCGGAGCCGAGGAGGCCGCGGCGATATTCAGGAAGTCGCCGGGGTCCAGGCTTGCGCCTCCCACCAGCGCGCCGTCGACGCCCTTCCGCTCGAGGATCTCGGCTGCGTTATCGGGCTTCACGGAGCCGCCGTAGAGGATCCGAACCGCTTCGCCGGCCGCCTCGCCTCGCCGCGCCACCAGCGAGCGGATGAAGGCGATCGCCTCCTCGGCTTGCCCGGGGGTGGCGTTTCGCCCCGTGCCGATCGCCCACACCGGCTCGTAGGCGATCACTATCTCCGCCAGGCGAGCGTCGGGCGTGTCGGCCAGATCAGCCTCGAGCTGGCGTCGAAGCACCGCCTCGGTCTGATTCGCGTCGCGCTCGGCCTCGGTCTCCCCGACGCAGAGGATCGGCGCCAGCCCCGCCTCCAGCGCCGCCGGCACCTTGCGGGCGAGGGCCTCGTCCGTCTCGCCGAACAGCCCGCGGCGCTCGGAGTGGCCGAGGATCACACCGTCGATTCCGAGGTCGGTCAGCATCGGAGCCGCGACCTCGCCCGTGAACGCGCCCCGCGGCTCATCATGCATGTTCTGGGCCGCCACTCGCACGCCGCTTCCGGCGCAGCGCGCGACCGCCGTGGCCAGCGACGGGTACGGGGGACAGACGACCAACTCGGTGCGGCCCAGCTCGGCTGCCTGCGGCAGGAAGGCGTCCAGGAAGGCCTCCGTCTCGGCGATCGTCTTGTGCATCTTCCAGTTGGCGGCGACGAGTGGAGTTCGCTCAGCCATGGGAGCCCACCTGGGACGCATCCATCAGCGCCTCCACCCCTGGCAGCCTCCGCCCCTCCATCAGCTCGAGCGAGGCGCCGCCCCCGGTGGAGACCCAGTCGATCCGGTCCGCCAGCCCGAAGGAGGCGAGCGCGGCAGCAGAGTCGCCACCGCCGACCACGGTGGTGGCGTCGGCCTCCGCCACGGCCTCGGCCACGGCGCGGGTTCCCGCGGCGAATGGCTCGAGCTCGAAGGCGCCCATGGGGCCGTTCCAGAACACGGTGCCGGCGCGAGCGATCGCCGCGGCGTATTCACGGGCCGTCCCCGGCCCGATGTCCAACCCCATCCAGCCGTCAGGCACTGCGACGCCGTCGAGCTGCTGCCACTCGGTGTCGGACGAGAGCTCCCGGCCGAGCACCAGGTCGACCGGAAGGGCAAGCTCGCACGAGGACTCCCCGGCGCGCTCCAGGACCCTGCCCGCCAGCTCGATCCCCTCCTCCTCAACCAGGGAATCGCCTGTGGCGATCCCCTGAGCGGAGAAGAAGCTGAAGCACATCGCCCCCCCGACCAGGATCCGGTCCGCAGTCTCCAGGAACCGCTCCATGACGCCGATCTTGTCGCTCACCTTGGCGCCGCCCAGCACGACGGTACAGGGGGCGAGCCGGATCGTCGCGCACGGCTGTCAGCTCCCGCACCTCGCGCTCGAGCAGCAGGCCCGCGTAGGCGGGAAGCAGGTGCGCCACGCCCTCGGTGGTGGCATGAGCACGGTGGGCGGCGCCGAAGGCGTCGTTCACGTACAGATCGGCCAGCTTCGCCAGCCGGCGCGCCAGCTCCGGATCGTTGCTCGTCTCGCCCGGCTCGAAGCGGCTGTTCTCCAGCATCAGCACCCCCGCGGGCTCGAGCTCTTGCGCCAAGCTCTCCACCTCCGGGCCCGCCACCGCCGGCGCCAGGGTGACGGCCGCGCCGAGCAGCTTGCCCAGGCGAGCGGCCACCGGCGCCATCGACAAGGCCGGATCGACTCCCTTGGGCCGGCCCAGGTGCGAGACCAGCACCAGCGCCGCGCCCCGCTCGCGCAGCAGCTCGATGGTCTCCAGGGCGGCGCGAATCCGCGCCTCGTCCTGGACCTCGCCGCCGGCCAGTGGGACGTTGAAGTCGACTCGAACCAGGACGCGCCGGCCCTCCACCGGGGCGTCCCGCACGCTCGCCCTGTCGAAGCTGCCAGCGCTCAGGTTCCGACCGCCGCCGGCTTCGGCTCGAGCACCTTGGCGGCCAACTCGACGCAGCGGTTCGAGTAGCCCCACTCGTTGTCGTACCAGGCGACGGTCTTCACCATCCTGCCGTCGATGACCAGCGTCTGCTCCGCGTCGAAGATCGAGGAGTGGGGGTCCCGGACGACGTCTGTGGAGACGATCGGGTCCTCGGTGTAGAGGAGGATGCCGGCCAGCGCTCCCTCGCCCGCCTCCTTGACTGCCGCGTTGACCTCCTCGGCGCTCGTCTCGCGAGAGACCTCGCACACCAGGTCGACCACCGAGCCGGTCGTCACGGGCGCGCGCACCGCGATCCCGTTGAGCTTCCCGTCCAGCTCGGGCAGCACCAGGCCCACCGCCCGGGCGGCGCCGGTCGTGGTCGGGATCAGGTTGACGGCCGCGGCCCGAGCGCGACGCAGATCCTTGTGCGGCATGTCCTGGAGCCGTTGGTCCGCGGTGTAGGCGTGGATCGTGGTCATCAGGCCGCGCTCGATCCCAACCGAGTCGTGCAGCACCTTGGCCACCGGCGCCAGGCAGTTGGTGGTGCACGAGGCGTTGGAGATGATCTGGTGCTGATCGGGGTCGTAGGCGTCGTCGAAGTTGACACCCAAGGCCACGGTGACGTCCGGGTCGGTCGCCGGAGCCGAGATGATCACCTTCTTCGCCCCCGCATCGAGGTGCTTGGCGGCGGCCTCGCGTTTCGTGAACAGGCCCGTCGACTCGATCACCACCTCCACCCCCAGATCGCCCCAAGGGAGATCCGCGGGATCTCGCTCGGCCAGCACCCTGATCTCGTTGCCGTCGACGACGATCGAGTCGTCCCGCGCCTCGACTTCGCCGGGGAAGCGACCGTAGATGGAGTCGTACTTGAGCAGGTGCGCGAGGGTGGCGGCGTCGGTGATGTCGTTGACGGCCACGAACTCCAACTCCGAGCCCGCCTCGTGGGCGGCGCGAAACAGGTTGCGCCCGATCCTTCCGAAGCCGTTGATCCCGACTCTCACTGGTGTCATTGCGGTGTGCCTCCTTCGAGAATGACTTGCGGGCGCCTGCGGCGCCCTTACACGCCTGTTTCGGAGCTAAAGCTCCTCATATCTTGATGTCTCTGTCCGGCTCAATCCGTGCTCACCGCCACCTCTACCCGGTAGCCGTCCGGGTCACGTAGGTAGGCGGAGTAGTAGCCCTGACCGTACTGGGGGCGGTTCCCGGGCGCGCCGTCGTCGCCCCCGCCCGCGGCCACGCCCCCCTCCCATGCCGCCTTCACCGCGGGGGTCCCGTGGGCAGAGAAGCAGACGTGGCCGCCACCGGTGCCGGCAGGCCGGCGAGCCGAGGCAAAGAACACCGGCTTGACGATTCCCCAGCCGATCAGCTCGTCGGTGTCGACGTGGCGCCGCCAGCCCAGCGGCCCGAGCAGGCCGTCGTAGAAGCGCCCGCTGCGCTCGAGGTCCGAGACCTCGACGCTGACGTGGTTGATCATTGCCCAAGCCTAGTGGGACCTCTCACAACGTTGACACCCCGTCAGGCGGCGCCGGCGCGCGTGCCCTCAAGCCCGTGGTGTCCAGCGGAAGGTTCGAACGGCGATCACGACGCCGGCGAGCCCCCAGAGGCCGACCACCGCCAGGTGGCCCCACTCGAATCCGGCTCCGGCGGTGCTCGGGTCCCAGGCGGTGAAGAACGCCTCGAAGAAGTGGCGGATCGGGAAGAGGTCGGCGACCTGGAGCACGCCATCGGGGATCTCGCTCTCCGGGAATGAAGACGCCCGAGAGGAAGTACAGGGGCAGCACCGCCACGTTGGTGACCGGCGCGGCCGCGTCCGCCGACGGGATGGCGGCGGTGATCGCGATCCCGAGGCAGGAGAACGCCGCCGCCCCCACCAACAGGGTGACCAGCACTGCGGGAAGGCGCTCCCAGGGGATCTGGACCCCGTAGAGGACGCGGCCAAGCGTCGCCAGGATGATCAACATCAGGACCGAGACCACGATCGAGTTGCCGATCCGGCCGGCGATGAACACCCGGCTCGGCAGGGGCGTGCCCCGAGTCCGCTTCAGGAGGCCGTTCTCGCGGTCGACGGTGAGCGAGATCGCCAGGCTCTGCATCGTCGCGGAGACCACGGCAAGCGTGATGATCGCCGGCACGTAGTAGGTGGTGGTCTTGACGCCGCCAAGCTCCTCGAGGCGGTCGTTGCCGAAGATCGTCGCGAAGATCAGCAGGAAGATCACCGGCAGCATCACGGTGAAGAACACCGACGCCGGGTTGCGCCAGAAGGTCTTCTGGTCGAACCGGAACTGGTGCAGGGCCAGCGAGACCCCGCTCATTGCTCCCCCTCCCCGTCGCGGCCGTCCGCGGTCAGCTCCAGGTACACGTCCTCCAGGCTGGGCCGCCTGACCTCCAGCCCAGCCAGCGGAATCCGGCGCTCCAGCGCCCAGGAGGTGAGCTCATGCAGGACCGGCACGGGGTCGTCCGCCGCCAGGCGAACCTCCCCGTTGCCGACCGACGCCGCGAGCTGCTCCGGCAGATCGCTGCCGGCGACGCCGGCGGGCAGCCGGAAGCTGATTCGCGCCGCGGCGCCGGTGCGACCGGCGAGCTCATCCGGCGACCCCGCCGCCACGATCTGGCCCTGGGCGATGATCGCCACGCGGTCCGCCAGCGCCTGGGCCTCCTCCATGTAGTGGGTGGTCAGGAACACGGTCTTGCCGAGGTCGCGCAGGCTGGCCACCACCTCCCACGCCCGGCGTCGCGCCGAGGGGTCGAAGCCGGTCGTCGGCTCGTCCAGGAAGAGCAGCTCCGGGTCGCCGATCAGCGCCAGCGCCACGTCCAGCCGTCGTTGCTGGCCACCGGAGAGTCGTCCAACGCGATCCTCGGCCTTCTCCGCCAGGCCGGTGAGGTCGATCGTGTCGGCGACTTCGCGCGGGCTGCGGTAGTAGCCGGCGAACAGCTCGAGCGACTCTCGCACGGTGAGCTCCGGGTGCATCTTGCTCTCCTGGAGCACGATCCCGATCCGCTCGCGCCACTCGCGACCGGCGTGCGCCGGGTCGGCGCCCAGCACCATGGCCTCGCCGGCGTTGCGGCGGCGGTAGCCCTCCAGGATCTCGACGGTGGTCGTCTTGCCCGCCCCGTTCGGCCCCAGGAACGCGAAGATCTCCCCCGGGGCCACTTCGAGGTCGATGCCACGCACCGCCTCCAGCTCGCCGTAGGACTTGCGCAGGCCCACGACTGAGATCACCGGCTCCGCCATCGGGCGAGATTATGAAGCGGCCCTCTTAGTGCAGCTCGACGTCCCTGTGAACGATTCGCAGCGAGATGTCCTCGTGGTCCGCCAGGTGCCTGGCGATACGGTCGGCGACCACCAGGGAGCGGTGGCGCCCACCGGTGCAGCCGATCGCGATCGTCAAGTGAGCCTTCCCCTCCGTCACGTAGGCGGGCAGGATGAAGTCCAGTAGCGGGAACAGCCGGTCGTAGAACTCATGCGCCAGCTCGCCGGCCTCCACGTACTCGCTCACCTTTGCATCCAGGCCGGTCAGGGGGCGAAGGTCCTCGCGATAGTGCGGGTTCGGCAGGAAGCGGACGTCCAGCATGACGTCGGCCTCGCGCGGGGGGCCGTTCTTGAAGCCGAAGGTGATGACCGTCAGAGCGAGCTTGCCGCGGGCGCCCTTCGGCCCCAGCAGCTCGGTGACCACGCGACGCCGCAGCATCGCTCCGGTGAGGCCGCTCGTGTCCATGACCACGTCGGCCCGCTCGCGCAGCGGGCCCAGCACCTCGCGTTCGGCGCGGATGCCCTCCAGCACCCGGCCGTTGGGAGCCAGCGGGTGGCGCCGGCGCGTTTCCTTGAATCGGTCGAGCAGCGTCTCCTCGTTCGCCTCGAGGAAGAGGACGGTCGGGTCGAGCCCGACCTGCTCCAGCTGCCCGAGCACCTCGACCAGCTCCTCGAAGTACTCGCCGCCCCGCACGTCGGAGACGATCGCGGCCCGGCGGACGCCGCTCCCCTCGTGGCGAAACAGCTCGCCGAGGGTGCTCATCATCCGCGGCGGCAGGTTGTCGACGCAGAAGTAGCCGCCGTCCTCGAAGGCGGCGATCGCCTCGGACTTTCCGGCCCCCGAGTAACCCGTGATCACGACCAGATCGACGGCCCGCGCGCCATCGCCCCTCGAGGCCTCTTGGAGGTGACCGTTGCTCACCGACCTGCCTTGTGAAGCTGGCGATGGATCTGGCGGGCCAGCTTGCCGGGAATCCCGGGCACGGCCTCGAGCTCCGCGCGGCTGGCGGTCACGAGGCGATCGGGCGACCCGAAGTGCTCGAGCAAGGCGCGCTTTCGCACCGGGCCGACGCCCGGCAGCTCGTCGAGCAGCGATCGGGTCATCTCCTTGCCCCTGCGCTGCCGGTGAAAGTCGAGCGCGAAGCGATGCGCCTCGTCGCGCACCCGCTGGAGCAGGCGAAGCGCCTCGGAGTCGGGCGCGACGGGCACCGGGTCGGGGCGGCCGGGCACGAAGACCTCCTCGATCCGCTTCGCCAGCCCGATCACGGCCGTGCCGCGTTCGACCAGCGGGCCGAGCGCGCGCATGCCGGCCGAAAGCTGTCCCTTGCCGCCGTCAATCAGGATCAGGTCTGGGAGCGCCGCGAAGGCCTCGTCGCGCTCGGGATCGTGCGGCGAGCGGTCGCCCTGCTCGAGCAGGCGAGCGGTGCGCCGCCCCAGGATCTCCTCGACAGCACTGAAATCGTCAGAGCCAACCGCCTATCATCGCGGTCACCCCGGACCTTGAATCGGCGGTAGTCGGCCTTCTTGGGCGCCCCACCCTCGAACACGACCATCGAGGCCACGGTGTGGTCGGGGCCCAGGTTCGAGACGTCGAACCCCTCGATCCGCACCGGCAGCGACTCCAGGTCCAGCGCTTCCCGCAAGGCGGCCAGCGCATCCACCCGCTGCTGGCGCCGCCTCTCGGCCCTCAGCTTGTCCTGGGCGAGCGCCAGCCGGGCGTTGCGCTCGGCCAGCTCGCGCAGCCGCCGCTTCTCGCCGCGCTCGGCAACGCGCACCTCGACCGGGCCCCCGCGACGGCTCGACAGAGCCTCCGCGAGCAGCTCGGCGCGCCCCCGCAGCGCCGGGCCCACGACCACCAGTCGCGGCACCGCCGGCACCGCCGAGTAGTACTGGGCGGCGAACTCCTCGGTCACCTCGTCCTCCCCCCGCTCCCCCTCGTTGGCGAGATAGAAACCATGGCGCTCGGCGAGCACGCCGTCGCGAACCTGGAACACCTGTGCGTTGGCGGCGGGCCCGTCGGTCGCGACCGCGATCAGGTCGGCCGTCTCCAGCGACCCCCCGGCGACGCTGCGGCGCTGCATCAGGGAGCGGACCGCCTCGAGGCGGTCCCGGTAGATCGCCGCCCGCTCGAACTGCTCGCCGGCCGCGGCCTCGGCCATCTTGCGCTCCAGGTCCCGCTCGACGTCGCGATAGCGGCCGGAGAGGAAGTCGATGACCGCCTCGATGTTGCGCCGGTACTCCTCGCGGTCGATGTACCCGACGCACGGCGCCTGGCAACGCTTGATGTAGTAGTCGAGGCACGGAACCCCCGATCGCCGCCCCGGCTCCGGGCCCTCGCAGGTCCGGTACTGGAACAGCTTGCCGAGCAGGTCCAGCGTCTCGCGCACCCGGCGCGCGCTCGAGAACGGCCCGAAGTACACGCGGCCTGAGCGGTGGCGCTCGCGCGTGAAGTAGACGCGCGGATACTCCTCGTCCAGGCTCACCCCCACGTACGGATAGGACTTGTCGTCGCGCAGGCGGATGTTGAAGCGGGGCCGGTGGCGCTTGATGAACTGCTGCTCGGCGAGCAATGCCTCGGCCTCCGTCTCCGTGACCAGGAAGTCGATCGAGGCGACCTGGTGGATGAACTCCAAGCCGCCGCGGTGTGGCCCGGAGAAGTGCGAGGCGACGCGCTTGCGGATCGACAGCGCCTTGCCGACGTACAGGACCCCGCCGTCCGCGTCCTTGAACACGTAGACGCCGGGCTGGTCCGGTAGCCGCTTGCGCTGGGAATCAAGGCCCGCCGCCTCCTCGTCTACGACTCCGGGGGCGGCGGGGTCCGTGTCTCTTCGATGCTTCGCCATGTCTAACAAGGTTAGGCTCCCGACCCGCTGGTCAATGCGAACAGGGAGTGAACGATGAGCACGACAACCGCCCCCAGCCCGCCTGAGTTGAAGCACCTTCGTCTCGAGATCGACGGCGAGATCGGCACCATGACGCTCGACCGCCCCAAGGTGCTGAACGCGATGAGCCCCGACCTGATCGCCGAGCTGGTCACGGCCGCGGGCTGGCTGGCCGACCGCGCCCAGCTCCGGGCCCTGATCGTCACCGGGGAAGGACGGGCGTTCTCGGCCGGGGGCGACGTGAACTGGTTCAAGCGCGGGCTGGATCAGTCGGGCGACTACCTGTCGGCCGACGTGCGCCGCGGCGCCGACGTGCTGCATCAGGCGATCGTCGACTTTCGCCGCATCCCCTATCCGGTGATCGCAGCGATCAACGGCGTCGCGGCGGGCGCCGGCTTCTCGCTGGCGTTGATGTGTGACACCAGGATCGCCTCGGATCAGGCGGCCTTCGTGATCGCCTATGGGCGGATCGGGGCCTCGCCCGACGGTGGCATGACCTACTTCCTGCCGCGGGTGGTCGGACCGGCGAGGGCGGTCGAGCTCCTCCTCCACGACCCCCTGCTGAGCGCCGAGGAGGCGCGCGAGGAGGGCATCGTCTCGGAGGTGGTGCCGGCGGACAGGTTGATGGAGGTCGCCCGGGAGCGGGCGGAGGAGCTGGCCGCCAAGGCGCCCCACTACGTGCGGATGTCGAAGCTGCTGATCGGGCAGAGCCTCGACAACACGCTCGCCGACCATCTCCAGGTCGAGCGGCACGGGATCGCCGACAGCATGGCGACCGAGGACCTGCGCGAGGGCGTCACCGCGTTCCTCGACGGACGCGAGGCGACCTTCACCGGACGTTGATGCCGCGGGGGATAGACTCGGACTCGCCTGCAACTCGCACGAAAAGGAGGCTCCCGATGAGAAAGCTCGTACTCCTGGTGGCGCTCGGCCTCCTGGCCTCGCTGACGCTCGCGGCCTGCGGCGGTGACGACGGAGACGACGACACCACCGCCCAGACCACGACGCCGACCACCACCCAGACCGGAGGCGGAGGCGGGGGCGGTGGTGGCGGAGGCGGCGCGGCTGAGACGATCAGCGTCTCGGCGGACCCCAGCGGCGCCCTCGCCTACGAGCAGACCTCACTCACGGCCGCGGCCGGGAACGACACGATCGACTTCGACAACCCCGCTCCCCTCCCTCACGACGTCTGCGTGGAGGATCCCAGCGGCAACGAGCTGGGCTGCAGCGACGTGGTGACCGAGGACAAGACCTCGCTGACCCTGAACCTGGAGGCGGGCACCTACACGTACTACTGCGACGTCGACGGCCACCGGGCCGGAGGCATGGAGGGCACGCTGACGGTCGAGTAGCGGCGCGGCCTCAGCCGACCAGTGCCCGGCCGACACTCTCGGCCACGCAGACGGGCTTCTCCTGGCCCTCGCCCTCGATCGCGTACTTGGTGACCACGTGCCACCAGCCGTCGCCGAGCTCTTTGACTGTGAGGAGCTCGGCGCGGGCTCGCACCCGGGTGCCGGCGGGCACGGCGGCCGGGAACCGGACCTTGTCGAAGCCGTAGTTGATCCCCATCTTCACGCCGCTGTTCTGGATCAGCTGGGGGCGAAACGAGTCGACCAGCGACAGGGTGAGGTTCCCGTGCGCCACCGTGGTCCCGTAGGGGCTCTCCTTCGCCGCCCGCTCCGGGTCGGTGTGGATCCACTGGTGGTCCCGCGAGACGTCCGCGAAGCGGTCGATGTCCTCCTGGGTGACCTCCACCCACTCGGTCGGCCCCAGCTCCTGGCCGATCAGCTCCTTGAGCTGCTCGATTCCGTCGACCTGCACCGGCTCCATCGGGACGGGAGCTTAGTGGGGCGTAGGCTCGGCGTGACAGTCGCGTCGGTGCCATGATCACGGTGATGACCAAGCAGCCGGGGAGGCGTCAACGTCGTCTGGCCGTGGTGGCGGCATCGGCGTTCGTGGTCGCGGGGCTCTACGGTGGCCCGGCCGAGGCGGCGCCACCAGCGCCCGGGGCAGGTGAGCTTCAGCAGCTCCCCGGGCCTGTCCCCGAAGTTCGGGCCCCATATCAACGACTACGTCGTCCGCTGCAAGAACGGGCCGGTGACGGTCCAGGGTCACACCACCGGAGACTGGGAGGCGGCGGTCGGCAGGAACGCCTTCCGCAGCGGCGACTTCAGCCAGGTGGTGCCGCTCCGGGCCGGGCGGCCCTTCACGATCATCGTGCGACAGGCCGGGAGCACGGAGCGCTACAGCTACTACGTCCGCTGCCTGCCGGACAACTTCCCCGTGTACACCTTCACCCGCTATGGACCCGTATCGCCGGAGTACTTCTCGGTCGACCGGGCCTTCAACAGCCGGGGGCTCCGCTACTCGATCATCTTCAACCGCCACGGGGTGCCGATCTGGTGGGATCACACGCCGAGCTGGGCGACCAGGGTGCTTCCAAACGGGAACATCCTCTGGCACGACGCCACCTTCTCCCCGAGCAAATGGGCGACCCACCGCCTCAACGGGAGCATCATCCGCACCCTCGATGGCGTTGGTCGCGGGGCCAACGCCCATGACCTGCAGCTGCAGGGCGCCAACCACCTGATCGGCGCCTACGTCTGGCAGGGGAACGTCGACACGAGCGCCTATGGCGGCTCGCGCAACGCCACGGTCATCAACACCCAGCTGCAGGAGGTGAGCCCGCAGGGCGGGCTGGTTTGGAACTGGAGAAGCCAGGACCACATCGCCCGAGCCGAGACCGGGCGCCACTGGCAGCGGGTCGTCCGCTCGAGCCCCTACGACATCCTCCACTGGAACTCGATCGAGCCGGCGGGCAACTCCGTGATCGCCTCCTTCAGGCACCTCGACGCCGTCTACAAGATCGACAAGAGCACGGGAAGGATCGTCTGGAAGCTGGGCGGCACGAGGACGCCCGAGAGGCTGACGGTGGGGGGAGATCCGCGCCCGTACACCCTGGGCGCCCAACACGACGCGCGCCTGCTCCCCGACGGGACCGTGACCGTGTTCGACAATCGCACCTATCTCCCCGACCGCAAGCCGCGGGCGGTGCGCTTCAGGATCAACGAGCAGAGCGGAACGGCGACCCTCCTGCAGTCGATCACCGATCCCGCGGTCAGCCGCTCGGGTTGTTGCGGCTCGGCCCGGCGGTTGGCCAACGGGGAATGGCTCATCTTCTGGGGCGGGCCGAGCAACTGGATCGGCGGCTACAAGCCCAATGGCCAGAGGACCTTCACCTTGAAGCTCCATGCCAGCTATCGGGCAGAGCCGGTCCCCGAAGGCGTGCTCTCCGCGCCGGAGCTGCGGCAGGGCATGAACGCCAAGTACGGCGGGCCCTGAGCGGGCGCTCCACCGCGAAACCGTCCAGTGATTGCAGGGCTTTCGCGAGCTTTGCGCTGCGTGGCCGATGAATGGCTTGTGGCCTGCGATCACTCCGGAGCGCAGAACGGCCAGGCGCGATACCTGCGGGGGCCGGGTCAGCTTCGCCTCTTGCTCGTCTGCGACGCCTGCGGAGCCGAGTGCGCCGAGCTGGAGCGGATCGGCTACCGGCCCGAGGCGCGGTGCGTCGACGGGCACCTGGCCGAGCTGACGGCCCTCGAGCTGGGCCTGGGCCAGCCCACGATCGCCCGGGTTCGCCTGGCGGCGTTGCTGTGTGACCTGGGGCGCGACCAAATTCCGCCCGAGATCCTCAACAAGCAGGGCCGGCTCAACAACCGGGAGTGGGCGCAGATCCGCCGCCAGCCCGAGCTGGGCGCGGCCCTCCTCAGCGACGTCAGCTTCGACGACATCCGCGAGTGGATCCGCTGCCACCACGAGCGCCCCGACGGCCGCGGCTATCCGCGCGGCCTGGTCGGCGATCAGATCCCGCTGGAAGCGCGGATCGTGGCTGTGATCGATGCCTATACGGCGATGACCAGCGACCGTCCGTACCGCGCCGCGCGAAATCACGAGGATGCGTGCCGAGAGCTTCGGATCTGCGCCGGAAGCCAGTTCGACGCCGCGGTCGTGGAGGCGTTCCTGTTCGTGGCCGCCCAGCGTGACCGGGCCCGAGCGCTGGCCACCGCCTGACTTGACCGCACGAGGCGGTCTCTAGGAGACCAGCCTCACCTCCAGCGCCGGCGCAGCCAGCTCCCCCGCCCCGCCCAGCAGTCCGAGGATGCGGGCCACGTAGGCCTGGGTTTCCGGGTAGTCCGGGATGCAGTCGCAGGCCGCGACGGGCGCAGGGCCGGCGTTGTAGGCGGCGAGGGCCAGGGGCACGGAGCCGAACTGGCGCAGCAGGTCGGACATCAGGTGCGCCTGGGCGTCGATCGCGGCGCGGGCGTCGAAGGGATCGTCGCAGGCCGTAGGCGCCGAGCGGTGTCGGGCATGAACTGGGCGATCCCCTGGGCGCCCGCCGGGGAGACCGCGAACGGGTTGAAGTTCGACTCCGCCAGGAGCTGCGCCGCCAGGAGGCCGGCGGAGACGTCCCAGCGTGCCGCGGCGCGCAGGATCGACGCCCGGAAGCGCCCCGGGACGAAGCCTGGGAGGCCGGCGGCCCCGGCCGCGCCCCCGTCGGCGGATTCGCGGGCGAGGCCGGCGCCGTCGGCGGCGGGCGAGCACGGCGCCGGGCCCTTGGTGAAGCCGAAGTGCCAGGGCTCCCAGGAGTAGCGCTTGACGAAGCCGAATCGGGGCGCATGGGCCGCCAGCCACGTGTAGGCGGATGACGGTCCCAGGTCGAGCTCGGTCGCGCAGCGATGAAGCGATTGACCCGGGGGCGCGACCCAGCGGGGATCGGGATGCTCCGCGAAGAGCCGCGCCTGCTCGGCGTCGGAGCGGTAGGCGGAGTTGATCGCCAGCCAGACCCCGGCCCGGCGCGCCGCCCGGGCGAGCCGGTCGAAGGCGAGCGCGACATCGGGCCGCATCGGCTTGCCCTGCCGGTAGGCGAGTGGGCCCGAGTAGCCGCCGCCGCTGGCCGTGGTCGGCATGTCGCCGGCTGATGGCGAGGATGGAGGGGACGCCTCGGCCTCGGCGCTGGCCTCGATCCGGATCGCGCCGCGTGCGGGCCCCTGATCGCCGGCAGACCTCCCCCGCTGTCCGGGCAACTGTGCGGTGTCGATCGAGGCGGCGAGCGCGGCGCGAACGCGGAGAGGTGCGAACGAGGCGAGGTCCGGAAACGAAACGCGCAGCCGGTCGGGATCGACGCCGTTCCGGCCGGCCGCCTCGCGCGCCGCCTCGGCCGCTCGGGCCAGGTACTCGCGTCGGTCCAGGTGGCGGGGGTTCGGCGTCCTGCCGGACAGCAGCGGCGCCGTGAACAGCCGCGGGAAGTCGTCTCGGAGCGAGCGCGCCGCAGACAGCGCGGCCAGGTCCACCGTCCGCTGCACTCGCGCCGTCGCGGTCAGCGCGCCGCCGAGAACCGCGAGCAGCGCCGCAGCGAAAAGGATCGCGAATGCCGCGCCAACCACCATCAGCAGGGCCTGGCCCCGCTCCGCGGCGGGGACGCCGCCAGGTCCGAGCAGGCCGCGGGCCAAACGGCCGACCCGCCTGGCGACGGCGCCGCCGACCTCCAGGCCGGCCATTGCGCGGCGGGAGGCGACGCGCCCAAGCGGTCGCGCGGCGACGCGCGCCGGCAACCGATGCTCGCGCAGCTCCGCCACCGCCAGCGCCGCCAGCGCCCGGTCGGTTGGAAGGTCGGCCCGAAGCAGCCCGGCCCGTGGATGCAGGCCGGGCTGCCCGAGGGCCAGCGGCCACAGCCGCGCGGGCAGGTGCACGATCGCCAACCTGGCCGCCGACGTCGCCTCCAACACCCGCGACAGGTCTCCCAGCGCCTCCTCGGTCGCCGGAAGCCCGAGCCAGCAGAGCCTGCCGCGTGCGGCGACCCGCGCGAAGCGCGGGTTGCTGCGCTCGAAGCCGGCCTCGCGAAGCTCCTCCTCGAGCTCGCGGGCCCGTGCAGAGGCGAGCATGGTCGGGCCCCGCCCGTCTTCGGCACCCAGCTCGGCGAGCAGCACTCCCGGCGCCGCGCCTGACGGCTCCCCGGCCGCCACCACGACGCCGACCGCCGCCGCGACGGCCAGGCCGCCGCGCGCCTCGCCGAGGTCGGTGGCGAGCATCAGGGACACACGGCGTCGTGGGCGGACTGGGTTGCCGGCCTCGGCTGGAAGCTCTCCCGCGCTCATTCGTTTGCGGGCCTCCGCACCCAGGCCGAGGAGCTGACCTCGAGGCCGCGCGCGAGCCCCGCCAGCGGCGAGGGTGGCCGCAGCCGCACGGTCAGCCGCCCGCCGTCGATCTCGACGCCCACCCGCCGCCGCGCCCAGCCGGGCAGCGCTTCGCGAACCGCGGGGCTGGCCGGCCGTCCCGCCGCGAGTGCCATCGCCCCGGCCTCGACGGCGCCGTCGGCGAGCGTCAACGAGTAGCCCGCGGCGAGCAGCTGGAGAGCGATCAGGCCGGCGAGCAGGAGCGCCGGGATGCCCGCCAGCACCTCGATCGAGGCCTGACCGCGCTCACCGTCCACCGCCGTCCCCCACCCCAAGCCCCGCCCGAGCGGACACCGGAACGCGCGGCAGCCCGGGCACGAGCGACGGTGCCCGGACCTGTACCCGGACCCCGTTCCGGTCGCTGACCTCGGCGTCCCTGCGCAGCGGCTCGGGCAGCGAGGCGCGAGCGGCGCGCTCGGCGTTTCCGCCCACGTAGGCCGCCCGTGCCCCCGCCCGGGCGGCGACGCCGGAGCTCCACAGCGCGTAACCGGCGATGGCGAGCTGAGCGACCAGCAGGGTGACGAGAATCAGCGCCGGGATCGCGGCGATCAGCTCGACCGACGCCTGACCCCTGTCTCCACCTCGCCGCGCCATGCGGCGAACCTAGGTGGGCCGATAGCGCGGGTGACGCGCTAGGTGTTGCGAATCACGTTCCGGGTGGCGAAGAATTCCCGTCGGCAGCCGCCCCGAGTGGGCGCCATCCTGCTTTGACCTCGGTATGCGAGGTCTATGCAGGACGGTGGGGGCGAGCGCATCGGGGCGCTAATACGCCCGCGAGCGGGTCCAGACGCCGATGATCGCCAGCACCGCGCAGGCGAGGAGGGTCACCCAGAGCACCGCTCCGAGGCCGCCGCCGCCCAGCAGCTCGTCGGCCCCCGCGACCATCAGGACGAGCACTCCCACCGAGCCGAGCAGGACGGCGCGCTGATCGTCGGGGAGGGTGTCGTAGGTGAGCCGGTTCTCGCGATAGATCTGGCGAGCGGCGAATCCGAGCGTGGCCAGGAAGGCCAGCATGAGCACGGTGAGCGCGGCCTCCGCGGCCTGGCCGCCACCCGGCAGAAAGGCCACCAGGACGGCGATCAAGGCGATGATGGCGATGTTTCGGGCGTTCCGCATCGGAGCGATCTTACGCCGCGAATGACCCGAGCAGCCGCCGGTTGACCGAGCGTCGCCTATACTTCTGCGTCATGACGATGATCCCGAATCGTCACCGCCGCCCCGGCGGCGGCCAGCGCCACGATCGCCAGCACACCGAACGAGGCCGCGGCGGCCGGGCGTCCGTCCCGGCTCAGCTCCGCGAAGCGCGCCGCCCCGAGGATCGCCAGCGAGAAGATCAGCGTCACCCCCACTCCCGCTACGAAGGCGGCCGCCACCGTCTTCAGCAGCGCCTCGGTGTCTACAACGGTCGCCAGCATCTACGCGACCTCAGGACGCCGGTGCCGGTGAGCTCTGCCGAATCCGGCGCGTGAGGGCGGCCGCGACCAGCGCCAGACCGATCGCGGTCACGATCACCGGCCCCAACGACCCCGTCCCGAAGACCCGCGTCGCGCCGTAGGCAAGGGCCCCGATCGCCGCCGCCGCGGGCAGCGTCAGGAGCCAGGCGACGACGATGTTCCCCGCGATCCCCCAGCGAACAGCGGACAGCCGCTTGCCGGCCCCGGCGCCCATCACCCCGCCCGAGATCACCTGGGTGGTCGAAAGCGGGAAGCCGTAGTGGGTGGAGGCGAGGATGACCGCCGCACCTGCACCCTGGGCGGAAAAGCCTTGAGCCGGGTCCATCTTGATGATTCGCCCCCCCATGGTGCGGATGATCCGCCAGCCGCCCGAGTAGGTGCCCAGCGCGATCGCGGTCGCCGCCGAGACGATCACCCAGGTCGGCGGGTCGGCGTTCGCCGACAGGTTGCCGTTGGCGATCAGGGCGAGGGTGATGACCCCCATCGTCTTCTGCGCGTCGTTGGTTCCGTGGGCGAGGGCCAGCAGCCCCCCGGAGACGACCTGGCCGAGCCGGTAGCCGCGCGCCACCGGACCGGGACGCAGCCGCCCCACCGTCCGGTAGCAGATCACGATCGCGATCCCCCCCACGATGAAGGCGAGGATCGGGCGCCACCACAGCCGGGACCAGCACCTTGCCGAGCACTCCGTCGCCCAGCACGGCATCGGCGCCCGCCGCCACGAAGGCCGCGCCCACCACGCCGCCGATCAGGGCGTGCGAGGAGCTCGACGGAAGCCCGTAGTACCAGGTGATCAGGTTCCAGGCGATCGCTCCGACCAGCCCGGCGAAGACGACGGTGGGGGTGATCGCATCGCTGGCGACCACGTCCTGGGCGATCGTCGCTGCGACGGCGATCGAGAGGAAGGCGCCGGCGAAGTTCAGCACCGACGCGTAGGCGACCGCCAGTCGTGGCGGCATCGCCCTGGTCGAGATCGAGGTGGCGACCACGTTCGCCGTGTCGTGGAAGCCGTTCGTGTAGTCGAACGCGAGCGCCGTCCCGACGACGATCACCAGGATGACGTCGTTGTCCATCCCGTTACCGGCCGGCGGCGAGCGGATCGCCGGTCATGAGTTCTTGATGACGATGCCTTCGAGGATGTGAGCGGCGGTCTCGGTCGCGTCGATGGCCCGCTCGAGCACCGTGAAGATGTCCTTCCAGCGGATCACCACCATCGGGTCCGGACTGCCGACGAGAACAACGACGCGACGGCATCGCGGTAGAGCCGATCGCCCTCGTTCTCCAGCCGGTGGATCTCGATCCAGTAGCGCTCGAGGTCCTTGAAGTTGCGCAACCCCGCGAGAGCTCCGGCGAGCTGCTCGCAGGCCTTCACCAGCACGTCCACCATCGCCTGGGACTGGTCCATCGGCGCCTCGATCCCGTAGAGCCCCATGAAGTCCGCGGTCTCCTCGATGTAGTCGACGATGTCGTCGACCTTGCTCGCCAGGCTGTAAATGTCCTCGACGTCGATCGGCGTGACGAAGGTCGAGTTGGCACGCTGCGCGATGTCGTGGGTGATCCGGTCGCCCTCCTGCTCGACGAGCAGGATCTCGCGGGCCAGGCCGCTCTCGTCGGGCCACCTGTGGAGCATCTGCTGGAGCATCCGAGCGGCCCGCAATGTGTTCTGGCCCGCCTCGTTGAAGAGGTCGAAGAAGGCCCGGTCCCGGGGAACGAGGCTGGGAAGCGGCACCGCCCGAAGCTACCAATCGCTCAGGACATCGGCGACCCGCTCGGCGGCCTTTCCATCCCATAGATAAGGGCGCGCCGGCTCCTCGGCTTCGCCTGCGGGGCCGGCGCGGTTTGCTGCGGGACGGGCTCGCAGCAGGTCCGGTATTTCCGAGATCCGAGCCGGGTCGAGGCCGAGCAGCGTGTTGGTCCCGGCCCGGATCGTCACCGGTCGCTCGGTGTTGTCGCGGAGGGTGAAGCAGGGGATCCCCGAGGTAGGTCGTCTCCTCCTGGATCCCGCCCGGAGTCGGTGAGCACGGCGCCCGCCTGGAGCTCGAGCGAGAGGAAGTCGAGGTAGCCGACCGGGTCCGTCAGCATGACCCCGGGGTAGGAGGCGCCGTCCAGCATCTTGCGGGTCCGCGGGTGAACCGGGAACACCACCGGCAGGTCGCGGCCCACCTCCGAGAGCCGCTTCATCGCCTCGGCGAGCAGCGGCCCGTCGACCAGGGCGGGCCGGTGCAGCGTCACCAGCAGGTAGTTCCCGGGCTCGACGCCAAGGGTCGCTGCCGCGCGGCGCTCGCGGATCCGGTCGGTGAGCGCCACCAGGGTGTCGATCATCGTGTTGCCGACGAACTTCAGCCGCGACTCCTCGACTCCCTCCGCGCGCAGGTTCTCCACCGCCTCGTCGCAGTGCAGGAAGCACAACGACGCGATCAGGTCGGCGCCGATCCGGTTCGTCTCCTCCGGCATCGTGCGGTCGAAGCTGCGCAGGCCGGATTCCAGATGGGCGACGGCGATTCCCAGCTTCGCCGCGCACAGCGCCGCGCCGAGCGTGGAGTTGACGTCCCCCGGCACGATCACCAGGTCGGGGCGCTCCGCCCGCAGCACCGGCTCGAGTCGCTCCAGCACCCGCGCGATCTGCTCGGCGTGGCTTCCCGATCCGACCCCCAGCAGGTGGTCGGGCTCGGGCACCCCGAGCTCCTCGAGGAAGATCTCGGACATCAGCCGGTCGTAGTGCTGGCCCGTGTGGACGATCGCCGTGGGCCACTCGGGAAAGCGCTCGCGCAGCGTTCCGATCACCGGTGCCATCTTGACCAGGTTCGGCCGCGTACCGACTATGTGCAGCAAGCGCATGGAGCTCCCCTGCGGCTACTCGTAGGCCAGCGCCTCGAGCACGTCGAGCCGCGAGGCGCGCCGGGCGGGCCCGATCGCGGCCACGACGCCGGCGATCGCGGCGAGCAAGAGCAGCACGAGCAGCGTCCCGACGGGAATCGAGAGGACGAACCCCTCGTCAGCGAGCGGACGGCTGACGATCACCGCGAAGATCACTCCGAGCACCAGGCCCAGCACCGCACCGATCAGCGCCGTGATCACCGACTCGTAGCGGACCATCCGCCGCACCTGCCGCCTCGAGGCGCCGATCGCGCGCAGCAGTCCCAGCTCGCGCGTTCGCTCGTGGATCGAGAGCGCCAGCGTGTTCACGATGCCGAACAGCGACACGATCACGGCCAGGGCCAGAAGCGCGTAGACGACGCCGAGCAGCGTGTTGACCTCTTCGCCGATCGAGTCCTTGAGCTCCTCCTGGTTCTGCGCCTCGGCGGTCGGGAACCTCTCGGTGAGCAGCCGGTCGACCCGCTCGTGCACCGCCGCCGGGTCGACGCCCCCGGCGAGCGTCACGAGCACGTTGGACGCGTTCTGAGCTTCGCCGTACGCTCGCGCGTTCACGTCCGAGGCCGCGTAATCACCGATGAAGTCCGTGTTGTCCTTGAAGGTGCCGCGCACCGTGTAGGAGAGCTTCTCGCCGGAGGGAGTGGTGGCGACGAACCGGTCTCCGACGCCGAGGTCGTTGCTGTCGCCCCACTTCTCGTCGATCACCGCATCGGTGCGACCCAGGTCGCCCAGCAGACCCTGTGAGCCCTCGCGCCACTCCAGGGTCAGCACCTGGTCGGCGGTCTCCGGCTCGATCAGGGTCAGGTAGCCCCCGCCGCTCGCGCCCTCCACCTCGTTCTGGGTGTAGCGAATCGGCGAGGCCAGCTCGACGCCATCGATCTTCTCGACCTCCTCGCCGGCGCGGACCGGGATGTCGGAGAAGCCGTCGGTGTTCGCGAGGAACAGGTCGCCGGCGATCGTCTTGTCGATCGCATCGTCGATCGAGCCACGGATCCCGGCCGCGAACACCGTTACGAAGGAAACGAGCGCCAGGCCGATCATCAGCGCGGCGGCGGTGGAGGCCGTGCGGCCCGGGTTTCGCACCGTGTTCTCCCGCGCGATCCGGCCCGGGATGCCGCGCAGGCGCTCGAGCGGTCGGCCGACCAGCGAGGCCAGCGGCGCGACCAATCGCGGGCTCAGCAGCGCGACGCCGATGAACACGCCTGCGGCACCGACGCCAACCCAGATCTCTCCCGGGTCGAGGATGCCGAACAGCCCCAGCAGCATGGCCACGACGCCGAGGCCGGCGATTCCGGCCCCCACGACGCTGCGCCGGGCGCGCTGCGTCGACGTCTCGAGCACCGCACCCTCGCGCAACCCGGCGATCGGTTGGATCCGGGTGGCGCGCAGGGCCGGGACCAGGCAGCGAGCACCGTGAGCAGCGTTCCCAGCAGCAGCGAGACGATCACCGTCCGCGCCGCGAGCACCGTCCCCGTGCTGGGGAGGTCGACCTCGAGCGCCTTGAACAGCGCGTCGATGGCGGGCGCGAAGGCGATCCCCGCCAGCAGCCCGAGCACCGAGGCGAAAATCCCGATCACCAGCGCCTCCAGCACCACCGAGGCGATGATCTGCCGCCGGCTCGCCCCGACAGTGCGCAGCATGGCGAACTCCCGGGTGCGCTGCGCGACCGTGATCGAGAACGTGTTGAAGATCAAGAACGCGGCAACGAACAGCGCCACGCCCGCGAAGATCAAGAGCGCCGTCTTCAGAAAACCGATGAACTCGCCGACGTCCTCCTGCTGGGAGTCGACGTTCTCCTCGCCGGTCTCGGCCTGGACCGAGGGGGGAAGAGAATCGGAGAGGTTGGCGGCGAGCCGCTCCGGCGTGACCCCATCGTCTGCGGCAACGTTGATCTGGTCCAGCTCGCCTTCCTTGCCGGTGATCCGCTGGGCCTCGGGCAGGGTCGTCACCGCAATGCTGGCCCCGCCGAACGAGTCGACGTCGCCGAGCGTCGCGATCCCGACCAGCGTGTACTGCCGCACCGCCGCCTTGCCGGCCACCTCGATTCGATCGCCCACCTCGAAGCCCTCGGCGTCGGCGGTCTGCTTGTCGATCACCATCTGGCCGTCGTCTGCGGGCTTTCCGCCCTCGACGTAGGTGAAGGGGTCGAACGGCTCGGGCACGATCGAGGCTCCAAAGCTGGGCGCGCCGCCTCCGCCCACCCGCTCCCCGTCTGAGCCGATGATCGCAACCTGGGGGTCGAAGATCCCACCCGCCGCCTTTGCCACGCCCTCGGTCCCCTCCACCCGGGCCAGAAGCCGAACGTCGAAGGCCGGCAGCTGGCCGTCGTCGGTCTGGACGACCTCGCGCGAGGTGACGACCGCATCGACCCCCTCGTTCGACTCCGTGAAGATCTGCTCGAACGAGCGGTCGATCGTGTCGGTGAGGATGTAGGTGCCGGCGACCATCATCACGCCGAGCACGATCGCGAGCGAGGTGAGGAAGGTCCGGAGCTTGCGCGCTCCCAGGTGCCTGAGCGCGATCGCCGTCATCAGACCTGCTTCATCATGTCGAGCACCTGGTCCGCGCTCTCAGCCTCCCGATCCCCGACAACGCGGCCGTCGGCGAGTGCCACCACCCGATCGGCGGCTGCCGCCGCCTGGGCGTCGTGGGTGACCATGACGACCGTCTGGCCCAGCTCGTCCACGGCGTTTCTCAGCAGCAGGAGGACCTCGTCGCTCGCCTTCGAGTCGAGATTTCCGGTCGGCTCGTCGGCAAACACGACCGCTGGCTTTGAGGCGAGCGCGCGTGCGATCGCCACGCGCTGCTGCTGTCCGCCGGAGAGCTCGGACGGCCGGTGGCCGAGGCGGTCGCCAAGCCCAACGGCGTCGACCAGCGAGCGCAGTCGCTCCGGATCCGCATCGCGGCCCGCCAGCTTCAGCGGCAGCAGGATGTTCTCCTCGGCGGTCAGCACCGGCAGCAGGTTGAAGAACTGGAACACGAATCCGAACTTGTCGCGCCGCAGCTGGGTCAGCTGGCGATCGTCGAGCGTCCCCAGCTCGACGCCCTCGACGACAACGCGGCCCGAGGTCGGACGGTCGAGACCCGCCAGGCAGTGCATGAGCGTGGACTTCCCCGAGCCCGACGGCCCCATGATCGCGGTGAACCTTCCAGTCGGGAAGCCGACGGTGACGCCGTCGAGGGCACGGACAGCCGTGTCGCCCTCGCCGAACACGCGGACGAGCTCATCGACGGACACGATCGGCGCTTCGTTCAAGGTGCCTCCTCGGTAGGGCTCGATGCGACGTGGCTGCTAGCTGCGGACTATCCGTCGATCCGCTTCGCGAGCTCGAAGTCGTTCGCCGTCAGCCCTCCGGCGGAGTGCGTTGTGATCGACACGCCCACCTTGTTCCACGACACGGTCAGGTCCGGATGGTGCCCCATCGCCTCGGCCGGCTCGACCAGCTTGCCGACGAACTCGACCGAGCCGACGAAGTCGGCCAATTCGAACGTCTTGGCGATCGTCCCGCCGTGCCGCTCCCAGCCGTCGAGCTCGGCGAGGCGGGAGTCGATCTCGCTGTCGGAGAGCAGCTCCACGGCGCCCAGCTTAGTGTGTCGAGGCATGCGCATCGCCAGCCTCGTCCCCTCGGCAACCGAGGCGCTGTTCGCGCTCGGGCTCGGCGACCAGGTGGTCGCCGTCACGCACGAGTGCGACCATCCGGCGGAGGTCGTGGGGCTGCCGCGCCTGACGCGCAGCCTGATCCCGGCGGGGCTGGAGCCGGGGGAGGTGGACGCCCGCGTCAGGGAGCTGACCGGGCGAGGCGAGGCCCTGTATGAACTCGACGAGCCTGCGCTACGCCGCCTGGCGCCCGACCTGATCGTCACCCAGGCCCTGTGCGCGGTCTGCGCGGTCTCCTATGACGACGTGCGCGCGGTGGCGGGGCGGCTCGACTCTCGCCCAGAGGTGATCTCGCTCGACCCGGGGACCCTCGGGGAGGTGCTCGAAGACCTCGTCCGGCTCGGGGAGGCGACGGGCGCGCGGGAGAGCGGCGTGGTGCTCGTGGCCGAACTTCGGGGGCGGCTGGATCGCGTTCGGAACGCGGTCGCCGGGGCGCGGCGCCCGGGTGTGGTCGCGCTCGAGTGGCTCGATCCACCGTACGTCGGCGGCCACTGGGTACCGGAGATGATCGCGCTGGCCGGAGGGCGAAGCGTGGCCGGCGAGCCCGGCCGGGACTCCCGCACGGCGACCTGGGCGGAGCTCGAAGCCACCCAGCCCCAGGTGGTGTTCGTCATGCCGTGCGGCCTCTACGCGGAGGAGGCCGCCCAGCAGGCGCTGACGCGCCGCGAGCGGCTCGAGTCCTTGGGCGCGGAGCGCATCTTCGCCGTGGATGCCGCCTCCTCTTTCTCCCGCCCCGGGCCCCGCCTGGTCGAGGGCGCCGAGCTGCTCGCGCACCTGTTGCACCCGGATCGCGTTTCCCCACCCGGTGGCCTGGACTGGCGGGAGTTGACCCCCCAGGTGCGGGCCGGCGCGGGCCGCTAGGCGGCGCTGGCGGCCGCCAGCGCGCCGGCGACGCTGACGGCGCCGATCGCGACCATCCCCAGCACCTCGATCGCAAGCGGCCGAGAGGGGCGGCGCTCGGCAGACGTGATCACCAGCGCCGCCAGCCCACCGCCGATCAGGCCGCCGAGATGGCCGCCGACGCTGATTCCCGGCCACCCGAACGTGAACACGACGTTGAGGATCACGTAGAAGCCGATCTGGGAGGCGAGCTGCTCCATGCCCCGATGCCGGGCGACGATGAACGCTGCCGACATGAGGCCGAAGATCGCGCCGGAGGCGCCCACCGTGGTCTCGTTCGGATCCAGGAGCAGGGCTCCGAAGGAGCCGGCAAAGAGGGAAACGAAATAGACACCCAGGAACCGAGGGGTGCCGATCCCGGGCTCGAGCAGCCTGCCGAGGATGAACAGAGCGAACATGTTGATGGCGATGTGCAGGAATCCGGCGTGCAGAAATCCGGAGGTGACGATTCGCCACACCTCGCCATCCGCGACCGCCGGGCCGTTGAGGCCGGCGTCGTAGATCACCGGGCCGCCCCCCCGGAACGAGGCGGCGCCACCACCGGCCAACTCGACGAGGAAAGCGGCCACGTTGAGCGCGATCAGCGCGAAGGTCGCGGGCGCGGCACCGGCCCGCAAGCCGCCCCCGATCCCGCGCACCTGGGTGCGCTCCCGCGCGCACTCCGGGCAGCGCATGCCCACCGAGGTGACCGTCATGCAATCGGGGCAGATGGGCCGCCCGCAGTTGGAGCAGGCGACGTTCGTCTCCCGGCTCGAATGGCGATAGCAGACGGCCATGGCGAGCACACGATACGTCCGCCCGCAACAAGATAGTTGGAGCGGCCCAGTCTCCCCCTGAAGGAGGATCCCGGATGGAAGCATCAAGCCCCGCCAAGCTCTACGCGACGCTGGTGGGCGCCACCTTGACGATCGCCGGCATCGTCGGCTTCTTCTACAGCGCCAGTTTCGGCTCGCCGGGGAGCGTCGAGAACGAGTTCGGCATCCTGGCGATCAACGGCTGGCACAACGTCCTCCACCTGGCGACCGGCTTGCTCGGCCTGGCGGCCGCCGGGTACGCCGCGCGGGAGTACGCGCTGGGACTCGGCCTGTTCTATCTCGTGATCGCGATCTGGGGATTCATCGCCGGCAGCGGCGAGGAGATCTTGAGCATCGTCCCCGTGAACACGGAGGACAGCATCCTGCACCTGGTCCTCGGCCTTACGGGCCTCGCGGCGGGAACGGCGACCGCTAACCCGCCGGAAGCCTCGCCTCGGCTACGGGGCCGCGGGCGAGCGACGAAGTCGCGGTAGATACGGAGGTGCCTGCCGGGCAGGTAGCGCGCCCAAGCCCGCCGGCAAACGGAGGCGCGGCAGGGCGAGGCTTCCGGCGGGCGACGCTTAGCGCACTTGTTTCAGGACGCTCTCTGCGGTGGCGCGGAGGCCGGTCGGCCGGCGGCGCGACCGCATGCCGACCAGCACCAGCGCACCGCCCGCGACGGTGCCAACGGCAACTGCGGCGACCGGCCGCACCCAGTTGCGCGGGTCCCGGAGCGCCTGGAGCTCGCTCTCCGAGAGCTCCTCGGCCCAGCTCGAGAGCTGGGCGGCGGCCTGCTCCGTGATCGCGGTCAGGGTGCTCTCGACGCGCCCGGCAAGGTCCTCGGGCGGCTCGATCGGGCGCAGCGCCTCGCTGAGAAGCCCCTCCAGCTGAAGCTTTCCCCTCTCTTCGCTCATCTGCCCCGGGTCCAATCGGTGCCGGTCATGTCCCGCTCATCTCCTCTTCGAGCTGCTTGATGGCCCTGTGGATCAAGACCTTCGTCGCCCCGTCCGTGCGCCCCAGCGCTCGGGCGATCTCGCGGTTCGACATCCCCAGCGCGAAGCGCATGATCAGCGCCTCGCGGCGGTCGTCCGATAGCCGCTCGAGCCTGTCCATCACCAAGCGGAGCTCCTCGCGTCCCTCGACGATCTGCTCGGTTCCATGGGGGTGCGAGGGTGGCTCGACCGCATCCAGGTTCGCCTCGGGGCGCCGGGCGCGGTCGCGGTGATAGTTCGAGGCGAGATTGTGGGCGATGCGGATCAGCCAGGGCCGCAGCGGGCGGCCGTTCGACTCGCCCCGCGCCCGCTCGAAGTGCCTGTACGCCTGCAGAAAGGCCTGCTCTGTGAGGTCCTCGGCGTCGTGGTGGTTGCCGACCCTGTAGAAGGCGTACGAGTAGACGTCGCGCAGATGGCTGCGATAGAGCTCCTCGAAGGCCCGGTCGACCTCGGCCTTCGAGCCCGGCCCCGCGGTCTCGCTCTCCTCCTTCGCGGCGCTCACCCTTCAAGCGTAGTCCTCCATACCTCGATACCTATGCCGCACGACGGGTTCGCTCTGCGCGCCGCAGTCCGGCCACCCACTCGCCCGGGTCGATGCGACCCCTGATCAGGGCGGAAAGCCCGTCCAGGCCCGGCGCATCGATGTCCGCCCGGGCCACCGACTCCGCGAGCAGCGGCACCGAATCGAGCCCCTCGGACGCCTGACCGATCTGGCCCGGAATCTGGTCCGCCGCAACGCCGGCGCCGAGCAGCTCTCCAGCGCGGCGGTTGCGGCTCCCGGGCGCGATCACGGTCGCGGTCAGGTCCCCCACGCCGGCAAGCCCAGTGAACGTGTCGAGCCGCGCTCCGCGCGCCAGCGCATACGCGACGCACTCCCGCCAGATCGTCGCGGCGGCGATCCCCGCGGCATTGAGTCCGTGAGCCTCTGCCGCCGCCGCGCCGAGGGCGGCTGCGTTCTTGGCGACGCCCGCCATCTCCACCCCGACCACGTCATCGCTCCGCTCGCAGACAAGCCCCGCTCGATCGAACACCTCGCCCAACTGGGCGCGCAGGTCCTGGTCGCTCGAGCCAAGAACCAGGGCCGCCATCCCGGCGGCGGCCTCACGCGCGTGGGCGGGGCCGCCCAGCGAGGCAATCGACCGGGAGCGGATCCGCTCGCTGACGTAGTCGCTCGGCAGCTGGCCCAGCGGCTGCACCAGGCCCTTGGTGAGCATCAGCACAGCGGCGCGCGAACCAATCCGGTCCCCGAGCGAGCCGACCGCTGCCGGCAGGGCGGCGGACGGCACCGCCAGGCAGACGAGATCCACCCCGGCGAGCTCGATCTCACCGGCGCGCTTCACCGCGACGGACTCGGGCAGCCTGACCCCGGGCAGGTACCGGGCGTTGAGGCGCTTGGTGGCAATCTCCGCGGCCTTCTCCTGCGTGCGGGTCCCGAGCTGGACGTCGAGCCCGCCCCGCGCCAGCAGCACGGCCATCGCGGTGCCCCAGCTGCCGGCCCCGATCACCGCCGCCTTGCGCAGCGGCGGCAGACCACCGAGCCACTCCCACTGGAGCTCTACGTTCGGCCAGATCCGGGCGGTGACGGTGGCGGCGAGCGCCGGCGAGGGATGCTCGGTGCGCGGGAACGTCACCGGCCTGCCGACGCGCAGCCGCACCTTTCGCGGGCGAATCCGCCAGCCGCGCCGCACCTGCTCGCTCCCGTGCACGGCCACCGGGACGACCGCCGCACCGGTCTCCAGGGCCAGACGACCGACGCCGCGCTTCGGCGTCCCCAGCGAGCCCGACCGGATCCGCGTCCCCTCGGGGAAGATGCAGACGGTGCCGCCCCGGTCCAGAACCAGCCGCGCGGTTTCCACCGCCGTCTCGTCCGACTGCCCGCGCCGGATCGGGAAGGCCCCGACCCGGGAGAGGATCCATCCCCGCCAGTGACTCTCGAAAAGTTCGACCTTGGCCACGTACTGCATCGGGCGCCGCCACGGAAGCGTGGTGGCGATCACGAACGGATCGAGGAAGCTGCGGTGGTTGGAGGCGACGATCAAGCCGCCCTCGACGCCCCGCAGGTGCTCCCGCCCGACCCGCGAGAAACGAAGCCAGATTCGAAACGCCGGCTGCAGGATCAGGCGGGCCAGCAGGTAGAGGGGCCAGTTGACGCCGCGCCGGCGCGCATAGGCGTGGTAACGGCGGAAGCGCTCCTCGCTGATTACCGCGTCCGTGCGCGGCGGCGCAGATGTCCGCTGGGCCTGATCCACGTAGATGCCTACACGCGCCGGCGCGCGGCGTTACTGCTCCACACGGCCGGCGGCACGCAGTCGTAGCGTGCCGCAACGACGCGTGCGCTACCAGGCCGCCTCCAGCAGGCGCTCGAGCTCATCGCGGCCCGGCGGATCAGGGGTGCTCTGAAGCTCGGGACGGGAGAGGATCGCGTCGAGCACCCGCCTCAATCTGGCCCGGTCGGCGCCGAGGTCGCCCAGCCGTCGCGGGCCCCCGCCCAGGGCCTCGATTCGCTCCCGGATTCCGGCGGCGTCCGCGCCGAGCGCGCCGGCCAGCGACTCGATCGCGCCGGGAGCCCGGGGGCGCATCGCATCCATCGTCAGGGGCAGGAGCGTCGCGTTGGTCTCCGCGTGCGGCGTGGAAAGGACCCAGACGAGCGTCTGGCAGACGACGTGGTGCAGGGCGTAGCCGGCCGAGTCCAGCGCGTAGGCGCAGAGCAGCGAGCCGAGGGCGAGCGCGGCTCGGTCTCGCTGCTCCGCCGGGTCATCGAGCGAGGCGGCGAGCAGCTCGGCGCCGCGCAGCGCGACCAGCGTCGCCACCGGGTTGGCGAGCGGCGTGTAGAGGGCGTCCGCTCCGTGGGCGAGCGAGTTCATGGCGCTGGCCCGCAGCGGCGGGTCGTCGAGGGTGGTCATCTCGATGGGGTCGGCGATCACCAGGGCGGGGCGAACGAGATGCCGCGCCGCATGCTCGTGGCCGGTGGGCAGCCGATGGATGGCAGTCATCTCGGCCCCGGAGAGCGTGGTAGGCAGCGCGCAGACGCGTCCCCCGCGCACGGCGGCGATCGCCTTCGCCGTGTCGATCACCCTGCCGCCGCCGAGCGCCACCAGGGTGGGGTTACGGACCGAGTCGATGATCGTGGCGGCCGCGTCGGGCACCGGGCCGCGCGGCACCTCGTGGACGGCGCTCGCCAGCTCGGCGAGCTCTAGAGGGGCCGCGCCCAGCGCGCGCGGAGTCGTGACGAGCTCGAAGCGCTCCCAGATCCCCTCGGCCAGGAGCTGGGGCGCCTCAGCGAGCCCATCCTCCCGGAAGACGATCGTCCGCTCCCCGTCGCGCCAGGTGAATTCGCGGTCCTCGGACACAGAGCCCGCCCCCGGATTCGAACCGGGAATCTCCTGATTACAAATCAGGTGCTCTAGCCAGTTGAGCTAGGCGGGCAGATCGCCGAACTGAGTCCGCTTGGTTCCGGCATCCGGAACCAAGACGCCACGGATCGAATTGTGACGGGGGCTGGGGTGGCGCTACAGCCTGACCTCGCGTGAGGCCAGGTGGAGGCTGACCTTGCGCTTGACGCGCTGGAGAGCGTTGTCGACCGTCTTCGTGTCGCAGTCCAACCGCTCGCCGACCTCCTCGTAGGAGTGCCCGTCGAGATACAGGGAGAGAACCTGGCTTTCGAGCTCCGAGAGCACGCTCGACAGGCAGGAGACGAGGCTCTGGAGCTCCTCGGTTGCGATCACCCGCTCAGACGGGTCCTCGCTTCCCGGTCCCGGCAGCACCTCCTCCAGCGTCGTCTCCGAGTCGCTCGCGCCGGCGGGCGACTGGGCGAAGGAGACGTACTGGTTGAGAGGCGCGTGCTTGTTGCGGCTCGCCGTCTTGACCGCGGTGATGATCTGGCGGGTGATACAGAGCTCGGCGAAGTTCCGAAAGCTCGACTCGCGATCGGTGCGGTAGTCCCGGATCGCCTTGTAGAGGCCGAGCAGGCCCTCCTGGATCAGGTCGTCGGAGCCGCCGCCCAGCAGGAAGTAGGACGACGCCTTCAGCCTGACGAAGCCGCGGTAGCGCTTCACGATCCGGTCATAGGCGTCGGGGCTGCCCTGCTTGGCCAGGGTGACCAGGTACTTATCTTCAAGCTCAGGTTGAGCTTCCGGTCTGAGAGCGGGCGCTGCGGCCGCAGCGCCGGCGGGCGCCACGGCGGCAAACTCGTGGGTGGGGGTCGGTGCAGCCACTGGATTCCCTCCGTTCGGGTTGGAAACAGTGGCGCCCGTACCTCCCCTGGGCGCCTCTCTTTTTGGGCGATCGGCCGAATGAGACTCGACCTTTAGTTCACCCTTATGCGCCATACTACGCAGCCCGGCGGCGTTCTGTCAACCACCTCCGCACGGCGGTGCACAATTCGTTGCAGAAGGCGCCCTCCCGTCCGCCGGCCTTGCTAGGCGCCGGCTCGTTGTCTCGCCGCCTCGAACAACAGCACCGCCGCGGCGGCTGACACGTTCAGCGACGCGACCCGCCCGCGAACCGGAATCGAGATCAAGAGGTCGCAGGTCTCGGAGACGCGGCGGCGCAGTCCCCTCCCCTCGCTGCCCAGCACGAGCACGACCTTGCCGCTGAGATCGGCCTGCGCGTAAGGCGCCGGGGCGGCCTGCTCGGCCCCGTAGATCCAGGCGCCCGCGTCCTTGGCCCTGGTGAGCCAGGCGACCAGGTTCGTGACACGCGCCACCGGCAGGTGTTCCACGGCGCCCGCGGACGCCTTGCAGGCCACCGCGGTGACCGCCGCCGAGCGCCGCGACGGGATCACCAACCCCGCGGCGCCGGCGGCCTCCGCCGAGCGGCACACCGCGCCCAGGTTGCGCGGGTCCTGCACCTGGTCGAGGGCGACGACCAGGGCGTCGGGCGAATCGAGCAACGAGTCCGGGGCGGCGTAGGGATAGGGATCGACCTCGGCGACCACTCCCTGGTGGTCCGGCGAGCCGGCCAGGCGGGTGAGCTCCGACGCGGTCAGCTCTTTCGCGGTCCACAGACGGCGAACCTGCCGCCGTCCGCGCTTCGCCTCGGCGACGGCCCGCCGGCCATAGACGAGCTGGTCCTTCTCCGCCCTCGGCGGGCCGCTGTCGTTGCGTGCGGCGATCGCCCGTTACCCCAAGCGCCTCACCAGCTGGGGACCATCCGGGGTGTCACGGACCTCGTAGCCCATCGAGGCCAGCTCGTCTCGGATCCGATCTGCCCGCTGGAAGTCCCGCCCGGCGCGGGCCTGCTCACGCGCCTCCATCAGCCGCTCGGCCTCCGGCTCGACTTCGTCCGCAGGCCGCAGCAGCGATTCGAGCCCGAGCAGCGGCAGCATCTCCTCGAGCGCCGCGCGCGTCCCAGCGAGCTGCCTGCGATTCCCCTCGGCGATCAGCTCGAACAGGGCAGCCAGCGCCCGCGGGGTGTTGAAGTCGTCGGCCAGGGCGCCGAGCAGCGCCTCGCGGCTCGCGGCCACGAACGCGTCCTCGGTCGCTTCGCCACCCTCGGGCAAGTCGAGCACGAAGTTGCGGATCCGCTCCACCCTCGCCGCGGCCTCGGCAAGCGCCAGCTCCGAGAACTCGAGCGGCTGCCGGTAGTGGCCCGAGACCAGGTAGGCGACCACCGCCTCCCGGCCGTACCGGTCGAGCGCCTCGGAGAGCTGGAAGATGTTCCCGACCGACTTCGACATCTTCTCTTCCGCCATCTGGACCATGCCGTTGTGCATCCACAGCCGGGCGAGCGGGACCCCGCGGGCTGCCTCGGTCTGGGCGATCTCGTTCTCGTGGTGGGGAAAGACGAGATCGGCACCGCCGCCGTGGATCGCGAAATCGGTGCCGAGCAGCTTCTCGGCCATCGCCGAGCACTCGATGTGCCACCCGGGCCGGCCCTCGCCCCAGGGCGACGGCCAGCCTGTGTCCTCATCAGGCTTGCGTGCCTTCCAGAGCGCGAAGTCGAGTCGGTCCTCTTTCAGGGACTCGGTGCCCGCCTCCTCGCCCTGGTCCATCTCGTCGGGATCGCGATTCGACAGCCTGCCGTAGCCGGGGAAGCTGCGCACCCGGAAATAGACGTCCCCACCCGATTCGTACGCATGCTCGCGCTCGATCAAGGCTTCGATCAGGGCGACGATCTCGGAGATCGTGTCCGACGCCAGCGGCTCGGCGTCCGGGCGGCCGAGCCCGAGGCGGTCGGTGTCCTCCAGGTAGGCGCGGGTCATCTCGGCGGCGAATTGAACGGACGGCACCCCGGCCTCGCGCGCCGCCGCGTAGATCTTGTCGTTGACGTCGGTGATGTTGACGACCAGCCTGGGCTCGTAGCCGAAACGCTCGAGCAGGCGCCGGAGCAGGATGAAGATCACGTACGGCCGCGCGTTGCCGACGTGGACGCGCGAATACACGGTCGGCCCGCAGGCGTAGATGCCCACCCCGCCGGGCTCGCGAGGCTCCAGGGACCGCAGCTCGCGGCTAAGCGTGTCCCTGATCAGAACCTGGCGCGCCATCTTCTTGATGCTATTTGCGGAATGCGGCGGATGTCCGGGGCTTCCATGGGCGGTTTGGCCGTTAGCGATCGTTAACGTTCGCCGTCGGCATGGGTTCCGTTTCGCTGCATGCGCAACGTGTGCGCCGCGTCGAGGAAGCGTTCGCCTCGCTCCCGGCGCGCTACCTGGGCGCTGAGCCCGGTTTCGACGCCACCTTCCAGGTGCGCCTCGGGGACGTCGGCCGGACGTGGGAGGTGCGGGCGCGGGGCGAACACTGCGCCGTGCGGCCCTCCCCAGTCCGCCAGCCCGACGTGGTGGTCGGCACCGACGCGGCCACGTGGCTCGGCCTGCGAGAGGGGCGGCTGTCCGGGCTCGACGCGTTCGCCCAGCGCCGCCTCTACGCGCGCGGGAACCTGGACCTGGCGCTCGGGTTCGAAGGGCTGTTTCGGCTCCCCGGCGACCGTCCGCCGCTGCTCCGGGTGACCGAGGTCGAGACCCCCGGCGCGACGATCTCGAGCCTGATCTCCGGCCAGGGCGCCAATCAGGTCATCTGCCTGCACGGACTGGGCTCGAACAAGACCTCCTTCTTCGAGACGATCTCCACCCTGACGCCCGATCACACGGTGCATGCCATCGACCTGCCGGGATTTGGCTCCTCCTCGAAGCCGGCTCGCGGCGCCTACAACGCCCCCTACTTCGCCCGCTCGGTGCTCGACTACATGGACGCGATGGCGATCGAGCGAGCGCACCTGGTCGGCAACTCGATGGGTGGCCGGATCGCGATCGAGCTGGCTCTCACGGAGCCCAACCGGGCCGAGACGCTGAGCCTCCTGGCCCCGGTGCTTGCCTTCCGGCGCCGGCGGGAGCTGGTGCCGCTGGTCAAGCTGATTCGCCCCGAGCTGGCGGCGATCCCGCATCCCCTTGGGGCGGCGCGGGTTCGCGAGCAGTTCTGGAGCCTGTTCGCGCGCCCGGAGCGACTCGACCCGGCCGCCGCCGACATCGCCGCCGACGAGTTCTGCCGGACCTACCGATCGCGCTCGGCTCGGATCGCCTTCTTCGCCGCCGCCCGCAACATCTACCTGGACGCGCCCGACGGCGAGCGCGGGCTGTGGACCCGGCTCGCGAGCCTGAGCCCGCCCGCCCTGTTCATCTGGGGCGATCGCGACCGCCTCATCCCGGCTGCTTTCTCCACCCAGGTGGCCGAGGTGCTCCCGGACGCTCGCCAGGTCGTGCTGAGCGAGTGCGGCCACGTTCCCCAGGTGGAGCTGCCCGAGCGTGCCAACGGGCTGATCCGCGAGCAGGTCGAATCCGGCCGCAGCTCGCCGGTCGCGCCGTCCCGAGCCGGGGCTCGGAGCCTGCTGCGCCGCGCCGTCGCTCAGCGGGCCGCCACCGCCGGGCGGCGAGCGGCGCTCTGACCCCAATCAGCGCATAGGATCGGCCGCCGATGGCTGAAGAGGCGAGGCTTGCCGAGCAGGCGAAGCGCAACGGCGGCAGCGAGGAAGGCTCCCTGCGGGACCGGCTCCCCACGCTGAACGGGATCTCTCGGGCCGGCGGGGGCGTCGTCAGCGCCGGGCGAGGCGCCGCCGGCGGGATCGCCGCCGGGCTCGCGCGGCGCGTCGGGCGGCGCCTGACGGCGAACCTCGACGACCGCGACCCCGACTACATCCGCGAGAACCTGTCGCTTGCCTGGCTCTTGACCACCCTGTGGTTTCGCGGCGAGGTGCGAAACATGGGCAACGTGCCCGAGCACGGCCCGGTGCTGCTGGTGGCCAACCACTCCGGCGGCAACGTGACGCCCGACACGCTGCTGTTCACGCTCGCCTTCTACACCTACTTCGGCGTCGAGCGAGCCTTCTACCAGCTCGCCCACAACCTGGTGCTGGCCTCCCCTGGGGGCCAGATCCTGCGCCGGTACGGAACCGTCCCGGCCTCGCCCGAGAACGCTCAGCGGGCGCTCGACGCCGGTGCCGCCCTGCTCGTCTACCCCGGCGGCGACTGGGAGGTGCACCGCCCGTCCTGGGAGCGACACAAGGTCGACTTCGCGGGTCGAAAGGGTTTCGTCCGGCTGGCGCTCGACGCTCGCGTGCCGATCGTCCCGGTGGTCTCGATCGGAGGCCAGGAGACGGCGCTCTTCCTCAGCCACGGCGGTCGGCTGGCGCGAGCCCTGCGCGTCGACCGCACGCTGCGCCTCAAGGTGATCCCGATCTCGCTCGCCCTCCCCTGGGGGATCAACGTCGGCGATCTGCTCGGCCACATCCCTCTGCCGGCGAAGCTCACGGTGGAGGTCCTGGCCCCAATCGACGTCCGGGAGCAGTTCGGCGAGTCGCCTGACGTCGACGAGGTCTACGAGCACGTCACGACGCTGATGCAGGAGACACTGGAGACGCTGGCGGCCGAGCGGCGCCTGCCGGTCATAGGCTGATCGAGCATGGGGCACCAAACTCGGTCGGTCGGATAGGAGGCGCCAGATGCGGCTGAACGAGTCAATCGTGATCTCCGCCCCGCCGAAGCTGGTCTGGGACTACCTGGCCGAACCGTCGAACTACCTGCACTTCATGTCGGGAATCACGCGCTGGGAGGTGACCGGTGAGCAGCGGACCGGCCTCGGCGCGCGCTACCGGATGCTGATCAGGGTGGGCTCGGCGGAGGTGGGCGGACTGATCGAGATCGTCGAGTGGCAGGAGCAGCGCGACATGGCGTGGAGCTCGGTGCTCGGGGTCGACCAGCGGGGGCGGTGGCGCCTCCGCGAGCTGGACGACGGCCGCACCCGTGTGGAGCTGCGGTTCGCGTATGGCGTCGCCGGCTCCGGAATCCCGGGCTGGATCGCGGAGCTCGTCTCCGCGCCCCAGCTGGGCGGCCACCTGCGGCGCTCGTTGCGCCAGCTCAAGAGCCAGGTCGAGCACGAGCGGCTGCGTGCCGAGGCGGCCCGGCGCAGAAGCGAGCGAGCTGCGGCCGCCGGCTAGCCTGCTTAGGCCAGCTCGCGCTTCAGGATCTTGCCGGTCGCGTTGCGCGGCAGCGAGTCGAGAAACTCGATCTCCCGCGGGACCTTGTAGCGAGCGAGGTTGGACTTCACGTAGCCCTTCAACTCGTCGGGTGTGAGATCGGCGCTTTCCTTGAGGACCACGAACGCCTTCAGCCGCTGGCCGAACTGCTCGTCGTCGACGCCGATCACGGCGACCTCCTTGATCTGATCGTGGTCGGAGAGCAAGTCCTCGACCTCGCGCGGGAACACGTTCTCGCCGCCCGAGACGATCATCTCGTCGTCGCGCCCGTCGATGAACAGGCGGCCCTCGGCGTCGAAGTGGCCGACGTCGCCTGAGGAGAGCAGGCCGTCGAGCACGTCCTTGCCGCCACCGCCCGTGTAGCCCTCGAAGGCCATCTCGTTGCCGACGAAGACGCGGCCGGTCTTTCCCGGCTCGACGTCGTTGCCGTCCGCGTCCACGATCCGGACCGCGGTCCCGCGCGGCGGGCGGCCGGCGGTGCCCGGCGCGGCCCGCAGGTCCTCCGGCGTCGCGATCGTCGCCCAGGCGACCTCGGTGGACCCGTACAGGTTGTAGAGGTTGTCGCCGAACGTGTCCATCCACTTGGTCGCGAGCTCGCCCGGGAGCGCCGAGCCGCTGACGGCCACCACCCGCAGGCTGGGCAACCTGTACCTCTCGAGCGTCTCAACGGGCAAGTCGAGGATCCGCTGAATCATCACCGGGACGACCACGAGCGCGGTGGCGCCGCTCTCCTGCACGGCGCGCAGCGTCTCCTCCGGGTCGAAGCGGCGGCGCAGCACGTAGGTGGACGTGAGCGCCAGGCCCAGCGTGAAGTGTGCGAACCCCCAGGAGTGGAACAGCGGCGCCGCGATCACCGTCCGCTCTCGGGCCCGCAGGGGGATCTTCGAGAACATCGCCGCCAGCGGCCCCAGGGTGTCGGGCTGGCTGCGCTGCGCCCCCTTCGGCGTCCCGGTCGTGCCCGAGGTCAGGATCACGAAGCGGCTCGACTCGCCGGGCGGATCCAGGTCCCGGTCGTCGTTCGACTCGATCAGGTCGTCGAGCAGAGTGTCGGTTGCCTCGTCGTCACCGTCGGTCCAAGAGACGAAGCGGCGCAAGCCGATCTCCGCGCCCGCCTCCGCTGCCTGCTCGAGCAGGCCGGCGAACTCGCCGTCGTAGATCAGCGCGACCGGCGCCTCGCGCTCGACCACGCCGGCGAGCTGCGGCGCGGCGAAGGCCGTGTTCATGTAGAGCCCGTTCGCGCCCAGCTTCGAGACTGCGAGCGTCGCCTCGACGAAGCCGCGGTGGTTGCGACACATGATCGCGATCCCGTCACCCTCCTTGACGCCCTCGGCCGCAAGCCCGCGGGCGAGCGCGTTGGAACGGCTCTGGACCTCGGCGAAGGTCAGCGACCCGGCCTCGTCCTCGACCATCACTTCGTCGGGATGGTTGATCGCAGCGCCCGCGATTCCGGCCGCGGGCGAGGCGCCCCAGCGGGACAGGACGCGAACCATCAGCGCCAGCTTGTCGGGGCGCACCGGGTGGAGCACACCGGCACGGGTCAGCGTCCGGACGTTGAACGGGACGTCGCTGAGAGGCCCGAGCTTGCCGAGCTTGACCCTACGACCGAGGGAGCTCATCGGGCCGGTGACGATGTCCGGGGAGAGCTTGCCGGCCATCGAGCGAAGCATCAGGCTCGTAGCCTAGTCCTCTCAGTCGCAGTCGCAGAGGTCCGTCCGCCGGCGGCCGATCCGCCGCGGCCATCAGTTGACCTCGAGGAGCGCGACCGCGATGCACGCGATGCCCTCGCCACGCCCGATCCATCCCATGCCTTCGTTGGTCGTCGCCTTGACGATCGCGGACGCCGAGAGCACCTCGGCCAGGTTCCGCTCCATCTCCGCGCGGTGGGGGCCGATCCGGGGCGCCTCACAGATCAACGTCGCGTCCACGTTCACCACCCGCCCGTGCAGGCCGCCGAGCGCCACCGTCAGCAGGTCCAGGGAGTGGGCGCCTTGCCAGCGCTCCTCTTCCGGCGGGAACAGCGTGCCGAGGTCCCCCAGCCCGGCCGCCCCGAGCACAGCGTCGATCACGGCGTGCGTGAGGACGTCGGCGTCGGAATGGCCCTCGAGGCCCACGTCGTGCGGAACCTCGACCCCGCCGAGCACCAGCCTGCGTCCCGCGGCGAAGCGGTGGGCGTCGTAGCCGATCCCCACGCGGGCGCTCACCGGCGGGGCCTCCGCGCGCCAAAGCTCACCCGAGCGGCTCCAGCCGGCGCTCGCGGCGCTCGAACACGGCGATCCGCTCGATCCCCCAGTCGCGCATCGTCGCAACGGCGCTCTCATACGCGTGGCCGACGTCTCCCGGAACGTGCGCGTCGGAGGAGAGGCTGAACGCGGCCCCCGCCTCGACGCACATGGCGGCCAGGTCCGGCGCCGGGTAGATCTCCTCGACCGGCCTTCGCAGGCCGGCGGTCGAGACCTCGACCGCAATGCCGGACTCGGAAATCGCTTCCACCGCCGGCTCGTAGTAGAAGCGCGGATCGCGCTCCGGATGCGGCCTGGCCGCGGCCCCACAGCTTCACCAGATCGGGATGGGCGAGGATGTCGAACAGGCCACAGCGAGCCGTCTCCGCCAGGGCCTCGAAATAGCGGCGCCAAACCACATCGGGGTCGCCGTCCAGCTCCCAGACGTCGAAGCCGTCGTGGTCCACCGCCCGATCGCCCACAAAATGGACGGCGCCGATGACGTAGTCGAAGTCGCGGCCGTCGAGGAGGTTCGCGATCCGGTCCTCGGCGCCGGGCACGAAGTCCACCTCCAGGCCGAGGCGAAGCGGGGTCGTGCGCACGAACTCGCAGTAGGCGTCGAGGTCGTCGCGCGCCTGCTGCTCCCAGAACGGATGGCGCCAGATCTCGAGCGCCTCCGTGAACCGGTAGACGTGCTCGGAGCAGCCCAGCTCGCCGATCCCCGCGTCCTCGGCCGCCGCGAGGTAGCGCTCCACGTTCTCGGCCGTGAACGCGGCGCGCTCCGGCGGCCGGTCGTCCTCGTCCTCGCGCAGGTGCAGGTGGTAGTCGGTGAGCACCACGCATGTACGCTAGCTGGCGCATGGTCCACCTGCGGATCGTGGTCCCGAGCCACCAGGCCGAGCACACGCTCGACCTGCTCAAGCACTCGCCCTCGGTCGTCAACCTGATCTATTTCGAGCGCGCGGCCCAGCGTCCCGAGGGCGACGTGATCCTGTGCGACGTCGCCCGCGAGGAGGCCAGCGTGATCATCTCCGACCTGCGCGAGCTCGACATCGACCGCGACGGGTCGATCGCGATGGAGACGATCGACTCCCAGATCTCGGATGCGGCCGTCGCGGCCGAGAAGGCGAGCGCCGGCCTGCCCTCCGACGCCGTCGTTTGGGAGGAGGTCGAGGCGCGCACCTCGGAGAGCGTCGAGCTGTCCGCCAGCTTCCTGACGTTCATGGCGCTGGCGATGCTGATCGCGATGGTCGGCATCCTCACCGATCAGCTGATCCTGATCATCGGCGCGATGATCGTCGGGCCGGAGTTCGGGCCGATCGCCGGGCTCTGCGTGGCCGCCGTCGAACGGCGGCGCGACCTGCTCAAGAGGTCGCTCGTCGCGCTGGCTGTGGGCTTCCCATTCGGGATCACGGTCACCTTCGCGGCCACCCTCCTGCTCGACGCCGTCGGGTTCGTGCCGGACGACTTCTCCCAGGCGGGTCACCCGTTCACCGCCTTCATCTCGAGCCCCGACCAGTGGAGCATCATCGTCGCCTATCTGGCGGGGGTGGCGGGCGTGCTCTCGCTGACCTCGGCCAAGTCCGGGGCGCTGATCGGAGTGCTGATCTCCGTGACGACGATTCCCGCCGCCGCCAACATCGGCGTCGCCGCCGCGCTGGGCGACTGGAGCGAGTGGGTCGGCGCCATCGAGCAGCTGTTGCTCAACCTGGGCGCGATCCTGCTCGCCGGCGTCGGCACCCTGTTCCTGCAGCGTCGCCTCTACATGCGCCGCCGCGTCAAGCACCTGCACCACGAGGCGCGGCAGATCGCCGGCCTGCCGGTCGGCGAGAGCCGGCGAGGCAGGTCCCCCACCAGCACGACCCCCAAATGAGCGGCGCGGGGCGCTCGTCTGGATGCTTCTGAGGCGCTGAGGGACTGCCGACGGAGAGGCGCCAGCTAGGCGCGGCGCGCCGGCCGCCGCACGCTCTCCGAGGCCGGCTCCCGCCCGCAGCGCAGGCACAGGCAGCGATGCCCGACCAGCGCCCAGCGATGGCCGTCCACTGCGCAACCGAGTTTGCTTCGAAGCCGCTTCATCTCAACTCCAGTATCCGCCTGCCGGCGGTCGGAACTCGGGGGTCCGACCCGTTCGATCGCATACCCCGAAAACCCCTCGAGAGAACCGCTAGTTGCGGCTTTCCGCGCCGAGTCGAGCGATCGGGTTACCCCGTCCAACCAGTCACTTGAACGATTACCCCCGGCGATCCGATCCGAGCACGCGGGGCATGAGACGCGGGTCGAGCAGCCGCAGGACCGTGCTCCGGCGCGTCGCGAACTCCTCGACCGCAGCCCCGACCAGTGGATCCTTCGCGGCGGCGCGGAATGTGATCCGCTCGTACAGCCGCATCGGTCGTCCCGTGGAGTAGTCGGCGATCTGCATGTGGTGAGGACCGAGGCGAAGGCGGAACGCGCGGGAGTAGCGCTCAAGCGCGAGGTCGAGATCGCCGTGGTCGAGAAGCGCTGAGCGAGTTTCTTCCACGAGCCACTCGGCGCTCTGGAATGCCCAGCCGCAGCCGACTCCGAAGAGGGGGTCGGTGGCGAGCGCGGCATCGCCGACGAACGCGACTCCCGGGCGGGCCGCGGGGCGCATCTTGTTCGGCATCTCGAGCTTGCCGATCAGCTTCGACACCCGCTCGGCACCGGCGAGCTCGGGGCCGTCGGGAAGCTCGCGGAGCATTCGGCCGTAGGCGGCCTCGGGATCGGCACGGAACTCGGGCAGCCGCGCCTTGTGGGGAACAACCGCGATTACGGTGAGGCCGTCCTCGTTGGGAAAGACGGCCGCGGCGTCCGGATCGAGCATCCATACTCGGGCCTCGCTCCTCGGCGAGCGCACTTCGCGCCAGTAGGCGAAGTAGGTGAAACGGTTGTGTGGGCGTACCCGGGCGGGAACCCGGGCCAGTCGAGCGATCGTCGAGTCGCGTCCGTCGGCGGCCACGGTGAGCTTCGCGCGGAGCGCGTGCTGCTCATGGTCCGGGCCCTGGACCTCGACGCCCTCGGCCCGGCCCCGATCGCCGAGCAGGCCGAATCACCGTCTGGCCGGGGAAGTACTCGACGCCGGCCGTTCCGACCGCGAGCTCCCGCACGATCGGATCGAGGCTTCGGCGAGAGATTCCGTAGCCGGGCGGCGCGTCGGCCGGAAACCGCAGCCAGCCCCCGTACGGCGTCCAGGCGGCCGCCCTGCTCCGCGCCGCGCCCGCTTGCTCGAGTGACGGCGCCAGTCCCAGCCGCTCGATCGTGGGCACGGCGCTGGACTGGATCTGGTGCGTGCAGGTGACCTTGTATGCAGCGGGATCAGGTTGCCGCTCGACCAGCGCGACCCGCGCCCCGGCGAGCGCGAAAAGTCGCGCGGCCGTGCAGCCGGCGATGCTCGCGCCGGCAATGGCGACGTCGAACGCAGCCCGGGCGGGCACGGGTTGAGCTTACGCAGCGGCGACGGGTGCGGCGCGGACACCCGGCGACCGGCCGGGGCCTACGACCCGCGCTCGGCCAGCAGCAGCTCTGCGATCCGCAGGTCGAGGGCCGTGGTGACCTTGAGGTTCTCGGCGGGGGCCGGGTGGATCAGGACCTTGCCGCCGGACTTCTCGACCAGCATCGCGTCGTCGGTGGCGGCGGCGATCCGCTGGGGATCGGCGTCGAAAGCCTCGCGAAGCGCCGCCGTGCGGAAGACCTGGGGCGTCTGAGCGGCCCAGAGGTGATCGCGGCTGACCGTCTGCGCGATCGTTGGGCCACCGCGCGGGACCGGTCCCTTGGCGGGGCGCGGCTCGCGGGCGCGCTTCACCGTGTCGGCCAGCGGCGCCGCGGCGATCACGCCGGCGGCGTCGGGGCGCGAGGTGAGCTTGGACACCAGCTCGTCGATCAGCTCCGGCGTGACCAGTGGACGGGCGGCGTCATGAACCGCAACCAGGTCCGTCTCCACGCGCTCGAGCGCCCGCCCCACCGACTCGGAACGGCGAGTCGCCGCCGGCGACCACTTGGAGCTCGACCTCGATGCCGCCGGCGAGCTCCCGGACGGCGGCCTCGTGTCCCGGCGGCGCGGCGACGATGACCGCGGCAACGCTCTCCGCCCGCCCGAAGGCGTCGAGAGCCCACCCGACCAGCGGCCTGCCGGCCAGCGGCACCAAGGCCTTCGGGCCGCCGGCTCCGAGTCTCTCGCCGGAGCCGGCGGCCGCGATGACCGCTGAGACTGAGGAACGGTCAGGCAGGCGCCGTGGCCCCGAAGCGCTCCTCCAGCAGCTCGTCCAGGTAGGCCTCGGCTCCGTCCTCTTCCTTGTCGAGCGCGTACATGAATTCTGACGCGAGGATCTTCTTTGCCCGCGTGTACATCTGCTTCTCGCCAGTGGAGAGACCCTTCTCCCACTCACGGATTGCCAGGTTCCGGACCACCTCGGCCAGCTCGAAGACGTCCCCGGTCTTGATCTTCTCGCGGTTGTGCTTGAACCGGCGATTCCAGTTCTTCGGCATCTCCGAAACCTCGCCCGTCAGCACGTCGATCACCTTGTTGACATCGTCGCCGTCGATGACCCGCCGCAAGCCAGCCCGATGGGCGTTCTCGCAGGGGACCATGACGGTCATGTTGTTGTGCAGGATCTTGATCGTCAGGTAGTCCCGCTTCTCGCCGAGGAGGTCCTTGGTCTCCTTCTTCAACACCATCCCAGCCCCGTGGTGCGGATAGACGACGTTGTCGCCAATCTCGAATGTGCACTCGACGGGGCCGAGGTCGGGTCCGATCTCTATCGCGTCCTCGGTAGCTAGCTCTGGAATGTGGGCCTCCTTATGTCGGACGGCCGCCGGGGCGGCCGTCGGGTTCACGGATAGCGGTCGACAATGTCGACCTCCTGAAGCCTGCGAAGTCCCTCTCGGATCTCCCTTGCCCGTACGTCCCCCACGTCCTCGACGGCTTCAAGCTCTTCCTGCGAGGCGTTCACGATCGCCTCCAAATCCCCAAACCGGTGGACGATCTTCTGGACCACGAGGCGTGGCAGCCGCGGGATCCCCGACAGGATCCGGTACCCCCGCGGCGAGACCGCAAAGTCGAGCGTGCTGGTCTTCCGGTCATAGCCGAGCAGCTCGGCGAGGCGACCGAAGTCGAGCAGCTCCTGGTGAGGTAGCCCCGCAAGCTCACCGATGGTGCGCTCGATCTGCTCCTCCGTTTCGGCGACGGCGTAGTCGCGAACCAGAGCGGACCGGTCCCCGATCACGCCGACCACGGTCTCCTCGAGCTGCATCTCGATCAACCGACCCTCCGTGCCCAGCTCGATGATGTACCGCTCCACCTCGGCGGCCATCCGGGACACGAACTCGGCCCGCTGGAGCACCGAGAGGACGTCGTGAAGCGTGCAACCGCCGAGGAACTCGAGATTGGTGAGGCGGGCCGACATCTGATCCAGGCGGGCGCGGTACTTCTCGAGCGTCGCCAGCCCCTGGTTCGCCTTCGAGAGCACCATCGGGATGTCCTGGAGGATGGTTTTCAGTCCCTCGATGTAGAGCGAGACCACGTCGCGTCGCTCGGAGATCGAGACCACGAGCGCGTTGGTCTGCTTCGAGACGCGCTCGGCGGTGCGGTGGCGGGTGCCGGTCTCCATCGAGAGGATCGTCGGGTCGGGCATCAGCTGGACGTTCGCCCAACAGATCTTCTTGACGCCCGGATCGAGGACGATGGCGCCGTCCATCTTCGCCACCTGGTAGAGCAGCCCCGGGGTGTAGTCGACGTCGAGCTTGATCCCGCCGCTGAACAGGAACGAGACCTCGTCGGCCTCGGCGACCAGGATCAGGCCGCCGCTGCGCGACTGGATGATGTTGTCGATCCCCTCCCGCAGCGGCGTTCCGGGCGCCACCATGTCCAGGGCGCGCAGCAAACGGGGATCGAGGCGGGTCTCAAGCTCTTGCAGCTCATCCCCGTCGGGCGGAACCATCGTGGCCATGATGGCAAAGAGCCCCTGCACCTCGCGCTCACCCTGAATCCCGTGTGGAGAGGTCGGATTGACGGTTGTCAAGCGGCGGGGCTCGCTCGAGCCCCGTTCACGCTGCCTCGCGCACCTCGCGGTCCAACCGCCGGCGTGAGGGCGGCTTGCAGAGCCATCCGCAGGGTCCGCTGCGGGCTCAGCCCCTCCACCCGCTCGCCCGCGGGTGGAGCGACTATCGGGCCCAGGCCGAACTTGGTCGCCTCGGCAACGCGGCGCTCGGGGTGGGCGACGAACCGAAGCTCGCCCGTCAGGCCGACCTCCCCGAAGCAGGCCAGGGGCCGTCCGCCGCCCCGAAGCGGCTCTCCTCGATGTGCGGACGCGAGCGCGAGCGCCACGGCGAGGTCGGCTCCGGGCTCCTCCACCCTCACCCCTCCGGCGACGTTTACGAACACGTCGGCCGAGGCCAGCGACGGGCCGCCGTGGCGCGCGAGAACCGCGAGGATCATCGCCAGACGGTTGCGGTCGATCCCGGTGGCGACGCGTCGCGGTGGCACGATCTCGGTCGGCGCGACGAGCGCCTGGACCTCGACCAGCAGCGGCCGACTGCCCTCCATAGCGCACAGCACGCACGAACCCGGCGCCTGGCTCGCCTCGTCGACGAAGCGCGCCGAGGGATCGGCGACCTCGACCAGCCCGCCCGCGCGCATCTCGAACACCCCCACCTCACTGGTCGCGCCGAAGCGGTTCTTCAACGCCCGCAGGGTGCGGAAGCTGCGCTCGCGCTCACCCTCGAACAGCAGCACGCAGTCGACCAGATGCTCGAGCGTGCGCGGTCCGGCGACCGTTCCGTCCTTCGTCACGTGCCCGACCAGGACGACGGCGGTGCCCAGCCACTTGGCGACCCCCATGATCGCCGCCGCCGCCTCCCGCACCTGGCCCACCGACCCGGGAGCTCCGGTCATCCCCTCGACGTGGAGTGTCTGGATCGAGTCGACGACGCAGACGTCGGGGCGCTCCTTCTCGAGCGCGGCCAGCACGGCCTCGACCGAGGTCTCGGCGAGAACCGGCACCGCCAGCGCCTGGTCGCCCAGCCGCTCGGCGCGCACCCGGACCTGGGCGGCCGATTCCTCCCCGGAGACGTAGAGGACCCGCCGCCCGGCCGCGCTGAGGTTGCCGAGCGCCATCCCGGTGAGCGTGCTCTTGCCGATTCCCGGCGAGCCACCGATCAGGACCAGCGAGCCGGGCACAAGCCCGCCACCGAGCACCCGGTCGAGCTCGGCGATCCCGGTCAACAGGCGAGCGGTGGCCGGCGGCTCGACGTCGCGGAGGGGGACGGGGCGGGTCGCCTCGCCGGCGCGGGACGATCGAGCACCGCCCCCTCGCCGCTTCAGCGACGGGCGCCCCGGCGCCTCGGCTCCGGGCCTCAGCGTCTCGGACAGCGTGTTCCACTCGCCGCACCCGGGACAGCGGCCGGTCCAGGCCAGCGCCGTGTGGCCGCATTGCTGGCAGACGAAGTGAGAATCCCGACGCGTCACCTCTCTGAGACTAGGAACCCGACCCGACGGCTCCGCGCCCCGTTCGCGCCGAGGGGCTTGCGCTCGGCGCACTCACTAGGATCGGCCCCGAGCAACCAAGTAAAGGAGTGAGGGATGCACGCGAGGGTGTCGACGATCCAGCTGGACCCCGCCCGCATCGACGAGACGGTCAGCGAATTCGAGGAGCGGGACCTGCCGATGTTCAAGCAGATCGGTGGCTTCAGGGGCTTCACCCTGCTGATCGACCGCACGAGCGGCAAGGTGGTCGGAACGAGCTACTGGGACTCGCGTGAGCTGATGGAGGCCAGCGAGCAGGAAGGCGAGAGCGCGCGGCAACGCGTGGCCGAGACGGGTGCGGCGCAGAGCCCGCCGGCCGTCGAGCGCTTCGAGGTGGCGCTGGACACCTTCGCCTAGCGCTCGAGCGCTACTGCTGCTCGGCGTCCGCGTCCGGTGGCCGCTCGGAGGCCGGCTCTCCCTCGCCGCCCTCGCCGCCCTCGCCCTCCGGCTCGGGATCCTCGCCGGCGGCTGACGGTGCGCCCTCGCCGTCGCCCGACTTCGCCGCCACCCCGACCGGCTCGCGCTTCTTGGCCGGCTGCTTGCGGGGCTTCACCAGTTTCATCTTCAGCGGGCGCTCGTCCTCGTCGCCGGAGGGATCGCGCTCGACCAGCACCGTGGTCCCGGACTCGATGTTGCCCTGGCGCAGCACCTCGTCGGCGAGCGGGTCCTCGATGTAGCGCTGGATCGCCCGGCGCAGGGGCCGCGCCCCCATCGCTGGGTCCCAGCCGCGGTCGGCGAGCAGCTCCTTGGCCCCCTCGTCGAGGTCGAGCTGGAGCGCGTGCTCGGCCACCTGCGTCCGTACCCGGCCGATCATCAGCTCGATGATCTCCTTGATCTCGTCCATGGTCAGCTTGTGGAAGACGATCACCTCGTCGATCCGGTTCAGGAACTCAGGACGGAACACCTTCTTCAGCTCGCCCATGATCCGGTCCTTCATCTCCTCGTAGGAGGTGCCGGTCTCGTCCGAGGTGCCGAAACCGAACGACACATTGCGGGCGATGTCCTTGGCCCCGATGTTCGAGGTCATGATCACGATCGTGTTGCGGAAGTCCACCGTGCGCCCCTGGGCGTCGGTGAGCCGCCCGTCCTCGAGGATCTGGAGCAGGATGTTGAAGACGTCGGGATGCGCCTTCTCGATCTCGTCGAGCAGCAGCACCGAGTAGGGCTTGCGGCGCACCGCCTCGGTCAGCTGGCCGCCCTCGTCGTAGCCGACGTAGCCCGGCGGCGAGCCGACCAGCCGCGAAACCGCGTGCTTCTCCATGTACTCGGACATGTCGATCCGCACCATCGCTTCCTCGTCCCCGAACAGGAACTCCGCCAGGGTGCGGGCCAGCTCGGTCTTGCCGACGCCCGACGGGCCGAGGAAGATGAACGAGCCCGCCGGCCGCTTGGGATCCTTGATCCCGGCGCGCGAGCGGCGGATCGCCTTCGAGACTGCGGTGATCGCGACGTGCTGGCCGATCACCCGCTTGTGCAGCTCGTCCTCCATCCGCAAGAGCTTCTTGGTCTCGGCCTCGGTCAGCTTGAAGACGGGGATCCCGGTCCACATCGAGACGATGTCGGCGATCTCCTCCTCGCCGACCTCGGGGCGCTCGCCGCCCTCGCCATCGGCCCACTGGTCCTCGAGCTCCCGCTTGCGGTTGGTCAGCTGACGCTCGGTGTCGCGCAGGTTGGCCGCCTTCTCGAACTCCTGGGCCTCGATCGCGGCCTCCTTGGAGCGCCGGGTCTCCTCGATCTCCTCCTCGAGGTCTCGGTAGACCGGCGGTTGCGACATCGACTTGATCCGCATCCGCGAAGCCGCCTCGTCGATCAGGTCGATCGCCTTGTCGGGCAGGAAACGGTCGGAGATGTAGCGGTCGGCGAGCTCGGCGGCGGCGCGCAGGGAATCGTCGGTCAGCTTCACGTGGTGGTGGTCCTCGTAGCGCTCCCGCAGGCCCTCGAGGATCGAGACCGTGTCCTGAATCGACGGCTGGTCGACCCTGATCTGCTGGAAGCGGCGCTCCAGCGCCGAGTCGCGCTCCAGGTACTTGCGGTATTCGTCCATGGTCGTCGCGCCGATCGTCTGGATCTCGCCCCGGGCCAGCGCCGGCTTCAGGATCGACGCGGCGTCGATCGCGCCCTCGGCGGCGCCGGCGCCGACCAGGTTGTGGAGCTCGTCGATGAACAGCACGATGTCTCCCCGCTGGGTGATTTCCTTCATCACCTTCTTCAGCCGCTCCTCGAACTCGCCCCGGTACTTGGACCCGGCGACAAGGGCGGCGAGGTCGAGGGTGTAGATCTGCCGGTTCTTGAGCAGCTCCGGCACCTCGCCCTTGGTGATCCGGGAGGCGAGCCCCTCGACGATCGCGGTCTTTCCCACGCCTGGCTCGCCCACCAGCACCGGGTTGTTCTTGGTCCGGCGGGAGAGGATCTGCATGATTCGCTCGATCTCGGTCTCACGGCCGATCACCGGGTCGAGCTTCGACTCGGCGGCCAGCTTGGTCAGGTTGCGCCCGAACTGGTCGAGCAGCTTCGACGACTTCTTGCCCTCGCCTGCTCCAGTGGCGGCGCCCGAGCGCCGGCCACCGGGACCGGAGAGCATGCGAATCACCTCATTGCGGATCTTCTCCGAGTCCGCGTCGAAGTCGAGCAGGATGCGGGCCGCGACCCCCTCGTTCTCGCGCACCAAGCCGAGCAGGATGTGCTCGGTTCCGATGTAGTTGTGCCCGAGGGAGAGCGCCTCGCGCAATGCCAGCTCGAGCACCTTCTTGGCGCGGGGCGTGAACGGGATCTGGCCGGAGGTGACCTCCTCACCGGAGCCGACGATCCGCACCACCTGGGCGCGAACCCGCTCGACGGTGATGTCGAGCGACTCCAGGACACGCGCGGCAAGCCCCTCCTCCTCGCGCAGCAGCCCGAGCAGGATGTGCTCGGTGCCGATGTAGTTGTGCTTCAGCGTCCTGGCCTCCTCCTGGGCGAGGACGACCACTTGACGGGCGCGTTCTGTGAATCGCTCAAACACTTGGGACTGCCTTTGCTCTAGGTGAAACCCTTCTGCCTCTTCGAGGTTTCGGAGTCGAATCCCTCAGCTTCAGTATGGCCTACTGGGTGGCGACCTCCGGAAACCCCACGCAGGGACGCAAGATCACCGGAGTCCTCATCCACCTTTTCGGCTGAACCTTGCCGACGGATTAGACCTCCGGTTTGTCGATTACGACCGAGTGCAAAGTATATCGGCGCCCCTTCCGGTCCCAGCCAGTCGAATCCTCCATTGCCCCGATCCGACCGCAGTTTGCGGGGGACTTTGGGTTACCGCATGGCGGGGAACAGCACCACCTCGCGCAGGGTGCGGGCGCCGGTCAGGATCATGGTCAGGCGGTCGATTCCGAGCCCCACCCCGGCCGTGGGCGGCATCCCGTGCTCGAGCGCCTCCAGGAAGGCCTCGTCGAACGGCTGAGCCTCCTCGTCGCCGCGCTGAAGCTCGTCCCGCTGCTGCTCGAAGCGACGGCGCTGCTCGTCGGGGTCGTTCAGCTCCGTGAATGCGTTGGCGATCTCGATCCCACCCAGGAACGCCTCCCATCGCTCCACGACCCCCTGCTCGGAGCGGTGCCCCTTGGCGAAGGGCGACAGCTCGACCGGGTAGTCGAGCACGAAGGTCGGTTGGATCAGCGCGGGCTCGACGTGCTTCGAGAGCAGGCCATCGACCAGCTTCCCCCAGCCCTCGGCGGGGTCCACCTTGGAGCCCATCGCCGCCGCGAGCTGGTCGCGGCTCGGCCGCTCCGCGAGATCGATTCCGGTGCGCTCGGAGATCGCCTCTCGAAGGGTCACCCGGCGCCAGGGCGGCGCCAGGTCGATCTCCGTGCCCTCCCGCTCAATCCGGGTGGTCCCGAGCACGCGCTCGGCAACCTGAGCGACCAGCTGCTCGAGCCGCTCGGCCGCGTCGGAGTAGTCCGCATACGCCTCGTACCACTCGAGCATCGTGAACTCGGGGTTGTGCTTTGACGAGATGCCCTCGTTGCGAAAGTCCTTGCCCAGCTCGTAGACCCGCTCGATGCCCCCGATCACGCACCGCTTCAGATACAGCTCGGTGGCGATCCGCAGGTAGAGGTCGCGGTCGAGCGCGTTGTGGTGGGTGGTGAAGGGGCGCGCCAGCGCGCCGCCATAAAGGGGCTGGAGCACCGGGGTCTCGACTTCGAGGAACCCCCGCTCGTCCAGCCACTCGCGCGTCGTCCCGATCACCCGCGCCCTCTTTTCGAACAGCTCGCGGACCTCCGGGTTGGCCATCAGGTCCAGCTCGCGATGGCGGTACCGGAGCTCCACGTCCTCGAGACCGTGGTACTTGTCGGGCGGCGGACGGAGGCTCTTGGCCAGCAACGTCCATCCCTCGAGGCGCAGGGACAGCTCGCCGCGCTTGGTGGCGAAGACGATGCCCTCGGCGCCCACCATGTCCCCGAGGTCCAGCCCAACCAGCAGCTCGAACGCCTCGGTGCCGAGCAGATCCTCTCGAGCGTGGAGCTGAATCCCTCCCGTGCCATCCATGAGGTCGATGAACGCCGCCCCCCCATGCCCGCGCCGGGCGGCAATCCGTCCCGCGACTCGCCGGCGATCCTCGGTCTCGGCGCCCGCGGCGAGCCCCTCGTGCGCGGTGCGAATCTCGGCTACCTCCGAGCGCCCCTCGTAGGCATGCGGGAACGGCTCAACTCCCGCTTCGCGCAGCCGCTTCAGCTTCTCGCGCCGCTCGGCGAGGAGGTGTGAATCTGAACGCTCGTCGCTCACGTCACTCACGCCGCATGGCGAGCCTATCGACCGCCTGGCTCAGGCGGCCTCGATCTTGGTGATCTTCAGCTTGCGCTTCGGTCCGCGCGGGACCTCGACGCTGACCACGTCGCCGCGCTTGTGGCCGACCAGCGCGCTGCCGATCGGCGACTCGTTGGAGAGCTTGTCCTCGGTCGGGTCTGCCTCGGCCGAGCCGACAATCTGGAACTTCTTCGAATCGCCCGACTTCTGGTCCTTGACGTGGACGCGGACGCCGACCGAGACGACGTCGGTGCTGATCTGCTTCTCGTCGATCACGGTGGCCCGGCGCACACGTTCCTCGAGCTGGGCGATTCGCTGCTCGAGCAGCGCCTGCTCGTTCTTGGCGTCGTCGTACTCGGCGTTCTCCATGATGTCGCCGAACTCTCGGGCGTCCTTGATCCGCGCGGCGACCTCGCGGCGCTTCACGGTGGTCATGTGCTCCAGCTCCTCGTGGAGCTTCTCCAGGCCCTCCTGGGTGATCAGTGATTCACGAGCCACGTCTCTCGACCTCAATCGTCGTATTCGTGATGACCCCTGATGATCAGGTGCCCCCTCCAACTACTAAATAAACGCCCGAACGCGGCGCATGCGGCGCTCGCTGGCTCGGGCAGGCGCGCGATTATAGCGAGGCGCTCACGCTCTCCGGCCGGGGTCTCAGGCGGCGATCGGCAGCGGCTCCCCCACCGAGGCGAGCAGCTCCCTCGCCTGGTCGAGTGTCTCGGTGCGCTGGAAGGCATCCGCGTCGCGGCCGCGGATGCCAAGTCGCTCCAGGTACCAGGGGTAGAACTTGCGTGCGTAGCGTGCCGCGCGTCGCGCGCCCAAGTGCTCCTCGGCGCGCTCCATCGTCCACAACAGCTCGTCGACGATCTCGGCACGCGGCGGCAGCCGGTCGCCGCGGCGGCCGATGAGCTGCTCGAAGATCCACGGGTTTCCGAGCGCGCCGCGGGCGATCATGATCGCGTCGGCGGTCGACTCCCGGTAGGCGCGGCGTGCTTCCTCGGCTGTGCCGAGCCCGCCGGAGACGATCACCGGCACGGCCCCTGCCAGCCGCTCGACGAGCTCGCGGACGAGCGCGTAGTCCGGGCTGCCCTGGTGCTGGACGGCGGCGCTCCGCGGATGCATGGCGATCGCGGCCACGCCGGCTTCCTCCACCAGCCGCGGCGCCAGCTCCAGCCCCGAGCGGTCATCCGGGCCGATCCCCGAGCGCAGCTTCACGGTCACCGGACGGCCTGAGCCCTGCGCGGCGGCCCGAGCGATCCGCACGGCGAGCTCGGGCCGCTCGAGGAGCGCCGCGCCGGCGCCGGCCGCGCGCACCTTGCGTACCGGGCAACCCATGTTGATGTCGATCAGGTCGGCGCCGGCCTGGGCCGCGATCGCGGCGGCCGAGCGCATCACCCCGGGATCGTGGCCGAACAGCTGGATCGAGACCGGGTGCTCCGCGGGGTGGATGCGCAGCAGCTCGCGAATCGTGCGCTCGTTACGGTGGTGAAGCCCGAAGCTCGAGACCATCTCCGAGACGGCGAGCCCCGCTCCGTGGCGGCGCGCCTGAAGCCGCACGAACCAGTTGCCGATCCCGGCCAGGGGCGCCAGCAGCACACGGTTGGCGACGGTCAGCTCGCCGATCCGAAACGGAGTTGTCAGAGACGGTTGCGTCATGCGTTTCTCTCGTAGATCAACCGGAGGCCCGTCAGCGTCAGCAGGTCGTCCACCTCGTCGATCATCTCGCAGAAGGGGATGATCGCGGCGGCGTGGCCGCCGGTGGCGACGAAGTCGGTTTGGCCTCCAACCTCGCGCTGCACCCGGCGCGCGATCGCGTCCACCGCTCCGGCGAACCCGTACACGATGCCCGACTGGAGGCTGGCGTGAGTCGTCTTGCCGATCACACCGCCCGGCTCGCCCAGGGGCTCTCCCAACTCGATCGGCGGCAGCTTCGCTGTTCGCCTCGCCAGCGCCTCCATCGAGATCTCCACACCCGGCCCGATCACACCGCCCAGGTACTCGCCCTCCTCTGAGACCACGTCGAAGGTGATCGCGGTCCCGAAGTCCGCTACCGCGCACGACCCACCGAACCGCTCGTATGCGGCCACCGCGTTGACCAGCCGGTCCGCGCCCAGCTCAAGCGGGTTGTCGAGCCGGATCGGCATCCCGGTCTTGACCCCCGGGCCGACGATCAGGCAGCCCCCGGCGAGGTAGCGCTCGGACATCCCGGCGTACTCGGGGGTGAGCTGCGGAACGACGGAGGAGACAACGGACCCTTCCACCTGCTCGGGCCGCATGCCGCGCAGCGCGAGCAGGGTCGAGACCCGCACGGCGAGCTCGTCGGCGGTCTCGTCGGCCTGCGGTCGCGAATCGCCAGTGCTCGGCGAGATCGTGGCCGTCGAAGATGCCCAAGTGGCTTTGCGTGTTGCCGACGTCGATCGCTAGCAGCACGCGCTGATTATCCCGTCAGCGCCGGCCACCGAGCCGAGTCGACGCCCCGCCTTGGCATAGGATGCTCGCGCCATGGCACAGCCCCCCGAGGCGACGCTCTACGTGATACCCGGCTCGCATCCCGCGATGGTCGCGCGGCGGATGCTGGAGCTGAAGGGAATCCCGTACAAGCGCGTCGACTTGATGCCGGTGATCTCGCGCGGCGCCCTGCGGGTCCTGCGCTTTCCCTCGAACACCGTGCCGTCGCTGAAGATCGACGGCAGGAAGCTGACCGGGTCGCGCGAGATCGCTCGCGAGCTCGACCGCATCCGCCCCGAGCCGGCGCTCTATCCGCCGGACGCCGGCGAGCGGGCGGCGGTCGAGGATGCCGAGCGCTGGGGCGACGAGATCCTCCAGGCGCCCGTGCGCCGGATCCTCTGGAACGCGCTGAAGCGCGATCGCGCGCCGCTTCGCAGCTACGCCGAGGGCGCCAAGCTCGGGGTGCCGATCGGGCTCGCCGTCAGGACTGCCGCGCCCATCGTCGCCGCTGCTGCCCGAATGAACAGCGCCGACGACGAGACGGTCCGCGCCGACGTGGCGGCGCTCCCGGGCCAGCTTCAGCAGGTGGACGAATGGATCGCGGAGGGCGTGCTCGGGGGCGATCCGCCGAACGCGGCCGACCTCCAGATCGCCGCCAGCCTTCGCCTGGCGATGACCCTGGACGACCTGCGGCCTGCGATCGAGGGGCGTCCCGCAGGACAGATGGCGCTTCGCGCCATCCCCGACTTTCCCGGCCACTCCCCTCCCGTGCTGCCGCCCGCCTGGCTCGAGCCCCTGCGGGCGACGCAAGCGCGAGCGCCTAGCGGCTCTTCAAGGGCCCAGCCGACAGGGGGTCGAACGTCCCGGAATGTGGCGTATAGGGGGTATTGAGGGACGTTCATCTAGCGGGGGTCCGAGTTTCTCCACTTGCTGGCCGGGCCCGAGCTTCGCCAGCGCCTGGGCGAGCGGCGTCCCGTCGGGCAGCGCCAGCTCGGGGTCGAGCTCCAGCAGCGGCTCGAGCACGAAGCGGCGACTCGTCACCTGCGGGTGGGGCAGGGTCAGCCGGTCGCTCTCGAGCTCGAGGTCACCGAGCAGCAACAGGTCCAGGTCGAGCGGGCGCGGGCCGTGGCGCTGCCCGCCGAGCATTCGCCCCTGCTCGACCTCGATCGCCTTGCAGAGATCGAGCAGAGCCGCCGGCTCGAGCTCGGTGCGGATCCTCACCGCGGCGTTCAGGAAGTCGGGCTGGTCGAGGATCTCCCCGACCGGCTCGGTCTCGTACAGCGAGGAGGTGGCGTTCACCTCCACCCCATGCTCGCGCAACGCCGCGACGGCGGCCCGCAGATGGGCGGCCCGGTCGCCGACGTTGGAGCCGAGGCCCAGGTAGCCGACCCTCACCGCCCCAATGGCCGCGCGCGGCGGCTCACTCTGGCTCCTTCTCCTGCTCGTTGGCGGTCGCGCGCTCGTGAACGACCTCGACCGCCACCTCGCTGATCGCGAGCGGAAGCGGCGGATCGGGCTTGGCGGCGCGAACGCGGACCGACTCGCAGGCAAACCGCTCCATCAACCGCTCACCGATCACGTGGCAGAGGCGCTCGAGCGTCCTGTAGCTGCGCTCGGTCGCGGCCAGGGCGACGATGTCGCAGGCCTCGGCGTAGTCCGCCGTGTCCTCCAGCCGGTCGGTGAGCACCGCATCGCAGTCGGGGACGTCGAAGCTGAGGTCGATCTCGAGGCGCTGCCCGATCTCCCGCTCGGCCTCGGTAACCCCGTGATGCGTGTAGATGGAGAGGCCGCGAACCTCGACCTCGACGGCGGAGTCAAGCCCCTGACGGTGCGCCTCCACGGGCCTAGATGCTCGCCGGGGTCAATGGCGTTCGCCGCTCCCACGCACGGCGGCCCAAGATCGCCTCGGCCACGTCGAGCGCCTGCCGCAGCTCGGCCACGTCGTGGACGCGGAACACCTCCGCCCCGCCGCGCAAGCGCCAGCACGTTCGAGGCGATAGTGCCGCCCAGCCGCTCATCCACCTCGCGGCCCGTGAGCTTGCCGAGGAAGCTCTTGCGGGAGGCGCCGATCATGATCGGCCGGCCCAGCTCCTGCAATTCGCCGAGCCGCCGCAGGAGCTCGAGGTTGTGCTCCACGGTCTTGCCGAAGCCGATCCCGGGATCGACCCAGATCCGTTCCTCGGACACCCCCTCCGAGGTCGCGAACTCGATCCGCTCCGCCAGGAAGGCCTTGACGTCGTCGACCACGTCGTCATAGCTGGGGCTTTCCTGCATGGTGCGCGGCGTGCCCTGCATGTGCATGAGCACCAAGCCGCAGTCGCGCTCCCCGCAGAGAGCCCCGAGCTGGGGCTCGGACCGCAGCGCAGTGACGTCGTTGACGATCTCAGCCCCCATCTCCAGCGCCGCCTCGGCCACGGCGACCTTGGAGGTGTCGATCGAGATCGCGACTCCGGCGTCCCCCGGCTCCCCGGCAAGCACCCCCTCGAGCACCGGGGCGACCCGGTCCAATTCCTCGGCCGCCGAGACCGCGCCGGCCCCGGGCCGCGTCGACTCGCCGCCGACGTCGAGCAGGTCGGCGCCCTCGTCCACCAGCCGCCGGGCGTGCTCGATCGCCCGCTCCGGCTCGATGAAGAGCCCCCCGTCCGAGAACGAATCGGGGGTCACGTTGACGATCCCCATCAGGCGCGCCATCGGGCGGCCAGCCTACTCCTCGTGCTCGCCCTGCCCGCGCTCCTCGGTCCCCTGCCCCCGGCCGCCGCGGCCCTGGCCGCCGCCAGCTCTCGTTTCACCTTCCCTCTCTGGTTGGGGATCTCGAGCCGCTGCTCGAGGATCGGGATCGCCTCGTCCGGTCGCCCCGCCAGGCGGAGCGCGTTGCCGAGGTTGAAGAGCGCGTACGCGTAGTTGATGTCATCGGTTCCGTCGGAGAAGGAGTCCACGGCGCGTTGCAGCACCGGGACCGCCTCGTCGTAGCGCCCTTGCTGGATCAGCGCGTAGCCCTGATCGTTGAGCGTCTGCTCCGAGACCGCCCACGGTCGGCGCGGTGGGCGCCGGCGCGTGTGGTCGTGGTGGTCGTCGTGGTCGACGTCGAGCCCGGCCCGTTCGGCGGACGGACCCGAGCCGTCGCTGGAGCGGTCGGGACGGCGTCGCGGCCGGCCCGGAACTGGTCGGCGGGTCCCCGCCGCCGGCCAGGAGCAGCGCCACCACCCCCGCCGCGACGGCGAGCAGTGCCCCGACCAGCGCCGTCCGCAAGCGCCTTCCGGACGAAACGGTGATCCGCACCGGCCCGGGCGCCCGATCCGCCGCCGTGACGGCGCCGCCTGGCTGGAGCGCCGCCTCGAGCTCCTCGATCAGGTGGCCGGCGCTGAGCGGACGCCGATCCGGGTTCCGCATCGAGGCCGCGGCCCAGGACCGCGGCAGCGGCCCCGGGGCCTGAGGCCAGGCTCTCCCGCAGATCCGGTGGCGGCTCCGCCACCGAGCGACGGAGGGCCTCGGCCGGGGTGGCGCCGCGCTGGGGCCTCTGCCCGCTCAGGACCTCGAAGGCGACCGCCGCCAGCGAATAGACGTCCGCCGGCGGCCCGCCCGGCTCCCCGTCGAGGCGCTCCGGGGCGATGTAGCCGAGGGTGCCGAGAACGTCGTGAGTGGCGGTGATCCGGCTCACGTGAGCCGCCGTCGCCACCCCCAGGTCGCTCAGCTTCACGACGCCGTCGTCGCGGACCAGGATGTTGGCGGGCTTCACGTCCCGGTGGACCACCCCCTGCAGATGCGCGTAGTCGAGCCCGCCGGCCACGTCCCGCAGGATTCGGATCGCCTCGCCGGGCTCCATGGGCCCGACCGCGATCAGCCCCGAGAAGGGCTGGCCGGGGACGTACTCCATCACGATCAGCACTCCGTCCGGGCCGGAGAGCGTGTCGTAGACGGCGACGATGTTCGGATGGTTGAGCGCCGCCCCGAGCTGGGCCTCCCGCTTGAAGCGCTCGGCGCCGCCCTCCGCGACCGCCGTGTGCAGCCGCTTCACGGCCACCTGCCGGGACAGCACCTGGTCCTCGGCGAGGAACACGGTCGCCATCCCCCCGTGGCCGAGGCGGTCGATGACGCGGTAGCGATCCGCGATCACGACGCCCGCCCGGAATTGGGTCGTCGTCCCAGCCATTCCCGCTACTTGATAGCGAAGGCGCCGCCCTGATGCAGGATGGCGGGAGAGCTAGGCGTCGGGTGGGTCGGCCCGCATCTCGGTGCTGCCGGCGAAGCCCGGGCGCGCGCGCGGCACGGGGCGCGGGCCTTCGCGCTGTGTGCCCTTCTCCGGCTCCGCCGGAGCCTCGGGCACCTTCTCCTCCTCGTCGGCCTCGCCGAACACCTCCTCCTCCGTGGCGCCCTCCAAGAGCTTCACGAACTGCTCGGCGTCGATCGTCTCCCGCTCCAGCAGGATCTTCGAGACCCGGTCCAGGCCCTCGCGGCGCTCGGCCAGGATGTCCTTCGCGGTCTGGTGGGCCTCCTCGACGATGCGGCGGATCTCGTCGTCGATCTCGCGCGCGATCTCGTCCGAGTAGTCGGGCTCGGCGGAGAACTCGCGGCCGAGGAACGGCTGCGAGCGGTCGTGGCCGAACACCCGGGGGCCGAGCCGCTCGGACATCCCGAACCGCATCACCATCTGCTTGGCCGTCTCGGTGACCTTCTCGAGGTCGTTGGAGGCGCCGGTGGTGATCTCGCTGAAGACGATCTCCTCGGCGGCACGGCCGCCGAGCGTCATCGCCATCGTGTCGGTGAGCTCGGCGCGGGTGGTCAGGAACTTGTCCTCGGTGGGCAGGGAGATCGTGTAGCCGAGCGCCTGGCCGCGGCTGATGATCGAGACCTTGTGGACGGGGTCGCAGTTGGGCAGCAGGTGGCCGACGATCGCGTGACCGAGCTCGTGGTAGGCGGTGACCAACCGCTCCTTCTCGCTCATCACCCGGCTCTTCTTCTCGGGGCCGGCGATCACCCGCATGATCCCCTCCTCGAGCTCGTCCATGGTGATCTCGCGGCTGCCCGAGCGGGCGGTCAGCAGGGCCGCCTCGTTGATCAGGTTGGCGAGGTCGGCCCCGGTGAAGCCGGGCGTCTGGCCGGCGAGAGCGTCGAGGTCGATCTCCTTGGCCAGCGGCTTTCCGCGCGTGTGAACGTCCAGGATCTGCTTGCGGCCCTTGCGGTCCGGGCGGTCGACGACGATCTGGCGGTCGAAGCGTCCCGGCCGCAGCAGCGCCGGGTCGAGGATGTCGGGCCGGTTGGTGGCGGCGATCAGGATGATGTTGTCCTTCATCTCGAAGCCGTCCATCTCGACCAGCAGCTGGTTGAGGGTCTGCTCGCGCTCGTCATGGCCGCCGCCCATGCCGGCGCCGCGGTGTCGCCCCACGGCGTCGATCTCGTCCATGAAGATGATGCAGGGCGAGTTCTGCTTGGCCTGCTCGAACAGGTCGCGGACGCGGCTGGCCCCGACGCCGACGAACATCTCGACGAAGTCCGACCCCGAGATCGAGAAGAACGGCACGCCCGCCTCGCCCGCGACGGCGCGGGCCAGCAGGGTCTTCCCCGTGCCGGGGGGGCCGTACAGCAGTACGCCCTTGGGGATTCGGGCGCCGAGCGCCTGGAACCGCTTCGGGTTCTCGAGGAACTCCTTGATCTCCTGAAGCTCCTGCACCGCCTCGTCGACCCCGGCGACGTCGCGGAAGGTGATCTTCGGCGCGTCCACCGACATCCGCTTGGCGCGCGACTTGCCGAAGCTCATCACCCGCGAGCCGCCTCCCTGCATCTGATTCATCAGGAAGATCCAGAAGCCGAAGAAGAGGAGGAACGGGAGGATGTAGGTGAGGATCGAGAGGAAGCCCGAGCCACCCGTGCCCTCGGCGTTCCACTGGACGTGCTTGCGCTCCAGCAGGCTGGTCAGCGTGGTCTCGTAGTTGTCCGGATAGCCGATCGAGTATTCGCTGCCGCTCGTGGGCTGGACCTTGAGGGTGTTGTTCTTCGGCTGGAAGGTGACCTCGTCGAACGCGCTCGGCTCGCTCCTGACCTGGTTCTGGAACTCGCTCAGCGACGGCGGCGTCGGCGTCTCCTCCCGGTTGAGCAGCCGCTGCGCGAAGAACGCGAGCACGATCACGATCAGGATCGGGAAGGCGGCGCTGCGGAAGAATCGCCTCATGGCGGATCAGTCGGCGTGCGCGGCAACCGGCGTCGCGGGCACGCACCGAGCGGGTGGATGTTGGCGGGGTTTGCGCATCTGGAGGGGGTCCCTGGGCCCCCGCAACGTTTCAGATCAGCGTACCAGGGTCCTTTCGCCCCTTAGGCGTGCGACCCTTGTCTAGGAGCCCTGCTCGTTCAACACCGCCACGTAGCTCAAGTTCCTGTAGCGCTGTGCGTAATCGAGCCCGTAGCCGATCACGTATCGGTCCGCGATCTCGAACCCCACGTAGCGAATCGGCAGGTCTACGCGACGCCGTGCCGGTTTGGTGAGCAGGGCGCAGACCTCGAGCGAGGCGGGTTCCCGGGCGCGCAGGTTGCGCACCAGGTACTGCAGCGTCAGCCCCGAGTCGACGATGTCCTCGACGATCAGCACGTCGCGGCCCTCGATCGGAGCCTCGAGGTCCTTGAGGATTCGCACCACGCCGGAGGAGTCGGTGGCGGATCCGTAGCTGGAGACGGCCATGAAGTCGACCTCGCAGGGCACCGTCAGATGCCGCATCAGGTCGGCGATGAACAGCACCGCCCCCTTCAGCACCCCGATCATCACGAGATCGCGGCCCTCGTAGTCGCTTGAGATCTCGGCGCCCAGCTCGGCGACCCGCCGCTCCAGATCGTCGCCGGAGACAAGCGTCTCGCCAATCGCCTCGTCCATCAGTCGAGGACCTGGGCGGTCAGGACCGCGGCCGTACGGGCATCCGGGCCCAGGCGGAAGTCCTCCGAGACCGCCACCCCGGCGACCCAGACCACCTGACCGGCCGCCGTCACCACGGGCAGGTGGTGCCGCAACGAGCGCGGCACGCCGTGATCGGTGAACAGGTCCTGGAGGCTCTTGGTGCCATCCATGCCCAGCGGCCGCATGCGATCGCCCTCCCTCCAGGTGCGCACGAGAAGCTGGTCGCCGAGGGCATCGGCGTCGAGCGTCGCCAGGTCAGGGCCCGCCGGCTCCATCGGGCCGGGTAGGACCTCTGCCCGAACCTCCCAGGGCCCGAACCGGCAGCTCCCCGGGACCCGCAGCGCGGCCGGCTCGGGTGCGGCGTCTGCCTCGGAGGAAACGAGGAAGCGGACCAGCCCGTGCTCGCAGGCCGCCCTCACACCATGGCCAAGGTCGACCTCGCCTCCCTCGGGGAGTGCAGCCAGCCGCATGATCTGTTCGGCGCGACCCCGTCCAAGCGGGACCCGGCGGCCCGCGGCGCGCTCCGCGAGCGCCCGCAGCGCGAGGCGGCGCAACGCGGGCTCCGAGCCCTCCAGCGCCTCGGCGCGGATCGCCACCGCACCGGCACCGGCCCCCGCCGCCTCGAGCGCCTCCAGCACGACCCGCTCCAGGAGATGCGCCTCCTCCACCAGCTCGGCCTGCGTTTCGGCGATGTTCCGCTCGGCCATTCGGCTCAGATCCCGCAGCACAGGGAGCACCTCGGCGCGGACCCGGTTGCGCGCGAAGTCGAGGTCGAGATTCGTCTCATCGTCGGCAAATGGCAGTTGGGCCTCGGTAGCGAGGTAGCGGGTCTCGGCGCGCTCCAGCGCCAGCAGCGGCCGCACCACGCGGCCGCTGTGGGCCGGCAGGCCGCGCAGCGCTCGCGTGCCCGGCGAGACGGCAAGGCGGTAGAGCACCGTCTCGGCGAGGTCCGTCCGGGTGTGGCCGGTCGCGATCCAGTCGCCGCCCGTGCGGGCGCGGAGTTGCTCCGCCGCCCCGTAGCGGGCCTCACGCGCCGCCGCCTGGAGGTTTCCCTGGAGCGGCTTGGGCCGCTCGATGTGGAGGTCGATGCGGAGCCGAGAGCAGAGGTCGCGGCAGGCGCGCTCGTCGTGATCCGCGGATTGGCGAAGGCCGTAGTTGACGTGCAGCGCGTGCACGTTCGCCGGCCCGATCGCACGGGCCAGCCCAGCCGCGGCGCAGGCCGAATCGGCGCCGCCGGAGACCAGCGCCACCCCGGAGGAGATCGGATCGACGAGCTCGCTTCGACGCACCACCTCGGCCAGGGCGTCGAGCGCATCGTCCGTGCCCACGCGCACCATGCGGGCGATCTTAGTGCTCGCCGCCGCCAGTACCGCCGACGGACAGCACTACGGCCCGTGGGCGCGAATCTTGGCCCAGGCTCCCTTAGTCGTCGGTGCGCCGGTCGCGCGCTTGGTCGGACTCTCGGGGCCTGGCGACGAACAGCTCCACCGGCTGCGGGAAGCCCTTCAGGTCGACCTCGCCGATCGGGTCGAACGCGAGATAGGCCGAGCGGCCGATCCCATCGACGACCGCGGTGGTGACCATCACCTCGCCGCCGAGGGCCCGGGCAACCACGCGGTGGGACAGGTTGACCTCGGTGCCGAAGTAGTCGCCGTCCCGATAGACGGCACGCCCGTAGTGGACGCCGACGCGCGGCTGGGGGCGTTCCTGAAACAGCGTCAGGAATCCCACCGCCCACTCCGTGAGCGTCATCGGGTCGGGTGAGACAATCATCACCTCGTCGCCGATCGTCTTCACGATCGTCGCCTCGGCGGGCAGCGTGGCCTCGACGGTTTCCACGAACCGCTCCACGAGGTCGAACGCCTCCTCGTCCCCCTCTTCCTCCGTGTAGCGGGTGAACCCGGTCAGGTCGACGAAGCAGAACGCCATCTGGACCCGCCCCAGCCGGTGCCCGCCCAGCTCCGCCTCCATGTGCCCGACCACGTCCTGCTCGATGTAGAAGCGCAGGTAGCGCTGGTGGATGTACTCCATCAGCGGCGAGGTGATCGGCAACAGGTCTCGCGCCAGGCCCTCCATCTCCTCGGCCATCTCCAGCGCATCGACCCCCTGCCGGATCAGCGGCTCGTGGACGTAGAGGTGGAAGAGGCGAACCTCGGCCTCGGCGATCTTGCGGATCGACTGCGCGTACACCCGGATCAGCTGCAGAAGGGCGACCAGCGGGAAGCCGGCGGCAAGCACCTCCGCGATCCGCTCCATCGCAATCAGGTCCTGGTCGTTGAGCGTGCCCTCGATCGCCGTCGGCGTTCCGAGCAACGCCATCAACCGCTCGATCAGGGCTTCCTCCAGACCGGCCTGGTCGGCGGCCTCCTTCCGGGAGAGGACGCGCTCCCTACCGGGAAGCAGGTCCTCGACGTAGCCGAAGGCCAGCCGACCCTCGCGGACCGCGCGGCGAAGCTCTTGGAGCGAGTGGCCGCGCTCGCGCATCCGGCCGACCACCCGGGCCTGCGCCGCGGCGGCAGTGGTCCAGCGGCCTCCCTTGACCGGAATCACCCCACCACGAGCCCATCGCTTCAGGGTCGATGGGGCGACGCCGGCAAGCCTCGCGGCCTCGTTCAGCGAGATCACGGCCTCCGCCATCGGTCGATCCTATGTCTGTTCTGGCCTTCGGATCGCGCCCTTATATAGAGCGACGGGTTCGGCCGGGTCGGCGCGGCGCCGACCGCCCCGCTCTTGCGCGCTCGTCAAACGAGCAGGTGGGGATACTCCTGCCGGACCAGCCGCCGGTAAGGCCCGACGACGAGACGCAGGGTGGGCACGTAGCGCAGCGCGCACTGGGTGTCCCCGTCGAAACGAACCCGTCCTCGGGCGATCGCGATCGCCAGGCTCTCCTTGCCCTGGAGGTAGGCGTTGGCGATCCGCGAGTCCATCCGCAGGTTCAGCTTCGGCTTCCAATCCACCGCGTCCGAGAACTTCCAGCGAAGGTGATGCCCGGGCTCCTCGCTGGCGGAGACGTTCAGCACCATCCCGAGGTCCGGGAGCTCCAACCGCATCCGCAGGCCGGCCGCGCGCAGCAACGGGCCCGACTTCTCGTCGGCGTCCAGCTCAGAGAGCGCTTCGTCGAGCAGCTCCCGGAACTCAGTCGCGGTGCCGCTGGGGCGCCGCGTGGCCTCCGCCGTCGCCATGCTGACCTGGAGTCTATTGCCACTTTCTCGGCCAGCGCCCCGGCCAAGCCAGGTGAACGCAAACGCCCTGGCCTAGAAGAACGTCGAGCCCCGCTTGACCAGATTCTCGTACAGCTTCTCCTGGATCGTCTCCCTGACCTGCTCCGAGATGTCGAACAGAAGCCGCTGATCGTGGGCAGCGTCGGGCCCATACTGGGCGAGGTCGACCGGCTCGCAGAACTCGATCCGCCAGCGCGAGGGAAGCGGGATCAGCCCCAGGGGGCCGAGCCACGGAAAGGTCGGCGTGACCGGAACGAAGGGCGCCCCGATCGCCCGGGCCAGAGGCTTGGCGTCGGCGAGCTTCGGGTAGATCTCCTCCGCCCCCACCACCGCCACCGGGATGATCGGCGCGCCGGTGCGCAGTGCAACCTCGACGAACCCTCCCCGGCCGAAGCGCTGGAGCCGGTAGCGCTCCGAGAACGGCTTCCCGGTCCCCTTGGCTCCCTCCGGAAAGGCCATCACCAGCTCGTCCTGCTCCAGCAGGCGCGCTGCGTTGTGGGGACTCGCCGGGACCCCGCCGACCCGCCGCATGAAAGTGGAGACGAAGGGCAGCACGAACGCCCAGTCGAGGACCAGGAATCGCGCCCAACGAGGGAGGGGGTGCTCCTTCATGATCGCCCCCAGGATCATCGAGGCGTCGAAGGGGAACAGCGAGCCCGCATGGTTGGAGACCAGCAGCGCCCTCCCGTGCGAGGGCACGTGGCGGACCCCCTCCGCCTCCACCCTCCACCAGGTGTCGTAGAGGAACTCGAACAGGGGGTAGACCGCCTCGGCGAACTGCTCGTCGAAGCCCCACTCGTCCTCGTGGTACTCGCCGCGCAGCCGTTGCGACAGGCGCTCGACCGCGTCGCGCAGGGACTTGGGAAGGTCGAGAGCGGCACGCTGAGCCGCGCTGCGGGGATCGAGGCCGTCCTCGATCCCGAGTCGCATGCGGCGAAGGAAGTCCGCAAGTGGCCTCGGCGTTCGGCGCCCGCGGAGCGTCCGTCTGTGGCTCGGCGCTCACCTCCCGACCCTCGCGAGCCTGCCCACCAGCTCGCCCGGATGGATCGAGGGGCCGACGCGGCGGCCCCGGCTCTTGGCCGCAAAGTCGCGAACGGCGGCAACCGCGTCGAATCTGGGCTGGTAGCCGATCTCGGTCCGCAGACGCCGATTGTCCACCCCGCGCCCGAACCGAAGCAGGCGCACTCCGTCGCCGTACACCGGGCCGGCGCCGAGCTGCCTGCCCAGCCGCTCCAGCGCCGGACCGAACAGCGGATGCGGGATCGGCAACGACGGGCGCCGGGCGAGACGGAGGATGTGGCTCAGCGAGATCGACCCCGAGGGGGCAACGTTGACCGCCCCGCGAACCGGGTTGCGGGTCGCCGCTTCCAGCGCCCCGGTGGCGTCGTCGGCGTGCAGGAGCTGCAGGCGCGGATCGAAGCCGAGCTGGGTCGGGACCACGGGGAGGCTCAGGTAGCGGACCAGCGGCATGTCCAGGTCGGGGCCGATCTCCGGCTGGTAGCGCAGCATGCAGCAGACGAGCCGGGGGTGCCGGCGAGCGAAGTTCTCGAAGTACCCCTCGAGCTCGGAGATATCGCGTTGGAAGCGGGTCCGGAGCGGTAGCCGCCCGGCCATCTGCTCGGAGAAGAAGCTGGGTGACGGGCCCTCGCACCCGTAGATCGCCGCCGAGCCCCGTACCACCACTCTCTCCAGGCTGGCCATGCGCTGGCAGGCGGCCAGCAGCTGGAGCGTTCCGATCACGTTCACGTCGTGGAGGATCCGGGCGGGCTTGTCCGGCTCCGGATACCAGAGGATCCCGCAGTGGACCACCGTGTCGGCGTTCGTCCCGGGAAGCAGCCGGGACAGCAGCGGGCCGCGAATGTCCGCCTCGATGAAGTCGGTCCGCTCGAGCTCGACCGGCGGTGGCACGGTGTCCACCCCCGCCAGGTAGTCGACCGAGGGATCGCGCTCGAGCTTGCGGGCCAGCTCGGCGCCCCAGCGGCTGGCGATCCCGGTGATCACCACACGGCGACCGGCCATCTAATCCTCAGCTTCAGGCTTAGGCTTTGCCCGAAGGGCGTCCTCGAGGCGGGCCAGCCGCCGCTCGAGCGCCTCGATCTGCTCCGCCATCTCCTCGCGGGCCTCCTGGCTTCGACGAGAGAGCTGGTCGCGCGCCCCCTGCCCCCGGCGGGCCAGCTCGTCCCGCGCCCTTTGCCCACGTCGCGCGACCTCGTCGAGGAGCTGGGTGGCCCGCTCCGGGCGCAGGGCGGACGAGCCCGCCCGGGCGCGCTTGCCCGCCTCGGAGAGGGTGCCCTCGATCGCCGCCCGCAGCGCCTCGGTGACGCCCTTCTCGCCCGATGTCCCGGCTCGCTCCGGCACCGCTACGGCTGGCCACGCTCCGGGACCGAAACCTGCTGATCCCGTTCGCCCGGGCTCGCCTGGGGCGCCGGCAGGCGCCGCCGAAGGACGGCCAGCTCATCGCTCAGGTCGTCGAGGCGATCCTCGACCGACTCCAGCCTGTTCGACAGCGAGCGAAGTCGTTGCTCCAGGCGCTCGAGCTCGGAAGCCGCGGGGATGTTGAGCGCCCCCATCGCCGAGCGTTGCGCGTGGGCGGCACGCTCGCCTGCGCCCACGGCTGCGGTCAGCGCCTGGTTGAAGAGCGGGTTCTCGAGCAGCGCCTGGGCGAGATCCCCCAGCGCCTCCTCGCCCCGCGCGCGGAACCCCCCGCCTGCCGCATCCTCGCTCAAATGAGAACCTCCTCCAATCCTCGCACGTAACCGCGCCTGTGGCCTGCTCCGGACAGCGCCATTCGCGCCCAGCGTAACGCTTCAAGCCAAGCGTGCCGAGTGCCGATTCAATACCTCGAGCGAGATGAAGACCCCACCCGGGCAGCGCACGCCTGCGTGGGATACGGTTATGGGGTTGAGTTACACGTTGCAAACCGCCTACCGAACAAGTAGCGTTTCTCACGGCCTGGAGGAGGAGGCGCTGTTTGCGGGAACCGCATTCGTGGTATCCAGCAGGAAAGACGCCCAGGCTGAACGGTAACCCCCGAGACCGATGAGACGGAAGCTTCTACTCACCGTTGCGCTCGCGGTCCTCGGGACCGCCGTCAGCGCCGCGGTGGTAAACGGCCAGGTCCAGGAGCCGCCGCGGCGGCGGCGTTCCCAATGAAGGCCCGCCCCCCGAAGACCTCTCGGCATGCTCGAACCAAAAGGACGATGACGGCGACGGCCTCGTAGACCTGGCCGATCCCGGCTGCTCCAGCGCCTACGACGGCGACGAGACGGACCCCCCACCCCCTCCCCCGCCCCCTGATGGCGGCGGTGGCGGCGGTGGTGGCGGTAACGGCGGCGGCGGTGGCGGTAACGGCGGCGGCGGCAATGGCGGAGGCGGCGGCTTCGCGGGCGGCGGCGGCGGAGCCGGTTCGGGGGGCCCGGGCGGATCGGGTGGCCACCGAACCAATGACGGGCCGGGCAACGGCAGCGGCGGCACGTCCAGCTCCGATCGGGGCGGCGATTCTGCGACGCGCGCCGCCAACGGCGTCCCGACGAGGGCCAACCCCACCCTGACGATCGCCGACTTCGGCCCGGCCCCGATCGGGGTCCCGAGCTTCCTGATCGACCAGTTCGCGATCCCGCCCTTCCTGCTCGGCATCTATCAGGCCTGCGGCACCCAGTACGGGATCCCCTGGGAGGTGCTGGCGGCGATCAACCGGATCGAGACCGCCTTCGGCACCAACCTCAATGTCTCCACCGCGGGGGCGGTGGGCTGGATGCAGTTCATGCCCTCGACCTGGGAGGCGTACGGAACTGACGCCAACGGGGACCGCGCCAGGGATCCCTACAACCCGTGGGACGCGATCTGCGGCGCAGCGCGCTACCTGAAGGCGGCGGGCGGCGCGGAGGACCTGCGGACCGCGATCTTCGCCTACAACCACGCCGACTGGTACGTCGACGAGGTGCTGCTGTACGCCGGCCAGTACGGCAAGCTCCCCGACGACCTGCTCGGCTCGATCACCGGCCTGACTCACGGCGCCCACTTCCCGGTGGCCGCCAAGTCGCGCTACGCGGACGACATCTCCGAGCGCCGGGCGGCGATGCGCGCCAAGCCACGCAAGGGTTCACGCAAGCGACAGCCCGGCAACGTCGCCGACGTCATCACCAGCTCGCCCACCCGCCGAGGGATCAACATCTACTCGCGCAGGAACGCGCCCGTGGTCGCCGTCAACGACGGCACCATCAAGCGGATCGGCCACAACTCGAAGCTCGGCAACTACGTCGTCCTGCAAGACACCTACGGCAACCGCTTCACCTACGCGCAGCTGGGCCGCGTCTCGAAGGCCTACCCGGTGCCGAAGCAGCGCAGGCTCTCGGCCTCCGACTTCAAGCTCGTTACCCCGAAGAAGGACAAGGCGCCCACCCGGCCCGCAAGCCGCGGCAAGGCGCCGGCCTCCCGTGCCAGCAAGGGCCCGCGCAACACCGAGGACGCGCGTCAGCGGCTCTATGCGCTGCCGCAACGCCCGCACAACGTGGACCGCGCCGACATCACGGGCCAGCTCGACCAGCTCCTGTCCAAGCAGGTCCCGGGCTATGAGACCTTCAAGTCCTACTTCGGCGGCGTGCTCCACTTCAACCGCGACTCGATGGAGCTGCGGCGCTTGCGCAAGGGCTCGGAGGTCGTTGCCGGCACCGTGCTGGGGCGAATCGGAAAGGGCGGCGACAAGCTCGCGCCACACGTCCACTTCGCGATCAGGCCCGCTGGGCGCGGCGCCCCGCGGATCGATCCGAAGCCGATCCTGGACGGCTGGAAGCTGCTGGAGGCGACCGCGATCTACCGGGCCGCCGGCAAGGACCCGTTCGCGTTCTCGAGCACCAACGTCAGCCAGATCCTGCTGATGCCCAAGAGCCAGCTGGAGCGCCGGGTCCTCGCCGACCCGCGCCTGTCGATCTACGAGTGCGGCCGCGCCGACATCCGCTCCGGCCAGATCGACCAGCGGGTCCTTGCGGCGCTGGAGTACCTCGCGGGCAACGGCCTCAGGCCAACCGTCACCTCACTCAAGTGCGGCCACAGCGTGTACACGTCCGGGGGCAACATCAGCGAGCACTCGACCGGCGACGCGATGGACATCGCCGAGATCAACGGGATCCCGATCCTCGGCAATCAGGGCCAGGGCTCGATCACCGAGGCGGTGGTCCAGAGCATGCTGCGCCTCCAGGGCAACATGCAGCCGCACCAGCTGATCTCGCTGATGGACCTCGGGGGGCCATCCATCTCGATGGGCGACCACGCCGACCACATCCACGTCGGCTACTACCCGAGAGGGCAGGCGCCAGGGGCGCAGAAGCAGTTCGTCCGACTGTTGAAGCCGAACCAGTGGCAGCGGCTCATCGGGCGGATCGCCGAAATCGACAACCCGAAGGTCCCCACCTCGCCGTCCCGGTACTCGATCCCCACGGGCAAGCGCAAGCACCACCCCAAGCGGGCCAGCGCCGCCCACCGCGGCGACTAATAATCCTTCCCCGCCAGTAGGCTGCGACGCGGTGACCGCCCGCTTCGCCTGCGTCCAGCTGGACGTCCCGGGCCACCTGGGGCTCGATGACGGCCGCTACCTGTTGCGCGGCACCCCTCACGAGGAGGCCGAGACGGTGGTCGTCGTGCAGACGCTCAGCGGCACGGCGGCCAGCCGCCGCCCGCGCCGGTCCCGCCCGCGCCAAGCCGCGCCTGCCGCAGAGTCGCCCGAGGTGCCCCTCACCCGCCTCACCGTCATCCCCGCCGATCCCTTGGAGCCCGACGGCGCCGCCCAGGAGCTCAAGCGAATCGCAGGCGACTCCGAGGCGGCCGAGGAGCGCGTGGCAGACGGGCTGCGGGCAGTCAACTCGGTGGTCCGCGCCCACCGGGTCGCGACTCGCAATCCCTACGGCCACGAGATCGGGCGCGAGGCGATTCTCGTCGCCCGGGTTGGATACGGGACCGGCGACGGGCTAGCCGAAGGGCGCTGGGAGGAGGCCGTGGAGGTTCCCCTGCCCAGGCGCCGCCGGCACCGTGCGGAGGCCCTGCGGCCACAGGAGCGCGTCGCGGCCGTGCTCGCCGGTCGCGAGCCGATCGACGCCTGCGAAACGCTGCTCCTGCGAGCGCGCGCCGACCTCGATCAGGGCCGTCCTCGGGAAGCGGCGCTTCAGCTCCGAGCCGGCCTCGAGGCGCTGCTCGCCGAGCTCCCGGCGAGCGCCGGCCCCGACCAGGCGGAAGACCTCGCCGCCCTCAGGGAGCGCCTCGAGAGCACCACCGACGCGGCCGGCGAGGCGCTCGCAGGCGAGCTCGAGACCGAGCGCGCCACCGAGGTGGCTGAGACGCTCGGCATCTGCGAGCGGGTCCTGCGACGCCGCCAGATCCTCCGCCCGGACTAGCGACGAAGTCGCGGTAGGCGCGTGTGGACCTGCCGGGTCAGGCTCGGCGCCCTAACCCGCCGAAAACGTAGCCGAAGGCGAGGCTTTCGACGGAGTGATTCCGGAGGCTTCCGCCGGTTATATGCAGGCAAGTACCGCCGTCAGGTCCTCGGCCACGTCGCCATCGAGGCGGACTGCGGCCGCCGAGTCGTAAGGGGTCGGGCCCTGGGTCACGATCGCCAGCGTCCCGCCCCCGGCGAGGGTGAGCTCGGGCAGCCCGGCCACCGGATAGACCTCCAGCGAGGAGCCGGCGCAGAGCAGCACGTCGGCGCCGGCGCAGAGGCGCTCGGCCTCCGCGATTTCGTTTTGCGGGAGGAGCTCGCCGAACAGGACCACGTCGGGCTTTACCTTGCCCGCGCAGCAGCCACAGGTCGCTATCCCATCGGAGTCGAACAGCGACTCCACCTCCTCCACGGGGTAGGTGGCGTCGCAGCTCGTGCAGCTAGCGGTGGCGATCGAGCCGTGCACCTCGATCACGCGCTCGGACCCCGCCTTGCGATGCAAGCGATCGATGTTCTGGGTGATCACCGCCTCCAGCAGCCCGCGTCGCTCGAGCTCTGCCAGCGCCTCGTGGGCCGGGTTCGGCCGCTTGTCGGTGAGCATGTGGAAGCGAGGGCGGTAGAAGTCCCAGAAGCGCCTCGTGTCGCGGTGAAAGGCGTCGATCGTCGCCACCGACATCGGGTCGACCTTCTCCCACAGGCCCGTCCCCGGCGTCCGGAAGTCCGGGATCCCCGACGGCACCGAGACGCCGGCGCCCGTCAGGGCAATGGTGGACCCGCTCTCGCGAATGAGCGCCGCGAGCTCCTCGGTGGCGGAAGCTACCTTCCGGACCACTTCGGCTTGCGCTTGCCGAGGAAGGCGGAGATCCCCTCGCGCGCGTCCTCGGATGAGAAGGCGGTTGTGAAGCCACCCTTCTCGGCCTCGATCCCCTCGTCCAGATCGCCCTTCGCCGAGACCTGCTTGATCTGCTCGACCGCCACGGGCGCCTGCCCGGCCAGCTTGCGGGCCCAGGCGAGCGCGGTGTCGAAAAGCTCGTGGTCGGGCACGACCTCGTTGGCGAGCCCCAGATCGGCGGCCTGCACGGCGGAGATCGGCTCCCCGAGCAGGTTCATCTCGAGCGCCTTCGCCTCGCCCACCAGGCGAGCCAGTCGCTGAGTGCCGCCGAACCCGGGAATGATCCCGAGGTTGATCTCGGGCTGGCCGAAGCTGGCCGATTCGGCGGCGATCCGGAAGTCGCAGGCCATCGCCAGCTCACAACCGCCGCCCAGCGCCAGCGAGTTGACGGCGGCGACGGTCACCTTGCCCGACCGCTCCATGCGGCGCAGCACGCCGTGGCCGCCGTCGAGCAGCTCCTTGCCCGCCGCGGGGTCGGTCATCTTCGTGAACTCCTTGATGTCGGCGCCGGCGCAGAAGACGGCGAAGTTGGAGGAGGCGATCAGGACCGCGCGGATCTCGTCGCGGGACTCGACCTCGTCCCAGAGCGCCGTCAGATCGCGGATCATCTGCGGGGAGATCGGGTTGGTCGGCGGCCGGTTGAGCCAAAGGATCGCCAGCTCGTCCCGGGTCTCCAGCAGCACCGTTTCCGTTTGGTCCGCGCCCTCGTCGGGCTGCGGATAGAAGAAGAAGCCCTGGCCCGCCTTGCGCCCGAGCCGGCCCTGGTTGACGAGCCGCCTGAGCAGAAGCGGCGGCGCGAATCCGTCGCCCCACTCGCGCTCGGCGAGCTCGAGCCGCTCGAGCATCGAGTCGAGCCCGGCCTCGTCGGCGCGGGACAGGGGCCCGGGCAGGATCCCGGCGCCCATCATCATTCCCAGCTCGACGTCCTTGGTCGCCGCCACCCCCTCGTCGACCAGCATCACGGCCTCCGCAAAGGCCTTCAGCTGGAATCGCTCGACCACCGTCATCTCTGCGGTCGCGGCCTCCACCTCAGCCTCCGTGGGCGTAGTAGCCCTGGCCGGTCTTCTGGCCCAGCTTCCCGGCCTCCACCAGCTCCTTCATCTTCGGGTGGACGTAGAAGCGGTCGCCGTAGCTGGCCCTCAGGTGCTCGGCGACGTGCAGCACGGTGTCGAGCCCGAGCAGGTCGGAGAGGTAGAAGGGGCCCATCGGCGTCACCTTCGCCTCGGCGATCTCCTTGTCGATCTCCTCGGGCGAGGCCCCCGACTCGTCCTGGTGGCGCCAGATCTCCGAAGCAGCCGAGTTCAGCACCCGGTTGACCACGAAGCCCGGCTCCTCGCCGCAGCGGATCGGGTTCTTGCGAATCTGCATCGAGAAGTTGGCCGCCGCCTGCGCCGTCTCCTCCGACGTGTCGTCGCCCTCGACGACCTCGATCAGCCGCATCACCGAGGCGGGATAGAAGAAATGAAAGCCGACCACCTTCTCGGGCCGGGTGGTCGCCGAGCCGATCTCGGAGATCGACAGCGCCGAGGTGTTGGAGGCGAGGATCGCGTGGCCGGGCGTGACCTCGTCCAACTCCGCGAACACCGCCTGCTTGACCTCCATCCTCTCGGGCACCGCCTCGACCACGAAGTCGACCTCGCCAAAGCCCTCGTACTCGGTGGTGCCGGTGATCTGGCCGAGGATCTCCTCGCCACGGGCGTCCGCCTGCTCCTGGGTGATCTTCTCCTTCGAGACCAGGCTCGCGAGCTGGCCCTGGGTCACCTCCCGCGCCTTCTCCAGCCCGGTGTCGACGAGCTTTTGCTCGATGTCCTTGAGCACCACGGGAACGTCGGCCGAGGCGATCACCTGGGCGATCTCCCCTCCCATCGTCCCCGCGCCGAGCACCGCAGCCTTGAACACGAACATCAGGCCGCGAAGGCTATATCGCCCGGGCTAGCGACGAAGTCGCGGTAGCAACGCGTAGACCTGCCGGGTCAGGCTGGTGCCCTGACCCGGCAGGAAACGTAGGCGAAGCCGAGGCTTCCGCCGGTTGTATGCCTACGGGATGCCGAACACGGTCTCGCAGTTGACCCCCGTGTCGGTGCCATCCTCCCCGTGGCAATCATCCGTATCGGGGCCCCCGTTGAGGGAGTCGTTCCCACCGCCGGCGAACAGGGCGTCATTCCCGCTGCCGCCCGTGAGCCTGTCCAGGCCGTAGTTGCCGCGCAGGATGTCGGCGCCCCCGGCGCCGTCGATCACGTTGTCACCGCCGCTGCCGTCGATCACGTTCGCGGCCGCGCTGCCGGTCAGGCGATCGGCCTCGTAGGTACCGGTGAGGTTCTCCAGCGAGGCCGTGACGTTGTCGCCCTCGCACTGCTGCGGGCAGTTGACCCCGTCGTTCGCGGCCCCGTCGAGCGAAACGGTCACCGGGCTGTCGTAATACCGGTAGTTCGCGCGATCGATGCCCGCGCCGCCCCTGTACGTGTCCCGCGTCGAGTCCTCTTCGGGAAACAGGGAATCCTTCCCGGCCCCACCGTCGACGACGTCGGCGCCCGCGCCTCCTGCCAGGCCACCATCGTCGCCTGCGCCCCCGAAGACCCGATCGGAACCGTCGTCCCCGTAGATCTGGGAGTCGTCGCCCCCGTCCCCGAAGACCCGATCTGAACCTTCGCCCCCGGAGATCTCGTCGTCGTCGCCCCCAGACTTGCCTGGAGTGTCCCCGTGCAGGACGTCGTTGCCGTCGAACCCGTCGACGTAGTCGCTCGCTCCATCGCCTCGGACCTTGTCGTTGCCCTCTTCGCCGTACAGGTTGTCCGACTGCTTGCCTCCCGAGACCCTGTCGTTCCCGAGCCCGCCGCCGATGAGGTCGAGTCCGATGGCGCCCTTGGCACGGTCCTTGCCCGGCCCGGCGCAGATCAGGTCAGGGCCTCCCCTGCCGTTGATCTTGTCGTTGCCGCGATCGGCGTAGATCACGTCCCGCCCGTTGGTGCCGGTGATCCTGTCGGCCCCGTTGGTGCCCTTGATCGTGACCTTTGCGCCGAAGCAGTCCGCCTGCGCCGACGAGGCGCCTGCCAGTCCCAGGCCGGCCAACGCCGCCCCCAGCACCAGCACTCGCCGTGCCCTTGGATAAGTCCTCGATTGCATCTTCGATCGCCTCCTGACCGTTTGCGGTTCTGCTGACACCCGCATCGTCGGTCGTCCGGAGGCGATCTACCAGCCACCCTAGGGTGATATCTCCGACACCTGGCCTTGAGCCGGGCTGCCGAACTACTCCCCTTTAGCCAGCTCCTCGACCTCGAGCCTGAGGCGGGCGAGCGTGCGGGCGATCGAGCCGCGAACCTGGGAGCGGATGAAGAGGCGGTCCGTGAGCCACGCGAACGGGCCGCGCTTTCGCAGCCTGTATTCGAGCTCCTGGGTCACCACTGCCCCCTCGCCCGCGATCTCGAACCTGGTCACGAGCTCCCCGGCGCTCTCCGGATCCCGGAAGGCAACCCGGTGCACGCGACGGGGCTCGTGCTCCAGCACGTGCTCGGTGACCTCCCCCCTTCCCGCCGGAATCGAGTGCCAGCGCAGCGAGCCTCCCGCCTCCGGATAGCCGTCGGATGCCTCGACGCGCCCGAAGCCGTCCACCCATGCGGGCCATCCTCGCGGCTCGAAGTAGTAGTCCCAGACCTCGGCCAGCGAGGCGGCCACGACGACCGACTCGGAGACCTTGCTCACCGCCGGCTCCCGCGGCCAGGCGCGCTCCCGTAGATCTCGCGCTTGATCAGGGTCACCGAGTCGATCACCGAGTCGAGGAAGGGCTCGAGCTCGGCGACCAGCCGCCGGTACTCCTTGCGCCCCTCGGCGGTGATCGAGTAGAAGCGGCGGGTTCGCCGGTTCGGGTGCTCCCATTGCCCCTCGATCAGGCCCCGCTCCTCGAGAGCTCGCAGAAGGGGATAGATGGTGTTCGGGTTGGCCGAGATGACGCCGTTCGTGATCGCCTCGATCCCCTCGATCAGGCGGTTGCCGTAGGCGGGCTCCCTCGAGATCAGGTGCAGGACGAGCAACGGAAAGAGGTCGCGGCGGCGGATCTCGCCGCCGAACACGTCCATCGCGCCGGCGCGGCGCCGGGCGGGCGCCCTGGGCTCGGCCGGTGTGGCGCGCGCCCTGGCGGCCCGCGCAGCCTCGGCCAGTTTGCGGGCGCCCGGCTCTCGCTGTTCGCCCCTACGGGCCATCCGTGCCGACTATAGGCGGCGGGGGCGCCGAGCTGCACGGCCGCTCGCTGTGTGACGAGGCGCACCGCCCCGGCGGTCGGCTCGGGTGTAGCCTCCTTCAGGAAGCCGACCGGGAGGACGAGATGGCGAACATGAGCAGCAGCGACCGCGCTCAGTACGAGCGGCCCGAATTGAGCGCAGCGGACCGGAGCATGCGGGTGGCCAACAAGCGACCCGTGATCGCGTTCACGGCCCTCAGCCTCGTGATCCTCGCCGCCCTCCTCTACGCGGTGGCCTGGGGGATCGACGGGTGGCCGCACGCCCTCGTGCTCGGCGTCATCGTGGCGACGACGATCGGGCTGATGATCGCCATCAGCCCCAACCGCCGAGGCTGACCCAGCCACCTAGGCGGCGGCGGGCGCCTGCTCGGCGGCCTTCGCTCCCGCCTCCGTCTCCTCCCTGGTGGACTCGGGCTCGGACTCGGGCTCGGCGACCTGCCGCGGCGCCAGGATCTCGCGGGCGATCACGAGGCGCTGGATCTGCGACGTGCCCTCGTACAGCTGCATGATCTTGGCGTCGCGCATCAGCTTCTCCACCGGGTACTCCTTGATGAAGCCATAGCCGCCGTAGACCTGCACGGCGTCGACCGTGACCTCCATCGCGGTGTCGGCGGCGAACCGCTTCGCGTGCGAGGAGACCAGCGTGTTGCGCTTGCCCTGGTCGAGCAGCACGGCTGACTCCCAGACGAGCAGCCGGGATGCCTCGATCTTGGTCGCCATGTCGGCGATCATGAAGGCCACCGCTTGGTGCATGGCGATCGGGACGCCGAACTGGACGCGCTCCTTGGCGTACCCGCAGGCAAACTCGAACGCAGCCCGGGCAATGCCGACGGCCAGCGAGGAGACGCCCGGGCGGGTGCGGTCGAGCGTCGTCATCGCGAGCTTGAACCCGTGGTTCTCCTCGCCGAGCATGTTCGCCGCGGGCACCTCGACCTCGTCGAAGGAGATCGTCGCCGTGTCCGAGGCACGCTGGCCGAGCTTGTCTTCCTTCTTGTCGACCGTGACGCCATCCGCGTCGCGGTCGACGACGAAGGCCGTGATGCCGCGGTGGCCCGCCTCGGGATCCGTCTTGGCGTAGACCGTGTACCAGGACGCGTGGCTGCCGTTGGTGATGAAGCACTTGGAGCCGGAGATCACGTACTTGTCGCCGCTCTTGATCGCCTTGGTCTTCATGCCGCTGACGTCGGAGCCGGCGTCGGGCTCGGTGAGGCAGAAGGAGGCCAGCTTCGGCTCCTCCGCGAGCATGCCGAGGTACTTCTTCTTCGTCTCCTCGGAGGCGCCGATCAAAAGCGGCGCCGAGGCGAGGCCGTTGGCCATCAGGCTGGTTCCGATGCCCGAGCAGCCCCAGCCCAGCTCCTCCTCGATCAGGCAGCCAGAGAGGTAGTCGAGGCCGGGGCCGCCATAGGCCTCCGGGACGTGCACGTTCATGAGGCCCACCTCGAAGGCCTTCTCGACGATCTCCTGGGGCCAGGTGCTGTCGCGGTCGTGCTCCCAGGCGACGGGGCGGATCTCCTTCTCGGAGAAGTCGTGGGCCAGCTCTCGCAGGTCCTTCTGCTCGTCAGTCAGCGTGAAGTCAACCAAGGCTGTGGCGCTCCTTTGCGTTTGGGGACCAGTCGACCGGCGAGCCGATTGACTGGTCAGTCAGCCAGTCTGAGGGAGCGAAGAATACCGAAATCGCAGGACCGCCCGTGCCGGTGGCGGCGGCGCGCGGTTGCGCCGCGCGCCCGCCGCTCGTACCCTAGGCGGGTGCTCCCTCTGGCCCTCAGCCTCAGCACCGGCGACGTGATCCTGATCGTCGTCTTCGCGGCCATCCCGATCGCGCTGGCCGCCTTCGTGCTCGGGGCCGGGAACGCTCTGAAGCAGATCGGCAAGGGGCCGTTTGCGGTGGAGTTCGACAGCGACCTGTCGCAGCGGGCCGGCGACGGTCCCCGGGCCGGGTCGGCGGAGGGCCGCGAGGCCGAAATCCGCCAGATGCTGGAGGCGAAGGCCTACCGCCAGCGCGCCCGCGGCGAGACGGCGCTCGACATCGATGCCGAGCTGACCAGGCTGCTCGCCGATCGACCGCCAGGGCCTCCTGGGGCCGACCCCGGGCTGGCCGAGGAGGTGCGACAGCTCGTCGTGGCGCGCAACGCGCGTCGCATGCGGCAGGGAAAGCCGCCGCTCGACGTGGACCGGGAGGTCGAGCGCCGGCTCCGCGAGCTTGAGAACCTCGGGCAGTAATAGGATCGGGTCGTGACTCCGGACATCGACAGCCGCACGGTGGACCTCGAGGAGATGGTGGTTCGTCCCGGCACCTACTTCAACCCGCAGACGGAGATGGTGGTGATCGTCGACGACTCGACCTCGATCGACCAGGAGATCTTCAACATGGAGGCGTACGAGGGGTCCGACTGGGTGCGGATCGCCGACGAGGTCCCCGTCGACGAGGACCGCCTCGAACAGACGCTGGAGGAGTTCCAGACCCACTATCACCCTGGCACCGCCGGCTCGGTCTCGGCGACCGCGCTCGAGCAGGGCGACGGCACCGACGACGAGGAGGAGGACGGCGAGGCGCAGGACCCCGGCCGGGAGGATTGATGGCGAACTACTCCCTCGCCGGGCGCGAGGAGGCCATGGACTGGATGGCCGACTACCCCGGATTCGGCGAGATGCGCTGGTACTCCGACGCGCTCGGCACCGAGCAGCTCTCGTTCAGCTGGCGGACGATGCCGCCGAACACCGGCGGGCGCGACAGCTATGGCCACTGCCACCCCGGCCAGGAGGAGATCTACTTCGTGATCGGCGGCCGGGTCACGTTCAAGGTCGACGATGACGTGTTCGAGGCGGGCCCGCAGACCGCGGTGCGAATCGGCGGCGACGCGTACCGCTCAGTTCACAACGACACCGACCAAGACGCCGAGCTGTTCATCTTCTCGACCCGCGATCCTCAGGCAGGCACGGAGCGGGCCGAGGACTTCTGGCCGGAGTAGCAGGGCGCTTCAGGCGACGGCAACGTAGACGATGAAGGCCGCGAACAGGGCGGCCCAGAGGACGATCGACAGCGGCTCGAAGCGCCCACGCAGCCGCAGCGCCCAGTAGGCGACTCCACCGCCGGCGAGGCCGAGCGCGCCGGCGACGACGGCGTAGTGGTCGAGGTCCCACTCCGCGAATGCGAGGCCGAAGGCGATCGGGATCGTCGACTGGAAGACCATCGCCCCGGTGATGTTTCCCAACGCCAAGCTGTCCTTGCCCTGGCGGATCCAGAAGAAGCTGTTCGCCTTCTCCGGCAGCTCGGTGGCGAGCGGTGCCAGGATCAGGGAGAGCACCAGGGGCTCGGTGCCGAGCTGCTCGGAAACGGTAAGGAGCTCCTCGACGAACAGGTGCGCGCCGCCGACCATTGCCCCGAGTCCGACCAGGAACTGGACCGCGATCGCACTGCTGCTGGGCCGGTCACCGGGGGTCGTGTCGAGCAGCAGCGGCTCTAACGTGTCGACATCCTGGGCGGCACCACCGCCGCTTAGGGTACGACGGACGTAGACACCGTAGGCGAAGACGAAGCCAACGGCACATGGAATCTGCACCGCGTCGGGCGCGCCCAACCCGAGCCCAAGGCCGGCGGCGAAGAAGATTCCGAAGAAGACGAGGTCGCGGTCGAGCACCCGGGTGTCGGCGCGGAGCCGGGTGCCCTCGGGGCGGCGTCCGCGATAGATGAGCGCCGAGATTCCGACCACCGCCATCGCGATCGTCGCCAGCAGGAAGGGCGCGCCGATGATGGCGCCGATGGCTACGTCATCGGCCCCCGAGGAGCCGCCTACGATCGCGACAATCGGAATCAATGTCTCCGGCATCGCCGTGCCGACGGCGGCAAGAAGGCTCCCGGTGGCCCCCTCGGCGAGATCGAGCCGGTGACCCGCCCATTCGACCGCGGTAGTGAACAGCCGCGCGCCGGCGAGGATTACCGCGAAGCTGAGGGCGAGGAGCAGCGCTTCGCCCATCAGGCGCGCCCCGCTGGCGGACGGGCGGGCACCGTCACGCGTAGTAGAAGGCGATCCCGACGATCGCGTAGACGGCGAGCAGCTGTACGCCCTCGAACCAGTTCGACTCGCCATCGCTGGTGACCGTGTTGGCGATCAGGATTGCAAGCAGGATTGCGCCGAGCTCGAAACCGTTGAAGACCAATGGCAGCGGCCCGGGGCCGATCAAGAACGACGCGATCACCAGCACGGGGCCGACGAACAGCGCGATCTGGGCGGCCGAGCCAATCGCGATATTGACCGCCAGGTCCATCTTGTCCTTGTAGGCGACCAGCACCGCGACCCAGTGCTCGGCAGCGTTGCCGACGATCGCGACCACGATCGCACCGATGAAGAACTCGCTCAGGCCCACCGACTCCGAGGCTTCGCTGATAGAGCCGACCAGAATCTCCGACATCAGCCCGACCGTGAGCCCGGCGATGAACAGCATCAGCACCGAGCGCCGCACGCTCCAGCCGAAGCCCTCCTCCTCCTGCTCGGCGTATGGCGGGTTGAAGAGGTCGCGGTGGGTGCGCAGCGAGAAGAAGAGACCGGCGACGTAGGTGCCGATGAGAACGATCGCCACCGCGAGCGAGAGGTTCTCGACCGTGGAACCGTAGTTCACCAGCTCGGCGGTCGGGCTCGGCAAGCCCTTGCCCTCCACGAGCTCGAAGATCGCCGGCATCATCAGCGCAGCGGCGGCGAGCAGCAGCATCGACGACTGCGCGCTGGCGGCGGTGGCGTTAAACGTCTGGTTTCGTCGGCCGATGCCTCCGACCAGCATGGAGGCGCCGAGCACGAGCAACACGTTGCCAATGATCGAGCCGACTATCGAGGCCTTGACAACCTCGTGCAGGCCCTCGGCGAGGGCGAACATCGCGATGATCAGCTCGGGCGCGTTGCCGAAGGTGACGTTGAGCAGCCCGCCGATGCCCGGGCCGGAACGTGCTGCAAGCTCCTCGGTCGCTTGGCCCATCAGCGCCGCCGTGGGGATGATCCCGAGCGCCGCGGTGAAGAAGATCACCGTCGCGGACACGTGGGCGAGCTCGAGCGCGATCGCCAGCGGGATGAACGGCACCAGCATGTACGGCCAGCCCTGCGCGGTGAGCAGGAAGCCCGGACCGCGGGCGTGGTTTTTACCGCCACTCGCCATCGCGGCGACGGAGCCTATGGGCTTGGGTGGTCGTCCGAATCCCGGCGACGGCTGATCTAGACTGCGCCGCGTGAGGACCCGCCGCTTCGGCGACACCGACCTCGAGGCATCGGAGATCGGCTTCGGGACCTGGGCGCTCGGCTCGACCTGGTGGGGCGAGGTGAGCGAGGAGGCGGGCGAGCGCCTGCTTGCTCGAGGCGCTCGACCTCGGCATCACCTTCTTCGAGACGGGCGACGCCTATGGACAGGGCGCGAACGAGGAGCTCGTGGGCCGGGTGCTCGGCCCGCACCGGGACCGGATCCAGCTCTCGACCAAGTTCGGGTACGTCCTCGAGGAGGGCCGCCAGGAGCACTCGGAAGGGGAGCGGCCACAGCGCTGGGACGGGCCGTTCGTGCGGCGCGCCCTGGAGGCGAGCCTGAGGCGGCTGCGCACCGACCATCTCGACCTCTACCAGCTCCACAACCCACGCCTGGAGGCGATCGACTCGGACGAGTGCTTCGCAACCCTCGATGAGCTGCGCGCCGAGGGCAAGATCGCCCAGTACGGCGTCGCCCTCGGCCCCGCGATCGGCTGGCGGGAGGAGGGCCTGCAAGCGATCTCCGGGCGCCAGATCGCCTCCGTGCAGACCGTCTACAACCTGCTCGAGCAGGATCCGGGCCGCGCGTTCATGGCGGCCGCCGCCGACCACGGCGTCGGCGTGATCGCACGGGTCCCGACCTCGTCCGGGCTGCTGGACGACACCCTGACCCCGGAGACGAGCTTCGGGCCCGGCGACCACCGTCGCCACCGGCCGCGCGAGTGGCTGGTCGAAGGCCTCGAGAAGATCGAGCGGATTCGCTTTCTCTGCGGGCCTGAGACGGGGCGCACGATGGCCCAGGCGGCCCTCCGCTTCATCCTGGCCCAGCCTCAGATGACGGTCGTGATCCCCACGATCACCAACCAGTCCGAGCTGCGCGAGTACGCGGGCGCCGCCGACGTCCCCGACCTAACCGACGACGAACTCACCCGCCTCGACGAGCTGTACGACCGAACTTCGAACTGACGCTAGCCGGTCCGGGCTAGCGACGAAGTCGCGGTAGCAACGTGTGGACCTGCCGGGTAAGGCCGGCGCCCTAACCCGCCGGAAACGTAGCCGCAGGCGAGGCTTCCGGCGGAGTTATTCAGAGCCGAGGCTTCCGGCGGAGTTATTCAAGGCTCCCGGAGTTACTACAGCTCTCCCCGCACTTCCTGATGTCGTCCGAGGTCGTGGCGTCCCGGATGCAGTCCAGGTAGGCGGGGGCGGGACCGCCGCCGCCGCCCACCCCGCCGTTCGTCCCACCGGACGGGTCGATCAGGCCGAGGTCACCGAGGCCGAGGTCGCTGAGCAGGCCGGAGATCGGCTGGGCGTCCTGCGGTGCAGAGATCTCCTGGGGCTCGTTGACGTCACTCAGCGTGACTGAGAGGTCGATGTCGACGCGGCTCGCCGTGGAACCCTCGGCGTCTGCCGGTGGCTCGATCGTCAGCGACAGCGACAGCCTGCGCAGGACGTGATCGTCCTTGCCCGAGTACACGTCCAGGGTGGCCTCCTGAATCGCGCTCTTCACCTGATCGAGCTGCCCCTCGTCGACCGACGGCGCCGCGTTCCCGGGCACCCGCTCGGCGATCTTGACGAAGTCGGAGAAGATCTGCTCGATATCGGCGTCGCCGTGGATGTGGATGGTCTCGGTCCCCTCCACGTCCTCGTATCCCTCGTTGGAGAGGTTTGTCAGCCAGGTCTGGGGGTCGACCCCGAACTGCTCGAAGATCGAGGAGGCGTTCTGATTGGACTGCGCCTGCCGGGCTGACCGTTCAGAGAGGGCCTTGAAGCGCTGGAAGATGGACGCCCCGACCTCATACGCCTGCCCCTGGTACTCGACGAAGGCGTTTTCCTCGGTGACGATCAGGCCGCCGTCGAAATCGAAGCTCTGGCCCTCCCCGGAGGCGCTGACGTCAGCGCTCAGATCAAGCTGTGGGAAGGCCGTCGGGTCGGATTCGTCGCTCTGGAACGGTCCCTCGATCGTCGCCGTCACGCTCCCCGACTGGTCGCCCTCGGCCGAGCCGTCCAGGCTGATCCCCAGCTGGCCGCTGGTGATCTGCTCCGCATCGTTGAAGGTCTGCTCGAGAACCTGCGTCGGGTCCTCGCTGCCACCGCCGCCGTCATCGCCGCAACCCGCCGCCACGGCGGGCAGGACGAAGATCAGCGCGAGGATCGCGGCGCGGGCTCGGATACGGGTCAAGTCAGGCTTCCCTTTCGTTCAGGCCGGACTTCGGGCATCGGTCCGACGCGCCAGGGTAGCGAACGCCTCCTGATGGGCCTGGACGTCTGTCCCCGTTGTCGAGCGCCGCTTCACCGTGACGGATCTCACATAGGCCCGTGGCGACGAATGCGTATCGTTCGTCACGTGGGCGGAGGAGCTTGCCCCGGCTGCGGAACTGAGAATCCCGAGAGGGCTCGCTTCTGCATGTCATGCGGCGAGACGCTGTCGGCGAGCTGTCCGACCTGCGGCACCGAGAACCCGCCGGGCGCAAAGTTCTGCATCGAGTGCGGGACCGGGCTCGGGGCAGGCGGATCGGGCGTGGTGGCGCCCCCGCCGGGGACGACGCCGCCGGCTCCCTCCCCGCCCGGGGCAGCAGCCCAGGCGGCGGCCCCTCCCGCCCAGCGCGGAGGGCTGTTCGGCGGCCAGCTCCCGGGCGTGGCCGCACCGGCCTGGGGCTCGCCCGGCGCCGGCGCTCTGCCGGAGGAGCGCCGCAAGGCAACGGTGCTGTTCGCCGACCTGTCCGGCTACACGGCGGTCGCCGAGCGCATGGACCCCGAGGCCGTGAAGTCGATCGTGGACCGGGCGCTGCGACGCCTCGGGCAGGAGGTCGTGCGCTACGGCGGCAGGGTGGACAAGTACATCGGCGACAACGTGATGGCGGTCTTCGGCGCCCCGGTCTCGCACGAGGACGACCCGGAGCGCGCCGTGCGCGCCGGCCTCGGCGATGCAGGCCGCGATGGACGAGATCAACCAGGACATGGCGGGGGCGGCCGCGGAGGCGGCCGGCGCCAACTTCTTGCTGCGGGTCGGGATCAACTCCGGCGAGGTGCTGGCCGGCCAGGTCGGCGACGGCTACACGGTGATGGGCGACGCGGTCAACGTCGCCGCCCGGCTCCAGGCGGCGGCGACGACCCGGCAGCGTCACCGTCGGCGAGATCACCCACCGTCTGACCCGGGACGCGATCGAGTACTCCGAGCTCGAGCCTTTGACCCTGAAGGGCAAGTCCGAGCCTGTGCCGGCGTGGGAGGCAACCCGCATCCTGATCCCCGGCCCGGCCACCCGGGGCGCTCGCAGCGAGGCGCCCCTGATCGGCCGTGAGGACGAGTCGGCGCTGCTGACGTCGCTGTTCGACCGGGTGGGCCGCGAGAGCCGCCCGCATCTGGTCACGGTGATCGGCCAGGCCGGGGTGGGCAAGTCGCGCCTTCTGCGCGAGCTGGAGGTGCAGACGAGCGCGCGGACGGAGAAACGGGCCTTCCGGGTCGGGCGCTGCCCCGCCTATGGCGCGGGGCTCGCCTACTGGGCGCTCGGCGAAATCCTGCGCGGCCAGTTCGAGCTGGTCGACACCGACGATTCCGAGCTGGCCTGGGCGAAGCTCCTAAGGGGGGTCGAGTCGGTCGTCTCCGACGCCGAGACCGACGAGCCGCCGGAACGAATCGCCGCGACGATCGCTCGCCCATTGGGAATCGAGCCCCCAGCCGAGCACGCGATGCCAACCGGTGTCCACGACGTGGACGACGCGCAGCAGACCCGCGACCGGTTGTTCTCCGCGGTGCGCTCCCTGGTGGAGGCGGTGAGCCGGCAACACCCGGTGGTGATCGCGCTCGAGGACATCCACTGGGCCGACGAGGGCATGCTCGACCTGATCGAGTACCTGGCGCGCTGGGTACGCGGCCCCGCGCTGATCGTCTGCCTGGCGCGCGACGAGCTGCTCGACCGCCGCCCGGGCTGGGGCGGTGGGCGGCGCAACGCAACCACGATCTCCCTCGAACCGCTGACCCAGGACGAGACGCGCGAGCTGGTCGCCGCCCTGCTCCCCAATGGAAACGGCAGCCAGCACCAACGGTCAGGCAGAGCTGGTGCCCCAGGTCGCCGAGCGCTCCGCCGGCAACCCCCTGTTCGCGGAGGAGATGGTCAACCGGATCCGCGAGGAGGGGGCGAAGGACGTCCAGACTCTCCCCGAGACCGTGCATGCCGTGCTCGCGGCCCGTCTCGACTCGCTGTCCGCGCCGGAGCGCCGCGTGCTGCAGCATGCCTCGGTGGTCGGGCAGACCTTCTGGGAGGGCTCACTCGCCGGGATCGAGCAGGAGGAGGGCATCCACCTCCAGGACGCTCTCGCCGCGCTGCAGGAGAAGGACCTCGTGGTGCCGAGCGCCGGGAGCCGAATCGCCGGGGAGCACGAGTACGCGTTCAAGCACGTCCTGATCCGCGACGTCGCGTACTCGACGCTGCCGAAGTCGGTGCGGGCGTGGAAGCACGCCCAGGTGGGCGGCTTCATCGAGGAACGGGCCGCCGACCGCTCGGAGGGCGTGGTGGCGATGGTCGCGGACCACTACGGCAGGGCCGCTGCGCTTGGCGCGGACGCCGAGATCGAGCAGTCGGAGCTCGAGCGCATCAACCAGAAGGCCCTGTCGGCGCTCGAGGCGGCAGGCGACGCCGCCGCCTCCCTGTATTCCAACCAGGAGGCCCTGAGCCACTACGAGACCGCGCTGTCCTTGCCCGACGGCCCCGGCTCCCCGCGAGTGGATCCCGCACTCCGCGCCCGGATCGACGAGAAGCTCGGCGACGTCGCGCTGCGGCTTGGCCGTGTCGACCAGGCCACCGACGTCTGGCGAGAATGCCTGGACTTCCATCGTCGTGAGGAGGACCTGGCCAGGGTCGGCGACCTGCACCGCAAGATCGGCGCCGGTCTCTGGCACAAGGGCGACCGCGAGGGGTCGATCGAGCACTACCAGAAGGGGATCGACCTGCTCAAGGACGGCCCCCCGTGCCTCGAGCTGGTGCGGCTGTACGAAGAGGCCGCCTCGCTCTACATGCACACAGGCGACAACATGCTCGCCATCTACGCGTCCGAGAAGGCGCTGCGACTGGCGGAGCGACTCGGCGAGGCGGCGGCGGCAAGCCGCGCACACGGGATCTTCGGCCGCGTCTTCGGCCGCATCGGCGACTCCGAGCGCGCCCGCCAGAACCTGGAGCGCTCCGTCGAGCTCGCGCGCGAGTCCGACCCGGCCGAGGCGGTCCGGGCGCTGCTCACACTGGGCTATCACCTGGAGATCTCGGAGGCCGACTACGAGGGGGCCGGCGCCGCCTACCAGGAGGCGCTGGAGCTGGCCGAGCAGACAGGCGACCTGCCGTCCAAGGTCGAGCTGCACGCGGCGCTGGCGCAGCTCGCCGCGCACAGTGGCGACTGGGACGCTGTGGAGCGCGAGGCCGAGGCATCCGGGCAGCTCGCCGAGCGGGAAGGCCTGACGGGCAAGCTCTGCTTCCCGTACATGATGCGCGGCATACTGCGCTGGCGCGAGGGGCAGTTCGACGAGGCGGTGAAGGGGCTCCGCCAAGCCGCTGAGCTCGCCGAGCAGGTGGGTCGCTCCGAGGTTGCCTTCCAGTCGCTTTTCTGGCTTGGCCAGACGCTGCGCCAACGCGGCGACTACGCGGACGCCGACACCGAGCTGGCGCGCGCGCTCGACCTGTGTGAGCGCGCGGGACTGGTCGCCCAGTCGGTGGAGGCGATCTCCTCCCGCGCCGTGAACCTTTCCGTGTCAGGGCGGCTCGACGCCGCCCGCGAGGCCGCCGACGAGGCGGAGCGCCTCGCTGACCGGCTGCGCTACCCGGTCGGCAAGGCCGCGAGCCTCGAGGCCCGGGGTGCGGTGGCGGCCGACCCGGACGAGGCGAGCGCGGCGCTGACCGAGGCCCGCGAAGCGTGGCAGGGGCTGGGCCGGCCGCTCGATGCCGCCCGCTGTGAGTACCTACGAGGGCGCCTGCTGCGCGAGTCGCACCCGGAGGAAGCGCGCCGGGCGCTCGAGCTGGCCGCGGCGGAGGCCGAGGGCCACGGGGTCGACCACCTCGCCGAGCTGGCCCTCAAGCTGCTGCCGGCCTAGCGGCCCGGCTCAGGCGAGGCCTTCGGCCGCGTACTCGCGCAGGAAGCCCTCGAACAGGCGCAGGTGCCCCTGCTCGTCGCGGAGGATGGCGATGACCATGTCCTGGGTCACCGGGTCAACGGCGTCGGTCTCCGTGATGATGCGGCTGTAGTGCTCGATCGCGCCCGCCTCGGCCGCGATCACGCCCTTGATCACGTGCACGACGTCGGTCTGATGCTCGGGCGGTTGGAGATAGGACTGCTGGGCTTCGAATCCCTCCGAGCCGGGGACGACCCCGTAGAGCTCCTTGATCCTCTGCGCGAACTGCTGGGCGTGGCCCAGCTCCTCGGTGACGTCCTGCTCCAGCGACTCCTTGATCTCCTGCGCTCGGACGCCATCCAGGTTCACGGAACCGGCGATGTAGCTCATCACGGTCTCGATCTCCATCCAGTAGGCGGTCTCGAGCAGCCCCACGATCTGGTGCCGCTTGTCGGCGTTCTCCTCGGCCATGATGTCGGCGCCCGTGGCGATCTCGCTCATCTGCTCCCTCCTCTGGTGGAAACGAAGCTCACGATATCCGTTACCCGTGAGCACCTGGGAGAATCGCTCTCGTGCCTTTGATTGAGCGCGAGGAAGGAATCGAGATCCACTCGGAGGAGCTGGGCGAGGGCCCGCTGGTGATCCTGGCCCCCTACTCCATCTTTCATCCCTCCGTGTACGACGCGATCGCCGCCGAGTTGGTGCGCGACCACCGCATCGTTCGCTATGACGATCGTGGCGCCGGCCAGTCAACCCGCGCGGGCCCCCACGACATGATCACCGGGTCGGAGGACCTGGCGGCGGTGATCGAGGCGAGCGGCGAAGCGGCGGTGATCGTGGGTCTGGGCGACGCCTGTAACCGCGCCGTTCGGGTCTGCGCTGAGCGGCCGGAGCTCGTCGAGGCGATGGTGACCCCGGGCGGCATGCCCGCGGGACGGAAGACGCTGGAGGGCTCCGAGGCGATGGCCTCCTCCGACACCGTGGTCGACGCCTTCCTGGGCATGTGCGAGACCGACTATCGGGGCGCAATCCGCTCCCTGGTGACCGCCGGGAACCCGCAGATGAGCGAGGAGGAGATCCGCGAGCGAGTTCGCCTGCAGACCGAGTACCAGCCCCAGGAGACGGCGGTGGCCCGGCTGCGCGCCTGGGTGGAGGACGACTCGCTGGAGGCCGCCCGCGCCTCCGGCGAGAAGCTCTGGTTGCTGTGCGCGGACAACACCGGCGGCGGCTGGTTTCCGGCGGGCAGGGAGGCCGCGGAGCTCTCGCGCCAACTGTTCCCCGAGGCGCACGTGGAGGAGATCGAGGGCGGAATCATGAGCCGGCCCGACCTGACCGCGTCGATCGTCCGCCGGGTGACCGCGCCGCTTCGCGCGACGGCCGCCTGAGCCGTGGCCAGACTCGAGCGTCCCGACGGAGTCGAGCTCCACTGGGAGGAGCGGGGCGAGGGCCCGCTGGTGGTGCTGGCTCCCCACTGCTGGGGACATCCCGGCGTTTACGAAGCCCTGCTCTCGGACCTCGCAGCGTGATCACCGCGTCGTGACCAGCGACGCGCGCGGGACCGGGGAGTCCACCCGCGCCGGCCCCTATGACATGGAGACGGATTGCTCTGACCTCGAGGCGATCCTCGAGGAGGCGGGCGGTGAAGCCGTGGTGATCTGCACCGCCGACGGCGCCAACCGGGCGCGCGCGCCTCGCCGCTTCTCGCACCGACCTGGTGGCCGCCGTGGTGGCCTTGGGCACCGCCCCATTCGCGCGCATGCACTTCGAGGGCAGCGAGGGGATGATCGCTTCGGACACCGTCGTGGGCGCCTTCATCAAGATGCTCGAGCGCGATTACAGGGGCGCGCTTCGCACCCTGCTGAGCGCGACCAACGCGCAGATGTCCGAGGCCGAGCTGCGCGAGCGGGTCGGCTTCCAGATCTCCTACTGTCCGCAGGAGGCCGCGGTTGCACGCGTTCGCGCCTGGGCGGAGGACGACCCCACGGCGGCGGCCCGGAAGACGGGAGCCCGCCTCTGGATCCTCGTCGCCGCGGACGTCGCGGGACCTTGGCTGCCACCGGCAGACGAGCGCCGCAGGCTCACCGAGGCGCTGATCCCGGAGGCGCGGATCGTGGAAACCGCGGCGGGAACGGGGCCGATCTCACAGCCCGGGGTCGCCGCCGACTCGATCCGCCGAATCAGCGCGCCACTGCGCGTGTGATCGAGCTGGTGAGCGTCTCGCTTGAGCCACCGCCGCTGGACTGAGCTGTTTCGCTCGCTGCCGCCTCCGGCGCGGCTGGCGGCGCTCGGGGCGCTCGCCGTGCCGGGCAGCATGCTGTTCCCCTGGTACGGGATCGAGTTCTCGGCCCCGGGCTCTCCAAGACCGGCTTCGACTCCTTCGGCCTCGGTCAGCTGGCGCTGCTGCTCACCGTGGGCGCGGCCCTGTTCCTGATCGCGCGCTGCGCGGGTGGCTATGAGCTGCCACGCCCGCTGCGCGAGGGGAGCCTGCTCGCCGTGGCGGGAGGGTGGGCGGCCATTCTGGTCGGCTACCTGATGCTCGACAAGCCCGATCAGATCTCGGGCAACACGGGCATACACCTTCGCTACGGGATCTTCGTCGCCCTTGGCGGCGCGCTCGCGCTCCTCGTCGGCGGCCTGCGTTTGCGCCGGGACGAGGTCGTGGCGGAGCGACGCCGCTAAGAGACTGTCCGGACGGTCTCTAAACGTGAAGCGGGACGCTCGCCCAGCGTCCCGCTTCGACATGAGGAGGTGCCCCGCGAGGACCCCTATTGGTGTCCCCGCAGTTGATGGATGTGCACAGACATCATCGGCAGCCCGGCGTCCGACACAAGGCCCAAAACGCCTAATTGGACGATTGTCCGAGGCCGGTCGCGCGGGCCAACAGGCGATCGAGGAGGCGATCGGGAAGCAGCTTGGCGAGAGTGGCCATCGCCCTGGCGTCGGCGCCGACCAGATAGCGCGTCCGGGGCCTGCTCGCGGTTATGGCATGGGCGACCACGTTGGCGACCTTCTCCGGCGGTGCGCCGCGCCCCGCGGTCTGCCCCAGCGCCTTCTCCGTGCGCGCGAGCGACTCGCCGTACAGCTCCTGACCCTCAGCCGAGAGGTCGCCGCGGACCGCCCTGGCCGTCGCCTGGCCCTTCTCCCAGATCGGAGTCGCTATGGACCCAGGCTCGACGATCGAGACCTGGACGCCGAACTGGCGCAGCTCCAGGCGCAGCACGTCGCCGACCGCCTCGATCCCGAACTTCGAAGCGTGGTACGGGGACATGTATGGAGTGGCGAGCAGGCCGCCGATCGAGCTGATGAAGACGAGCCGCCCGCGGGCTTGCCGCAGCGCCGGGATGAAGGCTTGGGTCACCGCGACCTGGCCGATCAGGTTCACCTCGATCTGGTGGCGGAAGTCGCTCACGGACAGCAGCTCGAGCGGCCCCCCCACCCCGATTCCCGCGTTGTTCACGAGGCCGGCGAGGCTGCCCCCGGTCACCTCGGAGACTCGGTCACCGGCGCGAGAGATGTGCTCCGGCTCGGTGACGTCCAGGATCAGCGGCTCGAGCGGCCCGGAGGCCTCGCCCCGGAGCCGCTCCCCGTCCTCGTCGGTGCGCACGCCGGCGAAGACCTTGAAGCCCAGGCGATCCAGATGGAGCGCGCATGCTCGCCCGATCCCGGTCGAGCTTCCCGTGACCACGACCGCGCCGCGAGCCCCGTCGCCGTTCACCGGCCGAGCCCGTCCCCCGCTCGGGTGTGCGCGCTCAGGCCTCGGCCGCCTTGGCCGCTTGGCGCTCGGGGCTGATCCGGATCACGTCCCAGATCAGGCCCAGTCGCTCGAGCGTCCAGATCACGGCCGCAGAGGGGTCGAGCTCCCAGCGGCGGAGGCCGTGGACCGCCGAGGTGGGAAACGCGTGGTGGTTGTTGTGCCAAGCCTCGCCAAATGTCGGCAGGGCGAGCCAGATGACGTTTCGCGACTGGTCGTCGGTCGCGAACTTCCGCCGCCCGAACACGTGGCAGACGGAGTTGATGCTGTAGGTGAAGTGATGCAGGAGGAAGACGCGAACCGCGCCGCCCCAGAGCAGAGCGGTGAGCCCGGCCACCAACGTGCCGCCGATCGCGTAGCCGAGCGCAAAGGGAACCAGGAGCCCGAGCACGGCCCACAGGAAGAACGTCCGATCGACGAAGCTGACCACCGGATCGTCCATCAGATCGCCCGCGAAGCGCCGCTTCGCCCCGCGCTCGGTGTGAATGAACAGCCAGCCCAAGTGGGCATGGAACAGCCCCCGGAAGGTGCCGCGCCAACCGCCGCCGTGCCCGACGTGGGGGCTATGCGGGTCGCCCTTCTCGTCGGAGAAGGTGTGGTGCTTGCGGTGGTCGGCGACCCAGGAGATCACCGGCCCCTCGATGGCCGCCGATCCCAGGGCCGCGAGTACCCCCCGCAGCGCTCGGCTGGTCTTGAAGCTGCGGTGGGTGAGCAGTCGATGGAAGCCGACCGTGACCCCGAGGCCGGTGACGAGGTAGAGGCCGCCGAGGATCGCCAAGTCGCGCCATGCAAGCGCCTCGTTCCACACCTGCCAGGCGGCGACGCCGAGCAGCAGGAAGGGGACGGCGGTGACCAGGCCGGTGATGATGCGGTCGGCGGTCTCGTGCGCGACGGGCTGAATGAGTTCGTTGTCCGTTGTCACGGCTTTCGCTGTGGGACCCTACCGCCTCGAACGGCTACCCGGGGATCGTGAACATCGACTGGATCTGAGTCGAGAACATCAGGTCGCCCTCGATCTTGAGCTTGCCGCTCATGAACAGCATCGGGCCGGCGGCATTGCCCGTCACGAGCCGCATGAAGTCGACCGCGTCCAGCATCAGCGTGACGCGCGGCTCGTGCTGGGGGTCCTTGCCCACGGTGCAGCTGCCGTCGCGGAGCACCACCTCGTAGTGGTCGAGGGCGCCATCGGAAGGGCCGGTCACCTTCCAGTGGACCACCGCGTCCACTCCCGTGGCGCTGCTCGGCTTGAAGTGCTGCTCCATGCGGCGGAAGACCTCGCCGATGATCGCCTCGCGCTGCGGCCCGCTGAGGGCCTCGCGAAGCTGCTCGTCGGTGACGGACGAGATCGTCCCTGCCACCTGCTGCGGATCGAGCGACGAGAAATCGATCGCACCGGTTGCGTCCTGCGCCTCGGTCACCTGCTGCTCCTCTCTCATTGGATCCGTGCTCCCGAGATCGCTCGGGAGATCACCAGCCGCTGGATCTCCGAGGTGCCCTCGAAGATCGTGTAGATCTTGGCGTCGCGGTGCATCCGCTCCACCGGGTACTCGCGGGTGTAGCCGTTGCCGCCGAGGATCTGGATCGCTCGCTCGGTTACCCAGACCGCCACTTCGCCGGCCTTCAGCTTGGACATCGAACCCTCGGCGGCGTCGAAGTCCTTGCCGCTGCGCCCCATCCAGGCAGCGCGCCAGACCAGCATGCGGGCCGCGTCGATCTCCGTCCTCATGTCGGCGAGCGTGAAGGCGATCGCCTGGTTCTCGATGATCGGCCTGCCGAACTGCACCCGCTGCTTGGCGTAGTCCAGCGCGTACTCGTACGCCGCGCGCGCGATTCCGAGGGCCTGGGCGCCGACCGTCGGCCGCGAGACCTCGAAGGTCCGCATTGCGGCCTGGCCACGTGATCCCTTGCCCTCGCGGGCGCGGGCAAGGCGCTCGTCGAGCTTCTCCTTGCCCCCGAGCAGGCACGAGCCCGGCACTCGGCAGTCGTCCAGGTGGACGTCGGACGTGTGCGAGGCCCGCACGCCGTGCTTCTTCACCTTGGCGCCCTGCTCGAGCCCCTCCGACCCGGGTGGGACGACGAAGGCGGCGTGACCACGCGAGCCCAGCTCGCGATCGACGCTGGCGACCACGACGTGGACGTCGGCGATTCCGCCGTTCGTCGCCCAGGCTTTCTGGCCATTGAGGATCCACTCGTCCTTGCCCTGGTCGTAGCGCGCGGAGGTGCGGATGGCGGAAACGTCGGACCCGGCGTCGGGCTCCGAGGAGCAGAAGGCGGCAACCTTCGGCTCCTCGGGCGTCCCGTAGCACTGCGGCACCCACTCGACCAGCTGGTCGGGCGTCCCGGACGCGTAGATCCCGGCCACGGCCAGGGTCGTGCCCATGATCGAGAGCCCGATTCCTGCGTCGCCCCAGAACAGCTCCTCGTTGGCGATCGGAAGCTGGAGCCCGGTCGGGTCGGACCAGAACTGGGCGAGCGACTCGAAGCCGTAGAGGCCGATCTTCGCCGCCTCTTGGATGATCGGCCACGGCGTCTCCTCGCGCTCGTCCCACTCGGCGGCAGCCGGGCGGACGACCTGCTCGGCGAACCCATGCACCCAGTCGCGGATCTCCCGCTGGTCCTCACTCAGCTCGAGGCTGAACGCGGCGGTGTCGGGCACCTTGTCGCCGTTCACGGTGGCGGCGGCCTGTTCGGCGGCATCGGCTTCCATAGGCGCATGTTACACCATTTGATGTCACATGCTTCGGTGTCTCCTCCGGAGGACTAGAGGAGGACTAGAGTCGGAACTGGTGCTCTTTCGTCAGGTCATCCACGAGGACCTCGCCTGCGGCTCGTACCTGGTTGGCGACGGCGGCGTGGCCGCGGTGGTCGATCCTCAGTGGGACATCGATCCCTACCTGCGGCTGAGCCGCCTTCACGGCGTTCGGATCGAGCACGTGCTCGAGACCCACAACCACGCGGACCACGTCTCCGGGCACGGCCGGTTGGCCAGGGCCACGGGGGCGACGATCCACATCCACGAGCTCGCCGGGGCCGAGTATCCGCACGAGCCGTTCGCCGACGGCTGGAGGCTTCGCATGGGCAACCTGGAGATCGAGGCGGTGCATACGCCCGGCCACCGCCCCGAGCACACCTCGTTCGTGCTGCACGATGCCGCTCGCGCCGACGATGCCTGGGCGGTCCTGACCGGCGACTCGCTGTTCATCGGCGACGTCGCGCGCCCGGATCTGGCGGTCGAGCCCCGCGACGGCGCGGAGGCGATCTTCGATTCGCTGCACAGGCGCCTGTTGACCCTGGACGATGACGTGGAGGTCTGGCCCGGCCATCTCGGCGGATCGATGTGCGGGAGCTCCGCGATCGACAACAAGACGTCCTCGACGATCGGCTTCGAGCGCCAGCACAACCCCGCCCTCCTGGCCTCCACCCCGGAATCGTTCATCGACGCCACGCTCGACCAGCTCGGGGAGCGCCCGCCCAACGTCGAGCACATCGTGGCACTGAACCGCGGACCGCTGGTCGAGGAGCTGGGAATGCCCGCGCCGCTCACCCCTCGAGCGGTGGAGGTGGCGATCGCCGAGGGCGCGATCCTGGTCGACGCGCGGACGAACGAGCAGTTCGACGAGGCCCACATCCCCGGGGCGATCAGCGCCTCGGCCTACGACACCGGCTTTGCCACCAAGGTGGCCAGGGTCGTCCGCGAGGACGTGGAGCTGATCGTCGTCGCCGCCTCGGACGGCTACGAGCTCGAGGCCGTCGAGCTGCTGGCGTCCGTCGGCCTTCGCGTTCGCGGCTTCCTCCAGGGCGGCATGACCGCCTGGCGCAGAGAGGAGCGACCGGTGAAGCGGGTCGAGCTGATCGATCCCGACGCCCTTGCCGAGCGGCTCGCCAGCGATCCAGCGATCGTGGTGCTCGACGTCCGGGACGGCGACGAGTTCGCGGAGGGCCACATTCCCGGCTCGGTCCACGTGCCCTACGCCCACCTGATCGAGCGACTCGGCGAGCTGCCCAGCGGGCAGTCGATCGCCACGGTCTGCAGCGGCGGCAAGCGCAGCGGGCTGGCCGCCTCCATCCTCCAGCGCGAGGGTCACGACTCCGTGATCCACGTCGGCCACGGCGGCGTGGGCACATGGGAACGCGACGGACACCCGGTCGAAACCGGCCAGGGCTAGAGCGCCGCGATCTTCTTGCCGGGGTTCAGCAGGCCCTTGGGGTCGAAGGCCCGCTTGACAGCCTCGTGCAGATCGATCGCCCGCGGCGGCCACTGGCGCGCCAGTTGGCCCCGCTTGACCCAACCGACGCCGTGCTCCCCCGAGATCGATCCCCCCAACCGCGCCGCAAGCTCGAACAGCTCCTCGGCCGCCCCGCGCGCCCGCTCCAGCTCCCGGCTGTCGCCGGGCGCGACGAGAAAGGTCGAGTGCAGGTTTCCATCGCCGGCGTGGCCCCAGCTGCAGCCCTCCAAACGGTGTCGCTCCCCGATCGCGACCGTCTCTTCGATCGCCTCCCGGAGGCGGTCGAGCGGCACCACGATGTCCTCGCTCACCTTCCCGCCACGCCGGGCCTCGATCGCGATCGAAACGCCGTCGCGCCATCGCCAGACCGCCTCCACCTCGCGTCGCCCCAGGGGCGCTCGCACGTCAAGCGCGCCGATGCCCATGGCCTCAACCAGCTCGCGCTGAAGGCGCTCGGCCTCGGCCTCGGCGCCGTCGGCCTCGGCGAGCACCATGAAGCCGGCGCCGGCAGGAATGCCGCCCGGGAACGAGCCCCCGGCCGCGGCCAGGGCGCCGCCGTCCAGGTACTCGAGCGCCGCCACCGTCAAGCCCGCACCCAGCACGCCCTCGATCGCCCGGCAGCCCGCCTCGGCGCCGGCGTGGAAGGCGACCACCGGCAGCGCCGCCTCGGGTGCCGGCAGGAGCTTGAGCCAGGCCGCGGTGATCACGCCAAGCGTTCCCTCGGAGCCGATCAGGAGGCTCTTCAGGTCATAGCCGGCCACGTCCTTGCGGATCGCTCCACCGATCCGGACGATCTCGCCGGGTGCGACCACGGCCTCCAGCCCGGTCACCCAGGCGCCCGTGACCCCGTACTTGAAGGCGTGCGGACCGCCGGCGTTGGTGGCGACGTTGCCGCCGATCTGCGACTGCTCGGCGGCGCCGGGATCGGGCGGGAAGAAGAGGCCGTTCTCGCGCGCCAGCCGTCGCACCTCGGCCGTGCTCAGCCCCGCCTCAACACAGATTCGCCACAAGAGCGGCTCGAACGCGCGGACCTTCGTCATCCGCTCGAGGCCAAGGACGACGCCCCCATCCAGGGGCACGGCGCCGGCCGCGAAGCCCGTGCCGCCCCCGCGCGGCACGATCGGCACCTCGTGCTCGTAGCACCAGGCGAGCGCGCCCGCCACCTCCTCGGTGCTCGCCGGCAGGGCGACGGCGTCGGCGCTGCCCCTGATGCCGCGGAGCTCGGTCGCGTCCGTGAGGTACGCCGCCGTCGCCGGGCCAACCGCGCCCGGCCCCAGCAGCTTGCCGAGCTCCGCCTGGATCTCGGCGGAGCGCCGCCCTGGCGTGGCCGTACGGCTCACTCCGCCGAGTATCCCACGCGCCGCCGCGCCTGCAGTGGGGCGAGGGGCGTACACTGACGGAGTGTCTTGTTAGGGGGGAATCGCTGGGTGGCTGGCGAATCGATGGATTGCTGGCCGTAGCGATGACTGGAAAGGAGTCCGTGTCCGTTCACGTTTGTCCGTCCTGTGGGGAGGCCGTCACTCCGGTCGAGGGCTCGCTGATGCCCCGGCCGTGCCCCCACTGTCTCGAGAGCAATGGACGGGTGGTCGAGATGGTGCCCGACCAGCCCACGCCTCCTGACCCTGGCCTGGTCGAAGAGACCTAGCTGTAGCTCCTCAGAGACCGTCCGAAAACTCGCGCGTGCGGCTGGCGAGTGCCGGGGCGCGCCAGCCAAGGACGCAGCCGGTGAAGCGTGGCCCAGCCACGCGAACCGGCGAGGACGCTGGATGGCGGGTCCCGGTGCCGCCAGGCGTGCGTGGGGGTTTTTGGACGGTCTCTTAGACCGGCTGCGTGGTCATCGCCCAGATCGCCACCAAATAGGCGACCAAGGCCAGTGACACGATCACGGTCGAAGCCCGGCTGAAGCCGCCGCCCGACCCCTCGCTGCGGCGGGCGCGACGAACGGCGAGGCCGGCGAGCACGGTGGAGATCACGAGCAGCAGGAAGCCGGAGTCCGCGGTGCCGTAGCCGATGTCCACCCACGAGGGCACCTCGTCCCCGGTCAGGCCCTCCTTGTCGGCGATCCACTCGGCGGCGCCCCGCATCACGATCCAGGCCGGCAGCGCGCCGATAGAGCAGGGAGCGGTAGCCGAGGCGCACCAGCGAGGCGCTGCCGTCGCGCCAGGCCAGGACCAGCGCCGAGGCGGCGAGGGCGAGCGTCCCCACCAGGAGCATCGCTCCGAGGACGTGGAGCAGGAGCGGGAAGTCCCAGGCGTCCGGGCGGATGGCCGCGAGCACCGTCACGCCCCCGGCTTGTAGATCATCACGACCAGCAGGGCGAGGATGACGAGCGACCGCAGCCAGTGCATCAGGGCGGCCGGCGGGGCGCCGATCGTCGCCGCAGCTTCGCCGCTCCCGGCCGCAGGCGTGTATCCGAGCTGGGCCCGCCGTCCCAGCTCCGTGGCGATCGAGAAGAGCACGATCGCGGTGATGATCCAGCCATCCCAGATCCCGTAGCCGTCGACGTAGAGCGCCAGCCAGATCCCGAGCACCAGGGTGCCCAGCCCGCCAACGTTCCAGAGCGCGTTGGCGACCGCGAGCAGGCGCGAATCGGTGGTCGCGCCGAGCGCGAAGGCGCTGAAGATGACCACCGTCCCGAACAGGGCGAAGCCCGACAGGACGTGGAGGAAAAGGAGCCAGTCGTACACGCGGCGCGAACCCTAGGGCCCTTCGGCGACGGAACGGGTCGCTACTCGACCGTCCAGGTGTCGCCTGAGCGAAACAGCGAGTCCAGCTCGGCCACGCCGACGCCCTCACGGGCGGCCTCCAGCTCCCGCCCCATGCCCTCGCCGTAGAGCGGCCGCTCGAAGGCGCGGAAGACGCCGATCGGGGTGGGGCCGTTGGGCCGCTGGCTGAGGTGGGCGAGGGAGAAGGCGAGGCTCGGGTTCGGGTCGTGGGCATCGTGGACCAACAGGGCCTCGTCGCCCACCTGCGAGACCTCCTCGATCGCCAGGCGGCCGTCGGCGGCGCGGACCACGCCCCGCTCGCCCTCGGCGCCGAAGCGGATGGGCTTGCCGTGCTCGAGCCGGATCTGGTTTGCCTCCCTGCCCTTCCCGCGCACCGCGTCGAAGGCGCCGTCGTTGAACACGTTGCAGTTCTGGTAGATCTCGATCAAGGCCGCGCCCGGGTGGTCGGCGGCCGCGCGCAGCACCTCGGCCTGATGCTCACGGTCGGTGTCCACCGTGCGCGCCGCGAAGGTCGCCTCGGCCCCCAGGGCCAGCGCAATCGGGTTGAAGGGGTGGTCCAGGGAGCCGAAGGGGGTCGACTTGGTGACCTTTCCCTCCTCGCTGGTGGGCGAGTACTGGCCCTTGGTGAGGCCGTAGATCTGGTTGTTGAACAGGAGGATCTTGATCGGCACGTTGCGCCGCAGCGCGTGGATCAGGTGGTTGCCGCCGATCGACAGCGCGTCGCCGTCTCCGGTGACGACCCAGATCGAGAGGTCCGGGCGGGCGAGCGACAGGCCGGTCGCCAGAGCCGGGGCGCGGCCGTGGATTCCGTGCACCCCGTAGGTGTCCATGTAGTAGGCGAAGCGGCCTGCGCAGCCGATCCCGGCCACCCAGACGATCCGCTCCGGCGGCAGCCCGAGCTCCGGAAGGAACTGCTGGACGGTGGCCAGGATGGCGTAGTCGCCACAGCCGGGGCACCAGCGCGTCTCCTGGTCGGAGGCGAAGTCCTTCTTGGTCAGCGTCCCAGCGCCGCCGTTGCTCGCAGAGCCGTTTCCGGATGCCTCGCTCATAGCCTCTCCACGATCGCCTCGTCGAGCTCCTCGGCGAAGATCGGCAGCCCCTCGACCTTGGTGTAGCTGAGCGCGTCGACCAGGAACTCCGCGCGGATGATCTTCACGAGCTGCCCGGTGTTGGCCTCGGGGACGAGCACCTTGGGATAGGCGCGCACCACCTCGCCGGTGTTCGAAGGCAGCGGGTTGAGGTGATGGAGGTGGGCGGCGGCCACCTTCTTGCCGCGACGCCGCACTCGCCTGACTGCCCCGGTGATCGCACCATAGGTCGATCCCCAGCCGAGCACCAGGAGCTCGGCGCCTTCGGGGTCGTCGACCTCCAGCTCTCCGATGTCGGATGCGATCCCCTCGACCTTCTCGGCCCGCAGGCGGGTCATGCGCGCGTGGTTCTCCGCCTCGTAGCTGATGTGGCCGGTCTCGTCCTCCTTCTCGAGCCCGCCGACCACGTGCTGAAGGCCCTTGGTCCCCGGCAGCGCCCAGGGGCGGGCCAGCCTCTCGTCGCGCACGTACGGCCAGAACTCCTCGCCGCGGTTGGGCTTGGTCGCGAAGCCCGGGTCGATCCGCGGCAGGCCCGCGGCCTCGGGAAGGGACCAGGGCTCGGACGAGTTGGCCAGGAAGGTGTCGGAGAGCAGGATCACCGGCGTGCGGTAGCGGACGGCGATCCGGACCGACTCGAAGACCGCCTCGAAGCATTGGGCGGGGGTCGCGGCAGCGATCACCGGCAGCGGCGACTCGCCATGCCGGCCGTGGATCGCCATCAGCAGGTCCGCGGCCTCCGTCTTGGTCGGCATCCCGGTCGAGGGGCCGGCCCGCTGGGTGTCGATCACCAACAGCGGCAGCTCCAGGGCGACGGCGAGGCCGATCGTCTCCGCCTTCAGGTCCATACCGGGGCCGCTTGTGACCGTGACGCCGAGATGGCCCCCGAAGGAGGCGCCGAGCGCCATGTTCGAGGCGGCGATCTCGTCCTCGGCCTGCACCGTGCGAACGCCGAAGCGCTGGTGGCGCGAGAGCTCGTGCAGGAGCTCGGAGGCGGGCGTGATCGGGTAGCTGGCGAGGAACAGGGGCAGGCCGCTGCGGACACTCGCCGCGATCAACCCCAGGGCCGTCGCCTCCGTCCCGTTGACGCTGCGGTAAGTGCCGGGCTGAGCGGGGGCGGGCTTGACCTCGTAGTGGACCTGCAAGCAGCTCGGCCGTCTCGCCGAAGTTGTGGCCGGCCCGGAAGGCGGCCAGGTTCGCCTCCATCACCGGCTGTTCGGAGGCGAACTTCTGCTCGATCCAGCTCGTCGTCACGTCCACCGGCCGGCTGTACATCCACGAGACCAGCCCGAGCGCGAAGAAGTTCTTGGAGCGCGCCGCCTCGCGAGCCGTGATCCCGTCGATGCCGTCGGTGGCGCGGACGGTCATCGAGGTCATCGGGACGCGAAACACCCGATAGTCGTCGAGCGTCCCGTCCTCGAGCGGGCTCGACTCGTACGCGGCCTTGCGCAGCGTGGTCTTCGTGAACCCGTCCTCGTTGAGGATCAAGATGCCGCCGCGCTCCAGCTCGGGGAGGTTCACCTTCAGTGCCGCCGGGTTCATCGCGACCAGCGCGTTCGGGCGGCCGCCGGGGGTCAGGATGTCCCGCGAGGCGAAGTGGATCTGGAACGCCGACACGCCCGCCAGGGTCCCCGCCGGTGCCCGGATCTCGGCCGGGAAGTCGGGCAGCGTCACCAGGTCGTTGCCGATCAGGGCGGTCGCTGCGGCGAAGCGGTTGCCGGCGAGCTGTATGCCGTCGCCCGAGTCGCCCGCGAAGCGGACGACAACCCGCTCCTTTTCCTCGAGAACCTTGGTCAAATCGCTCAGAAGCGCAGGGCGCTCCTCGATCGATCATACGGATCGGGCCGGAGCCGCCTCAGCCGCTCGGAGGGTCATTCAACCCCGCGACCGAAGGACCCAGTGCGACGTCGCCCTATCGGCCGAGGACGTTGCGGAGGAATTGGCGGGTCCGCACCGCCGCGGGAATGCTGCCGTCGTAGAGGTCGGCGACGTGTCCCGCGCCGCGCGCGACGAAGTGGCGCCCGTCCGGGAACACCTCGGCGACCAGGCGGCCCTCGTAGGGCGTGGTCACGTTGTCGAGCTCGCCGGAGACGACCAGCACGGGCGCCTCGGTCGGCCGATCGGTGGGCGAGATCGGGGGCTCGTACAGCGGCGAAGGCCGCGGCACGGTGAGGCAGTACTGGTAGAGCGTGTCCGACGAAAGCCCGACCTCGCGCGGCGTGAACGGGTCGAGCTGGTCGCTCCGGTAGGTGCGAACCGCTTGCGCGAGCTGGCGGCGCCGCGCCGGCTCGGAGGCGTCCTTGTCCCAGAGCAGCGGATAGTCGTTGCAGCTCACGACGTCCTCCTGACCGGCGGAGTAGTGGTGGAGGTGGTGAGTGCCGGCCTTGGCGCTCGCGCCACGACCCTCTTGTACGGGGCCGAGTCGCCGCGGCGAAGCGCCGTGCCGGCCCGGTCGATCCGCAGGTAGTCGCCGGGAGGGTCGTAGCCGGCCTCGGCCAGCGCGTCGATCAGCGGCCCCACGCCCCAGGCTCGTTTGCGCAGCCAGCGGACGAGCTTGCCAAGCCGCTCGCCGGCGTCTCCGGAGCACGACGGAGAGCGCCGGCAGGCGATCGAGATCGAGCGGACCCCGGTCGGAGATCAGCGACGGGTACCAGGGGCTCTCGCCGCGCGCCGGATAGGCCGAGTCGAGCACCAGCGCATCGAGCGTCTTCGGATGCCGAAAGGCATAGGACTGGCCGAGGAAGGTCCCGTAGGAGTCCCCGTACAGGGTGATGCGCCCGAGGCCGCAGGGCGCGGCGGACGTCGTTGATGTCGTCGGCGGCGGCGGAGGTGCGGTAGGAGCCGTACAGCGGTCCCAGCCTTCGCGCGCACGCGGACAGCGCGATCCAGTCCGGCGCCCGGCCCCGCTGGAGGTCGGGGCAGTCCAGGACGCCAGAGCGCCCGGTGCCGCGCATGTCGATGGTCACCATCTCGCGGCGCCGGAGCAGCGAGCCGAACAGGTTGACGTAGGAGCTGGCGGTCCAGGAGCTGGCGTACCCGGGCCCGCCCTCCACCGCCACGATCGTTCCCAGCGACGGACGGTCGCGATCGTCTCGCAGGCGGACCGCGAACCCGACCCTGGTCTTTCCGAGCGACGGGTCGCGCCGCTCGAACGGCACCTTGATCGCTCCGCAGAGCATCTTCGGCGGCGTCGGGCACCGACCTGCACGGATGCAGGTCCTCGAGCTTCAGCGAAGGCACCCGATAGGCGGGCTCGGCCTCGTCCTCCCCGCCGCCGCAACCTGCGAGGCCCCAGGCGAGCGCCGCAGCGCAGGCGAGCGCCGCGACGGCCGGGATCATTCCGTCGTGGTGACGTCGGCGTCAAGCGCGCGAACCGCATCCCTGAATCATCCCGCGCTAGGCTCGTCGGCGATGGAGGGGTTGGGTCGGGGATGGAGACCCGACGCGGTGAAGATCGCGGTGCTCGCCGCTGCCTACTACGGCGCCGCCAAGCTCGGCCTGAACCTCGCCTTCGCGTCCTCCAGCGTGACGGCGATCTGGGCGCCCACCGGGATCTCGCTCGCCGCGCTGCTCTTGTGGGGCTATCGCGTCTGGCCGGGGGTGGCGCTCGGCGCCCTGCTCGCCAACGCCTGGACCGGCGTCCCCTTCCTCGCGGTTCTCGGGATCACGGCCGGGAACACGCTCGAGGCGCTCGCCGGCGCCTACCTGCTGCGGGAGCTGGCGGATTTCCGCGCCTCCCTGGAGCGGGTCCGGGATGTGGTCGCCCTGGCGATCCTCGGCGGCGTCGTGAGCACCACCATCAGCGCAACGATCGGAGTCACCAGCCTGCTGGTCGCCAACGAGATCGCCTCCGGCGACTTCGACTCCGTGTGGCGCACCTGGTGGCTCGGCGACATGGGCGGGAACCTGGTGGTCGCCCCGGCGATCCTGGTCGCGGTCACCCACTGGCCCTACAGGCGGGCGCCCGGACGGCCGCTCGAGGCCGTGGTGCTGGCGGCTGCGGCGCTCGGCGTCAGCGCCTTCGTCTTCACGCACGATACGTCGCTGATCTTCATCCTGTTTCCGCTCGGGGTCTGGGCGGCGCTGCGGTTCTGGCAGCCGGGCGCCGTCGTGGGGATCCTGCTGGTGGCAAGCATCGCGATCCCGTTGACCGAGAGCGACATGGGCCCGTTCTCCGGGCAGTCTCCCGACGACAGGCTGTTGCTCGCGCAGGGCTTCTTGGGAGTCGCCAGCATCACGATGCTGGTGATGGCGGCGGTGATCACCGAGCGCAGGCGGGCCGAGAGGGCAGTCGAGCACATCGCGGGGACCCTCCAGGAGAGCCTGCTCCCGTCGCACCTGCCGGCGATTCCCGGCATCGAGACCGCGGTGGAGTTCCGCGCCGCCGGCGAGGAACACCTCGTGGGCGGCGACTTCTACGACCTGTTCCAGCGCGATGACGAAAGCTGGACGGTGATCGTCGGCGACGTGCTCGGCAAGGGTGCAAGAGCGGCGGCCACCACCGGGCTCGCCCGCTACACGCTTCGCGCCGCCGCGGTGCACGAAAGCGAGCCGAGCCGCATGCTGCGGCTGTTGAACGACGCGATCCTGCGGCAGTCTCCCGACCAGTCCTGCACCGTCGCCTGCGGGCGAATCGACCTGACGCCGGCGAACGGTGCCCGCGTGACGCTGTCGGTGGGCGGCCATCCATTGCCCCTGGTGCTGCGCGCGGATGGCTGGGTGGAGCAGGTGGGGCACCCCGGGACCCTGCTCGGCGTGCTGCCTGACCCCGAGCTGGCGGACCACACCTCCGAGCTCGCACCCGGGGATGCGCTCATCCTCTACACGGACGGGTTGACCGACGCCTACGCTCCCGGTCGAATCGTCAAACGCGCCGGCGTAGTCGCAGCGCTGGAGTCGTGCGCCGGCCGGAGCGCCGCCGAGATCGCCAGCGGGCTTCAGGAGGCGACCCTCGGGTCCGGCCAGGCCGAGCCGCGCGACGACGTCGTCCTGCTCGTTCTTCGGGCTCAGGAACGCTACGCCGCCGCCCCGAATCCGCAATAGTTCCGCCGTGGGCACGGTGATGGATCTCGGGGATCTGGAGCTCGAATCGATCGAAGGGCTGCCGGTGGCGCATCTGTCCGGCGAGATCGACCGATCCAACGCCGCCGAGCTCGGCGAGCGTGTGGGCGCCGCGATCGACGGCAAAGGGGGAGGGCTGGTCGTCGACTTGAGCGAGCTTGAATTCATCGACAGCACCGGCATCCGCATGCTGTTCGAGCTGGCGGCAGAGCTGAAGCGGCACCGGCAGGCGCTGCGGGTCGTGGTGCCGGACGGCGCGCACCTCGGGGACATCCTCGACACGGTCGGGCTGCAGCAGGCTGCCGCCACCGACCACACGGTCGGCGAGGCGGTGGCGGCGCTGACCCACAGGGGGTAGGTCTCGACCCGGATCTGCCCCCCGGGCTGCTACGGTTGTTAATCGTTGGGCCAGGCCCATGCCTGGCAAATCGTGCCCGCGCTCGCCGCCGTTGCTGTATTGCATCCTCCGCGACCGCAGCACACACATCCGCAGAGGAGAAATACATGCCTACAGGAACCGTCAAGTGGTTCAGCGACGAGAAGGGCTTCGGCTTCATCACTCCCGATGATGGCTCGAAGGACCTCTTCGTCCATCAGAGTGCGATCGCCGGCGACGGCTTTCGCTCGCTTCAGGAAGGCGCCAAGGTGACCTACACCGCCGAGGCCGGCGACAAGGGGCCAAGAGCAGTAGACGTGCAAGCGAGTTAATCGACCAGGAACCGGCGTGAGTGGCAGCTGGACCTGTGGTCGCTGTGGCGTTGTAGCCAGTTACGGCGCCGGGAGCGCGGAACCCGTACAGCCCGAGGGCTGGACGCAAGAGGGCGGCGAGTGGCGTTGCCTCAGGTGCCGCCGCGAGGACGCGATGGACCAGGCCGCAACCGGCACCACGTCGGAGCACAAGGCGCACCGCCGCAGAGCGCTCACCGAGTTCGAGCTGCGCCGCGATCCCGGCGCCTCGGATCAGGTGATCGCGAAGCGAGCCCGCTGTACGACCGCATCGGTGCGACCGGTTCGCCGGGCACTGCTCGAGGAGGGAACGCTCCCGCAAGCCTGACGCTGCTGCGCTTGACCGAAGAGGGCCCCGAGGGCTGACGCCCTGGGGGCCCTCACCGTCAACGGGGGCGGGAGACTGAAACCCCCGCAACCTTTGCTCAGGTCGTCTGCGTAGCGGCGTCGATCGCCTTCAGCAGCAGCGGCACCTCGTCCACTGCCGCCTGCCGGTCGACGTCGATCACCGCCTCCCGCAGCACCTCCAGGTGTGCGTTGATCGTGGTGATGTCGGCGGCCTCGATCGTGTGCGCGAACCGGTTCCTGACCCAGTCGAGGGTGGCGACGTCGCCGTTCGACGCCGCCCATGTCGCCGGCGGCCCCGTGAACCTGGATCTGGCGCGCCCACAGCTCGAAGCGGGCGAAATCGATCTCGGCCGGCGGCCGGTACCGCAGCTCGAGGTCCAGCGCCGACTGGGCCACGTCGATCGCCGCGGTGCCCGCCTGCTCTCGATCGTGGGCGCCGATCGCGCCTCCCAGCGTCTTCAGCGCGCGGTCCATCTCGGCGGCGAGCCGGGGCGGAACCTCGCCCTGCCGGTAGCGATCCCACGCATCCGCCGCGGCCTTCTCGGCGGTCGCGAGCGACTTCCAATCCCTGGCCAGGGCCGGGGCGAGGAGGTCGTTGGCGGCGGCCGACAGCGCCCGAAGCTCCGGCGGCACCGGCCCGCCGAGCGCATCGGTGGGCACGGCCAGGGCCATCGCCTCGACCTCCCCTCCGTGGGCGGTGTAGAACTCGCCGTAGCCGGGGGCGAACACCTTCTCGCTGTAGGTGCCGTCGTCGTGGAGCTCACGGGCGACCATCGCGCCCTCGACCGGGCCGGCGGGACCGGGCAGGGTCTTGTTGATCCTCTTGATCACCACCTCCTCGAAGGCGATCCCGGGGATGTTCTCCGGCCGGTGTGCGTCGCCGACCTGCGGATCGGCGGGCATGATCATTTCGGCGGGGCCGTCCCTGCCGGCAAGCCAGGTGCCGGCAGCGGTCGCGTCGATCAGGCCCTTGGTGCCGCTGTAGTCGAACACATCCTCACCCAGGTACCACACCGAGCCGTCGTCGGCCTGGGCGTAGAGGTCGAGCGCGACCTCCTCGATGCGCCCGTCGATGAACGCCATGTACTGCGAGACCCGCGCCTCGACCCACTGGCCCTCACTCCACTCGACCATCCGCGTCTCCGGCAGCAGAGTCGTCTCCGTATGAAACGGCTTGCCCTCGACCCTGCCGCTGAAGATCACCGAGGCCAGGTCGCTGATCGGGAACAGCGGGTTGGTGATCTCGGTGGGATTCGAGAACGTCGGCGCCGCGATGTCCACCCGCTTGCTGTCGGGGGCCACCGGGAGCTTGTCCAGATTGGCCGCCGCCAGCTCGGCCTGGCTCGGTTGCGGGATCGTCTCGGGAGCCGCGGTGGCGTTGGCGTCCCCTCCGTCGCCACCGCAGGCGCCCACTGCGAGCGCCGCGATGAGAGCCGTCGCCGCGATCACGAACGCGAATCGGGCCGCCAGGCTCGGGTCAGTGCGCAGCGCTCGCATGGGCGAATGGTCCGCGGCAAAGATGAGAGGAGGATGAGAGGCGGGCTATTGACGCGGCGCTAGCGGCGGAAGGGGCCCGAGACCTCGTACACGACGCCAACGCCGTAGGCGCGCTGCGAGGAGAAGTACATCCGGTTGCCGGCCGGGTTGAAGCAGACGCCCGTCACCTCGCTGACGGCATCGGTGCCGGGCTCGCCGTGCTGCGGTCCGGTCAGCTTCAGGAAGCGCGCCACGCGGCGGTTGGGCTCCGGAGTGATGATGCAGATGTCGAACGGATCGTCACCGCCGTTGTCCTCGCACACGAACAGATCGCCCGAGCGTGAGACCGTGATGTTGTCGACGTCGGTGAGGGGCGGGTTCTGGATCCTCGCCGGGTCGTAGATCACCCGGATCCGCTGGTTGGCGGTGTTGTACTCCCAGATGCGGCTGTCGCTCGTCGTCGTCAGGTAGACGCGGCCGCTGTCGAACCAGATCCCCTCCCCGCGCTTGAACTTGGTGGCGCCCGGCCTCTGCTTGCGCAGTGGACGGGACGCGGCCGACGGATCGGGCACCAGCTTCCACGCCACGGTCCCATCGGGCCGAATGCGCGCGATCTGCAGCCGACCGGCGCTCAGGTCGCCCTTGCGCTTCGGCGTGAACCGGTACAGGCCTCCGTCGCCCTCGTCCTCGCTCAGGTACAGGTGTCCCCGCCGGGGATCGACGCAGACCGCCTCGTGCTTGAAGACGCCCAGCGCCGGGCGCGCAACGGGCTCACGCCGCCCACGGGGATCGCACTCCCAGACCATCCCGTCCTCGGTCTCCTCGCAGGAGAGCCAGGTCCACCAGGGGGTGTGGCCCCCCGCGCAATTGGAGCTGGTCCCGGAGAGGATGCGATAGGCGTCCTTGATCCCCCCGCTGGGGCCGAAGAGGATCGCGCTCGCCCCGCCGTCCCCGGGATTGCCGATGGGCGGAGCGACCGGTAGGTCGACCGGCGTGGGCAGCTCGGAGTTGGAGACCAGGATCCAGCCCTCGTCCCTGGTACGGAAGGTCGAGGCGCCGTCGGGGAAGGTGTGCCAGCCATAGCTCGTTCCCGGGACGGGCTGGTTGGCGCGGGCCACGACGCGCGACCTGAACCCAGCGGGGAGCCGGATGCCGTTGGCGTCCGGCGGCCGAAGCGGCCCGTAGGGGCTGCGCCCGACCGGCGCTGGAGCGGCGAGGGCCTCCCAGAACGCCGGGCCCAGCGTAAAGATTCCGGCGACGCCGACCCCCGCGCGGACCAGGTCGCGCCGCGTCTGCAACGCGCGGGAGCCCGAATCCGCCTCGGTCTTCGCCATCGTGTCCTCTCCTCGGTCGGGGTGCAGCCGGGCCGGAAGCTATGCGCCCCCGACCGCGACCGTGTATCACGAGTGTTAAGTACGAAACCGTATCCTCGCGCTTGGTGCGCCACCTCCGGTCGATCTTGAGCCGCCAGTCGCTTCGCCCGCCCCCGATCCCCGTTCGCGGCGGCGATCGTCGTCTCCGCGCTGACGATGCTCGGATTGGGTCACGCCGCCCTCGCCTCCGGCGCGCCCAAGCGGCTGGTCTTCGGGGATTCGGTGGGGGGAACGAAGCTGCGCGCTGAACGGCTTGGGGATCCGGACGCCACGCGAAAGGCACTCGTGATCGGCTCGATCCACGGCGACGAAAGAGAGGGGCACGAGATCGTGCGCAGGCTTCGGCGCTCTCATCGCGACACGCCGGGGGTCCAGCTCTGGGTCGTGACGAGCGTCAACCCCGACGGCGTGCAGGCTGGAAGGCGCACCAACGCTCGCGGCGTCGACCTGAATCGCAACTTCTCCTTTCGCTGGCGCGGAGGCGTGCCCTCGTCGAGCCAGTACTACCCGGGGCCACATCCGTTCTCGGAGCCGGAAAGCCGCGCGGTGAGGCGCCTCGCGAGGCGGCTCAAGCCGCGGGTGACGATCTGGTACCACCAGCCGTGGGGTCAGGTGCTCCTGCCGTGCCACGGGCCCGCCCGCAAGCAGAAGCGATACGCCCGGATCGCGCGCCTTCCCGTCAAGCGCTGCCGAGGCCAGGGATTGCGAGGCACCGCGACGAGGTGGCAGAACCATCATCTGCCGGGCACCGCGTTCGTGGTCGAGCTGCCCGGCGGCGAGCTGCCGAGCTCTGCGGCCCGCCGCCACGCTCGAGCCGCGGCGAAGGTGGCGCGAAGCGGGGCTGGGCGGCGGAAGCTGGAATCCGCGGGCCCCCGTGCGCGGTCGCCGGCAGGCGCGGCGGCTCGCGCGAGGCTGCGGCGGCCGCCGATCGACCGCGACCCGATCCCGTACGGGCGCGAGCGAAAGCGCCAGATGGCCGGCTACTCAGCCCGCCACTACGGCCGGCGCAGGTGGCGCCTCCGCCATCCCAGGGCGATCGTGCTGCACTTCACCGCCGGGCCCAGCTACAGATCGGCGTGGGAGACATTCGCCTCCAACGCGCCCAACCTGGGAGAGCTGCCCGGGGTCTGCTCGCACTTCGTGGTCGAAAAGCGTGGGCGGATCCACAGGGTCGTCAAGCCACGGATCCGGTGCCGGCACACGATCGGCCTCAACCACCGCTCGCTCGGGATCGAGATGGTCCAGGAGGCTGGGCGCGGCTCGCATTGGGCCGACCGCCAGATCCTTCGCCGCGACCGGCAGATCGATGCGGCCCTTCATCTGGTCGGCTGGCTCAAGCAGCGCTTCGGGATCAAGCTGCGAAACGTCATCGGCCACGCGATGGCCAACGACAGCCCCTACTTCAAGGACCTCCAGGGATGGCGGAACGACCACACGGATTGGCTGCGGCGCGACGTGCGGACGTTCCGCCACCGGCTCGAGCGCTTGCTCGGGCGGTAGGCCGAGTAGGCAAGGCGACGAGCAAGCTCAGGCCCGCCAGACGGCATACTCGGGTGTATGCCTGCGCCCCTGATCGAGTTCCCGGCAGACGACCCCGATCGCGCTCGCCGTTTCTGGCAGGGCGTGCTGGGCGCCGAGCTCGCACCGAGGCCCGCGGAGGCCGGCGCCGGGTGGGAGATCGAGGACGACGGCCTTCGCCTCGGCGTTCACGAGCGCGGACCGGGCCCGGGCGACACCGCCTCCCTGCCCTACTTCACCGTGATCGATTTGGAGGCGACGCTCGAGCGCGTCCAAGAGCTCGGCGGCTCGGTCATCCATCCCGGTGAGCGGTGGGCCGTCTGCCGGGATTCCGAGGGCAGCCCGTTCGCGCTGGCCGCCGCGCCCGGGGAGGCGCGTTAAGCGGCCTACCTGCCGCGAGCGCGAGACCGCGTGGCCCCTCCGCGCGAGCGCGGACGCCGAAGCGCTTCGGGACGGTGGTCCGCCTTGCGGTCGCGCGCCGGTGGTCCGCCTGGCTGTGGAGCGTCCCGTAGTCCGCTTGGCGGTCGCGCGCCCAGTGACGTCGTCCGCTTGGCGGTCGAGCGTCCGGCGCCCGCTTGGCGGTTGCGCGTCCCGAGTCCGCTTGGCGGTCGAACGTCGGTGCTCCGCTTGGCGGTCGAGCGTCCCGCCGCGCTTGCGGCGCGAGCCCTGCTCGGCGCTTCGTCTTCGATGCTTTCGTCCGGGAGGATGGCGTGAGGCGCTTTTGCAGCCGCTCGAAGTCGCGCTCGATGGCCTTGCTCAGCCGGCCGCTATCGCGCTGGGCTTCCTTGACGAACTTCTGAAGGTTCCTGTGGAGGTCTCGGCTACCGGCGCCGACCTCCCTGCTGACGTCCTTGCGCAGTGCCGTCAGCGCATCCTGGGCGCCATCGAGTGCCTTGTTGAGGCGCTTGATCGCTGCCGGCTCGTTGGCGGCTGGGCGCTTTCGCGCGGCCTTTCGCGCGGTGCTGGTGCGGCGGCGGGCTGCGGGCTTCTTGGCAGGGGGCATCTGACCACTCTCCTCGGATCGTCGTTGCTCGGCCGAGCCTATCCGCAGCCTATTGCCTATTGGCTCGCGCCATCAATGCCGGCCATCCGCGCCATCGGCGTCAGTCATAAGCCTGACCGTGAACGGGGGTACAGCGGGATAGCTCACTGGAGCCGACTAACGCATATCGGTAGGTGCCGAACAGAAGTGGTTAAAACCTGATCGACCTGGGTACCGGCGACCCGTTCGCCGATGACCAGCATCGCCCACACCGCATCGGCTCCCCACCTCGCCCGGCCGCGGACCCACCTGCGCGCTTACCTCGCCGGCGCCGGCGTGACGACCGCCCTGACCTCCGGCGCCCTCGTGCTGTTCCTGTCGGTAGCGACCTTCGTCGCCTTCAAGGGGCTTCCCTTCGGAGGATCAAGCCACGACGCCGGAGCCGCCTATCTCGGCTCGCCCGCCGGCGGCGCGCCCACGGCGGCGGCGACCGCCCTGGCGGCGGCGCCCGGCGCCGTGGCGACGCACCCGATCATCGGCTCGCACGGGGCCGGCGCGGCCGCCCGGCTTGGCGACGTTGGCGCCGTGAGCGGCGCGATGAGCGGCGGCTCCTCCGGCTGGCGGTCGAGCGGCTCCGGCTCCGGTGACGGCTCACCCGGCGGAGGGTCGACCGGTCCGGGCGGCAACTCACCTTCACCTTCCGGGCCGCCCTCGCCCCCGTCCGTGCCGTCCCCGCCCGGCGGCATCAGCCCGCCGCCCGTCCCGTCCGTGCCGACCCCGCCCGGGGGCGTGGCGCCACCCGCGGTCCCGTCGGTCCCCACGCCGCCGGCAAGCCCGACGCCCGCCCGCGGTCCCCACCCCGCCGGCTCCCACACCGCCCTGGTCCCGTCAGTCCCCGCCCCGCCGCTCCTCACCCCGCCCCTGGTCCCGTCAGTTCCCACGCCGCCCCCGATCCTCACCCCGCCCCTGATCCCCTCCGTGCCCCTGCCGTCCCCGATTTTCGGCCCGCCCCTGATCCCGACAGTGCCCCTGCCGTCCCCGATCTTCGGCCCGCCCCTGGCCCCGAACCCGCTGATCCCGTCGGTGCCGACTCCGCTGACCCCGTTCTTCCCCTCCCTGCCGTTGATCCCCACCTCGCCGATCCTCACCCCGCCCTTGACCTCCTTCTTGCCGGCCCTCCCGTCGATTTCCGGTCCGGCCACCGACGCCGTGCAGACCGTCGACGGGGCCGCGGGCACGAACCTGTCCGGGCCCGCGAATGACGTCGCCGGTTCGGTCGACGGAGCAGTGAAGGGCGCCGCCGATCTGGCCGCCGGGGCGGCCGGCAGCATCGGCTCGGGGAACGGCGGCGGTCCGGACGGCGGTGCTTCCAACCCCGTCAGCCAGGCCGGCGGCACCAGCCCGGCCCCGGCGCCGAGCGCGCCGAGCGTCCCGGCCGGCGGCGCCCCGCAGGTCAGCGCTCCATCCGCGCCCGCCCCCGCCCCGGCGCCGACTCCCGCCCCCACTTCGCCTCGCCGCCCAGCCCGCCGGCAAACAACGCGCCGGCCGTCAACGTGCCGCCGGCGCCCACGGCCCCGGCGCCCCCACCTGTCCCGCCGGCGGCCGGCCAGCTACCCGCCGGCGGGGCCGGCGGCGGCCCGGTCGGAAGCCTGCTCGGCGGCTGACGCTCAGAGCATCGCCGGCTCAGCGGCCGTCAGCCGAGAAGCTCCTCGACATTCGACGGATGCAGGTGCTCCTTCGCCTGCTCGTCGGGCAGCGCGGACTGAGCGACTTGGATCAGGGTTCCGTGCGCCCTCGACGGCCGCAGGAACGCCTCCTTCCAGTCCGGGTTGTCGATACTGACGTCCACCAGCTCGTACCCACGGCGCTCGAGCTCCTCGACCGCCCCCCGGATGTCTTCGGTTTTGAAGGTGATGTGGTGCAAGCCCTCCCCGTGGCGCTCGAGAAAGCGGGCAAGGAAGCCCTCCCCCAGTGGCTCCAACAGCTCGACCTTGCCGCCGGGAAACCGCAACTGAATCCAGCGCCAGCTCCCATCCGCATCGCCCCCCATCAGGTACTCGCCCCCCAGGGCGTCGCGGTAGAGGGGGAGCGCCGATTTGATCGAGTGAACGGCGACCGCCACGTGGTCGAATTGGAGCCGCACCCGCTCCACTCTATGGGCCGGCACTCGTCGCCGATTCGTCAGGTTTCCTGGACGCCGTCCGCCGCCCTGCGAAGCGCGGCGACGTCGAGCTTGCCCATCTGAAAAGAGGAGAGGCGGGCTGCCTCAAGCCCTGGTGCGCTCCGAGGTGGATGCCTCGACATCTCCGAATCGGTCGGCCCCAGGGGAACCGCCTCTCCATGGAAACGGTTTCCCGCCCTGACCTCTTGAAAACCAGGGTGGGCAGTTTCCTGACATGCGGGCCGGGCCACCGCGCTTGGATACGATCCGGCCGATGGCAGGCCTGGTGCTGGGACCGCTGCTCCGCTACGTGGGCCGCACCGACGCGACGATCTGGGTGGAGACCGACGGCCCGTGCGAGGTCGAGGCCCTGGGTCGCAGTGCACGGACGTTCTGCGTCGAGGGCCACCACTACGCCCTGGTCGTGATCGAGGGCCTCGAGCCGGGCTCAAGCGAGGAATACGAGGTCGCGCTCGACGGCGAGCGGGCCTGGCCACCCCCGGACTCGAGCTTCCCGCCGAGCGTCCTGCGCACCTTCCGCGAGCGGGAGCAGGTCGAGCTCGTGTTCGGCTCCTGCAGGCTCTCGCTGCCGCACGAGCCCCCGTACACCCTGCCCAAGGAGAGCGACGAGGAGAACGGGCGGGGCTTCGACGCCCTGCACGCCCTGGCGCGCTCCCTGCTCGAGGCGGACGCGCCGAGCTACCCCGATCTGCTCTTCCTCTGCGGCGATCAGGTGTATGCGGACCAGGTCTCGCCACGGACCCTGGATTTCATCCGGCAGCGCGACGATCGGCCGCGCGGCGCGCCCCCCGACGAGGTCGCCGACTTCGAGGAGTTCACGCGCCTTTACCGGGAGGCCTGGAGCGACCCCTTGATCCGCTGGCTGCTCTCAACGGTGTCGAGCTCGATGGTGATCGACGACCACGACATGCACGACGACTGGAACATCTCGCGGGCGTGGTGCGAGGAGATGGAGCGCCTGCCGTGGTGGCACGACCGGATGGTGGGCGGGATGATGGCCTACTGGCTGTACCAGTTCATCGGCAACCTCTCGCCGCACGAGCTGGCCGAGCGCCCGCTCTGGAATCGGGTCCAGGCCGCCGGCGACGCAGGGCCGGAGCTGCGCGCCTACATGGCCAAGGACGACCAGGAGCGCGAGGGGAAGCGCTGGAGCTTCTATCGCGACCTCGGGACCACGAGGCTGATCGTGGTGGACGTGCGCACCGGCCGCTGCCTCGACGAGGGCGAGCGAAAGATCGTCGACGACGACGAGTGGCAATGGATCGTCGAGCGCTCCACCGCAGAGGGCGATTTCGACCACCTGCTGTTCGGCAGCTCGGACCCCTGGCTGCTCATCCCGACCTTCCACAACCTCGAGGCCTGGAGCGAGCGGGTGGTCGCGGGACGCTGGGGGAACCTGGCCGCTCGCCTCGCGGAGCGCCTGCGTCAGGGGCTCGACTTCGACCACTGGGCGGCCTTCCAGACGTCGTTCAGGCAGCTCGCCCAGCTCGTCCGCGAGCTCGGCGCCGGCGAGCACGGCGAGCCGCCGGCGACGATCGGCGTCCTATCGGGCGACGTCCACCATGCCTACCTGGCCGAGGTCGCCTTTCCCCGCGACGCCGGGGTGCGGAGCACGGTCTATCAGGGCGTGTGCTCGCCGTATCGCAACGCGCTCGACACCCGCGAGCGGCGCACGATCAAGCTTGCCGGCTCGCGGCCCGTCGCCGCCCTCACCGGCCGCCTTGCCGCAGCCGCCGGCGTCGAGGACCCCGGCATCCGCTGGCGGCTGTGCGAGGGCCCTTGCTTCGACAACCAGGTGGCCACGTTGAAGCTGGACGGACGCCGCGCAAGCATGAAGCTGGAGAAGGTGCCGCACGACCTCGAAGGCCGCGACGAGCGGCTCGAGCTCGTCTTCGAGCGGCAGCTGAGCTGAGCGACCTGGAGACGAGTCCGCACGACCACCGCCGGGTGCTCGCGGTGCTGACCTACCTGCGCGCCTGAGCCGGGTCCTCCGCTTTTCGGCCAGCGGCAGCCCGTTCTGGCTCCCGCCGGCTCACGGTCTCGCCCCCACCGCCGATGTAGATGTCGTGGAGGACACAACCACCTCCCAGGTCGGCACCATCCTCCAGACATATGGCGCGCCCGCGTCGGGGCGGGGCGGCGGCGACGCAATTCACCGAACGGTGAGGTATCTACCGCATGCCGTCGCAGCGACCGCCACGGTCACGTTCGCACCGGCGGCCCTGGTATGGGGCCTCGCGTTCACCGGCACCGTCACGGGCTTCATACCGCTTCTCGCCGTCGGGCTCGTCGTTTCGTTGCTGGTTGCGTACGGCGGCCGCGTCCTCTGGCAGGCTCGGCCCGGATCCCGAGACCTCCTCTTCTCTGACCTGATGCTGTGGGACTGGCTCCGGCGCTGGCGCCTGGAGAAACGTCTCGGCGACGCCGGCGCCTTGCTGGGGCTCGACGCCAACGGTGTCCGCGAGCAGAGTGACGAACTGGACCCCCAGGCGCAGATCAACGCTCTGAAGAAGCTCGCCAACGCGCTGGAGGCGCGAGATCCCTACACGCACGGGCACTCCCGCCGGGTGGCCCGGTACTCGACCATGATCGCCAAGAAGCTCGGCCTCCCTGCGGCCGATGTGGCCAAGATCCGTCTCGCAGCCATGGTTCACGACGTCGGCAAGCTCGTGATCCCCCTGGCCATCCTCAACAAGCCCGACAAGTTGACCGACGAGGAGTTCACGGTGATCAAGCGTCACGCTCCGATAGGGGCGGAGATGGTCAGCCGGATCGGTGACGACGAGCTCACCCAGATCGTCGCTCACCACCACGAGCGGCTCGACGGGTCCGGATATCCCTCACAGCTGTCCGGTGGCGAGATCCCGCTCGGCGCTCGGATCATCGCGGTGGCCGACACCTTCGACGCCCTCACCTCAACGCGGGCCTATCGGCCCGCGAAGCGACACCGCGAGGTCTTTCGGATCCTCCGCAAAGAGGCGCCCACGAAGCTCGACCCGAACGCGGTCCAGGCCTTCCTCCGCTGCTACTCGGGCTTCCGGGGAATTGCAGCCTGGTCGATCGTTTCCGGGGCACCGCAGCGGCTGCTGCTCCCGCTCGCTGGCCAGGGCCCAGCGGCGGGCGGCACCCTTGGCGCCAAGGGGCTGGCCGGGCTCGCCGCAGCCGCTGGGCTCGTGGGGGGCGTGACGTCGTCGACCGACCCCCGAGACGCCGACGCCAACCCAAGCGGCGTGCCGGCGCTCGCAGCCGTGGGCGCGGCTGCACCCGGCTTCGGAAACGCAGGGCCTGAGGGGAGGAGCGCCGAGCTTCCCGCTCCAGGTCACAGGCAGGGTGGTAGCGCGTCAAACGATCGCCCGGGTAGCGGCGCTGTGGAGGACGGGACCAACGGTGACCAGCCGAGTGACGGTGGCGAACCCAGCCCGGGACGTGGTGAACCGGGCCCCGGTGACGAGCCAGGCCCCCTTCCGGATCCTCGCAACTTGCCCGGCCCGAACCCTCCGACAATCCCGGGCAACCCAGGGAACGCCGCCGGGCGGCCCGTGGAGCGGCAGCTCGAACGACTCCCCGAGCAGTCCCGCCTGCTCCGGGGGCCCGTGAAACCGCCAAAGCCAACCGGGCAACCCCCTGGGCAGCTCAGGCACCACCCCGGGCCACTCGGGTAGCGCGCGATCACACCAAAACGCGGCGCGACAAGCTCGACCTGGAGACGAGTCCGCACGACCACCGCCGGGTGCTCGCGGTGCTCACCTACCTGCGCGCCTGATCGCCGATACGGTGCAGGAGCTCGACGAAACCGAAGGGAGCAGCCATGCCCGAGCGTGACGGATACATCCCCGGCGTCCCCAGTTGGGTGGACACGAGCCAGCCCCACCCGGAGGCCGCGGTGGACTTCTATAGCGGCCTCTTCGGCTGGGAGTTCAAGGACGTGATGCCCCCGGGGTCGGAAGGCAAGTACTTCATAGCCCGGGTGCGGGGCGGCGACGTGGCGGCGGTCGGGTCGATCCCTGAGGGAGCCCCGCAGATGGCGATGTGGAACACGTACGTCTGGGTCGAGAGCGCCGACGAAACGGCGGGGAAGGTCCGCGATGCGGGCGGGGGCGTCGTGATGGAGCCATTTGACGTCATGGACGCCGGGCGGATGGCGGTCTTCACCGATCCGGAGGGGGCGGCGTTCTGCGTCTGGCAGGCGAAGGAGCACAAAGGCGCAAGGATCGTCAACGAGCATGGCTCGTTGAACTTCAACGGCCTCAGCACGCGCAACCCGGAGGGCGCAAAGGCCTTCTACGCGTCGGTGTTCGGCTGGACCACGCTGGCCCTGCCCGGCGGCGCGGAGATGTGGACGCTGCCCGGCTATGGCGACCACCTGGAGAGCTTCAATCCGGGCCTCCGCAAGCAGGTGGCGGAGGTCGGCGGACCAGTGGGCTTCGCGGACGTGGTCGCGAGCATCAATCCGATCCCGGACGATCAGCCCGACACACCGCCCCACTGGAGCGTGACCTTCGCGACCGACGACGCCGACGCAACTGCGGCGAAGGCCACCGAGCTCGGCGGCGACGTGATCGTCCCGCCATTCGATGCTCCCTGGGTCCGAATGACAGTCATCAAAGACCCGCAGGGGGCGACATTCATGGCCAGCAAGTTCGTGGCCGAGAACAAGGATCTCGGCAGCGAGGCGGACGCTGCGGTGGGCGCCGGCTAGACAGCGACTTCGAGCGCGCGCCACTCCCGCTCGATGCCTCGCATCATCTGCGGGTAGACGATCAGGTGCCGGAACGGCCTGATCGCGGCCAGATAACCGGTCCCGAACAGTCCGTTTGGCCTCACGATGACCGCCATCTGACCGCGGTAGCCGCCGCCGGTCCCGTCTGGGATCCAGCTCAGATGCACGACCCCGTGAACGGTCCGGTTGGCGATCTCCCCCGCCCACTCGTCGCGGAGCATGTAGAGCGGGGTGAAGGGCAGCGCGTCGAATTCCGGGCCGGATGGGGCTTCGCGCAGATCCGCCGGCAACCGGTCGCGAAGCGCCGACACCCTGGAGCCGAGGCCCGCGTCGGGGTCGTCCCAACCAATCAGCTCTCCGACCTTCCACCGGATCGCGAACAGGGCGCGGACGGCCGCGGAGGAACCTTGCGACGGGTCCATCGAGGCGAACAGCTGCACGAGTCGAGGAAAGTCGTCCGGGCCGCCCGGCGTCGGCAGCGCCCACACGTCCAGGAGCCGGAAATCTCGGGTGAGCTCGTGGATCCGCCAGGGCTGGGTGGTGTGCGCGGTGTTCGGGAGCCTCATTCGCTGGGCCACGGATCAACTGTAGGGCGCGATTCAGGCAGCCCGCTCGTAGATCATCACGGCGACGCCGTCGCCGACGACCTTCGATTCCTTGAGCCGGAGGTTGCGTCGCTCGGGCTTCTCCTCGAAGGCCTTCTTGCCCGTCCCGAGAATCACAGGGAAGATCATCAGGTTGATCTGGTCGACGAGGTCGCTTTCGATCAGCTCCTGGACGAGCTGGTGGCTTCCCGGCACCTGCAGCTCGCCGTCGAACTCCTCCTTGAGCTTCCGCACCTGGGCCGTCGCGTCTCCGCCGTCGAGGACCGTGGTGTTGTTCCACTCCGGGTCCTTCAGCGTCGTCGAGACGACGAACTTGGGCATCGAGTTGAACTTGTCGGCAAACTCACCCTCCCGCTGAGGCCAGGCCCCGGCGAAGCTCTCGTAGGTGCGCCGCCCGATCAGCAGGCCGTCGGATTGCCTCGTTTCATCCAGCTTGAACTGGTTCCCGTCGTCACCGCGCTCGAACTCGAAGCTCCAATTGGGGTACTTGAACCCCGGCTCGCCCCCCGGCGCCTCCATCACGCCGTCGAGCGAGACGAACTCCGTCACAACGATTCGCGCTGTCATCTATCTGTCTCCTTCGCTGGGTCTGTGCTGGGGCCACGTCAGTACACGACCGCGGGTCTATCAGCTACCACGTGTCGACGAACCGGTGGCGGCGCGGCGGTCGCCGGCCGTGCGTGGCGGCGGCGGCAAGCGTCGAAGCGATAAGCGAGCGCGTCTCGGCGGGATCGATGACGTCGTCGATCTCGAACAGCTGGGCCGCGTTGATCGCCTTGGCGTTCTCCTGCGCGGCTGCGGTGGCCTCCCGCACGCGCTGCTCGCGCTCCTCATCGTCCGCGATCGCCTCGAGCTCCTTGCGCAGCCCCAGGCGCACGGCGCCCTCGAGACCCATCGGCCCGAGGTGGGCGCTCGGCCAGGCGACCGTGAGCACCGGCTCGTGCAGGCTGCCCCCGACCATCGCCTGCGCGCCGAGCCCGTATCCCCGGCGCAGGACCACGGCGACGAGCGGGACGCGCAGCGAGGCGCCGGCGACGAGCAGCCGTGAGCCGCGGCGCACGAGCGCCTCGGCCTCGGCCTCCGGCCCGACCATGTACCCAGGTGTGTCGACGAGCGAGACGACCGGCAGGCCGAAGGCATCACAGAGCTGCAGGAAACGCGCCGCCTTGTCGGATGCCGCGGCCGTCACTGCGCCGGCCATGACGACGCTGTTGTTGGCGATGATCCCCAACGGTCGGCCTTCGATTCGGGCCAGGGCGGTCACCATCTCCGGTGCGAAACGCTCGCGCAGGAACGTCACCGATTCCTCGTCAGCAAGCGTCTCGACGACGGGCGCGACCCTGAAGGCACGGCGCTCGCGCTCGGGAACGAGCTCGCGCATCCGCGTCTGGTCGGGTGCGGCGCCGGACGCCGTAATTCCTTGGAAGTAGGCCACTAGGTGCTTGGTGACCTCGACCGCCTGGGCTTCGTCGGCGACCACGACGTCGACGACCCCGTTGGCGGCCTGCGTGGCGATCGGCCCGACGGCGTCGGCCTCGACCTCCCCGAGTCCGCCGCCGGCGATCATCGGCGGTCCACCCATTCCTATCGAGGCGTCCTCGGTGGCGACGATGAGATCCGAGCACCCGGCGATCACGGCGTTGCCCGCGAAGCAGTAGCCCTTGACGATCGCGACGCGCGGCACCAGCCCCGATAGCCCCGCCCACAGCGCGAACGCGCGAACGTCCAACGCGGAGACCACCGGGTAGTCGGTATCGCCCGGCCGGCCCCCACCGCCCTCGGCGAAGAACACCGTGGGCAGCCGCATCCGCTCGATGAGCTCGAAGAGCCGATCCTTCTTGCGGTGGCCCAAGGCACCTTGCGTTCCGGCCAGCACCGTGTAGTCGTAGGAGAGCACGGCGCAGGCGCTGCGCTCGTCGCCGAACAGGTTGCCGTTGATGCGCGCAGTGCCTCCCACCAGACCGTCGGCGGGCGTGCGCTCGATCAGCTCGTCGAGGTCGCGACGCTGGCGCTGCGCGGCGATGGCGAACCGCCCGTACTCGACGAACGTGCCCGGGTCGACCAGATCGGCGACGTTCTCCCGCGCAGTCCGCCCGCCCTTCTCGCGCCGGCGCTCGACCGCTTCCGGGCGCGCGGCGTCGGCAGTGAGGCCGCGGCGCCGCAGCAGCTCGGCGAGATCGTCGCGGATGGAGTCGTCATCGGGCATCAACAGACCTTCCTTCGAATGTCGACGATTATCCGCCGGTGAGGTGGCACTTCGACGCCCGGGGAGACTGTGCCGTAGGCGGATGGGAAGCGGGCTCGCCTCCGAGCCCGTTACCGTTGCCTTGTGAGCAGCCAGCGAGTGCCCGGTGGGGTGGTGCACAAGCTACCCGCAGACCTGCGCAAGGCGCTGATCGCCAACACCACGGCACTCGAGGCCTGGAAGGACATCACGCCGTTGGGGCGCAACGAGTTCATCTGCTGGGTCGAGGATGCCAAGCAGGAGGTGACCCGAGAACGCCGTATTCGCCGGACCCAGGAGGAGCTGGAGGAAGGCCAGCGCCGGCCCTGCTGCTGGCCGGGGTGCAAGCACCGCGAGCGCACCGGCAGGTAGCGGGGCTGGCGTCCCGGGGGCGTGGAGTCGGATCTGAAACCCGCGACCTCCGGGCTAGGAGCCGGCGAGGGCCTGGCGCAGTGTGGCCGCGAACGCGTCCGGCTCACCCTGCTGACCGAACTCGCCGCCAAGGAACCCGGCGTGGTGGCTGGGGAAGATGACGGCCTCCTTCCCGAGAGTCGGTCCGCGACGGCGAGCGCAGCGCGGTGGGCCATCTCGCCCTCTGATTCGGCGCCAGCCGCGAGCACGATCCGGGTTGACGCCGCACGCAAGGCGTCGTAAGTCGAGCTCCTGGCGGAGTGCCGGGCGACGATGTTCTGGCCCGCAGCGATCGCGCTGGCGGTTGGCGGAAGCTCAAAAGGGACAGATAGGGGCCAAAGGTTGAAGCGCCGAAGGATGGGCACCCTATTGGGAATCTCGACCCTCCCCCCGGGGTGTGAGACGGACGTTCAGCCAGCGTCCGCCGCTGGCGCCACGCGCCTGAGCGCAGCCCGGATCTCCTCCTGACTCTCCTGGTCCAAGACCGGCTCGTGCTCGAGCCAGAGCACGAAGGCGTGAAGCCAGAGCAGGCGAACGTCGATCTTCAGCTCGCTGGCGTAGGCCATCAGCACCTCCTCGGGGCGCCGGGGCCACGCCGTGCCGTCCTCAAACCGCGCGATCGTCGCCTGGTTGACCCTGAGCGCGGCCGCGATCTGGACCTGCACGACCTCTCTGTCCCTTCGCGCTTGGCGGCAGGCCCGGCCCAGCCAGGGAAGGAACGGACGGGGAGTTTCCTTGGGTTTCCGTGCTCAACGTTCTATTCGACTTGGCGCGACATGCGCCTGGAGGTTGGCAGATCCTGGGCGATATGCATGACCGGTAGAGCTTCAAACATATTGTTGACATAGCTATGTATACAGTCAATATGATATAACGTCTACTCTAACAGCGGTTACGGGGCACGCAATCAGTGGCCGGAAGCCGCGGCATTCCAATGGGTGGCGAAGCCGCCCCAAAACGATCGGGCGGCCGTAAGCCGCCCGCAGAAGGAGGAATTCCATCATGCGTTCTAGGAGACGTATCGCACTGCTTTTGGCCTCGGCCGGGGCCCTCGGGGTGGGCTTGATCGCCTTCCCGTCGAGCGCCGCCGCCGCGCCGCCGGTTGTCCCGACCTGTACCTTCCCGGTCACCGCGGGGAGCGATTCCTGCGCGACGGTTCGGACCACCGCGGTCGCCCCGCCGATCGGAGGGGTGCTCGAGAACATCCGCTTGGGCATCCGGGTTCGCTCGGAGTTCGCGACCGGCGACCAGCGAGACGACCAGCGTGAACCTGCGGTTCGACGAGCAGATCGCGCTCAACCTGCGCGGGGATCCCGACCTGTCCCGCCGTCGGAGCTGGCGGGCAAGAACATCGCCGCGGCCTATGAGCAATGCGGCCCGGGTGCCGACGGCAACCCGCCCAGCGAGGGCAACGCCTTCCTGTCCCCGGCGGGCAACGTCAGCGGGCTTGGGTCGACCGATCCCGAACGGCGGAGGCGCCATCGCGTGCACGATGATCTTCAAGGGTGCGACCAACAACGCACCTCACGATCTACGCGCGCGCTCCGGTGGCCAACGCGACCACCGGGTGCAACAGCCCGGCGACCCACACCGGGGGCTCGGCGACGGTCCTCTTCACCGGCTCGCTGACGCATCAGCCCGCGGCCTCGATCTACCACTGGACGCTCAACATCCCCAACACCCACACCACGAATCCGCGCCCTGGACGACTTCTACGCCACCGTTACGCGTGGAGCCGCCTTCCGGGCGCGGTGCGCGACCAGAAACCCGAGCGCCCACAGGATGCTGGGGACCTGGGATTACACCGCCGGTGGCGATGCGACCGAATCTCACGTCTCGCTGCACGCGTGCCCCCACTAGTGGAACCGGATTCCTAGGCTCGAAGATCGGGCCAAGGACGTAGCGAGAGGGGCGGCCAGGTGCCGCCCCTCTCGCGTTTCGAGATGGCCTGTAGCGGGGGCCCGATTCGTTTCTCGCTACCACCCACGGATCGTCGAGCGAGTGCGCCTGGCGGCATAGGACGATCCCGTCCCGCGCCAAGGGGACGCGGTCGAGCAGTCTGAGTTAGCCGAGCCTGGTCAGCTCGGCCGCCATCGGCCCCGGGCGCAGGATGTTCGCTTCGGCCGGTTGGCTGACGGTCCGGTTGCGGCCGGTGCACTTCGCCGCGTACAGCGCATCGTCGGCATCGCGCAGCAGCCGCTCAAGGTCCGGCGGGGCGAGCGCCGCCGTCACCCCGGCGCTTATCGTGGGCGTCGGTCCGCCCGCCCTGCTCCCACCCACGAAGGCAGCCCGTACGCGCTCCGCATAGCTCCGCCCCTCGTCGAGGTCCGAGGACCCCAGCAGGGCGACGAACTCCTCGCCGCCCATGCGCCCGACGACGTCGTTGCCGCGGGTTTCCCGGCGGAAGACGTCGGCGAGGCGGACGAGCGCGCGATCGCCCTCCTCATGGCCCCAGTCGTCGTTGACGAGCTTGAAGTGATCGATGTCGAACGAGACGACCGCGACCCAGGTCCGCTCACGAACGGCGCGGGCGATCTCGGACGGCACGCGCTCCTTGAACCCGCGCCGGTTGAGCAGGCCGGTGAGCTGGTCCACGCGCGCCTCGTCCGCAAAGCGCTTGAGCAGCGCCGCGTTACGGCTGGAGAGCATCTGCACCACCGCGCCAACCACTCCCACCGAGACGACCACGTCAAACCAGCGGTCGAAGTACGAGGACTCCGGCGGGAGCGCGATCAGCACGCCGGCCTGAACGACGGCGACCGTCGCAACGATCAGGATCGTGCCGGTCCGCCCGAAGAAGTAGGCGACCCACAGCACCGGCCACAGGTAGAGCACCGCACCGTCGCCGGGACCCGGACTGGTCGCAAGTGCGATGCCGATGAGCACAGTCCCGATGGGTCCGAACGCCGCCAGCACGACGGTTGGCAGCCGCGTGCCACCTGCCAACAGCAGGACGATGAGTCCGACCGCGACGAAACCAGGCACCAGGGACGATTCGGGGCCTCCGGGCGTCAGTGCCTGGCTGAAGCCGAGGACGATCCCGCCGGCGACGATCGCCGCCGCACTGCGGGCCATCTGACGCTTGGTCGACGCGTCGGGCTCGGTGGGGCGCATACGACTTCAATCGGCATCCGGGACGGAATCTCAAGGCGAACTGACGGAATCTCAAGGCGAACTGTGTGGTTTCCGGCTCACGCCGGGCAGAGGACGCGAGCGCAGCGGCGTTCGCGAACCGCCCTTCAGGCGCGCGCGTCCTGCCGCCCCCACGGGCGATCGTCCTCGGTCAGGGCGCTGTTGTCCAGCCTGCCTACCCCGAACCCGGTACCGGATCGCGGCAGCCGGCAAACGAAGCGGGCCGTCTCGGGACCGGACGACCCGCCTTAAGAAGGGGAGGGCTGGTGTCTGCATACCCGCCAGACCAGGGACGAAACGCGGGTGGATGTTGTGAGTGCCCTACTCCCGCAGCCCGGCGGCTTCGAGGGCCTCCGCCCGGCTGCGGTGCCACTCAATGCGCACCGCCTTGTTGTCCCGTTCGGTGACGACGTGAAACCAATCCGCATCCATAGCAATCCCGCTGCCTCTTCCGCGTCCCGAGATGCGGATCGCGATTACGACCGTCTCCCCAGCGTCGATGATCTCCCCAGCTTCGATCTGAGGCTCCTCCATGACGTCGAGCATCGCCGTCATGCGGCCCTTGACCGCCTCGTGGCCATAGCTCACGTCTACGTCAAGCGCACCTTCCAGCGGCACCCATTCGATCTCCGGGTGGACGTACTCGCGAAAGAAAGCGTCGAGATCACCCGTCCGGACCGCCAGGCCGAGGGCGTCATAGGCCACCCGCGCCCGCTCAACGTTCTCCTGCGACATCGCCCGCAGTATCCATTAATCGCGTCGGGCGATCACGAACTCCACGCCGCCCAGCTGGAGCGAGATCGCTCCGTCCTCATGAGCGATCCCGCCCTCGAACACCTCGCGGTCGAGGCTTATCGCCGCCGTCTCCTCGCCCGCGTCAAAAGCGGACGAAGATACCCCGGTGCAGGAACCACGCCTTGGTACCACCGCGGTACCACGAGCCAGCGGCGGCATCCGAAGCCCAAGAGAAACCCCCACGTTAGCGGGGGCTTCTTGAGTAGCGGGGGCAGGATTTGAACCTGCGACCTCCGGGTTATGAGCCCGGCGATCGCCTACTACCGCTAGCCGCTCAGGACCGCATCTGGTAGGCGCCGGCTAGCCCCCGGACCTTCGACCAGACGCTCGCGAAGCGGTCCTCGGCGACGACCGGCTTGCGGATGTGCCCGAGCGCCCAGTCCTGCTGGGCGTCGGTCGAGGACGCCTTCCCGTGCAGCTCGACCGTGTAGGCGGAGAAGTCGCGGACGAAGACGTCGAAGATCTGATCGACGGTGTCCTCCGCCAGCTCCCGGAGCGCTGCCTCCTCGAGGACCAGCTGCCCGTAGACGATCATCGTGAAGAGCTCGCCGAGGGTGAGGAGGAAGTCGAGGTCCTTCTGCTGCTCCTCGTCGGGCGGGGCGGTGGTCAGCAGCGTTCGCAGCCCCTCGGCCTGCTCGAGGAAGCGGGCCACGTTCGGGACGTGGGAGAACCCCTGGTAGGCCGTCTGCCAGTCGTGGAAGCGGATCTTGCCCAGCCCCCGGGCCGGGCCCTGGCGGAAGAGGAACTCGTCGTCGCCGGGGTCGTTTCGCTTCGGCACCGGCTCGTATTCGGCGGGGTTGAACAGGTAGTTGGCCATGAACTTCAGGACCAGGGCCATGTTCACGTGTACGGTGCCCTCGAGCTTCGGGAGGGCGCGGATGTCGCGCGCCGCCATCTCGAAGTACATGTCCTTCTCGAACCCCTTGGCGGCGATCACGTCCCAGAGCAGGTCGATCACCCGCTCGCCCTCCGTAGTCACCTTCATCTTCGTGATCGGGTTGTAGAGGAGGTAGCGCCGGTCCTCGGGGCCCGCAGCCCGCATGTAGTCGATCGCCCGCTCGCCGAAGAGCTTCATCGCCACGAGGCGCGCGTAGGCGTCGGTGAACGCCTGGCGCACGTGTGGGAAGTCGGTCACGTGCATGCCGTAGAGCACCCGCTGGTCGGCGTGGGTGATCGCCTCGTACAGGGCGTGCTCGCAGATCCCGATCGAGGCGAAGCCGAGGTTGAACTTGCCGATGTTCACCGTGTTCAGGGCGGCGTCGAAGGCCGCCGGGCCGGTGTGGAGGACGTCCTCGGGGCGCACCGGATAGTCCTCGAGCTCGAACTGGCTGACGTACGACTGCGAGTTGACGACGTTCTTCACCAACCGGTACGCGGGGTGCTGGCTGTCGGCGGCGAAGAACACGTACCCCTCGGGGCCCTCGACGTCGGCGCGCCGGCCGAAGACCGAGACCATCCCCGCGAGGTTGCCGTTGCCGATGTAGTACTTGCCGCCGTTGGCGCGGAAGCCCTCGCCATCCGGGGTTAGGACCATGTCGGTCGAGTAAATGTCGGCGCCGTGGTCCTTCTCGGAGAGCCCGAACGCGAAGATCGCGCCGTCTGAGAGCAGCTCCGCCGCCCGCCGCTTCGCAGCCTCGTTCTCGCTCTGCCAGATCGGGCCGAGGCCGAGGATCGAGACCTGCCAGGTGTACCAATACGCGAGCCCATAGAAGGCGGAGATCTCGTTGAAGGCGCAGATCCTCGTCGTGTCCCAGCGCCTCTCCAGATCCTCGCCCGCCTCGGCGGCCGGCGTCAGCAGGGTGGCGAAGACCCGCTCGCGCTTGACGAACTCGAGGAAGTCGGCGTACCAGACTAGGTCGCGGTCGTGCTCCTTCAGCACCTCCTTGCCGCGCGACTCGAAGAACTCGATCGTCGCCAGCATCAGCCGCCGCGCCTCGGGGTCGAGATCGGCCGCCTCGTAGGTGCGGGGGTTGAGCAGGACGCCGTCGGCGGCCATACCGGCGGTGGTGGACCGCTCCACGGTCGCCTGTTCACCGGTCGCCATCTGCGCCCTCCGGTCTCGGCATCGGCTACGGACTCTACGGCCTTGGCGACTGAGCGCGCTAGGTGCTGAGGGGGTGAACGGGGCGCTGTGGTGGCCAAGCCACGCTGCACTTGTGCCGCATTGGCTCCTAGGATGTGCCCGGCTCAAGATGGCGCCAAGGTAGGAAGGATCCGTGAAGCCGATCGCCTCGCACTCCCCTCCTCTGAGGATCGCAGCCGCTGCGTTGGCGGCCATGGTCACCCTCGGAGTCACCGCTTGCGGCGGCTCAGACGACTCCTCGGAGACCGGCTCCGATAGCTGGCGAATCGGCCTGGAGGCGCCGCTATCGGGTGATTTGCAAACCCTGGGTGAGGGGATGCTGAACGGTGCCGAGCTGGCCGCCGATCAGATCAACGCCGACGGCGGCCTCGAGGGCAAGGACATCCAGATCGTCCCGATCGACGACGGCGGTGATCCTAAGATCGGCGTCCCAGCGGCGGAGAAGGCGATCGACGAGGGCCTCGACGGCGTGGTCGGTCCCTACAACTCCGGCGTGGGGATCGAGACGCTCCCGCTCTACGAAGACGCCGGTCTGGTCCCGATCCGCCTCACCTCTGACAACGACACCGCCGGCTTCGGCTTCACGTTGCAGCCGATGAGCTCCCAGATCGCTCCGGTGACCTCGGAAGCGCTCACCGACTGGATCGGCGCTTCGACGGTCGCGATCGCCTACGACCCGACCCAGAACTACACGGACGAGGTCGCGCGCGCGGTCAAGACCCAGCTCGAGTCTGACGGTGTCGAGGTGACGGCCTTCGAGCAGATCCAACCCGGCGGGGAGAACTACTCGGGGGTGGTGAAAAAGCTCGCCGCCGGCAAACCCGACGCGATCTACGCCGCGGTCTACTTTCCCGAGGGCGCCTTGATCGCCAAGGCGATATCAACCGGGAAGTCGGATCCGGTATGCCTGCTCGATTACGCGACCTATGACACCGGCTACGTGGAGGACGCGGGCGAGGCCGATGCTCGCAACTGCAACGTGGTCGGCGTGCCTGCACCCGACGACTTCAAGGGCTCAGACACCTACGTCTCCGAGTACCAAGATCAGTTCGGCGAAGCGCCTGGCACGTGGAGCCCCTACACGTACGACTCGCTGAACATCCTCGCGTACGGGGTCGAGCAGGCTGGCGGGTTCGACGCCGACGCGCTGACCGACGCGCTCAACGAGGTGCGCGGCCAGCAGGGCTGGACCGGCTCAATCACGTTGAAGCCCGGGAGCGGCAACCGTGAGCCATCCACGGTGACGGTTGACAAGGTGGACGCCGATGGCATCTTCAGCGTCGATCCGGCCTGGGCCGAGACCGTCGGCGCGCCGTATTAACGCTTGCAATGAAACCGCAGGGCCACCTGGTCGAGGAAGTCGTTGTTCCCGGGCAGATTGATCGAGTCGACTAGTTCGAGACCCGCATCGCGTGCCTCCTCCTCGACCATGGCCTCGGTGAGATCGGCGTAACTCCTTTCGGTGGTGCTCTCCTCACCGTCGACCCGACGCGACCAGACAATCCGGAGCGATCGCTCGCCGTTGCGGCTGTACCAGTAGCCCTCCCGCGGCTGGGTCTCAAAGGTGCGCCCGTCAAGTTCCCTGACCTGAGGCGCGAGCGGAGCGTCACCCTCATCAGCCCAGGCCTGCTCGAGGTCCCGGTGGAAGGTCATCCAGAAGGACGAGCCTTCCAGCCGCGCCAGGTGGCGGGCGGCGCTCCCCATGATCGCCACGCGGTCGGCTCGGGTCTCGAACGTCTGCACGAGGACCTGGGGCGCGATCACGAGGTCGAACCGACGCCCCAGGCTCACGGACCGCGCATCCGCGCAGATCGGAAAGATCTCCCCGATCCCACCAGCCTGCGCCTGCCGCACAATTTGGTCAAGCAGCTCCTGCTCGCTGTCGAGGGCCCACACGTTCGCGCCGAGGGCGCACAGCCGGAGGGACACCCGCCCGACGCCGGCGCCCAGCTCGAGCACCGTCTTGGCGCCGAACGTGGGCGCCGGCGAGCTACCGAGTGGCTCCGCGCTGCACAAGCCCACCCACAGGTCGAGATCAGCCGTGTACTCAGCGTTCTCGATCTCGCACCAAGCGACCTTGTCGCTCATCTCTACAAAGCTATCTGGGCCAGGCGACTGAGCGACTCAAGGGGCTTCGAGGGAGTAGCGGGGGTGGGATTTGAACCCACGACCTCCGGGTTATGAGAAGCCCCCGAGGTGATTCTGCCCAATCGTCTAGGCCTCTCTCAGGCATGCTGAGTTGCTCTCAGATCACCTGAGTTTCGCTCAGTTCGGTACCGCGGCTGGTACCACGAACCTCCCGGTTCTCGACCCGGCGCAACATTTGAGTCCATACTTCGCGAGTGGCACTCGGCATCGGAAAGAGCCTCTGCTGTTGCGGGCCACCACCCCAGGATCAGATGGCTCGGACGTCCCTATTCCGGGCCCTCGACGCGGGGGCCTCGGCGATTCGCAGGCGCTGGCAGTGGGAGTCCCAGCACCGGGCGCAGTCGGTGTATTCGGCCGAGACGCCCCGAACGCGACTGCGTGATGCCGCTCAGTCGCTATCGGGGCTGTGGAGCCGAACTTCACGCAACACCTCGCCATCGGGGCAGCTGAAGGGCCGTTCCCGCCGGCGCCCTGGCGTTGACCTTCGAGCCCGCCTGAGCGCCGGACGCAGCTCGAGATCTACGTGGGCGCCTCGGCCCTCCGGCTCGAGCCGGCGGCGGCGCTGTCGTCTGGCCCGACGACGACCTCGCCCCGGTAGGCCATCCACTCCCGGATCGCGATCTGGATCGAGGCCGCCGCCGGGATTGCAAGCAGGGCGCCGATGATCCCGAACAGCGTGCCCCCGAACAACACCGCGACGAGGACGACGAACGGCTCCACGGCTACGGCTCGCCGCTGGATCTGGGGCTGGATCACGTAGTTCTCCACCTGCTGGTAGGCGATCGAGTAGATCACCCACACGATCAGCGCGACCGGGAAGTTGACAAACAGCGTCACGACCGCCACCAGCACCGCCGCCAAGGTGGCGCCGACGAGGGGGATGAGGTCGAAGAAGAACACGACGAGCGCGAGCGGCGCCGCGAACGGGACACCCAGGATCGTCAGCACGATGAACGAGGTGATGCCCGCGATGGTCGCCTGCAGCAGCGCGCCCGCCACGTAGTTGCCGACCGCGTTCCCGATGTGGTCGAGGGCCCGCCCGATGCGTTCCTTCTGCTCCGGGTTGCGCGTCTCCAGGAAGCGCTCGATCCATCGCCTGCCTCCGGAGACCATGAAAATGCTGAGGATGAAGATCGTCAGCCCAGCGAAGACCGAGTTCACGAACCCGATTCCGATGTCGCGAAGGGTGCCGGCGGCGTCGCCGATCTTGGACGGCAGCATCTCGGCCTCGTCTTGGAGCTTGGCGGTGATGTCGTAGTCGTCGTTCAGGTTGCGGAGCGTCTCATTCTCGTTCACGAAGTCGGTAACGTCCTGGGCGTACTCCGGCGCGTTGTTGGCGAGGTCCTCGCCCTGGTTGACGAGGCTGGGGATGAGCAGCGCGCCCAGCGCGATCGGGATCAGCAGCAGGGTGATGTAGACCACCGCGATCGCGAACCCACGCCTCATGTGCCGCGATAGCACGTTCACCGGCCCTGAGACCGCGACCGCGATGAACGCCGCAATCACTAACCAGCTCAGCGGCTTGCGCAGCAGGTAGACCACGTACAGCACCAGCACGACCGCGACCACGATCAGGATGGCGCGCAGGATCAGGCGCGAGGTGGATTCGCCGGCTGGCATGCCTAGCCTCCCTTGCGCCATATTCGGTGCGGCGGGCGGCATTCCTCGCGCCGTCCGGCGCAGCGGTTGAAGCATTCGGTAGCCCCTGACACACCAAATGCCTCGGTAGGCGATAGGCGACTAGCTACACCACGCGCTCCTCTTACGGCACCACGGGCACCGAGCCAACGGCCTCGCCCCGACGGACGTTCAGCCACTGCCCTCCGTTGGGGCGGATCGCAAGCCGGCCCTGCTCACCCCGATCGGGCTCCACGAGTGCCGGCACACCTTCGCCTCGCTGCTGATCGCGAGCGGAGAGAACGCGAAGGCGATCCAGACCTTCCTGGGCCACGCGACGATCGCGATGACCTTCGACCGCTACGGGTCTTGGTACCACCGCGGTACCACGAGCGCGAGGCGGCACGTTGAGCCCAACGAGGAAACCCCCGCGTTAGCGGGGGCTTCTTGAGTAGCGGGGGCAGGATTTGAACCTGCGACCTCCGGGTTATGAGCCCGGCGAGCTACCTGACTGCTCCACCCCGCGTCGCAGGTTCAATTTAGCAGCGAAGCAGGGGTTTCGGGGACAATGTGTCTCTGGGGGGCGGTGCCGCAACGGACCGCCCCGGGCAGGCAGGGCCCTGTCCGTAGGATGGCGCGGATGCGTGTGGCGGTAGTGGACATCGGCACGAACTCGACGCGACTGCTGGTCGCGGACGTCACCGACGGCGAGTTGTCGGAGGTCGAGCGGCGCTCGACCGTGACCCGGCTGGGACGCGGCGTCGACACCTCGGGCCAACTCGCCGGCGAGGCGGTGGAGGAGGTCTGCCGCACGGTGGCCGAGTACATCGAGGCCTACGAGTCGCTGGGAGTGGAGCGCGTCAACGCGATCGCCACCAGCGCGGTGCGGGACGCGGAGAACTCGGGGGCGTTCATCGCCGAGCTTCGGGAGCGCTTCGGGCTCGACACCCGCATCCTGGCCGGAGCGGAGGAGGCGGGGCTCGTGTATCTGGGCGCTTTCGCCGAGCGACCGCCGGCCTCCGAAAGCACCCTGGTCGTCGACATCGGCGGCGGCTCCACCGAGCTGGTGGTCGGCTCAGGGGGAGAGGTCGGCTTCTACACCTCACTTCAAGCGGGCACCGTCCGCCACACGGAGCGCTACCTGCGCACCGACCCGCCCGACCCGGGGGAGCTCGAGGCGCTGTCGGACGACGTCCGCTCCCTGATCGACGCCGAGCTGACCGGCGAGGCGATCGCCACTGCCGCCCAGGGGATCGCCGTCGCCGGCACACCGACGTCGCTGGCTGCGATCGACCAGGAGCTCGACCCCTATGACCCCGAGCGCGTTCACGGCTACAAGCTCCCGTTCGACTCGATCCAGCGCCTTTACTCGCTGCTCTCCTCGAAGACCCTCGAGGAGCGCCTCCAGGTCACCGGCCTGCATCCGGGTCGGGCGCCGACGATCGTCGCCGGCGTCGTGATCCTGATCCAGGTGATGCGCGCCTTCGGCCTCAAGGAGATCGAGGTCTCAGAGCACGACATCCTCTACGGCGCCGCGCTCGAGGCCGTCCACGCCCCGGCCTAACGCCTCAGTAATTGCCCGAGATCCGGTCCCAGGCCCGGCGCAGCTTGTCCTGAAGCTGGTCAGGGACGACGTCGTCGGGGCCGACCTCGATCGCACCGGGGCTGTCGGTGGGCTCGGGCAGTCGCTCGGCGGCGGCCGCCGCAAGCGTGAGGACCACACCGCGCTCGTAGATCTCGGCCACCTGGGTGGCGTCGACGAATCGCCGCCCGCCGGGCAGGACGCTGGTGTCGATGACGACGCCGTCGAAGACATCGACGTCGGGGTCGGCGAGCACGTGCTCGACCTTCCCCAGCTCCTCGCCATCGCTTGAGTAAACGGACAAGCCCTCCGCGAGAGTCAGGTACGAGGCCGGCGCGCCGAGGTCCTCCATCGCGGCGAGCCTAGCGAACCCCAGCGCGACGCTCAGCCGAGGTCGACCGCCACCGGGAGCGCCGTCTCTCCCCATTCCGACGAGGTCGCCGCCGTAGCCGGCGCTGTACTTCCGAGCAGCAGGCGGCGGGCGCGGGCGTCCTCCTCCCCGTCGTCCACGACCCGGGCGCGCCCCGCCAGCTCGCGGTCGCCGAGCCGCACCCGCACTCGGGGCTCGCGGATCAGGTTCTTGACCCAGTTCGAGCGATCGCGGCCTCCCGAGAGCATGTACAGCGTGTCGCCGTCGAGCCCGAACCAGATCTCGATCTCGCGCGGCTCGTCGCTCACCCGCCCCGTGGTGGTCAGGTAGCAGTAGCTCTCGTTCGCGAGCGAGCGGTCGACGGCCATCGCAACCGAGGCTAGCGGGGCGCCAGGCCCTCGCGATGTCATCGATCTTGCCAATGGGCCGTCTGGACGGGTTGTCAGGGATTACGAGCGGACCCACCGGGGTATGCACGCTCACAACGACAGAGCTTCGCGCGCTGGCCGGCGGTTCGCGAGCGAGGGCTGGAGTTAGAAGATGAAGCTTTGCTGTCCACCAGGGCAAGGATGCAACGCCCCACTGGGGCGCGAGGAGCCCTGTTTGCTGGAGAAGTGCCGTCGAGTGGAGTCGCCGCAGGCGGACAGCGCCGTGGCGCGATGGGACCTGTTCACCAAGGCGGGACGCGAGCATCGGTCGCGACGGCAGCGGCGCTTCCTGCGCCGCGCGTACGCGCGCGCCCGCGATCGCGCCTTCCCCTGGCGCCCGACGCTCCGGCCGTAAGGCGCCCCGGATCCCCGAGCGCCGGGGCGCCCAGCCGGTTCCGCCTGATAAGTATTCGGCCATGGCGATGGACGTGGCGGTTGCCGGTGGGCACGGGAAGATCGCCCTGCGCCTGCTCCGCCTGCTTTCCCAGCGCGGCGACCGCGGCCTCGGCCTGATCCGAAACCCGGACCAGGCCTCCGACCTCGAGGCGGTGGGCGCGATGCCGGTGGGCGCGGACCTCGAGAACCTCGACACCGACGCGATCGCGACCAGCATCACCGGCTGCGACGCGGTCGTCTTCGCCGCCGGCGCCGGTCCCGGCAGCGGCTCGGCCCGAAAGCGGACCGTCGACTACGGCGGCGCCGTGAAGCTGATCGACGCCTGCAAGTCCCTGGGGATCCGCCGCTACCTCATGGTGAGCGCCATGGGCGCCCGCGACCCGGCCGCCCGTGGGCCGGAGATGCAGCCCTACTACGAGGCGAAGCTCGAGGCCGACGAGGCCCTCATCGCCAGCGGCCTCGACTACACGATCGTCCGCCCCGGCATGCTCACCGACGACTCGGGCACCGGGCGGATCGAGGCGGCCGAGGAGCTCGAGCGGATCGGCGACATCCCCCGCGACGACGTCGCCGCGACCCTGGCCGCCTGCCTGGACGCCGACAACACGATCGGCAAGTCATTCGACCTGCTCGGGGGCCAGAAGCCGATCGCGGAGGCGCTCGAGGCCCTTTAGTTGCGGCAAGCCGCCGGCCTTAGACTCGCCGCGTGAGACTCCTGGTCACCGGCGCCAGCGGCTTCCTCGGCAGAGCGGTCTGCGACGAGCTGCTCGGCGCGCGACCACGAGGTCGCACGCTCTGGTCCGCCGCGAAGGCTCCGAGCCGTCGGGCACGGCCGCGGTCACCGGCGACCTCACCGACGCCGGATCCCTCGCCGGTGCGGTCGAGTCCGCCAAGCCGGAGTGCGTCGTCCACCTGGCGGCCGAGATCGCCTCGCAGCGCGACCCGGCGAGGATCCAGGCGGTCAACGTCGAGGGCACCCGCGCCCTGATCGCCGCCTGCGAGGCCGCCGGCGTGCGGCGGATCGTCTTCACCTCGACCGTGGTCACCGGGGATGCGAACGGGGCGCTGCTCGACGAGCAGACGCAGCTCCCGGTCGAGACCGAGTACGGGCGCTCCAAGCAGGAGGGCGAGCGGCTGGTGCGCGAGTCCTCGCTGGAGGACGTGATCATCCGGCCCAGCCACGTCTACGGCGCCGGCGGCTGGTTCGTGGAGGAGTTCGTCGAACCGCCTGCGTCAGCCGGGCCGCTTCGCGGTGATCGGATCGGGCGAGAACTGGTGGGACGTCGTCAGGGTCGAGGACGTCGCGAGCGCCTGCGCCGACGCCGCCGAGCGCGCCCCCGCCGGGGCGCTCTACCACGTCGTCGACGACGAGCCGATCCGCTTCTACGACTTCATCGCCCTCGCCGCGACGGCCCTCGGCAAGGGCCCTCCGCGCCGCCTCCCCGCCTGGCTCGCTCGCCTCGCCGCGGGCGCCGATCCTGTCCTCGCCGTGACCCGATCGGCCAGGAGCTCCAACGCCCGCATCAAGTCCGAGCTCGGCTGGGTGCCCCGCTTTCCCACCGCCCAGGAGGGCGTGCCGGACGCGATCGACGCGCCTGGGCTGATTGGCCGCGCGCCCCCCTTGCGCGCGGCGACCCGAGGGCGTAGGGTCGGTTCGACAGCCAACCGGGAGGAGTCGCATATGTCCCAAGAGAACATCGCCACCTCGCGCCGCGGGATCGAGGAGGCCTTCAACCGAGGGAACCTGAGCGTCATCGACGAGGACACCACCGAGGACTTCGTCGGCCACGACCCGCTGACGGGCGACGGGGACGGGAGGCTTCCAAGCTGGCGATCAGCCGGCTACCGCGCAGCCTTCCCCGACATCCACATCACGATCGAGGACATCTTCGCCGCCGGCGACAAGGTCGTGATCCGCTGGAGCGGCCAGGGCACGTTCGAAAACGAGTTCATGGGGCTGCAGCCCAGCCATGAAGAGGGCGACCCCGTAGGGGGCATCACCATCGACCGCTACGAGGGCGGCAAGATCGCCGAGTCCTGGACCCACTGGGACACGCTGACGTTGATGAGGAACGTCGGCGCGATCCCCGAGGGAGCCTCAGCTCCCGCGAGCTGAACGCCCAACACTGCGCCGGCCCCGGCGCCCTGGCGATAGATTTCGTGGTGTCGTGAGGGGCAAGCCGGCGTGGGGAAGCGTCATCGGGCCCCGGTTGGGGCGAAGGACCGCGCTCGCCGCGCTCGGCGCCGTGGCCGCGGCGGTGGTGCTCGCCGCGCCCGCGAGCGCCGCCCCCCAGCTCAAGGTCGGCGTCGGCCGCGCCGACATCACCCCGCCGACCGGCTACTACATGATGGGCTGGGTTCGCTCCGACGCCAAGTCCGCCGGCCAGCACACCCGGCTCTGGGCGCGGGTGATCGTGCTCGAGCGGGGCAACCAGAAGGTGGCCCTGGTCGCCGAGGACCTGGGCGGCATCCCCGGCGGGATGATGGCCGAGGCGGCCGAGCGGGTCTCAGAGCTCGGCTTCTCGCAGCGAAACGTCCTCGACTCCGCCTCCCACACCCACTCCGGGCCGACCGGCTTCTTCAACTTCTCCACCTTCAACACGGTCTTCATGACCATCAACTCGCCGACCGACTTCCAGCTCGCCGGCGACCTCGACCCGCAGCTCTACACCTTCATGGTCCGCCGCCTGGCGCTGGCGATCCGGCGCGCCGACGCCAACCTCGGGCCCGGGAAGCTCGGCTGGGGCAAGACCCAGATCCCCAACCTGACCGACAACCGCTCCGTCGAGGCCCACCTCCGAAACCACGGCATCCACGAGGACTTCGGCGAGGGAAGCGCCAGCCAGGACCCGCAGGGCCGCCTGCACACGCTCGACCCCGACGTCAACGTGCTGCGGGTCGACAAGACGATCGGCGGGCGCCAGGTGCCGGTGGGGATGTGGTCGACGTTCGCCGACCACGGCACCGTGGTCAGGTTCCAGTTCACCTACTACAACCGCGACCACCACGGCGCCGCCACCCACCTGGTCGAGAATGCGATCCGCCGCGCCGGAAACGTGCCCCCCGGCCAGGAGGTGGTGAACGTCTACGGCAACACCGACGAGGGCGACCAGACCGCGGGCCTTCACCGCGCCGGCCCGGCGGCGGCCGACTATGTCGGCACGGTCGAGGCGAAGGCGTTCATGCGCGCCTGGCGCGAGGCCGGCCAGCACATGAACGCGACCCCGGTCCTGGAGCGCCGCTGGACGCGGATGTGCTGGTGCGGCCAGCAGACCGCCGCCGGGCCGGTCGCCGACGAGGGGGTGTTCGGCCTGCCGCAGTTCACCGGCTCCGAGGAGGGCCGCGGGCCGCTCTTCGACGTCACCGGGGTGCCGTTCGAGGGCCACCACCTCCCGGTCGGCTCGGGCCCCCACGGCGTCAAGATCCAGACCCCGCTCCCGGTCGACGTCCCCGACGCCGTGCCGCTGATGGCGCTGCGGATCGGCCCGCGGATGATCGTCTCGATCCCCGGCGAGATGACCGCCGAGATGGGGCGCCGGGTGCGAGGCGCGGTCGTCGCCGCCGCCGGCGGCTCCGGCGTCAACGAGCGCCGTGATCTCCGGCCTCGCGAACGAGTACGTCGACTACTTCACGACGCCCGCAGGAGTACGACGCCCAGCACTACGAGGGCGGGGCGACCATCTTTGGCCGCGCCAGCGGGGTGGCGCTGCAGGAGGCCCTGGTCGAGCTCACCCGGAGCCTGGTCGAGGGCCAGCCCGGCGCCGCCGCCCTACCCGTACGACCCCCGCAACGGGGTCGTCGCCAACGCCGCCCCATTCCCGCTCGGCGCCGCGAGCGCCAGCGTCGCCACTCAGTTCGGCCCGGCAGCCTGGCGGCTGGGATACGTCCTGCTTCGGCTGGAACGGCGGGGTGCGCGGCTTCGACCGCCCGCTCGACCGCGCCTTCGTCCGGATCCAGCGCCGCACCGCGACCGGCGGCTGGCGAACCGTCGACTCGGATCTCGGCCTCGCCGTGCTGTGGAGGGTCAACGACGACGGCCTCTACCACGCCCGGTGGGACCCGCCCCTCGACCAACCCCTCGGCGAGTACCGCTTCCGGATCACCGCCAACCGCTACGCAATCGCCTCGAACCCGTTCAAGCTGCGCCCCTCCGAGGCGCTCTCCCCGCGACGCGTCGCGGCGCCGCCGGGGAAGGTCGCGGTCGTCCTCGACTACCCGCGGGCAAGGGTCCGGGAGGAGATCGGCGACCCGGTCCCGGATAGGCGGGCGAGCCTCCTCCACCGCCCACGCAGCGCCGCCTCTGGCCAGGTGACCTTCATCGTCGACGGCCGGCGGGTCACCGTGAACGCCGGGCCCGGCGGCCGCTTCGAGGTCCGCGCGAACCCCGGCGACCAGGTCCAGATCCCGTTCCGCGCCGGCCGCGACGGCTTCGGCAACCGCACCCGCCAGGGTTTCGGCTTTCAGGCCTGAGCTTCACCCTCGCGGGCTTGCAACAAGAGCGTGAGACGCAAGCCGCTCCCCATGGTTACTTTGGGGTTGGAGGGGGTAGCGGTGGGGCATGTCAACGATTCTCGTTATCGCCATAGTCGTAGTCGCGTTGATCGCACTCGCGGTTTCCATCGCTTACATCCGGCGCCGGGCGGAGCAGCGGACGGTTCTTCGAGAGCGGCTTGCTTCCGAAGCAGCGGGTCACCGTCAAGAGGCGGACGCTCACGCGGCGAAGGCTCAAGAGCTGGGGCGGTCGGTCGATACGCATCGGCGCCAGGCGGCCGAGCACCGCGCCATCGCCGAGCAGCACGCCGAGCAGGCCGAGAGGCATGCTGAGCAGGTGGATGAGCACGAACAACGAGTACAGCGAGAAGGTCGGGCGGCCGCCCGTCACGACGAGCAAGCCGCTGACAAAGAGCGGAAGCTGAGCTGACCAAGAAAGAGAGTCCTAGATGACCATCGCCGTAATCATCGGTGTCTGCCTCGTGTTGCTTGTCTTGGCCTTCCTTCTCCCACGCTTATCGCGGTACCCGCAACGAGGAGTAGACAGAACTCTCGGGGCCGGGCAAAGAACGGGGTCAGAAGCCCCAGGCCCGCTGGGGCGGCTGCTGCAGAAGGCGTTCGGCACCTCCCGTCGGGCGACGAACAAGAGCGCCGAGACGGGCCGGCGAGGACGCGGGAAGCTGCCGCTGTAGGCGATTCGCCCGCACGCCCCTGCCACTCGCCTGCAGACTCAGAGCTGGTCGACCGAGAAGGTGTCGCAGGCGGCCGGGTCTCCGCTGCGATATCCGGTGGTGAACCAGGTCCGCCGCTGCTCGGAGGTGCCGTGCGTGAAGCTGTCGGGATCGATGTGCCCCGTGGCCTGCTTCTGAAGGCGGTCGTCGCCGATGGCCTCAGTGGCGGTGAACGCCTCTTCCAGGTCGCCGCCCTGGAGGTCGCCCTGCTGGAAGACTGTGTTGCCCCAGACACCGGCGTAGCAGTCGGCCTGCAGCTCCAGGCGCACTGAGAGCTCGTTGGCATCGTCTGGGTTCTCGCGGCCGAGCCGCTCAACCTCCTCGCTCATGCCGGTTTCCTCCTGCACGTGGTGGCCCATCTCGTGGGCGATCACGTAGGCCCAGGCGAAGTCGCCCGGTGCCGCGAGCTGGTTGGCCATCTCCTCGTAGAAGCTCAGGTCGAGGTAGACCCGCTGATCGGCGGGGCAGTAGAAGGGGCCAACGGCCGAGGTGGCGCTGCCGCAGCCGTCGGTGTTGACGGCGTCGCTGTAGAGGACCAGCTGGGCGTGCTCGTATGGTTCTCCATCGCGCCGGAAGGTCCCCTCCCACGTGCGCTGGGTGTCGGTGAACACGTAGGTCGAGAACTCCTTGATATGGCGCTGCGGGTCCTGCGCCGGCGGAATCCCCTCCGACGTCGGCTGGCCGGGCGCCTCCACGCCGGGGCTGAAGCCCGTGGGGACATTGAAGCCTCCCCCGTCTCCGCTGAAAAACACCTGAATCGCGATGTAGATCAACACGCCCACGATCCCTAGCCCGCCCGGGAGCGCGAGCCCGCCTGGCACTGGCAGCCGCGACATGCCGCCGCCGGGACGACCACCAGCTGGGCTCGCCCCCCGCTGGTCGATCACATCGCGTGGCTTCTTCACCCGGCGCCACCTCACGTGGGAAGGCTATCCGCGCGTCGCAAGATCTCTTGGTCCGAGTGGGTGGGGGCAAAGACAAAGGCCCGGGCGCAAGCCCGGGCCTTTGAACGAAACGTCTGAAGCGAATCCGCTTCAGGTCCGTCGCTCGAGGTCTGCGACTTCCTCGGCCTTCTCGTCGGCCTTCTTGTCGGCGCGCTCGAGCTCCTCCTTCTTCTTGCCCTTTTGCTCTTCCTTGCGACCTTTGCGGCGAAGCGACGGCTCGTCCGCTATGTCGCCGGCAACCTGCTTGGCCTTACCGGTCACTTTGTCTTTGATGCTCATGGTTCTCTCCTTGCCTCGGGTCTAATGCCGCCCGCGTGTCGTCAGGTAACGCACGCGGGCTCGAAATACGGAGAGGCGGGATGCCTCAGGCCCTGGCTGCTCCGAAACGGATGCTCCCGGCCGGATCGCCCCAGGGGAACCGCCTCTCCATGGGCGCGGTTTCCCCGCCCTGGCCTTTTGAACCACGGAACGAAGGCAGCTTCCTGACAATGCACCGTCTTCGCGTCGGCCCGCCTCCGGGAAGGATCTCACCGGCGATTCGGTGGGCGGCCTCAGATTGTGCTTCGCCCGCGCCAGCCGCTGAACGCCATCCACAGCGCCACCAAGGCGAGCACGAAGATGATCGGGTGCACGATCGCGCCGCCAGCGATTGAGATCGCGAGCAGGATGATTCCAAGGATCAGCCACAACATGTCTCTGCCTCCTTTCGAGGGAGCCAGTTACCCGCCAGTTTTCCCTTTAAACGCACCCGTTTGCCACTGGCGTGAAGGGGTAACCGCGAGGGCCGACGACGGTGATGACCGTCGGCGCCGAGTGCGTCGGCGAGAACGAGACGACCTATTCGATAACGGTCAACTGGAAGGAGACTGAGTCATGAGCACAGTCGCAGTTGTTCTAATCGTGATCGGCGCTGTGATCGTAATCGCCTTGCTTGCTTCAGCGCTGAAGAGGACCCGCGACCAGAAGCTCGATGACCGCCGCCAGATCGCCGGCGAGCACCGCGAAGAGGCGGAGCTGCGTCAGCTCGAAGCCGACAAGGAGGCCGCAAGCGCTGACGAGCAAGCCGCGCGGGCACGCAGGGAGGCGGCTGAGGCCGAGTCGCGATCGCGCGCCGCTGAGCGCGAGCGGGAAACGGCCCGTGGCCACGCCGAGCATGCTGCTGAGATCGATCCGGACGCGGGGTCAGAAGGGACGGATCAAGCCGAAGGAACGCGGGAGCGACCCGGCCGGCAATAGGTGGCAGTGCGTGCTCGATCGAGATCTGCTCGACGTCTACCTCAGCGACCACTTCGCTGGTGCGACCGCCGGCCTGGACCTAGCAAAGCGCATGTCGGGGGACTCGCCGGGCGGGCCCCTGAGCGAGATCGCAGCCGAAATTGAGTCTGACCGCCAGACCCTGCGTGACTTGATGGCGGCTCTGTACCTGAAACCGTCGCTGCTGAAGACGGCGATCGGCTGGTTCGGTGAGAAGGCCGGCCGCATGAAACTCAACGACCGAGTATTCGGCCGATCCCCGCTCAGCGGTCTTCTCGAGCTGGAGCTGCTGATCACGGGAGTCAGCGGCAAGCTTCAGCTCTGGCGAGCTCTCGCCGAGGTCGCCTCGGCGGACTCGCGTCTTGAGCAGTTCGATTTCACGGCGCTTGGCCGGCGCGCCGAAGAGCAACGCCGACGACTTGAAGAGCTGCACGAACGGGCAGCCCGCAAGACGCTCGGCGGCGATCGCTAGCCGAGCGCGAAAAGACGCGTTTCACCGGGGAGACCTCGGGGTAGGCGATTGAGTGCAGGACAAGCGACACGGAAGAGAGGCCCCGGATGGCTCAGACCAATGCACAAAAGACCAAAAGTCGCCCGACCGCGGCCAAGCGGACCCGTAGCTCGAGCCAAGGTGGCAGGGCCGGGTCGGCCAACGGAGCGAGTGGCGGGACGCGGGCACGCTCGCAAGGCCGGTCCACTGGCGCTCGGAGCTCAGGCGCGGCCACACGCTCGCGCTCGCGTAGCTCCGCTCAGAGCCGCTCAAAGGCGGTGAGGCGCACCGTCCGGACTCGGGCGCAGGAGACGGGACAGGCTGTCGAGCGAGTCGCGAAAAGCACCGGCCAGACCGTCGGAAAGGCAGCCGGCAAGGCCAAGGGCCCGGCGATCGCAGGTGGCGCCGCCCTCGCAGGCCTCGCCGGAGGCCTCGCGCTCGCCAGTGGCCGCGTCAAAACCCGCAGGGTCTTCGGTGTGCCAGTGCCCCGTCGCAGCAAGCTCACGAAGACCGGCAAGGCGCTCGGACACGTTGCCGCTCAGGTCGGCTCGACGAGCCAGCAGCTCGCGGTGTTGAATGAGGAGGTCCGCCGCACTCGCGAACAGGCTGACAGGGCGAATCGCTCGCCGGTGGAGGTGCTCCTGTCAGGCCTCACCAACCGCAAGCTCGGGGGCTGATGACTGCGACTGAGAGCGCTTCCCGCCTCGGGCCGTACGTCGAGCGGCTGCTGCAAAATGCCTACGTGCAGGACAACCTCCTCGACGCGGTGGAGAACCTGCGCGAGGCCTACGAGCGCGCCCAGAAGCGTCGCGTCGAGCCCGCTCGCGACGAGAAGATCCGTCGCCAGCTGCGCCAGTCGGCGCTCTCGCTCCAGAAGGCAGGTGAGGCGCTCAAGAGCGGCCGCCAGAAGCCCAAGAAGCGCCGGGCCAAGCGAATGCTGATCCTCGCCAGTCTCGGCGCTGTCGGAGTGGCCGCTGCCGTGGCAGCCAGCGAGGAGTTCCGAAGCAAGCTGTTCGAATGAAGTTCCTCTTCCTCCCCGTCAGCATCATTGGCGGCCTTCTGGCTGGCCTTATCGGAAAGAAGGTCTTCGAGCAGATCTGGGGCCTGATCGACGAGCAGGAACCTCCGGAACCCCAGCACCGCCAGGTTAGATACGCCAAGCTCGCAGGCGCTCTGCTCCTGGAAGGAGCCATCTTTCGCTTCGCCCGTGGCTTCTTTGACCACGGGGCGCGACATGGCTATCAGCGGCTCACGGGCTCGTGGCCTGGCGAGGAAGCCCCGGAGCCGGAGTAGGCTGAACCTGCTGATCAGATTGTTCTGAGCCGAGCGGAGGGAGGCGTCGCCACTACCCGATTGCTCGAGAGGAAAACTGGGGCCGATCTGACAGCTCATCCCCTTGCACCGCCTCGAGAATCTTGCGAAGCGCCGTGCGCATGATCCGCGAGACCTGCATCTGGGAAACCCCGAGGCGGCGGCCGATCTCACGCTGTTTCAGGTCGTCCTCGAAGCGAAGCCGAAGCACGGCGCGCTCGCGCTCTGTGAGCCGGGCTCCCTGGGCGGCGAGCTGGACCTCGACCCGCTCATAGCCCGCCTCTTGCCCCCCCACCGTCTCGATCATCGGCTCCGGCTCTTCATCCTCGAGTCTCCGCGGGCCGTCAAGCGACAGGGTGCGGCGCGCGGAGTCCGCCTGAAGCGTTTCCAGGACCTCCTCCTCGGAGAGCTCGAGGCGCTCTGCGATCTGGGAGACGGTTGGGGTCCTGCCCAGCTCCTCGGAGAGCGCCGCCGCCGCCGCCTGCAGGGCCATCGTTCGATCCTGAAGGTCGCGCGGCAGGCGCAGCTCGTAGACCCGGTCTCTGAAGTGGCGGCGAAGCTCGCCCAGGATCGTCGGCGCGGCGTAGGCGTTGAAGCTCTTGCCGCGCTCAGGATCGAAGCCATCGAGCGCCTTGACCAAGCCCAGGCTCGCGACCTGGATCAGGTCCTCGAGCGGCTCGGGGGTGGCGCGGTAGCGAAGCGCGAGGCTTCGCGCCAGGGGAAGAAGGCGGTGAACGAGCTCCTCCTTGAGCTGCGGGTCGCGGGTCGTTGCGTAGCGGCGCAGAAGCGCGTCCTCATTGAGACCACCATTCCCGAGCTCGCCCCCCGAGAGCCGTTGTGAAGCGGACTTCGTAAGCAATTGACACCTCCTTGGACGACGGCGAAATGTCCCGAGCCCTATGCGCTCTCCCGAGGCGGTCGAGCGCCTAGTTCCCTATGGCGCCGGGCGTCCCGGTGTGCCTGTCGTGAGCACCGGGAGATGCCCGTTTGCCGAGTGAGCATCATAGCGCAATAGCCATTGCCGCAATGGCTATTGCTGCAAGGGGGGTTGTCAATCCCGGTCGATCCGGCTATTTTCCTTGGCGTGGTCGCTGACGATCCATTCGGAAAGGCGCTATCGGACCTGGATCGCGTCCTCGAGGCCAACCTTGAGCGCCTCGCCCTGATTAAGCGGAGAATCGCCGAGATCCAGCGGCAGCACGCGGACGGGCTGTCCTACACGGAGATAGTCGAAGCCGCACCGCCGCCGCTTCTCGTCCAGCTCGTCACCGAGAGCAAACAAACGCTCGATGGGTTAGGTGCTCGTGTTCGTCGAGCAGAGGCCCTCGTCCTGCACGAAGAGGGGATGACGATGGAGGGAATCGCGGAGAGATTTGGCGTGACGCGCCAGCGCGTATCGGCGCTCCTGAGAGAAGCCCGCCGAGACCCGTCAGACACCTAGCGGCTTCGGTCGGCGCGCAAGACCGCCGCCCGGTAAGCGAGCCTCGGCTCTACGGACGCGAGTCGTTTTCGTCGCTCACCCTGGGGTAGCTGGCGTGGCATGGGACGTGATGATCCTCAGCAGGGCCAGGGGACCCCCCGCGACTTCCGCCTGCTGGTCGTAGCCACCTCCTCGAATATCAGCGAGCCGGTCCGGCGCGAGATCGACCGCCGCGCGGCGGGTCGTCCTACCAAGGCCATGGTGGTGGTCCCGGCACTCGCGGGGTCACGCTTCGAGCAGGCTGCGGGGGCCGTAGACGAGGCGATCGCCCATGCGGACGAACAGCGCGAGCCAGCCGCCGAGGAGGCAAGAGAGGCTGGGGTGCAACTCGTGACGGAGCCGCGGATCGGCGACTCGGACCCCATCCTGGCGATCGAGGACGCGCTGCGCGAGTTCCCGGCAGAGGAAATCCTGATCGTGACCCGCCCCGCCGAGGACGCGGCATGGATGGAGGAGGACCTGTTCGATCGTGCGAGGGAGCGGTTTTCGCAGCCGATAGCTCACTTCGTCTTGGACACCAAGAGCGACGAGGTTGTTGGTGCAGATCGCGCTGAGGCTGGACATGAAGCCCCGGGAGGCGCCGAAGCTCGAGATCGCTCAGAGAACATGCCGCCGTTCTCGACCCGCGATTTGCTGGGCATTGGGGTCGCTGTCCTGGGCACGGCGGTTCTCATCGTGCTGGCCGCTTCCTGCAGCGATCTTTCGACGGACGAGGGCCTGTCGAGCAGCGGTCTAAGCGGCTGCGCTGCCCGCCTCTTGATTGCCGGCGCCGTAGGGCTGGCCAATCTCGCGCACATCGTCGGGCTGATGCTCTTCCAGACCGTTCGCTATCGCGGATTCTGGCGCAACTTCTTCGCGCAATTCTCCTTGTACGGCACTTTGGCGGGCATCGGCGCGTCGCTGTTGGTCGAGTAATACCTGTCGCCGCCCGATACGGAGATCGGCGGCCGCGAATTCAGACAAGCGAGTCGGTCAGGCCAGGCTCATCCGCGACCCTGGCGAGCGCTCGGAAGGCCCGCAATCCTGGGCCTTCCTCATGCCGCGTTTCAATTTCTCTCAGCGAGGGTAAGCGATGAAAAGCGAGGCAGCATCGCTTCGCCGTAACGCGAAGCAACCTCCATCCGGTCTGGGAGCAAAGGGGCGAGAGTGACCGACGGTCACCTTGCACGGCCCAGGCGGGAATCACCGCAGGGGTGGGTAGGTGCCGTTCGAACCGAAAGGAGCAGATATGGCAACCAAGATGGACAAGGATCTGTTCAACAGGATGCGATCGCTCGGAGTGCGGAAGAGTCGTGCCAAGGAAGTCGCCGGGGCTGTTCGGAACAGCCCCAAGGCCGCGCCGAAGGCAGCCCGCCGCGCGGTGGCTGACCTATCAGGGGCAGTGGTCGAGATTCAAGATCGCCTCAACCATGGACCCCAGAAGCGGAAGGCCGCGGCAAAGAAGGCTGCCCGGACACGGAAGCAAAAGGCTAAGCGCCGCAGCGAGAGCGCCAAGAAGGCGGCTCGAACGCGCGCCAGAGCCTGACCCGCAACGGTTCGCATTCCTTCTCGTTAGCTGGCCGGATGGCGCCGACGACGGCGGGGAGCCGAGTGCCGAACGCGAGCGCAGGCCTGGGTGTCGAGCTGATCCCGGGCGGGCGGGAGGAGGTAGCTCGGCGTGGGCCGGTCGGCTCCGTCCACGACGCTGAGCTGCTGGTCCCGGCCGAGGCTTCCAGGCCCCTGGTGACGAGCGTCCTGCTGAAGCGGGTCGCCTGCGAGTACCGGCGATTCCTCTGCCGCATCTCGCTCGGGCTGCTGCGGGTCCGCTTTGGAGCTGGGCATCAGGCGATCGTCCTGCTCCTCCCCCGGGCGGCGCTCCTGCGCTTCCGCGCCCCCCGGTATAGCGAGGGCTCCGATTGGGCCGAGGTTGGGTGGGACATCGAGCGAGGCCTGCTGGTGGCACGTGAGGGACGTGGACGGGGGTCCCTCCGGATTCGCATCCAGCGGGTGGCGCGCGATGGCGGGAAGGCCGGAAGGACTCGCTTTCTCGTGCGCATGGAGGTGGAGGGCTACTACCCACGGATCCGCGCAAGAGGCTGGTTCGCCCCGGCGGGGGCCTGGCTATATGGGCAGACGCAGGCCAGAATCCACCGTCTCGTGTTTCGCGGGTTCCTGCGTTCGCTCGCAGGGCTCGAGCTGCCGCCGACCGGCACAGAGGCGTCGACGCTCGCGACGCAAAGGAGCTCGTGAGCGTGGCTCGCCGCGCCCTCGTCACCGGGGCCACCGGATTCGTGGGCGGGCGCCTCGCCTCTGCCCTCGCCGATCGAGACTGGGAGGTGCGCTGCCTGGTCCGCGATCGATCGCGAGCGCCGGAGCTGGCCGACCGCGGGTTCGAGCTGCACGAGGCGGACGTGCTCGATCCGGAGGCGCTGCGCGGGGCCGGGTGCGGCGTCGAGGTCGCCTACTACCTGGTCCACTCGATGGGCCGCGGGGCCGCGGGCGACTTCGAGGAGCGGGAGCGGCAGGGCGCCCGAAACTTCGCGGAGATGACGAAGCGCGAGGCGGTCGGCCGGGTCGTCTACCTCGGCGGCCTCGGCGACCGCCCGCAGTCGAAGCACCTCCGCAGCCGCCGGCGAACTGCCCAGATCCTCTCCGAGTTTGGGCCGCCGCTGACCTACTTCCGCGCCGGGATGATCGTCGGAGCGGGCAGCGAGTCCTACCGCACGCTTCGCTATCTGGTGCAGCGGCTCCCCGCCATGATCGGGCCGGCGTGGCTGGGGCAGCCGACGCAGCCGATCGGGATCGACGGGGTGATCGCCTACCTGGCGGCTGCGCCTGACGTGGCCGCCTCCGAGGGGCGGGAGGTCCAGATCGGGGGCCCCGACATTCTCTCTTACGGCGACATGCTGGATCTGATGGCCGACGCACTCGGTGTGCGCCGGCGTCCCAGGGTTCCCGTGCCGCTGATCACCCCGTGGCTGTCCTCGCTCTGGATCGGCCTTGTTACGCCGGTCGACCCAGGCGTCGCCCGCCCGCTAATCGAGGGCTTGTCCACCCCGACCGTCGTCACCGATGGCTCGGGAGCGGCCTTGTTCGACGTCAGGCCGGTCCCGTTCATGGACGCGCTTCGACAGGCACTCGCCGAGGACTCAGAGATCAACGCCGCGCCCCAAAGCTGACCGGCTCGGTGCTGCCCTCCGTGACCCATTTCTGGCGAGACTGAGGGGGTCAGCCCTGGCAGGTACGGCACCAGTATGTGATCCGGTTGGCGTCGCCCTGCCCCTCCTGGTGCGGCGTTGCCGGGACGTTGTTTCAATTTCTCTCAGCGGGGGTAAGCGATGAAAAGCGAGGCAGCATCGCTTCGCCGTAACGCGAAGCAACCTCCATCCGGTCTGGGAGCAAAGGGGCGAGAGTGACCGACGGTCACCTTGCACGGCCCAGGCGGGAACACCGCAAGACAGGAGAGCACCCATGGAAGCTGGAACCAAGCGCGGTGCCGTGCGCACCGATCCGATCCGCCGCGATGGCCGGATTCGCCGCCTGACGACTGAGACCAAGCAGGCCTTCAAGACCACCGAGTTTTGGGCAATGGTCGGCGTCGTGGTAGCGATTCTCGTCAGCGCCGCCGTTATCAAGGGTGGCGATACCAACGGGACCGACGAGTTCATCGCCCGCCAGGCATGGCTCTACGTCGCCATCGTCGCCGGCGCCTATTTCATTAGTCGCGGTCTGGCCAAGTCCGGATCGAGCGATCCGTACACCGAGAGCCGCGACGACGGCGATCGGAACGGTCGCTCCTAACCACAGCGGGCGACTCAGCCCATCGACAGCCACCAATCACTAGATACGACAGGAGCACCCTATGAATTCAGCCCAGAAGACAATTCAATACCTCAACGAAGCCCACGCAACCGAGCAGGCTCTGGCGCGAACCCTGCAGGCTCATATCGCGATGACGCCTCGAGGCGGCTATCGCACAGACCTCGAACGCCACCTGCGCGAGACCAAGTCCCACGCGACGAGCCTCCAGCAGCGGCTGGAGGAGCTCGGCGAGAGTCAGAGCATCGTCGCTGCGGGGATCGGGGTACTGCAGAGCCTCGTTGGTCAGACCCTCGCCCTCGGTAAGGGTCCGTTTGATCTTCTTCGCGGCGCCAGCGGCGAAGAGAAGCTGTTGAAGAACGCCAAGGACGAGAGCGCCACGGAGGCGCTCGAGATCGCCACGTATCGGGCGCTTGAGCACTTCGCCAGTCGCATAGGCGACAAGAAGACGGCGCGGCTCGCCGCCTCGATTCGGAAGGACGAGGAGCGCATGCTCGCCGCCCTCCAAGAGAGAGTCCCCACGCTTGTGGACAAGGTGATTCGCTCGGAGCTCAAGGGCGAGCCTGCTTATGACCTCGCCAAGACGGGTGCCGCGGAGGCGGTCCGTGGTGCTGGAAAGAGCGCTGGGCGAACGACCAAGAAGGCCGCGAAAAAGGCTCGCTCCCAGGCTCGCGATGCCGCGCGACAAGCGCGACGGCTCCCGGGCGTCGCTCAGGCCGAGGGTGAGCTAAAGGGAGCAATTGCCTCTGAGGCAGATCTGGCCATCGCTAACTACGACTCGCTGAACGTGGATGAGGTTGTCGGAAAGCTCAGCGAGCTCTCGCAGGTGGATCTGGCCAAGGTGGATGCCTATGAGCGCAGACACGAGAACCGCTCAACTGTGCTCAACCGCATCGATTTTCTGCGTAAGGACGAGCCATGGCCTGGCTACGACGAGCTGACGGTCGATGAGATCAGGAAGACCCTGGCCCGCGCGGACGCGAAGCAGAGCCGCGAGGTGCGGGAGTACGAGCTTCGCCACAAGGAGCGTCCCGGTGTTCTGCAGACAGCTGAGCAGCTGGCCGGGAACTCGAACGGCTGAACAAGCTGTGAAGGGGCCGGCGTGTCTTCAGTGGCACGCCGGCCCCTTGCACAGCGAGAGGAGGAGTACATGCCGCTTTGGGTGTGGCGTGCGCTTAAAGCAGCCCGGCGTGTCCCGTGGACCAAAGTGTGGGCTGCGGTCATATGGCTGGCCACCGTGGGTCGAGAGTATTGGGACCGACTTACGCCCAAGGAGCGCAGGGAACTCCGGGACCTGATGATCAAGTCCAAGGGGAGCCGATCCAATCTCACGAATAAGGAGCAGGGCCGCCTAATCGAGCTGTTCAACAAGATTCGTCGCGGAGGCGAGTGAGCCCGGAGTCTCGACGTGTATCGAATCGAACGTGTGTCCGCCTCCCGCGAGCTGTTCATGCCAGGCTCTCGGCCTCGTCTCCGGCCTCGCCAAGTTTCTCGAGGAGTCCCGCGCTTCAGATCCTGCGGCACCAGCTTCGATCGTCGTCGGCGTGACTTCTCGCGCGACCCGCAAAGCGCGCTTGACCGCGACGGTCCTCCCGCCGGCCACAGGCACGTGCAACGGCAGACCATCCGCTGCCAGTACCGGATCGGTACCCGTCGCCGGAACGTCGTCTACTGCTGCCTTGCGCATGTTCGAGGTCCGCACCACGGTAAGCGATGGCTCAGCGGTCGAAGCGTCCTACGGTCCGGCCACAGCCCGCGCTTCGGGCCCTTCGAGCGCCCCAGCGTGACGAAGACTTCGACTCGAGTCATCGGGGTCGCGCGAGTCGCGGTAGACGCGGCACGTCTCGACGTCTCGGCGGCCGCAGGCGCTCGACGCGCTCGCAGTGCAGCGTGCGCGAGCTCGATCGATCGGTTCTCTTGCCGATCAGGCGCTCGACGCAGTGCTCGATGCCGACGCCGGACGCGGCTGATCCCGCCTCGGCTGTCGAGCCTCGAGCAGCTCTGAGCCGGTGGGCCCCGATCGCGGGCGCATCTCGTCCAGCGATGGGCGATCCGTGACGCTCCTCCCGACCAGCTCCACCAGCTGCGGTGACGGCGACCCGCGCCGTATCCAGAGCCGCGCGACGCCGGATCACCCTGGTGATCCGAGAGCGGCATCGCCCGCGCGGTCTACTCCAGCGTCCAGGCGCCGCGTCAGTCGCAGAACTGTGCTGCTCGAGCGGCCTCCGAGCGATCACGTCGGCCCTCGGACTCCTGCGCACGCCTACAGGACGCGACGAGATCGCGTGGAGCCACACGCGTGGAGCCACAGCCACTACCCGATTGCTCGAGAGGAAAACTGGGCCGATCTGACAGCTCATCCCCTTGCACCGCCTCGAGAATCTTGCGAAGCGCCGTGCGCATGATCCGCGAGACCTGCATCTGGGAAACCCCGAGGCGGCGGCCGATCTCGCGCTGCTTCAGGTCGTCCTCGAAGCGAAGCCGAAGCACGGCGCGCTCGCGCTCTGTGAGCCGGGCTCCCTGGGCGGCGAGCTGGACCTCGACCCGCTCATAGCCCGCCTCTTGCCCCCCCACCGTCTCGATCATCGGCTCCGACTCTTCATCCTCGCGGCTCCGCGGGGCGTCAAGCGAGAGGGTGTGGCGCGCGGAGTCCGCCACAAACGTCTCCAGGATCTCCTCCTCGGAGAGCTCGAGGCGCTCTGCGATCTGGGAGACGGTTGGGGTCCTGCCCAGCTCCTCGGAGAGCGCCGCCGCCGCCGCCCGCACGGCCATCGTTCGCTCCTGAAGGTGGCGCGGCAGGCGCAGCTCGTAGACCCGGTCTCTGAAGTGGCGGCGAAGCTCGCCCAGGATCGTCGGTGCGGCGTAGGCGTTGAAGCTCTTGCCGCGCTCAGGATCGAAGCCGTCGAGCGCCTTGACCAAGCCCAGGCTCGCGACCTGGATCAGGTCCTCGAGCGGTTCGGGGGTGCCGCGGTAGCGAAGCGCGAGGCTTCGCGCCAGGGGAAGAAGGCGGTGAACGAGCTCCTCCTTGAGCTGCGGGTCGCGGGTCGTTGCGTAGCGGCGCAGAAGCGCCTCCTCATTAACCACGCGGTTCATTGCCCCCCTCGATGAATAGAAAGAATGGTCGTAGAAAGAACGGTCTTTCTAGCACAAAGACAGACCGGCCTGTCTAGTGGTAAGGTAGGCAATATGGCCGACCCCAGGGCGCAAAACGGGCACGCGGGAGCCCGAGGCTCGTGAACGAATCGTGGATAGCTCCTACGAGCTGTTCTCGCGACGGGGGATCCAGGCGGTGGGCGTCGATGAGCTGATCGAGAAGGCCGGGGTCGCCAAGGCGACGCTCTACCGTCACTTCCCTTCGAAGGACGACCTCGTGCTCGAATTCCTCGAGTCGCCGAGAGGAGCGCTGGACCCATGAGCTTGTCGAGGCGGGAGCCAAGAGCCGCGGCTCCACCCCGGAGGAGCAGCTGTTGGCGATCTTCGACGTCTTCGACGAGTGGTTCCGTCGCGAAGACTTCGAGGCTTGCTCCTTCATCAATGTGCTACTCGAGATGGGCCCCGAGCACCCCTTGGGGAAGGCCAGCATGCGTCACCTCGAGAACATCCGGTCCATGGTGAGTGGGCTCGCCGAGGAAGCAGGCCTGCGAGATCCTGATTCCTTCGCGCGCTCGTGGCACATCCTCATGAAGGGATCCATCGTCTCAGCCGCGGAAGGCGACCTCGAGGCGGCACATCGAGCACAGTCGATGGCCCGCCAGCTCATCGACGAATACCGCTAGGCCGCCAGCGACTCAGTTCTGAGCCGAAGCTACTGCAGCCGGGGCAGTAGCTCCGCCTCGGCGAACTGAAGAAAACCTTCCTGGTCCGGGCCGACTTGATGGAAGTAGACGTTGTCGTAGCCGGCATCGATGAATTCCTTGATCCCCTCGACGTGGCGTTCGGGGTCGGGACCGCAGACAATGCTTTGGGCTATCGCATCCTCGTCCACCCACTCCGATGCAGCTTCGAAGTGCGATGGCAGCGGCAGCTCCCAACCGAGGTTCCCGGAGACGAGCGGCGTTCGGCCACCATTCACGCGCCGTCGCCTTTGCCTCCTTCTCCGAGGCGGCCCAGCAAACGTGCAATTGACCGAACCTGGGCTTTCCCCTACCGCCCGCCTTCTCGAACTGCTCGATCACGTCCGGGTCGGGCACGAGCCCGAAGAGGCCGTCACCGATCTTCCCGGCCATCTCCGTCGCCCGGGGCCCGGCCGCGGCGACGATGATCGGCGGCAGTTCCTCGGGAAGCGTGTAGAGGCGGGCGTTCTCAACCGTGTAGTGCTTGCCGTGGTGGCTCTGCAACCCGCCCTCCCACAGCAACCGGATCACCTCGATCGCCTCTTCGAGCATCTCCTGGCGGACGGCGGTTTCGGGCCAGCGGTCGCCCAGGACATGCTCGTTGAGGTTCTCGCCGCTGCCGACGCCGAGGAAGAATCGGCCGGGGAGCATCGCCGCCGCGGTGGCCGCTGCGTGGGCGACGATCGCGGGATGGATCCGAGTGGTCGGGCAAGTGACGCCGGTGCCGACTCGAAGGCGCTCCGTCGCCTCCGCGATACCTCCGAGGACCGCCCAGACGAAGGGGGAATTCCCCTGCCTGTCGACCCAGGGGTGGAAATGGTCGGAGATCGAGGCGAAGTCGAAGCCGACCTCCTCGGCTCGGCGCGCGTAGGCGACGAGCTCGCGGGGACCATGCTCCTCACTGGAGAGCGTGTAGCCGATCGCCGCCATCGTGACCCGACTACCCCGTGGCGCCGAACGTCAGCTCGATTTCTTGCCGCCCTCTCGGCCGGCCGCTCGCTTCTGCGACTTCGATCCACCACGTCCCTTGCCGCTCTTCTTTCCGCCTTTCTTCGACGAGTCGGGCGCGTTGGCGATCGAGGCCGCCCTCTGCTTGCTCATGCCCTTCTTCCGCAACCCCTCGTACTGCTTGTCGTCCTTGATGCTCGGTCCATGGTCCTTAGCCATCTGACATCACCTCCGATACCGCTCTTACCCACGTGTGAATTGATCGAAACGACCGGTCGCGCCCACCCCTGCCGCACGCCGGCGAGCGCCGGAATATGATCGCGCCACCGGTGGAGAAGGGGCCCAGATCGCACGGCAGATGGACGGCGATCGCGCTCGTCGCGGCGGGACTCGTGGCGGCTGCGGGGCCGGCGGCCGCCGGGGCGCAGGCACCCCCGCCCCTCGACGTGCCGGTCTTCGGGCAGTTCCGCTCCGTGCTCGCCCAGGGCGAGGGACAGTCGATCACCGCGGCGGACCTCGCCGCCTACCAGGCCAGCGGCCAGCCGCCCGACAGCTTCGTCAACCAGCAGCCGCTCTACGTCGGGATCATGCCCCACGCCAACTCGCTCACGCCGGCCGACCTCAACACCTACTACAAGAACACGAACTTCGGCTCCATGCCCGGCGGAACGGCGTCGGTGAAGACGCCCCACGCCGGCGTCGAGATCTACCGCGACGCCGCCTACGGCATGGCCCACATCTACGGCGACAACCGCTACGCCCTCATGTTCGGGGCGGGCTATGCGACCGCCGAGGAGCGCCTCTTCCTGATGGACGCGATCCGGCGCACCGCGAAGGGAACCCTTGCGGGCCTGCTGGGGCCGAGCGCCGCCGAGGGCGACGCACAGCAGCTCACCGACCAGGACTTCTCAAACCAGGAGCTGACCGCCCAGTTCAACAAGCTCGACGATCGCTTCGGCGCCGCCGGGGGGCGCACGCAGGCCGACATCCTCGCCTACATCGACGGGATCAACGCCCGGATCGACGAGGTGAAGACGAACCCGAACGAGATGCCGGCCGAGTACGCGGCGCTCGGCGCGACGCCGCAGAGATGGACGATCTCCGACACGGCGGCGATGGCGGTGCTCCTGGTCACCCAGTTCACGGTCTCGAACGGAGGCGAGGAGGTGAACGCCGAGCTCCAGACGGCGTTCCAAAGGCGGTTCGGCAGCGGCTGGCGGGCCCCCTACCACGACCTGCGCGAGGCCGAGGACCCCGAGGCCTACGTGGTCGCCAAGCGCCCCTTCTTCTCCGACCGGCCCGGGACGGTGAAGCCGGGGCTGAACGCGATCCCCACCCCCGGCTCGATCACGCCGCGAAACGCGCAGGTCGAGGGCCCCAGCGCGCAGGAACAGGCGGACGCCCGGGCCTCGCAGCCGGACTGGGCCCGATCGGTCGAGGGCCTCAAGGCGTCGCTGCCCACGGAGGAGTCGAACGCGGTCATGGTCGGCGCCAACCTGTCGTCCACCGGCCATGCGCTGGCGGCGATGGGGCCCCAGGTCGACTACTACTCGCCGCAGATTCTCGTCGAGTACGAGCTCCACGGCGGCGGCATCGACTCTGCGGGGGTGAGCTTCCCCGGCGCCTCCCCGTGGCCCCTGATCGGCCACGGGATCGACTTCGCCTGGAGCGGCACGAGTGCCAACGGAGACAACCAGGACACCTTCGTCGAGCGGCTTTGCAACCCAAACGGCTCGCCGCCGACCAGGAACTCAACCCACTACCTGTATCGCGGTCGCTGCCGGGCGTTCCTGATGCGCGACCAGACGGTGACGACCCCGGTGTCGCCGGTCGATCCACAACCGCCGCAGGAGATCACCTACCGCACGATGCGCTCCGTGCACGGGCCGGTATTCGCCTTCGCCCGCGTCAACGGCCGTCCGGTGGCGCTGACCAAGGCCAAGGCGGTCAACTTCCACGAGCTGAACGCCGCGGTCTCATTCATGAGGCTGTCGGAGAACGCCGCTCGCGACCCGAGCTCGTTCATGCAGATCATGGGCCATTTCCCCGGGACCGAGAACTGGTTCTTCGTCAACCACCGAAACGTCGCCTTCATCCAGTCCGGGCGCTACCCCCTGCACCGCACCGGGACCGACGTCGATCTGCCGTTTTGGGGCGACGGCCGCGCCGACTGGCGGAACTTCAACCCGCAGGCGTACACGTTCAGCGCCGTCCCGCCCGAGCGCCGCCCGCGCGCCGTCAACCCGGGTGATGGATTCATCATCTCTTGGAACAACAAGGAGGCGATCGGGTGGCGCAAGGGGCCAACCGAGTGGTCGGACGGGCCCGTCCACCGGGCGATGATCCTCGAGAAGCGGCTCTTCGACCAGGTGCGGCGCCAGGGCGGCAAGGTGAACCTCACGGGACTGACCCGGGCGGCGAACCTCGCCGCGACGACGGATTTGCGAAGCGAGGACGTCTACCCGTGGATGCGGCGGGTGATCGGCAGCGTGGGCGGTCGAAACGGCCAGCTGGTTCAGATGCTCAACGCCTGGCACGCCGGGGGCTCCAAGCGGCTCGATTCCAACGGCGACAACATCTATGAGTACTCCGGCGCCGTCGCCCTGATGGACGCCTGGTGGCCGCGGTTCGTGACCGCGGAGTTTTCGCCGGCGCTGGGCAGGAGCCTGTTCGCGCTGGTCCGCGACCGGGTGCTCGGCTTCGGCGACTTCGGCTGGGATTGGGGCACGCAGGTCCAGAAGGACCTCCGCAGCGTGCTCGGCCAGCCCGAGAAGGGCCGCTACTCGCGGATCTACTGCGGCGGGCCCAAGCCGCATCCGTCGAGCGCAGCGGGCTTCCGGCAGGCGCGTGCCGCCTGCCGGCAGGTACTGCTCTCAACCCTCACCGCCGCCTCCAACGAGGTCGCGGCCAAGCAGGGCAGCGCCAATCCCTCGCAGTGGAAGGTCTTTGCCACCTGCGACGACCCCTCGACCTGCGACCAGATCGTCCCCAACACCGCCGGCGCCGTGGACACCCCGCCCTTCCCGTGGCAGAACCGCGGCACCTTCCACCAGATCGAG
>CAWGQQ010000003.1:0-55530 GCA_963824865.1 uncultured Actinomycetes bacterium | reverse complement strand
TCGGGCGATCGATCCCTCCAAGCAGCTCGATCGCGTTCTCGCCCTTCCCGAGCAGCTCTCGGACGCGCTGTGGCGAGTCGAGTCGGCGAAGCTCGAGCCGTTCGACGCAGCCGGAGGCCTCGTGGTCTGCGGCATGGGCGGGTCGGCGATTGGCGGCGACCTGGCCGCCGTCGCGTTCGGAAGCCGCCTCAGCCGGCCGCTCGACACCGTGCGCAGCTACGAGCTGCCCTCCAGCATGCTCCCCGACCGCGCCGTGCTCTGCTCGAGCTACTCGGGAGACACCGAGGAGACGATTGCCTGCTACGAGGCGGCCGCGGCGCTCGGCGCCCGGCGAATCGTCGCCACCACCGGTGGGGAGCTCGCCGCCGCGGCCAGGCGTGACGGCGTCCCGGTGATCGGGTTGCCGGCGGGCCTCGAGCCTCGCGCCGCCGTTGGCTACCTGTTCACCGTCGCCGCCGAAGTGGCCGCGCTGGTCGGAGCCGCCCCCGGGATCCGGACCGAGATCGACAGCTCCGCGGCCCACCTGCGGGAGGCCAGCGACGCGCTCGTGCGGCTCGCCGCCGAGCTGGCCGAGCGGCTCGAGGGGTCGATTCCCGTGATCTACGGCGCGGACCTGACGGTCCCGGTCGCGGTTCGCTGGAAGACCCAGATCAACGAGAACGCCAAGCTGCCCGCGTTCGCGGCCGAGCTGCCCGAGGCCGATCACCACGAGATCGTCGGGTGGGAGGGCGCGGGCGAGGCGGGTCGCCTCAGCGCCGTCTTCCTGGAGGACCGGGATCAGCACCCGCGCGTCGGGCAGCGCTTCGAGCTGACCGCGAATTTGGTGGAGGCCCACTCCGCCGCCGTCGTCCGTGTGGAGACCGAGGGCGAGAGCCGCACCGAGCGCCTGCTGTGGGCGGTGATGCTGGGCGACCTGCTGTCGCTCCACCTCGCCGCTCGCCGGGGAGTCGATCCCTCGCCGGTCGAGGTGCTCGAGCGCCTCAAGGACGAGCTCGGTCGCCCGGAGTAGCGGTGGCTGGCGCATGGACGGCACGCCGGCGCTCCAGACGCATCGAGCTGACCAAGGTCTACGGGGAGGGAGAGACCGCTGTCCACGCCCTCGACGGCGTCAGCCTCGGGATCGAGCGCGGCGAGATGGCCGCGATCATGGGCCCCTCGGGATCGGGGAAGAGCACCCTCCTGCACCTGCTCGGGCGCGCTCGACACCCCCAGCTCGGGCCAGATCCTGCTCGCCGGCCAGCGCTATGACGGGCTCGGCGACGGCGAGCTGACCAGGCTGCGCCGGGAGAAGATCGGCTTCGTCTTCCAGTTCTTCAACCTGCTGCCCTCGCTGACCGCCGAGGAGAACGTGCTCCTGCCCGCGCTGATCGCGGGGCGGCGCGACGAGGAGATGCGCCGGCGAACGAGGGAGCTGCTGGGCCGCGTGGGGCTGGCGGAGCGGGCCGGCCACCTGCCGGCGGAGCTCTCCGGCGGCGAGCAGCAGCGAGTCTCGATCGCGCGGGCGCTGCTCACGGAGCCGGAGATCGTGCTCGCCGACGAGCCCACCGGCAACCTGGACACCCGCTCCAGCGGCGAGGTGCTGCGGCTGTTGCGCGAGTTGAACGAGAGCGAGGGACAGACGCTGGTCATCGTCAGCCACGACCCGGGCGCCGCCGCGACCGCGGGGCGTGTCGTCTTCCTGCGCGACGGGCGGCTCGCCGGGGAGGTTGCCGGGGGCTCCACGGACCGCGTGGTCAGGGCACTGGCCGAGCTGGATCCCGAGACCACCTGATGCGCTCCTTCGGCTCCCTCGCGTTCCGGCAGGTGCGCGCGCGGCGGATGCGCGCCCTGCTGACCACCGCCGGGATCGTGCTGGGGGTGGCGATGATCCTCGGCGTCCTGCTACTCGCGGCGACCATCCACCGCACCTTCAACGATCTCTTCGACTCGGTCTACGGGCGAACCGACCTGGTCGTCTCCGGCGTGGGAGGCGACGCCGTCCGCCATTCGACGCTGGCCAAGGTCAGGCGGACGCCCGGCGTCGAGATGGCCGAGGGAGTCGTGTTCAGCATCTTCACCTTGGTCGATCGCTCCGGCGAGGCTTCATCTGACGCAGCCCAGCAGCTCAACGTCGCCGGCGAGAGCACCAGGGCCGCCGAGCTCGCCGACGCCCGCACCGTCGCGGGGCGCAGGCCACATCATGGGCTGGAGATCGACCTCCAGCGAAGCTGGGCGGACGCCAACCAGATCGAGCTCGGCGACCGCGTGCGGCTCGCGACCCCTGCCGGCGTCAAGCGACTGCGTGTGGTCGGCCTGTTCCAGTTCTCGAACGGGCTGGACTTCGGCGGGCAGGGCTTCGCCACCATGCCGCTCGGCCCGGCGCGCCGGGTGATGGACAGGCCTCGCGTCTGGGACGAGGTGGACCTTGTGGTCGCCGGCGGCGCGGAAACGATCTCCCGGGTCCAGGATGACCTGCGACACCGCCTGCCCGAGGGAGTCGAGGTGGAGACGCCGGGTCAGAAGAGCGCGGACGTGGAGTCCCAGCTCCAGGGCTTCAACGCGATCCTCTACTTCTTTGCCGCGATGGCCCTGTTCGTCGGGGGCTTCCTGATCTTCAACTCGTTCAACATGACGGTCCTCCAGCGGACCCGGGAGATCGGCATGCTGCGCACCCTGGGCGCCGGGCGCTGGAAGATCACCGGTTCGGTGCTGCGCGAGGCCGCGCTGCTCGGCGTTCTGGGCGGCTCGATCGGGCTCGGCCTGGGCGTCGTGCTGGCGCTCGGATTGATCGAGTTGATGCGAACGCTCGACTTTCCGGTCGGGAAGCTCTCCTTCACGGCCTTCGCGCCGATCGCCGCTCTGGCGACCGGGTTGATCACAGCCGTCCTCGGGGCGCTTTACCCGGCGCGACGCGCCGGCCGCACGTCACCGATCAGGGCCGTGCTCGGGACGGAAGGTCTGCGAGCGAGGCTGAGGGCCCGCCGCGCGGTTGCGGGCGCCGTCCTGATCCCGCTCGGGCTTGCGGGCGCCTTCTGGCTCGGCGCCGCCGACGAGACCACGACGATCGTCGCGGCCGCCGGAATGCTCGGCACGCTGGCGATCTTCTTCGGCATCGCGATGCTCGCCCCATTCGTGATCCGACCTTTGGTCAGGGTGCTGTCGTGGCCATTTCGCCGGCTGTTCCCGGTCGAGGGTCGCCTGGCTGCCGATGCTGCCCGCTCCGATCCAGGGCGCACAGCCGCCACCGCCACCGCCCTGATGATCGGCCTCGCCCTGGTCGTTGCCGTGAACAGCCTGGGCTCCAGCTTCCTGAGGACGATCTCCGATGAGTTCGACCGCAGCTTCGCCCGCGACCTCACCGTTCAGCCGCACGGATTCGTGCCCGGGCAGGGGCTGCAGCAGACGATCGCCAAGGGCCTGCGGGACCGCCTCGCCCGGATCCCGGAGGCGAAGGTCGTGGCGCGCGAGCGCTTCCTGTTCACCACCGACCTGCCGGGGTCGCCCAAGAAGAAGGGGTCGGACGGCCTCCTGCTCGGGTTCGACCCCGCCCAGTACGAGCAGGTGGACCAGACCGACGTCGAAGGCGGATCCCGGGCCCAGGTGTTCGCCCGCATGGAGCGCGGCTGGGTGACGATCGGCAGAGGATGGGCGGACGAGACCGGGCTTGGGGTGGGCGACCCGATCACGCTTCGAGGGCCGTCGGGAACGCGCCGGACGCGCGTGGCGGGGGTGGTGGACACGGTGGTCTTCGGCGGCCAGACGGTGAGCATGTCCCTGCGCACGATGCGTGGCGCCTACGGGGTGATCGCGGACTCCGAGCTCGCCCTCAAGGCCACCTCCGCCGCCGCCCGTCCCACCCTGCGCCGCCGGGTGGAACGCATCGTCAGCCGCGACTATCCGAACCTGGCCGTGCTCTCCAACGAGGAGCTCAAGTCGAAGGTCGAGGACCAGGTCAACCAGCAGTTCGGGATCTTCTACGCGATCGTCGGCGTGGCCATCTTCGCCAGCCTGTTCGGGATCGTCAACACGCTGACCATGTCGGTGATCGAGCGCACCCGCGAGATCGGGGTCCTGCGCGCGCTCGGCGCCTCCCGCTGGCAGGTGCGCCGCTCGATCGCCGACGAGAGCCTCGTGATCGGTCTGATCGGCGCCCTGCTCGGGATCGCCGTCGGCACGGGCCTGGGCTACGCGCTGCTCGAGGGCCTGTCCTCCGGCATCCCGGGGGTCGAGTACCGCCCGCCGCTGGCGACCATGGTCTACGTCGGCATCGCGGGCATCGTGCTGGGCCTGATCGCCTCGATCCTCCCGGCCCGGCGCGCCGCCCGCCTCGACGTGATCCGAGCGATCAGCTACGAGTAGGGGGTAGGTGCCTACTCCTCGTCCGGGCGGCTGGCGCGTGCGCTTTCGCTGGGCGGTCCGGCGCTTCGTTTCCAGGCGCCGTTCACGGGCCGTCCGGCTCGGCCTCGTCGCTCGTCGCTTACGAGGCACCGCCAGGCCCGCGGTGAGCTTCTCGCGCAACCGCTCCAGCGCCAGCTCGCGGTTTCGGGCCTGGCCGCGGGCGTCCTGGGCGACCGCGGTGACGCGCTTGCCGTGGCGGGCGGCGAGGCGCCGCTTCTGCTCGTCGGTCAGCGCGGCCGACGCGGCGATCTCGAACACCGCCTCGACCCGCGAGGCGGTCACGTTGGCGTGCTGGCCTCCGGGCCCCGAGGAGCGGCTGGTGCGGATCTCCACCTCGGAGAGCGGCACGGCAACCTCGGCGTTCACCCGGATCGGATCGTCCATGCGCTCACGGTATCCGCCCGAAGGCGCGGTCGTGTCCCTATCCTTCCCACCTCATTCCGACCGAAAGGACTGTTTTGGCAACCGCAGAGAAGGGCTACGACATCGCCGACATCGCCTTGGCGGACGACGGGCAGCGCCGGGTCGAGTGGGCGGACCGGCAGATGCCCGTGCTGCGAACGATCCGCGAGCGCTTCGCCAAGGAGCGGCCCCTCGACGGGATCACGATGGCCTGCTGCCTGCACGTGACCACCGAGACGGCCAACCTGGCCCGCACGCTGGTCGCCGGCGGCGCCGAGGTGGTGCTGTGCGCCTCGAACCCCCTCTCCACCCAGGACGACGTTGCCGCTGCCCTGGTCGACCGCTATGACGCCGAGGTCCACGCGATCAACGGCGAGGACAACGACACCTACTACCGCCACATCTACGCGGCCGTCGACCGGCATCCGCAGGTGACCATGGACGACGGGGCCGACGTGGTCGGCGTCCTGCACGGTGAGCGCCCCGAGCAGCTCTCCGAGCTCGTTGGCGGGACCGAGGAGACGACCACCGGCGTCATCCGCCTCAAGGCGCTCGAGGCCGAGGGCAAGCTCGGCTACCCGATCATGGCGGTCAACGACGCCAAGACCAAGCACTTCTTCGACAATCGCTACGGCACCGGGCAGTCGACCCTCGACGGGGTGATCCGGGCGACCAACGTCCTGATCGCCGGCCTGCGCGTGGTCGTGATCGGATACGGCTGGTGTGGCCGCGGCGTCGCGATGCGCGCCAAGGGCCACGGCGCGCACGTGATCGTCTGCGAGGTCGATCCGCTGCGCGCGCTGGAGGCGCTGATGGATGGCTTCGAGGTGATGCCCGCCGCGGATGCGGCGAAGGTCGGCGACGTGTTCATCTCGGTGACCGGCAACCGCGACGCGATCTCAGGCGAGATGTTCGGAGCGATGAAGTCCGGTGCGATCGTCTGCAACTCGGGCCACTTCGACGTCGAGGTCAACAAGGAGGAGCTCGACGCGATCACGGTCGAGAAGTTCCGGGCGCGCCCGTTCGTCGAGGGCCATCGAACCAAGGATGGGCGGGAGATCTTCCTGCTCGCGGACGGGCGGCTGGTCAACCTGGCCGCCGCCGAGGGCCATCCGGCCGCCGTCATGGACATGAGCTTCGCCAACCAGGCGCTGGCCTCCGAGCACATGGTCAAGCACCAGGCCGAGCTGGAGAAGCGCGTGTACCCGGTGCCCGACGAGATCGACCGCGAGATCGCGCGCCTGAAGCTGGCCTCGCGGGGGGTGGAGATCGACCAGCTCACGGACGCGCAGCAGAAGTACCTCGCCTCCTGGGATCAGGGCACGTAGCGATCACGCCGCCCGCCTGATCTGATGCGAGCGATGGTGATGGCCGCGGGCCTGGGGACCCGCCTGCGCCCGCTCACCTACGAGATCCCCAAGCCGCTGGTGCCGGTGGCGAACCGCCCGGTCATGGAGCACATCCTGCGGCTCTTGCGCAGGCACGGCTTCGGCCCGGTGATCGCCAACCTGCACTGGTTCCCGGACACGATCCGCGATCGCTTCGGCGACGGCTCGGGACTCGGGATCGACCTCACCTACAGCTACGAGGACGAGCTGCTGGGCACCGCGGGGGGCGTCCGCAACGTCGCCGAGTTCTTCGGCGAAGAGCCCTTCCTGGTCATGGCCGCCGACGCCCTCACCGACATCGACCTCGCCGCCCTGCGCGCGGCCCACGCGGCCAACGGCGGCATCGCCACGCTGGCCGTCAAGCGGGTCTCCGAGGTGAGCGACTTCGGGGTCGTGATCACGGATTCCGCCGGCCGGATCCAGGGCTTTCAGGAGAAGCCCGACCCGGCCGAGGCCCTCTCCGACCTGGCGAGCTGCATGATCTACGTCCTCGAGCGGGAGATCTTCGACTACTTCCCCGCCAAGCCCGAGGTCGACTTCGCCCGCGAGGTGTTCCCGGCCCTGCTCGAACACGACGTCCCGTTCCACGTCCACCAGATCGACGCCTACTGGAACGACGTGGGCTCGCTGCCGGAGTACCTGCGGGGCAACCTGGACGCCGTCGAGGGCGCGGTGGAGGTCGAGCCGGCCGGCGAGCTGCTCCAGGCTCGGGGCGCTGATGAGGCTGTGGAGCGAGGCGATCCGGGCGTCGGTGGCCGGGTGCTGGCGGCGGAGGGCTGCGAGATCGGCGCCGAGGTGCGTTTGGACGGTCCGCTCGTGATCGGCGCCGGGTGCACGATCGGCGCGGGGGCGCGCGTCAAGGAGTCGGTGCTCCTGCCGGGGGCCGAGGTGCCGCCGGGCGCCCTCGTGGCCGAGCGCCATCTACGGTCGCGGGCCCACCTGACCCAACTAACCTGGGGGCATGACCGACGAGGCGCCCAAGGTGGAGTTCCTGTGGTGGCAGGGGTGTCCTTCCTGGGAGCGGGCGCTTGGGATCCTGAGCGAGGAGATGAGCGCCGTCGGGCTGGACCCGGCGTCGGTCGAGGTGCGCGAGGTCCGCACCGACGAGGACGCAGGGCGGGAGAGCTTCGTGGGATCGCCGACGATCCGGGTCTCGGGGCGCGACGTGCAGCCGCCCGACGGCGAGCCCGCCGGGCTGACCTGCCGCGTCTACAGGCTTCGCGACGGGAGGATCTCGCCGCTGCCCGACCGCGCCGACCTGCGAGACACGCTTGCAAACGCGATCGAAGGAGGTGGTCAGTGATGGCTCAAGCAACCGCGACCAAGGTGGGAGACCTTGCACCCGCGCTCGAGCTTCCCGACACCGAGGGCCAGGTCCACACCCTGCCGGCGCCCGGCGAGGCGCCGGCGACCGTGGTGGTGTGGACCTGCAACCACTGTCCTTACGCCCTCGCCTGGCATGACCGGCTGGTTCAGGTCGCGCGAGACTACGCACCGCGCGAGGTCCGCTTCCTCGCGGTCAACTCGAACGACGCGGAACGCTACCCCCGTGACTCGCTCGAGGCGATGCGCGAGCGGGTCCGCGCCGAGGACTGGCCGTTCCCGTACCTGCACGACGAGAGCCAGGGGGCGGCGCGCGAGTGGGCCGCTCAGGTCACCCCGCACGTGTACGTCCTCGACCGCGACCTGCGGGTGCGCTACGAGGGCGCGCCGGACGCCGACCACATGGATCCGGCGCAGAACGCCGCCTGGCTCCGCGAGGCGCTCGACGACCTGTTGGGCGGCCGCGAGGTGAGCCGGGCCGAGTCAGAGCCCGTCGGCTGCTCGATCAAGTGGAGGTGATCCGGGGCCCGCGCCAAGGCGAGGCCTCCGACGTCAGCCGATGACCGTCCGCCGCCGCCTTGTCCGCGCGCCGGCCTCCTCGGCGAACCTGGGGCCGGGCTACGACGTCCTGGCCGCCGCCCTCTCGCTGTACCTGGAGCTCGAGGTCACCGAGGCGGGGGAGTTCTCAGTTGACCCGGGCGACCAGCCGGTCCCGGACGACCGCAGCAACCTGTGCGTGCGAGCCTTCGAGGCGCTTCATCCCGCCGACGGCCTGCGGTTCGAGATTCGCAGCGAGATCCCGCTCGCCCGCGGCCTCGGCTCGTCGGCGGCGGCGATCGTCGCCGGGCTGATGGCCGCCGACCACCTGTTCGAGCTGGGGCTCGAGCGCGAGCAGATCTACTCCCGCGCCGTCGAGCTCGAGGGCCACCCCGACAACGTCGGCGCGGCGCTCTACGGAGGCTTCGTCGTCTGCCCGCAGGCCGACGGCGACCAGAGGCCCCGCCCCGTTCGCCTGGATCCCCCCGAAGGCGTCGAGGGTGTGCTGGTGATCCCGGCAGACGAGGTGCCGACCGAGCAGGCGCGCGCCGCGATGCCCGCGGACGTGCCCATCAGCGACGCGATCGCGAACGTGGCCGCCGCCTCGCAGCTCGTGCTCGGCATCGAGCGCTCCGACCTGGCCCTGATCTCTCGCGGCCTCGCCGACCGTCTCCACCAGCCGCACCGCGCCCATCTCTACCCCCGCTCGATGGAGCTGCTCGCCGAGGCGCGGGACGTGGGAGCGATCGGGGCGACGATCTCGGGCGCCGGGCCGACGCTGCTCTTCTGGTGCTTTTGGCAGGACACCGGCAAGGTCACGGCGGCCCTGCGCGAGCGCGTCGGCGAGGGGGCCGAGATCCGGCGCAGCCCCGTTCACCCCGCTGGGCGCCGACGTGCCGGAGCTGTAGGCGCGGCCCTACTCGAGCAGCCCGACCTGGCGCAGGATCGAGACCGAGTCCGAGTAGACGTCCTTGCGCTTCACCAGGCCGTCCTCGAACGGGATCACGTCGAGGCCGTCCCAGGTGACCGTCTTGCCCGAGGGCTCGGCGACCAGGTCGCCGCGGCGCATCTGGTTGGCGTGGGTGGCCGTCGCGGTCCACTCCTGGACCACCAGCCCGTCGCGCACGTAGAGGCGGCGGGTCGCAAAGGCGATGTCGGGCCAGGTCTCGAAGATCGAGCCGATGTGCTCGCGCACCGCGTCACCCTCGGCTCGCTCGCCCGCGGTGTGGTTCTCGAACACCATGTCCGGCGCGTGCATGGCCATGATCGCGTCCAGGTCGTGGGCGTTCCAGGCCTCGTTGTAGCGCGCGATCGTCTCCTCGAGCGCGGCGGGTGTGTCCTGCTCGGTCACTGCGGAATCGTGTGCTCCAGCGGGGTCGGCGCGGGCTCGGCCAGCGGGTTTCGGCGCCGGAGTGGAGTCGCTCGCTCGCGGGCCGGTCGGAACCACCTCGGCGCTGAGCCGGTCGAGCTGCTCGAGCATCTCCTGCTTGCCGAGGCGGCGCAGGATCTCGCCGGCGAGCGACAGGTAGTCGGCGCCCTTCTCGGGGCGATAGTCGAGGATCGGGACCGCTCGTTCGGCCGACTCGGCATACACGATCGACTGCCGGATCACCGTCCGGAAGAGCTTGTCGCCGAACCTCTCGCGGAGCGCCTCCTGCGTCTGGCGCGCGTGGCGGGTGCGCATGTTGGCGATGTTCAGGCAAACGCCCAAGAGCTCCAGCTCCGGGTTCAGGGAGTCGCGCGCCAGGTCCAGGACCTGCACCGCCTGCTCCATCCCCTGGAGCGAGAAGTACTGCGCCTCGGTGGAGAGGATCGCGTGCGTGGAGGCGACCAGCGCGTTCACGGTCATCAGGCCCAGGGTCGGCGGGCAGTCGATCAGGATCAGGTCCTTTTGGCGCCGCAGGTCCCGCAGCGCGTTGCGAAGCGTCACCTCGCGGCCGATCTTCCCCGCCAGGACCAGCTCGGCCTCGGCGAGCCGGAGGTTCGCCGGCACCACCTGGCCGTGCACGGCGTCGGCGGCGCGCGCCTGCCCCTGGAGCACCTCGCCGAGCGTCGGGTGGGAGTTCGGGTCGGCGTCGAAGTAGTCGGAGAGATTGCCCTGCGGGTCGGCGTCGACCGCCACCACGTCCATCCCGAGGCGCCCGAAGACGTCCGCGAGCGAGCGGACCATGGTCGTCTTTCCGGTGCCCCCCTTCTGGGACAGGACGGCGATCGCTTCGGACATCGGCCGGACTATATGGCCGTCGCCACCTTTATACTGCGCGTCCGATTTGTCCCCGTCGCGCGTCCGCTCGAAGAAGGCGCGGAAACCGGGAGGTCCGAGTGCTCAGCTCTTCCAGTCGTCAAAAGCCGCTGGCCGACGAGCAGGGACGTTATTCGCCTGAGCGGGCCTACAGGCCTCGCGTCTCGCCGCCGAGCGTGGAGGACCGGGACGCCTGCGCGATCTACGCGTCGGTGCGCAAGGACGCGACGCCGAGCCGCGCCCCGGTGGAGCTGGCGCTGGCCAACCTCCAGAAGATGCTCCACCGCGCCGGGAACGTGGACGGCGAGGGCGACGGCTGCGGCATCCTGGTCGACATCCCCCGCCGGATCTGGGCCGAGGAGGTTCGCAGCGGCGGCCACAACCCCGCGCTGGCGCTCGACCCCGCGTTTGCGGTGGCCCACGTGTTCATCGATCGCTCCGCCGACGTGGAGCGGGCTCGCCACGATGCCCGCGAGATCCTCGGTCGCGGCGGTTTCCGCATCCTCGCCGAGCGTCTCGGCGTGGTCGACCCCCAGGCGCTTGGAGCCACCGCACGCGAGGAAGAGCCCCACTTCTGGCAGGTCGCCGGGCTGCTGCCCGACGTCAAGCGGCGCGAGCGGATCACCTTCGACCTGATGGGCGCGCTGGAGGCCGAGCTCGGCTTCCACCTGGCGTCGTTCTCGGCCTCGACCTGCGTCTACAAGGTGATGGGCGCGCCCAGGGTGCTCGGCGATTACTACCCGGACCTCCGCGACGAGCGGTTCGAGACGGTCGGCTGCTTCGGCCACAACCGCTACTCCACCAACACCTGGCCGTCCTTCAAGCGCGTGCAGCCGTTCACGGTGCTGGGCCACAACGGCGAGATCAACACCATCGAGCAGCTCCGCCAGGAGGCGCGCATGCTCGGAGTCTTGATCCCGCCCGGTGGCTCCGACTCCCAGGACCTGAACCGGGTCGTCGACCACCTGATCCGGGTCGAGCGCCTCTCGCTGGCCGAGGCGATGGAGATGATCGTGCCCCCGATCGTGGACGAGATCCGCTCGCTGCCGGCCGACCTGCACCCCTTCTACATGTACCTGCGCCAGACGATGGGCCCGTTCTCCCAGGGCCCGGTGGCGCTGATCGCCCGCCACGGTGACGAGTGCGTGTTCTCGGCTGACGCGCTCGGCCTGCGCCCGCTCTGGAAGCTGGAGACTCCCGACGACTTCATCTTCAGCTCCGAGCCGGGAGTGGTGGGCTGCGACGAGATGGTCTCCGAGCCAAAGCCTCTCGGCCCCGGCGAGAAGTTCATGGTCACGATCGACCGCGAGCGGCGGTCCTCGCGGCTTTACGAGCACTGGGAGATGCAGCGCGAGGTCGCCAAGCGGTGGCTCGAGCGCACCGGGGCCTCCGAGGCCGCGCCGTACGATCGCGCCCTTGCGACCGGCGGTCCCCTGGAGGGCGCCGAGATCCCCGGCTACACCTCGGCCGGGCCCTCGGAGCCGGTCAAGGTCTCCGACAGGGTGCTGGCCGGTTTCGGCTGGCAGCGCGACGACGTCAAGCTCTGCCAGCAGATGGCCTCGAACGGGGCCGAGCCGATCGGCTCGCTCGGCTACGACGGGCCGCTGGCCGCCCTCTCTCCGGAGCGCCAGAACCTTGCCGACTACTTCAAGGAGACCGTCGCCGTGGTCACCAACCCGGCGATCGACCGCGAGCGTGAGATCGAGCACTTCTCGACCAGGGCCGTGTTCGGGCGGCGCCCTTCGGTCCACGCTCCGGCCACCGACACGCGGACGATCGAGACCTCCTTCGCGGTGATCCTGGGCGGCCACCACGACCTGGCGCCCCTCTCCGATTCGACCTACCGCAAGATCGCCCGAGAGCACAAGACCTACCTGCTCGAGGACCTGTGGGAGGAGTTCCGCGACCGGGCGGCGGCGATCGACATCGCCCTGCTGGAGTCGGAGACCACCCACGGCGCGATCGAGCGCATCAAGCAGGAGGCCGTGAAGCAGGTTCGCCACGGCGCCGAGCTCCTGGTGCTCACCGACCGCACCGTCTACGACGGCGTGCGCCGCTACCTCGACCCTCACCTGGCGACCTCCGCCGTCGACCAGGCCCTGAAGCAGCTCAAGGTGGGCGAGACAGGCGAGGAGAACCTCAGGCGCCGCTGCTCGATCGTGCTTCGCTCGGCGGCGATCCGCAACGTCCACGACGTCGTCATGGCGCTCGGGCTGGGCGCCAACGGCGTCTGTCCCTACGTGATGGTCGAGGTGATCTGCGTCGAGGACTACGACGCCGACGTTTCGAACCTCTGCTCGGCGTTGCGCAAGGGGGTCGAGAAGGTGATCTCCACGATCGGCATCCACGAGGTGCGCGGCTACGCGCGCCAGTTCTCCTCGATCGGCGTGAAGCCGGAGCTGGCCGAGATCCTCCAGTGCCAGACGTTCTGCGCCTCGGACCGGGCCGGTGTCGGGTTCGGAGACCTCGACGGCGACACCGACGAGCGCTTCCAGATCCTCGGCGGGGACGAGGAGTCGAAGCCGGCGAAGACGTTCCGCTTCTACCCGAAGGTCTACAAGGCGGCCGTCGCGGCCGCCAACGGCACCGCCACCTACGAGGAATACTCCGAGAAGGTCCGCGAGCTGGAGCGCGAGAGCCCGATCTCGATGCGCCACATCGTCAAGCTCCGCTCCGATCGCACGCCGGTCGCACCGGAAGCCGTGGATGCCTCGATTGGCCATCACGACTACCCGATCGTGATCTCCTCGATGAGCTTCGGCTCGCAATCCGAGCCCGCCTTCCGTGCCTACGCCGAGGCCGCGAAGGCGATCAACATCCTCTGCATCAACGGGGAGGGCGGCGAGATCCAGGACATGTACGGCAAGTACCGCAAGTGGCGGGGCCAGCAGGTGGCCTCGGGCCGTTTCGGGGTCTCCGCCGAGATGCTGAACTCCTCCTACGTCGCCGAGATCAAGATCGGCCAGGGGGCGAAGCCCGGCGAAGGGGGCCACCTCCCGGGCCGCAAGGTCTCGGAGAAGGTCGCCGAAGCGCGCAACGCCGCGCCGGGCACCGACCTGATCTCGCCGTCGAACAACCACGACCTCTACTCGATCGAGGACCTCGCCGAGCTGATCGACGAGCTGAAGACGGTGAACCCGGACCTGCGGGTGTCGGTGAAGGTCCCCGTGGTCCCGAACATCGGCACGATCGGACTGGGGATCGCAAAGGCGGGGGCGGACATCATCACCCTGTCGGGATTCGAGGGCGGCACCGGCGCGGCGCGCCAGCACGCCCTGCGACACGTGGGCCTGCCGTCGGACATCGGCACCCGGGCAGTCCACCGCGCCCTGATGGAGGCCGGGCTGCGCAACCGGGTGGAGGTCTGGGCGGACGGCGGCTACCGCCACGCCCACGACATCGTGAAGCTCCACTGCATGGGGGCCAACCGGGTCGCCTTCGGCACCCTGGCGATGGTCTCCCTGGGCTGCACGATCTGCCGAGGCTGCCAGCTCGACACCTGCCACGTCGGCATCGCCACCCAGATCGAGACCATCGACCAGGCTCAGGAGCATGGGTTGAAGAAGTTCACGCCCCAGCGCGTGGACTCGGCAGCCGAGAACTGCGCCCGTTTCTTCTCTTCCATGGGAGAGGAGGTCAAGCGGGTGGTCGCCGAGCTCGGCTACGAGCGCGCCCAGGACCTGGTGGGTCGCTACGACCTGCTCGAGCAGGTGGCCGGGGTGAAGCGCCTCGACCTGGCCGAGCTGATCACGCCCCTGGACGAGTTCCTGGACCTGGAGCCGGTGGACCTGCCGGTGGCCGAGGAGGAGCTGGTCGAGGCGCGCGCCGAGGCGGGGCTGGTGCGGGCGCGGCCGATCCGCATGGCGCCCAAGCAGGCCTCCGCGGAGCTCGCCGGGCTCGCCCACAGGGCCCTCTCCGGCGAGCCGATCCGCCAGCAGTTCCCGCGCCCGACCGACGCCCACGACCGCGTCCTCGGCACGGAGCTCGCCGGGGAGATCTCGCGGGCCAGGATCTACGAGGGCGCCCCACAAGGAGATCCGGCGGACGTGCTGGCGGAGCTCAGCTTCAACGGCGGCTCCGTCGCCGGCCAGGGCTTCGGCGCCTTCAATGCCTGGGGGCTCGTGGTGCGAGTGGAGGGCGGCGCTCAGGACGGAGTCGGCAAGGCGATGCTCGGCGGCACCGTCTCGATCCTCAAGGGGCGCAATCGCGAAGGACGCAGGGTCAACGGGTCGGTGGGCAAGTCGTTCGCCTACGGCGCCCAGCGCGGCCGCCTGTTCGTGCAGGGATCGGCCGACTCGCGCTTCTGCATCCGCCTCTCGGGTGCCGACGTGGTGCTGGGAGGCGAGCCGCCCGAGCCCCTGGACGATTCCCGCGGCTGCATCGTCGACCGCGCCAACGCCAAGGGCTTCGCCTTCGAGTACATGACCGCCGGGCGCGCCGTCGTGCTCGGCGACCTCGGCCCCTGGGCATGCGCGGGGATGACCGGCGGCCGTGTCTACGTGCGAGTCAACCCGGAGTGGAACCTCGACCGGGAAGCGATCGTGCGCCGCCTGGGCGAGGGGGCCAAGGTGGAGCTACAGGAGCTCGACGCGGAGGCGATGCTCGACATCGAGGAGCTCCTGGGCCACTACGCCGAGGAGCTCCAGGCAACGGGCCAGGACGGTGAGGCCAAGCGCGTCGTTCGGCTGGGCGCCAATGCGGCGGACAACTTCCTGATGATCGTCCCGCACAAGGTCCAGGCGGACCCGAACATCTCCACGGAGTAGAACAACTCCGCCGACATCCTCAGCTTCGCCTCCGGTGTCGTCGGGCGAGGGTGCGTTACCTGACCCGGCAGGCCGTCAGGTCTGAATTACGTAGAGCCAGGGCGGCGGAGCTAGCCCTGGAGGACGTACAGCCGGTAGCGGCCGATCTCGAGCTCGTCGCCGTCCGCCAGAGGCGCCCACTCCACTCGCTCACCGTTGATGAACAGGCCGTTCAGGCTGCGGTCGTCGAGAGCGCGCAACTCGTCCTCCGCGGTGCGGACGATCAGCGCGTGGCGGCGCGACACGGTCGCGTCGTCGAGCTGGATGTCGGCCGAGCCGCTGCGGCCAATCCGGTTCCAGCCATCCTGGAGCGCCACGACGACCGGCTCCTCATCGTCGTCCTCGAAGGCGACGAACTGGCTTCCCGGCTCGAGGTCCGCGCGCACGTCGTCGAGCCAGGTGGGAAGTGCGGGCGCGGGCGAGATCGCGTCCGCGTCGACGGTGGGCAGCTCGAACATCGAGGCGCGACGGAAGCGGGACCCGCCGCAAGCGGGGCAGCTCGGCAGCTCGTCCGAGAGCGAGAGCGAGAGCGAGTACCCACATTCGACACAGGCGAGAGAGCCGACTAGCGCGAGCTCACCGGTGTCGTGCACGTCGGTTTCTCGGTCGACAAGCATCCCAATACCTCATCCCGAATCCCTGTCCTTGGAATACGGGGTAACGCTACGTGGGGTTCATGGTAGTGGGGGACCCGCTATTTGGGCCAGCATGGATGCCTAAACGTCCGCAATTTGGACGTTCCGTCGCGAATCCAGGCATAGAATCCCTCGCACCTTGGGCCCGATCTCGGTCAAGACGCCGATCGACGCGCCGCGCGAGCGCGTCTATGAGCTGATCTGCGACCTCGCCACCAGGCCCGCCTTCACCGACCACTTCGTGGGCGAATTTCGGCTTCAGCGGCTCGAGTCCTCCGGGGTTGGCGCCGCGGCGCGCTTCCGGCTGGTCGAGCCGGGGCTGTGGATGGAGACGGTGATCGACGAGGTGGCGCCGCCGCACCGCATTCACGAGAGCGGCGCGGGAGGGCGGTGGGATCGGATTCCGATCACCACGTCCTGGGAGCTGCTCGAGTCGGGGCCCGGCGGCTGCGAGGTGACGCTGCGCTTCTGGACTGGGCCGTCCCATCCGCTGGATCGCCTGCGCGAGAAGCTCGGGGCCGAGCGCTACTACCGGCGGCAATGGGCGATTGCGCTGTCCAGGCTGAAGCAGCTGATCGAGTCGGGCCTGCCGCCGGCCCGCGTGGTGGTCGCCGGCGCCGACCGGCTTCCATCCACCTGAGCTTGTCCCGGTGCCGGCCGCGCCCGCGGGCGCGATATAGACTGGCCGCCGCCATGCTGCGCGCCGGCCGCTCCACCACGCGTCTGGGTGCCGCCTCGGTGCTCGCCGCCGCGCTGTTCGCCGCGGCCATGCTGTCCGGCTGTGAGACCGATCCGGAGAGCGACTTGAGCGTCGAGGAGGGCCAGCCGATGAAGCTCGGCGAGCTGCTCTACAACGTCCAGATCAGCCGCTTCCTGAACCCCCGCGACCAGGAGGACGAGGCCTACCTCGCAGGTCAGCCGCCGCCACCGAACGACAAGCTCTATCTCGCGGTGTTCATGCTGATCGAGAACGATGGGGACGCGATCCAGGACGTGCCGGCCGACTTCACGGTGGTCGACACCGCGGGCACGGAGTTCGATCCGATCTCGAGCGACAGCCTGTTCGCGCTGGAGCTCGGAGGCACGGTGGAGGCCAAGGACCAGCTTCCCGAGCCGGAGTCGACCGCCGCCAACGGGCCGATCGAGGGGGCGATGGTGCTGTTCCTGATCGACGAGGCGGCGACCGAGGACAGGCCCCTCATCCTCGAGATCCCGTCGTCGGCCGGCTCGCTGGGCGAAGTCGAGCTCGATATCTAGCACCAGCCGGCGCCGGCTTCAGCCCACGCCGAGGCCTGCGGCAAGCACCTCGCGAACGATCGGCGCCGCCACGGCGCCGCCGTCCCCACTGGCGTCGATGACCATCGCCGCCACCGCGAGCTTCGGGTCGTTTGCCGGCGCGAAGGCGGTGAACCAGGCGTCCACCTTCTGCTCGGGCGCCTCATCCGAAGGCTCCCGCTGACCGGGCTCGAGCGGCTTCGGGCCGAGCTCGGCGGTGCCGGTCTTGCCCGCCACTTCCACGCCCGGGAGCGCGGCCGCCGTGCCCGTCCCGTTACTCACCACCTGGATCATCAGCTTGCGCACGGTGGTCGCGATCTGCTCGGAGGTCACCCGCACCTGCTTCGCCGCCGGCCGCAGCTTGCGGTCGCTGACGATTGGGGTGGGGCTGCGCGTGCCGCCGTCGGCGATCGTCTGGGCGACCGAGGCCATCTGGAGGGGCGTAGCCAGCACCTGGCCCTGCCCGATCGCGCTCACTCCCAAGTCCAGGTCGTCCGGGATCGAGGTGGGGATCGTGCTCTGGGGCGGGTTCACCGCCCGAATGGCGGCCTGGTGGAAGAGGCCGGGGGGCGAGTTGAAGCCGTAGAGCTCGGCCTCCTCGACGAGGCGCTCCGAGCCGACCTCGGGACCGAGCGGGGCAAAGACGCTGTTGCACGAGTGCGCGAAGGCCTCGACGAAGCTGCCGCCACAGGGTTCGTTGTGGGCGTTGGCGATCTCACGGCCGCCCACCACGATCGAGGTCTGGACCGGGAACTGGTCCGTGAGCTCGACGACCTCCTCGTCCAGCGCGGCGGTGGTCGTGATCACCTTGAACGTCGAGCCCGGCGGCTGAGGGCCCGAGAATGCGATTCCGGCCAGCGCCAGCACGGACCCCTTGCGAGCATCCAGCACGGCGACGCCGCCGTACAGGCCGCCCAGCGCCGCTACCGCCGTCTGCTGGAGGAGGGGGTCGATGGTCGAGTGCACGGGCTTGCCCGGGACGGGCTTTTGCTCGGCGAGCACCCTCCCGCCGGGTGGAGCGCTCCCGTTGCCCCCGACCGCGACCAGCTCACCGCCCGGCTGTCCGGCGAGCCGTCGGTTGAAGGCGAGCTCGAGCCCGCCGGTCCCTGTTGGCGTTCCCGGCGGGAATCCAAGCCGCGAGAGCTCGCGGTCCAGCTCGGGAGTGGGCGATGAGACTTCTCCGGTGACGCTCTGGGCGGCCGCGCCGAGCGGGTAGGAGCGGCTCTCGGCAGGCCCCTCGGCCAGCGGCGTCCCGTCGCGGGCAAGGATCGGGGCCCGTTCCGGGATTCGCGCGTCTCGCACGAGGTGCTCTTCGGGTCCCAGCCCCGGGAAGACGAGGTTCGGGGACCAGGCGATCTCGTCGCCCGCCAGCGGCAGCACGAGCCGGCCGGAGACCTGGCCGAAGGCGTGGGTCTGGAGGCTGACCGGGACTGCCGCCGCCGGCCGGCCCCCGGACTCGGCGGCGGACGGCTCGCCGACGGTCACCCTCGCCACCGTGGCCAGCTCCTGGGCTGTTCCGTATTCGCCGGTGAACTCTGCCACCGGGTAGCGCTTCGCCGCCTTGGGCGAGACCTCCCGGTGCATGGCCGCGAAGTCCTGGCGCTCCCAGCCCTGGGCAAAGCGCTTGGCCGCGGACAGCTCGGCGCCATCTCCGCCCACGACCGCCCAGACGAGGAACGCCGCCAATGCCAGCAGGGCAATCGGTAAGGATCTGGTGAGAAGACGGCGCCGGCGCTCTGCCTTGCGGCTGATCGGGCTCAAGCCGATACAAACTTAGCTGTCCATGAAGCACGCCACCATTGATGGACAGGGCACCAGATGAACGTCGTCGATGTGATCATCGCCGTTTTCGCGCTCGCTCTTGCAGCGATCGGCTACGAGCGTGGCCTGATCGCCAGCGGCCTTCCACTGGCCGGCTTCGTGCTCGGGGCTGCGATCGGGGGCCGGCTCGGCCCCGCTTTGCTGGAAGGGGGTGGCGAGTCGCCCTATGCGCCGCTGATCACGGTGCTCGCCGGGCTGGTGCTCGGTGCGACCCTGGCGGTGGCGGTGGAGGGCTTCGCCGAGGGGCTCAGCGCCCGGTTTTCGCGCGGGGCGTTGGGCAGCTGGCTCGACGGGATCGCAGGTGCGGCATTGCTCGCCGCCTTGGGCCTGCTGCTCGCCTGGGCCTTCGGTGCCGCGGCCCTCAACTCGCCCGGGCCCGGGGAGCGGGACCTGCGCCACGCGCTTCAGAGCTCCCGGATCCTGACGGCGCTTAACGACGTCTTGCCACCCTCAGGGCCCCTGCTCAACGTGCTCAGGCACATCGATCCCACGCCCACCATCAGCGGCCCGGATGCGAACGTCCGAGCACCCGAGCCGGGGATCGTCCACGACCCCGAAGTGCGGCGGGCGGGCGACAGCGTGGTCAAGGTGCTCGGCACGGCCTGCGGTCTCGGAATCGAAGGCTCCGGGTGGGTCGCCGGCCCCGGGCTGGTGGTGACCAACGCCCACGTTGTGGCCGGCGAGGACGACACCACGGTGACCCTGCGCTCGGGCGGGACGCTGGACGCCTCGGCCGTTCACTACGAGCCGCGCAACGACCTGGCGATCCTCCGCGTCGCGGGCCTGGACGCGCCGGCGTTGCGCCTTGCGCCCCAGGTGCCCAGGGGGGCCGCCGCCGCGGTGCTGGGCTATCCGGAGAACGGGCCCTTGACGATCTTCGCGGCTCGGGTGGGAAGCACCGGCGAGGTGATCAGCCAGGACTCCTACGGCCGGGGTCCGGTGACGCGCAGGATGACCCCGTTCCGCGGCCAGGTGGAGAGCGGCAACTCCGGTGGCCCCGCCGTCGACGCGGGCGGCCAGGTGCTGACGACCGTGTTCGCAGCGGCGCAGGGACAGGGCCCCCGCGGCGGGCTCGGCATCCCGGACGAGATCGTGCGCAGGGCGCTGGAGGGAGACCTGCGGCCAACCGGCACAGGCCCCTGTTCCGCGTGACCACCAAGGGGGATTGGCGTGTTTGTTGCGGACGTGCGCAACAAACACGCCAAGTGGGGCGACCACGCCGATGCTCTCCGACCGGGGTCGCCCCTTCGCTAAGCTGATTTGAGGGTGGAACCAGCGCTTCCGCGAGCTGAGAGCGCTCCGGCCCGGCCGACCGGCCGCCCGGCGCGCGTTTGTCCCGACTTCCATCACGCGGTGGAGCTGGTGGGCAAGCGCTGGGCCGGCGCGATCATCTGGGCGCTCTCCCAGCGCCCGCACTACTTCGCCGAGCTGTCGCAGGCCGTCCCGGGCCTCTCGGACCGCCTGCTCTCGCGCCGTCTGCGCGAGCTGGAGGCCGAGGACCTTGTGAAACGCTCGGTCCACGCCGGCACGCCGCCGCGGGTCTCCTACGCGCTGACCGAGAAGGGCAAGGCGCTTCGCCCCGCGATCCGCGAGCTCCGCGCCTGGGCGCAACACTGGAACGGCGACTAAGAAGTCACGTAGGAGTGCCGCGACAAACAAGTCAGGTAGGAGGGCACGCTCGTGGCTTTGTACCTGTATAGGACGTTCAAAGCCACATGCATCGGCCACGTCGGCCAGGACGGCCGCCCTTATTGCCCGCCTGATATGCGGAGCGTCACGACTCGGCGACGAACGGCACGCGACCAGGCCTGGCCACCGGAACCCCGCCGGAGTTACCACTCCCGCGGATTGCCGGCCGGAATCCGGTCGCGGATCAGCACGCCCTCGACGACCTCGACCGGGTGTGGGTCGGTCGTCTCGCGGAACAGCTCCAGCTGCCCCGTGCCGAGCGACTCGAACGCCGCCTCCACCGCGCGGGCATAGGACGCGAGGATCACCGCGCCCGGAGGCGGCGTTTCGGCGTAGTTGGATGGCTTGGCGGTGAAGGTGAGCACGCGGTCGAAGGCCGGCGGCCCTGCCGTCGCGATCTCGGCGGTGACGTCGACCTGGTCATACCGAATCTCGCGCAGGGCGAGGCGGTCGAGCTCCTCCTCGGCGATCTCGATCAGGGCCCCGTTGGGGCCCGGCCCCACGCGCCGCTCGACGTTCAGGCCGAGGCAGTGCGTGGGAGTGGTTCCGTCGGCGAGGGCAAAGGTCTTCTCGGAGCGCAGGTTGTCGCGCGCCTGGGACCAGCTCCTGCGCCAGCCGGTCAAACGGGCCGCGCCCGCCGTCTCCACGGGTCGGCCCAGGGTCTTCTGTGCGCTCGCCAGGCTGGCGAGCGACCCGTAGGCGAACACGGCCAGGCGGGGGCTCACCGCCTCGTGGGCCGTTCGGCTCCCGACGACCCACCGGACGAGGTGGCCCATTGCGGCCGCCAGGCCGGCTTCGCGCACAGGCGCGCCGCCGCGGGGCAGCCGTAGCAGAGCGCGAGGTGGGGGTTGTCGGTGCGCTCGAAGTCGCCGGCGCGAATCCCCGCGACGAGCCGCTCCAGGCGCTCGCGCGCCGCGGCGATCCCGGCCTCATCGTAGGCCTCGACCGACGCCCGCTCGGGGGCCTCCAGGAAGCAGTAGGCGGCGCGAACGATCGCCGCCTCTCCGTTGCGGCGCGCGCCGTGGACGGCCAGCGCATAGAGGTCCCGCTGCGTCTCGTAGCGCTCGGCGAGCTCGGCCGGGTCGGTGCCGCGCAACACGTCGGTCTTGTAGTCGACGACCAGGGGGCCCTCGGGGCCCTCGGCCAGCAGATCGATCTTTCCCCGCACCACCGCGCCCCCCAACCCAAGCACGAACGGCACCTCGGGCCGGATGCGCGCCCCGGCGCGGTCGAGCTCGGCACGAAGCTCGGAGCTGAGCCAGCCCTGGACGAGCGCTTCCACGCGCTCCCGGGCCTCCACGTCGGTGTCCAGCCCTGCTCGCGCCAGGATCGTCTCCAGCTCGGGGCCATCGGGCGGTGCCCAGGAGCGTCGGGCGCTCGCCTCCAGGGCGGCGTGGACCGCGTTGCCGATCGCCAGCGACCGTTCGCGTGGCCCCGCGGTCGGGGCGGGCGTCTCGTCCGCCCGGGGCCGCTCGGCGTCGTCTTCGCCCTCCCGGGGCTCCTCACCGAGGGTGGGCGCCTCGAGGCCGATCACGCGCTCGACGTAGAAGCGGTAGCGGCAGCCGGAGTAGGTGGCGAGGGCCGAGTAGGAGAGGTGGCCGGTGGCGGCGGCCGGCTGGAACCGCTCGAGCAGGGGCGCCGGCTCTTGCTCCGGCGCGCCGTCGGCGGGGGGCGCGGGCCAGGGCATCCGGTGGCAAAGCTCGGCCGCCCGCTCCGCACTGGGAGCCTGGGTCTGCACGGCAAGCCGCGGCGGCGGTCCCCCGGAGGGGCGGCCCCCGATCGCCGGCGCTTGCTCGAGCTCGACGGATCCGTCGCCGCCGTCCCAGCCTCGCCCGCGGAGCGCCGGCAGCAGCAGCTTCAGCGCCGAGTGCGCCGCCTTCGGCTCCTCAGGAGCCTCGAGGTCGGACGAGCGGAAGATGCCGCTGAGGATCAGGCGGTCCTGGGCTCGCGAGACCGCCACGTAGACGAGCCGGCAGGCCTCCTCGATGTCGGCTCGGCGCTCGTCCTCGCAGAGCTCGACCAGCTCCCAGAGGCGCAGGGACTCGGCGGCCGCGATCGGCAGGCGCATGCCGAACCGGGCGTGCGCAGCGGCCTCGCTACGGGCGGCGGCCGTTGCGTCGCCGTTCGTTCCATCGATTCGGCCGATGACGACGTCGCCGTCACGGCTCCCGATTCCGAGCCCGCGCCCGAGATCCGCCACCGCGACCACCGGGAACTCGAGCCCCTTGGCTGCATGCACCGTCATCACGCGCACGCCGTCGTGTCCCTCGACCTGGACCGCGGCCATGCCCTCGCGCTCATCGCGCAGGGTGCGCTCCTCGGCGAACGCGAGGAAGCCGCGGAGGTTGCGGCCCTCGTGCTCCTCGTACTCGGCCGCCAGGCGCATCAGCTTGCGCACGTTGGCCATCCGCCGCCGCCCTCCTCGGCGAGCCAGCAGGGCAAGGTCGTAGTCGAAGGCGGAGATCGTCCGGTCGATCAGCGAGTCGAGCGGCAGCAGCGGCGCCTCGTTTCGGAGGCCGGAGAGGATCTCGCAGAAGCGGCCGAGGCGCTCGACGTCCTCGGCGGGAATCTCCGCCGGCCACTCGTCCGCGTCGATGGTCGGCCAGACGTGCAGGGGGCGTCCCTCGGGACTCCTGGCGGCCTGGCGCAGAAGCCACAGCGCATCGGGGCTTACGCCACAGGCCGGGGAGGCGAGCGCCCCGAACAGGACCTCGTCGTCCAGCGGATTCGCAACCACGCCGAGCAGCCGCAGCACGTCCTCGACCTGCTGCTGCGACCAGTAGCCGCGACCGCCGACCACGTATGGCGCCAGGCCCGCTCGCTCGAGCGCCTCCTCGTAGGCGTCCACGTGGGTGAAGGCGCGCAGCAGCACCACCATGTCGCCGCGCTCCACACCATCGTCGGCCAGCCGGCGCAGGCGATGGGCCAAGCAGCGGGCCTCGGCTACGCATGGCGGGCTGCCCTCGGACTCAGGCGGCTGGAGGTCGATTCCCTCCGCCCGCCAGCCGGTCGGCTGGCCGGGCCGCTCGTCCGAGGCGTCGGTGAGCAGCAGCTCCACCGCCGGGCCGTCCCCCGGCGGTCGCGACGGGGGACCGCGGCGCGGGTCCGCCGGCTCCGCCTCGGCCTCGAGACCGGCCTCGAGCGGCGTGAAGTCGCGGAGCAGCGCCGAGCCGGCGAAGTTGACCGCGGCGAGCACCTCCGGGCGGGAGCGGAAGTTCCCCCGCAATGGCCTTTCCACGGTCCCCCGATCCTCCCTCGCCTGGTGCCGGCGCCCGCGAAACACCTCCAGGTCCGCATGGCGGAACCGGTAGATGGACTGGAACTCGTCGCCGACCGCGAACAGCCGGGCTTGCGGGCCTCGCAGTGCGTCGATCAACGCCAGCTGGACGCCGTTCGTGTCCTGAAACTCGTCCACCATCAAATGCTCGAAGCGCTCCCTCCACGCGGCTCGCACGGTCCCGGGCGATTGCAGCAGCGCGAGCGCTCGCAGCTCGAGGTCCTCGAAGTCCGCCCCGGAGCGCTCCGCCTTGAGCCGCTCGTAGTGGCTGTGGTAGGACGCCAGGAGGGCGTCGAACGCCGCGAAGCCGTGGGTCGCCAGAGCCGCCTCGGCGGGGGGCAGCCCGGCGGTTTCGTCCTTCCCCTTGACCGAGCGGACCGGCGCGCCCGGATCCGGTAGGCGGGGTGGGTCGACGCCCTGGCTGCGCAGCCGCTCGTGCGCGCTCCGCACGGCCTCTCGCAGCCGGACCGGGTGAAAGCCGGCCGCGAAGCGCGCGACGGGCTCGTCGCCGGCTGCGACGACCTCCTCCAGCGCGGCGGAGAATGCTCCCTCGCCGAGCCTGGCGGCCTCGAACTCGTCGAGGACGCGGAAGCGCGGATCCATCCGAGCGGCCACCGGATGCGTGGCGAGCAGGCGCCGGCAGAACCCGTGCATGGTCGTGATCCACGCTCGCTCGCCCTCTCGCGCCGCGCGAGCGATCTCCTTCGCCCGCTCGGGCTGGCCGGCCTCGACGGCGGCGCGTGACCTGGCGATGAGCCGGCGCCGGATCCGCTCTCGAAGCTCCCCCGCCGCGCGCTCGGTGAACGTGAAGGCGAGAATCGCATCGGGACCGATGCCGTCCTCGGTCACGGCGTCGCAGTAGCGCTCCACGAGGACCCTGGTCTTGCCGGTGCCCGCCCCCGCCTCCGTGAACACGTCGCTTGAGCGCGCCTCGATCGCCGCCCGCTGCTCGGCGGTGAGCTCGGGCGGTCGGGTCGGCGTGGGGTCTGAGGCGGCGCTCATCCCGCTCCGTTTCCTGGAGCGTCGCCGTTGCCCGCGACCTCCTCCGCGCCGATCGAGCGCTCCAGCCGGCAGATCGGCTGGTAGCGGCACCAGGGCGGGCAGCTGCCGCCGTTCGGGGCGCGATCGATCTTGCCCGCTCGCATCGCGGCAACGCTCTCCTTGGCCCGCGACTCCCCGGCGTCGAGCAGCCCTCGGACCTCGTCGGGCTCGAGCCGGTCGGTGCCGACGAGGTCGAGGGCCTCGGTGGCCTCGATTCCGGTGGCCACGAAGCCGCGCGGACGCGGATCGCCCCGGGCGCCGAGCCGGTGGTAGAGGCCGCCGATCGGCTCGATTTCCCACAGCTCGCGCAGGGCGCGGGCGTAGAGCTGGAGCTGGAGCTTGCCCTCTTCGGCGAGCTTCGCCGCCGCCCATGCCGTGGAGCCGGTCTTGTAGTCGTGGACGACGCCGAAGCGCCCGTCCGGGGTCACGTCCACCCGGTCGATCTGGCCGTGGATCCCGACCCCATCGAGGTCGAGCGACGGCACTTCGCCGTCGCGGTCGTCGCCGAAGGACGCTTCCAGCAGCGCCGGCCGAAGCTCGGTCTCGCCGCGGGCCTCGCGGTCCAGGAGCCGCTCGATCTGCGCCCACATGCGGGCGGTCAGGATCCTGGTCCGGGGCAGGCCGGGCTCGAGTCCCTTCCCTTCGGCTTCCTCCGCGAGCAGGGCCGCCGCGCGCTCGCCGCCACCGGGCGAGGTCGCCCGGGCGGGGAATCCGGTCGTCGCCGGGCGGCTCGGAGTAGAGGCGCTCCAGCACCTTGTGGACGATCGAGCCGGCTGTCAGGTGGTCGGGCGCAGGCTCCAGCCGCTGTGGCGAGAGCTCGTGGTCGACGAACCACCGGTAGGGGCATTCGATCCACTTCTCGATCGTCCCCGGCCCGACCGGGTTGCGCCGCCCAAGCTCGGCGAGCACCCCAGGGTCGGCGAGCGGGCCCGGAAGATCCTCGCTCCTCCCCGGCCCGCGAGCGGCCAGGGAGCGGTGGAGCTCGCGAGCGCCGGGCGCTTCCGAGGGCTCGAAGACCACACGGTCCAGACCGTGGACCCGCTTCAGCCTTTCCTCGGCCTCATCGGGCGCCGGAGCGAGCAGGTCGAGGACCTCGTCGACGAACGGCGATCGGGTCGCGGGGCGGCCCTCCTCGTCGGAGCTCCGCCAGCAAAGCCACAGGCGCTCGGTCGGGCGGCAGGCGCAGGCGTGGAACAGGTAGCGCTCCTCGGTCGCCTCCTCTTGCCGGACGAGCGCCGCCATGCCGAGGCGCCGCCGCCGCTCGTCCCCCAGCAGGGGATCCCCGGTGTCGCCGCCGGGGAACTCGCCGTCTTGGAGAGAGGCGACGAACAGGTGACGGGCTCGGGCCGCGCGTGCCCGGTACGGGCTCAGCACCCGAACCCTTCCCTCGGTTGGCCCCCGCCACAGTGGAACCCGGACATCCTCGAGCAGCTCGAGCGCCTCGGCGGGAGTGGGCGCCGCGCAGCCCGGCACGGAGTCCAGCTCGGCGAGGTCGGTGAGGGTTGCGGCCGCCGCCGCTGCGGCGCGAAGCTCGAGCGACGCGAACGGCACGGTCCCGGCTGCTGCGCTCGCGTCCGGATTGCCCTCGACGGGCTCGCGGCCGGCGTGTGCCTCCTCGGCGAGCTCGTGTGCGGCGGCGGCCAGGGCTCGCAGCCACTCGCCGCCCGGGCGGGCGTCCCGAAGCGCGGCGAGCATCCAGGGGGGCGCATTCCAGTCGGCGATCAGCTCGTCCGTCGTGCGCGCCTCGCCGCGCAGCAGGCGGCGCTCGACCCAGTCGCCGATCCCCTGCGGCTCGCCGGGGCGGGCCCGCATGAAGGCGAGCAGCTCCTCGCCGCCGGCCTCGGGCAGGCTCGCGCGCGCGAGCGCGCCGAGGCCGCGTCCGGCGGCGGTTCGAGCCAGCGACACCGACGCCTCGACCGCGACCGGGATCCCGAATCCCTCGAACACGCGCGCGAACAGGGGCCCGTGGCGATCGGGATGCCGCAGGACCACGGCGATGCCGTCCGCCGGAACTCCGCCGGCGAGCAGCCGGGCGACCTCGCCGCCGACGGCCTCGGCCTGGCCGCGCTCGCCGCCGCATTCGAGCATCGCGATCCCATCGTCGGGCTCCACGCGGGTGGCGCCTGCCTCGAACAGGTGTCTGTCGAGGTGGCGCAGCGTGGCGCTCTGCGTGTAGCGGTCGTCGAAGGCAAGCTTGCCCTCCTCCACGCCGCCGAGCTCGTCGCGAAGCCGCGCCAGCAGCACGGCCCGGGGAGCGAGCGCCTCGCGGTCCTCGTAGTTGACGGCGACCGTGACCGGGCAGGCGCCGGCCAGCGCCGCCAGCAGCTCGAGCTGCTCCTCGGTCAGGTCGTCGAACCCGTACAGAAGCACCGGACGGGAGCCCCAGGCGCCAGGTCGCTCGAGCAGGCCGGCCGTGACCTTGCGAAGGGAGGAATGGGCATCGTCGCGGCCGGCAGCGTCCCGCATGCTGATGTAGGCCTCATACAGCCGGGCGAGCTCGGTCTCGTAGGCGCCATCCTCGAGCTCCGCGGCCGCGCTCGCGAGCGCGCCGGGGGTGATCCGGCTCGACTGGAGCTCTGAGATCAGGCGCTCCAGCGCGGGTGCGAAACCGCGTCGGGCAGCGGAGCCCTTGAACGCCTCAGGCTGGGTCTGCCGGACGGTGGCGCGGACCAGCGCCAGGCGTTGCGCACCAGAGAGCTGGGGACGCAGCTCGCTCCCGGTCGCCGCGGCGATCTCCTCGCCGAAGGCCCGAAAGGTCCGTATGGATGCGCCGACGACGGCGGAGTCGCGCGAGCCGTCGCGTGTGCAGAGCTCGCGTTCGAACCGGTCGGCGTCGTCCAGCGTGGGGACCACCAGCACCGGATCGAGGTCCAGTGCGGCCTCGAGGCGCGCCCGGATCTCGCCGGCGCGGCCGGAGTTCGGGGGCCCCACGATCAGCGCAAGGGACATCGTTCGGAGCATAGGTCGCGCCACGGCGCGCGTTCATGACGTCGGAGCTCATATTCCGTCGGATGCCGCGTCTATCTTGCTGCGCCATGCCGCTGTGTTTCATCGATCCCGCAGATGCCATCCGTGCAATCGCCGACTCAGTCGGCCGTGAGGCCCGCCGGCAGCTCCTCGGGGAGGCCGTGCGCGCCTGGGTCGACGAGATTCCCGACGACGAGCTCGAGGCCCACTACGCGCGGGCGATCTCGGAGCTGGACGAGCACGACATCTCGATGCTCGCGGCTTGGCATGCGTCGATGGACGTCGGCCACCCGCTTCCCAATCGCGACTTCCTGATGGCCTCCTTCTCGTCGCTCGGCCAGCATCGGCGCGAGGCTCTGAAGCTGGCGGCGGGGTTTCGCGGCGAGGAGGCGGTGGACATGGGCCTCACCGAGGAGCTCGCCCTCGACACCGTTCTCGACTGGCTCTCCCCGCCACGGCTGATGGAACTGGCCGTCGAGGCGGTGCAGCTCTACATCTGGGACCGAGCGGGCTCCGACAACTAGCTGAGCGCCGCTTCGATCTCCGCGATCGCTTGATCCGTGGAGCGAAACTGGACGGCCGTCATGCCGAGCTGGCGAGCGGCCGCCACGTTGTCCTCGACGTCGTCAACGAACAGGCACTCCCGGGCGCCTATGCCGCCGCCGATCCGCTCCAGGGTCAACTCGTAGATCTCGGGCTCCGGCTTGCGGATCCCGACGAAGCCGGAGTCGACGACCACCTCGAAGATCTCGTCCACGGGCAGCATCGCGCGCCAAAGCGGCTCCCACTCACGCACGTTGTTGGTCAGTAGCGCCATCCGGTAGCCGCGTCCCTTGAGGTCACGCATCAGCTCGATCATCGGCTGGTTGGGGTCGAGCGCCTCGAAGTAGATCTCGCTGAAGCGGTGCAGCTCCGGCTCGTGACCCAGGTCGGGCGCAAGCTCGCCCCGGAGCAGATCGAGGAACTCGGACTCGGCGAGGCGCCCGCGCTCGAGCTCGAACAGGGGGTGCTCGCCGTCTCTTTCGGCGATCCGCTGCATCGCCCGGCCCAGCACCTCGGCAGAGATGCCCGTCTCGTCCTGGAAGGCCAGGAAGGAGCCGAGGAGCGGGGTCGTCAGGACGCCGCCGAAGTCGGAGATCACGGCACGAATCGCCATCGCCGGGATTCTTTCGGAAGACGGATTGATCCGGGTGCGGGTCCGGTTCGTTAGGGGAAATCGTCAGGGCAGAAAGCCACGCAAGCCCGAGCAAGGGCCCGCGCCGGCGGCTGCCAAGCCATTCGGACCCCATGGGGAGGAACGAGATGAGGAAGCCATCCCTCTCGATCAGGAAGGCGGCGGTGATCGCCGCGGTGACCGCCGCCGGTGCGCTCGCGGCCGCCTTCGCCGTGAGCTCGAGCCACCGCGAGGCGCCGAACATCATGCTGGACCCGTCGGCCGACAACACGGACACCTACGCGTGGACGACGCCGGATGCCAAGCACGCGATCACCGTGGCCGCCAACTGGATCCCGGGCCAGGTGCCGGCGAACGGGCCCAACTTCTTTCGGTTCGACGACCGGGCCAGGTACTACATCCAGTTCGACAACACCGGTGACGGGGTTGCCGACGTCAAGTACCGGTTCAAGTTCAACACCCGGTTCAACAACCCGAACTCGTTCCTGTACGCCGGCCCGGGCACGACGGCTTCGACGATCCGGGCCTGAACGTGATCCAGCGCTACACGGTCACGCGCCTCAGGTACAAGCACGGCAAGCGGAAGTCCCGCAAGGTGGTCGCCAAGGGTCTTCCCGTCGCCCCGCCGAACATCGGGCCGAAGACGTTCCCGGAGTACGACAACTTCGTGGACGCCGCGACCCGGACGCTGCCCGGCGGCGGAAAGATCTTCGCCGGACAGCGCGACGAGTCGTTCTTCATCGATCTCGGAACGACCTTCGATGCGATCAACATCCGCGAAGGGACCGGCAACGAGGGCGAGGGCAAGGATGACCTCTCCGGGATGTCGACCTCCGCGATCGTGCTCCAGCTCCCGGAGGCGAAGGTGACCAAGAACCGCCAAGCGGGTCGACGGCGCCGACGCCAAGAACGCAGTCGTCGGCGTCTGGTCGACCACCGACAGGAAGCAAGCTCCAGGTCACGAATGCCACCGGGCCGGCGCTACGCAGTACAAGTCCGCGGCCGCAAGAACACGCTACGTGCAGGTCTCGCGGCTCGGCAACCCGCTGGTCAACGAGCTCGTAATCCCGCTCGGCAAGAAGGACCAGTTCAACCGCACGACGCCGGATGAGGACGCCGCTCGCTACGGCAAGTTCGTCCTCAAGCCGGAGCTGGCCGCGATCCTGAACGCGCTGTTCGGGGTCGACGCGCCGGAGACCGACCGGACCGACATCGTCCAGGCCGTGCTCCAGGGGATCCCGGGCCTGAACCAGCACTCAGGCAAGAACGCCGGCACCCCGGTGGACACCCTGAAGCTCAACCTGGGTGTGCCGCCCAGCGACGATCCGAGCCGGTTCGGAGTGATCGGCGGCGACAATGCCGGCTACCCGAACGGCCGGCGCCCGATCGACGACGTGGTCGACATCGACCTCCAGGTGGTAGCCGGAATCCTGGTCGGCAACCCGGTGGCGCTCGGCGACGGGGTGGACATGAACGACAAGCCGTTCCTGTCCAAGTTCCCGTACCTGGCCGCTCCGGACTCGGGGTTCGACTCGAGTCCCTCCGACCGGTTCGAGCCACCGCACGACCCGGTTCCCCCGGGCGGCGGGTCCTGAGCTAGGGGAGGGCTGAGGAGTGGACGGAGCGCCGCCCCGGCGGCGCTCCGTCCCCACTCCCGCTGATGCACCGCGCCAACCGTCTGAAAGGCCGACGAAGTGAGATCTAGGGAGATCACCCCAGTCCTTCTGTTCCGGTGGGCGACGCCGGCGCTCGCATTCGCCGCCGTCCTCGCCGTTCTCTTGCTCGTCAACCGCTCTGGATCCCAGCCGCTCCCGGTGACGTCGGCTTCCACCGGCTCGGTCGGCCAGTCGACCCCGCGGGACGCGGAGTCCCTGGTCGCCGCGCTCCAGGCGGCCGTGAGGGAGGACCCGGCGGACGCGAGCGGCTACGCGCTGCTCGGCGACGCGTATTACCAGCGGGCGCGCGAGACGGGGGACCCGGCCTATTACTCGCGCGCCGAGGGCTCCTTCAACGCGGCACTCAGCCGCGACCCGAACGACCTCACCGCAACGCTCGGCCTGGGAACCCTGGCCCTGGCGCGCCACGACTTCCGAGCCGGGCTTGGCCTCGCCCAGCGGGCCAGGCGGCTCGCCCCGGACCTCGTTCGCCCCTACGCCGTGCTCGCCGATGCGCAGGTGGAGCTTGGTCGCTACACGGCCGCCGCGGAGTCGCTGGAGCGCATGGCCGCCCTGAAGCCGACGCTCGCCGCGTACTCGCGAATCTCCTACTACCGCGAGCTGGACGGTGACCTGGCCGGTGCGGTTGAGGCGATGCGCCTGGCGGTTTCGGCCGGCGGCGGCAGCGCCGAGGGCACCGCGTACGTTCAGTCGCTGCTCGGGGGCCTCGAGCTCGACCGCGGTCGCTACGGCGCCGCCGAGCGCGCCTATCGTCAGGCGCTCGCGGTGGAGCCCGGCTATCCGGCTGCCCAGGCGGGGCTCGCGCGACTCGATGCCGGCGGCGGCCGCTTCGCGCCGGCAATCCGCCGCTACAGGAAGGTGGTCCGGAGAATCCCGCTGCCCGAGTACGCGATCGGTCTCGCCGAGGCCGAGCAGGCGGCGGGCAGGGTCGCCGCGGCGCGGCGCGACTACGCGCTGGTCCAGGCCGAGACACGGCTCCTACGCGCGAACGGTGTGAACGCGGACGTGGACCTCGCTCTGTTAGAGGCCGACCACGGGGATCCGTCGCAAGCCGTGAAGCTGGGCAGGCGCGCCTGGGCGGCTGCGCCCAGCGTCCGCTCAGCCGACGCCTACTCGTGGGCGCTCTACAAGGCGGACCGGATCGGGCTCGCACGAACGTTCTCCGAGCGCGCGATGAGGCTCGGCTCGCGCGACCCCTACTTCCTCTACCACGCTGGGATGATCGCCCGGCGCGCCGGCGAGACCGCCGCGGCGCGCCGGCTGCTGGCTCGCCTGGTGGCGCAGAGCCCGGGCTTCGATCCGCTCTACGGGCCGCGCGCCCGGCACGCTCTGGAGTCGTTGGGGTGATCGGACGGCTCACCGCACTGGCCGCGAGCACCGCCTCGCTGCTTGGCGTTGGCGCCGCCTTCACGGCGCCATCCGCGATGGCCCATCCGCTTGGGAACTTCACCACCAACCAGCTCGCTCAGGTGCGAATCGACGAGCGCCAGGCCCGCGTCCACTATGTCCTCGACCAGGCCGAGATCCCGAGCTTCCAGCAGATCCAGCGCTTCGACACCAACGGGAACGGGAAGATCGAGAGGGCGGAGCGCGGGGCGCTCCTGGACTCCGAGCTGGCCGAGATCTCCTCCGGCCTGGAGCTGACCGCCGACGGGCGGCCCGTGGCGTTGGGCGCGCCGCGGGACACGAGGCTGAGCTTTCCATCTGGCCAGGGCGGGCTGCTCCTGACCCGGGTCGAGGCCGACTTCTCGGCCCCCTTGCCTCCCGGCGCCCGGCGGGTGGAGCTGGCGAACCGCGCCTTCCCCGACAGGATCGGCTGGCGGTCGATTCAGGTGCTCCCGGGAAGCGGGACCGACGTCACCTCCAGCGTCCCGGCCACCGATCCCACGGACGGCCTCCGAAGCTACCCGCAGGACCTCCTCTCCAGCCCGGCCGACCAGCGCCAGGCGAGCTTCGAGGTGCGGCCGGGGTCGGGCGGGGTCACGGCGCCGCCGGGCCTTGCGGGCGGCGACAGCGGCGAGGATCGGGCGCTGGACGGGTTCGCCAATTCCCTTGCGGGCGGCGACTCCCACGGCCTCTTGATCGTCTTCCTGCTGGCCGCGGCGTTCGGCTGGGGCGCCCTGCACGCGCTGGGGCCCGGGCACGGCAAGGCGCTGGTCGCGGGCTACCTGGTCGGGTCCCGCGGCACGCCGCGGCACGCCCTGATCCTGGGGCTCGTGGTGACCGTCACCCACACCGCCGCGGTGTTCGCGCTTGGCCTCGTCACCCTGGCCGCCTCCGAGTACGTCCTGCCGGAGGACCTCTACCCGTGGCTCGGTGTGCTCTCGGGCCTCCTGGTCGCCGGCATCGGGCTCACGGTGATGCGCTCGCGGTTCCGTCGCTGGCGCGCGCTCAGGGCGCAGGCGGCCGAGGAGCTCGACGGCGCATGACAACGCCCACCATCACGGCCATCACCACCACGATGCCCCGATCACGATGCGGAGCCTGCTCGGGCTCGGCTTCGCGGGCGGAATCGTGCCCTGCCCCTCGGCGCTGGTCGTTCTGATCGCGGCGATCTCCCAGCACCGGGTCGGCCTTGGAATGCTCTTGATCGTCGCCTTCAGCCTCGGGCTGGCGGCGACGCTGGTCGCGGTCGGGCTCGTCGTCATCCACGGCGGCAGGCTGATCAAGCGGTTGCGGCCCGAGCGACGGATCTTCGGCTCGCGCATCGCCGGCGCTTTGCCGGCCATCTCGGCCACGGTGATCGTGATCGCCGGGGTGCTGATCACTTCAAGGGCAGTCCCGCAGCTCGGATGAACCTGCACTCAACAAGGAGGTGGCCATGTCCCTGATCGACTTCGAGCTCCTGTTCCGGCCGGTGGAGGAGGTCGACACCTGGCTCACCGGGCTCTTCGCGGGCGCCCCCCTGCTGGTCGCGCTGGGCATCGCGTTCGTGCTCGGATTGCGGCACGCATCGGACCCCGATCACCTGGTCGCGGTCACGTCGCTGGTGGCGGCCGATGACGGCGGCACCCGCAGCGCGACGCGGCTTGGCGCGTGGTGGGGCATGGGTCACGCCGCGACCCTGGTCCTGCTCGGGGTGCCGCTGATCGTGTTCAAGTCGGCGCTGCCCACCTGGCTCGAGAGCGGAGCGGAGAAGGCCGTCGGAGTGGTGATCATCCTCCTGGCTCTGCGAGTCACGTGGAAGTGGGCGCACGGGGACTACCGCGCCGGGCGACACTCGCACTCAGCCGGGGACGTTCGCCCCGAGCGGCGCTCGCACCGGCACCTGCGTCAGGGCGAAGTCGAAGCCACGCACCGGCACCACGCCGCGCGATCTCCGCGGCAGGCATTCGGCATCGGCCTGCTGCACGGGCTCGCGGGAACCGGCGCCGTCGTCGTCCTGCTGCTGGCCGCCCTGCCGTCGAGGTTGGAGGCTGCGCTAAGCCTCGCTGTCTTCGCGCCGATGTCAGTCCTCTCGATGGCGGCCTGCACGACCGCCTTCGCGTGGGTGCTGACCCGGCCGCTGATCGAGCCCGTCTACCGAAGCGTCTTGATCCCCGCACTCGGCCTGTTCGGCCTCATGTTCGGCCTCTGGTACGTCGGCGTCTAGTGCAGATCGGCGCGTAACAGCGGCGGTGAGGTCGGATGCTGGCTGCCGCCGCGAGGCTCCCGGGTAACGAGTACCGCGTCGGCCCCCTCGAGCGGTCCCGCAACTGCGGCCTCGGCGCTTCCATCGGTGCGAGGAACGAACAGGCTCGAGGGCTTGAGCGTCCCGTCACGCTTCACCCAGACCTCGTAAACGTCGTTGGCGGGCAGGGCCGGCAACCGCGACATGATCAGGATCGCCGATCCGTCCTCTTGCTCAAGCGTCGCGGCGAGGTTCGGCGGCGCGGCGGGCAACCGCTGGGCAGCGATCACGGAGCTCGACTCGCCCGGGTCGCGGAGCAGGTAGCCGCCGGCGGCCCCGACCAGCACCAGCAGGGCAGCGGCGGCGACCGCGATCGCCGGTCGCCGGATCAGCGGTCTCCAGACGCGCCGCGGCCTTGGACCTGCGAACTCGGTCCCCGCAGGGCTCGTGTCGGGCGCCTCCGCCCGCACCGTCGCCATCAGTCGCCTGCGAAGAGCATCCGGCGGCTCGAGCTGCTCGATCGAGCGGGGAAGCAGGTCCACGGCCGGCTCCAGCCATCGCAGCTCGATGCGGCATGCTTCGCACTCGCCGAGATGACGTTCGAGCTCGGTAGCCTCGCGCTCCTCCAGGGCACCGAGCGCGTATGCCGCCAGGTCGCCGCGGTAGCGCTCATGGCTCGTGGATTCTCTGGGGTCGTGGCTCACAGGTATGCCCCCGGGACATCTTCCTCCGAGAGGGTTGCCCGGATCTTCTCGAGGCCGAGGCGCATCCGCCCCTTCACGGTGCCGAGCGGTGCGCTTAGCATCTCGGCGATCTCCGAGTGGCTGAAGCCGCCGAAGTAGGCGAGCTCGATCACCTGCGACTGTTCTCGAGGCAACACCCCCAGCGCCTGACGCAGGCGCCCGGCGGTCTCCCGGCGGATCGCCTCCCCCTCCGTTCGCTCGCCGGCTGGTTGGCTATCGAGCGCCGCCTCGTCGTCGCGATCGAGCTTCGGGACGGGCCGCGAGGCGCTGCGCAGAGCATCAATGGCGCGGTTGCGAACGATCCCGAGCGCCCAGGCACGCACGCTGCCACGCGTCGCGTCGAATCGCGCCTTGCTCCTCCAGATCGACAGGAACGCCTCCTGGGTCACATCTTCCGCAAGCCCGGGATCGCCGACGATACGGTGCGCCAGCGAGTAGGCGGCCCCGCCGTGTCGGTCGTAGAAGACCTCGAACGCGTCCGGGTCCTTCCCGTCCACGAGGGTCATCAGATCCTCATCAGCGAGGCGCTCCAACGCCCCGGGGTGTGGCTTCGATCTCATCAGTCCGACTGATCCGGTGGCGGCACAGATGCGCATGACCGGTGGGCATACACGTCTACGAGCGCACTACATGCGTGGATCAGTGCATCCGCCCGCAAGAAGGTACTCAGCGGGCTTCGATCAGCTCGTAGAGGCCGGCGCCGGGGGTACCGTCCATCCTCAGCCTCAGGACCGTCTGCTCGCCGCCGGTTCGCCGGCGAGCCTCGGCGACCCGATCGGCAACGACGCGCACCGGCGGCTCGGTGGGCTCCTCGTAGAGCTCCAGCCCCAGGCGGCGTGCTTTGCCGTCCGGTCCGTACTCCGTGGACAGGAGAGCCTCGTGGAGCTTTGTGGCCTCTCCCTGCGACGAGATCAGGACGGCCCCGACTTCCTCCGCGTCGTGGCCCACGGTTTCCCGCGGTCGCAGCGCGGCGACGGCGAGGAGCGACCCGTCGTCGAAGCTGGCCGAGATCACCCTCAGGGCGCCGGCAAGGTCCCAATCGGGTTCTTGGGCCAGGCGCCAGGTCGGCCGTGCCTCATCGGCGCCCGGATGGGGCTTGGTGGCGGTCAGGTCTCGCAGGGCCTCTACGTCCCACTCCATCCGGACGGCGGGCCCTCCGGGCGGGCCCAGGTCCAGCACCAGGGGGTCACCGCTGGGCATCGTCCTCGTGCGCCGGGAGCGTGCCGCGCGGGTCCGTGACCTCGCGGGCGCTTCCCTCGTAGTCGTAGGGGCCGGGCCGCTGGCGCCCGTCTGCGCGGTCGCGGCCGGCACCGTAGCCCCAGCGGACGGTGCGAACCGTGAACGCGGCTCGTCGCCCGGCCATCCTGGCGACCATGCCGCGGAAGACGGCGCGCGTCGGGGGGATCAGCAGCAAGAGGCCGATCAGGTCGGTGATGAACCCGGGCGTCAGCAGGAAGGCGCCGCCGAGGATGATCATCGTGCCGTCGAAGACCTCGCGCGCGGGAACTCGTCCGGCCGCCAGCGCCTCGTTGAAGCGCCGCCAGGCGGCGCGTCCCTGCGAGCGCAGCAGAGCGGCGCCCAGGAGGCTGTCGGCGATCAGCAGCGCGATCGTCGGCAGGGCGCCGATCGCCCCGCCCACCTTGATGATCACGTAGAGCTCGACGATCGGGAGGACGATGAAGATCAGGACCAGGAGGAGAGCCATGATCAGAGCCTAGTGCGCCGTCTGCCAGATCAGCGCGCCGCCTCGCTACGATGACCCGATGGCGACTGAAGACACGACGACGCTCACCGAGGAGGACGTCTACGAGGCCCTCGAGGAGGTCATCGACCCCGAGCTCGGGCTCGACTTCGTCTCGCTGGGGCTCGTCTACGAGGTCGAGATCGAGGACTCCGACGTCTACGTCACCTTCACCCTCACCTACCCAGGCTGCCCGATCGGGCCGCAGGTCTCCGAGCAGATCAAGGAGTTCGTGGGGGGGCTGGAGGGCGTCGACGGCGTCCATCCGAAGATGGTCTTCGACCCTCCGTGGACGCCGGAGAAGATGTCCGAGGACGCCAAGTTCGCGCTGGGGTACTGAGCTAGGAGCGCTTCCAGGCAATCAGCGGGGGGATTGAACCTTTCTCCCGGCGCAGCGGTATGGTTGGGTGACTAGGTGGGCCTCAGGGTCGCGGCCGATCGGGGGCCCGCAGCTACCCACAGAGGGGGAACGATGAAGAAACGTCGTATGAAGGTCCTCGTGGCGGCGGCGTGCGTGGCAGCGCTCACGGCGGTGGCGGTCATAGCGCTTCCGGCCACCGGCTCCGCGCCGGCAGGACACGCGCTATACACGAAGCTCAGCGGCGAGCACGAGATTCCAGACCGTGACCTCGATGGCTACGGGACGTTCAGCGCGAGCTTCAGCGGCGTGAAGCTCTGCTGGGGCCTCCAGGTGGTCAAGATCGGCAACCCGACTGCGGCGCACATCCACCAGGGCGGAGTGACCGTCGCCAATGGACCGATCAAGGTCCCGTTGAACGTCTCCGGCCTTCCGGCCTTGCGGGAGCGTCAGGCGGGTTGCGTCAACCTGACCGCCGCGCTGGCCAACCAGATCAAGGCGAACCCCGGCGGGTACTACGTCAACGTCCACAACAACGCATTTCCGGGTGGTGCGATACGCGGCCAGCTCTTCCAGGCGACCGCGGCTCAGGACAAGTAGCGCCCGAACAACTCAGCTCAGGACAAGTAGCGCCGACAACTCAGCCGCGGGCGGCCCCTGCGCCGCCCCGCTGGCGCGCGCACGCGAGAGATTGGCGGGGGACGACCCCCTCCGGGCGCGCCCTGCCAGAGTCGTCCCCCTCCGTCCCCAACGCTTTGGTCGCTCGAAAGTTGCTGCCTAGGGATGGGCCCGGCAGCTCGAGCCGGAGCAGCTTCGCAGCTGGTTGAGGCGCGCCGCGAGCTGGGCTCCGGACCGCCGCGTAGCCCGGATCGGCGTGGCGGCTGTCGAGCTCGAAGGGGTCGGTGCTCAGGTCATAGAGCTCCCGCTCGCCGGTGTGGTGCTCGGCGTACATGTAACGCTCGGTTCGGATCGCCTCGAAGCTCGGCTCCTCGATCAGGAGCACTCGTCCCTGCTCGATGCCCGGCTGCTGGGCCACCGGGATCAGCGAGCGCCCGTCCATCACCAGTTCGGGGCTCGCGTTTGCCAGGTCGACGATCGTCGGCGCCAGGTCGGCGTTGATCGACAGGTCGTTGACGTTCACCCCCGGCGGGATCCCGGGCCCTCGCATCTGAAGCGGCACCCGGATCGACTCCTCGTAGATGTGCGTCTTGCCGCCGGGGATCCGGTGCTCGCCGTGGAATAAGCCGTTGTCCGTGGTGAACATGAGCACGGTGTCCGCCAGCTCGCCCTTGGCCCTGAGCGCGTCGACAACCTTCTTGACGCCCTCGTCCACCGACAGGATGGACTCGAGCGCGCAGCGGTACCGGCGCTGGATCTGCGCGATCCGATCCGCGCTCAAACGTGGGCGATTTCGGATCGCGGCCGGCTTGTCGGAGACGTCGGCCTCGTTGAAGTTCGGCGGCCTCGGCAGCGGCTCGGAGTCGAACGCGTGGGCGTGGCGAGGCGCCGGCTTCGCGGAGCCCTGGCAGTTGAAGGGCGGGTTCGGGTTCGGCTCCGGACCTCCGGAGTGGGGGGCCGTGTAGGTGAGCCAGAGGAAGAACGGCTGCGCCCTCGGCGCCCGGCGGTTGACAAGGTCCACGGCCTTGCGGGTCAGCACGTCCTGCTTGAAGTCGGCGGGATCGGTGCCGTAGTGGACGAGGGTGCCGTTCTCGTTCAGCGTGTAGCCGTAGGCCTCCTGCGTGTTCGGGGCCGCCGCGCGCCACTCGGTCCAGCCCGGCGGCACCAGCGGGTTGTTCCGGTAGCCGTTCAGGTACTTGCCGATCATCGCGGTGTAGTAGCCGGCACGGCGAAGCCAGACGGCGAGGTTGTTGTTGCCGTGCAGGGCCTGGAAGCGGCCGAAGCCGCCGTTTGGCGGCTCGTTGCCGAACACGCCGTGGTTGTGCATGTACTGGCCGGTGAGGAAGGTGGCGCGCGAGGGGCAGCAGAGCGAGTAGTTGACGAAGCTCCGCGTGAACCTCGCCCCCTGGTCCCCGATCAGCGAGTTGACGTTGTCCATCACCCGCATCGACTCGAGCGTTTGGTCGTCGGTCTCGATCACCACGATGTTCGGCCGCGCCTGGGCCGCGGCCGCCTGATCGAGGGTCGCCGGCGGAGTCCCGGAGCCGGCGATCGCCAAGGCGCCGGTCCCGCCCAAGGCGCGAAGGCCGCCAGCATGAGGCGCCTCCGCAGACGAGCGATACGTCCCGGTATGCGCCTGTCCTTGCCTCCTCATCCCCCGCGACCCTAGCACCGGGTTGCGGCGCGGTACAGGAGGATCTCAGGCGGCCGTGGGGGGCTCGTTGCCGGGCTCGTCGCCCGTGGTCAGCTGGCGCTCGATCTCCCGATCGAGCTGGATGGCGCGGATCGCATGCTCGTCGGGGAGCTTGTCGAGCACCTCGTGGATGGTGCGCAGGACCTCGGGCTGGTCGCGGCCGAAGTCGTCCCGCAGGGAATGAAGCGCGGTGTGGGTGATCTTGAGCTGCGCCGGGGTCAACTCGAGGTGGTAGTGGAACTGGGTGCTCTGCCGGTTGTCCGAGCCCTGGTCGCTCACGCCGCTTCCCTCGCCTTCGCCTGTGTCGCTCTCTCTCACGTATGCGAATGGTACGCCCGGGCGGGGGTTTCATCGCCGGTCTGACCACCGTAGAGTTCTCGCATGCGCCGGCTGGGAGTCGCGGGGCTCGTGTTCTGTGCCTTGGTGGGCGTGGCGATCCCGAGCGAAGCGTCGCCTCCGGCGCAGCCTGCCCCGGCTCCGCCCGCCGCCGACCGCTCCGGGCGAACCGGCAACCTGATCGCCTGGGTGCGATCGCCGCCGATCGCGGTCCCCGGCCAGGCGGCGAAGCGCGGGGCGCTTCTGGATGCCGTCCGGCGCCGCGTCTCGGCCGTGCTGGATCGCAGCGGGCTGTCTCGGGCGCGCTCGATCCCCGAGCTCGGCGCCGTGGCGGTGGGGCCGGCACCCGGCCAGGGCCTCGCGCGAGCGCGCCGTGAGCTGGAAGCCGACCCGGCGGTCAGGCGGGTCGAGCTGGAGCGCTACAGGACTCTCCGCTACCTGCCCGACGATCCCGCCCTCTCGAGCCGCGACCCCCGTGCTCCGTCCAGCGACTTCTACCAGTGGAATCTGCGCCGGGAGCGCTTCGGCAGAGCGTGGAGGCGCACGCGGGGGACGCGAGCGAGGCTTGCCGTCATCGACACCGGAGTCGACGGCGAGCATGTCGATCTGGGGTGGCGAATCGTCTACTCAAAGGGCTACGACTACGACGGGTGCGGCGGCACCCTCGAGCCGGACTGCACGGGGCCGAGGTACGACGAGGTCGGGCACGGCACGCACGTCGCCGGGCAGGCCTGCGGGGCGGGCAACAACGGCCACGGGGTCGCGGGCGCCGCCTTCAGGTGCAAGCTGATCGTCGAGAAAGCCTCCGACAGCCAAAGCCTGGACGACTCGCTGGTCGCGAAGGCGATTGTCGACGCCGCCAACCACCGCGCCGACGTGATCAGCATGAGCTTCGGCGGCCCGGGCGCCTCGGGCATCATCAAGGACGCGCTCGACTACGCATACAGGCGCGACGTCGTCCTGGTTGCGGCCGCGTCCAACGGCGACACCGACCACCAGGGAATGCCTGCCCGGTACCTGCAGCCGAACGGCACCGGCGACAGGATCCGCTCGGGCAAGGGATTGGTGGTGACCGCGGCGGGGCACGACCGTCGCCGTGCCTGGTTCCGGCCCGGCTACGGCACCGGGGTCTCGCTGGCCGCCTACGGCTCCGCCTCAGCGGCCTGCGTGATCCGCTCGGACTGCGGGATCTTCTCCACCTTTCCGGACAACCCAACCACGATCGAGCTGGGAGACCCGATCCAGGGCGAGCCTCCGTGCGGCAACTGCCGGGCGAGCTTTCGTGGCTCGAACGACTTCGCCTACCTGGAGGGCACCAGCATGGCGACCCCACAGGTGGCGGGCGCCGCGGCGCTGGTCCGCAGCAAGCGGCCCGGGATGGACAACGCCAGGGTGCTGCGGATCATCAAGCGCAGCGCGAGCGGGCGCCGGTTCAGCAACGCCCTGGGGTGGGGGATCCTGAACGCCGGCCGGGCGGTGAGGATCGCGGCGCGGTAGCCGCGGCGCCGTCAGCCGGCCGCCGGCGCGGGCTCAGGCTGCCTGCGTGGCCGCCTCCGCGGCGTCGGCCAGCTCGGCGATCGAGCGCTCGATTCCCTCGGCGATCAGCTCGAGGTCGTCGATCGAGTCGTAGTCGGCGAGCAGGCCGAAGTTGATGCCGCCGTTGTAGCTCATGATGGCCACGAACAGAGCCTGGTGAGGCGGCAGGAAGCCGACGGGAAAGATGTCCTCCAGCTCACGGCCGAGCACGTAGAGGGGGATCTGCGGGCCCGGCACGTTGGTGACGACCAGGTTGAAGAGGCGGGTGGAGAAGTTGACCCGTGCGGCCTGCGCCAGCAGGGTGGGCGGGGCGAAGTCGTTGAAGCGCGTGATCACCTCGGCGCCAAGGGCCTGCTTGGACTGCTTCAGCCCCCGCATCGCGGCGGTCACCGTGTGCAGGCGACGAACCGGGTCGGCGATGTAGACGGGCAACGGGGCACGCATCGCGGCGAGGCGGTTGCCCAGCTGGCCGCGCTCGTCCTCGGCCCGGATCGAGACCGGGACCTGCGCCCGAAGCTCGAGCCCTTCGGTGCGGATGCCGCGACCGTGCAGCCAGTCGCGAATCCCGCCCGCCACCACCGCGAGCACCACGTCGTTGACGGTGCCTCCGAGCGCGTCCTTGACGCCCTTCATCTGCGCCAGGTCGCTGCGCACCCAGAGGAACCGACGATGCGAGCCGATGTCGACGTTGAGGGGCACCTTCGGCGCCGGGTTGGCGAACGCCCAGCCGATCTCGCCGACTCCCTCGACGGCTGCGGTGAGCCGGTGCAGGGTCGCCTGCGGATGCTCGATCGCCTGCTCCACGCGGCGCGCCAGCCGCAGCGGGGCGCCCAGCACCCCCTGCACCCCCTTGGCGGCGAGGCCGGCGCTCGAGGGCTCGGGGTCGGGCACCCACTCGTGGTCGGGCTCGGCCGGCTCGGGAACCGGCTTGGTGTCGAAGAGCACCGTGGCGATGTCGACGCCCGAGACGCCGTCCACCAAGGCGTGGTGCGTCTTGGTGATCACCGCGAAGCGCTTGCGGGTCAGCCCCTGGACCAGCCAAAGCTCCCAGAGCGGCTTGGTGCGGTCGAGCTGCTGCGAGAAGACCCGGGCCGCCATCTTCCGAAGCTGCTCCTCCGAGCCCGGCTCGGGCAGCGCCGAGTGGCGAACGTGGTAGGTGAGGTTGAAGTTCGGGTCGTCGACCCAGAAGGGGCGCCCGGTCTGGACCGGCGGGTGCGCGAGCTTCTGCCGGAAGCGCGGCACCAGGTGAAGCCGGCTGCGGATGTGGTCGAGCATGTCGTCGTAGCCGGGCGGCGGCCCCTCGAAGATCAGGATCCCGCCCACGTGCATGTGGCTGGAGGCGCTCTCGTTGGTCAGGAACGAGACGTCGACCGAGCTGAGGCGATCCATCTGCTCTTGGGCCACGGGTAAAACCCTACCGGCTTAGTAGCCTCGCACCAGTGCGACGCTTCGGGGTCTTCCTTGCCGTGCTAGGGGCGGCGCTCGCGGGCTGCGGCGACGAATCGAACAGCGGGCCGGGTCCATCCACGGACGGCCGCTTCGACGCCCAACGCGCCTTTCACGACCTGCGTGCGCAGGTGCGAATCGGCCCCCGGCCGGCCGGCACGGCGGCCAGCCGCCAAGAGGTGCGGCTGATCGTGCGCCGCCTGCGCGAGGCCGGCGTCCGCCAGGTTCGAGTGCAGCATCCCCATCGCAATGTCGTCGGCAGCATCCCGGGCGAGGAACCGGGGACGGTCGTCGTCGGCGCGCACCACGACACCAAGGACATCCCCGGGTTCGTCGGCGCGAACGACGGCGCCTCTGCCGTCGCCGTCCTGCTCGAGTTGGCGCGGGGCCTGCCGGCGCGCCTTGAGGGGCCTTCGATCGAGCTGGCCTTCTTCGACGCGGAGGAAGCGCGCGGCGACAGGCCCTTCGAGCTCGACGGGGCGCGGGGAAGCAGCCAGTTCGTGCGCTACGCGCAAGGCGGCGGCCTCCAGGGCTCGGCGCCGCTGGGCGAGATCCGCGCCATGGTCCTCCTTGACCTGGTCGGCGACTGCACCCTCGAGATCCCGCGTGAGGCGAACTCGGACCCTGGCCTCTACCGGCTGTTCTCGGACGCCGCGCAGGAGCAGCTCGCCGGCCCGTCGCCCTTCGTGGGCGAAGCGCCCCCGGTCCTCGACGACCACCTCCCGTTCGTGCAGGCAGGGATCCCCTCCGTCGGCCTGATCGATTTCGGGTACGGCCCGGGCCCCCCGCCCGGCGACTTCTGGCACACGCTGCAGGACAACCTCGATCACGTCTGCGCGTCGAGCCTCGACGTCGGTGGGGGAGACCGCGCTCGCCGTGCTGCCGAGGATTCGCTAAGCCCCGAGGGGGCTGGGTACCCTGTAGGCCCCATGGCTCCCGCCCCCCAAGCCCCGGGCCGCGCCGTTCCGCGGCGCGTCCTGCTGGCCGCTCCGCGCGGCTACTGCGCCGGCGTCGACCGAGCCGTGCAGACGGTCGAGGAGGCCCTGGAGCTGCACGGCCCGCCGGTGTACGTGCGCAAGGAGATCGTCCACAACAAGCACGTCGTCGAGCAGCTCGCCAAGCGGGGCGCCATCTTCGTCGACGAGGAGACCGAGGTCCCGGAGGGCGAGCTGGTCGTCTTCTCCGCTCACGGCGTCGCCCCAAAGGTGCACGAGAACGCGGACCGGCGGCGTCTGCGCACCATTGACGCCACCTGTCCGCTGGTCACCAAGGTCCACGTCGAGGCGCGCAAGTTCGCGGAGCAGGGCTACACGATCGTGCTGATCGGCCACGCGGGCCACGAGGAGGTGGAGGGGACCACCGGCGAGGCGCCGGCCAGCATCGTGCTCGTGCAGACAGCCGAGGACGTGGACGACCTCGAGGTCCCGGACCCGGAGAAGGTCGCCTACATCACGCAGACCACGCTGTCGGTCGACGAGACGCTGGAGATCATCGCCCGCCTGCGCGCCAAGTTCCCCCAGATCGCCGGCCCGAAGTCGGACGACATCTGTTACGCGACCACCAACCGCCAGATCGCCGTCAAGCAGCTGGCGCGCGAGTGCGATCTGGTGCTGGTGATCGGCTCAACCAACTCCTCCAACTCGAACCGCCTGGTCGAGGTGGCCCGCGAGCACGGGGCCGCCTCCCACCTGATCGACAACTCGCTCCAGGTCCAGGAGGAGTGGCTGGACGACGCGGAGACCGTCGGGATCACCTCCGGGGCGAGCGCTCCCGAGGAGCTCGTCTCACAGCTCGTCGCCTTCTTCCGTGAGCGCGGGACGCAGGACGTCTCGGAGCTGCGAACCGTCGAGGAGGACGTTCGCTTCATGCTCCCGAAGAAGATCAGGGACGAGCTGGCCGCTCGGGGCTGACCCGGCCTGGACCTGAGTCGCGACGGCCTGAGAGGAATCTCATCCTGACCCAAGATCCCTCTCAGCGGGACCCGGAAACCTCCTTGGCCAAGCCAATGGCCACCTGCAACGAAGGAGTAATGAGCATGGCGAACGCGAGCAATGGGACGGCGAAGGTCGTCTTTGGGGTGACGACCGGGATCATGGCGATGGCGCTCTCGGTAGCGCTGCTGCTGCCGGCCGACGGCCGCGGCCGAGGAGCGGGTCTGCCGGGGCGCGCTGGCGCGATCACCGTCGACAACCTGCGGGTGCCGCAGAACGCGACCTGCGAGCTGACCGGCACGCGCGTCAAGGGCACGATCAAGGTCCAGCGAAACGCGGTCCTGAGGGCGACCCAGGTGCGCGTGATCGGCAACGTCCAGGGTGAGAACGCCCGCAACGTGGTCGTGCGCGGATCTCGGGTGGGCGGCAGCGTCCAGGTCGTTCAGGGCCGCGCTGCCACGGTGCGGAACACCGTGGTCAACGCGGACATTCTCTACGACGACAACAGGGCCGCGTTGAGGGCGATCGACAACCGCGTCGGCGGGAACATCCAGGCGTTCCAGAACACCGGCGGTGTCCGGATCTCGGTCAACCGGGTGGACGGCAACCTGCAGTGCAAGGAGAACGTCCCCCGACCGACCGGCGGCCGCAACGTCGTCCAGGGCAACAAGGAGGACCAGTGCGCGCGGCTCTAGCCTGACCGCCGCGCATCAGTTGCGGAGCATGGGCCGGGTTCGCGCCGAGCGACCCGGCCCCTGACTCGCCCGGCTCTCCTGGTCGGCGGGTCCGCTGAAGCCGGATGAGAAGACTCTAATATCAGTCCCATCAGGACCTCAGGCGGAGACGCGATTCTGCGCTCGTGGCCCTCAAACCGGCGGCGATCCCCTGCTCGTGAGCTCGGCGACTGAGAGCCCGCGGCGGCGCCCGCTTCGGCAGCGGATCGCCGCCGACGTTAGGACCCGGATCCTGGTCTCCTACGTGGTCCTGCTCGCGGTCGCGTCGCTCGTCTCGGTGTTGGTCGTCCGCCAGGTGCTGCTGGTGCGGCTCGACGATCGCGTCGACAGCGCCCTGACACAGGAGGTCGACGAGTTTGAGCAACTCGCCGAAGGCCTTGACCCCGAAACGGGCAGGCCATTCGGAACCGACGTGAAGCGGATCTTCGACGTCTACCTAGACCGCAACGTCCCCGGCGAGGGCGAGCAACTCCTGACGGTGCCGCAAAAGGGCGAGGCGCGTTACGACAACAGCGAGCGTGTCGGCGACTTCCCGCCCCCGCCGGAGGAGGTGGCGCGCTGGCGGCAGCTCGACGCCAGCGACCGGGGAGAGCTGGAGACAGAGATCGGCCCCGCCGAGTACCTCGCCGTACCGGTCGCGATCCAGGGGAAGAGCCTGGGGACTTTCGTGGTCGCCGACTACACCGCTGCTGAGCGCGAAGAGGTAGACGAGGCGGTGCGGATCGTCGGCGCCGTGGCCGCGGGCGTGCTGCTGATCGGCACGGCGGCCGCCTTCTTCACGGCCGGGCGCGTGCTGGGGCCCCTGCGCGACCTGCGCGACGGCGCCCGCGCGATCACCGGCACTGACATGAGCCGGCGGATCGAGGTGGAGGGCGAGGACGAGCTCGCCGACCTCGGACGCACGTTCAACCGTATGCTCGACCGGCTGGCGGCAGCCTTCGCGAGCCAGCGCGACTTCATCCGCGACATCAGCCACGAGCTGCGCACCCCGATCGCGGTCGTCCGCGGGCACCTCGAGCTGCTCTCGGAGATGGACCCGTCGAACCGCACGGAGCGGGACGCGACGATTCGCCTGGTCACCGGCGAGCTGGACCGGATGAGCCGCTTCGTCGAGGACCTGCTGTTGCTGGCGAAGTCCGACCAGCCGAACTTCCTGACGCTCGAAACGGTGCGGGTGGACGATCTCTGCGAAGAGTTGGTCCAGAAGGTCCGCGGCCTCGCGGAGCGCGACTGGCGGCTCGATGTGTCCACCCGGCGCTCGATCGTCGCCGACCCGCAGCGGCTGACCCAGGCGGTGATGAACCTGACCCGCAACGCGGTCGAGCACACGAGCGAGGACGACACGGTGGAGATCGGCGCTGCCGTCGACGGGCACGAGGCCTCGATCTGGGTGAGCGACTCGGGCCCCGGCGTGCAGCCGGAGGACGAGCGGCGGATCTTCGATCGCTTCACCCGTGGCCGCGGCGGCGGCGTCCGCTACGAAGGCAGCGGGCTGGGGCTGGCGATCGTGCGGGCGATCGCCGAGGCCCACGGTGGTCGGGTGGAGCTCGAGAGCCGGCCGGGGGAGGGAGCGAGGTTCACGATCACGGTGCCTGTCGAAGGGCCGGCTGACCTGCGGGCGCCGATCGAGGAGGTGACCGGATGAAGCGGATCCTGATCTGCGAGGACGAGCCGGGGATGGCCAGCTTCCTCGACAAGGGCCTGAGCTCCCGCGGCTACACCACCAAGGTCGTGGGCGACGGCGCCTCGGCGACGGCGATCGCTTCCGACGAGGATTTCGACCTCGCGATTCTCGACCTCGGCCTCCCGGATGCCGACGGGCTCAGCGTGCTGCGCGAGCTGCGGCGGCGGGGCGAACGGATGCCGGTGATCATCCTCACCGCCCGCGACGACCTCGATGACAAGGTCGAGGGTCTCGACGCGGGCGGCGACGACTACATCACCAAGCCGTTCAAGCTGGAGGAGCTGCTCGCCCGGGTCCGAGTCCAGCTCCGCGAGGGCAAGGCCGCGGAGCCGACGATGCTCGAGGCCGCCGGGGTGACGCTCGACGTGCGGACTCGAAAGGCGATGGTCCGGGGCGACCTGATCGACTTGACGGCGCGCGAGTTCACGATGCTGGAGACGTTCATGCAGCACGCCGGCCAGGTCCTGAGCCGCGAGCAGCTCCTCGCCCGCGTCTGGGGCTACGACTACGACCCGGGGTCGAATGTGGTCGAGGTCTACGTCCGCTACCTGCGCCGCAAGCTGGGCGAGGAAGTGATCGAGACCGTGCGTGGAATGGGTTACCGGCTGCGCGACTGAGGCCTCCCGGCCCGACTGAGAGCTTTCTAATCCCAGCCTCAGGGACGGCTCAGGGCGGCGGGGCATCCTCCTGATTGCAAGCTCGCCAAGAGCCCCGACACGGAGGGGCGGCGAAGACAGCAGGAGGTAACGGAGATGGCATTCAAGGCCCTCTATCCCGCAAGCCGGGTAAGTGCAAAGGGGTCCGATTCGGGCGGCAACTCGAACTCGAACTCCGGGCGACGGCGCCGGCGCCGGCGGCGCCGGGCCCGGCGTAGGCGTCGCAACAACACCTAGCTGAGTGAAGGCTCGGCTCCGAGAGCGAATCAGGGACCTTCTGGTCCCGCGGCCCGACGGGCCGGAGATCGTCGCCGCAGCGCCACAGGTGGCGCTGCGCGACGTCTTCCGGCGCTTCTGGCCGGACGCACGCCCCTACCGCAAGTGGATCCCCGTCCTGGTCGCGCTGATCGCGCTCGGGACGCTGATCGCCACAGCGGAGATCTGGCTCTTCAAGCTCGTCGTCGACGAGGTCCTGGTGCCGGGGGACCTGGGCCCAATCGGCTGGATCGTCGCCGCCTATGTCGGCTTGACGATCCTGGCCGGCCTGATCTCGTTCGGGGACGAGTACCTGTCCACCTGGCTCGCCGAGCGCTTCCTGCTGAACCTGCGCGTGCGGGTGCTCCGCCACCTGCACCGACTCTCGCTTGACGCCCTCGACCGCCGCCGGCTCGGCGACCTGATTGCTCGGGTGACCAGCGACGTGCAGGCGATCGAGAGCTTCGTCCTCTCCGGCGTGGCCGACGGGCTGTCGGCGCTGTTGCGGATCCTCTTCTTCGGGGGTGCGCTGTTCATCCTCGACTGGAAACTGGCCCTGGTCGCGCTCGTCGTCGTGCCGCTGTTCTACGTTGTCGGCCGGAGCTTCTCGCGCCTGATCAAGCAGGCCTCGCGCGAAAAGCGCCGCCGGGTCGGATCCTTGAGCGCGCTCGCCGAGGAGGGGATCGCGAATGCTGCGCTCGTCCAGGCGCTCAACCGCCAGGACGAGGAGCTCGCCCGCTTCCGGCGCGAGAACGAGGGCGTCGTCCGCGCCGAGCTCGCCTCGGTCCGGATCCGCGGGCTGTTCACCCCGATCGTCGATTTGATCGAGATCCTCGGCGTGATGGCGGTCTTCGTGCTCGGCACGATCGCCGTCGCCAACGGCGACCTGACGATCGGCGGGATGCTGATCTTCGTCGCCTACCTGAGCCAGCTCCTCGACCCGGTGCGTGAGCTCGGGTCGCTGGCAAATGCGATCTTCCGCGCTCTGGCCGGCGCAGAGCGGGTGATCGAGCTGCTCGACGAGGAGCCGCGCGTCACCGACCGGCCGGGGGCGAGACGGCTCGGCCAGGCCCGGGGCGCGCTCGAGGTGGACAGGCTCGAGTTCACTTATCCGGGGGCGTCGACCGCGGCGCTTCGCGACGTCACCCTGCGCGTCGCCCCGGGCGAAACGGTCGCTCTGGTCGGGCCGAGCGGCGCCGGCAAGTCGACGCTCGCGAAGCTCCTGCTCCGCTTCGACGATCCAAGCCAGGGCGCAATCCGCCTCGACGGCAACGACCTGCGGGAGATCACCCTGGCCTCGCTGCGCGACAACGTCTCGATCCTGCTCCAGGAATCGCTCGTCCTGCACGGCAGCGTGCGTCAGAACATCGCGATCGGCAGGCGCGGGGCAACGGAGGCCGAGATCGAGCGCGCGGCCCGCTTGGCGGACGCTTGGGGGTTCATCAGTGAGCTTCCCGAGGGACTCGACACCGACGTGGGCGAGCGCGGCCGGCGCCTCTCCGGCGGCCAGCGCCAGCGGCTGGCGATCGCTCGGGCGCTGATCGCCGACGCGCCGGTGCTGATCCTCGACGAGCCCTCGACCGGTCTCGACGCCGCGGCCGAGTCGGCCCTGCTCGATCCGTTGCGGACGCTGATGCGCGACCGCACCACCGTGGTGATCTCGCACGACCTGCTGACGACCCGCGACGCGGACCTGATCGCGGTCCTCGACGGCGGACGGTTGGTCGAGAGCGGCCGCCACGAGGAGCTGGTCGCCGCGGGTGGGCTCTACGCTCGGCCTCTGGGCGCTTCATCTGGCGGGCGATCCGTCCGAGCCTGGCGACTCGGAGTCGCTCGTCCGGGGGCGTGCAGTGAGCAGCGAGCCGCTCGCCAGCGGAACGGTGATCGCCCCCGGATACGAGGTGATCGAGCACCTGAGCCGCGGTCGGCGACTCGACGTCTACGACGCCTGGAGCGAGGAGCGCGGCTGCCGCTGCGTGATCAAGGCCGCTGCGGCCCGAACGCGCGCACGAGCCGCTCGCCCGCAAGCTGCTGATTCGCGAGGGCCGGCTGCTCGAGCGGCTCAGCCATCCGCATCTCGTCCGCGGCTACGAGACCGTGCTCGAGCCGGCGCCGATGATCGTGCTCGAGACGCTCGGTGGCCAGACCCTCGCCCACATGATCGAGGAGGACGAGCGCGAGCTGGCGCCGGCCGAGCTTGCCCACCTCGGCCTTCAGCTTGGCTCGGCGATCAGATACCTGCACAGCCGCGGCTATCTGCACCTCGACCTGAAGCCGTCGAACGTCGTCGCCGACGCCGGGCGCGCGAAGGTGATCGACCTCAGCCTCGCTCGTCCACCCGGCCCCAGCCCGGCCGGGATCGGCACCTGGCGTTACCTGGCGCCCGAGCAGGCGCGTGGCGAAGAGCTCGGGCCCGCGGCCGACGTCTGGGGAATCGGGGTGGTTCTGTTCGAGGCCGCGGCCGGGACGCCCGCCTTCGACGATCCCGACGAGCCCGCGGACGACGAGCCGTCGGCCACCGGGAGCGATTCGTGGGCCTCGTTCGAGGACTCCCCGAGCTGGGCGTCGGACGACCGTGAGCACCGGGACTATCCGCAACTGCGCCAGACGGCGGTTCCGGTCAGGTCGCTGCGAGAGCTGCCGGCCTCGCTGGGTCATCTGATCGATGCCTGTCTCAGCCCCGATCCGGACGACCGGCCGCCGCTTCAGGAGGTGCTCGCCGGGCTGGAGGCGCCGGCCGAGCTCCCGCCGCAGGAGCAGCGCTGGACGAGGGCGCTCACGCTCACCGACGGAAGTGCCGCGCTGCTGAGAGAAGTCTCATGAGGGTCTCAGTCGTGGCTCAGGTTTCGGACCGATAGTCGGGGTAGGCACATGAACACCGGCGGATTGCCCGCCCGAAACGAGAAGGGCAGACAGACATGACACTCCTCAACAGAAGGATCCGAGCGATCTACGCGGGGGCGCTTGGAGCCCTCGGCATCGCGGTGGGCTCGGCTTTCAACCCCCTTTTCACCCGTTCCGACGATGACCGGGCTACGAGATCTGGCATCGCGCTCAAGGCGACGGACTCGCCGCGAATCGCGGGGGCTGCCCAGCCCAAGCCGCGGCATGTTCGTGGTGCACGTTCGGCTCCGCCGGTCAAACCCGCGCGAGCAGTCGCTCCGGCACCGGCAGTCGCTCCGGCACCGGCAGTCGCTCCGGCACCGGCATCCAGCAACTCGAGCTCGAACCAGAGCAGCAACTCGAGCTCGAACCAGAGCTCGAATTCCAGCTCCAACTCGAGCTCGAATTCCAGCAGTAACTCGAGCTCGAACTCCAGCTAACTCGAGCTCGAACTCCAGCAGTAACTCCAGCTCGAACTCCAGCAGTAACTCCAGCTCGAACTCCAGCAGTAACTCCAGCTCGAACTCGAGCTCCAATTCGAGCTAGCCGTTCAAAATGCCGGAAGGCTAGGAGAGCGAGCGTTCCGCCTCAGGGCACTCCGGCCGCAAAGGCGATCGAGTAGACACTTATGCCGGGCGTGGCCCCGAGGGACAGGTGGTGCGCTTCGTGGCGCTCGTGGGCGGCGAGCTCGTAGGCGCCCGGCGCCTCGACCTCGATCGCATGCTCGCGCCCACCGTCGAGCGAGACGCTCAGCACGCCGCGCCCGTCGATCGTCGCCCAGGCGCCGCCCGCCGCATAGTCGAGCTCGAGCGTGGGCCGCCTTCCGGCGATCGCCACGGCTCGGACTCCGAGCCACCCGGGAAGACCTCGGGGCTGGGTGGCGCGACGAGCGCGCCTGCGGCGTCGCTGGGCCGAAGGGCAGGAAGGAGCTCGGGCAGCTCCAGCCCCGGGTCGATTGCCCGCAGCTCCTCTTGGATTGCCTCCTCGGTGGCCGCATATTCGCCCTCGCCGAAGTGAAACCAGCGCAGCGCCCCTCCGCGGCCCCAGAGAAACAGCGAAGGCCACCCTTCGCAGCCGTAGTCGTGCCAGATCCGGTAGCCGGAGTCGGCCGCGACGGGGAAGCCAACCTCCAGCCGCGTCAGCGCCGCGGCGAGACTGCCGGCGTCGGCCGTGAACGGAAAGCGGGGCGAGTTGACCCCCACGAGGGTCAGCCCGAGATCGCTGTAGCGCTCCCCCCAGGCGCCCACGTACGGGAGGGTGCGGACGCTCGACAGGTGCGCTGCGTCGACGAAGTGGACGAGCAGCGGGCCGCGAGCGCAGATCCGCTCGACGGCAACAGGCTCGGGCCCGACCCACTCCGTGCCGGGTGGGAACGGCGGCACCGCTATGTCGTGTGCTTGAGGTCGCATCGCGTCGCTATTCTCCTGACTTCCCCCGGGCGAACAGGAGGACGACTTGACGCAGAGGATCTGGGAGCGCATCGAGCAGGCCCGCGAGCGCTGGAACGTGCTCCGGCATCCCTTCTACCGGCGCTGGTCGGCCGGGGAGTTGAGCCGCGAGGAGCTGGCGCGCTACTCCGGCCAGTACCGGCACGCGGTGCGGGCGATCGCCACGCTTTCCGCAAGCCGCCGCGGACGCCGCCCCCGAGCGCCCCGAGCTGCGCCAACACGCAGTCGAGGAGCGCGACCACGTGGCGCTCTGGGACGACTTCGTCGAGTCGGCAGGAGGGTGCGCCGCCGACGCCCCGACCCCGGAGACCGAGGAGTGCGTGCGTGCCTGGTCGGGCTCGGCGGCCGTCCATGACGGCCGTGACGAGCTGCTCGCGAGCCTCGTGAGGCTGTACGCGATCGAGAGCGGCCAGCCCGAGATCTCCGGCATCAAGCGCCAGGGCCTGGTCGACCTCTACGGATTCATAGAAGGCCCGGGGACCGCCTACTTCAGCCTCCATGAGCGACGCGACACCGAGCACGCCGCGGAGGTGCGCGAGTTGATCGACGAGCTGGCGGCGCATGGCGACGAGGACGAGCTGGCGGCCGGCGCGGAGGCCGTGTTGCGGGCGAACTGGCGGCTGCTCGACGGCGTTTAGCCTGGAACTTTAAGTGGGCCGTCCGGCAACGATGCACCCAAAACGGCGGCCCCAGGGGCCACCAAGCTTCGTCCTCAGTCGCCCCAATAGCGCACTGCTATTGGGGCTCCCTGCGTCCTTGCCTGGCGACCCCTGGACCTCGCCGTTTCAGGCACAGCGTTCCCGGACGACCCACTAGATGTGCGCTGGCGCGACCGGGTCATCGGCGTCTTCCTCGGTCTGATCCTCGGCGTCGGGATCGTCACCGGCTTCGTCTTCCTGTACAGCGAGGAGACCGTTGACGCTCCGTCGATCTCCGGAGAGGAAGGGAACGGTGGGGGGCGCGCCGCAGACCGCAGCTCGAGCTCGCCTCCGCCCGTGGCGACGGTGCGGGTGATCAACGGGGTCCCGCCCGCGAGCGGCCCCGCCGAGCTCCGCTACCGCAGGGACGAGGTCGTTCGCCTCCGGGTGGTCTCCGACAGCACGGTCGGCGTCGAGCTGATGGGCTACGGGATCGACCGCACGATCGCCGCCGGCGAGCCGGCGCTGATCAGGTTCAAAGCCTCCAAGGCGGGCAGCTTCCCACTGGTCGTCGCCGCGTCGCTGATCGACATCGCGACGATCACCGTCGGCACCCCTTCCGTCTGACGGCTGACCTGTCCCGGGCGGTGCCCAGCGCTAGGGCAGGATCTCGCCGAGCCGGCGGTCGAGCGCCGAAGACAGGGCGTCCCGTACCGGGCCCTCGGCTGTGCGCTCGGTGAGCTCTTGGAGGAAGCCGTCGATGATCAAGCGCTTGGCCCGCGGCTCCGGCAGGCCGCGGGAGCGCAGGTAGTAGAGCTGGTCGCGGTCGACCTGCGCCACGGCGGCGGCGTGCGTGCAGCGGACGTCGTTGGCCTCGATCTCCAGTCCCGGGATCGCGTCGGCGTGCGCCTGCTTGGAGAGCAGCAGGTTGCGGCATTCCTGGAACGCGTCGGTCTGCTGGGCGCCGGGGTCGACGCGAATCATCCCCCGCCAGACGGCGGTCGCCCGGTCGGAGAGCACGCCCCGAAAGGCGAGGTCGATGTCGTGTGCTCCGCGGCGTGCTCCTGGGTGGTGTCGAAGTCGAGATGCTGGGCGCCGGCGCCCAGGTAGGCTCCGGTCACCTGCCGAGGAGCCTGCCCGGCGAGCTTCGTTTCCATCCGCACCTTGCCGCGCGCGGAGCCGAAGCCCAGCGCGACCCACTCCAGCGAGGCGTCGCGCTCCAGCTCGGCCCGCTGCGTCGCGAACACCCAGCTGCGCTTCGACTCGACAGCTCCTGCTCGACGTAGCGCAGGCTGCGCCGGGGCCGTACCCCGAGAGGCCGACCACGCCGTTGGAGAGGTCCGGAACGACGCTTCGCCGTCGGACACAGCGCTCCCACCTCCGGCTTCGAGGCTTCTCCAGCACGATCAGGGCCTTCAGTTCGTAGCGCGGCACCGTCCTCGTCCTGGTACACCGACAGCCGCAGCGGCTCCAGCAAACGCTGGCCGCGGGGAACGTAGACCAGCACGCCGCTTCGCCAGCGGCCTCGTCGCGCGCCACCGAAGGGATCGTCCGCCGGCACCAGCGAGCCGAAGCGCTGCTCGACGACGTCCCCCAGCCGTTCGGCCGCCTCCCGACCGGCACCACGGACCGGTGGCCCGTCGGCACCGTCCACCGCCGCCTTGATCCCCTCCACCGCCGGCCGCGTAGGAGCCCTAGGTCGAGGCCGGTCAGGTCGGTGAACTCCCAGCCCTTGTCCTTCTGCGTCGGGAGCGACAGCTCGCTCGCCAAAGAGGCGCCTTTGCGGCGCCTCTCCGCTCAGCCAATCAGGTCAGCGATCGCGGCCGACGCCGCTGAGTCCCTAGCCAATCGACCCTTCCATCTGCAGCTCATCAGGCGGTTCATCTCGACCGCGTACTCCATCGGCAGCTCCTTGGTGATTGGCTCGATGAAGCCGTTGACGATCATCTTCGAAGCCTCCCTTGTCCAGGCCATGGGCCTGGAGGTAGAGCTGCTCCGACCTCGACACCGAGGCCTCGTGGCCGACGTTGGGCGTCGCTGCTCGATTCCGATGACGGGTAGGTCGGAGCGCGACTTCTTGTCCAGCAGCAGTGCGTCGCACACGACCTTCGACTTCGCCTCGGTTGCGCCCTTGGCCACCTCGAGGAGTCCACGGTAGCTCCCGCGCCCTCCGTCCTTCGAGACGGACTTGGCGAACACGGACGATGTGGTCTTCGGCGCGCCGTGGATGATCTTCCCCCCCGCGTCCTGGTGCTGGCCCTTGCCGGCGAAGGCGATCGACAGGATCTCCCCGTGCGCCTCGGGGCCGAGCAGGTAAATCGACGGGAACTTCATGGTCAGCTTCGAACCGAGGTTCGCGTCCACCCAGGTACATGTGCGCGTTGTCATAAGCAACGGCGCGCTGGGTCACCAGGTCGTAGACGTTCGTGGACCAGTTGAACGGGTCGTGCAGCGGATGCTCGCTCGACGACGATCTCGACCACCGCCGAGCGGAGTGAGTCGTCGAAGAACAGGATGCGTGCACCCCTCCACGCAGTGACCTCCGACCCCTCCTCAGCAAGACCTAACTGAACGAGTAGGTGGCCAGGCAC
>CAWGQQ010000002.1:235000-238621 GCA_963824865.1 uncultured Actinomycetes bacterium | reverse complement strand
GAGCGCTTCCGGGTCGAGCTGCAGCGACCGTTCTGGCGCACGACCGGGCGCGAAATCGCTGCCTCAAGGGCCTCGCCGGGCGGCTCGGGGTTGGGTGCGTGGCGAGCGGCAACGTCCACGTGCACGACCCCTCGCGAGCGCCGCTTCAACACGCGCTGGTCGCCGTGCGCCTGAGGGGGCGCTGGAGGAGACCGAGACCCGGCGGCGTGGGAACACGCACTCGGCCTATCTGGCCGCGCCGGCGACGATGGCCGCCCGCTTCGCGGAGCATCCCGACGCGGTCGCGGAGCGCCGGATCGCCGAGCGGCTCGGCTTCGACCTGACCCGCGACCTCGGCTACCGGTACCCGGGCTCGGAGGATCCCGGTGCCGACCGGACGCTGGCCGAGATCTGCGGGGCCCGGCTCGATCACCGGTACGCCGGCCGGGCGCGAGCGGCGGAGGCGCGGCGGCGGCTGGAGGAGGAGCTCGAGGTGATCCGCTCCCTGCGGCTGTCGGGCTTCTTCCTGCTCCACTTCGACATCCTGGAGCTGGCCCGCGAGGTGGCGGCGGAGGTCCGGGGGCCGGACTCCGCGCGGCGGCTGCTGCCGCCGGGCCGCGGGCGCGGGTCGAGCGTCAGCTCGATCGTCTGCTACCTGACCGGGCTCTCGCACATCGACCCGGTCCGCAACGGGCTGTTCCTCGGGCCGCTTCCTGAACGAGGAGATCACCGACGTGCCCGACATCGACCTCGACTTCCCGCGCGACATCCGCGAGAAGCTGATCCCGCGCGTCCACGAGCGCTACGGACGAGGAGCGCTCGGCGCTGGTCGCCGCCTTCCCCTGCTACCGCTCGCGCGGCGCGGTGCGCGACTTCGGCAAGGTGCTCGGGCTGCCGGCCGGCGAGGTCGAGCGGGTGGCTCGGACGGTGACATGTCCGACCGCCCCGAGTCGGTGGAAGCGACATCGGGGAGGCGATCGGCGAGCGCGGGCCGCGTCGGAGCGCTGGCGCGCGCTCGCGCGCCTGGCGCGCGAGGCGTACGGGCTGCCGCGCCACGCCTCCCAGCACCCGGGCGGGATGGTGCTCTCGACGCGGCCGCTCGTCGACATCTGCCCGGTACAGCCGGCGGCGATGGAGGGGCGCCAGATCGTCCAGTGGGACAAGGACTCGTGCGCCGACGCCGGTCTTCTTGAAGATCGACCTGCTGGGGCTGGGGATGCTGTCGGCGGTCGAGCGCACGCGTCGACGAGATCGCGCGGGTGCGCGGCGAGCGGATCGACCTCTCGCGGATCCCGATGGACGACCCGGAGACCTACGCGACGATCCAGCCGGCGGACACGACCGGCGTCTTCCAGATCGAGAGCCGGGCGCAGATGCAGATGCTGCCGCGGACGCTGCCGGAGAACCTCGACGACCTCACCGTGCAGGTCGCGATGGTGCGCCCGGGACCGATCCAGGGGGGCGCGGTGCATCCCTACCTCGAGCGCCGCGAGCGGCTGCGGAGCGATCCCGGCTTCCGGGTGCCCTACGAGCACCCGTCGCTGGAGCCGGTCCTGCGCGACACGCTGGGCACGATCGTCTTCCAGGAGCAGGTGATGCAGGTGGCGATGGCGCTCGCCGGCTTCAGCGCCGGCGAGGCCGAGGGGCTGCGACGGGCGATGAGCCGCAAGCGCTCCGAGGAGGCGATCATGGCCTATCGGGACCGGTTCATCGCCGGGGCGACGGCGCGGGGTCGACCCCGAGGTGGCGGAGCGGGTCTTCGAGCAGATCGTGGGCTTCTCGGGCTTCGGGTTCCCGAAGGCCCACGCGGCCGCGTTCGGCCTGCTCGCCTACCAGTCGACCTGGCTGCGGGTCCACTACGCGCCCGAGTTCCTCTGCGCGCTGCTGAACGAGCAGCCGATGGGGTTCTACCCGCCCGACGCGCTGGTGCACGAGGCGCAACGGCGCGGGATCGAGGTGCTGCCGGCCGACGTCAACGGAGCGAGGTGGAGTGCTCGGTGGAGCGCCCCGGCGCTCGACCCCCCCGACGGCGGCGTGCGGGTGGTCATCGGCTCGCCTACGTAACCGGGGTGCGCACCGAAGATGGCGGCGCCTGGTCGGCGAGCGGGAGCGGAGCGGCCGTTCCGCGGCCTCGGCGAGCTCGCCTCGCGGTCGGGGGCGGGCGCGACGCGCTCGAGCTGCTCGCCTGGGCGGGCGCGTGCGACGATCGGCGGGCGGGCGATCTGCGCGGCGGCGGACCTGTGGCGGCTGGGCGTGGCCGGGGCGGCCGGCGGCGCCGCGCGACGGGAAGTGTGGCGCGCCAGCTCGCCCTGCCGCTGGGCGTGCCGACGGCGCCGTGGCTACGCGAGCTCGGACCCTGGGAGCAGCTGGTGGCCGACTACGCGTCGACCGGGATGACGATCGGCGAGCACCCGATGGCGCTCCTGCGCCGAGCCTCGACCAGGGGGTGGCGTCGAGCGCCGACCTCGATGGATCCCCGACCGCACCCCGGTGGTGGTCGCCGGCCTGGTCGTCGCCCGCCAGCGACCCGCGACGGCGAAGGGGATCCTCTTCATGCTGCTGGAGGACGAGCTCGGCACGATCAACCTGGTCGTGCCGCCCGCGGTCTATGCCCGCTACCGCCTGGTCGTGCGGACGGCCTCGCTCGAGGCGCGCGGGGGCTCGAGCGGCGCGGGGCGAACATCAACGTGGTCGTCTCGACCTCGAGCCGCTCCACACCCCGGACCGCCGCCCGCCGAGGTCCGCCAGATCGAGCCGTCGGTGCGAGGGAGACGGGGCGGGCGGCGACGCGCGCGCCGCGGGCCCGCGCCGGGAGCTCGAGGCCGCGCTACCCGCCGCGCACAGCTTCGGCAGGCGTGGGTGACGGCTCGCGGCACGAATGCAAGATCCGTTGCACAAACGTACGTCCGACCCCGTCCGTAGCCTCGCCCATGTGCAACCTGCGACAACCGATCGGCCACCGCCTGCCGGCGCGGTCGACCTGCTATCGACTTCGCCACGCTCGGCGAGTACGGGCTGGAGCCCGTCGCGGCGACGGGCCGCGTGAACGGCGCGGTCACACGCCGCCTCTCTCGCCGTCCGGCCGGACGGGAGGCGTCACCTCGGCCCGCCGCGGCGGCTGCCGGCACGACGCGTCAACGAGCGGCGCCAGCGCCTGGGATCGCGCCGGCGAGCTCCCGCAACGCAGAAGAGCCGCCCACGGGCGGCCCTCATCCCGTCAAGGAACCGGCGGCGACCTACTCTCCCAGGCAGTTGCCCACCAAGTACCATCGGCGCTGAGGGGCTTAACGGCTCTGTTCGGAATGGGAAGAGGTGTTTCCCCTCGCTATCGCCACCGAAATCGGTCGGGACCAGCGGCGTCCCGGCGGAGGCTTGAAAACTGCACGCAGGCCAAAAGCAGTAAGAAAACAACCGTCAAGCCCTCGACCCATTAGTACCGGTCTGCTGAGCGCATTGCCGCGCTTACACAGCCGGCCTATCAACCTGGTGGTCTACCAGGGGTCTTACTCCCTCAAGGGGATGGGAGAGCTCATCTCGAGGTCGGCTTCCCGCTTAGATGCTTTCAGCGGTTATCCGATCCGCACGTAGCTAGCCTGCAATGCCCTTGGCAGGACAACAGATACACCAGAGGTGCGTTCATCC
>CAWGQQ010000002.1:0-230000 GCA_963824865.1 uncultured Actinomycetes bacterium | reverse complement strand
CGCCTCGCTGCGACTGAGGCCGAACTGCTCGGCCAGCAGCGCCGGCAGGTGCACCGACCCGTTCGGGCCGCTCGCCTCCACCACCGCCTCCGCGATCTCGTCGGGAACCTCTCTTCGCACGTGCAGCTGGTCGAAGCGCTCCTCCGCGGCAGCCGCCGCGTCGGCGCCGTGAAAGCGCTCCACGAGCCGCCGGGCGAGCTCGCGCTTGGCCTCGCCCGGATGCCGCGCTCGGGATCGAGCTCCGCCCCCAGCAGCAGCCGGTAGTACTCCCCCATCGCCGTGTCGGGAACGCTCATCAGCTTCCCGAACATCTCCTCCGGGGCATCCGTGACCCCCACGTAGTTGCCGAACGACTTGCTCATCCGCCGCACCCCGTCCGTCCCCGGCAGGATCGGCATCGTCAGAATCGACTGCGCCGGCTGGCCGAAGGCCTCCTGCACGTCGCGGCCGAACAGCAGGTTGAACTTCTGATCGGTCCCCCCCACCTCGACGTCGGCCTCGACCGCCACCGAGTCGTAGCCCTGGAGCACCGGGTACAGCAGCTCGAGGATCGAGATCGGCTCCCCCGCCTGCATCCGCCGGCTGAACTCCTCCCGCTCGAGCAGGCGGGCCACCGTGAACCGTCGCACGAGCCCGAAGAGCTCGTCGCTGCCCATCGCCAGCCACTCGCTGTTGCGGCGGACCTCGGTGCGCTCCGGATCCAGCACCTTGAACGCCTGCTCCTGAAAGGTCTGAGCGTTGGCTGCGATCTGCTCCTCGGTCAGCACCGGGCGCTCCGCCACCCGTCCGCTGGGATCGCCGACGCGCGCCGTGTAGTCGCCGATGATCAAGACCACCAGGTGCCCCGCGTCCTGAAAGGCGCGAAGCTCGTCCAGCACCACCACGTGCCCCAGGTGGATGTCGGGGGCGGTGGGGTCGATCCCCAGCTTCACCCGCAGCGTCTCCCCGCCCGCGAGCTGCTCGGCCAGACGGCCCTCGGGCAGGGCCTCGACGGCGCGCTCGATCAGGCGCCGCGCCTGCCCGGCGGCTGCGGAATCCGTCACCGGGCCAATGCTAGACTGACGCGCCGGCGCTGCGGGATCTTGCGTCCTGCGCGCGGTCCTTGGGTAATCGTTGACTGTGGCGGACCCCTTCGCCGCGTTCGCTCGCGCCGAGCGACTTCCCGAGATGGCCATCATCCGAGCGAGACCAGATGCCTCCTAGGATCAGACTGCCCCGACGCCGCCTCCCCGACGGGGCGACGGGGGCGGCCGGTCCCCGCGCCTCGACGGCCCCCAACAGCCTGCCAGCAACGGAGAGGGGCCCCGACGGCGGCGGTCCCGACGGCGGCGAACCGCCCTCACCCGCGCTCGCCCGCGCCGCCCGCCACCGCCCCCAAGCCGGCGCCCGAAGCTCAAGAAGCTGCGCTTCGCGCTCGTCTTCCTGGGCCTCTCGGTGCTCGCCTTCGTCTCCTGGATCTTCGGGATCATGATGGCGGTCGCGGGCGACCTGCCCCAGCTCGAGAGCCGCGCCCAGTTCGAGAACGCCGAGAACTCGATCCTCTACGACATCAACGGCGAGAAGATCGCCACCCTGACCAACAACCAGGGGCGGATCCTGGTCGGCTCGGCGGACATCGCCCCCGTGATGAAGGAGGCCACGGTCGCGATCGAGGACCAGCGCTTCTACGAGCACCGCGGCATCGACTACCAGGGCATCGGCCGCGCCGTGTTCCAGGACATCCTGCAGCGAGGCGCCACCCAGGGCGGGTCGACGATCACCCAGCAGTTCGTCAAGAACGCGCTTCGCAACCAGAGCAACCGCACCGTGTTCGAGAAGCTGCGCGAGGCGGCCCTCGCCTACCAGCTCGAGCGCCATTGGGACAAGGACAAGATCCTCACCGAGTACCTGAACGTGATCTATTTCGGCCAGGGCGCCTACGGGATCGAGGCGGCGGCGAAGACCTACTTCGGCTGGAACCATCCGGGCTGCGGCGAGCCCGGGAGCCGCTGTGCCTCGCAGCTGCTCCCCTGGGAGGCGGCGATGATCGCCGGCCTGATCTCGAACCCCAGCGGCTTCGACCCCAAGATCGCCCCCGATGCCGCCACCGCGCGACGAAACCTCGTGCTCCAGAAGATGGCCGAGCAGGGCTACCTGACCCAGGAGGAGGCCGAGCAGTACTCACGCGAGCAGCCGCCCGCTCCCGTCGCAGATCAAGACTCCGGAGGAGGACTCGAGGGCTCCCTACTTCACCTCCTGGCTCCGCCAGCAGCTGGTCGACAAGTACGGCGCCGGAGAGGCGTTCGGCGGCGGGCTCCACGTCAACTCCACCCTCGACCTCTCGCTTCAGGAGGAGGCGCAGCAGATCGCCTACGAGCCGCACCGCCGGGGTCGGCCTGAGCTCGGCCGTGGTGGTGCTCGCACAACGACACCGGCGGCGTGCGGGCGATGGTCGGCGGCTACGACTACCGAGAGCAGCCCTTCAACCTCGCCACCCAGGGCCAGCGACAGCCGGGCTCCGCCTTCAAGCCGTTCACCCTGGTGACGGCGCTCGAGCAGGGCATCTCGCCCGACGCGGTCTACTCCTCGCGAGCCGAAGTCGCTCCCCTTCGAGACGCCGGGAGTCAAGGCGCCACAGGCGTTCGAGGTCAACAACTACGAGGACAACTACCTGGGGAGCGCCTCGATCGCCACCGCGACGACCTACTCCGACAACTCGGTGTACGCCGAGCTGGGCCTCCAGGTCGGCACCGAGAACATCGCCAAGACCGCTCAGGAGATGGGGATCGAGACAGCCGATCTCGACCAACCCGGCGATGATCCTCGGCGGCCTCGAGCAGGGGGTCACCCCGCTCAACATGGCGCACGCCTACCAGACCCTGGCCCACGACGGCCAGCGGGTGAGCGGCACGATGGCCACCTCAGACGGCGCCCCGATCGGGATCCAGAAGGTCAGCGACGAGCGAGCCCGGCCTGGGCGGCGACGTGGTCGAGACCAACACCGGCGACCCGGGCCAGGACAGGGTGGAGACCGAGCAGGTCATCTCCCCCGAGGTCGCCGCCACCGCCCGGTCGATCCTCGGGACGGTGGTCTCCCAGGGCACCGGCACCAACGCCTCGACCGGCGCCACCGTCGAGTGGGGCAAGACCGGCACCACCGAGAACAACGGCGACGCCTGGTTCGTCGGCGCCACCGAGGACGTCACGATCGCCGTCTGGGTCGGACACGCCAACTCCGTGAAGCCGATGCTGACCGAGTTCGGCGGCGCGCCCGTGGACGGCGGCACGATCCCCGCCCTGATCTTCCACGACGTCGTGCTCGCCTACGAACAGTCGAACTCCAACCAAGCCGCCGACGAGGACGAATCGACCACCGAGGAGACGACCACCCCGCCGTCCACACCGTCCACGCCCGCGCCGTCGACGCAGGCTCCGCCCGAGGCCCAAGGGGACACCCAGCAGCAGCCGCCAGCCGAATCCTCGCCCTCCACCGGTGGCGGCTCGGGCGGCACCGGCGGCGGCATCTCGCCGGGCTAGCGGACGCGCTCGCCGGCTAGCGGAGCGGCCGCGAGAGGTACTCGCTGCCGGCGGCGCAGAAGCGCCAGGGAAGCTCGGCGGCGCGGCTGATGCCGATTCGGGGGCCCGGTCGCAACCGCGACCTCGCGCCAACCTGGTCGCGGCCCCGCAGCTCGAAGGGGGGCTCCGTGAGCGGCGCCCGGTTCATCTCCAGCCCGATGCCCAGCGCCTCGGTCAGCTTGCCGGGCCCCGAGCACAGCTCGCGCGCCCGCTCGCGACCGCGACGGCGGGACATCTGCTCGATCCCCCAACGCGGCTCGAGCGCCCGGATCAGCACCGCGGCGGCCGTGCCCTCGGGCTCGCAGACGAAGTTGAGCAAGGGGTGGACGCCGTAGGAGAGGTACACGTAGGCGTGCCCGGGCGGCCCGAACAGGGGCTCGGTTCGCGCCGTCAGGCCGACGTGCGCGTGGCAGGCGGGATCGTCGCGCTCGTAGCTCTCGCACTCCACGATCACCCCGCCGACCCCGTCGAAGAGCAGCGCGCAGCCGATCAGGTCGCGAGGCAACGTCGTGAACCGAGCGATCGAAGAAGTCGGCTTCGAGCGCCTTCGAGGCGAGCAGCTGCGAGCTCACCGCCGGATCTCGTCGAGGGACGCCCTGGCGGCCTCGAGCTGCTCGGCCAGCCGCGCCGACGCGGTGCCGCCGGCAGAGCCCTTCGACTCCAGCGACTGCTCCAAGCCCAACGCCTCGTAGTAGGAGTCGTCGAGCAGCTCCGAGTGGCGGCCGAGCTCCTCCGGGGTCAGCTCGGACAGGGCCTTGCCCTGCTCGAGCGCCTCGCGCACCAGGCCGCCGACCACGCCGTGGGCCTCTCGGAACGGCATCCCCTTGCGAACCAGGAGATCGGCGACGTCGGTCGCGGCCGCGAACTCGTCGGCGGCCGCCTCGGCGAGCCGCTCGCGGTCGAAGCTCAGGCCCCCGAGCATGCGCTCGGCCGCCTCGAGGCAGAGCTCCAGGTTGTCGACCGCGTCGAACAGCGCCTCCTTGTCCTCCTGGAGGTCCTTCGAGTAGGCGAGCGGCAGGCCGTGCATCACCCCCGCGAGGGTCAGGAAGCCCGAGGCGATCCGCGGCGCCTTGGCTCGCAGGAGCTCCGCCGCGTCGGGGTTCTTCTTCTGCGGCATGATGCTCGAGCCCGAGGAGAAGTCCTCTGCCACCTCGCAGAAGGAGAACTCGTCGCTCGACCAGAGCACGATCTCGGCGCCGAGGCGCGAGAGGTGCATGGCGCAGATCGACGCCGCGGCGAGATAGTCGAGAACGAAGTCGCGGTTGGAGACCGCGTCGATCGAGTTGGGCGCCACCGATTCGAAGCCCAGGTCGCGGGCGACGGCATCTCGATCCAGGTCCCAGTTCACCCCGGCCAGCGCCCCTGAGCCGAGGGGCAGCTCAGCCGCGGATTCGCGAGCCTCGCCAAAGCGCGCCGCGTCGCGCCCCAGCATCCAGAAGTAGGCGAGCAGGTGATGCCCCAGGTAGACGGGTTGGGCGCGCTGGAGGTGCGTGTAGCCGGGCATCGGCCAGCCGGCGTGCCGCTCCGCCAGCTCCAGCAGGCGCGCCATCAGCGAGCCGGCGAGCTCCCTCGCCCGACCGGCATGGTCGCGCACGTAGAGGGCGACGTCGGTCGCCACCTGGTCGTTGCGCGAGCGACCGGTGTGGAGCTTGCCTCCGAGCGGCCCGATGATCTCGGTCAGGCGCCGCTCGATCGCCATGTGAACGTCCTCGTCGCCCTCGAGCGGGAACGAGCCACCCTCGAGCTCCTCGGCGACCGCGTCGAGGCCCTGCTCCATCCGGGTCAGCTCGTCCGTCGTCCAGGACCCCGGCCGCACGCAGGGCGCGCGCATGCGCCTTCGACTGCTCGACGTCGTACGGCGCCAGGCGCAGATCGAAGCCGATCGAGGCGTTGAGGCGCTCGAACAGCGGGTCGGGCGGGTCGCGAAAGCGGGCCATGCGGGCCAGTGTATGTATGCGGTCAACCGGGTAGGCTGGCGCGCCGATGAGGTTCCTGATCACGGGCGCCACCGGCAAGGTTGGCAACGCGGTCGCCCGCCGGCTGGCCGATCGTGGGGACGAGGTCGTGGCGCTGGTTCGCAATCCGGCCAAGGCGCGCGAGGTGCTTCCGCCCGGCGTCGAGCTCGCTATGGGGGACGTCACCGACCCGGGCTCCATCCGGGAGGCGGCCGGGGGCGTCGAGGGCGTCTTCAACTGCATGGGTCTGTTCGAGCAGTGGTTCGCCGACCCGAGCATCTTCGACCGCGTGAACGCCGAAGGGGCGCGCAACGTCGTCGCGGCCGCCCGCGACGCCGGCGCCAGGCGGCTGGTCCACACCTCCACCTTCGACGTCTTCCACGCCGAGACAGGCGGCACCGTGTCGGAGCGGGCCGTCGCCGAGTACCCGAAGGGCACCGCCTACGAGCGCTCGAAGCAGCGAGCCGAGGAGCTGGTCCTGGACCAGGCGAAGGATGGGATCGAGCTGGTGATCGCCAATCCGTCGGGCGTCTACGGCCCGGGCCCGTGGCAGGGAACGGGGCTCGACCGGGCGATCCGCGACGCGATCCGCCGTCGCCTGCCTGCCGTTCCGCCGGGGGGAATGACCTTCGTCCACGTGGATGACGTTGCCGCCGGACATTTGGCAGCGTTCGAGCGCGGCACGCCGGGCGAGCGCTACCTGCTGGCCGACGGCTACGCGACCTTGCGTGAGATGCTTTCGGTGGCGGTGGAGGAGGCCGGCCGAGGCTGGGTCCCGCCGACCCTGCCGGTCCCGCTCGCGAAGGCCATGGCGACCGGGGGCGAAGCCCTCTCGCGACTGATCCGCCGACCGCCCCTGCTTGGCGCCGGCCAGCTCCACTTCATGCTCTGGCAGGCGCGGGCCGACAGCTCCAAGGCCCGCGCCGAGCTTGGCGTCGAGTTCAGGCCCTGGGAGGAGGGCATCCGCAGCACGGTGCGCTGGATGATCGACGCAGGCAAGTTGTGAGCTACGAGACCCTGCGATACGAGCTCGCCGAGCGGGTCGCGGTGCTGACGCTGAATCGTCCGGAGCAGCGCAACGCGGTCAGCCGGCAGATGAACACCGAGCTGCATGACGCTTGGCGCCGCTTTCGTGACGATGACGACGCATTCGTCCTCGTGCTCACGGGGGCGGGCAGCGCGTTCTGCGCGGGCTGGGACCTGGCCGACGCCGCCGAGTGGCCGATGCCCGAATGGGACGAGTTTCGCCGCAGCATCTACGAGCTGCCCGGAGCCTGCGGCTACACGCGCAAGGTCGACGTGTTCAAGCCGGTGATCGCGGCCGTCAACGGCTGGGCCGTCGCAGCCGGCCTCGAGACAGCCCTGCTCGCCGACATCCGCATCGTGGCCGAGAACGCGGTGTTCGGGGCGCTGGAGCGACGCTGGAACATCGTCGCCGGCGACGGCATGACCGTCCGCCTGCCGCTGGCGGTGGGATACGCGAAGGCGATGGAGCTGATCATCACCGGTCGCCCGGTCGACGCCCAGGAGGCGCTGCGAATCGGATTGGCGAACGAGGTCGTGCCCGAGGGTCGAGCGCTCGAACGGGCGGTCGAGCTCGCCCGCGAGGTCGCCGCGCTACCCCAGGGAGCGATCCGCACCGACAAGGAGACAATGGTTCGAAACGTCGGCAGGACGCTCGAGGAGCAGCTCCGAAACGAGGGTGAGGCAACGATCTCGATGTGGCATCGACGCGACTCGCACGCAATCGGCGCCCGGGCCTTCAAGGAGGGCCGCGACCCCGAGTGGCCCAATCACGGGCTCTGAGCCGCCGCTCAGCCCGGCGCGCGAAGGCCCAGCGCAGCGGCCAGGGCGCCAGTCACCGTTTCCACCTCTGCCTCGCCCATGGCGGTGAAGAAAGGCAGCGCCAGCGACCGCCGCGACACCCTCTCGGCGACCGGGAACTCCCCCTCTCGGTGCCCGAAATGCTCGCGGTAGTGCGGCATCAGGTGGATGCAGGGCAGATAGGCCTTGGCGGCCACGCCTCGCTCGGCGAGCGCCGCGATCACCCCGTCCCGGTCGGCGCCTTCGGGTAGCTGGACCACGTACACGAACCAACTCCGCCGCTCGGCCCCGCGGTCCGCGCAGGGCAGCACGAGACCGTCGGGGTCTCCCTCACCGGCGGGGCCGGCGCCGATGGCGGCGAGGCGCTCGCCGTATGACGCGGCGAGCCGGGCGCGCTCGCCCAGCAGCGCCTCGGCCCGCTCGAGCTGCGCGACTCCAAGCGCCGCCTGAAGATCCGTCAGCCGGTAGTTGAACCCCAGCCGGTCGTGGGAGAGCCAGCCCATGTCCTCCGCTCGGCCCTGGTTTCGCTCGCTGCGCAGCCGAGCGGCGATCTCCGGCGACGGGGCGACGATCACGCCCCCCTCCCCCATGGTCAGCTGCTTGTTGGCGTAGAAGGCAAAGGTCGCCAGGTGGCCGCGCGCGCCGACGAGGACGCCCTCCGCGTCCACGGCCCCCGCCGCCTCACAGGCGTCCTCCAGCATGCCGAGGCCGGATTGCTCTGCCACCGCCTCCAGCTCCGGCAGCGCCGCCGGGTAGCCGAAGATGTCGACGGGGAGCAAGCCGACTGTGCCGTCATTCACTGCGGAACGGGCCGCCGACGGGTCGAGGTTGAGGGTCAGCGGGTCGATGTCGCAGAAGACGGGCGTCGCCCGCTCGTAGAGCAGGCAGTTTGCCGAGGCGACGAAGCTGAACGGGGTCGTGATCACCCTGTCCCCCGCACCCCAGCCGAGCGCTCGAACGCCGAGGTGGAGCGCGGCGGTGCCGGAGGACACCGCGACCGCGTCGTCGACCCCCAGCCAAGCGGCGAACTCTCGCTCGAAGCGTTCCAGCACGGGTCCCAGCGAGAGCCGCCCGGAGCGCAGCACTTCGAGCGCCAGCTCCTCCTCGCGCGCACCGAGCGCGGGGCGCGCGAGCGGAATCGGCTCGCCGTCGCTCACGAAGGCGTTGGCGCCCGCTCGGAAGCGGGCTCGGCCGCCTGCTCCCGCCCGCCCGCCGCTCTTCGCGGCTGGAACGCGTACTCCAGCGAGTCGACGAGCGCCTCCCACGATGCCTCGATGATGTTCTCCGAAACGCCGATCGAGCCCCAGGACTCCTGCCCGTCGGACGAGTCGAGCAGGACGCGTGTCACCGCCCCGGTCCCGTGGTGCGCATCGAGGATCCTGACCTTGTAGTTGACCAGCTCGATCTCGGCCAGGTGCGGATGGAGGTCGATGATCGCGTCGCGCAGCGCGCAGTCGAGGGCGTTCACCGGCCCGTTCCCCTCGGCGGTCCGCACGTGGCGCCTGCCATCGACCCAGATCTTGATCGTCGCCTCCGTCTCGACCTTGCCGTCGGCGCGCTTCTCGGTGATCACCCGGAAGCCCTCGAGCCGGAAAAGGGGCTCGTACGCTCCGGTCTCCCGCCGCAGCAACAGCTCGAACGAGGCGTCGGCCGCCTCGTACTGGTAGCCGCGATGCTCGCGCTCCTTGAGCCGCTCGACGGCGCGCTTCGCGGCGTCAGCGTCGAGGTCGATGCCGGCGCCCTCGGCACGGCTGATGACAGAGCCCTTGCCGGACAACTCGGAGATCAGGACGTCGCGGCTGTTGCCGACCAACCCCGGGTCAGTGTGCTCGAAGGTGCGAGCGTCGGCCTTCACCCCCGCCGCGTGCATGCCCCCTTTGTGAGCGAAGGCGTTTCGACCGACGTAGGGGCGATCGGGGTCCGGTGCCAGGTTGCACAGCTCGTCGACGAAGTGGGAGGTCTCGGTCAGCCGCCGCAGGCGATCCGGCGGGACGCAGTCGTAGCCCATCTTGAGCTGTAGGGCAGGGAGGATCGAGACCAGGTTTGCGTTGCCGCAGCGCTCGCCGAAGCCGTTCATCGTCCCCTGCACCAGGCGCGCGCCCACGTCCACCGCGGCGAGCGAGTTGGCTACCGCGCACTCCGTGTCGTTGTGCGTGTGGATGCCCACCTCCGTGCGGTCCCCCAGGGCCTCGACCGCCGCCGCGGTCGCCTCCGCGACCTGGGCGGGCAGGCTGGAGCCGTTCGTGTCGCAGAGGGTGACGTTCTCCGCGCCCGCCGCGACCGCCGCCCGCAGGCAGTCGAGCGCGTAGGCAGAATCCTCGCGCCAGGCGTCGAAGAAGTGCTCGGCGTCGTAGACGACGCGCTTGCCATGCGCCACCAGCAGGCAGACCGAATCGGTGATCATGCCGAGGTTCTCCTCAGGCGAGGCCTTGGTCACCTTGTCCAGGTGAAGCGCCCAGGTCTTGCCGACCAGGGTGCACACCGGCGCAGGACAGGCGACCAGCTCGCGGAGCGCCGGATCGTCCTCGGCCGCGAGCCCGCGCCTGCGGGTCATCCCGAAGGCGCAGATCTGCGCCGTCTCGAGATCCACCCCGGCGAGCAGCCCGAAGAGCTCCGCCTCCTTCGGATTCGAGCTCGGAAAGCCGGCCTCGATGTAGTGGACCCCGAGGCGGTCCAGCGCCTCGATCACGCGCACCTTCTCGGCGGCCGATAGCGACATCCCCTGCCCCTGCATGCCGTCACGCAAGGTCGTGTCGTAGAGCTTCACCTGTGTCAACTCGATGCCTTTCTGGTTCGGGGGGCGGACGGGGCCCCGTGGGGCCGAGGAAGCGCGCGGCGCACGCCGCGCGAGCCGCGAGCCGCTAGGCGGCCGCGGCGCCGCTAATTCGTCCGAGTGCCTCGAAGAGAACGTGCATCAAGAGGTGACTTTACTCGGTTGCTGGACCACGTCCAGCCATTCCAGGTACTCCTGCGCGCGCCCGTGCAGGGCGTCGTCGAACTTCGTCTGCACGACGCGCGTGATCTCCCCGGGCTCGCCCAGGTCGTGGTCGTCGATCTGCCGCACCGGGACCAGCTCGGCGGCGGTGCCGGTGAGGAAGACCTCCTCGGCCAGGTAGAGCTCGGCGCGCGCGATGTCGCGTTCGACGACCGTGTAGCCGAGGTCGCGCGCGATCTGGATCACGGACTTGCGGTTGATCCCGTCCAGGATCGAGGCGCCGTGCGGCGGCGTCAGGATCTGGCCGTCGCGGACGACGAAGATGTTCTCACCGGAGCCCTCGCACACGAAGCCCCGCTGGTCGAGCAGGATCGCCTCCTCGTAGCCGGCGTTGGCCGACTCGGTCTTGGCGAGGATCGAGTTCAGATACTGGCCGGACGCCTTGGCGTGCGGGATCAGGCCGTCCGGAGAGATTCGCCGCCACGATGAGACCTTGGCGCGCACCCCGTTGTGCTTTCCCTCCTCGCCGAGGTAGGCCCCCCAGGGCCAGACGGCAATGACCACGTCCACCGGCGCGGTCGGGGCGTACAGCCCCATCTCGCCGTAGCCGCGGAAGGCGACCGGGCGGATGTAGCAGCTCACCAAGCCGTTGCGCCGGATCAGCTCGTGGGTGGCCTCGCGCAGCTCCTCGAGCGCGTAGGGCAGCTCCAGGTAGTAGAGCGCCGCCGACCTGCCGAGGCGCTCGAGGTGCTCGCGGTGCCGAAAGACCGCTGGACCCTTCTCGGTCTCATAGCAGCGGATGCCCTCGAACACCCCGCTGCCGTAGTGGAGGCCGTGGCTGAGCACGTGGACCTTGGCGTCGTCCCACGGAACGAGCTCGCCGTTCATCCAGATCCACTCCGACTTCTCCACGTTCGCCCTCCGTATCGGGGTTACGGCCGACCGCCAAGTATGCCCGACTCGCTGCCGACTTCAAGCTCGCAATTCGTCGAGGACCGCATCCGTGATCTCCTCGGTCCCCACCTCGGTCTCCGCCGGGGCATCAGCGGGGCCCGCGAGGTCGGGGGTCCGGAGCCCGCGCTGGAGCACCGCTTCCACGGCCGCTTCGATCGCCGTCGCCTCGGCCGCCCGGTCGAGCCCGTGACGAAGCATCATCGCCACCGAAAGGAAGGTGGCGAGCGGGTTGGCGACCCCCTTGCCCGCGATGTCGGGCGCCGAGCCGTGCACCGGCTCGAACAGTCCGGGCCCATCCCCTCCCAGGCTCGCCGAGGGCAGCATCCCGAGGGAGCCGGTGAGCATCGCGGCCTCGTCGGAGAGGATGTCGCCGAACAGGTTCTCGGTCAGGATGACGTCGAACCGGGCCGGCTCGGAGACGAGTTGCATGGCTGCGTTGTCCACCAGCAGGTGCTCCAACTCGACCTCGCGATAGCCGGCGGCCACGCTCTCGACCGTTTCGCGCCACAGGCGCGAGGTCTCGAGCACGTTGGCCTTGTCGACCGAGGTCACTCGCGGCGCCTTCGAGCCGCCCGCCGCGCGGCCGCGGGCCGCCTGGAAGGCGACCTTTGCGATCCGCTCGATCTCCCCCCGCGAGTACTCGCAGGTGTCGTGGGCGCGATCGCCGTCGCGTCCGCTGTCGCCGAAGTAGATGCCGCCGGTGAGCTCGCGGACGACCAGCAGGTCGGTGCCGGCGATCCGATCCCCGCGTAGCGGGCTGGCATCGACCAGCGCGGAGCTGGGCCGCACCGGGCGTAGGTTCGCGTACAGGCCGAGGCCCTGGCGCAAGCCGAGCAGGCCCTGCTCGGGCCGCGGGGCACCCGGGTCCGTGGTCTCCCACCTCGGCCCGCCGACGGCGCCCAGGAGGACGGCGTCGGAGCCTCGGCAGGCCTCCAGCACCTGGTCGGTCAGCGCGACCCCGTGGGCGTCGATGGAGGCGCCGCCGACGAGCTCCTCCACGAGCTCGAAGCGATCGATCGCCTCCAGCAGGCGGCGCGCCGCGGCAACGATCTCCGGGCCGATCCCATCTCCTGGGAGCAGGGTTATCCGAGCCTGGAAGTCGGCTGCCGTCACGGCCGTCGCGCCGAGATGTTGAGGCGCACGTAGTCGAGCACCAGCGGCCGCGGCATCGAGCCGGTGACGGCGTCCACGAACTCCTCGTGCAGGTCCTGTGGCAGGCGGTCGAGGTGGGAGGCGAGGCCTGACGCGCGCAGGTAGCCGCGTGGGTCGCGAGGCTGAAAGCGCTTTCGCTCGAGCCACAGGCGGGTTCCCACGAAGCCGGCGCGCTCAAGCCGCACCTCCGTCTCCCCCACCCCGGCGAACTTCCACGGGAGCAGGGTCCCGCGCAGATATGGCGCGAAGCGCTCGTCGCCGCTGAGCGCTTCGATCGCCCGCTCGAACTCGGCCACGTTGCCCTCGCCGCCGCACTGAGCCTCGAGCTGCCCGCCGGAGAGCAGCGCCGCGTGGAGTCGCTGAAAGAGCCGGTCGTGGTCCAGCACCCAATGGAAGGTGGCGTTGGAGAAGATCGCGTCAACCGGCTGGTCCAGCTCGAGCTCGGTGAGGTTGGCGAGCAGCGCCTCGTCCCGAGGCCGCAACACGGCGCGCACCATGTCGATCATCGACGGCGAGCCGTCCACCGCGATTACCTTCCCCCGCGGAAGCCGCTCGACCAAAAGCCGGGTCACCCGGCCACTGCCGCAGCCGGCGTCGAGCACTGTCTCGTCGCCTCCAAGCTCGAGTCGCTCCAGCACCTCGCGGGCCCATTCCTCCTGCGGATCGGCGAGGCTGTCGTAGCTGGCCGCGTCCCAATCCACGGTGCCACCCGGGGTGGGCTCTGCTTCGCTCACAGCGCGGTGGTCACAGGGCCGCGATCGGCGCCCCCGGAGGACTCGAAAGCGGCAATCGCCGCCTCGCTGCTAAGCGTCAGCCCGATGTCGTCGAGCCCGTTGAGCAGGCGGTGCTTGACGTCGGGGTCGAGCTCGAACTCGGCCTGCCCTCCGCTCCAGGTCACGGCTTGATCGTCGACCGCGATCCGCGCCTCGCCCGCCTCCGCAACGGCTCTGCAATCCGCCTCGCCGAGGATCACCGGCAGCAGCCCGATCTTGGTGCAGTTGACGTAGAAGATGTCGCCCAACGACGGCGCGACGATCGCCTCGAAGCCGAAGTCCTGAAGCGCCCAGGGCGCGTGCTCGCGCGAGGAGCCGCAGCCGAAGTTGCGTCCGGCGACCAGGATCGGATTGGGCTCCAACTCGATCTCCCCCGAGCGGACCCAGTCGTAGAACAGGAACTCGCCGAAGCCGCTTCGCTCAACCCGCTTCAGGAACTGCTTGGGGATGATCTGGTCAGTGTCGACGTCGGCCCGGTCCAGGACCGAGACCCTGCCCTCAATTACGTCAATGGATCGCACGGCTTCCCCACTCCCTGATGTCCACGAAGTGGCCCTCCACCGCGGCCGCGGCGGCCATTCGTGGCGAGACGAGATGGGTCCGTCCGCCCTTGCCCTGGCGGCCCTCGAAGTTGCGGTTCGAGGTTGAGGCGCAGCGCTCGCCCTCGGCCAGGATGTCGGGATTCATGCCGAGGCACATCGAGCAGCCTGCCGATCGCCACTCGAACCCTGCGGCCTGGAAGACCTCATGCAGCCCCTCCTCCTCTGCCCGTGTCTTGACCCGCTGTGAGCCGGGGACGACCATCGCCCGCACCGAATCCGCCACCTGCCTGCCATCGACGGTCGCGGCGGCCTCGCGCAGGTCCTCGATCCGCGAGTTCGTGCACGAGCCGATGAACACGCGGTCGAGTGGGATCTCCCGCATCGGTGTCCCGGGCTCGAGGGCCATGTAGGCCAGCGCGCGCTCAGCCGACTCACGGTCCGCCGGAGAGTCCAGCCCTGCGGGGTCAGGGACCGCTTCGGTGACCTCGACCACCATGCCGGGCGTGGTGCCCCAGGTGACCATCGGCGAGATCGCCGCGGCGTCCAGCTTCACCTCGCGGTCGAAGCTCGCGTCCGCGTCGGTACGCAGATCCCGCCAGCGCTGGACCGCGTCGTCGAAGTCCTGCGGCAAACCGGGCCTGCCGTCCATGTAGGCGTAAGTGGTGTCGTCGGGGGCGATCATCCCGGCGCGACCGCCACCCTCGATCGTCATGTTGCAGATCGTCATCCGGCCCTCCATCGACAGCCGCTCGATCGCGGGGCCGGCGTACTCGACCACATGGCCGACCATCCCCCCCGTGCCGAGTCGGCCGATCGTGGCCAGGATCAGGTCCTTGGGCGTGACCCCGTGGGCCAGCTCACCGGAGTACTCGATCCGCATCGCCTTGGGGCGCTTGGAGACCAGGCACTGAGTGGCCAGCACGTGCTCCACCTCCGAGGTGCCGATGCCGATGGCGAGCGCACCGAAGGCGCCGTGGGTGGCCGTGTGGCTGTCTCCGCAGACGATCGTCAGCCCCGGTTGGGTCAGTCCCAGCTCCGGCCCGATCACATGCACGATCCCCTGGCGGTCGGAGCCCAGCGAGTAGATCGGGATACCGAACTCGGCGCAGTTGCGCTCCAGGGTCTCGACCTGGATCCGGGACAACTCGTCGGCGATCAGGCGGGCGGCAGGGGTGCCGTCGGTGGGCACGTTGTGATCGGCCGTGGCGACCGTCTTGTCGGTGCGGCGCACCTTGCGACCTTCGAGCCGCAGCCCGTCGAAGGCCTGCGGCGAGGTGACCTCGTGGACCAGGTGCAGGTCCACGTAGATCAGGCCGCCGGCGACCTCGTGCGCGTCCCAGATCTTGTCGAACATGGTCTTGGGCATCGTTCAGCTTCGGCGAAGGCCTGCCGCCACCACGGCCAGGAGCTCGGCCGGCTGCTCGCCATTGTTCTCGAAGTGGTGTGGGAGGTCGGCATCGAAGGTGACGCTGTCTCCGGCTCGCAGCTCGTGACGCTCACCGTCCACGGCGAGCGTCGCCGTCCCCTCCAAGACGACCGCGGTCTCGCGGCTTCCAGGCTCGTGGATCGGCGGGTCGTCCGCGCCGCCCGTGACTGTCCCGGGACCCAGCCGGTGCAGGGAAACATCAGCGCGCTGGCCCGGAAGCGGCGGCGTCAGCTCCTCGACGCGATGGCCCCCGCGCCTTCGCTTGCGGCCCTGGCCGCTGCGCACCACGACCGCGTGCCCATGCTCGTCGAGACGCAGCAGCTGCGACAGGCTCAGGTCGAGGCCCGCGGCGATCTTCTCGGCGATCGCCAGCGTCGGGCTGGTCTCCCCGCGTTCAACCTGGGAGAGCATCGGCGGGCTTACCTGGGTGCGCTCCGCGAGATCCCTGAGCGAGAACCCCATCCCCTCGCGCAGCGCCCGCACGCGCGTTCCGAGGGTGCCGTTGTGGGAGATCGCGGCTCGCACCATCCGTACGTTATCACGTACGTTTGTACAGTAACCGAGCGTCAGCGCGTCTGGCCCGACGGGCGCACGAGCACCTCGTTAATGCTCACGTGCTTGGGCTGCGAGACGGCATAGACGACCGCGTTGGCGATGTCCGCCGCCTCGAGCACCTTGCCGGTCGCCTTGCGCATCTTCTCGATCTCCTCGACCACCAGCGGGTGTTCGTTGTGGCCCTGGAGCTCGGTATCGACGAAGCCAGGCTCGACGCAGGTCACCCGGACGCCGATGTAGGCGCCCTCCTGGCGCAGCGACTCCGAGTACCCGACGACCCCCCACTTGGTCATGTTGTAGACGCCGGAGCCCAGCGCGGCAACCCGCCCGGCGACCGACGATACGTTGACCACGTCCCCTCCCCCGCCATCGCGCATCAGGGGCAGCGCGTAGTGGGTGCAGTACAGCAGCCCGAGGCAGTTGACCTCGATCATCGTTCGCCACTCGGCCGGGTCGGCGCCCTGAAGTGGGCCGAGCAGCATCACACCGGCGTTGTTGACCAGGGTGTCGAGGCCGCCGAGCTCGGCGTGGGCTGTCTCGACCAGCGACTTGGCCTGCGCCTCGTCGGCGATGTCGGCCTCGATCGCCACCGCCTTGCCGCCGCCGGCCTCGATCCGCGAGGCGAGCTCGTCGAGGCGGTCCTTGCGCCGTGCTCCGAGCGCCACGGCGGCGCCCTCGGCGACCATCGCCTCCGCGGTCGCCTCGCCGATCCCCGACGAGGCGCCGGTGATCAGCGCCTTGCGCCCTTCCAGCGATCCGGCCATCGCCGCACTATATGGCGACCACGGCCCCGGTGGTGTCTACGGCCCAGGCGTCGCCGGCTCAGCCGCAGCCTCGGCCGCGACCTCCTCGGCCTCGCGCACCGCGGCGCCCTCGAGCGCGTTCGACAGCGCCCGTACGTAGGCGCGGGCAGACGCCTCGAGGATGTCGGTGGCCACTCCCTGGCCGCTGGCCAGGCGCCCGTGGGCGCGCAGCATCACCCTCACCTCGCCCAGGGCATCCTCGCCCTCGGTGACGGCTGACACCGTGTAAGAGCGGAGCTCCGATTCCACCCCCGTCGCCTGCTGGATGGCGACGAAGATCGCGTCAACGGGGCCGTCGCCCGTGGCCTCGGCAACCACCCTCTTGCCCGACGGGCCCGTGACGGCCACCTTGGCGCTTGGTGAGCGATGAGAGCCGGCCGCGACCTCGAACGACTCGAGCACGTAGCGCTCGGCCGACTCCCGCATCTCCTCGGAGACGAGCGCTTCGAGATCGAGCGCGGTGATCTGCTTCTTCTTGTCGGCGACCTCCTTGAAGCGCGCGAACGCCTGGTTCAGCGCGTTGCCGTCGACCTTGAAGCCGAGCTCCGCGAGCGCATCGTGCAGCGCGTGCCGCCCGGAGTGCTTTCCGAGCACGATCGAGTTCGACTCCAGGCCAACCTCGCGCGCGTCCATGATCTCGTAGGTGGTGCGCTCCTTGAGCACCCCGTCCTGGTGGATGCCGGACTCGTGGGCGAAGGCATTGCGGCCGACCACGGCCTTGTTCGGCTGCACCGGATAGCCGGTGAAGCGCGAGACCATGCGGCTGGTCCTGGCCAGCTCGCGGGAGTTGACCCCGGTGTCCAGCCCGTGGACGTCGCGACGGGTCCGAAGCAGCATCACGATCTCCTCCAGCGAGCAGTTCCCGGCGCGCTCGCCGATCCCGTTCACGGCGCATTCCACCTGGCGGGCGCCGGCCAGCACGCCGACGTAGGAGTTGGCAACCGCCATCCCCAGGTCGTCGTGGCAATGGACGGAGAGGCGCACGTCGTGCAGCTCGGGCGCCAGCTCGTAGAGCCGCTCGAAGTAGCGGCGGTACTCCTCGGGCGTCGTGTAGCCGACGGTGTCGGGGATGTTGACCACGGTCGCGCCCTCGGCGACCGCAATCGCGCAGACCTCGGCCGTGAACTCGACCTCGGCGCGAGTCGCGTCCATGGGCGAGAACTCCACGTCCTCCGTGTACGACCTGGCGAGCGTCACCGCCGCCTTGGCCTGCCCCTTGACGTCGTCACGCGTGGTCTGGAGCTGATGCTCGATGTGGATGTCGGAGGTGGAGATGAAGGTGTGGATCCGGGGGCGCGCGGAGTCTTTGATCGCCCTCCAGGCCGCGTCGATGTCGGCCTTGTGGGTACGGGCGAGGCCACAGATCACGGGGCCCTCCACGTTGCGGGCAATCGCCTCCACCGCCTCCGCGTCGCCGGGTGAGGTGATCGGGAAGCCCGCCTCGATCACGTCCACGCCGAGCCGGGCGAGCTGGTGGGCGATCTCCACCTTCTCCTGGGTGTTCAGCGAGATGCCCGGCGACTGCTCGCCGTCCCTCAGCGTGGTGTCGAAGATGTGGACCCGATCCTGCTCGGATACCGATCCGGGGCCGCTCATTGGCCTTCCTCCTTCTCCTTGAGATTCCGATGACCTTCTGAACTTGCGGCTCTCGCGCCGCCCAGCGCTACTCCCCCCGCGGGGGGAGGAGAAGGAGAAGCGCCAGGCTGTCCAGAGGCGGCGTCATCGGGCAGGGACTTTAGCGCACGCGCGGAACCTTCCTCCCAGGAGCGCATGCCGTGGAGGCCGCCCGGATCCAGGCCGGAGCCGTAGTCAAGGTAGTCGCGATCTCGCTTGCCGTGATCGCGGTCGCGGTGCTGCTCGCGATCGTCGTCCTCCACGTGCGCACCGAGATCAGATGGGTGTTCGCGGCGCTGTTTCTGGCGCTCGCCATGCTGCCCGCGGTCGATCGGGTGGAGAGCCTGCGGGTCCGGGGCCACAAGCTGCTCCCTCGTTGGCTGGCGATCCTGCTCGTCTACGTCGTCCTGTTCGGCTTCTTCGTCTTCCTGGTGCTCCAGGTGGTGCCGCCGATCATCCGCGAGTTCGAGGAGCTCGGGTCGAAGGCGCCCGGCTACGTCCACGACTTCCGGCAGTGGGCGAACCAAAGCCAGGAGTTTCAGGACCTGAATCGCAAGTACGACATCACCCAGGCGCTGACCCAGCAGGCATCGACCATCCCCTCCAAGCTGGGCGGCGCCGCCGGCGAGGTCCGAAGCGTGACGGTGAGCATCCTCGAGCACCTGCTGGCCGCGATCACCATCCTCGCCCTGAGCTACTTCCTGCTCCTCGACGGCCGCCAGCAGGGAGAGCGCCTTCTGTCCCGGACGCAGCCCGACACAGCCACCCGCGCGCGAAGGATCGCGACTCGGATCGCCGGCGTGGTCAAGGCCTACGTCTCGGTCAACCTGCTGCTCGCGGTCGCCGCCGGTGTCTTCACCTGGCTGGTGCTCGAGCTGCTCGGCGTCGACTTGGCGGTGACCATGGGGGTGATCGTCGGCTTCCTCGATCTGGTGCCGCTGATCGGCTTCACCGTGGGTGGCGTCTTCGTGGCGATCGTCGCCGCCTTCCACGACTTCCCCGGCGCGATGATCGCCTGGCTGGTCTTCTTCCTCGTCTACCAGCAGGTCCAGGACCGGGTGATCCAGCCGCTCCTGTACAAGAACGCCGTCCAGGTCCACCCGGCTGTGGCGATCGTCGCGATCCTGGTCGGCGGCCAGCTGGCCGGCATCCTGGGCGCGCTGCTGGCGATCCCGACCGCCGCCACGATCGGGGTGCTGATCGACGAGGCACTGCTTTGGCGGCGCGAGACCTCGGTGCCCGATGCGGCGAGGCCTTCGCCGCCCGGGGCTCAACCCGAGCCGGCAGTCGACTGACTCGGGGCGGGCTCGGCGGCCGGCTCCCCGAATCGCGCCCGCGCCCGCGCCCTCTTGCGCTCGCTGTAGAAGCGAGCCCAGAGAGAGCGCGGCTTGGCCAGCCGGAAGGCTCCGACGAGCCCCACAGGCGGCACGAAGAGGCCGATCAGCGCCACTCCGAACTTCTCCTTGGCCAGGTTGACGCCAACCGCCAGGATCGTGAGCACGCCGAAGGCGCCCACGAACGCGAACACCGCGCCCTCGACCGCGGTCGCCACGTCGACCCAGGCGGTGAAGCCGACCAGCACCATCCCGGTGAAGGTGGCGGCGACGATCACCGCGTCGATCGAGCGCCTGCCCTGCTCGGACCAGTAGACGTCCTTGAGGTTGAGCCAGAGCGCGAACTCGTCGAGGGTGAGGCCGGTGCCAACCCCGAACAGGATCGTGACGATCTCCTGCCACGGCGAGGGTGGCGCGATCACGACGCCCAGGTAGCCCGCGATCAAGAGCAGCAGGATTCCCCAGACCAGGTGGTGGATATGGGTCCCGCCGACCTCGACGTTGCCCGGCCACCAGCTCACCTGGGCGCGGATCAGATGGGCGCTGGTGCGGATGAAGCCGAAGGTGACAAGAAAGGCGACGAAGAACAGGAACTCGGGCTCGCGGCCTGTGTCGACGATCGCCCGCTCATACAGGCTGCCGATGCTGGCGAGCTCGAGCAAGCGCTCAGGGAACGAGGACGACCTTGCCGACGTTGCGCCGCTCCTCGATCATGCGGTGCGCGTCCGGGGCACGGTCGAACGGAAACGCTTCGGCGACCACGGGCTTCAGGTCGCCCTTCTCCAGGCCCTGTTGCAGTGGCTCGAGCGCGCGGTCGATGTTGCCCTCCCGATCCCACCAGGAGAGCATGTTGAGACCGAAGACCCCCTTGTTCTCGTTCATCACCCCGAGGCTCTTCCACCACGGCATGGTCGCCAGCGGCATTCGGGCGAGGCTCCGCAGGGCGGCCGGGATGTCCCGCTTGCCGCTGCCGCTCTGGACCTCGGAGAGCCCGTACATGATCAGCCGCCCGCCGGAACGCAGCAGCCTGTAGTCCTTGCGGAACGAGGTCGGGCCGAGGGCGTCCATGACCACGTCCAGCCCGCCGCCGCCGGTGATCCTTTGCACCTCCTCCTCGAAGTCCATGCTCCGGTAGTCGATCGCGTGCTCGACACCCTGCTCGCGGATCGCGTCGTGCTTTGAGGCCGACGCCGTGCCGAAGATCTCCGCGCCGATCCCCTTCGCGATCTGCGTCGCCGCGATCCCAACGCCGCCGGCCGCAGCGTGGATCAACACCCGCTCCCCCTTCTTGAGGCCACCCATGATCACCAGCGCCGCGTAGGCGGTGGCGTAGTTGACGGGAAACGCGGCGCCCTCCTCGAACGACAGCTTCTTGGGCAGGGGGAACGCCATGTCCGCGGCCACCGTGACCAGCTCCGCCTGGCCGTTGAAGCGGGTGCCCGGCGATCACTCGGTCGCCGACCTTGTGCGAGTCCACCCCCTCCCCCACCGACTCGATCTCCCCCGCGACCTCGTAGCCCACCACGCAGGGGAGCTTGGGCGCATCCGGGTAGAGGCCGATCCGGGCCAGGGTGTCGGCGAAGTTGATTCCCGCGGCCTTGACCGCAATCCGCACCTCGCCGGGCCCCACCGGCGGGTCGGGCCGCTCTTGAACCTGCAGGACCTCGGGGGGCCCATGCCGGGTGATCACAACCGCACGCATCACCCCGACCCTATACCTACACCGGCCCGGGCTAGCGACGAAGTCGCGGTACTGCGTGTGGACCTGCCGGGTCAGGTCGGCGCCCTAACCCGGCGGAAACGCAGCCGAAGGCGAGGCGTCTGCCGGGCTATTCAGAGATCGACTGCCCGGCCGGCGTGAAAGCCGTCCAGTCGCAGGATCTCGTCGAGAACCCCTTCCGGGAGGGGTGCGTCGGTGGTCAGTGCCAGAACGGCCTGGTCGCCCGACTCCTCGGCCCCGACCGCGGCCGAGGCGATGTTGACGCTGTGCTGGCCGAAGATCGTTCCGATCCGTCCGATCATCCCCGGCTGGTCCTTGTAGCGGAACACGACCAGGTGGTCGGCAAACGGCATGTAGAAGCTCTCGCCCCAGACTCTGACCAGGTGGGGCAGGTTCCTCGGACCGACCGCGGTCCCCGCCACCTCGACCACATCGTCCGCGGATTCGATCCGCACCGTGACCAGCTCCGTGAACTCGTCCGACGCGGTGTCCTTGAGCTCGGTCAGCTCGATGCCACGTTCCTCGGCAAGGGCGGGGGCGTTCACTAGGTTGATCTGCTCCTCGGTATGGCCGGACAGGATCCCCACCAGCACGGCGATGCCGAGCAACCGGGTGTCGTGGTCGGCGATCCGGCCCTCGGAACTCCGCCACGATCCGGTCGATCGAGCCGTTGCCGATGCCCTGCGCCAGCCGGCCGAGCTTCTCGCACAGGGGCACGAACGGGGCCAGCGCCTCCATCTCCTCGGGGCGGACGGCAGCGATGTTGACCGCGTTGGTGACCACGCCGCCCGTCAGCGCGCGTCGCACCTGGTCGGCGGTGATCGTCCCGGCGCGGTCCTGCGCCTCGGCTGTGGCCGCTCCCAGGTGTGGGGTGACGACGACGTTGTCGCGCCCGAACAGCGGGTGCTCGGTGACGGGCTCGGAAGGGAAGACGTCGAGCGCCGCCCCGGCGACCTTGCCGGAGTCGAGCCCGGCTTGAAGCGCCTCGAGGTCGACCAGCTCGCCTCGGGCGCAGTTGACGATCCGCACCCCGTCCTTCATCTGTGCGATCGCCTCGGCGTCGATCCAGTTGATCGTGTCGGGCGTCTTGGGCAGGTGGATGGTGACGATGTCCGCCTTCGCGTACAGGTCGTCGCTGGCCTGGGCGTGCTCGACACCAAGCTCCCGGAAACGCTCAGCGGCGACGAACTTGTCGAAGGCGACCACCTCCATGGCGAAGGCCTGGGCCCGGTGGGCAACAAGCTGGCCGATCCGCCCGAAGCCGATCACGCCGAGCGTCTTGCCGTACAGCTCGTTGCCGGCGAATCGCGCCCGCGCCCAATCGCCCCCCACCAGCGATGCGTGCGCCTGGGGGACGTTCCGGCACAGGGCCAGCGCCAGGGCCAGCGTGTGCTCGGCGGCCGCGACCGCGTTCGACTCTGGGGCGTTGACGACCACGATGCCCCGCTTGGTGGCGGCGTTTACATCGACGTTGTCGACCCCCGTCCCGGCGCGACCGATCACCTTCAGCCTCGCCCCGCGCTCGATCAGTTCCGCCGTCAGCGAGGTCTGCGAGCGAACCACGATCCCGTCGAACTCGCCGATCCGCTCGCCCAGCTCGTCCTCGGACATCTCCAGGCCGAGCTCGACCTCGAAGTCGTTCCGCAGCAGCTCCACGCCGGACTCGGCGATCTTCTCCTTGACCAGGATCTTCGGCTTGCCGTCGGTCACCGGCCGACCTTTCGGTCCGTCACTAGCCGACGGGCGCCGGGGCAGTCCCGGCCGCCGCGAACACGCGCTGGGCGGCGCCCGCGCCCGCGCCGGGCTCCGCGTCGTGGCCGAGGTCGCGCAGCGCCATCTCGAGCGCCGTGAGGGCGACCACGATGTCGAAGGCCCCGTAGTAGCCGCAATGAGCGATGCGCGCGATCTTGCCCTTCAGATCGCCCTGGCCGCCCGCGATCGTGACCCCGTAGCGGTCGCGCATCAGCTTCGGCACTTGGCCGCCGTCGATCTCCTCGGGAAGCCGAGCCACCGTGACCACGTTCGCGTTCTCATCGTCCGGGCCGAACCGCTCCAGCCCCAGTGCCTCGACCCCGGCCCGGGCAGCACGGGCAAGCAGCGCGTGGCGGGCAAAGGCCCGGTCGAGGCCTTCCTCGAACAGCAGCTCGAGCGCCACGTCGAGGGCGCGAAACAGGGTGACGGCCGGCGTGAACGCCGAGTTGGGCGGCTCCTCCTGCTGGCCGGCCGCGGTGCGCCCCCAGTCGAGGTAGTAGCGGCGTCCTGGATTCTCGCCGGCGAGCGCCATCGCGCGCTCGGAGACCGAGGCGAATGCCAGCCCAGGCGGGCACATCAGCGACTTCTGGGAGCCCGCAACGACCACGTCCACCCCCCACTCGTCCTGCGGCAGATCCACCGCGCCCAGGCCCGAGACGGCGTCGACGCAGAGCACCGAGCCGTGCGCCGTTGTCACCTCGTTGAGCGCACGGATGTCGTTGAGGACACCGGTCGAGGTCTCCGACTGGGTCGTGAACACGGCGCGCGCCGGGCGGCCAAGGCCGGCGAGCGCCTCGTCGAGGCGTGCCGGGTCCACCTTCTCGCCCCACTCGAACTCCAGGTGCATCGTGTCGGCGCCGTACGCGTCGCAGAGCTCAGCCCAGCGCTGACCGAACTTGCCGCAGGAAGCAACGACGGCAGGGTCGCCGGGGCCAACGAGGTTGGCGACCGCGGACTCCATCGCGGCCGTTCCCGAGGCCGCGAAGCACAGAACCTCGTTTCGCGTCTGAAAGACCAGGGGCAGGCGCTCCAGCACTCGCGCATAGATCTCGACGAACGCCGGGGCGCGGTGATAGAGGATCGGCTCCGCCATCACCTGCGACACGCGCGGCGGCAGCGGCGTTGGTCCCGCGGTCAGCATGTACTGCTTGGTGAAGGTGTCCGGCGCCTCGGCCATTCGCTCAGGATACGGAGGCACGCGGACCCCGGGGAATAACTCCGCCGAAAGCCTCGGCTCCGCCTACGTTTTCGGCGGGCTGGAGTCCCAACCTGACCCGGCAGGCACCTCCGAAGCTACCGCGACTTCGTCCCTAGCCCCAGCCGCGTAGGATCGGTGTTGTGAGCGAGGGCGTCACCGAGGGCGAGGGCTATGCGGTCGGGCACATCGACCAGATGGGCGACCCCTACGGCTTCCGGAAGATCCGCCGGTCCCTCGGGGTGACCGCCTTCGGGGTCAATGCGATCGTGCTGCCGCCGGGATACGACACCGGGCGCCACTTCCACGACGAGCAGGAGGAGCTCTACTTCTGCCACGCGGCCAAATCGAGTTCGAATTCGGCGACGGCTCCACTCACGCCCTCCAGCCGGGGAGCGCCGCCCGCGTCGACGCCTCCACGGTGCGCAAAATCAGAAACGTGGGCGACGAAGACGCCGTCTACGTGGTCGTGGGCGGCAAGGACGGCTACGTGGGACGCGACGGGCGGCTTCCGGAGGGCGAGGAGAGTCCCCGCGGCGCCGGCTTCACAGGCCCGCCGGGAGCCGGCCCGCCGCTGCCGGGCGAGAGCGACGGCTCGCCTGGCGCATCCTGAGAGGAGGTTCGTGCCCAGACGGAAGTGGTGCGTGCTCAGACGCGCGCGATCTTCAAGCTGATCGACCGGCTCGACGGCGGGGCCGCAACCGCATAACGGCCCCGCGGGGCCGCGCCCGCGCGCTTCTCGTTAGCGTGAGGCGCGGATGAAGTCACACACCGTCTACAAGACGTTCGAGGTCCCCGAGCGGCGCGGCTTCATCCGGATCACCGACGACGTGCAGGCGGCCGTGGACGAGGCTGGGATCGCCGAGGGGATGGCGCTCGTCTCCGCCATGCACATCACCGCCGGCGTGTGGGTGAACGACGACGAGCCGGGCCTTCACGCCGACACGCTGGAGTGGCTCGACAAGGTCGCGCCCCCGAGCTGGCAGGAGCCGGCGAACGAGGTGGCGCGGGAGCTCTCACCCGATCCCGGCGACTACCGCCACCACCGCGGCGGCGAGGACAACGGCGACGCCCACCTCAAGAACCTGCTCGTCCACCACCAGGCGATCGTGCCGGTCACCGACGGCCAGCTCGACCTGGGCCCCTGGCAGCAGGTCTTCTACACCGAGTTCGACGGCCTTCGCCCGAAGCGGCTGATCATCAAGGTGCTCGGCGAGTAGCACACGCACGATTCACGCACGGGTCGAGCTCAATATGCGCAGAAGGGCGAGAGTGTCTTGTTCCTCGACCTCGTCGTCGACTTGGCGTTGCTGTTGGTGCCTGGGTAAAAGGTGATGTGCGTGTAGTACGGCTGGTTGTTCCGCCTGGTCTGGCTCTTCGGACAGCTCAGGCGGAAGTACGTCGTTCCCTTGGGCAGGGTTCTGACGCAGCCGCTTCCTCCCAAGCATCCGTTGGCTGCCACGGTCCTGTCATTGAAGCCCGGATAAGCAGCACGGAGACGTGACTTGACCGTCAGCTGAGTCGCGTTGGGGCAGGTCACCTTGGTGTACGCGGTGACCTGCTGGTTCCCATCGAGATACGGCGCCTGGACCTGTGCAGTGCAACCAGACGCCGCGTTGGTGACCCGGCCCTCCCAGCCTGGCGCCGCGGGCGGGGTGATCGCAATTCCCGTGGGGGCGTCGCCGGCGGAGACCGTGGCCGGGGTCTTCGGCGAGAGCTTCCCGCCCGCGCCGACGTTGTACTGGGAGACGTTGTCGCTGCCCTCGTTCGTGACGTAGACGCTTCGGCTGTCGGGCGTCACCGCCACCCCGTGCGGGTTGGTGCGCGCAGCCACCGTAGGCGGGCTCTTCGGGGAGAGCGCGCCGCCCCCGCCGACGTCGTATTGGGAGACGTTGGTGCTGTAGAGGTTGGCGACGTAGACGCTGTCTCCGTTGTGGCTCACCGCCACCGCTTGCGGGCCATCCCCGGCGCCCACCGTGGCCGGGCTCTTCGGCGACAGCGCCCCGCCGGCGCCGACGTCGTACTGGGAGACGTTGTTGCTGAAGATGTTGGTGACGTAGACGTTCTGGCCATTCGGGCTCACCGCGACCCCGACCGGGGTGTGGCCAGCGGCCACCGTGGCCGGGGTCTTCGGCGAGAGCTTCCCGCCCGCGCCGACGTTGTACTGGGAAACGTTGAAGCTGGCGTAGTTGGTTACGTAGACGCTCTTGCCGTCCGGGCTCACCGCCACGGCGGTCGGGCCAAGGCCAGCCGAGGCCACGGTGGCAGGGCTCTTGGGCGAGAGCGCGCCGCCAGGGCCGGCGTCGTATTGCGAGACGCCGCCTTGGCCGTTCTCGCTGTTGAAAAAGGTGGCATAGACGCTGTTGCCGTCCGGGCTTACCGCCACCCCGTTCGGGTTGGTGCGGGCGGCCACCCTGGCCGGGCTCTTTGGGGAGAGGGCCCCGCCCGGGCCCACGGTGTACTGAGAAATGGTGCCGGCGAAGCTGTTGTTCACGACGTAAACGCTCCTGCCGTCTGGACTCACCGCCACCTTCAACGCATTGCCGGCAGCGACCGTGGGCGGCGACAACGGCGCCAAGAGCCCGCCGGCGCCAGCCCTGTACTGGGAGACGTTGTCGCTGCCGACATGTGTGACGTAGACGAACGGCGCGGACTGAGCGGGCGCCGCCCCCGCGAGGAGGACGGCGGCCGTCGCGAGACCAAGCGACAGGGGCAGTCGCCCGCCGCTGTCTCTACGCGCGAAAAGCCTGAACACGATCCTCCTTCCGGGCCGCATCGCCGCCGGGCGATCTCGGCGAGCCAGCGACCGTCAACCCGATCCTACGCTCCTCCGCCCCACCAGGGGTCGAACTGAATGGAAAGACGTTTTGTTCGACAGCTCCCGTAGCCGGGGGGCGCGTCCCTCGCCCTATGCGCGAGTAACGCGCCACCTGGCCGCGGTTTCTCAGCTTCGCGCTACGCCCAGACGAACGGCGGGTACTTGGTGGTCATCCAGTACGCGTAGGCGTTGGCGCGTGCCTGCCAGCGCAGGCCCACCAGGGCGATCTTGAACATTCCCTCCGGGTACTTCTTCGCGAACAGGATCGTGAAGAAGGCGAAGAAGGTGAGGATCTCCGCCAGATAGAACAGGATCGAGGCGATGATCAGATACGGGATCGCCAGGATCCAGGCGAAGAGCGGCCGCCATCTATCCACGCCGTCCTCCGGATATTCGATCTCGAAGCGGGCCGGATAGTTCGGGTCGTCCTCGAGCGAGAACGGCGGGTACGGGTCCACCATCAGCAGCAGGTACGCCTGCACCCGCCAGGCCCAGCGAGAGACGCCGACCACGTAGTCGAACAGCCCGCGCGGGTAGCGGCGGGTGAAGAGCACCGCGAAGAAGGAGATGAAGATCGCGAACAGCGCGCCGATCGCCAGCAGGATCAGGACGATGAAATGCGGGATCACGAGCAGCCACTTGACGAGCGGCATGAACCGGCTGTACTCGGCCTGGTGGTCGATGTCGGCGTGAAGCGGATAGTCCTCCGCGGCAGCCTCCGGCGACGGCGGAGGGGGCGGCGGCGGTGCCGGTGGCTCGGCTCCCCCAGGCGGGCCCGTCGGCGTCTCCGGTGGTCCGGGCGTCTCTGGCGTCTCGGTCATAGCTTCTCCCTTCGGTTACGAAGCGGGCGCATGATCGCACGCAGTTCGGCTGTTACGAGGGCTCGGCGTCGATCCAGGGCATCATCTTGCGGAGCTCCCTGCCCACTTGCTCGACTTGATGGCCGGCGGCCTCCTCGCGCAGGCGCTGGAAGTTCTCGGCCCCGGCGCGGTTCTCGGCGATCCACTCCTTCGCGAACTCGCCCGACTGGATGTCGGCGAGGAGCTTGCGCATCGCGTCGCGCGTCTGGGCGGTGATCACCTCCTTGCCGCGGGTCATGTCGCCGTACTCGGCCGTGTTGGAGATCGAGTCGCGCATGCCCTGGATGCCCTTCTCATACATCAGGTCGACGATCAGCTTCAGCTCGTGCAGGCACTCGAAGTAGGCGAGGCGGGGGTCGTAGCCCGCCTCGACCAGGGTCTCGAAGCCGGCGCGGGCCAACTCGGTGGCGCCACCGCACAGCACGGCCTGCTCCCCGAACAGGTCGGTCTCGCACTCATCCTTGAACGTGGTCTCGATCACCCCGGCCCGGCCGCCGCCGATGCCGCTCGCGTAGGCGAGGACGAGGTCCCTGGCGTTGCCGGTCGCGTCCTGGTGCACCGCCATCAGGCAGGGGACGCCCCTGCCCTCGGCGAACTGCCGCCGCACCAGGTGGCCGGGGCCCTTTGGCGCGACCATGCCGACGTCGACCTCGGGCGGCGGCTCGATCTGCCCGAAGTGGATCGAGAAGCCGTGGGCGAACATCAGCAGGTTGCCGGGCGCGATCCCGTCGCGGATCTCGCCCTCCCAGGCCTCGGACTGCGTTTCGTCGGGGAGCAGGATCATCACCACGTCGCCCCGGCTTGCGGCCTCGCCGACCTCGAGCACGGTCAGTCCCTCGGACTCGGCCGCCGCCCGGCTCGCCGAGCTCGGGGCGAAGCCCGACCACCACCTCGCAACCCGAGTCCCTCAGGTTGAGCGCGTGGGCGTGCCCCTGCGACCCGTAGCCGAGGATCGCGATCGTCTTGCCCTGGAGGTGTCCCAGGTCGGCGTCGGCGTCGTAGTAGATCCCGTCGTTGCCGCTCATGACCGAGACTCTATGCGCCGGGGCGCTTCATGAACCACTCCGTGAACTCCCGGCAGCGGCCGTCGCCGTCGAAGCGGATCACGAAGCAGTTGTCGTAGACCTCGTCGATCGGCCCGCCCGGCCCCCGTGTGTAGGTGCTGGTCCCGATCGCCACCGCCACGTCGCCATCCACCGCCACCGGGCGATACGACGCGTCATAGGTGCCCTCGTCGTCCCGGCCCGGGGCGCCCTCGTGCTCTCCTTCGCCGAGCCAGGATTCGACCACGGCCTCGCGGCCCTGCACCGGCTCGTCGTACGGGTGAAAGCGGTACTTGACGTCGTCTGAGAACAGGGCGCCGATCTGCTCGCGGTCGTACGACTTCCAGGCGGCGACGTAGGCATCCAGCCAGGCAGTGACGGCGGCGGCATCCACCGCCATCAGCGCAGCGCCTGGCGCAGCAGCTTGCCCGAGTCCGTGCGCGGCAGCTCGGAGACGAACTCGAAGCGCTTCGGGACCTTGTAGCCGGCCAGCGACTCGGCACAGTGCCGGCGAAGCTCGGCCGCTCCCGCCGCGGCGCCGTCCCGCAGCACCACCACGGCCTCCACGGCCTCCTGCCACTCGGCGTCGGCGCGGCCGACGGCGGCGGCGTCGGCGACGTCCGGGTGGCGCAGCAGCACCTCCTCGACCTCCGTGGGCAGCACGTTCTCGCCGCCGCTCACGATCAGGTCGCCGAGCCGATCCTCGACGTAGAGGAAGCCCCCGTCGGTCGATCCGGCCCAGGTCGCCGGTGTGGAGCCAGCCGTCCTCGTCGGCACACCCCGGGGCGACCACCGGCCCCTGAACGAGGATCTCGCCGTCCTGGATCCGCAGGTGCGTGGTGAGCAGCGCTCGCCCCGCCGAGCCGAGCTTGCGCCGCGCCTCCTGCGGGGCGAGCGTGGTCACCTGCGACGCGGTCTCGGTCAGGCCGTAGGTTTGAACCACGGCGGCGCCACGGCCGATCGCCTCCTCCAGAACCTCGAGCGGCACGGGTCCGCCACCGACCAGGATCGCGCGGGGCCCGGAGAGGTCGATCCCGGCCTCGAGCAGGCGGGTGAGCTGCGTGGTGACCACCGACATCAGGGTCACCCCATCGCGCTCCAGGGCCTCCGCGACGCCCTCCACCGCGAATCCGTCGTGCACCACTGCGCCGGTTCCGTAGATCACCGAGCGCATCACGATCTCCAGCCCGGACACGTGGTAGAGCGGCAGGCAGCAGAGCCAGCGGTCTGACGGGTCGACTCCCAGGTTGAAGGCGGAGCCAACCGCGCTCCACAGGTGATTCCCATAGGTGAGCTCGATCGGACGGGCATGCCCGGAGGTGCCGCTGGTCATGACACGACACTGGATCGCGTCGAGGTCGTGCTCGCCGAGCAACGGCAGGTCCGCCTCGGGCCCGCCCACGTCGCCGGCCTGGGAGACGGCGAGCACCGGCTCGGCGCGTTGGAGCTCGGCCTCGCGCTCGGTGGGCGCCAGCCGGGTGTTCAGCGGCTCAGCGATCGCGCCCAGCTTCATCAATGCGTGGAGGAGGACCACGTAGTCGGCCCCGAACGGCAGCTCCAGGGTCACCGTCGCGCCGCCGACGCACGCCGTGAGCGGCGAGCCGCCGGGCGGCCGCCGTCGCCTCGGCCTCCAGCTCCTCGTAGGTGACGCTGCGCCCCTCGGCGATCAGCGCCGTGCGGTCGGGGCACGTCTGGGCCCGCTGAGCGAGCCAGTTGTCGAGGATCATCGCCAGGGATAATCCCCTACGTGCCGATTCCCCACAAGGACGCACCGTCAGCCGAGGAGCTGTACGCGCCGGTCGAGTGGCGCGCGGCGCGCCGAGTTCGAGGACATCCTCTACGAGAAGACCGAGGGGATCGCCAAGGTCACCATCAACCGACCGGAGCGCCGGAACGCATTCCGCCCGCAGACGCTCGCCGAGCTGCGCACCGCTTTCGCCCTCGCCCGGGACGATCTCGAGGTCGGAGCGATCATCCTCACCGGTGCCGGCGAGGAAGCCTTCTGCTCGGGCGGCGACCAGCGGATCCGCGGGGATGACGGCTACATCGGCGACGACGAGGTCGCCCAGCAGGGCGTCGGCCGACTCGACGTGGGCGACCTGCACGTCCAGATCCGCCGCACGCCGAAGCCGGTGGTGGCGATGGTCGCCGGCTACGCGGTCGGCGGGGGCCACATCCTGCACCTCGTCTGCGACCTGACGATCGCCGCCGACAACGCCCGCTTCGGCCAGACCGGCCCCCGGGTGGGCAGCTTCGACGGCGGCTTCGGGGCGGCGCTCCTGGCGCGCAACGTCGGCGTCAAGCGGGCCAAGGAGATCTGGTTTCTGTGCCGGCTCTACACGTCCGAGGAGGCGGTCGAGATGGGGCTCGTCAACGCCGTCGTCCCCGTCGCCGAGCTGGAGCGCGAGACGGTCGCCTGGTGCCGCGAGATGTCCGGCCTCTCGCCGCTTGCCCTGCGGCTCTTGAAGGCGAGCTTCAACGCCGCCGAGGACGGGCTCACCGGCCTCCAGCAGCTCTCCCACGACGCGACCCTCCTCTTCTACATGACCGAGGAGGGCCAGGAGGGCCGCAACGCCTACGTCGAGGGCCGCCGACCCGACTTCTCGAAGTTCCCGAAGCGTCCTGCTGAGCGGGTGGGAACTTCCGGATCTGGGTGATGGCGGCGCGGCCGCGCACGCTGCCGGCGGCGATCGCGCCGGTGCTGGTGGGGACGGCCGCCGCGGTGGAGGCGAGCGACGAGATCCGCGTGGGCGCCTTCCTCGCCGCTCTGATCGGCAGCGTCTTCATCCAGATCGGGACGAACCTCGCCAACGACTACTCCGACGCCAGACGCGGCGCCGACACCGCCGACCGGCTGGGGCCGGTGCGGGTGACGTCCTCCGGGCTGGTCGCACCGCGGCGGGTGCTGGTCGCGACCTGGGTGGCGTTCGCCGTGGCTGTGGCCGCTGGCATCTACCTGGCCACGGTCGCCGGCGTGGTGATCCTGATCGTCGGCGCCGTCTCGATCCTGGCCGGAGTCCTCTACACGGGCGGGCCCCGCCCCTACGGCTACGCGGGCCTCGGGGAGCTGTTCGTGTTCCTGTTCTTCGGCCTGGTCGCAGTCAACGGCTCCTACTACGTCCAACTGGAGCGGCTCGACTGGCTTCCCTTCGGGCTCTCGCTCGCCGTCGGCTTCCTGGCCACCGCGATCCTGGTCGTCAACAACATCCGCGACCTGGAGACCGACCGGCGGGCCGGAAAGATCACCCTCGCAGTGAGGCTGGGCCGATCACGAACCCGCAGCCTGTACGCGCTGCTGATCGCCGCCGCCTTCGTGGCGGTGCCCGTCACGCTCCTCGCCACGGACGGGCCGGCCTTGGGCCTGTTGGCGCTGCCATCGGCGGCGCTGGTCTCGCGCCCGCTTGCCGCCGTGCTGACGCGGACGGACGGGCCCTCGCTGAACGGGGCCCTGGCCAGCACCGGCGCCCTCCTGGCCGCCTTCAGCGTCCTGCTCGCGATCGGCCTCCTGATCGCCGCCTGAGACGAATGCGGATCACCGAGGTCGAGGTCATTCCCTACGCGCTCCCGTTCGAGCGGCCCTACGTGACCGCCCGCGGCACGCTCGAGAGGCGCGAGATGATCCTGCTGAGGCTGCGAACGGAAACCGGCATCGTCGGCCTGGGGGAGGCCGTGCCGCTGTCGCTGCGCGGCGGGGACACGCCGGCCCGGGTCGAGCGGTCGCTGATTCGGCTGACCAGACGCCTGGCCAGGCTCGATGTGGCGCTGATGGACTCGGAGGAGCCCCTTGCCGCGGCGGTGGACGCGATGATCCACGTCGCAGCCGGCCGGCGGCTGCCCGCTCCGGCCAAAGCGGCGGTGGAGATGGCCCTGTTCGACCTCGCGGGCCGGCTCTCGGGGACCCCGCTGTGGCGAATGCTGCGCGGCGAGAGCTCGGCGCCGCTGCGCTGCAACGCCACGCTGGCTGCCGACTCGCCGGACCGCCTCGCCGCCGAGTCCGCCGCCTGGAGAGAACGCGGCTTCGAGACCTTCAAGCTCAAGCTCGGGATGGGCGACGATGCCGAACGGGCGCGGGCAGTCCGGGAGGCGGTGGGCCCGGAGGCGCGCCTACGGGTGGACGCAAACGGCGCCTGGAGCACCGAACAGGCGGTGGCGATTCTGAACGAAATCGAGCCGCTCGGGATCGAGTTGGTCGAGCAACCCACCGGCTCCCTGCGCGAGATGGCCGCGGTGGCCGAGGCGACCGCGATCCCGATCGCCGCCGACGAGAGCGTGACCAGCGCCAAGGAGGCAGAGAGGGCGGTGCGGGTGGGCGCCTGCCGTCTGGCCACCGTGAAGCTGGCGAAGGTGGGCGGGATCGGGACCGCTGCCGGGATCGCCGCCGAGCTGCCGGTTTACCTGTCCAGCGCCTTGGACGGACCGGTGGGGATCGCCGCCGCGGCGCACGCCGCCCAGGCGCTCTACCGCGATCACGAGGATCCGGGACTGGCGCACGGGCTCGCCACGCAGGAGCTGTTCGCGGGCACGATCGCCTCGGTCGAGTGTGAGCTGCGCGAGGGTTTGCTGCACCTGCCCGACGGGCCGGGCCTGGGGATCGAGATCGACGAAGCGGCACTCGAGCGGCACCGTCTTTAGCGGTTACCGTTCGCCGACGGTGGACTCGACCAACCGCAACACCGCGCTCGCCTCGGCGCTGGTCGAGGAGCTGGCCCGCTGCGGGGTTCGCCGAGCCGCGCTGTCCCCGGGCTCCCGGTCCACTCCGCTGGCCCTCGCCCTGTGGCGCCAGCCGGCGATCGAGGTGGCCGTGATCGTCGACGAGCGCTCCGCGGGCTACTTCGCACTTGGCGCCGCCCAGGCGACCGACCGGCCGGCGGTCGTCCTCTGCACCTCGGGCACCGCGGCGGCCAACCTGCATCCCGCCGTGTCCGAGGCCGACGAGGCGGGCGTGCCGCTGATCGTCCTCACGGCCGACCGCCCACCCGAGCTGCGCGGGATCGGCGCCGGACAGACCATCGACCAGCTGAAGCTCTACGGGTCCGCCGTGCGCTGGTTCTGCGAGGTCGGCAACCACCAGGCCGACGACGCCGGCCTGCTCCACTTTCGTTCCGTGGCCTGCCGCGCCTACGCCGCGGCACGCGGGGAGCCACGCCCAGGAGCAGTCCACCTGAACCTCGCCTGGCGTGACCCGCTGGGTCCCGAGCCCCGGCCGGAGGACGTCACGGCGACCTCCCCGCTCGCCCTCGAGGGGCGTGGCGAGCGGCCACTGACCGCGGTCGCCGCGAACCCGCCGCTCGCCGACGAGGCGCTGGTCGACGAGCTGGCCGAGCGGGTGGCGGCTTCGCCCCGGGGGTTGATCGTGGCCGGCCGCCAGCTCGACCCAAGGCTCGCCGGGCCGGTCGCCGCCTTGGCCAAGCGGGCGGGCTACCCGATCCTCGCCGAGCCGACCTCGCAACTTCGCCTGGGCGCCCATGACCGCCAGCTGGTCGTGTGGCCGTACGACGCAATCGCCCGCCTGCGGCCCTCGGAGCTTGGCGCCCGAGCTGGTGCTCCGCTTCGGCGACCTGCCGACCAGCAAGGCGCTTCGCGGCTGGCTCGCCTCGCTTCCGCAATTGCGGCACGTCGTCGTCGACCCGGCGTTCGGCTGGAATGAGCCCTCGAACCAAGCGGAGACGATCGTGCGGGCCGACGCCCCGTCCCTGGCCGGCGCGCTCGCCGAGCGCTTGGCGGGCCCGCGAGCAGGACTGGCAGTCCGCTTGGCTGGAGGCTGGGCGGCGGGCGGCCGCAGCCATCGAGGCCGAGCTGGTGGCGCTGAACGAGCCCACCGAGCCCGGCGTGCACGCCGCCCTGGCCCGCCTGTACGCCGACGGGGACCTCGTCTACACGGCCTCCTCGATGCCGATCCGCGACCAGGAGGCATTCCTACCATCGGCCGCCACGGAGGTGAGGTTCCTATGCAACCGCGGCGCGAACGGGATCGACGGCCTGATCTCGTCCGGGGTCGGGGCCGCGGCCGCCACCGGCCGCGCCACCTGGATCGTCACGGGCGACCTCGGCCTCCACCACGACATGAACGGGCTCGCCGCGCTGCGCCACGCGAGCGCCCCGGTGCGAATCGTGGTTCTCAACAACGACGGTGGCGGGATCTTCGAGTTCCTGCCGCAGGCCGAGCAGCTCGACCGAGACGAGTTCGAGGCGCTCCTCGGAACGCCGCTGGGGCTCGACCCAGCGCGGATCGCCGCCCTGTACGACCTGCCGCACGCGCGCGTGGAGCGCCTCGAGGGGTTGGCGGATGCAGCCGGCCAGGGGACGGCCCTGATCGAGATCCCAGTCGACCGGCGCCGAAACGTGGAGCTTCACGAGCGAATCGCGGAGCGGGTTGGCGAGGCGCTTGGCGCCCGCCACGGCGCCTGATCCTCAGCCCGGAGAGCAGCGGCAACAGCGCCTCGAGCTTGACCTCGGTCTCGGCGAGCTCGGCGGTGGGATCGGAGTCGGTGACGATCCCGTTGCCGGCGTACAGGTGGGCGACGCGGTCCCGCAGGAGCGCAGAGCGAATCGCAACGCAGAACTCGCCGTCCTCCGCGGCGTCCATCCAGCCGACCGGTCCCGCGTACCAGCCGCGGTCGAGCTCCTCGAGCTCGGCGATCGCGGCGAGCGCTCGGTTGCGAGGCTCTCCCCCAACCGCCGGCGTCGGGTGCAGCAGTCCCGCCAGCTCGACCGCGGAGCGCGGCTCGGAGAGCTGGGCGTGGATGGGCGTGGCCAGGTGCTGGATGTTGGCCACCTTGACCACGCCCGGCTCGGGCGCCGCCTCGACCCAGACCGCCTGACCGCGCAGGGTGCGCTCGATCCGCCGGACGACGATCTCGTGCTCGCGGCGGTCCTTGGCGGAGCGCAGGAGCTGCTCGCCCAGGTGATCGTCCACCGCGGGGTCGGCGCTGCGCCGGGTGGAGCCGGCGAGCGCCACGGTCGCAGCCCCCGCGCCGCTGCGCCGCACGAGCAGCTCCGGGCTGGCGCCGAGGAACGCGGCCTCCGGCGAGCCGCAGCAAAAACAGAAGCAGGAGGTGAACAGCTCCCGAAGCGCGCCATAGATGGCCGCCGGCTCGTGGGCCCGGGGCGATTCCACCACCACCTCGCGCGCCAGCACCACCTTCTCCAGCTCGCCGGCGTGGATCCGCCCCACCGCCTGCGCCACCGCCTGCTCGAAGCGCCTCGGGGTGAGCACGCTGGCGATCCGGCTCTCGCCCGTCGGATGGGGATCGGCCAGCGGCAGGGGCGCCTCGCCGAGCGCAGCCAGCCGAGCTCCTTGCCGCCGGGAAACGGCGCCCGGGTCGACTCCCGGCCCGGCCAGCGCGCAGAGCGTCAGATGGGTTCGGCCCGCGGACCGGTGGAGCGCCAGCTCGGGCAGCACCAGGAGCGCGGGTGGAAACGAGGACCACTGGGGCGCCCTCCCGCCGTCGGGCCCGAACGCGAACCCGCCGGCCCAGACCGGCCCCGCGCCCGCGGGCAGCCGCTCGGGCTCGTCGCTGAGACGCCCACGCGCCACCTCCGCGCAGGCGGCGACCAGATCGCCGAAGCGCCCCGGGCCACGGGAGACCACCTCGCAGGCGCTGCCGAGCGCCGCGAGCGCGAACCCGTCGCGATCGGGCTGCTCCCAGCAGAACCAGCGATCGCCGGCGAGCCGCGAGGCGAACACCGCCCCACTCGGATCCTCGAGCTCAACCGGCACGGTAACGCTGACCAATCGCCGCCTCTCCCCCGCCTCGGCGAGCAACGCCTCAAGCGAGTCGAGGGCGGCGGTCGCCGCGATCAAGGCGGGCCTATTGGTCAGGTCGGGATCGGGTTATTGCGACTTCGCCGGTTCGGGCCATCTCGATCAGGCCGTGGGGCCTCACCATGCGCTCGAAGGCGTTGATCTTCTCGTTCGAGCCGGTCACCTCGATGGTCAGGGCGCGGCGGGAGACGTCGACGATCTTGGCCCTGAAGATCTCCGCGAACTGGACGATCTCAGCGCGGCTCTCAACCGGGGCCGAAACCCGAAACAGCGCCATCTCCCTGGAGACCGTCTGATCCGGCTCCATGTCGCGGATCTTGAGCACGTTGACCAGCTTGTGGAGCTGCTTGGTCACCTGATCGATCGGATGCACGGCGCCGTCCAGGGTCAGCGTGATCCGCGAGATGTCCGGGTCATCGGTGGGGCCGACGGCGAGGGTGTCGATGTTGAACCCGCGACGCGCGAACAGCCCCGCGATCCGCGCCAGCACGCCCGGCTTGTTCTCGACCAGGAGCGAGATCAGGTGCTTGCGCCCCGTGAGGCCGCTGCCGACCTGGAGGTCCTCGAGCTTGACCAGCTCTGGCGTGCCGGCTTCCATCGCCTCTACCCCACCATGTCCCGCGCGGCAGCGCCGGCGGGGATCATCGGGTAGCAGTTCTCGGTTTTCGTGACCTGCACGTCGAGCAGCACGGGGCCGTCGGCCTCGAGCGCGGTCTGCATCGAGTCCTCGAGCTGGTTCTTGTCGGTGCAGCGCATCCCGGTCCAGCCGAACGCCTCGGCCAGCTTCACCCAGTCGGGGCTGTCGCCCATCTCGACCGACTTGTAGCGGCCGTCCCAGAACAGCTCCTGCCACTGGCGGACCATCCCCATGTAGCCGTTGTTCATCAAGAAGACCTTGACCGGGATCTCGTGAACGGCTGCGGTGGCGAACTCCTGGCAGACCATCACCAGGCTGCCGTCTCCTGCCAGGCAGACCACGGTCTCGTCGGGCATCGCCACCTTGGCGCCGATCGCCGCGGGCAGGCCGAAGCCCATCGTGCCGAGCCCGCCCGAGTTGATCCACCGGCGTGGGGTCGAGAAGTCGTAGTACTGCGCGCACCACATCTGGTGCTGACCGACGTCGGAGGTGATGATCGCGTCGCCGTCCGTGACCTTGTAGAGGGCCTCGATCATCCGCTGCGGCTTGATCTCCGAGTCCTCGGAGTCCTCGTAGCCCAGCGGGTACTCCTCCTGCCAGGCGCGGATCTGCTTCCACCACGCGTCGAGCCGTTCGGGATCGGCATTCAGGCGCTCGTACTCGCCGATCAGCTTCGGCAGCACGTCGGCGGCGTCGCCGACGATCGGGATGTGAGCGGGGACGTTCTTGGAGATCTCTGCCGGGTCGATGTCGATGTGGACGAACTTGGCCCGCGGCGCGAACTCGGCGAGCTTGCCCGTGATCCGGTCGTCGAAACGCGCACCCACGGCGACGATCAAATCGGCGTTGTCCATCGCGTAGTTGGCGGTCCGGGTTCCGTGCATGCCGAGCATCCCCAGCCACTGCTCGTGCGGCGCAGGGAAGGCGCCCAGGCCCATCACCGTGAGCGTCACCGGCAGCCTGTCCGAGAGGCAGAAGCGGCGGAACTCCTCGGAGGCGTTCGCGTTGACGATTCCGCCGCCGCCGTAGATCACGGGTCGCCGGGAGTTGGCAAGCGCCTTGGCGGCAATTCGAATCTGCTTGATGTTGCCCTCGGTCGGCGGCTTGTAGCCCGGCAGGTCCGGCGCCCCCTGCGCCGGCTCGTACTCGATGTCCGCGCGCGAGAGGTCCTGGGGCACGTCGACGAGCACCGGGCCCGGGCGCCCCGTCGAGGCGATGTGGAAGGCCTGGTGGATGTAGGTGGGGATCTGGCGCGGGTCGGTGACCAGGAAGGAGTGCTTGACGATCGGCAACGTGATCCCGGTGACGTCGGCCTCCTGGAAGCCGTCGGTGCCGATCAGGTCCGTGCGCACCTGGCCTGTGATGAACACGGTCGGCACCGAATCCATCATCGCGTCGGCGATCGCGGTCACCAGGTTGGTCGCCCCCGGCCCCGAGGTGGCGAAGGCGACGCCGACTCGCCCGGAGGCCTTCGCGTAGCCCTCCGCCGCGTGCCCAGCCCCCTGCTCGTGGCGCGACTGGATGTGGATCAGCTCGGCGTCGTAGAGGGCGTCATAGGTGGGCAGGTTGGCGCCGCCCGGGATGCCGAAGACGTGCTCGACCCCCTCGGCCTTGAGCGCCTCACACAGTGCGTCCGCTGCTCTCACGCAATGAACAGTAGAACACCGCGGCTAGCGCTTATGCGACCAGGTGCGGGTAATCGCGCTCCACCATCTCCCGGTACATAGCGAACACGGGCTTGGTGATCGGGATCAGCTTCAGCGCCGACTTGATGTCTCCAGAGCTCTTGATGCGGCGCTTGGCCAGCGCCATCGCCACGTTCTCCTTGCCCTGGAAGTACCTGTTGGCGACCTCGGAGCTCATCGTCATCACGACCTTGGGCTCCCAGTCGACGTCCTCAGACCACTCCCAACGGAGGTTGTGCTCGCCGCCCCCCTCGCGGTAGGTGATGTTCACCACGGCGTCCTGATCGGGGAACTCGAACCGCTGCGGCACCCGAGCGTCTCGGAGCTTCGGCCCCATGTCGGGGTCGGTGCTCATCAGGGTGAAGGTCTTGTCCATGACCTCGCGGAACTCGCTCTCCGACTGGAACTCCGCCATCGCCCTCAGGAAGGCCGCTCGGCCGCTTCGACCTCGCCCATCAGCTCTCCCGGCTTCCAGCGCGTCGTCGGCAGGATCGCGCGCTCGATCACGCGGCCCTTGTGCCGCTCGATGATCCGCAGCATGGAGCGGACCAGCTCCTCGCCGAGGTGATGCGGCTTCAGCCCGAGGTCGATCAGCTTCGTGTTGGTGGCGTTGTAGTAGTGCCGCTCGGCCTCGATCCTCGGGTTGGGGAAGCTGCGCACCTCGACCCCGTAGCCCAGCTCCTCCCCGCTTCGCTTCACGAGCTCGGCCAGCTCGGAAACGGAGAACTGCTCCGTGAACTGGTTGAAGACCCGGAACTCGCCCAGCTCGGCGGGATGAGTCACGGCGAGCTCGACGCACTGGAGCGTGTCGCGGATGTTGAGGAAGCCGCGGGTCTGCCCGCCCTCGCCGTAGACCGTGAGCGGGTGACCGATCACCGCCTGCACGCAGAAGCGGTTCAGGACCGTGCCGAAGTACTCGTCGTAGTCGAAGCGGGTGATCAGCCGCTCGTCCCGGGCGGACTCCTCGGTCTCGATCCCGTAAACCACTCCCTGGTTGAGGTCGGTGGCGCGCAGGCCCCAGATCCGGCAGGCGAAGTGGATGTTGTGTGAGTCGTGGACCTTCGACAGGTGGTAGAGCGAGCCGGGCATCTTCGGGAACGGAAGCGTGTCCCGGCGACCCTTGTGCTCGATCTCGATGAACCCCTCCTCGATGTCGATGTCCGGGGTCCCGTACTCACCCATGGTGCCGAGCTTGACCAGGTGACAGTCGGGTACCTGGTCCCGAATCGAGAACAGCAGCTTGAGGGTTCCGATCACGTTCGTGTACTGGGTCTCAACCGCGGTCGCGCGTGATTTCATCGAGTAGGGCGCCGAGGGCTGCTCGCCGTAGTGGACGATCGCCTCGGGCAGGGTCTCGGCGATCACCCGGTCGAGGAAGTCGTCGTCCTCGATCGACCCGACGAACATGCCGATCTCGTCGCCGCCCACCTGATGCCAGGCCTCTACGCGGTCCGCGAGCGAGCGGATCGGGGTCAGCGAGCCGGTCGAGTGCTGGACGTGCCAGCGCCGCCGGGAGAAGTTGTCGACCACGGAGACCTCGTGGCCGCGCGCCGCAAGCCGCATCGCGGTGGGCCATCCGAGATAGCCGTCGCCGCCCAGGATCAGGACCCGCATGACCGCGCGAGGGTAGCGAACGGGTCAGCGCCAGGCGCGAGGAGAGCCCGTGCGCAGTACCCTGTACCGCGCCCTCCATCGACGCCCCGCCGCGCAGTCCCGGACATCCTCCCCGTCCCGCCCGAGCTGACGGCGCTGCGCGCCGCCGGCCTTGTGATCGCCGCGCTGCTGGCCGCCTTCGCGATCTGGCGGCGGCGCTCGCTGCGAAACGTCGACGTCCTGATCCTGCTGCTGGTGGCGCTCGGGCTGGCGATCGTGGCCGGCACGGAGCTTACTCGACGCCATCCTCGGCGCCTTCTCCTTCCAGCGCGAGAACGGCACCCGGATCGTGGGCGTCGCCGTGATCGCCATCCTGGTCCTGTTCGTGCTCGTGGTGCGGGCCCTGTCCCAGGGGTCGCGGATCACGCGCGAGCTCTCGGCGGTGCTCGAGGGGCTTGCCTGGGAGCAATTCGTGGACGCCGGCCATCCCGAGCGCTTCCGGGACAGAATCGGCGTGCTCGTCCCCGCCTACAACGAGGCCGACAGCATCGGCTACGTCCTCGACCGGATTCCGGACGCGGCCTGCGGGATCGAGACCGCCGTGCTGGTGGTGGACGACGGCTCGCGGGACGGCACCGGGGAGATCGCGGCCGAGCATGGCGCGGCGGTCGCCCGGCACCTGATCAACCGCGGAGGCGGGGCGGCGCTGCGCACGGGCTACCGGCTGCTCGCCGACTCGGGCGCCACCATCGTCGTCACGCTGGATGCGGACGGGCAGCACCTGCCGTCCGAGATGGAGCGGCTCGTGCAGCCGGTGGTCTCCGGCGAGGTCGCCGTCGCTCACGGCTCGCGCGTGCTCGGCAAGGCAGAGCCGAACCACTATGCGCGCGAGCTGGGGATCGTCATGTTCAACCGGATCGTCTCGCTGATCACCCGCACGAAGGTGAGCGACTGCTCCAACGGCTACCGCGCGGTGCGCTCAGACGTCTTGCCCCAGCTCGTCCTGCGCCAGGAGCAGTTCCACACCTCGGAATTCCTGATCGAGGCGCTCAGGCGGGGCATTCCCGCCAAGGAGGTTCCGGTGACGGTCGCCCGCCGCATGCACGGCCACTCGAAGAAGCCGGCCGTGGTCCGCTACGGGCTCGGCTTCGCGAACGCGATCGTCCGAACCTGGTTGCGCTAGGACCCGCGAACCTCTGGTTGCCGGACGTCGGCGGGGTCCGGTAGGTAGAGGTCGGCGCCGCAGCGGGTGCAGACCTGGACGTAGAGCTTGTGGATCTTGCCGCAGTGGGGGCAGCGGCGCTCGGGTTCGTCGACCTCCGGTCGATGGAGGACGACCGCGATCAGGCCGAGGACCGGCAGCACCGAGCCGACGATCAGCCAGATGAAGAACGAGCTGCCCTTCGCGCGCCCGATGACCGCGGTGGCGATGCCGAACGAAAGAGCGATGATCACGTACGGAGCCGCCATGCCTTTTGGATTCTGGCGCCTAGGAGACCGGGCGGTGGCTGCCGCCCCGCGCGTACTCCTCGACGCGAAGCGGCCGCGGGTGGCCGATGGAGCCAACCTCGGCAACGTCACGGCTGAACGGCAACCCCACGGTCCAGTCCACCACGGCGCGGATCTTCCGCGCGGTGCCCGGTATCTGGCTCATGTGGTAGGTGCGGGCCATCCACCAGGCGGGAAATCCCGAGAAGGTGAACCGACCCAGCCGGCCGACCGCCTTGTAGCGCCCCAGGTTGACGAAGGCGCCCTTGTTGCGGTAGCGAAACGGGGCGGGCTTGCCGATGCCGAGCTCGGCGGCCACGTTTCGCGCCACCGTCCGGCCCTGGCGGATCGCGTGCTGAGCCGTCGGTGGGGACGGCCTGGCCATGTCGGCCGAGGGATCGGGGACCGCAGCGCAGTCGCCGAGCGCCCAGACACCCTCCATGCCCTCAACCCGCATGTACTCGTCCACACGTACCCGGCCGTGATCGTCAAGCGGCACGCCCAGCCCGGCGAGGCTGGGGTGCGGCGCAACGCCCGTCGTCCAGACCACCGTCCGGCTTGGGATTCGCTCCCCGGTCGAGAGCGTCACCGCGTCCGGCTCCACCGACTCGAGGCGAGTGCCGAGGCGGATGTCGATCCCGCGACCCCGGAGCTCCCGCGCCGCGTACTCGGCCAGCTTCAGGTCGATCTCCGGCAGCACGCGGTCGGCCGCCTCGACCAGGATCCATCGCATCCCCTGGAGTCGCGCTCGCGGGTAGGCATCCATGGCGTCGGCCGCGAAGTCCTGGAGCTCGGCGAGCGCCTCGAGCCCCGCGTAGCCCCCGCCGACGAACACGTACGTGAGCAGCTCCTCGCGCCGCTCGGGGTCCTCGCTGGCGTTGGCGGCCTCGAGCGTCTCGATCACGTGGTTCCGGAGCCAGATGGCGTCGGCGAGGCTCTTGAACCCGATCGCGTGCTCCAGGCCGGGGATGGGCAAGAGCCGGGACACCGAGCCCAGCGCCAGCACAAGCTGGTCGTAGCGCTGCTCCTCCGTCTCGCCGTCGTGGGTGCGAATCGAGACCGTGCGCGCCGCCGGGTCGTGAGCCGAGACCGCCCCCAGCCTCAGAAACGTGCGCTTGAGCATGTCGCGAAGCGGCGTCACCACGTGGCGCGGCTCCAGGGTCCCGGCCGCGGCCTCGGGAAGGAACGGCGTGTAGAGCAGGAAGTTGACGTCGTTGACCAGCATCAGCCGGGCGGACTGCTTCGGCAGCAGGCGCTCCAGGTGACGAGCGGCATGCGCGCCCCCGAAGCCACCGCCGGCGATGACGACGTTCCAGGCCATGCACCGAGCCTACCACCTTGTAACAAGTTGTTACAAGTGCTGATCGGCGCTAGCCGAGGCCAAGCTTCTCCCGGATCAAGCGCGTCACCTCTCCCCCGTCCGCCGTGCCCTTGGTCTCCCGCATGACCGCGCCGACTATGGGGCCGATCGCCTTCGGGTTGCCTGCCCTCACCTTCTCCGCCGCCCCGGGCTCGGCCTCGATCGCCCGTTCGACGATCGCCTCGAGCTCGCCCGTATCGGACATCTGGGCGAGGCCCTCGCGCTCCACGATCTCCGCCGGATCGCCGCCCTCGGCGACCAGGGTCGCCAGCACCTGCCGCGCGGCGCCCGTCGTCACCTGCTTCGACTCGACCATGCCGGCCAGCGCCGCCAGAGCCTCCGGCGAGACCTTGGAGCTCCCCGGGTCGACCTCTCCGTCACCAGCCTCTCGCAGCCGGCCCACGAGCTCGCCGGTGACCCAGTTGGCGATCGTGCGTGGCTCGCCACCGTTCGACGCCTCGAGGGCGCGCTCGAAATAGGCCCCAAGCTCGGCGTCGAAGGCAAGTTGGCGGGCGGTCACCTCCGGCAGCCCGAGCTCGGCCTCGTAGCGCTCGCGCCGCTCGGCGGGCAACTCGGGGAGCGCCTCGCGAGCTGCGCTCAGCATCTCCCGCGTCGGCGCCAGCGGGACCAGGTCGGGCTCCGGGAAGTAGCGGTAGTCGTGCGCGTACTCCTTCGAGCGCAGCGGAGTCAGCTCCCCCGTCCTCGGGTCGAAGTGAAAGGTCTCCTGCTCCACCTGCTCACCGGCCTCCAGCAGCGCCCCCTGGCGCTCCTGCTCGGCGGCGATCCCCCGCTCCAGGAACCGAAAGCTGTTCATGTTCTTGAGCTCGGTCTTGGTTCCCAGCTCCTCAGCGCCGGCGCGGCGAAGCGAGACGTTGGCATCGCAGCGGAGGCTTCCCTCCTCCATGTTCACGTCGGAGACAGCGAGCTGCTTGATCGTGGTTCGCAGAAGCTGCGCCCATTCGCGCGCCTCGGCCGGGCCGCGCAAGTCGGGCTCGGTGACGATCTCGACCAGCGGGGTGCCGCCGCGGTTGAAGTCGACCAGCGAAGCCGCGGAGCCGTGGATTCGCCCGGACTCCCCCAGGTGGATCAGCTTCGCGGCGTCCTCCTCCAGGTGCACGCGGTGAATGCGGACCTCCCCGAGCCGCCCGCCGCTCGCCAGCGGGATGTCGTACTGACTGATCTGGTAGCCCTTCGGCAGGTCGGGATAGAAGTAGTTCTTGCGGTGGAAGATCGAGCGTGCGGCCGGCTCGCAGCCCAGCGCGAGGGCGATCTGCAGCCCGTAGCGGACCGCCTGCTCGTTGATTGTCGGCAGGACGCCGGGATGGGCGAGGCAGACCGGGCAGGTGTGCGTGTTCGGCTCCTCGCCGAAAGAGAGCTCGCAGCCGCAGAACATCTTCGTCCGAGTCGACAGCTGGACGTGGATCTCAAGCCCGATCACGGACTCGTATCCGTCCGGCACGCTCACCCCTGCGGCCCCATCGCCGGTGGCCTGGTGTCGAAGCCGATTGCTCGCTCGAGCGCGTGGGCCGCATCCAGAAGCCCGGACTCGCCGAAGGCCGGGGCGGCGATCTGGAAGCCCACCGGGAGCTCCGAGCCGCCGCCATCGGGCTCGGCAAGGCCGGCGGGGATGGAGATGGCGGGGATGCCGGCCAGAGACATCGGCACCGTGCAGAAGTCCGACATGTACATCGCCAGCGGGTTGGCGGTCCGCTCCCCGAGCCGGAAGGCCACCGTCGGCGAGGTCGGAGTGACCAGATAGTCGAAGCGCTCGAACGCGGCCCGGAAGTCGCTCGCGATCTTCGTGCGAACCCGCTGCGCGCGGCCGTAGTAGGCCTCGTAGTACCCGGAGGAGAGGGCGTAGGTGCCGAGCATGATCCGCCGCTTCACCTCGGCGCCGAACCCCGCCTCGCGGGTGCGCTCGTACATCGAGATCAGGTCTCCGTCGGAGTCCGCGCGCGGCCCGAAACGCACGCCGTCGTAGCGGGCCAGGTTCGCCGAGGCCTCGGCCGGCGCCAGGATGTAATAGGCGGACAGGCCGTGGGCCGCGTGGGGTAGCTCGCACTCGTCCACCTCGCCGCCCAGCTCCCGGATCACGCCTAGGGTCCGCTGGAAGACCTCGGAGACGCCCGCCTCGATCCCCTCGGCGTCCGCCGACAGCTCCCGTGGCACCCCGAAGCGAAGCCCCTCGAGGCGCTCGCGCGAGGGCAGCGCGACCCCGCCCTCGATCCCGATCGAGGTCGAGTCGCACGCGTCGCGGCCTTGGATCACCCGCAGAAGAAGCGCCGCATCGCCGACGTCGCGGGTCAGCGGCCCGCACTGGTCGAGCGAGGACGCGAAGGCGATCATCCCGTAGCGGGAGACGGCTCCGTAGGTGGGCTTCAGGCCGACGATCCCGCAGAGCGAGGCGGGTTGGCGAATCGAGCCGCCCGTGTCCGTGCCGATCGCCCACGGCGCCGCCCGCCCGGCGACCGCCGCCGCCGAGCCCCCCGACGATCCTCCCGGGACCCGCTCGCGATCCCAGGGGTTGAGCACCGGGCCGTAGCCGGAGTTCTCGTTCGAGGAGCCCATAGCGAACTCGTCCATGTTCGTCTTGCCGAGCAGGCGGGCGCCGGCGTCGGCGAGCCGTCGCACCGCAGTGGCCGTGTACGGCGGCCGGTACCCCTCCAGGATCCGCGACGCCGCGGTGGTCTCGATTCCCTCGGTGCAGAAGATGTCCTTGACCGCGATCGGCACCCCGCGCAGCTCACCGTCGGCGGCCCCGGCCGGCCCCGGCTCCGCTCGCCACAGGTAGGCGCCGAGCTCGTCGGTCGCCGCCCGCTTCGCGTAGGCGTCGAAGTACTCGTCCGCGGCCAGGCCGCCGGCCTCGATCCGCCGCAGCGCCTCGGCGACGCTCAAATCGAGCAGGTCGGCGCTCACGCCTGGGGAGAGGGCACGCGGAACGCCCCCTCGGCGGGGTCGGGCGCCGGCTCCAAGACCTGTTCGCGCGGCCAGCTCGGGCGCGGCTCGTCGGCGCGCAGAACGTTCTCCAGCGCGACCACGTGGGAGGTCGGCTCCACCCCATCCAGGTCGAGCTCGTTCATGCGCTCGACGTGGTCGAGGATCGTGGTCAGCTCGCCCGACATCCGCTCGACCTCCTCGTCCGTCAGCTCCAGTCGCGCCAGCCGGGCGACGTGCAGGACCTGCTCCCGATCGATCACGAAGCGGATTCTAGGCCGGGTAGGATGCCCGGCCTGTGAGCGCCGAGCTCTGCAAAGGAAAATGACCGTGGGCGAGGCGCGAACCAAATCGTGATGACTCCAGAGCGGGCGGAGCGGTTCGTCGTCCTCAACCTGCGCCTGCTGGCGGCCAGCTTCGCGGTTGTCGGGACCCTGTTCATCGTCACGCCCGACGGCGTCCTCGACGTGATCTCCGACCTCGGCGACTGGCTGCCGCTGGGCGAGTTCACTCCCGCGCCGGAGACAACGGAGCAGTTCTGGCTGGCGCTCGGCTTCGCCTACATGGTGGTGATCACGGGCATCTGCCTCGTGGTCCAGGCCGACGTGGCTCGCTACCGGCCTCTGCTTCTGGTGCTGGCGGCGGGCAAGACCGCCTCCTCGCTCGCCGCGCTGGGCTTCTACCTCTTTGACCAGGACGTCTTCATCTACCTGCTGAACTTTCTCGTCGACGGCTTCCTGGCCGCTCTGGCGCTGGTGCTCTGGTCGGTGGCCGGCCGGATGGGAGAGCCCGCCGCCCCCTCCTGAAGGCGCCCGCCGGGGCCGGGGGTCACCGAGCCGAGTATCCAGCGCGCCCCGCTGAGCCCCGGCGAGCTGCGGATTCTGCGCGCGTTCGCGGAGGCGATGGCGCCGGGCTTCGGGGCGCTTCCGCCGGCCGCCAGCGCCGGCGGGCTGCCGCACTCGCGGCGCCGGGACGCGGTGGAGGTCGCGGAGCCGATCAATCGCTACCTGGCGAGCATGCCCAGGCGCAGCGTGAGGCAGATCAAGCTCGCCCTCCGCGTGATGGAATGGCTCCCGTTTCCGTGGCGATTCAGCCGCGCCAGCCTCGAGGCGCGCCAGGACTTCCTCCGCCGTCTCCAGGATTCGAGCCTTCCGCGCGCCGCGGACCTGCTCCTCTTCCTCAAGGTCCTCACGGGCCTCGGCTACGGCAACGACCCGCGGGTGCAGGCGGCGATCGGCTACCAGATGCGCTGCGAGGTCGGCGGCGATCCCCCTGACTCCGATTCCGATTCGGGCCTCGGCGATCTGAGCCCGCCCGCGGGCGGCGAGGAGTGCGACGTCGCGATCGTCGGCTCCGGCGCCGGCGGGGCCGTAACGGCTGCGATCCTCGCCGAGGCGGGGCTCGAGGTCGTGGTCCTGGAAGCGGGCCCGTACATGGATCGACGCACCTATCCCGACGAGCCACTCGCCGCGCTGGCCGCGCTCTACCGCGACGGCGGCCTGACGATCGCCGAGGGTCGCCCGGCGATCCCGACACCCGTCGGCCGTGCCGTCGGCGGGACGACCGTGATCAACTCCGGCACCTGCTTTCGGGCGCCGGACCAGGTGCTCGCGGGCTGGGCCGCCGAGCACGGGGTCGAGTGGGCCACCGAGCTGGACCCCGAATACGAGGCGGCCGAGGAGATGCTCCACGTGCGCCCCGTCGATCCGGAGCGGATGGGGCGAAACGGCCAGCTCCTGCGCGAGGGCGCCGAGGCGCTCGGGGTTCGCCACCAGCCCTTGAATCGAAACGCCGGCGCCTGCTTTCAATGCAGCTCCTGTCCGACCGGCTGCCGCTTGGACGCCAAGCAGGCGATGCACGTGTCCTACCTGCCGCGCGCGGTCGCCGCCGGGGCGCGGGTGCGGGCGCAGGTGGAGGCGCGACGGGTGATCTTCGAGCACGGCCGGGCGACGGGCATCGACTGCCTGGCGGGCGCCAACGGGAGGGCCCGCCCCTTCAAGCTCCGCGCCCGGCAGGCGGTGGTGCTGGCGGGTGGCGCCTTCGGGACCCCGGAGCTCCTGCTGCGCTCGGGTTTCCACTCGCCGAGCGGCCAGCTTGGCCGCAACCTGCGCATCCACCCGGCCTGCTGGGTCGGCGCCCGCTTCGCGGAAGAGGTGCGCGGCTGGGACGGGGTGATGCAGAGCTACGCGGTGAACGAGTGGGAGGATCGCGGCATCCTGCTCGAGGCCACCTTCACGCCGCTCGCCTTCGGCGCCCAGTGGCTGCCGGGAACGGGGGTCGAGCACTCCGAGCGGGTGCTCGCCTACGACCGGATCGCCTCGACCGGCGTCCACCTCTCGGATCGGTCCGCCGGGCGGGTGGGGTTGTCGCGCGATGGCTCGCTGCGCATCACCTACCGCCTCACGGACGACGACGCCGCCCGGCTCACCTTCGGGATCGCCCGCGCGGCCGAGCTCTTCTACGCCGCCGGCGCCCGCGAGGTCTATCCGCAGATCGCCGGGATCCCGATGATCCCGAAGAACCGGGTCACCGACCTCGAGGTCTCGCCGCCCGCTGCCGGGGCGCTTCGCCTCGAGGCGTTCCACCCCATGGGGACAGCGCGAATGGACGCGGACCCCGGGGCTGGAGTCGTCGCCTCTGACGGCGCCGTCCACGGCGCGGAGGGTCTCTACGTTGCCGACGGCAGCCTGCTGCCCAGCTCGATCGGCGTCAACCCGATGATGACCATCATCGCGATGGCCTCCCGGGTCGGGCAGCCAACTCGCCGATCGCTTGAACTAGCGACGGCCGCCCAATGGGCGGCCGTCGCGGTTCAATCTCTCACTCCAGGGACGCGCACGTCCCGAAGCAGTGCGTTACGGAGCCTGACCCGGCGGTGGGGACGACGGCGGAGGAGAAGACGAAGACGGAGGAGGCGGGGCCACGCCCGGACCGTCGTCGGGCGCACGGAAGCGGTCCGCCTCTTCGCCGAAGGAGGTTCCCTCCTCCTGCATCGCGCGCCAGCCGCCGTAGGCGACGCCGATCGGCCGCGATCAGCCCGAGCCAGACGCCGATCTTCCGCGTCACGTCGACATCGAGGACCGCACCGCGGCACCGAAGTCGCCCGGCGTGTCGATGATCCGGTAGAGAATCAGGACGACCGACAGAATCCCCAGGCCGGCGACGACCGCGCTCGCGGCGACCGGGAGGCCCACCTCGGTCTGCGAGGCGCTGATCAGCGCCAGCCCGATCGCGGCCGCCACCGTCAGGAAGAGGACGATGTCGATGAAGCCGTATGAGCTCCCACGCGTTCGTGACCCTTCGACTGTCCCGGAACGGATTCGCCGCCGGTAACTTCAAACCGTACCAGCTGAAGATGAACATGATCAGGATCAGCGCAATGCCCGATGCGCCGGCGATCTTCTCGCCCTGGGTAAGTCTGGTGAAGTCCATGGAGTCTCCTCTGGTGGATGACCTGTGCTTCATTCAACCCGAGGCGGTTTGATCCTCCCCAGTCTCGCGGCCAGAGCGGGCCCTGGCGGCCAGGACCGTGTTCTGAAGCAGCATCGCGATCGTCATCGGTCCGACCCCGCCCGGCACCGGCGTGATCGCGCCGGCCACCTCCCGAACGGCCTCGAACTCCACGTCGCCGACCAGGCCCTCCTCGGTGCGATTCACGCCCACGTCGATCACCGCGGCGCCGGGCTTCACCCAGTCCGCCTTCACCAGGCGCGGCGAGCCGACGGCGGCGACGAGGACGTCCGCACGGCGGCAGACGCCGGCCAGGTCCCTGGTGCGCGAGTGGCAAACGGTGACCGTGGCATTCGCGTTCAAGAGCAGGCTGGCGAGCGGTCTGCCGACGAGGATCGAGCGGCCGACCACCACCGCCTCCGCGCCCTCCGGCTCGACCCCGGCGTGGCGGAGGAGCTCCATCACGCCCTGTGCCGTGCACGGCACCAGGCCCGGGCGGCCCTGGGCGAGCAATCCGGCGCTTCGGGCGGTCAGCCCGTCGACGTCCTTCCCCGCGTCGATCGCCGCGATCACGGCGTCCTGGTCGATCTGCTCGGGCAGCGGCAGCTGGACCAGGATCCCGTCCACCGTGTCGTCGCCGTTCAACTCACCGATCAGGGCGAGCACGTCGTCCTGAGAGATCGAGGCCTCGAACTCGTGGTGAACCGAGCGCATCCCCACCTCCTCGGCCTGCCGGCGCTTGTTCGCGACGTAGACCTGCGAGCCAGGATCCTCGCCGACGAGCACGGTGGCGAGTCCCGGGACGCGGCCGCCGTTCGTGGCCGCGAGCTCCCGCACAGCCGCAGCCACCCCAGCGCGGACCTCGGCCGCGACGGCCTTGCCGTCTATCACCGTCGCGGTCACGCCCAGTGACCGCCCACTAGCCCCAGACCCGCGACCTCGGACCTCAGACCTTCTTCAGTGGCGCGTAGTCCGCCATCAGCTTGCGCTCCGTCCCCTCACCCGCGAAGCGAACCACGACCACCTGATCCGGCTCCACCCCCGTCACCACGCCCTCGCCGAGGGTGGCGTGCACGACCTCGTCACCCACCTGGAGCTCGAGCGGCGACGGGTGCGGCTCGCGGCGGCCGCGGGCGCCGGTCCCAATCGCTGCGCCCAGTCCTGAGGCAGCGGCCCAACCCGTCGGCGATTCCGTGCCTTGTCGCTCCACGAGCTCGTCGGGGATCTCGCTCAGGAACCGCGAGCGCAGGTTGTAGCCGCGACCGCCGTGGAGGCTTCGGCGGCGCGCGAAGGTCATGTACAGCCGCTGCTTCGCCCGAGTGACTCCCACGTAGCAGAGGCGGCGCTCTTCCTCGAGATTGCCCTCCTCCAGCGAGCGCATGTGCGGGAATACTCCCTCCTCGCAGCCGATCATGAACACCGCCTCGTACTCGAGGCCCTTGGCGTTGTGAAGGGTCATCAGGGTGCAGAGGCTCTCCTCTTCCTTGAGCGCGTCCTGATCCGTGTACAGGGCGATCTGAGCCAGGAACTCCTCCAGCGGCCCCACCTCGCTGTCTCCCTCCAGCTCGCGGTTGGCGTCGAACTCCCCGGCGACGCCGATCAGCTCTTGGAGGTTCTCGGCTCGCCCCTCGGCTTCGATCGTCCGCTCGGCCTGAAGCGCCTCGAGATAGCCGCTGTCGGTCAGCACGGCCTCGAGCAGCTCAGCCACCGAGCCGGCTCCTTCGTCGGCTTCGACACGCTCACGGAGGCCGCGCATCGTCTCGGCGAAACGCCGCACCGCCTTCAGCGCCGCTGCGCCCAGGCCGGGCGTCTCCTCCGGCTTCAAGAACACGTCCCAGATGTCCTGCCCGGTGGTGTTGGCGTGGGACAGCAGCCGCGCCTCGGTCGTCTGGCCGATCCCGCGGCGCGGCGAATTGACGATCCGCGCGAACGAGACCGCATCGGCGGGGTTCGTGATCAGGCTCAGGTAGGCGACCACGTCCTTGATCTCGGCCCGCTCATAGAACTTCGTGCCCCCGATCACCTGGTAGGGGATCTCGAAGCGCACCAGCGTGTCCTCGAGCACCCGGCTCTGCGCGTTGACCCGGTAGAAGACCGCGATCTCGTCGCGCGGCACGCCCTCGTCCGCCGCCAGGCGCTCCACCTCCGAGGCCACGTAGCGCGCCTCGGCGTGCTCGTCGTCGAGCTCGACGATGGTCACCGGCTCGCCGCGGCCCGCGTCCGTCCAGAGGCGCTTGGGCTTCTGGCCGCGATTGTTGGCGATCAGCCCGTTGGCCGCGTCGAGGATCGTCTGGGTGGAGCGGTAGTTCTGCTCCAGCTTGACCACCGTCGTCTCGGGGAAGTCGCGCTCGAACTCGAGGATGTTGCGGATGTCGGCATGACGGAAGCCATAGATGGACTGAAAATCGTCACCCACCACGAACAGGTTTCCCTGCTCCTCGCCCAGAAGCTGGAGGAGGCGGTATTGGACCCGGTTCGTGTCCTGGTACTCATCGACGAGCACCCAGCGGAAGGCGCGGCGGTAGCGCTCGCGAACGTCCTCGAACAGCTCCAGCAGGTTGACCGTCCGCACCAGCAGGTCGTCGAAGTCCATCGCGTTGGCCTCCAGCATCCGCCGCTCGTACAGCCGGTAGACGTCGGCCGCGGTGCTCTCGAAGTGCGAGCCCTGGGCCGCGGCGTACTCCTCCGCGTCGATCAGCTGGTTTTTGGCCCCCGAGATCTGTGCCCGCACGGCGCGGGGCGGAAAGCGCTTGGGGTCGACGTCCAGCTCGTCGAGGCACCGCTTGACCATCCGCAGCGAGTCGGCCTGATCGTAGATCGTGAAGGCGCGCTTGTAGCCGAGCCGCTGGGCGTCGGCGCGGAGGATCCGCGCGCAGGCCGAGTGGAAGGTCATCACCCACATCAGCCGCGACACGCGGCCGACCAGCTGCTCGACCCGCTCGCGCATCTCGCCGGCGGCCTTGTTGGTGAACGTGATCGCGAGGATCTCGGACGGCTGCGCCTGCCCGGTGGCCAGCAGGTAGGCGATTCGGTAGGTGAGCACGCGCGTCTTTCCGGAGCCGGCGCCGGCGAGGACCAGGAGCGGCCCCTCGCCGTGCGTGACCGCCTCGCGCTGCGGCGGGTTCAGCTCCGCGAGCAGGCGCTCGACCTGGCTCGCGCCCGGCTCGGTCGGCCTCAGCTCGGTCTCGGTGGCCACAAGGCGAGCATAGCTACGGACGCGGCGCGCTCAGAGCAGGTCAGCCGCCCGCAGTGGAGGGCCCGCGCTTGGGATTCAGCTCCCTCACCTCGCCCTCGGCCGCCTTTCCGTCGAGCTCGCCGATCCGCCGCTCCAGCTCGCCGATCCGCTCCGAGAGGCCCTTGATCGCGTCGGCCACCGGGTCCGGCAGGTGGATCCAGTCGGCGTCGGGACCCTCGACCCGGCGACCCTCGACCCGAACCGGGTGACCCGGATTGCCGACCACGGTCGAGTTGGGAGGCACGTCCTCGATCACGACCGTGTTGGCGCCGACCTTGGCGCAATGGCCAACCGTGATCGGGCCCAGCAGCTTGGCGCCGGAGCCGATCGAGACGTCGTCCTCGACCGTCGGGTGGCGCTTGCCGCGCGCAAAGCCGGTGCCGCCCAGCGTGACCCCCTGGTAGAGCGTCACCCGGTCCCCGATCTCCGCGGTCTCGCCGACCACGACCCCGGACCCGTGGTCGATGAAGAAATCGGCGCCGATCCTGGCGGCCGGATGGATCTCGACCCCCGTCACCGACCGACTTGTGTAGGAGAGCGCCATCGGCGCCAGCGGCACCCCGGACTCGTGCAGGGCATGGGCGACGCGGTGCACGAGGATCGCCTGCACCCCGGCCCAGTTCATGAGGATCTCGCCCGTGCCGACCCCCCGCGCCGCCGGGTCGCGATCGCGCGCCGAGGCGACATCCGCCCGGATCTCCTTGACCACGCGCTGCAACGTCCCGAGGCCGAACACGGCTAAAGCGTACGGGCTAGGGACGGAGTCCGCGGTAGCTCGCGTGTGAACCTGCCGGGTCAGGCTCGGCGCCCTAGCCCGGCGGAAACGTCGCCGAAGGCGAGGCTTTCGGCGGAGTTATTTATTCCGGGGCGAAGAAGGGCAGCGACATGTAGCGCTCGCCGCCGTCGGGGACGATTACCACGACCCGCTTCCCGGACAGCTCGGGCCGGGCGGCGAGCTCGAGCGCCGCGTCGATCGCGGCGCCGGCCGAGATCCCGACCAGCAGGCCCTCGCGTTGGGCCGCCTCGCGCGCGCGCCGAAGCGCGGTCTCGTCGTCCACCGGGATCACCTCGTCGATCACCGAGCGGTCGAGCACCTCGGGTACGAAGCCGGCGCCGATCCCCTGGATCTTGTGCGGTCCCGGAATCCCGCCCGCGAGCACCGCCGAGGTGGCGGGCTCCACGGCGACCACCTGGACCGAGGGGCGGCGCTCCTTGAGCACCTGCCCGACGCCGGTGATCGTGCCCCCGGTGCCGACGCCGCAGACGAGCGCGTCGACCTCGCCGTCGAGATCGCGCCAGATCTCCTCGGCGGTGGTGCGCCGATGGATCTCGGGGTTGGCGGGGTTGTTGAACTGCTGGGGCATGAACGCGCCACGGTCGCTCGCGATCCGCTCCGCCAACTCCACCGCCTCGTTCATGCCGCCCAGCGACGGGGTCTCGTGGACCTCGGCGCCGTAGGTGCGGAGCAGCGCGGTCCGCTCCCGGGTCATCCCCTCGGGCAGCGTCAGCACCAGCTCGTAGCCGCGGGCGGCGCAGACCATCGCCAGCGCGATCCCGGTGTTGCCGCTGGTCGACTCGACGATCACCGAACGCCCGGGCTCGATCCGCCCCTCGCGCTCCGCGGCGTCGATCATCGCCACTCCGATCCGGTCCTTGACCGAGCCGCCCGGGCTCAGGTACTCGAGCTTGGCGACGACCTCGGCCCCGAGCCCTTCGGCCATTCGTCGCAGAGCGACCAGCGGCGTGTTGCCCACCGTGCTCGACGCCTCGCGCGCGATCGCGGCAGGCCCGTCTGCTGTTCGCGGCTCTCCACCCACGGTGGGAGCCGAGATACGTACCGGCGTCAACACACGGATTGACGGCAGGCGCCGCTCGGGTGTAGCGTCCTCGTGACAGCGGACACAGCCCGTGCCCGCTCCTCGAACCTTGTGGGAGGGCCTGCCATGTCCCGAGCGATCCGCCAGCACCTCGCGCTCAAACGTCGTCGGCTACGATCGCGCTCGTTTTGCTTCGCGATGGGCGGCACCGCCTACGCCACCCATCCGCGGCGGCGCCAACACGATCAGCACCGGGCGACATCCAGGACGGCCAGGTCCAAAACGCCGATCTGGGACCGAGTGCGGTCACCAGCCGACAGGGTCGCGAACAGCACCTTGACCGGCTCCGACGTCGCCACCAGCGGCCTGCTCGGCTCCGACATCGCGACCGACACCCTCACCAGCGTCGGACATCGGCGCGAACGCGGTCGGCACGCAGCGAGCATGCGACCTCGCATCCCGGCCGCGCGGGTGACGAACACCAGCGGCCAGGTGATCCCAAACGGCACCCTCGGAGTTCTCGCCTTCAACTCCGAGCGCTACGACACGGCGAGCATGCACTCGAACTCGTCCAACACCTCCCGGCTGACGGCGCCCGGTGACGGGCATCTACGAGGTGAGCGCCGACGTCCGGTGGTCGGGGGCCCAGTTCACGGCGGGGCGAGCACCGTACAGCTGAGGAAGAACGGAAGCGTACTTTTGGCGTGGGAGGAAGATGCCGGCAACGACGCCAACACGGTCAGCACCATGGCGAGGCTCGTCGCGGGCGACTACATCGAGGTGCTCGTGTCACAGCTCAGCGGCAGCTCCAAGACCATTGGGAGCATTCCGAGTACAGCCCCGAGTTCTCGATGACCTGGCTGGCGCCGGGATCGTAGCGGTAGCGCCGGGCGCCTCCCAGGAGCGTCCCTAACCGGCCATAGACCCAGCTGTCGAGCTAGATGTGGTACATCCCCGCCCCGGCCTCCTCGGCCTCGCGGCGGGCGATGTCGGCGATCGTGGTGCCTCGGAAGACGTCGCGGAGCGCCTCGACGCCCTGCTCCCAGATGCCGCCGGCCTCCTTGCCCTCCTGCCCCACCCTGCCGTCGAGCGACTGCACGACCTCGAGCACGTTGATCTCCTGGGCGGGTCGCGCGAGCGTGTAGCCGCCCTTGACGCCGCGGTGGCTCTGCAGCAGCCCATCGCGACGCAGGGTCGTGAACAGCTGCTCGAGGAACTGCACCGGCATGTCGCGCCGCTCGGCGATCTGCGCGATCGGGACCGGCCGCTCTCCCGAGCGCGCCAGCTCGGCGAGAGCGACCACCGCGTAGCGGGACTTCGAGGTCACGGAGATCATCCGAGGGCCTTTGTATCGGAATCGGCGGCGTCGAAGAAAAGGTCGCTGTTTCCGCTCGGCAGGGGGCCGATCCGTTTGGCCGTCGCTAGGATGGGAACACCGGCGCGGATGGCCGGAGTTGTGCTCTCGGGGGCCGGGTGACCGTGGCTTGGCCGCGGAGTCGCGGTCGGAGTGAGGATTTGTGAGCGAGGACCGACGCTGCATGGTCATAGACGCCCAGCCCACCGTGCGCCTAGGGGTGCGCGAGGCTCTCGGGCGCCGGTATGAGGTCGAGGAGGCCGAGAACGGGGACAGCGCCCTCGAGCTGCTCACCTCGATCGGCGACTTCGACGTCGCGATCGTCGATCTGGGCCGCGCGAACGGGCGGGAGCGAGGCGAGGATCTCTCGGGAATGGCGGCGATCCGCGCTCTTCGCAAGGCGCAGCCAGGCCTGGGGATCGTCGCTCACGGGCCCGAGGCCCAGCATCACGCCGCCACCGAGGCGATCAAGGCCGGCGCCACCGCCTATGTCGTCAAGAGCTCGTCGGTCGAGGAGCTGCACCGAGCCGTGGACGCCGCCGTGGAGGCCGAGCAGCTTCGTCGACCCGGCGGCCGGCCGCCCCGGGCGCGGGTCTGGGCTCACGCGCCGCCAGCGCCAGATCATTCAGCTCTACGCCGACGGCCAATCGACCGCGCGGGTCGCCAAGCGCCTCGGCCTGAGCGCGGAGACCGTTCGCACGCACACGAAGGCGATCCTGGCGCGGCTAGGCGCCCAAGATCGCGCCCACGCGGTGGCAATCGCCCTGCGCTCCTCACTGATCGAGTAGACGCGCCCCGGCTGAAGGTGGATCGCCCGGGCTAGGGACGAAGTCCCGGTACGGCGTGTGGACCTGCCGGGTCAGGCACCGCGCCCTAACCCGGCAGGCATACGCAGCCGAAGGCGAGGCTGCCGCCGGAGTTATTCCTGCTAGATCCAGCCGCGGTCGCGTGCGATCAGGACCGCTTGGGCACGATCGACCGCATCGATCTTGCGGTAGACGTTGTGCAGGTGGGTGCGAATCGTGCTCACCGAAAGCGACAGCTCGGAGGCAATCTGCTTGTAGACCTTGCCCTCCGCGAGTCCGCGCAGCGCGTCGATCTCGCGGGTCGACAGCGGGCAGGGGTCCGAGCTGCGTCGGCGCTCGGTGCCCGCATACGGAAACTCGTAGACGAGCGCCCCCAGTTGCTCGCGCTCCAGCCCGAGCCTCGAGGCCGCATCGACGATCGCGTCGACGGGGGCGGCCTCGCCGTGAGCGTGGTGGACGATCAGGTCGGCGAGCCGGATGGCCGCCGCGTGTCCGCTCGCGCGCGGCGCGTGATGCCGCTCGACTGCCGCCGCGACGCCCTGGGGAAGGCCCCAGCGCCGGACAAGGACCGCGCCGACCAGCGCATGGTCGATCCCGAGCTCGCGACGCTCGCACCGCACCCGCGCCTCGGGCGCCATCCGCCGGTCGTCGAGCTTCTCGAACTGGTCGTACATCTCGGACAGGACGAGGCGTCCCACGTCGTGAAGAAGCGCCGCAACCGCCAGCTCGTCTCGCTCCGGAAGGCGCGCCAGCTCTCCGATCCGGTCGGCGGCAAGGCGGGTGGCCACCGCGTGACGCCGGAAGCGCTCGTATCGCTCTGCTCGAGCATTTGGCGAATCAAGCGGGTCGTAGGTTTCGATTGATGCGACGACTTCTCGCACGCCAGGTGGGCTGAGCGCCTCGATCGCCTGTTCCACGCCGCCGGTTCTGCCATTGGCGTGGGCGCCGCCGGCCGCGCGCATGACGGCAATCGTCAAAGCGACGTCAGACTCGATCGCCTGGGCCAGCTCTCCCCTCGACGAGACCTCGTGCTCCGAGGCGCGAAGGAGGCGCCGGCGCGACTCGGCCAGCGCCGGCAGGCGCGAGGCGGAGTCGAACGCCGCGGCAAGACGGCGGCCGCCCTGTCCCCCATCGCGCTCTCTTGTCGTCGCCGGCTTGGGCATCCCACCATTCCCTTTCCTTGGCTTCGTGTTTCGTGGCTTGGCTTGCGTTTGGGACGGCGGGCGATTCCGGGATGCGCTCGTGGCACCCTTCCGCGACGCTGGCGCGCGCTTCTGCGACGCCCGCTGACGTCGCTGCTTGGTGGCTACCGGAGGCATGCGTGTCGCTACCCGCTTTCATGATCGGCAAGGCGGAGGCGCTTGTTTAGCCCTGGCGCCGAGACCGCGCCCTGACCCGCCATGGGGGTGGCCCCCAGTTCGGGCTCACCCGAGCCTGTTCAGCGCCTTCTCGATTCTGGCCAGGGACCCTTCGCGTCCCAGCGCGGCGAGCGAGTCGAAGATGCCCGGCGAGACGGTGGTGCCGGTGATCGCAACCCGGATCGGCTGATAAACGGCCTTCGCGCTGCGGCCTGAGCGCTCGACGATCGGGCTCAGCGCCGCCTCGATCGAGGCCGGGTCGAAGCCGTCCACGGAGCGCAGGGCCTCGAGGGCCTGTGTAAGCACGGAGCGTGCCTCGGGGGTCATCACCCGCTCCCAGGCATCCGCGTCGTCGAGCGGCCCCGCGAAGAGGAACCGGATCAAGGGCCACGCCTCGTCGAGCGTCTGCGCCTTGTCTTGGACGATCTCGCATGCGGTCCTCCGCTGCTCGGGTTCCGCGGCATCGAACGCCTCCGCGCCCGGCTCGCCCTGGAGTCGCAGATGAGCGCCCAGTCGCTGCTCGTAGGAGTCGAGCGGCAGCTCGCGCATGAAGCGCCCGTTGAGCCAGCGCAGCTTGCGCTCGTCGAAGATCGCCGAGGAGCGTCCCACGCGGTCGATCGAGAAGCGCTCGATCAGCTCGTCGGTGCTGAGAATCGTCGCGTCGTCCTCGGTGCCCCAACCGAGCAGAGCGAGATAGTTGCGGACCGCGACCGGCAGGTAGCCGCCCTCGCGCAACTCCTGCACCGAGGCGGCGCCATGACGCTTCGACAGCTTGCGCCCGTCGGGCCCGTGCAGGAGCGGCAGATGCGCATACCGCGGCGCGACGGCGTCGAGGGCACCCAGGACCAGCAACTGCTTCGGCGTGTTCGACAGGTGGTCGTCGCCACGAACGACGTCGGTGATCCCCATGTCGGCATCGTCCACTGCGACCGCGAGGTTGTACAGCGGGGTGCCGTCACCCCGCGCGATCACGAAGTCGTCCTGGGTCCGGTTCTCGAACCGCACCGGCCCGCGGATCAGGTCCTCGACCACGGTCACCCCCTCGTCCGGGACGCGCAGGCGGATCGCTGCGCCAGGCTCGTCCCGGGGCTCGCCCCGGTAGCCGGCGCCCCCGTGGGCCTGCTTCCAGGAGCGAACGTCCTCCGCGACGGCCGGGTCGGGATAGGCGTGGCCGCCTGCAAGCAGCTCCTCCACCCGCTCGCTGTGGCGCTGGCGGCGTTCGAACTGGCTCATCGGGCCCTCATCCCAGTCGAGCTCCAGCCACCGCAAAGCATCCAGGATCTGCTCGACGTTCTCGGGCACGGAGCGCTCGCGGTCGGTGTCCTCGATCCGCAGCACAAGCGTGCCGTCCAAGTGCCGGGCGAGCAGCCAGTTGTAGAGGGCCGTTCGGGCACCGCCGATGTGGAGCGCCCCCGTCGGCGAGGGGGCGAAGCGAAGGCGAGGCATCTAGGCCCGTGAGACTACGGGCGCAGCACGTCGATCGCGGCGCGGCCACCGCCGCCACGGAAGGGCTGCTCGGTCGCCGGCGTTGCGGCGGTCATCGCGACGGCCGGCCCCGGCTCACTCCGGACTATGAACTGCTCGCTCGGTGCCTCCACGTCGAATTGGGCTCGCTGCCCGAGCGCCCGCGCCGTCTCCAAGATGATCATCAGATCCGCGAGCAGCGAGCGGTGCTTCAAGTAGTAGAGGTCGTGACAGAGCTTCCAGGCGGATCCTTCCTTCGTTCCCGCGTAGCCGCAGCGCACCTGGGCCCACCCCGTGATGCCGGGCTTCACCAGGCTGCGGCGCTCGTAGTGAGGAAAGCGACGCTCGAGCTCCGCCACGAGCTCCGGCTGCTCCGGCCGCGGGCCGACCAGCGTCATCTCGCCGCGCAGCACGTTCCACAGCTGGGGAAGCTCGTCGATGTGGAGCTTGCGCATCACCCGGCCGACCGGCAGCACGCGATCGTCGTCGCGGCTCGACCACTGTGCGCCGTCCGCCTGCGCCCCCGGGCGCATCGAGCGCAGCTTGACCATCTCGAAATCGCGGCCACCCTCGCCGATCCGCCGCTGCCGGTAGAACACCGGCCCACCATCCGAGAGCTTGATGGCGACCGCGAAAAGGGCGATCAGCGGCGCGAACGCGACCAGCGCGACGCTGCCGACCGCGAAGTCGAAGAGCCGCTTTGAGATGGTCGGGGTACTCCGGTAGCGCGGGTGCATGATGTACTGGAACCAGGCGGCGTTGATCTGGCCGACGGGAACGTGGCCCAGGAGCTCCTCATAGAACTGGCTTGCCTCGATCAACCTCACCGGGAGGTCGAGGCAGGCTGCGCCGACCCCTTCGAAGATGTCGAGGCGAGAGACCTCCCCGCCCGGGCCCTGCGCGTGGACGAGCAATTCGATCTGGTGAGCGGGGACGATCCGGCGCAGGCCGTCGATCGAGCCGAGGTGGGGAACCCCTGGGGCGGGATCGGCGAGAGGTAGGCCACCGACGGAGATCCAGCCCAGGACCCGGTAGCCGCGAATCCCTGCCGCGGCGATCTCCCTGCTGAGCCCTTCCGCAACCTCCGGGTCGCCGATCACCGCGATCCGCGCCACAACGTTCCTGTCGAAAAGGTCCCTGACCCAGCAGCCGAGGGCCGCGAGCGGCACCGCGCCGGCCACCGCGGGGATCAGTGAGTCGCCCAAGGAGCCCATCCCCGTGGAGAGAGCGGCGGCCCACGCCAGGAGCGCCCCCAGGAACGGGGTCAGGCCGCACATGGCGAGCCTCGCGACCGGCATCAGGTGGAGCGGGTACCTCGTCCTGCTGACCAGCTGGTTTGCGACCAGGATGCAGATCGCCACCACTCCCCCCCAATAGGGACGGTTGGTGTGAGCGAAGGCGAGCAGGCCAGCGGCTGCGGAGGGCACGATCCCGAGCGCGACCAGGTCCAGCACACGGCGCGCGTTGAGGACGCCAAGCTGCCGGGGGCGAGGCTGCTCCGTACGCGTGTCCAATGTGGGCTCCAAGATCGGCCTCATTTCGGCTCCTGGACGTCGTAACCCGCCAGAGCGCGGTCAGTTGCGAACCCGAGCGGCGCGGGACGACCGAGCAGGAAGCCCTGCCCGTACGGGATCCCGATCTCGGTCAGCGTCTGCAGCTGGTCCTCTTCCTCGAGGCCCTCCGCCACCACCGTCAGGTCGAGCTCGTCTGCCATCGAACGGACGGCGTCCAGGAGCGCGGTCGCGCGCCGGTTGCGCGCGGTGTCCGTGGTCAGCGAACGCGGGATCTTGATGATGTCCACCGGCAGTCGCACCAGATGCTCGAGGGAGGAATGTCCGGTACCGAAGTCGTCGATAGCCACTCGCACACCCAGGCGGCGGACGGCCTCGAGTCGGGTCGTCGCAAGGATCAGCCCGTCCATCAGCTCGGTCTCGACGAGATCCAGGATCAGGCGATCCGCCGGCACCTCTGAGTCGGCCAGCGCCCTTTCGAGGTCTGCGAGGAAGTCTCGATGCTCGAGCTGGCTCGGCGAGACGTTCACGCACATGAAGCCTTCGTTGGGCAGGCTCTGCCCAGAACAATCCGCAAGCGCCCGGCCAAGGGTCCAGCGAAACACCTCGGGCATCACGCCGGCCACCTCGGCCACCGGGAGGAAGTCCGTCGGCGGCAGCTGACCACGAACGGGATGGCGCCAGCGAACAAGTGCCTCATGGCCCGCTATCCGGCGGCCATCGAGCGCCCGGATGGGCTGGTAATGCACAACGAGCTGATGATTGCGGATGGCCGCCGGCAGCTCGGCGCCGAGGTTGTACCGAAGGGCCGCCTGCTCGTACATCGTGAGCCGGAAGAGCGCCTTGCGATTCTTGCCCCCGTCCTTCGCCGCGTACATCGCGAGGTCGGCGTTGCGCAGCAACTCCTCCGAGTCCGCATTCCCGGGCCGCGCCATCGCGATCCCGACGCTGATCCGGGTGCCGCCGCGGCCGTTCGCGCGCTCGTCGCGCAGGGCGCAGGCGATGCGCTCGGCGATCTGCTCGGCCTCGCCCTCACCGGCGATCTCCTCGAGCAGGACTCCGAACTCGTCCCCGCCGAGCCGCGCCGCCGTGTCGTGCGGGCGCATGCACCGCTCCAGCCGATTCGCCACCCGTACCAATAGCTGGTCGCCGGCGGCGTGACCGTGCGTGTCGTTCACCGACTTGAAGTCGTCGAGGTCGATGAACAGAACCGCCAGCGGCGCCTGCGAGCGCCGGGTCAACGCGTGCTTGAGACGCTCGATGAACAGAACGCGGTTGGCGAGACCCGTCAGATCGTCGTGCAGGGCGTGGTGCCTGAGCTCACGTTCGAGGCGTCGAAGCTCCGTGAACGACTCGCTGAGCCGGTCGACCTCGAGCGCCGCGCCCGCGTGGGCGGCCAGAAGCTGGACCAGCGCTACGTCGTCGCTCGAGAAGCCCTTCAGCTCGTTGACGGGATTGGCGACGAGCACCGCGCCCTTGAAGCTGCCGGCCTGAACGATTGGAGCGGCGATCGCCTCCTGGATCCCCTCCGCGCGCAGCCCCTCCTGCGCCTTGACGCTCGCCGCCGCGGGCAGGTGCACGCCTTGGCGGAGGCCTGCAACCGCATTCCACACGGGATCGGTCGAGGGATCGATGGCGCGCGGACGAGCGATCGGACGGCCGGGCTCCAACCTCGCTCGAAGGGCGCTCGTCGCCTGCTCGTGCGAGAGCAGCACGAGCTCGGCCCTGCGGGCGCCGAACATGCCATGGGCGTGTTCCAGCAGCGCGGCAATGGCGTGCTCGGAGTCGGGCGCCTCGGAGATGGCGCGCGTAGCGCGGGCGAGTTGCTCGATGCGGCGCGCGCCCTCGGCACCGCCGGGCCCCCTGGCACGCTTTGCGTACGTTCTCCCTGCCACAGTCACAGTTACTGCATCCCCGCCCTGCTGTAGACACCCTGCCTGGCCTCGCCTCCGTCCTTGGAGGCGGGCGTCGATCAGTAAACGCACGATCCTGCCTGGTCCTATCGCCACCTACCCTGTTTTCGGGTAGTGATTACGAGTAGATTTACCTCAAAGCGGGTTGGTCGCCGCACCCGCGCGAGACGGGGCCGCCGGTGCTGATCGGCGCGCACGTCTCCACGGCGGGCGGGCTGGTGAACGCCGTCCATCGCGGGGTCGAGCGTGACTGCGAAGCGATCCAGATCTTCCACCAGAGCCCCCGGATGTGGCGACCGACGTCCTACACCGAGGAGGACTTCGAAGCGTTTCGCGAGGCGATCGCCGCCTCGCCGCTGCAGGCCGTCGTCATCCATGCCGTTTACCTGATCAACTGCGCCAGCAAGGAACGTGAGATCCGGCGTAAATCGCTGACCTCGCTGGAGCACGCGCTGCGGATCGGCGATGGAATCGCCGCTGCCGGGGTTGTCCTGCACGCCGGGGCACGCAAGGGAGAGCCTCAGGGTCCTTCGATAAAACGCGCCGGCAAGGCCATCCGCGAGGCGCTCGAAAGCTCGGAGCGCTCGCCGCTGCTGCTCGAGAACACCGCTGGAACGCAGGGCCCGCTCGGCCGCAACTTCGACGAGCTCGCCGAGCTGATCGACGCCGCTGGAGGCGGCAAGCGCCTGGGCGCCTGCCTCGACTGCTGCCACCTGCTCGCCTCGGGGTTCGAGATCCGCTCGGCCGAGGCGCTCGCCGAGGTGGTGGACGACTTCCACGCCAAGGTCGGCCTCGACCGGTTGCGCTGCTTGCACGTCAACGACTCCAAGGTTCCGCTCGGCTCCAACCGCGACCGGCACGCGAACCTGGGCGAGGGCGAGCTGGGCAACGCGGGCCTGCGGGTGTTCCTATCGGAGCCGCGGTTCGAGGGCCTTCCCGCCCTGATCGAGACTGGGACCGGGCAGGGCGGCAGCCCCGCACGCAAGGACGTGCGCCTCGCGAAACGCCTGCGCAAAGAGGCGCTGGCCAGGCGCAAATAACTCCGGCGGCAGCCTCGCCTTCGGCTACGTTGCCGCCGGGCTAGGGCGCCGACCTGACCCGGCAGGTCCACACGCTGCTACCGGGACTGCGTCCCTAGCCCCGGCGAGCCGACGTTTACGCCAGGGCGTCGCGGAGGTCGAATGCGCGTGGCTCCCCGTCGCCGCAGTCGAAGAAGCCTGGGTTGACGCACTCGTGAGCGGGGCCGACCTGCTCGTAGGCAGGCTCCACCCGGAACTGGCATTGCGGCAGCGGCTCACCGGTCATCTTGATGCCACCGTAACCGCCGTTTTGCTCAGCGGCCTCGAACATCGACAGGTCGATCTCGGCGCGAAACACCTTGCGCATGCATCCCATGTAGTGGCCGCCGCTCAGCGAATCGACGTAGCTGTAGAGATAGCGGCAGCGAAGCTCGACGCAACCGCGAGGGTCAACGAGACGGTCGCAGAAGGTGCGGCACTGGCGACACTCGCCAGCCCGGACACCCTCCCCCTCTAGTTGCTTGAGCGGCATGTCAGAAGTCTAGACCTGCATAACTCCGGCGGAAGCCTCGGCTTCGCCTACGTTTCCGCCGGGCTAGGGTTCAAGCCTGACCCGGCAGGTCCACACGCCGCTACCGCGACTTCGTCGCTAGCCCGCACCGCTTTCCTCATGCCGCAACCGCCTGCGGGCCCAGCAGGTGGTCGAGCTCGGCGCGGAGGGCCTGAGACGGCGTGACGCTGTACTCATGGCCGAAGCGCAACCGCCGGGTGCCGTCTCGGGTCTCCATCTCGAGCATCACCTCACAGTCGCCCGGAAAGCTCTGGAAGACGGACTTCAACTCCTCCACGAGCTGGGCCCCGAACTCGGCGGCGCTGACTCGCAACAGGATCCGATCGGGCCGCCGAGCCTTCGCCTTGGCCCGCGCGGCTGCCACCTCGTCCTCACCGGGCTCGAATGGCTCCGCCTCAGCGACCACGAGGCTCGTCTCGCCGCGGCCCTTGTGGTCGACTCGACCTCGCACCAGGACCACGCGATCGAGCTCGATCCGCGAAGCCGCCTCTGAACCCGCGTCGCGGACGAACAGCTCCACACGACCCTCCAGGTCGTCGAGAGTCGCGAACATCACGTAGGCCCCGTTGCGGGTGCGGACTCGCTTGCTCTCGCTGACGATCCCGCCCACGGAGACCCAAGCGCCGTCCTCCTTGCGGGCCACGTCCGGAAGCGAGCAGTCCACCCGTTCGCGAAGCGCGTCGCGCACCTCGGCCAGCGGGTGTGCTGACAGAAACGTCCCGAGGGTCTCCTTCTCGAGCCGCAGCAGCTCACGCTGGTCGAATTCTTCGCCTGGGATCGGCGGTCGCTGCTCGCCCCCACCGCCAGCCGGCGTCTCCACGCCGCCGGCCGGCTCGCCGCCGAGGTCGAAGATCGAGCCCTGCCCCCGCCGGGCGTCCTCCTGCGACTTCGAGGCGCTCGCCTGCGCCACGGACAGCACCTCGAGGGTCCCCTTCCGGCTGCCGCCGGTGGATTCGAGGGCCCCGCATTTGATCAGGCACTCGATCGCCCGCTTGTTGACTGCCCGGGCGTCCACTCGGTCGCAGAATTCCCAGATCGACGAGAACGCGCCGCCGCTCTTGCGTGCCTCGATGATCGCCTCGACCGCTTGGTGGCCGACGTTCTTGACCGCGTCGAGCCCGAAGCGAATCGACTTCCCGCTCACCACGAAGCCGTGGTCGGACGAGTTGACGTCCGGAGGCAACACCTCGATCCCCATCTCCTCACAGCGATTGACGAAGAAGGGCACCTTGTCCTTGGTCGACATCACCGAGGAGATCACGGCGGCCATGTATTCGGCCGGGTAGTTGGCCCGCAAGAACGCGGTCCGATAGGCGATCAGCGCGTAGCAGGCCGCATGGCTTCGATTGAAGCTGTAATCGGCCGCGGCCGTCATCAACGACCAGAGGTCCTGGGCAACCCGGCGATCGGTTCCCGATTCGGCGAGGCCGGCGAGGAACTTGTCCCTCATCTGCGCCATCAGGTCACGCTTCTTCTTGCCCACCGCCTTCCGTAGGTCGTCCGCCTCTGCGGGGCTGAATCCGGCCATCCGCTTGGCGATCTCCATCAGCTGCTCCTGGTAGATGCAGCAGCCGTACGTAGATTCGGTGATCGGGCGCAGGCGAGGATCCGCGTAGCGAACCGAGCTGGGGTCGAGCTTGCCGCTTGCGTAGTCGTCGATGAACCGCATCGCGCCCGGCCGGTACAACGAGACCAGCGCCACGATGTCGTTGAAGTCGGTCGGGCGCACCCGGCGCAACGCATCGCGCATGCCATCGGACTCGAGCTGGAAGACGCCAACCGACTCCCCCCTCGAGAGCATCTCGAACGTCTTGGCGTCGTCGAGGGGGATTGACTCGATCTCGATCTTGACGTCGCGCGAGCGCTCGATGATCTCGACCGCATCCTCGATCACGTCGAGGTTGCGGAGCCCCAGGAAGTCCATCTTCAGGAGGCCCATCTCCTCGATCGGCCCCATCGAGTACTGGGTGACGATCTTGTACGAGCGCTGGGCTCGGCCTCCGTTGGCGGCGCCGAGTCCATTCGCGTCGCGATCGACAGGGCCGCCACGATCCTCCGCCAGCTGGAGCGGGACGATCTCGGCCAAGGGCCGATCGGCGATCACCACTGCAGCGGCGTGGATGGAGTTGTTGCGGACGATCCCCTCGAGCCCCTGGGCGACATCGAGGATGCGCCGCGCCTCCGGATCGGAGTCGTAGGTGCGCTTCAGCTCCTCTCCATCCGCGAGACACTCCTTGAAGCTCGGGTTTCGACCGAGCACGGGCTCGGGGATCTGCTTGGCGATCCGGTCGCCGGTTCCGTAGTCGAAGCCCAGGACCCGGGCCGCGTCGCGGGTGGCCGCGCGAGGCGCCATCTTGCCGAAGGTGATGATCTGCGCCACCGACTCGCGCCCGTACTTCTCCGCCACGTAGCGGATCACCCGCTCGCGACCGCGGACCGAGAAGTCGATGTCGATGTCCGGCATCGACTTGCGCGCCGGGTTGAGGAAGCGCTCGAACAGCAGCTCGTTGGCCAGGGGATCGAGGTCTGTGATGTTGAGGCAGTAGGCGACGATCGAGCCCGCCGCGGAGCCCCGTCCCGGGCCCACGGCGATGCCGTTGTCCTTGGCGTACTTGACGAAGTCCCAGACGATCAAGAAGTAGGAATCGAAGCCCATCTCCGCGATCACGGAGAGCTCGAAGTCGAGCCGCTCGTGGGCCTCCGCGGGAGCCGGATCCTCGTAGCGGCGGCGCAGGCCCTCGGTGGCGAGTCGTCGCAGCATCGCGGCTGGCTCCTCGCCCTCGGGCGTCGGGAATCGGGGCAGCAGGAGCTGGCCGAGCTCGATCTCCACGTCGCAACGCTCGGCGATCTCGAGCGTCGTCGGCACCGCCTCGGGCCAGCGCGAGAACGAGTCGGTCATCTCATCGGCGCTCTTGAGGAAGAACTCGTTGGTCTCGAAGCGCAGCTTGGGCTGCTCGATCGTGGACTTGGTCTGCACGCAAAGGAGCGCCGCGTGGTTCGAGTAGTCCTCACGGCGCAGGTAGTGGACGTCTGCTGTCGCGACCAGCGGGCGGCCGACCTCCGAGGCGACCCGGGCGATGCCCTCGTTGGCCTTGTCCTGCTCGGCCAGCCCGTTGGCCTGGACCTCGAAGTAGACGTTGTCGGGCCCGAAGACGCCCAGCAGCTCGTCGACATGGCTGCGCGCGTCAGCCGGCCGCTCCTCCACGAGGCGCCGGCAAAAGCGGGACTGAAGGCATCCGGTGAGTGCGATCACCCCTTCCGAATGGCGGTCCATGAGCTCCATGTCGACGCTCGGCTTGCCGCGACCGAACCCCTCCAGAAACCCCGCCGAGGTGAGCTTGACGAGGTTGCGAAAGCCGGTGTCCGTGGTGGCCAGCAGGGTGAGATGGTTGCGCTCGAGGCGCTCCGCGGCGCGGCTGCGGTCATCGACCAGATAGGCCTCCAGGCCGATGATCGGCTTGATCCCGCTCGCCTTGCACGCCGTGTAGTGCTCGAGGGCGCCGTTCATGACGCCATGGTCCGTGAGCCCGAGCGCGGGCATCTCCAACTCGGCCGCTCGCTCCGCCATGCGGCTGATCTTGCACGCGCCATCGAGCAGCGAGTACTCACTGTGGACATGCAAATGGACCGCCGACCCGCTCACGAAGGGATCATGTCAATCGGCCCAGATGCCACCGCACCGAGTTTCCGCATTTTCCGCCGAGCCAGCGTTCTAAGCTGACCTCTTCCATGGAGGCATTGGTAACCGGCGGGGCGGGCTTCATCGGCTCCCATCTGGTCGACGGCCTGCTCGAACGCGGCGACCGGGTCGTGGTGATCGACGACCTCTCGACCGGGCGGCGCGAGAACCTCGAAGGGGCAATTGCCAAGGGGGCGCTGCTGCTCGAGGCCGACGTCACCGATGCGGCGGCGGTCGCCCGTGCCTTCGAGACCCGCAGCCCGGAGGTCGTCTTCCACCTCGCGGCCCAGATCGACGTGCGCCGCTCCGTCACCGAGCCGGTGTTCGACCTCGGCGTCAATGTAGCCGGGACAGTCAACCTGCTCGAGGCAGCGCGCCGCGCACAAACACGGCGCTTCATCCTGGCCTCTACCGGAGGCGCGATCTACGGCGAGGGCGCCGGACGCCCGCTCCCCCTGGACGAGGGATCCGATTGCAGGCCGGATGCCCCGTACGGCCAGAGCAAGTACGCGGCCGAGGGCTATCTGTCGCTCTACGGACGTCTCTACGGCCTCCCCACGGTGGCCCTGCGGCTCGGCAACGTCTACGGATCACGGCAGGACCCGCTCGGGGAGGCCGGCGTAGTGGCGATCTTCTGCGGGGCGTTACTCGGCGGCAGCACCCCGAGGGTGTTCGGCGACGGTCGCCAGACGCGCGACTACGTGTATGTCGGCGACGTTGTCGAGGCGTTCCTGGCCGCAGCCACCTCGCAAGCCAGCGGCACCTACAACATCGGCACCGGAGTTGAAACGAGCGTGCTCGAGCTGGGACGGCTGCTGGCGAGCGTCGGCAACGGAGAGTTCGACCCAGAGATGGCTCCACCCCGACCCGGGGAGGTACAGCGCATCGCGATCGACAGCGCGCTCGCGACAAGCGAGCTGGGATGGCGGCCCGGGACCACCCTCGAGCAGGGCCTGCGAGCGACCGCCGATTCCTTCAGGTAGTCCGGGCACGTCCTTCGGCCTGGTCGATCAGTAGCTTGCCCGTGATGCTGGCCGGCCCGCAAGCCCCTGCCGCGTCCGCGAACGCCGACGACTCCCCGGCGGGCTGGCGGCAGATCGAGCCGGCGGCGCTGCTCCTCGGAGCGATGCTCGCGATCGTCTGGTCGTGGTGGGCGGCCAAGGACGGCGCGTTCTTCGAAACCGTGCTGCTCCCGGGGACGATCCTGCTCTGCGCCACGATGGCGCTGCTCGCCTGGGCGGCCCCCTGGCGCGGCAGCCTGTGGCGGTCACGGCCGGCGACCATCGCGCTCGGCTCACTGATCGGACTCGGCGCCTGGGCGGCGCTGTCGGCGCTCTGGAGCCCGGTACCGGACGTCGCGATCGGTGACGGCCAGCGGATCCTCACCTACGGGCTCGCCTTCGGCCTCGGCATCTGGCTCTGCAACCTGTTGGCCCCCCGCTTGCACCTGGCGCTGGTCCCACTTGCCGTCGCCGGAGCGTTCGGAGGGGTCGTCGCCGTGGTCGGCATGCTGACGGGCGACGACGTCGGCCGCTATCTCGACGAGGGAACGCTCGAATTCCCGCTCAGCTACCGGAACGCGAACGCGGCCTTCTTCGCGATCGCCATGTGGCCAGCGCTGGGGCTGGCCTCACACCGCACGGTCGCCTGGCCCGTGCGAGGCGCCGCGCTCGCAACCGCCACCCTCTGTCTCGAGCTGGCGATGCTGAGCCAGGCCCGGGGGTCGCTGGCGGCCGGCGCGGTGGCGTTGTGCGTCTACCTCCTGTTTTCGGAGGACCGGGCGCGCAGATTGGGATGGCTGGCGCTCGCCGTCATCCCGGCGCTCCTGATCCTCCCCGCCCTCACCGATCTGTACCGCGCTGGAACCGCAGACGCCCAGCTGAGCTCCGCGCTCGGCGAGATGCGCGGGGCGGCGCGCGCGATCACCTTCACCTGCCTGGGCTCGCTGGCCATCGGCGCCGGGGCCGCGCTGGTGGGCAACCGCATGCCCGCCTCGGCACAGCGCGTCGCGGTCGCCAACCGCGTGGCCCTTGTCGGCCTCGTGGCGGCCGTGCTCGCCGGCTCCACCGCCTTCGTGGCGGCAGTCGGCAATCCCGCCGAATGGATCGATGAGCGTGTTTCCCAGTTCGTCAGCGGCGAGGACGCCGACCTGAGGAGCGAGTCGAGCCGTTTCTCCTCCCTCAGCACCGGCACCCGCCGCGCCGCGATCTGGCGGGTGGCGCTGATCGACGCGCGCGATCATCCCGTGCTCGGCGAAGGGGGCGGCGGCTTTCTCTACAGCTATCTGCGCGAGCGGGAACGGGACGCCCCCGTCTCGGTTCGCGACGCCCACAGCGTCGAGCTCGAGAACCTGTCCGAGCTCGGCATCCCGGGGCTGCTGCTGTTCGCCGGCGCCATCGGCGCCGCGGGCCTCGGCGCGGTCCGGGCGCGCCGGCTCGGGCCTGAGCCTGCGTTGTTGTCGATCATCGCCCTGACGGCCGGCGCCTACTGGCTCGTGCATTCCTCGCTCGACTGGTTCTGGCCCTACCCGGCGATCACCGCGCCCGTCTTCGCCCTGCTCGGCTCGGCCTGCGCGCCGGCTCTGCGGACCGCCGGCGAGGGGCCCCGGGGTCACGGCCGACGCTGGCTGGCGCTGGGCGCCATCGCGCTCGCGATCTCGGCGGTCCCCCCCTTCCTCAGCGACCGTTACGTAAACGACGCCTACGACGAGTGGCGGTCCGACCCGTCGCGGGCCTACGACGACCTCGATCGGGCGCAGGCGCTCAACCCGCTGAGCATCGATCCACTGCTCTCCGAGGGCGCCATCGCCCGTGCCAACGGGGATCGCGCCCAAGCCATCGAAGCCTTCCGCGAGGCGGCGAGCAAGGCCCCCGAGGAATGGGCGTCGCACTACAACCTGGCCGAGCTCTACGCCCGGAGCTCGCCCCGACTTGCCCGCCAAAAACTGGCGATCGCCAAGCGGCTCAACCCCTACGACCCCGAGGTCTTGGCCCTGGAGGAGAGGTTCGCCGAGGAGCGACGCGCGGCGGGACTGAGCGCTGCGAGTCGCCCGAACGCTCGCAGTGCCAAGCGTTGAGGGGCGAGTGGTCACACGATCGCTGTCCGCATAGCCCCGGATACCGATGCCCAGCAGGACCGCGGTGATCGAACTGTGGTCCGTTGGTTCCGCAGGTCGGAACCAATTCGTCCGGTTCGTGGATGCGGGCCGGTTCCCCTACTTGCCTGGCCCGGGCCCTGCCGCGGTTCAGGCCCGCCGGCCAAGGCGCCGCTCAGCTGACGCTGATCATGCCGTGCTGGAGCGCCATGGCCACCGCCTGGGCTCTCGTTCGCGCCCCAAGCTTGGCCTTGGCGTTTCGCACGTGGGTCTGCACCGTCGCCGGCGAGAGCTCGAGCATCTCCGCGATCTGCTCGTCGGTGGCCCCCGCCGCCAAGAGCGCGAGCACTTCCCGCTCGCGGGGGGTCGGCCCGCCCCGGCCAAAGCGAGCACCGCTGTTGACCCGGCCGGACTGCGCCTCTACCTCGGGGAGGGGCTGCCGCGTGGCTTCCACTCCGTCGGACTGGGAATCGGTCGCCGAGAGGATCAACAGATGGCGGCCGGGGAGGACATTGGCCACAACACTCAGGTTCACCTCGTGCACCTCGGCAGCTTGTGAGCTGAGCTCAAACGGCCCGGCGTGCCCGCCTCCCTCGCGAAAGGCGCGCCAGACGTGGTCCAGGCGCTTGCGCATGCCGGAGGTGAGGAAGTCGTCAACCGTCCGGCCGAGCGCTGCCGACCGGGGAAGGCCGAGCAGCCGACAGGCCGCCAGATTGACCTCCAGGCAGCGTCGCCCGTCGTCGACGACCAGGATCGCGAGCCGAGTCGGGACGGCGGTCGGGCCCATGGCCCCGGCCAACTCTTGGCTGGAGCTACTCACTGGCCTCACCCACGATGAACCGCTGTCCTGGAGCGCGCAGCGCACGATGGGCGTCCCGCCCCGCCTGGAACACCGTCTCGACGATGATCAGGAAATCGGCCAGGATCGAGCGCCGCTTGATGTAGAAGAGGTCGTGGCAGAGCTTCCATGCAGTCCCCAGCTCCGAGCCTGCGTAGCCGCAGCGAAGCTGCGCCCAGCCCGTGATCCCCGGCTTCACGAGGTGACGCCGAATGTAGTGCGGGAACCGGTTTTCGAGCTCGGCGCAGATCTCCGGGCGCTCTGGCCGCGGGCCGACCAGCGTCATCTCGCCTCGCAGGACATTCCAGAGCTGTGGCAGCTCGTCGATGTGAGAACGGCGCAGGAACCTGCCGAGGCGCGTCACGCGCTCGTCGCCGGGCTCGCACCACTGCGGACCGCTCGTCTCGGCGTCCGGAACCATCGTCCGAAGCTTCACGATCTCGAACTCCTTGCCGCGCTCGCCGACGCGCCGCTGGCGGTAGAACACCGGCCCGCCGTCCGCCAGCTTGATCGCCACTCCGGCGATGCCGACCAACGGCAGCACGAAGACGGCCATCCAGGCCGCGTTGGCCAGGTCGAAGCACCGCTTCCAGAGCGGCGACGTCGGCCGAAAACGCGGATGCATGATGTAGCGGAACCAAGCCGAGTCCGTGGTCCCGAGCGGCACGTGCCCCAGCAGATCCTCGTAGAGCTGATTCGCATCGAGCATCCGCACCGGCAGATCGAGGCAGGAATCCGCGATCACCGCATAGGGATCGCGATCCGAATCGGCGCCGTTGTTGGCGTCGACCGGGTCGGCTCGCCCGCAAACGAGCAGCTCGATCTGCCGCTCCAAGACAGCCCAGCGGACGTCCTCCAAGTCGCCGAGGTAGTCGAGGCGGCCGGTCAGCAGTCCGGGCGTGTCCGGTCCGGGCTCCCCGCGCCCGAACCAGCCGATCACCTGATAGGCGCGGATACCGGCCGCGTCGAGCTCCTCGGCGAGATCGGAGGCGAACCCCGCCGACCCGATCACGGCGACCCGCGCGCGCCGGTCATCGTCGAACCGGATGGTCACCCACACTCCCAGGGCCATGATCAGCCAGGCGCCCGCTACCGGTGCCTGGAGGTCTGCGAACGTGAGCTGATGGCCCGCTCCCAGGGCGAGTGCCGCGGCGGCGGCGGCACCCAGAACGGGCGCGCAGAGGCCCAACCCCAGGCGCGCCGCGGGCATCAACTCCAAGGGCAGCGTCGCGCGCTCGACAAGCTGCAGCGCGCCCAGCATCGCGGCCGCGACCAACAGCGCCGAGCCTACCTCGCCGATGTGCGCGTAGGCGATCAGCCCCGCCGCCACGGCCGGGTTTGCCTTGAAGGCGATCAGGTTGACCAGCCGCTGGGCCTCAAGCGCGCGGAGCGCAACGGGAACGACTACCCGAGTGTGGTTGGCTGTATCGAGCATCTCGTCGTCCTCCGCTCGCTCAGCGGCGACCTCTCGCCTCCTCGTCCCTTGTTCCTCCGCTCTAGGAGGAAGACCGCCTGGCCGGATCGGACAGCCGTCGCAGGGTCAGGCCGGAGCCCAGCAGGGCGACCGACGCGAGTGCGAGGATGCCGACATCGAAGCCGGTGAACGGAAGGCCACTGATGACGGCGTCGTTGCCGCCACCCGAGGGCCCGGCGGGCTCCGAAGGTCCGCCGCCGCCGCCGGCGGCTGCGATCTGGTGGTTGGTCGTGTCGTACTCGGAACTGGTGGGGGAGCCCGCCAGCGCAGCGGTCGGAACCGCGAGCGCGACGATGGCAAGCCCCAAAGCAATCCACAATCCCCACTGAGGCCGTGGACGCTGGCCTACGAATCGATTAAACATGCTCTTTTCTCCTGCCGTCAGCGACGACGCTGTTACCCCCCCGGAGTCCGCGACCCATCTGCCATGCAACCGCGGGAAAAGAGGGGAACGGGGGCAACCCCTGCCTGGGATCTCGCCCCACCTGGGTTTTCGGGACGTGATCAGGATGCCCAGAAATCGTGTCCGTAGTCAACGGTCAAGGGATCAATTACCTAGTATTGGCAGCCCGCGTTACCCCAATGCGGTTAGTGCTAGCCTCCTCAGAAGTCAAGTTTCGCCGTTGAGCAGGACGGCGGGCCGCGAGACGGAGGACAGTTGAGCGAAGACAGCAACCGAGCCGCTCGCGGCGACGGCCAGGGGGCGCCTCTCTCCGTTCGGGAGCGGCAGATCCTAGGCCTGATCGCCGGCGGGGACAGCGGGGCCCAGATAGCCGAGGCCCTGGTGCTTTCGCCTGAGACGGTGCGTACGCACATCCGTAACGCGATGTCCAAGCTTGGCGCCTCCAGCCGCGCGCAGGCGGTCGCGCTGGCCTTCCAGCGCAACGAAATCGGCGAGGGGGCAGATGCGGCCACGGATGCCCCGGCGTCGCCTGGGGAGGCCGGGCCTGGCCCCACCACGGCAACCCGCCCCGGGCGATCGCGTGCCAGGGCGGACCTCGCGGCGGGCAAGTCCGACACCACCATGGCGACGCTGCTCGACGGACTGATCTCCCTGTATGACGTCGACGGAGGCACGGTCTTCCTGGCCGAGGAGGACGGGCTGTCGCTGCGCCGGGCCGCCATCCGGGGCGCCGCCGACGAGAACGGCGACCATCATCATCCCGAGCGCGTCTCCCTCGGACAGGGAACGCTCGGCCGTGCGGCATTGGAACGGCGGGCGCAACTTGTCCACGGTTCGGGCTCCAGCGGCGACGCCCGCGGACGGACGACGATCTACGCGCCGATGATTCCGTCGGGAAGGCTGGTGGGCGTCATCTGCCTGACCACGCGGCCCAGCAGGCTGACCGGGCGAGGGGAGTTGCTGCTGTTGCAGGCGTTCGCGAACCGGGTCGGCGAGATCCTGGTCTCCGCGAGCGGCGATCCCCCGGGGCGGCTGAAGGAGACGCTGGAGCGTTTCCGCGCCTCCTGGTCGGCCGCCGGCACCCCCTGACCGGCTACCTCACGCCACAGGACCAGGCCCGGGCGCATCGGGCCCGGCGAGCCTAGTCGGGGGGCTCCCCGAAGCCTTGGAGCGCGGCCTCGACGGTGGCATCGATCGGGGCAGCCCGATCGATGTCGCACAGCTCGAGGACGCGACGCATCGGGGCACCCACGGGCACCACGAGTCGCAGCCTCTGGCGATGCGTCCGCAACCGTCGCGCCAGGTCGAACAGGAGCTCGATCCCAACGCTGTCGAGGTAGGTCACCTGCGACAGGTCGATGACCAGGCCGGCCGCCTCATTCGTAAGCCGCGCGGCGAGCGCCGCGCTCATCTCCTCGGCGTTGACGCTCTCGATCTCGCCCACGACGCGCCCCACGATCACGCTGCCGGCCGTCTCGAAGCTCAAATCCGCCAGGGGGCTCATGCCAGGTCCTCGCCGCGCAACCGCCGTCGCAGCCTGACGGTCGTGCCGTCGTCCGAGGGCTCGATCTCAACATCGTCCATCAACTCCCGCATCACCGCGAGCCCGCGGCCCCGGCCCTCATCCCCTGGCACTCGCCACCGACCCGTGTCGCGAACCGTGACCTCGATTTCGGGGCCCTCACGCTCGGCGCGGACTTCGAACGACGAGTCCGACAGCGCGGAATGGGCATGCGCGACCGTATTCGCGCCCGCCTCGCCACAGGCGACCAGGATCTCGTAGATCTCGTCCTCCCCGGCTCCCGCCAACCGCAGCCACTGCGCCACCGCGCGACGCATCGAGGCAAGCGAGGAGGGTCGGGTCGGCAGCGTCAGGCTGAGCGTCTTGCCGGGTGGCGTCAACTGAAGGGCGAGCAGCGCGAGGTCGTCGCTGAAGCCGACCCGCACGTCGAGCGAATCGAGCACGGCTTGGCAGAGCTCCTCGGGCTCGCGCGGCCCGTCCTCCATCGAAGTTCGCAGCCCCTCCAGGCCCTGGCCGAGGGGCAGGTCGGGGCCCTCGACGAGGCCATCGGTGTAGAGCAGCAGCGTCGACGAAGGGTCGAGCGTCGTCACGCTCTCTTCGTAAGCGGAGTAGCGCGCCACCCCCAGCGGACTGCCCGCGGGCGCCTCCACGAAGGTCGGCGGTCCGCCCGGTTCGAGCAGCAGGGGCGGCGGGTGGCCCGCGCTTGCCACCTGCACGGTGTGCCCATCCGGGTCGACGACCGCATACAGCAGCGTGACCATCCCGCCCTGCTCTCCCTCGAGCACGAAGCTGTTCATCCTCTCCAGCACCAAAGCGGGTCGCAGGGACTCAAGCGCGTAGGCGCGCAAGGCGCTTTGCAGGTGCGCCATTCGCGCCGCGGCTTTGACGCCGCGTCCGACCACGTCTCCGATCGCGATCGCCACGTTTCCACCCCGCAGGGGAATCGCGTCGTACCAGTCCCCCCCGATACTGGCCTCCGCGCCTCCGGGCCGGTATCGAGCCGCAAGCCGCAGGCCAGGCACGACCGGCAGCCGCGGCAAGAGGCTCCGCTGAAGGGTCTCGGCCACCCGCCGCTCGATCTCGACGCCCTCCGCCGCCTGCTTCAGCGCATTGAGGGTGGCACCCAGGATCGGGTCCCCCTCGCCGGGGTCCGCCGGCGCGTCCGCAGCGGCGTCTTCTCGCTCCGGATCGACCACCTGGCTTGCGAGTCTAACCAGGCCGATCGACCGAACCCTGCTGCCCGGCAACGAAACGCCTGCAACCGGCGCACGGAGGTCGCCGAGGGGCGATCATGGATCGGAATCCGGCGTTTCGCAGGCCGGAAACTTGCAAAAAGCTGTGTAAAGTGCGAAAAACTTAGTCAGAAACCGCACCAAACGGGCCCTTTATGCGATTTACGTCTTGACTCTAGGACCTCAACAGAGATGGGAGGACAGATGCGACTACTGAACGTTGGCCAGGCGGCCGCCTATCTGGGCGTCAGCGCCGCCTCGCTGCGCAGCTGGTCGAACCAGGGGCTGGTTCCCGTCTACCGGACGCCTGGCGGGCAGCGTCGATTCTCAACCACGGACCTCGACCGGTTCATCCGCTCGATGCGCGAGCCATCGGCGAACGGCCAGTCCGTCGCCGCGATGCGCGGCTAAAACGACCCGTATGCCAGGACGCCCAAGCAAGAGGGTCATCGCCCTCGAGCTGGCCGCGCTGGCCGCGGCGCTCGTGGTCGCCATCTGGCTCAACGGCGACTCCAACTGGGGCCTGGGCCTGTTCGCCATCCTGCTGGCCACCTCCGTGGTGGGCGAACTGACGGCGGTCGACACCCCGGCCAGCAGGATGGTGATCTCGTCGAGCTTCTTGACCATCGTCACCGCCACCGTCTTCCTGGGGGAGACGCCGGCCGCCGTGATCGGGGTCGCGACCATGGCCGCCGCGTGGCTCCGGTTCCGCTACGCGGCGGCGACGCTGCTGATCAACCTGGTCACCTACGCCTGGTTCCCGCTGATCTCCGGGCTCGCCTTCTCGGCCGGTCCTCCAGGGGGCCGGGATCGGCCAGACGGACGGGCTCTTCTACCTGTGCGTGTTCGCCCTCTTCGTGGTCGCCCTGGCGATCAACTTCACCCTGATCGCGGGCTACTCCAGCTACGTGGACGGGACCTCGCTGTGGACAGCAGCGCGCCGAGGGCTGGCCCCGCTGCTCCCCTCCGAGCTCGCCTCCGCCCTGCTGGCCGTCGGCGTCGCCTTCCTCTACGTCGAGTTCGGCCTTCCGACCATCGCCATGTTCGCCGTCGTCGTGATCGTCTTCCAGTATCTGATCGGGGCGCTCCTGGTCTCCCAGCAGCGGGCCGACGAGCTGGAGCTGCGGGCCAAGCAGCTGGCCGGCTTCCAGGTCGCATTGCTGAGCGCCCTGCTGCGGACGCTCGACCTCCGCGACCGGATGACCGCGCGCCACAGCGCCGCCGTCGCCCGCTACTCGCGCGAGATCGCCGCCGCCGCGGGCCTCTCCGAGGAGGAGCAGGAGCTCGCCCACACAGCGGGCCTGCTGCACGACATCGGCAAGTTCATCCTCCCCGACCGGATCCTGAAGGGGAACGTGGAGCTCACCGAGGCCGACTGGGTGGAGATTCGCAAGCACCCGTACGAGGGGGCCCGCATCGTCTCCCAGATCGACGGCTACCAGCCCGTCGGCGACATCATCCTGGCCCACCACGAGCGCCTCGACGGCCTGGGATACCCGCAGAGCCTCCGCAGCGACGAGATCCCGATGCTGTCGAAGGTGATCGCCGTCGCCGACACCTACGACGTGCTCACGGCGCGCGACTCCTACCGGCAACCGGTGAGCGCCCACGAGGCGATCACCGAGCTGCGCCGCTCGGCCGGTACCCAGCTCGACCCGAACTTGGTCGAGATCCTGGCCGAGCTCCTGGTCGACAAGGACCTGCCCTACCGTCACGGGGAGGACGCCGACTTCGAGACGGAGCTTGCGCTCGACCGGCGGATCCACGAGTACGCGACAGCCGGCACCACCGCTCGGCCGCGGCTCCGGGCCTGAGCCCTCCTCGACGCCTCGCCAAAAGCAGGCGCCGCGATCACGAACGGGCCCCTGCTGGGGCCACGCATCCGTGGAGCCGCGGCGCGGTGCTAGTGATCTCTAGTGGTGCCTACCGACGCGAGTAACCCATGACCGTTCCTTTCTTCCTTGAAAGAAGGGCCCCCATCTGAGAGGCCGATGCCTGCAAAACCCTAGCGAAAACGGCGGAAACTTGCCAGTACCTCGCTCTAACCCGACCAAAACCTGTCAGTACCGGGTTCTAAGGTAGGCGCCCGTGCGCCCCGCCCTTCGCCCGCTTCGCCTGCCGGCTTTCCGCCGGCTGGCCCTGGCTCGCTTCGTCGACGAGCTGGGCGATTGGCTGGGAGAGATCGCGCTGGCCTTGCTCGTCTTCGACCAGACGGGGAGCCCGCTGGCGACCGCGGCCCTCTTCGTGGGGCTTCAGTTCGCGCCGGCCCTGGCCACGCCGCCGCTGGTCGCCCGCCTCGAGTCGCTCCACAGCCGCGTCAGCCTGCCCGCGCTGAGCGTCGTGCAGGCGGCGGCCTTCGCCGGTCTCGCCGTGCTGTCCACCGACTTCTCCCTCCCGCCCGTGATCGCGTTGGCGACGCTCGCCGGCACGCTCGCTGCCTGCGGACGCACTCTGACCAGGGCGGCGGCGGCGACCGTCTTGACGCCGCACGGGCTGCTGCGCGAGGGAAACGCGCTGCTCAACATCGAGTTCACGGTCAGCGCGGCGGCCGGACCGGCGCTGGCGGGCGTGATCGTGGCCACCGCCGGGCCAGAGACGGCGCTGTTCGCTGACGCCGCCTCCTTCGGCGCCGTGGCGCTTTTGCTCGCCACCGCCTCCAGCCTGCCCCGCGCCAAGGCGGAGGCCGTTGGGTGGACCACCCGGCTGCGCAAGGGACTGAGCTACGTCAGGTCCCACCGCCAGCTCCGGCTGCTGCTCGACGGCCCAGGCGATGGCGTTCGTCTTCTTCGCGGTCGTGATCCCGATCGAGGTGGTGTTCGCAAAGGAGACCCTGGACGCGGGTGACGCCGGCTATGGCGCGCTGCTGGCGAGCTGGGGGGGCGGCATGGTCGTCGGCGGGCTCGCGTTCGCGGCCCTGCGGCACACCGAGCTTCGGATCCTGCTGCCGGCGAGCACCCTGGCGATCGGCTGCGCCTACCTGGCCACCGGCGCTGCCCCCACCCTCTTCGCCGCCTGCGTCGCATCGGCCGTGGGAGGGGCCGGCAACGGCATCCAGTGGGTCGCCCTGATCACCGCCGTCCAGCAGCTGACCCGCGCCGACTATCAGGCTCGCGTGATCTCGCTGCTGGAGTCCCTGGGCACGGCGATGCCGGGGCTGGGATTCGTGATCGGGGGCGCGGTGGCCGCGGTCTTCAGCCCTCGCACGAGCTTCGTCGTCGCGGGGGCCGGCGTGTTGGCGGTCCTGGCCCTCGCCACCGTGGCGCTCTCGCGGGCGGACTGGAGGGGCGAGCCCCCCGATGACCTCGCGCCCTCGCCCGAGGACGTGCTGCCGGGGGCGGCGGCAGCCCGAACGCCCGGCGCGGGCGGCCTAGAGGCGCCCGAGACCTCTCGTTGAGAGCAGCCCTACTGGGCGCAAACCCAGGCGCCCGGCCCGGAGTCGGCCCAGATCTGCGAGGCGATCGCGCTCTGCTCCTGAGGCGAGGCGTCTTGTGGAGCGCCGCTGCCGCCGTACAGGCGCCAGGTCGAGGGCAGGATCTGGTAGGCGCCACCGGCGCCGGAGGACGGATTGACGGCGCCGAAGTTGCCGCCCGACTCGCACATCACGATCGCCTGCGGGATCGCCCAGTCCCCGAACCAGCTGGAAACGGTCTGCTGTGCCTCTGCCGCAGAGACCTGTTGCGCCTGCTGCACCTGCTCCTCCCAGGTCGCGACCTGGGACCGGAGGCTGGAGAGCGCCGCCGCCTGCTCGGCACGAGCCTGCTCGAGCCGCGCCGCCTGAGCCTCGGCCGTGGCGCGAACGCCGGCGATCGCTTCGCGGGCGGCAGCGATCCGCTGATTGAAGGCGACCGCCTCGGCGCGAGCGCGTTTCACCTCGGCGAGCTGCGCCGAGACCAGGTTGCGGAGCTGGCGCACCCGGGCGGCGAGCGCCGCATCGGCGCTCTCGATCCGGCCGAGAAGCTCGGCGCGATTGACAAGGTCATCGAAGCCGTTCGAGTCCAGCAGCAGCTCGGTGGCGTCCGGCGCGTCGCCCTCGTAGATCGACACGAGACGGGTCGAGAGCGTCCCCAGGGCCCGGCGCAGGCGGGCTCGAGCCCTGGCGAGCTGTGCCGAGGTCTCTTGGACTCTGACCTCGAGCTGGGCCTCGCGCTCCTGGCCTTGCGCCAGCACGATGGAGAGCTCGGCCTCTCGCGCCGCGGCAGCGGCCGCCTCGGAACGGGCCACGGCAAGCTGCGAAGCGCTGGCGTCGATCTCGGCGCCGAGGCTCTGCGCCTGCGATTCGGCCGAGGCGATCTTGGAGCTCAGCTCGTCGACGCTCTGGGCGCCGGTCTGGGCGGCGGGCACAGCGAGCACCGCGCCCGCGGCCAGCGCGAGCACGCCAACGCGGCGGTAACGCCCCCGGGCGTGCGCGCGTGCGGCTCTTGTCAGATGCCTACGGTCCATCCTTCACTGCCTGCGGGGTTAGCTGACGGGCTCGCGCCGAAGGACTGGCGCTACGCGGCGCTTGCCGCGACTCGCCCCGAAGCCGGCCGCCTGGGCCGCCTCAGTGGTTCCCCCGCCCTCCCGGAGAAGACCCGGGAGGCTCGGCGGTGTCAAGCGGCGGCATCCTAGCGAATCGTTAGGAAGTCATGAAGCCGGCATTGGCGAGGCCGGGGCTGCAATGCGTGTTGCAGCGCGGGCGCCGACCGCCACTAGCCCTCGGGTGGCTCGCGGGTCGCCGCCAGATAGGCGCCGGCCACGACTCCGGCGATGCCGATGCCGAGCGCGATGCGGATCTGGCGCCGGTAGCGCGTCCGGACGAACCGCACGACGAGGCGACCGATCAGCTCGTAGATCGCTGCCATCACTCCCCTCCCCTCTGCTCTCGCTCCTCTGAGGCGCGGGCCCGGATCCGGTGGGCCATCCGGCTCTGAAGGGTGAACAGCTCGATGAACCCCGGGCTTGCCGCCTGGCTGAAGTCGCCCCCCGAGTCGCCGAACGAGGCCAGCGAGCGGTCGTAGAGCGCGTAGGGCGAGCTGCGCGCCACCGGGGTCGCCGAGCCCTTGTAGAGCCTCATCGTGACCTCGCCGGTGACCAATTCGTTTGCCGAGTCCATGTACGCATCGAGATCCGAACGCAGCGGCTCGTGCCACAGGCCCGCGTAGCACAGGTACGCCCACCTGTCCTCGAGTGCCCGCTTGAAGGTGTTCTGGTGAATGGTCGAGACGAGCCTCTCGAGCTCGCGATGGGCGGTGAGAACGATCGCCGCCGCCGGCACCTCGTAGAGGTCCCGAACCTTGAGCCCAACGATGCGATCCTCGATCTGGTCGACGATCCCGACCCCGTGCCGCCGCCCCAGCTCGGCGGCGCGCTCGAGCAGGTCGACGAGCCCGAGCGGCTGGCCGTCCAGGGACACGGGACAGCCGTGCTCGAAGCCGACCCGGACCAGCTCGGGCCGGTCGGGGGCGTCCTCCGGGCTGGTCACCAGCTCGAAGACGTCGGCGCCGGGCGGCAAGCCCAGATCCTCGATCGCACCCCCCTCCGAGGAGCGTCCCCAGAGGTTGTCGTCGATCGAGTACGGCGGTGCCTCCGTGCCGCCCTTGACCGGGATCCCGTGCTCCCGGGCATAGGCGATCTCCTCCTCACGCCCCATGCGCCACTCGCGAACCGGCGCAATCACGCGGAGCTCGGGGTCGAGCGTCGCCAGGGTCGCCTCAATCCGCACCTGGTCGTTTCCCTTCCCGGTGCAGCCGTGGGCGACCGTGTCGCAGCCCGCGCGGCGAGCCTCGGCGACGGCGAGCTTGGCGATCAGCGGCCTCCCGAGCGCGGTGAACAGGGGGTAGCCGCCCCCGTAGAGCGCGTTGGCCTTGATCGCCGGCAGCACGTAGTCGCGTGCGAACTCCTCGCGGGCGTCGACGACGACCGCGTCGAGCGCCCCGAGATCGCGCGCCTTGCCCACCACCACGTCCCAGTCCTCACCGGGCTGGCCGAGGTTGACGGTGAGGGTGACGATCTGGGCTCCGTAGCGCTCCTGGATCCAGCGCAGCATCACCGAGGTGTCGAGCCCCCCCGAATAGAGCAGCAGGACGCGCCCCACCTGCTCGGGGTCGGCCTCATAGGAGGCGGTCCGCTGCACGGGAGGCTCGCTCACGGGCGCGAAGTCTCGCACGCTCCAACCCGGTGAAGACGTGCCGCTGCCCGGCCGGTCCGCCATCATTGTGCGCCGTGCGCCGTACGCTTCGCATCCTCTCCGTGGCGTTGATGACCGCCGGCCTGGTGGTGCTCGCGGACGTGGCAACCACCCTGGCCTGGAAGGAGCCCGTGTCGACCGTCTACGGGTCGATCCAGCAGGGCGAGGCCGAGGACGAGCTCGCCGAGCTGGAGGGCAGGTTCCCGGCCAGGGCGGACCTGCGCGAGGTCGAGCACGTCGAGGAGATCCGCAAGAAGGTCGAGATCCTCGCCGGCCTGTTCGCAAAGCGCGCCCCCAACGGCGAGGCGATCGGCCGGCTCAGCATCCCGACCATCGACGTCGACGTAGTCGTCGTCGAGGGCACGGACACCGCCAGTCTTCAGAAGGGCCCGGGGCACTATCCCGAGACGCCGTTCCCAGGCCAGGGCGGCACCGTCGCGATTGCCGGGCACCGCACCACCTACCTGGCTCCGTTTCGTCATCTCGACCAGCTCGAGCAGGGCGACGAGATCCGTATCGAGATGCCCTACGCCAACTTCGCCTACCGGGTCCAGGAGACCAGGGTGGTGGACGATTCCGCCGTCGGGATCATCCACAGGGTCGGCTATGAGCGACTCGTGCTCACGGCCTGCCACCCGCTGTACAGCGCCGCTCAGCGGATCGCGGCGTTCGCGCGACTCGAGGAGGTCAGCTTCTTCGCCCTCTCCGATCGCCGCTGGAACGACCCGTAGCCGGGGGCGACGCGCCGCGCAGGAAGTCCGCCACGCGCTTCACCTCGGCGGTCGCGGTCCGCGCCGCAGCGTAGTCGTGACCGGCGCGAATCAGGCCCTCCCTCAAGCCCCGGTCCGCGGCGATCGCCTGGAGCTCGGACGCCGCGGCGCCGGCATCTCCGGGAGGGACCAGGCGAACCGCGTCCCCGACCGCCGCCGCCACCCCGCCGACGTCGGTCGCGACCACCGGCAGGCCGGCGGCGGACGCCTCCACCAGCACCTGCGGAAAGCCCTCGGTCCACGAGACGTGCAAGAAGGCGTGGCTGTCCTGATACAAGGCGAGGAGCTTGGGCCCGTAGGGGACGTAGCCGCGGAGCTCCACTCGCTCGGCGACGCCCAGCTCGCGGAGGCGATCTTCGAGCGCCGCCTGCATCCCGCCTTCGCCGCAGACGATCAGCCGCCAGCGATCGCCGTCCTGGAGCAGCAGGGCCGCCACGTCGGCGAGCAGCAGAGGGTTCTTCTCCGCCTCCAGCCGGCCGACGCTGATCACCCGCAGCTCGCCGTCATACGGGCGGCTGAGCGCCGCGTCGACGGGGACGAGGTCGCGCTCGGTCGACCAGCGAGACGGTGATCTCTAGCAGCGCCGTCGCGCGGGCGTAGTGGGTGGCGATCTCGGGGCCGACCACCACCACGGGGAACCGGCGGGCCAGCAAGCGCCACGCCGCGTCGAGGACGGCGGCCGCGAGCCGGAGCGAGCGCCGGTTCGGGTGCCGGGACTCCACGTACGCGCGTATGTCCTGGCGAACCCCGAGCACGACCCTGCGTCGCCGCACCGCCGCCAGCGCCGCGAAGGCGATCCCCAGTGGGTGCGGGCCGAGCAGCCAGACGCCATCGACGCCGCGCAGGGCCCGCCAGAACCTGGCCAGCGATGAGATCGAAGAGCGCAGCACGCTCCAGGGCTCGGACAGCCTGCGGTAGTACGGAAGCGACACCAGCTCCACCCCTGCTCCAACCGCATAGCGGGCGCCGGTGACCGCAGGTGCCTCGCGCCCGACCAGGACGAGACGGTCCAACTCTCCCGACAGCCGCCCGAGGAACAGAGCGAAGGCGCGCTCGGCGAACACCTCGCCCCCCACCCGGTGGTAGGCGTAGTCGGTATATACGGCCAGCCGCACCCGGCGAGCCTAGATCAGATCGTCCGCCACGTCCCTCGCTGCGCCCGGTGCCAATGCAACAATGCGGGGCTCATGGAGGACGGTCTGAGCCCCCAGCAGCGCAGTGCGCGCGCGGCCGACTGGATCCAGCCACCCGAGGAGGCGGCGGGACTAAGCCGCTACCTCCAGACCCTGCGCGAGCGGATCTGGATCGTGGTCGCCGCGGTTGTGATCACCACGACCGTCGCGATCGTCTACGTGGTCACGGCGGACAAGGTGTACGAGGCCGAGGCCGACCTCCTGATCTCTCCCTACGAAGCCACTGAAGCCGCCCCATTCGGGCTGCCGGGGTTGATTCAGGGATCCTCCGATCCCACCCGCGACGTGGAGACGGCGTCCCGGCTGGTGGAGAACGTGGACGTCGCCGAGCGCGTCAAGGAGGCGCTCAACTCCTCCCTGAGCGCCCAGAAGCTCCTGGGGAAGGTGACGGCGGAACCAGTCGCCTCGAGCAACATCGTCGCCGTTACGGCGGAGGCCGGTTCGCCCAGCGAGTCCGCCGAGCTCGCCAACGCCTTCGCCAACGAAGCGGTCGCCGAGCGGACCGACGAGCTCCACACCGGGGTCAACCAGATTCTCCCCGTGCTCGAGGCCCGCGTCAGGCAGGGGGCCGGCGATCCCGCAACCCGGGCCCAGATAGCGCAGCTCGAGCAGCTCCGGAGCGGGCCCAATCCGAGCATGAGCGTTGAGACGAAGGCCACCCCCCCAACCCGCCAGGCCTCGCCCCGCCCGGCGCTCAGCATCGCCGGTGGACTGATCGCCGGGTTGGTGCTCGGTATCGGCGCGGCGTTTTCCTTCCAGGTCCTCGACCCCCGGTTGCGTCGCGAGGAGCAGCTGAGGCGGCTATACCGCCTCCCCATCCTGGCCCGCATCCCGCGGCAGCCCCGAAACCGCACCGAGAGGCCGCTTGGCCCTCTCGAGCTCTCGCCGGCGACCTCCGAGGCCTACCGGACGCTTCGAGGGACGCTGGCGGTCTCGCGCCGAGCTTCGGGCTCCCAATCGCACGCGATCCTGGTCACCGGCTCGTCTCCCTCCGAGGGGAAGACGACGACCGCCGTCAACCTGTCCTCCTCGCTGGCAACCGCCGGCCACAACGTGATCCTGATCGAGGCCGATCTGCGGCGGCCCGGGATCGGTGCGGCACTCAACCTCAAGTCCAAGTACGGGGTCGCGAGCGTCCTGGTCGAGAGCATCGCGCTCCAGGAAGCGCTCGTGACGACGCCCACCTTCGGCTCGAACCTCGGCATCCTGCTGGCCGACTACGAGGGAGGCTGGATCAGCGACCTGTTCGCTCTGCCGGCGGCCCGAGAGCTGGTCGCCGAGGCGCGGCGGTTGGCCGATTTCGTGATCGTCGACTCTCCTCCCCTGACAGACGTCATCGACGCTCTTCCGCTGGTCGACTACGTTGACGACGTTGTGCTCGTCGCGGGGGTCGGCAAGACCCACCTCGGGAAGCTCGCCCAGCTTGGGGAGCTGCTCGCCGAGCACGGCGTCAGGCCGGCCGGGTTCGCGGTGGTCGGAACCCCGAGGCCGGGTCGGTCGGACTACCACTACTACGCCGGGCCTCAGCCGCGGCCCGCGCCTCCGTCACAGCGAGAGCGCACACCGCAGGCCGCCGAGCGGCAGCCATTGGAGGGCTAGCGCTGTCGGAAGGAGGGAAGTCGCCTCCTCACGACCCCTGCGAGTGACCGGGACCGCTCGCGGATCCGGGGCGGGAGCCGCCTGTGGGCTCGCCAAAGAGCCGCCTCGGCACTGACCAGCAGGCGCACCGGGTGGAAGGAGCGGGTCAGGATTACGGTCTCAACCGGGCGCGCGGCGGTGGCGAAGCGTTGCTTGTAAGCCTCATCGCCGAGCAGCAGGTCGTAAACCGAGGCGGACTCGCCGATTGCCTCGTGCACGGTGTGGGCTAAGAGCAACAGCCCGACGCTGGCATCCGACCAGCGCGGCTCGAATCCGGCGAGGTAGTACGAGTAGCGCTCTCCCAGGCGCCACCCGTACCAGGCAGCAACCGACTCACCGTCGACCTCCATCAGCCAGAGGCGCAACCAGCCTCGCTCGAGCGCTGCCGCAGTGAAGTCCGCGTGGAACATCTGCGTCCGCTCGCTCGCGGAGGTCGAGCCCCCGCGTGACTCCCACCGGGCGTAATGCAAACGGAAGAACGCCTCCAGGTCTCTCCCCAGCTCCGCAGCGGTTTGCGTGCGACGGAAACGCACCTCGTGGTCGCGCTCGAGAGCCCGCAGCTTCCTGCCGAGCTGGCTGCGGAGGTTGCGGCTGCGGCTCGCCAGGTAGGCCTCCCAGCTAGAGGGCAGCTCGATCCATGGCAGGGTCGTCTGACGGTAGGAGACAGCCGCGAGCGACAGGGGGGCGGCGGACATCATGGCCCGCCACCAGCCGGCATCGACATCGACATTGTCGAGGACGATCGCGCTCCAGCCCGAAACCTCGGCGCCCAGCCTGGCGCCCGCGGCCGCCGCGACCCCCTCCTCGTCGACGCCCGCGGCGACCGGGTGAAGGTGATCGGCGAGGTTGGCGCCGCCGAACCTGAGTGACCTCGGCCGCGCCGCCTGATCTCGGGCCAGGGGCACGACGCCCCGCAGATCGCCGGCCGCGTCGCCGACTGCGATCACCGCCGGATCGGCGTGGGCGCCGTACGTTCGCAGCCAGGCGAAATACCACTCCGGGGTCAGGAACGCGTTGCCCCGCCGCTCCGCGAGGGACCGCCACTCCGGCTCGATCTCGGCCAGGCGGTGGGGGTCGGCGATCACCTCGGCGGTCCCGCCACGAGCCTGGCTGGTCGCTGGCCGCGCCACGGGCCGAGCATATCCCGCCCATCCACCGACCCGGCTGCGAGAATCCCACCGTGCCAGCAGAGTCACGTCTCGGCAGATGGGGGCTGTCGGCCACCCTCGGCGTCATGGCCGGCTCGGTCGGCCTGCTGGCCGGAATCGACCCGCGCCTCGCGATCGCGGCTGCGATCAGCCTCGGGTTCGTGCTCCTCGTGCTCGCCGACCTCTACGTGGGTCTGGTCTTGTTCACGCTTCTCACCTTCGCCTCCCAGGTGCCGACCCTCGCCGGGCCCGGGCTCACCTTCGCCAAGCTCGCCGGGCTGCTGCTGGCGATCTCGTGGCTCGCGACCTTGGCCACACGACGGGACGCCAGGTCGGACTTCATGTCGGCACATCCCGGGCTCACATACGCGCTGGTGCTGTTCTTGAGCTGGGCAGCGCTCAGCCAAATCTGGGCGGAGGACCCGGGCGAGGCCCTCACCGGGTTCTCCCGCCTGGCGCTCAACGCCATCCTGTTCCTGATCATCTTCACGGCCGTTCGCACACGCACCCAGGCGATCGGAATCGTGGCCGCCTTTGTCGCCGGAGCCTCCATCAACGCGCTTTACGGGCTGATCTTCACTCCTGCGACCCTGGACAATTCAGCGCGCCTCGGCAGCTCGATCGCCAGGCCGGGAGAGCTGGCAGCGTTGCTTGTGGCCGGCCTGGCACTGAGCCTCGGCCTCGCCGCGGCATTGAAGCGATCCCCGCCGGCGCGCTTCGCAGCCCTGGGCGCTGCCGGCTTGTGCGCCGCCGGAGTCTTCCTCACCGGCTCGCGGGGTGGCCTGATCGCCCTCGCCGTCGGGCTGGCCGCGTTTATTGTCGTCGGCTCCCGATGGCGCGGGCGGCTAGTCGTCCTCATGCTCGCCTTGACTCTCGCCGGCGTCGGTTACTACCGGTACGTCGCCTCCCCAGATCTGCGCGGCCACGTCTCGAGCATCGGCAGCGGCTCGGGCCGGGTGGACCTCTGGACGGTCGGCTGGCGAATGGTCGAGGACCAGCCTGTGCACGGCGTCGGTATCGGCAACTTTCCGGTGTCCTCAGTGCATTACCTGCTTCAGCCGGGCGCAAACGTTCGAGGCAAGTACATCGTCGGTACACCCAAGGTCGGGCACAACACCTACCTCCAGATGTGGGCGGAGGCTGGGCTCGTCGGGCTGATGCTCTTCCTGTTGATCGTCGGATTCTGTCTCCAGTCGACCCTCAAGGCGGCGCGATTGTTCGTCCGGCAGCGAGATCTCCCCATGGAGATGCTCGCCCGCGCCCTGTTCGTCGCTCTGGCAGGCTTCTTGGCGGGCGCCTTCTTCACCTCGAGGGTGTACGCCAAGGACATCTGGCTGCTGCTCGGACTGGCGCCGGCACTCCTGGCCATCGCTCGCTCCCGGAGCGACCTCCAAGGAGTTGAGTGACGTGCTCGCCCTCGGCTATCACGCCGTCAGCGAGCGCTGGCCCGCGTCACTGTCGATCGCACCCCAGCACCTGGAGGAGCACGTCTCGATGCTCGCGGATCGGGGCTACCGGGGCGTGACTTTCCACGAAGCCGTCACCGGGCCCACACCGAAGACGTTGGCGATCACGTTCGACGACGCATACCGCTCGGTGATCAAGCTTGCGCTCCCGATCCTCTCGGGGGTGGGGTTCGTGGCAACAGTGTTCGCGCCCACCGCGTACGTGGGCAGCGAGGAGCCGATGGCCTGGCCCGGCGTCGACCACTGGCGTGACACAGAGCACGCCGAGGAGCTGGTGCCCATGTCGTGGGAGGAGCTGGATCGCCTCGCGGAGGCCGGCTGGGAGATCGGCTCCCACACCCGTTCCCATCCACGGCTCCCGACGCTCGACGATGCCGCGCTGAAGGACGAGCTCGAGACGTCGCGTCAGGAGATAGAGCGGCGCCTGGCACGGCCATGCCCCTCTCTCGCCTATCCCTACGGCGACTACGACGCTCGCGTCGTCGAGGCCGCGAGGCATGCGGGGTACCACGCCGCCGGCACCCTCCCCGCGAGGCTGAAGCGGCCGACCGGGCCGCTGGATTGGCCCCGCATCGTCGTCACTCGCGCCGACGACGAGCGCCGCTTCCGATGGAAGGTCTCACCCGTCGTTCGCAAGCTCAGGGCCAGTGCCGCGTGGAGCGTGCTGCACGCGCTGCGCCCGGGCCGCGGCTAGCGGCACCTCGCCAGCCGCGCACGCTCAATGCTCCATCCCTGACTCTTCGGATGGGAACGTTGAAATCCGGGTGGAGCAGACCGCGGACGTGCTCAGCAGTGGAAGATGCAGTCGAGGTGGTAGCCGTCCATGTAGAGAACGTTCGTGTGGTCGGAGGCCTGCCGGTAGGAGCCGATGCGCAGCCGCACCTGCCGGCCGGTCTCGTTGTCAACGTGGGTCTTTGGCACCACCTCGACGTACCCGACGGGGCCTGGACCATCGGCGTCCATCCACGCGTGAACGAAACCCACCTGAGGATCGTTCGAGAACTTTTCGTGGACCTTGAGCGCAAACCACCTGTCGCGGGGCAGCTCCCCAGCAGGGAAGCTTTGCTTTGTCTGGGGGCGGGTGCACGCCGGGACGGTCCGCAATTCGAGCTCACCGCCGCTGCTTCCCGTGCCGTCGCTTATCTTCCACCCTCCCCCGTAGCATCCGTCGCCGTCGCCTTTCTCCATCATGGTCTGCGTGATGTTGGCGCCATCCGGGAACGTCTGGCCGGAAGGCACCCGCACCAGCACCTCGTAGGTGAACTCGGGATCGTCGCCGGTGGCGGAACGCGCAAGCTCCGCGCGGGTCATGGTGTTCGAGGCATTGTTGACGAACTTCGCGGCGCACTGGCCCTCGCCCACAACAGTGCGCTCAATCGTCGTCTGGCTGCCGGTCGAGTCGGCGTTGGTCGCGTTGTTGTCCCACGCTCCGGAGAGTGATCCGGTGAGCTGACAGCCGGAGTCGAAGTCGCCTTCCCAATCGACATCGGCGAGCGAGGGATACCCGGCACCGCCGCCGGGGATTCCGCCGCCACCGCCGCCGGGGTTTCCGCCGTCGGCAGGACGCCTCGTCCTTTCGCAGCCTCTGGTCGTGTCCTTTGCGTCGACGCGGGCCAGGTCCCTGCCCCGTCCACAGCGGACCACGTCGCGTTGGCCGTCGGCCGCCACCAGCTTGTCACGCCCTGGACCCCCGTCGAGAAGGTCGCGACCGGGGCCGCCCCTGACCGTGTCGGCACCCGTGCCTCCGCGCAGGCAGTCGCCGTCGCCCAGCCCCTTGATCAGGTCGCGGCCGCCCGCGCCCTTGATCGCATCGTGGCCGGCGGTGCCCTTAAGCGCTTCGCTCGCGCCGGTTCCGTCCTTCGCGACGCCGCAGCGAGCCGATGAGCCTGCCGCCGAAGCGCTGGGCAACGGGCGCAGCCCGGCGAGCACGGCGACTGCCAGCAGCAGGGCCAAAGCGGCAAGGGCGACTGGCGGGCGGGCGATTCGCAGCATCACCCGGAGAGTCGGCCGCAGCTTCGGCGATCTTCAGATCAGCCCGGCTATCTGGACGAATGATCGGCTCGCGCGGCGGTCCAGAGTTCCTCGTAGAGCTCCTCGAACCTGCGCCGGGTAACCTCGATATCGAATTCGCTGCGCCGCCTCTCGCGGCCGCGCACGCCCATCTTGGCGGCTCGATCCGGATCGCGGAGGAGCTCTGCGATCGAAGCGGCAAGAGCGCTCGGGTTCCGCCGCTCCACGAGCAGCCCGTGAACCCCCTGTTCGATCAGGTCTGGCACACCCCCGACGCGAGTAGCGACGACCGGCTTACCAGCCTCCATGTACTCCATGATCGAGAGTGGGCTGCCCTCGAAGTCGGACGAGGATACGGCCACGTCCAGGGCCTCGAGGAAGTCCGGAATGTCCGCACGGTGCCCGAGCAGCGTCACTGTCCGTTCGAGTCCCAGTTCGTCGATCAGCGCCTCGAGGTGGGCCCTCTCCTCGCCCCACCCGGCGATCAGCACCCGCAGGCGCGGGAACTGCGGCCTCAGTATCGCAGCGGCGCGTAAGAGCACGTCGTACGCCTTCTGTGCTCGCAAGCCGGAAACGGCCCCAATCACTGGGTCCCGGGCGTCGATTCCGAACTCGGCGCGCAAGTCGTTGCCCCGATCCCGGGGCATCGTCGCAATGCCATTGGGAATGAAGCGGATCTTCTCCGCGCTGATTCCCTCAACCTCGATCATCCGCCGTCGGTCCTCCCGAGAGACAGCGACGAAGGCATCGACGCGCGGCGCGATCAGGTAGCGGTCGAGCAGTCGCCGGAGCGGCTGGCCCTCGTACGACCAGGTGTGCTCGTGGGCTATCACCACGGGCGTGCGGGCGAACCTTCCCAAGACGGCGGCCCACACGTTCGAACCGAACTTGTGAGCGTGGAGGACGTCGACCGGCTCGGAGCGAAGGAGCGAGACCAGCGGACGCCACGACCAAACGGCCGCCGCAGAGCTGCGCTCGAGCCCCAGGAACCGCACTCCGGATCGGCGCAGCTCATCGAGCGCCGCGCCCTCCAAGTCGCTCGCTTCATCGGCGGACCAGCGGCTGACGCAGAGGATGCGCTCGAACCGATCCGGGTCGAGGCGCTTGACCACCTCCATCGCCAGCCGCTCCCCACCACCCCCTACGCCGACGATGTCGATGAGCGTCACCACCGTCAGCCTCCCGCCCTTGCGCGGCGCGACTGGCACTGGTCTCAACCCGTACGGTCGGCGACGCCTTGAGGCCCGTGCATCCTGGAACTCAGGCTATCGGCCACGACGGTCGCAGTTTCTACTGCCCCGGTGACTGATCGAGCCAGAAGCTCAGATCCACCCCAAGCAGGGCCCGCAGCTCGCTGACCTCGCGGGCGACCAGGGGGCGGAGTGACTGCATCACCTGGTCCCGCACCGGCTCCCGCGGCTCGAACCTCGTGTTCAATCGCCTCAGAGCGAGCCCGGTCCTCCGCCGAAGCCTCTGAGAGGTGCCGACGTGGATCACCTGGCGGAGCGGCTCCGGCGTACGCTCCGCCAGGTTCCGCAGCGCCCTACTCCTAACGCGCTTGTTGGGGTTCACGACGCTGATCTCCGGGGTGAAGCTCGGATTCACACGGAGGAACTCACACGTCGCACGATACTCGTCAAGTGTGCGTTCCCGAAACCTGTCGTAGATGACAACGTGGACCCTGTCGCGGCCAAACACGTCGAGGTACCGCTTCAGCTGCTCGGAGTACCGGACGGCCGACCTGTAGGAGTGTGGCGGAAAGCCCTTCGGTGCTCCGTCCCGCTCCCGCTCCTCGTCGAGGTCCAGGGCCCGCTCGAAATCCTCCACGGGCTCGATTCCCATAAACACGAACTGGGAGTGGAGCGACGGCAGCGCCTGGAGCGGATTGCGCAGCATCACGATGATGTCCGCTGCCGGCGAGAACTCATTGATCTCGCGCGGGGCGGCGGACGAGTACAGGTACCAGACCGAGGCCTCGCCGAGCCTCTTCCTGTTCTGCGCGCCCTCGAACAGCTTCATGTACTCGTCTTGCGTCAGCCACTCGTGGCGACTCCTTATTTCGAACCGGGGGTATAGATCGGTGGCGAAATGCTGCGTCTCCTTTTGGGCGCACATGCCGATCTCCGGGTGCTGGCCCAGGTAATCCGTCATCGCGGTGGTCCCGCACTTGGGCGCTCCGACGATGAAGAAGTCCGGGCCTCTCAGCATCCGGCCAATATAGCCCCTGCTTCCATCCGGGCTACAGTGATTTCGATGGCGATCAGACCGACGCGTCACCCAACCATGATCGAAGGGCACAGGATTCTGTTCGTCGGTGGACTCCACCGGAGCGGCACCACGCCGGTGGCCCGCTGGATCGCTCAGCATCCCGAGGTCAGCGCGTTCTGGAACACCGGGGTCTGGGAGGACGAGGGGCAGCATCTCCAGGACGTCTATCCGACGGCAGTTCCTCACGGTGGTCCTGGTCGGTTCGCGTTCGACGACGAGGCCCACCTCACGGAGACTTCGCGGCTTGTTTCTGACGAGAGCCGCCGCCGTGTCTGGTCCGCGTGGAGCTCGCACTGGGACCTGGCAAAGCCAGTCCTTTTGGAGAAGTCACCCCCGAACTTGATCAGGATGCGCTTCCTGCAAGCGCTGTTCCCCGGCCAGTCGTATTTCCTGGCCGTGATCAGGCACCCGATTGCCGTCGCATATGCGACCAAGAGATGGAGTCGCTTGTTCGCTTGGGTGCCACCGAGGCTTGCCGCCCGCCTGGGCCCGCTTCAAGCCAGCCTCCATGCCCTCCTGGAGCATTGGGTCGAGGCGCATGAGCGTTTCCTCGCCGATGCGCCGCTCCTGGACAACGTGGCGCTGGTTCGCTACGAAGACCTGGTCGCCGACTGCCCGCGGGAGCTCGCAAGGGTCTTCCGGTTCAGCGGGCTCCAACCCATCGACGATGATTGGGAGGTGAAGGCAGCCCTCAACGAGGGCTACATCAGTCGCTGGAACAGGAACAGCGCCAACTTTGTCAAGCGCTCATACCTTGGCCACCTCGAGAGCTCGTTCGAGGACCGCATAGCGCCCTACGGCTACAGCCTTCGCGCCCCGGGGGAGATCTCTCCTCCCGCGCCGTCCGTGGCACGCTACCTCGCCGGTGACTGAGACGGTTACGCGTCGTCAGCTGCGGTGTAGAGCCGGGCTCTGCGCGGAGAGCTGTTGGGCCAAGCCTTCCCTGAGTCTCGTTCCCGGCTCGTACCCGAGATCGCGTTGCGCCTTGGTGATGTCAGCTCCGGTGTGTCGCACGTCGCCCGGAACTGGGGGCAGCTCTCGCATCGACACGTTGCGCCCGAGCAGGTCGCCGAGGATCTCGATCACTTGGAGCACCGTGGCCTGGGAGCCCCCCGCGACGTTGTACACCTCGCCCGGCCGCCCCTGCGACGACGCTGCGATCGTCGCGCTGACCGCATCGTCGACGTACGTGAAATCGCGGCTCTGCAGCCCGTCGCCGAAGATCTCGATCTCCCGGTCCTCTGTCGCAGCTTCGATAAAGCGGGTGAAAGCCATGTCGGGTCGCTGGCGCGGTCCGAAGACGGTGAAGTACCGCAGCGGCACCGTCGGTACACCGAAGCGCGAGAAGTAAAGGTGGCAGAGGTGCTCGCAGGCGAGCTTGGTGACCCCGTAGGGGGAAACCGGTTGCGGCGTGTCCGACTCGCACGTTGGAAGGCGCTCGGCATCGCCGTACACCGACGAGGACGACGCGAACACGAATCGCCGCACGTCCGTCTCACGGACGGCCTCCAGCAGTAACTGGGTCGCGAGCAGGTTCTCGTTCAGATAGATCTCGAACTCTCGTCCCCAGCTTCGCCGGACGCCCGGCTGGCCGGCGAGGTGATAGACGACGTCGACTCCAGCAAGGAGACCGCTCAGCTCGAGGTCGCGGAGGTTCCCCTCGACCAGCCGGAAGCGCTCGGAGCCGCGCCAGACCCTCGATGTTCCTCCGTTTCAGGGTGGGGTCGTAGTAGGTCGTGAAGCCATCTGTCCCGACCACCCTCTCCCCGGAGTCGACAAGCCGCTCCGCCAGATGCGAGCCGATGAAGCCCGCCACACCCGTGATGAGCACTGACATCAGCCGACCAGGGTAGTTGACGCGTCAGCCACGGCGAAGCGTTTTTTTGAGCAATCTGACCATTGCCCGGATCTCGCCCAGCGACAGCGCCCGAGTGGCGAGCAGAGCGGCCACGAAGGCAGCGCCGGCGACGGGCAGGCCGACGAGCCACTCGAGCGGCGAAAGGCTTCCGGTGCCGACCAGTGCGAGAACCGCGGCCATCGCCCCGGCGGCGACGAGCGCTCGGGCGGCCGTCGCCGCGAGCGGCCTCAGTGGGAGGCCGAGCAGCCGGTGACACAGCCACAGGTGAGAGCCCCCGTAGAGGGCGTATGCAACGTCGGTTCCGACCGCGGCGCCGAGGATGCCCATCTCCGGAATCAGGACCAGGTCGATCGCCACGTTCAAGACCACGGTGGCGATCGAAATTGGGATCCGCCGCCTTCCCTCGCCCGCGTAGTTGAGCGGCGAGGTCAGCAGGGAGCCAACCGCCGTCATGAAGATGAAGGGGCCCAGCGCCCTCAGGACCTCGGCTGACTCCGAGAACTCCGACCCGAGCAACAGACTCACGATGGGATCCGCCCACAAGGTCAGGAACACCACCACCCCGGCCTGGAGGATCACGACGTAGCCGATCGCTCGCTCAAGCGCGGCGACGTTGGGAGGGTCATCGGGGTGACGAGCCATTCGCGGCGCCACTCCCTGCGCGAGGGCCCGCGCGGGGTACTGAACGAGCGCGATCAGGCGCAGGGGCGCGCTGTAGAGACCGACGGCGGTGGTGGTGAGGAAGGCACCGATCAGCAGCACGTCGAGGTAGCTGAAGAGGGACCCCGCCCCAGTCACGATCAGCATCGCCCCGGCGTAGCTCATGAACTCCCGTCGCCTGACGGGGCTCGGGCCCCTCCCGAAGAGCGGCGACCGGCCCAAGAGCCTGGCCAGCAGGAGCACCCCGATGACGGCGCCGAACACATAGCCCACTGCCCTCCCGAAGGCTGCGCCCGTAACTCCCCCGCCGAACGCGACCAGGGCTACGGTGGCCACGAACTCCATCGCCGACTCCGAGAGGATCAGCTTGAAGCCGCTGGAGGTCCGTCGAAGCGAAACGAAGATGGTCCGCATGAATTCCGTGATGCTCTGTCCGAAGAAGGCGATCGCCACCCCCCTGAGCGGCCAGGCCAGCTCCGGCGCGTCATAGACATCCGAAATCGGTCCGGCGAGCGCGAACAGCGCCACCGAGACGCTGGCTGCGGTCATCAGGCGAATCGGCAATGCCATGCCGAGCACGGCGGCGATGCCCTTCATGTCGCCATACCGCTCCGCAACGAACCGGCCGGCCGCGTGGCTGGTGCCGGCGCCGGACGGCCGCAGCAGTACCCCTGTGACCCCCACCGCGAGCGAGAGCGTCCCATACCCTGCTGGGCCCAGCGCCCGCACCAGGTAGATCGTGAGCGCGGCCGTGAACGCAGCCGTGCTCATCTGCGTGGCGAACGCGAAGACGGCGTTGCGGCTGATCGTGTCGCCCCCGTGGGACGACTCGCTGTTGCGAGCGTCGCGATTCATCTCTTGGTGGCCACCGATTCGAGCCCAGCCCAGCCGCTCCCAAAGGTCCTCGGTGGCGGCTTAGCGCCGGTTTATACTCGCCCGGCACGATTGACTCGAAGGCGGGCAGAGCGCGCTTTGCCCCTCAGCGATCCAGAAAGGGCTCCCCCGCTTGAAGGTCAAACCGCTCCTTGTGCTCGGTCTGGTCGTGGTCGCGGCGGCGGCGGCCTTCAGCCTGATCGTCGGCTTCGAGGACGCGCCTGACTCCGCCACGCCGGAGGCAGGCGGCTTCGTGTCCTCGATCGGCGACCCCGACGCGCTCGTATGGGCGGTCGGCGACGGAGGCACGGACACGCCCAAAGCGGCGGCGGTCGCCCAACAGATCGCCGATTCCGACCCGGATCGCCTCCTCTACCTGGGCGACGTCTACGACCGGGGGACCGCCGAAGAGTTCGAGAGGAACTACGAGCCCACCTACGGCGCTATCGCAGCCCTGACCGCGCCGACTCCGGGGAACCACGACGGCCCCCTCGCCGAACAGGGCTACAACCCCTACTGGGAGGAGGCGCTGGGGGCGCCCACGCCCCCCTACTACGCGTTTCGAGTCTCCGGGTGGCAGGTCCTGAGCCTGAACTCCGAGATCGACCACGAGCCGGGATCTCCGCAGCTGCGGTGGCTCCGTGGCCAAGTCGCCGCGGGGGGGGACTGTCGCATCGCGTTTTGGCACCGACCTCGGTTCAGCGCGGGCCCCCATCACGGTGACCAGGGGGACGTCGACCCTCTCTGGGACGCGGTCAGGGGTCATGCCCGAATCGTCCTCAACGGCCACGACCACAATATGCAGCGGTTTCGCCCCCGAGGCGGGATCACCGAGTTGATCTCCGGCGCCGGCGGAGCTTTGCTCACCAGTGTCGAGGAGTCCGACCCCAGGCTGCGGTTCTCCAACGACTCACAGTACGGCGCCGTGCGCCTCGAGTTGCGCCCCCAGCATGCGGACTATTCGTTCGTGACCGTGGCAGGCGAGGTGCTCGACCGGGGGGACGTCTCCTGCCGCCCCTGACGCCTGGAGAGCTGGCGGTAGCCGTGTCTCAGCGCCGGCCGTGCCCAGCGCCGGTACGCGAATCGAGCCATGGAGCCGGGACGCCGACGGTAGGCCCGAAATCGAAGGTGCTGGCGGTCGCTGGTCGAGAAGGCCAGCTTGTACTCCTCGACGTCTCCGAGCAGCTCAACCGCCTCGAGGCCGAGCTCGAAGGAGCGCTCGACCTCCCACAGGAGCAGCACCAGGCCGGGCGACAGGCGTCTGAAGCGCTCATCGTAGGCGCACTTCAGCGTCCAGAGGCGCTTTGAATGTACGACGCAGAAGTCGAACGCGGCCAACTCGCCGTCGAGAGCGATCGTCGACAGCCGAAACTCCCCGAGCCGGTGATAGGCGCGGGCCACCGAGCGGTAGAAGCGGGTGGTCTCTGAGGCCGAGGCGATCGCCGTCCCGGCTGTGCCCTTCCAGCCCGCGGCCTCGAGCGCGAAGGCGCGGTCGAGCTCCGAGTCGAGGTCCTTGGGAACCTCGAGGAGGGCGACCTCTGGCTCGTGGTCGCGCCACATCCTGCGGCCGAGCTTCGCGAGCTTGCCGAAGCGGCTCGGATGGAGTCGCATGTAGGCGCTGAAGTCGGCGTGCAGGTCGATGATGGGAGACGTATGGAGCGATTCCGTCAACGCCACGCGCCGAACGTCACGGGAACCCCTCGCGAGGAGTGGAAGAGCCGAATCCGTCGAGGCAAGCGCCTCGACCTCGAGCGCTCCCGGCGCCGCCTCGAGGGCCGCCGCGAACGCCGCTTGGCGAGCCTGGTGGTCGGATGCCGGCACCTGGAAGACCGGGGTGTGGACGTTCGCCATGGCCCGCAGCGCTCCGCCTCGCCGCCAAAGCGGAAGCACAGCCACCAGGCGCTCACCGCGCCAGACCGCGCAAATGCTGAGCTCACCCCCTGAACCGAAGGCGTTCCACCATGCCCAGAACCAGGCATGGCGCCCGAATGGCATCGGCTGCCCCGCCGCCAGCCGGTCCCACTGCTCCTGCAGCTCCTCGAACCGCGCCGGGTCGTCGATCCATTCGATTCGATGGATCGCCTGCTCGAAACCATCCGCTGTTGTTAGAGAGGTCACGCCTAGAGGGATCGAGATTGGGTACTTCTAACAGGTTGAACGCCCAAGGAACTCAAGAGTTGCGGCCGGCGCCCGAAGAGCTCAGAGTCGGGCAGGGTGACGATCCGCCTGCGTAACATTCGTTCGTAATCCGAGGCGGCGCAATATGGTTCCTTCCCCAATGGGCCACGGGGAAATGATCGGGATCCGGCATCGGGACCAATGCTGACCTTGGAGCGCTTGGAGCTCGATCGCTGCGATTGGGACGAGATGGACTCGTTCCAGGACAGGGTGATCTTTCAGACCAGAGAGTGGCTCGAGTTCATCTCCCGCACCCAGGGCGCCGAGCCGATCGTCGCGGCGGTGTCGGACGGCGCCGAGCGCGTCGGATACTTCACCGGCATGACCCTGAGGCGATTCGGGGTGCCCATACTGGGCAGCCCGCTCCCCGGCTGGACCACCCTTTCCATGGGGTTCAACCTGCCGGATGCAGTCAGCCGTAGCGAGGCCGCCGCAGCGCTCCCCCGCTTCGCGTTTCGGTCACTCGGCTGCATGCACCTGGAGCTCAAGGACCGCCGCCTCTTGGCTGCCGACCTCACGGGACTCGGTTTCCAGCACACCCCGAGGTTGACCTTCGAGATCGACCTCACCCCGGACGAGGATGCGATCTTCGCGGGCATGACGAGCGCCTGCCGGCGGGCGATCCGCAAGGGCGTCAAGGTCGGCGTCACCGTCGAGGAGGCGCGCGGCGAGGAGTTCGCCACCGAGTACTACGCGCAGCTCGAGGACGTGTTCGCCAAGCAGGAGCTGCGCCCGCCCTACGGGATCGACCGGGTGCGTGAGCTGATCCGCTGTCTGGAGCCCACCGGGCGTCTGTTGCTCCTGCGAGCGGTCAGCCCGGAGGGCGAGTCCATCGCCACCGGGATCTTCCCCGCGATGAACGGCACGGCGTATTTCTGGGGTGGAGCAAGCTGGCGCAGCCACCAGAACCTTCGCCCGAACGAGGCCCTCTTCTGGCACGCGATCCGCGACTGGCGTGCCCGCGGGATGACCGTCCTTGACCTCGGCGGCGGCGGCGGCTACAAGCGCAAGTTCGGTCCGCGCGAGCTCACCGTGCCCCACTTCCGCAAGTCGCGCCTGCCAGGGCTCGGCGCGCTGCGGGAGGCCGCCCGCGTCATGCTCACCCGGCTGCGCACCGGGGGCTCACTCGATTGAATTGCCCGGTGCGGTGGACCGGCGGCGCCGGGCGAGCACTGCGGCGCGCAGCTTCAGGTACGCCTCGCCCCCGACGGACTTCGCAAGCTTCCGGGCGTCCCATGCCAGTCGTCCTCGCTGCCAGGGGAGCGGCCGCCCAGCGGCCAGCTCGGCCGAGCGCGCCGCGGGCGTCCGGCAGTGCACCGCGGCCCGGCCGATCACCGCGCAGCCGTCGATGTCCCGAACCGCGCGGACAGGCTCCGATGTGAAGAGCGCGGTCAGCCCACCAGCCGCCGCGGCCCGCGCCACTTGGCGCGAGTAGTAGCCGCCGGGCACCGCGCCGACCGTGACTGGCTCCCCCACGAGCTCGGTCAGCTCGCGGACGCTCCGGGTCCATTCCTCGATCAGCTCCTGCCAGGGGAGGGCGGACATGCGCACGGGATGCGAGGCCGAGTGGGTACCGATCACGTGCCCCATGCCGGTGAGCGCCCGGATGCCCGCGGCGTCGAGAAATCCGGGCGTCCCGACGCGCGCGCTGACCACGAAGAAGTGCCCACGCCAGCCCCGGCGCGCGAGCTCCTCGCCGACCGCGAGCGAACTCGACCCCCCGTCGTCGAAGGTAATCGACCATGAGTCGCCCCCCGCCCGGCCCTCGATCAAGTCGCTGGCCACGACGGGAGCGCGGCCGGTGGCCGCGGCAATCGCATCCAGGTGGGCGTTGAACTGGTCCCAGTCCAGCTTGTAGCGAGCCGGCCCGGGCCCCCGAAAGCCGCTCGTGTCGGGGTTCGCGCCGACGCCGATCACGTCGTGATAGGCAAGCACGCTCGTCCTCATCCTCGTCGGAGGGTACGTCAGCCCGCCTTTAAGGCCCCCCAAGCCCCGGGCTAGCTGCCCGCCGCGGACTCGAGCAGGCGGGCCAGGCGCACGGCGTGGTCCTCGCGTAGGTATGCAGCGGCGAAGTCCCGGCCCCCATGCGCGAGGCGAGCGCCAAGCGAGTCGTCATCGCGCAGCCGCTCCACCGCCGCGGCGAGGGCGCCCGGATCCCCCGCCGGTACCGTCAGCGCAGCGCCCGCATCGCTGACCAGCCGCTGCATCTCCCCCTCCGCGACCGAGATCACGGGACGGCCGAGCGCGCAGCAGTCGAAGAGCTTCGAGGAGACGACCTTGGGGAGGTCGGCGCGTTGACTGACGAGCAGCGCGTCGCACGCCCGCAGGACCCCGGCCAGCTCGCGCGGATCCATCGTCGGCCGGAAGGCAACGGTCCCCGGCGCGAGGTCGGCGGCCTCCTCCTCCAGAAACCGGCGCCGGGGACCATCGCCGATCACGAGCAGCTGGAATCCCTCGCCGAGGCGCCTCGCCGCCTCGATCGCCACTTCGAGACCGTGCGAGAGCCCGAGGTTGCCCGCGTACGCCCACACGAAGCGCCCTTCCGGCAGGCCCGCACCAGCGCGGTCGATCGCTTGCGCGCCGGCGTCGAGCCAGGCGCGGGTGGTCCCGTTCGGGATCAGCTCGACCTTTGAAGGATCCGCGACCCTGGCCGCGATGTCGGCGCGGAACGGCTCGGTGACCGTGACGATCCGGGTTGCGCTGCGATACAGGCGGCGCTCGAGCCTCGAGGTGAGCGCGATCACGCGCCGATTGCTCAGCTCGCCCAGCGTCACCGCGACGTCCGGCCATATGTCGCGCACGTCGAAGACCCACGGCACTCTGTGCCGCGCCGCCGCCACGGCAGCGGCCGCGCCTACCGAGAGCGGCGGCGAGGACGCGAACACCACGTCGGGCCGCGCGCGCACGGAGCCGACCGCGGACGCCATCAGCGCGTAGGACCCGTACGACGCGATTCGGTTCAAGGCGCCCTTCGACGGGCGTGCCCGTACCCAGACGTACGAGACGTCGAAGCCGTCGAGGGCGCGCCGCTGAACGAGGTTTCCGCGGTACTCGGGCTCGACGATGCCGCCCGGATGGTTGGGGACCTCGCAGATGACCTCTACGTCGTGCCCTCGCTCGGCCAGTCCCGCCGCGAGCGGGTGCAACCGCACCGCTGCGGAGGTGATCTCCGGGGTGAAATACTGGGTAAGGACGAGGATCCGCACGCGCTGACGTTTAAGGCGACTGCGTTCCTCCACTCCCGCCGGTGCCGGTTTCGGTGGTCGTGGTGGTGGTCGTGCCTGTCGTCGTGGTCGTCGTGGGGTCCGTCGTGGTCGTCGTGGTCGTCGTGGGGTCCGTCGTGGTGGTCGTGGGGGCCGTCGACGTGCTCGTTGTCGGGGCGACCGTCGTCGTGGTCGTGTCGCCGCTGTCGGCCGCGATCACGGCGAGCGCGGCGACGAGGCCGATCACGACCGCCACCAGCAAGGCGATCACCCACTTGATGCCGCGGCTCATGCCTCCCGGGGGGGGCTGGCCTGGCGGCGGGCCGGGGGCTTGCTCAGGCTGGCCCATGTAACGAGTCGGATCCTCGTGCACTGGGGCGAGTGTATGCCGCGCCGCGGCCGGACCTCGCGGGCGCGGGTCTCTCACCGGTTGTCGGAGGGCGGCCCGTTCGGCGTCGGCTCCGTCTCAGTGACGGTGGCGGTCGTCGTTTCCGTCTCTGTCTTGACGGTCTTCTTGACCGTCGTCGTGGTCGTGGGGACGGTGGTCACGACCGTCGTGGTCGGCTCCACCGTCTTCACGCTGGTGATGGTCGTCGAACGGGTGACGACCTCCCTCTCAGGTCCCGACGCGACGATCACCGCGACGGCGACGCCGAGGCCCAGCGCCAGGGCGGAGACCAGGATCAGGGCGATCGTCGGGCGACGTGACGGGCCGTCGTCGGGCGGCGGCGGCTTCGGCGTCAGCCCCCCCTCGGCCAGGACGCGACGAGGGTCGGGCGGCGGAGGCGGTCGCTCAGGCGAGGACATCCCGCAGGATTTCGAGCGCGGATTCGACGTCTTCCGTGGCGATCACCAGCGGCGGCAGGAATCGCAGCATGCCCGGCGCTGGGACGTTGAGGACGAGGCCGGCGCCGAGAGCGCGCGCTGCGACCTCGCCGGCGTCCAAGCCCTCGGCCAGCGAGACGCCGACCATGAGGCCTCGGCCGCGAACCTCGGCGACGCCGTCGAGCGCCGCCAGTCCCTCCATCAAGCGAGCGCCCAGCTCGCGGACGCGGCGGAGCAACGCCGGGTCGTTGATCACCTCGAGGGCCGCGAGTGCCGCCGCGGCCGCGACCGGCGCGCCTGCGAAGGTCGAGCCGTGGTCACCGCGTTCGAGCACCCCGCCCAGCTGGGGCGTGGTCACGCAGGCGCCCACCGGGAGCCCTCCGCCGAGCGCCTTCGCGGCGGTGATCACGTCCGGACGAACGGGAACCTGCTCGTAAGCCCAGAGCGATCCGGTCCTCCCCATTCCGGACTGGACCTCGTCGAGGACGAGCAGCGCTCCCACTGCGTCACACGCTTCCCGCGCGGCGAGTCAGCACCTCGTCGGCGATCGGGAAGACCCCCGCCTCGCCCTGGATTGGCTCGATGATCACGGCGGCGGTGTCCTCGCCGACTGCGGCGCGGAGCGCGCCGGGCTCGTCGCGGGGCACGCCGGCGAAGCCCGGCGGCAGGGGCCCGAAGAGATCGTCACGAGCGAGCCTGGGCGTGGCAGCGAGCGCGCCGAGCGTCCGCCCGTGGAAGGCGTGGTCGAGGACCACGATCTCGGGAGCCGCCACACCGCGTCCGTGCGCGTGCTTTCGGACCAGCTTGATCGCGCACTCGTTCGCCTCCGCGCCCGAATTGCAGAGGAAGACCTTTCCCTCGAGGCTCGAGTCGGCCAGCCGCTCGCACAGCCGCATCGCCGGCTCCGTGTAGTACAGGTTGGAGGCGCCGCCCAGCCGCTCCGCCTGGTCCGAGATCGCCCTGACTATCCGCGGGTGGCAGTGGCCGGCGTTGTGGACCGAGAGCCCGGAGAAGAAGTCCAGGTACTCCTTGCCGTCGACGTCCCAGAGCCGCGCCCCCGACCCGCGCACGAACTCGACCGGCGCCCGCGCATAAGTGGGCATCACATACCGCTCCTCCAACGCCTGCAGCTCCACCAGGGTCATGGCGTCACCATCGTCCCGATCCCCGCATCGGTGAACAGCTCCAGCAGCAGGGAGTGGGGCTTGGAGCCGTCGATGATGTGCGCGGACTGCACGCCGCCGCCGATCGCCTCGATACAGGCCCCGAGCTTCGGCCCCATGCCACCCTCGACCCCACCGAGCGCGGCACCCACCTCGCTGACGGTGGCGCGAGAGACGAGCGAGCCGGGGTCGCCGGGGTCCGCGAGCCAGCCGCGAACGTCGGTCAGGAAGATCGCCTTGTAGGCGCGCAGAGCCGCGGCGACCTTGCCTGCGGCCGTGTCGGCGTTGACGTTGTAGGAGTTTCCCTCGCGGTCGGTGCCGGCGGAGGCGATCACCGGGATGTAGTCGCCCGCGATGTGGTTGAGGACATCGACGTCGACGCGCTCCACCTCGCCGACGAAGCCGACCTGGTCCGCGTTGGGATGCGGGCGGACCACGAACAGCGTCCCGTCCTCGCCCGATAGCCCCACCGCGGGCTGCCCATGCCGGTTGAGCCGGCTGACGATGTCGGAGTTGACCTTGCCGAGCAGGACCATCTTCGCCACCTCCACCGTCTCGGGATCGGAGACGCGCACCCCCTCGACGAACCGGACCTCCATTCCCAGCCGCTCCATGTAGGTGGTGATGTCCGGCCCCCCGCCGTGGACGATCACCGGGTTCAGGCCGACGTACTTGAGCAGCACCACGTCCGTCGCGAAGCCCTCGCGGAGTTCCTCGTCGCGCATCGCGGCGCCCCCGTACTTGATCACCACGGTGCGGCCGTGGAACTCCCTGATGTACGGGAGCGCCTCGAGCAGGCGTGCGGACGTTGTCGCCGGGCGCGCGTCGCTCGCTCACGTCGCGTACTCCGAGTTCAGCGCAACGTAGTCCGGCGTGAGGTCGGAGAAGTAGATTCGGGCCTTGCCGTCGCCGCGATCGAGGCGGAGCCCGATCTCGGCCTCGGTTGTTTCCGAGCCGAGCTCGGCGGCCTCGACCTCGTCCGGGCCGAGCTCCGGCAGTTCGACGCCCACCAGGGCCATGCCGGCGGCCTGGGCGATTCGACCCCAGTTGGGGTCACGGCCGTAGACGGCGGTCTTGACCAGCGGCGAGTTGGCGATCGCCCGCGCCACGCGCTCCGCCTCCTCGGGCGAGGCACCTCCGGTGACCTCGATCCGGCCCACCCGTGTCGCTCCTTCCCCGTCAGCCACGATCTCGAGCGCGAGCTGGAGCAGGACGGCGTCCAGGAGCCCGGCGGGCAGGGGCCGGCCGGATGCACCCCGTCGCCTGGAGCAGCACCGTGTCGTTGGTGCTCATCTGCCCGTCGACGGTGATCCGCTCGAATGAGTCGGCGACCGCGGCGCGCAGGGTCGGGTCCGGATCGGGCAGGTGAGCGTCGGTCTGGATGAAGCACAGCATGGTCGCGAAGCCCGGCTCGATCATCCCGGCGCCCTTGGCCTGGGCGGAGACGGTGACGCCGTCGGCTCGAACCGTGCAGCGCTTCGGGCCGCGGTCGGTCGTCATGATCGCCGATGCGAAGTCCTCGCCGCCGCGCGCTGACAGGGCGCCGGCCGCCTCGGCCACGCCGCGCCGGACGGATTCCATTGCCAGCGGAACCCCGATCGGGCCGGTCTCGGCGATCGCCACCGAGCCGGCATCCAGACCAAGCGCCTGCGCAGCGGCGCCGCGCATCTCCAGGGCGTCGCGGTAGCCACGCTCGCCGACCGCCGCGTTCGCGTTCCCCGAGTTGACCACCGCTGCCCGGATCGAGCCGCGGTCGCATTGCTCCCTGCAGACCCGCACCGGCGCCGCGGCGGCGGCGTTGCGGGTCAAAAGCAGAGCGGAGCCGACCACCTCGGCGTCGCAGACGAGCAGGCCCAGGTCGGTGCTGCCGCCGTGCTTCAGGCCGCAGGCAACGCCCGCCGCCCTGAACCCCGGCGCCAGCCCTGCGGGATCGAGCTCCTCCGCGCCTGCCGGCGCGTGCACCCAGCGAGAACGGAAGAAGGTCACTCGAGGCCCTCCGTCTCCGGCAACCCGAGCATCAGGTTCAGGTTCTGGATCGCCTGCCCTGCCGCCCCCTTCCAGAGATTGTCGATTGCGGCGAAGGCAAGGGCCCGGCCGGCCTCGTCGAGCGTGACGTGGACTCGGCAGAGGTTCGTGTCGCGCACGTCGCGAACCCCGGGCGGCTCGTCGACCAGCTCCACGAACCGCTCGCCGGCATAGCGCTCCTCGTACAGCGACCTGAGCTCCTCCTCCCCCAGGTCCCGGGCCAGGCGGACGTAGCAACTGGCCAGCAGGCCCTGGTCGAGAGGCAACAGATGGGGAACGAAGGACACCGGCGCCGAGCTGCCGAGCCCCTCGAGCTCCTGAACGATCTCCGGAGCGTGACGGTGGCCGGTGACCCCGTAGGGGCTGAAGTTCTCATCCACGGCGACGAACGACAGGCGCTCCCCTCCTCCCGCCCGGCGCCCGAGACCCCCGACGCCGCGCTGATCACGACGTCCTCCGCCAGCCCGGCCTCCGCCAGCGGGGCGAGCGCCAGCAGGGCGGCGCTGGGGTAGCAGCCGGGGTTGGCGACCAGCTTCGCCTCGCGGATCGACTCGCGGTGAAGCTCCGTGAGCCCGTAGACCGCCTCATCCAGCAACCCCGGCGCGCCGTGATCGCCGTAGGTGCGCTCGTAGGTCGCCAGGTCGTGCAGACGGAAGTCCGCGGAGATGTCCACCACCGGCACGTCCGCCCTCCGAAGCTCGCCGACCAGCTCCGCGGCCGCGCCGTGTGGATAGGCGACCAGAGCGGCGTCGCATGTGGCGGCTTGGTCGAGGTCGAGCTGCACCAACTCAACCGGGACGCGGTGGCGCGGGTAGAGGCGATCCAGCCGCGTGCCGGCCTCGCCCCGCGAGGTGGCAGCCGCGAGCTCGAGGCGGGGGTGCCTCCACACGAGCGCCGCGGCGAGCGCACCGGCATAGCCCGACGCGCCGGCGACCAACACGCGCACGTCACTCACGGAGCGACCCGCCGATCTCGGCAAGCTCGGCGTTGATCGCCTCGCGGCGCTCGGCCACCTCCGCGTCGGTGAGCGTGCGATCGAGAGCGTGGAACTCGAGCCGCAGCGCAAGGCTCTTGCGCCCCTCTCCCACCTGCTCGCCGTGATAGAGGTCGAAGACCGTGGCGCCGCGCAGCAGCTCACCCCCGCCCCGAACCACCGCCTCCCGTACCCTGGCGGCCGGCACGCCCTCCTCGACCGCGACCGCCAAGTCCTGAAGAACGGCCGGGTACTCGGTGACGTCCTGGTAGCGCTCCAGGCCGAAGGACGATGTCGCCACCAGCTCCGCGAGCGCGATTTGGAACCCAACAGCCGCATCGAGGTCCCACTGGCGGCAGACGACCGGGTGGACCTCGCCAAGCCATCCCGCTTCCAGGCCGCCGAGCCGCACGCTGGCCGCCCGGCCCGGATGCAGGAAGGGCTGCGCCCCGGGCTCGACCGCGAGCTCCGCCCCGAGCTGAGCCGCCAGCGCCTCGAGGACGCCCTTGAGCCCGAAGAAGTCGGCCGAACGGTCCTCCGTCCCCCAGCTCGGGCCTGCGAGGGGGCCCAGGGCGAGGGCCGCGATGCAGTGTGGCTCGAACGCGGGCGCCCTGCGCTCACCCGCGAACTCCCCACCGAGGACGCCCCCCGCCTCCGATCTCCCCGTGGGCAGGTACGCGCGCCCCGACTCGAACACGGCGACGCGCTCAGCGCCGCGGGCCGCGTTGTACCGCGCCGTGTCGAGCAGGGAGGAGAGCAGCGTGGTCCGCAGCTCCGACTGCTCGAGCGAGAGGGGGTTTGAGACGCGGATCGGCGTGCCTCGCGGATCGCCTTTCCCCAGTAGAAGCCGTCCCGGAATGCCCGGATCGGCGAGGCTCAGGTTCACCACGGCGTCGAAGCCCAGGTCCCGCATCACGTCCTCGGCGCGGCGGCGCAGAGCCTGCTCCCGCGTCAGCCGCCCCCCCTGGCCTCTCGCCTGCGGCAGGGTGGCTGGGAGGTGCTCGTCATAGCCGTGAATGCGGCCCACCTCCTCCACCAGGTCGACCTCCCGGGTGACGTCGTAGTGGCGGTGGACGGGCACCTCGGCGACCAGGTCGTCGCCCTCGCGCTCGACCCCGAAGCCGAGGCGCTCCAGGTAGGTGGCGCAGAGCTCCGGCTCGATTCGCATCCCGAGCAGCGATTCCGCGCGGTGCGCGTGGAGCCGGGGCCGGCGCGGCGGCGGGATCTCCGCGGCGGCGTCGATCGTCCCGGGCACGAGCTTCGCCCCGCACAGCTCCATGATCAGCATCGAGGCGACGCGCTGGGCGCGCATCGCCAGCTCCGGGTGAAGCTGTTTCTCGAACCGGTTGGACGCCTCCGACCGCAGGCCGAGCTTGCGTGAGGTGCGCAGGATGTTGACCCCGTTCCAGGTCGCCGCCTCGAGCAGGACGCGGGTGGTCGACTCGGACACCTCGGATGCCTGGCCGCCCATGATCCCGGCGATGCCGGAGGGCCCGTCGCGATCGCAGACCAGGACGGCCTGATCGTCGAAGGCGCGCTCGACCCCGTCGAGCGTGGTCATGCGCTCACCGTCGGCCGCGGTGCGAATGATCAACCCGCCGTCCGGGACCCGGTCGAGGTCGAACGCGTGCAGCGGCTGGGCGGTCAGCAGCATCACGTAGTTGGTGATGTCCACGACGTTGTTGATCGGCCGCTGGCCGGCCGCGACCAGCCGCGCCCTCAGCCACAGCGGTGAGGGGCCGATCGTCACATCGGTGAAGACGCGGGCGGTGAAGCGGGGACAGAGGTCCGGGACCTCGACGGTAACCGACGCGTAGTCCGCCGCATCGCCCTCGCCGGCGGCCTCCGCGTCGGCCTCCCAGGGTGGCTCGACCAGCGGCGCACCGCGTGATCGCATGCACCTCGCGCGCCACCCCGTAGAGGCCGAGGCAGTCGACGCGGTTCGAGTTGACCTCGAGCTCGAGAACGGGCTCGGGAATCGGCAGGACGTCAGCCAGGGGGGTTCCAGGCGCTAGCCCGTCGCCGGAGAGAACGATGATTCCAGCCGCGTCCTCGCCGATCTCGAGCTCCGCCTCCGAGAGGATCATGCCGTCGGAGGTGACGCCGCGGAGCTCGGCGCGTCCGAGCGCCTCGCCTCCGGGCATCACGGCCCCCGGGAGGCGCCACGGCCACGGTCTGCCCGGCGGCGACGTTGGGGGCGCCACAGACGATCGTGCGCGTGGCGTCGCCCGTCTCCACCCGGCAGACGGTCAGACGGTCGGCGTCGGGGTGTTTCTCCACCCCTGCGACCCTTCCGACCACGAAGCCGTCGGTCGAGGGAGGCCCCAGGTGGGAGATCCGTTCCACCTCGGTCGTCCGCAACGCCAGGAGCTCGCCCAGCTCCTCGGCGCTCAGCCCGGGATTGCACCACTCGCGGAGCCATGAGTACGGGATTCTCAATGGAACTGCTCCAGCACTCGGACGTCATTCTCGAAGAACTTGCGCAGGTCGGGGACGCCGTGCTTGAGCATCGCGATCCGCTCGATTCCCATTCCGAAGGCGAAGCCCTGGATCCGCTCGGGGTCGTAGCCGTTGGCCTCCACGAAGCCGAACACGTTCGGATCCACCATCCCCGAGCCGAGGATCTCGATCCAGCCGGTGCCCTTGCAGACGGAGTCCCGCGCGCCGTCCGACAGCTGCCCGGAGCCGCCGCAGCGAAAGCAGGAGACGTCCACTTCCACACTTGGCTCCGTGAACGGGAAGAACCCGGGACGGAAGCGGGTGGAGCGCTCGGGGCCGAACAGCGCCCTCGCGAGCTCGTCGAGGGTCCCCTTGAGGTCGGCGAGTGTGATGCCCTCCGCCACCGCGAGGCCCTCGACCTGGTGGAAGACGGGGCTGTGCGTGGCGTCGAACGGGTCACTGCGGTAGCAGCGACCGGGGACGACGATGAAGATCGGCGGCCCCTGCTCCTCCATCGCCCGCACCTGCATGGGCGAGGTATGGGTGCGCAGCACCACGTCCTCGGGCCCGGGCGCAAGGTCACCCTCCAGGCTGTCCGGGTCGACGTAGAAGGTGTCCTGGGCCAGTCGGGCCGGGTGCCCCGGAGGGTGGTTCAGGGCGGTGAAGTTGTAGTAGTCGAGCTCGACCTCGGGGCCCTCCATGACCCGGTAGCCAAGCCCGACGAAGACGTCCTCGATCTCGCGAATGGTGCGAATCAACAGGCTGCGTGAGCCGACCGGCACCGCCGGGGTGCCCGGCAGGGTCACGTCGACCGCGTCGGCGGCCAGCCCCTCTGCGAGCTCTGCGGCCTCGAGCTCCGCCCGCCGGCTTGCGAGCAACTCCTCAAGGGCATGCCTGGTCTCGTTTCCCGCGGTGCCCACGGGGCCCCGCTCCTCTGCCGGGAGCTGGACGATCCCGCGAAGGATCCGCGTCAACTCGGCCTTGCGGCCCAGGTGGCGAACCCGCAACTCCTCCAGCTCGGCCGCGGCCGAGGCGGCGCCGATCGCCGCCTCGGCATCGCGGCGAAGCTCCGCGATTCTTCCCTGGACGTCAGGCATGAGCGGCCATCCTATGACCCAGCTCATACAGCGCCACGGTGGCGGCCATCGCCACATTGAGCGAGTCAGGGCCGTCGGGCCGCATCGGGATCCGGACTCGGGCGTCAACCTCCGCCGACAGCTCGCTGGGCAGGCCATGGCGCTCGGCTCCAAGGCAGATCACGACCGGTGGCTGTACCTCCAGCTCGCCCAGCGGGGTCTCCGCCCCGCCATCCAGCGCCAGCTTCGTTGCGTGCAACCCGGCGAGCTCCTCCCGGGCGGGCGGGCGGGCGAACACGGATCCCATGCTGGCTCTCACCGCCTTCGGCGAATAGGGGTCGGCGCAACCCGGCCCGAGCACGACCGGACCGTCGCACAGCGCGTGGGCGGCCCGGACGATGGTGCCGACGTTGCCCGGGTCGGCGACCCCGTGGAGGTAGACGGATAATTGCGCCGCCTCCTCGCAGGGAGCCGAAGGCGACCGATGATCCGAGCTTGCTCGGATTACTCCGGGGGCGGCTCCTTGGCTAGGGATTTGCGACCAGCGCTGGCGATAGACGCCGATCACCCGGGTCCCGGAACCCAGCGTGCTCACCGCGCCCAGCAACCCGGGCTCAACGTCCTCTCCGGCGACCAGGAGCAGCTCGGCCTCCGCGCCGGCGGCCTCGGCCGCCGTCACCAGGTCCTCACCCTCCACCACGAACAGGCCGGTGCGCTCGCGCTCGCGGTGGGAGCGGAGCTTCCGGATCCGTTTCAACTTCTCGTTGTCGGGGCTGGTGATCACATTCGTCCTTCGTCACTCATAAAAGAAAAGGCGGTCCACATCGTGAGCCGCCCGGGAGCCAGTGGTATGAGCCGTCGCGCCTCTAGGCCGCGGTGGCCTCCCGGGATAGCTCGGCAAATCGGCGAAACGCCTCGGGGTCGTGAACGGCGATCTCGGCCAGCATCTTGCGGTTGACCTCGACCCCGGCCTTGCCCAGGCCGTGGATCAGCTCCGAGTAGCTCATGCCCTCACGCCGCGCGGCGGCGTTGATCCGCACGATCCAGAGGCGGCGGAACTCGCGCTTGCGGGCGCGCCGATCGCGGTAGGCGTAGTGGCCCGACCGCATCACCTGCTCGTTGGCCAACCGGTAGCTGGAGTGCTTGCGTCCCCAGTAGCCCTTCGCCTCGGCGAGCACCTTCTTGCGTCGCCTGCGCCTGGCGACCGCGTTCGTCGTTCGGCTCATCAGCGCCTTCCGGCCAGCAATGTGCGCACCCGCTTGCGGTCGGGGCGCGCCACCTCGGTCGGCTGGGCCATGCGCCGCTTGCGCTTTGGCGACTTCTTCTCGAGCATGTGGCTCGAGTTGGCCCGCCGTCCGCGCAGCTTGCCCGTGGCGGTCTTGCGAAACCGCTTCTTGGTGCCGGAATGCGTCTTCGACTTCGGCATCGAGCGGCTATTGAAGCAGACGGACTCGTGAGCCTCAAGCGGCGGGACGCTCGGCGTCTCCGCCCCGTGCCCTGACCGGTGCCAGCAGCATGCTCATGTTGCGCCCCTCCTGCTCGGGCTCCTGCTCAATCGTCGCCAGGTCCTCGATGTCGTCGTAGAGGCGCTGCAACAGGGCTCGGCCGCGCTCGGGATGCGCCTGCTCGCGGCCGCGAAACATGATCGTCACCTTGACCTTGTCCTGCTGGCGCAGGAAGCGCTCGACGTGGCCCTTCTTGGTCTCGTAGTCGTGAGTGGCAATCTTGGGCCGCAGCTTGATCTCCCGCACGTTGACCTGCTGCTGGTGCTTGCGGGCCGCCTTCGCCTTCTGCTCCTGCTCGTACTTGTACTTCGAGTAGTCGAGCAGGCGGGCGACCGGGGGCTTCGCCTCGGGCGCGACCTCCACCAGGTCCAGGTCGCGCTCGGAAGCGAGCGCCAGGGCCTGCTCGGTGGGAACGATCCCCACCTGGCTTCCGTCCTCGTCGACAAGGCGGACCTCGGAGACGCGGATCCGCTCGTTGATCCGCGTCGGGTCACGCGCGGGAGGCGAACGGTCGAAGCGCGGGTTCGCCACTAGATCGAGTTAACGGGGCTCGTCAAGCTAGCGACACTCTGGCGGGTTGGGGAGACGAGACGGCAAGCGAGCAAGGGCACGCGCGGTCAGCGACGCACAGTGGTATTGGCGCCGAGCCGCACGGCGAGGCGAAAGGCTGGTGCGGTTATGTCGTCCCCTTCATCGGCGGCCAGTATAGCCGGGCAGCCCGAGGGTTTCGGGACCAAGGGCGACCATCAGCCAGAATAGGACGATGCGTTGGCGGGCTGGCTTGCCATGCACCAGATTGGGCCTGACGTGCACCCGGAGGCTCGCCGGGCCAGCGCTGCTGGTCGCGGCGCTGGCGCTGGGCTGCGGCCAGACGGAAGACCAAGCTTCCTCCCATCCGGGCGGAGTCGGTCCGCTGCCGCGCGCGTCCTGTGACCTGTACGCCGCGACAGGGGGCTCTGACTCGGCCCCGGGCAGCCGCACGAGGCCGTTTCGGACAGCGCAAAAGCTGGTCGGCAACCTCCAACGGGGTCAGACGGGTTGCTTTCGTGGCGGCACCTACGCCTTCTCGTTGCTGCAACTCACGACGCCCGCCGGTCACCCTTGCTCCATACCGGGAGGAGGCGGTGACGCTCAAAGGCACGATCCAGGTGAAGCCGGGCGGAGCGGGCTCGACGATCCAGGGCATGAAGCTCGACGGCGCCGGCGGCGAAAGCGTCACCGGGCCCAGGATCAACGCCGACAACGTGGTGCTGCTCGGCAACGAGATCACCAACGACCACACGTCGATCTGCGTCTCGGTCTCGAGCTTTTACTCCCGGCCGCCGCCGCGGGGCGTGGTGATCGAGCGCAACCGTATCCACGACTGTGGCCGCCTCCCGGCCACCAACAAGGACCACGGCATCTACGTCGTGGATGCCAGGAACACCGTGATCCGCGACAACTGGATCTACGACAACGCCGACCGCGGCATCCAGCTCTACCCCGACGCGCAGCGCACCAGGATCGTCGGCAACGTGATCGACGGCAACGGGGAAGGCATCATCTTCGGCGGCACGGGTGGCGTGACCTCCAACCACAATCTCGTGAAAGGCAACGTCATCACCAACTCGAAGCTGCGCTGGAACGTCTCCTCCGGCCCCACCGGTCCGACAGCGACGGGAAACGTGGTGCTACAGAACTGCCTCTGGGCGGGCGACAGCAAGCCCCACTACAGATCCAACGGCGGCATCCTAACCCCGTCGCGGAACTTCACCGCGAAGGCGAACACGGTGGTCGACCCGCAGTACGCCGATCGCGACGCCCACGACTACGCGATCTCGTCGGACAGCCCCTGCCCGGCGGCCCGACGCACTCGATGAAACCAGGCCACCGAGCTCTCGACTATCTGCGCCGCGTGATCGAGGGTTCCGAGCTCAACAGCCCTGTCACCGGCACTGACCCAATAGTCATTGATGATCTTGTCAGTCCGCTGCGGTACGACATCCTTGTCCGCCAGCAATACTTTGAATTCCTTGCGCAGCACCACACTCTGTATGACCGAGACTTCCCGGAGTTGGTGGAACTATCGCGACAGCATCCTTACTTTGCGTGGTTCACAAGTGTCCTGGCGCCACAGTACATGCCCGACTTACTCGCCGGCCATGATGGAGCCATTCGAACCGCGTTCGCCGACAAGATTGCGTCCGTGGTCGATCTGTACCGAAGCTTTCTGGCCAACGGCTATGACTCGACGCAACCCATCAGTCTTAGGACTGCCCGCGTGATCACCGCCACGGCGACAGGCAAGCGACTCCGCCGCCGGATTTATCCTGGAGATGGATGTCACCGGCTCGCGCTGCTCCGGTTAACCGGTGCAAAGCTGTTGACCGCTGGCACCTATGAGCTCCAAACCCGGCGGATCTTCAGGCCGAGAGATCATACTGCCCGCCTCCTGGGTGCGATACCTATTCAACATGCCGAGTATTGCCATTTCCTCTCGTTGTCATATGACGATGATCTCGTGCGAGATGTGATCCGGGCGGAGCGTGCCGCTGGTGTGGCGCGCCCGAACCTCCCCGAACTCGCTGAGGTCGCCGAGTTGCAGCGCATCGTGCGCATCGATATACCGCGCATGGCAGTGGGTTCTTAGAGTCCGCCGGCCCCGAGCTAGGTCTCGGAAGCCATCCGACCGGCAAGCTCCTCGACGGACATCTGGCCAAGGTCGCCCTCATCGTGCGAGCGAACGGAGACCGCACCCGCCTCCTGCTCCTGGTCGCCGACCACCAGCATGTAAGGGAGCTTGGCCGTCTCGGCGTCGTGAACCTTCTTGCCCACCGACTCTGAGCGCTCGTCCACCCGGGCGCGCACGCCCGCCTCGGTCAGCTTCGCCGCGACTTGGAGGGCGTAGGACAGGTGGCGGTCCGCGACCGGAAGGATCGCCGCCTGAACAGGGGCCAGCCAGACGGGGAACCGGCCCGCGTGATGCTCGATCAGGATGCCGGCGAACCGCTCCATCGAGCCCAGCAGCGCTCGGTGGATCATCGCGGGCCGATGCTCCGCATTGTCGGCCCCCTGGTAGCTGAGATCGAAGCGTTCGGGCATCTGGAAGTCGAGCTGGCAGGTGCCGCACTGCCACGAGCGGCCCAGGGCGTCGGTGATGTGGAAATCGATCTTGGGGCCATAGAAAGTCCCCTCACCCGGGCTCACCTCGTAGTCCCGGCCCTGGCGCTCAAGCGCCTCGCGCAGGGCACCCTCGGCCCGCTCCCACTGCTCGTCGCTGCCGATGTGCTTCTCGGGCCGGGTGGAGAGCTCAACCCGCACTTGGTCGAAGCCAAAGCGCGCATAGAGCTCGTCGATCGCCTGGCAGATCGAGTCCACTTCGTCGGTGATCTGCTCAGGGGTGCAGTAGACGTGCGCGTCGTCCTGGGTGAACGCCCGCACGCGCAGGAGGCCGTGCAGCACCCCCTCGCGCTCGTTGCGCGAGACCAGGCCGAACTCGGCCAGGCGAAGCGGCAGGTCGCGGTAGGAGCGCCGTTCCGAGGCGTACACCAGGCAGGCGCCGGGACAGTTCATCGGACGTAGCGCGAACCGGCGATCCTCCACCGAGGTGAGGAACATGTTCTCGCGGTAGTTGTCCCAGTGGCCCGAGCGGTGCCAAAGCTCTTCGTCGAGGAGCTGTGGCGTCTTGATCTCGAGGTAGCCGCGCCGCTCCAGCTGGGCGCGAACCTCCCCCTGGATCAGCCGCAGCAGCACCGTCCCGCGCGGCAGCCAGAACGGCATCCCCGGGGCCTCGCCCGAGAGCATGAACAGGCCCAGCTGGGGGCCCAGCCGGCGATGGTCGCGCGCCCGCGCCTGCTCGAGCCGCTCCAGGTGCTCGGCGAGCTCCCGCTTGGAGAAGAAGGCGGTGCCGTAGATGCGGGTGAGCATCTGGCGGCTCTCGTCGCCGCGCCAGTAGGCGCCCGCGACCGAGCTCAGCTTGAAGGCCTCGATCCGGCCCGTGGAGGGGCCGTGCGGGCCACGACAAAGGTCCACGAAGGGCCCGTTTCGATACAGCGAGACCCGCTCCACCCCCTCGTCGCGCACCAGGTCCTCGATCAGCTCGACCTTGTACGGCTGCTCCTCGGCGCGGAAGCGCTCGATTGCCTCGCGAGCGGCGCTCTCGGTGCGTTCGAAGGCTTCATCGGCTTCGATGTGAGCCACCATCCGCTCCTCGATTCGCTCCAGGTCCGCCTCGGAGGGCCGGAATCCGTCCGGGAACTCGAAGTCGTAATAGAAGCCGTCCTCGATCGGGGGGCCGATCGACACCTTGGTGCCCGGCCACAGGTCGAGCACCGCGGTTGCCAGCACGTGGGCGCAATCGTGGCGAAGGACCTCGAGGGCCCCCGGCCGGCCTGGAGTCAGGATCTCGATTTGCTCGCCATCGGCGAGCGGCGCCGCCAGGTCGCGAACCTGGCCGTTCACTCTGACCGCCAGCGCGTCTTGCGCCAGCCGCGGCCCGATCGCCGCCGCGGCGTCAGCCCCCGTCGCGCCCTGCTCCAGCTCCAGGGCCGACTCGTCGGGCAGTCTCACGGTCAACTTGGCCATCGCCGGCCATGCTACTTATGAGGGAATGAGCGCCACACGTGCGTATCGCCGGACGTCGCCAGGCGAATGTTCCGCGGCCGTGCGAGGTTGGTGTCCCGCTAGTCGCTCCCTGGCTTCGCGCCCGGCTCGGCCCGCTCGCCGACCGAGATCAGCGGACAGGACCCGTGCCCGCTCGGGGCCGGCTGGGATCGCCACAGCACGTAGGGCTCGGCGCGCCGAGCGAGGCGCAGGCCGGCGTAGGGCGGCAGCTCCGCGAATCCCTGGGTGATCACTTGCGAGGCCCCGTGCGGCGGTAGCCGCGAAGAGGGCGCGGTGCCGGCTGCATCCACGCAGACCCGTCCGCCGCGAAGCTCCCAGACGAGGTAGTCGCGACCGTGCTCGGACTCCAGCATGTGCTGGGGCGCCAACACCAGGGTCGAGCCTCGGCCGAGCGCCGGTCGCAGCTCGGTGAGCGCGGGCGAGTAGGTCGCCGGGCCCGACCGGCCCGTTTGCGAGCGCCAGCGCGCTGGAGGTCGCGGCGGCTCCCAGGAATGCCACCGCCAGGCCAAGGCGCAGCTGGTGCCGGCGGCGAACGAGGGGGCCGGCGAGCCCGCCTCGCCTCCTGGCGATCGCGCCCCGCAGCCCGCCGAGCTCGATCAGCGGCTCGGGGCTGAGCAGCGCCCGGGCGGCGATCAGCATGGCGAGCGGCGAGGCAATCACGATCGCCTTGGCCGCCTGATACGGCGTGCCGGCGAAGTGGGCGTACGCGAACAGAATCGCCGCCGCCGCCAGGGCCGCGGGGACAGCCCGCTCTCCGCGGCGAAGCCACCAGGCGAGCCCGTACGCCAGGGCCGCCAGGCCGAGCGCCTCGCCGAGGTAGAAGCCCGCCGCCGGCATGGCGCCGTCGCCGGGGTCTAGACGAAAGTCGCCGGATGGCCAGATGCCGAGCGCCTCGAGCGGGGAGATGGGGTTGAAGAGGTTGCCGAGCCCGGGGCCTGCCGGGTCGAAGGTCTCGAAGCTCGCGAACTCGAATCATTCGCCCGACCTCCGGCGCAACCGCGATCGCCAGGGCGGCGACCGCCGCTGCGGTGGCGGGGGCCGCCCGCCGGCGCGAGCGCCAGGGGCGCCACCGGGGAGTCACGCCGCGCTGCGAGCGCAAGCTCCCCAAGCGCCCACAGGCCTGCGGCGCCGAGGGGCCACAAAAGCCCCGCGAAGCTGTAGGAGTAGGCGGCCCCGGCCGCCAGCGCCGCGAGCGGGATCGCCGCGAGTGCCTGGCTCGACCCGGCTCGATAGCCCGCCTCCGCGGTCAGCACCCGGTGCGCCACCTGGTGCAAGCCGATCGCGAAGGCGAGCACGAACAGCGCCTCCATGGTCTCCTTGAAAGCCCCTTGGATCAGGTACGAGGCCGCCAGGTAGGGGAACGCGACCAGCAGCGCGCCCAAGACCTGCCGCCAGGCGGCCAACCGCTCGAGCAGGGCCACCGCCGTCAGGGCAGCGATCACTCCGATCGCCAGCGTCAGCCCACCGAAGGCGTGAACCAGGCTGGCTCCGGTTGCCTCGGAGACCGCGACCACCAGGGCGTGCGGGCCAAGCGGGTAGCCCTGGTCGAGCAGCCTCCCCCCCGCTCCGTGAGCCAGCCGGTCGGCGGCGAACAGATGCTGCGACATGTCGGGGTTGAGCCCGGTGCCGAGGATCCCGAAGCGGCCCTCGACCAAGAACGGCACCGACGCGGCCACCGTCGCCGCCAGCGCCACGACGATCCCAATCGATGCCCGGGGCCCCAGCGTCGCGAGCCGGCCGCGGAGGAAGAACAGCGACCCAGCCGCCAGCGCTGCAACCGCGATCAGCGACGCGAGCGCCTCGCCGGGGAGCCGGACCGTTCCCCAGGCGACCGCGCTGAGCACAGCGAGGCCAACCGCCGGGGCCAGCCACGACCACTCGCGCCTGCCGCAGAGCGCGAACAGCGCCTGACCGACGAGGCACGAGGCGGCGAGGATGACCAGGAGCGACCCGTACGTCGCCAGCATCGCCGGCGAGCATAGAGAGCCGGGACGACCACTCGGAACTGCGTCCTGGCGCGGTCAGAACCGGTATCACTACGAGGGAGATGGCAGCGGCGTTTACTCAGCCGGGCGAGCTCCTGGTGCACCGGATCGTCGAGTTGAACGACCTCGACTCGTTTGCCCCTGCCTGGGACCGCCTCGCCAGCACGTCCGGCAGCCCGATCGGTCAGTACATCTGGGCGCGGGCCTGCGTGGAGGCTCTCGGCGACCAGTACAGCCCGTACGTGCTGGCGATTGGCCCGCGCGAGGCGCCGGTCGCCGTCGCCCCGCTGGCCAGGCGGCGAGGCCCGGTGGCCCCTCTCGAGCTGCTCGGCGTCCACGAGCTCCGGGAGCCGATGGACTTCCTGTACACGGATGCCGCCGCGGCTGCGGCGCTGGTTCGCGTCCTCGCCAAGCTCCCGGGCCCTTTGAGCCTGAAGCGCTTCCCGGCCGGCTCGCTGGCCCTGGCGGGGGTCGAGGACGCCTACCGAAGGCGCGGCCTGGTGCTCAGTCGCGATGCCGGCGCCTGCCCCTACATCGCCCTCGGCGAGCAACACAGGGAGCCCGAGCAGACGCTCAGCGCCCGCCGGCGATCTGATCTTCGGCGTGCCCAACGGAGAGCGGCGCGGCTCGGCGAGGTGAGCTACGAAACGCTGGCTCCCTCCCCAGCCGAGCTCGAGCCGCTGCTGGAGGAGGTGATCGGCGTCGAGGCCGCCGGCTGGAAGGGAAGAGCGGGCACGGCCCTCGCCCACGACCCGAAGCGCTGGGCCTTCTTCCGACGCTATGCGGCCGCGGCCTCCTCGAGGGGCATCCTCCGGCTTTGCTTCTTGCGAATCGGAGGCCGGACCGCCGCAGTGCAGCTCGCGGTCGAGACCGACGATCGGTTCTGGCTGCTCAAGCTGGGCTACGACGAGCGCTTCGCGCGCTGCTCGCCGGGCTCGCTGCTGTTGCTGGAGAGCATCCGGCAGGCGGCGACACGAGGCTTGCGCTCGTATGAGTTTCTTGGGGATGCGGAGTCGTGGACTCGACCCTGGACGCAAACCGTGCGTCCCTGTGTTCGAGTGGACGCCTACCCGTTCGAAAGGTCGAGCGTCGGCAAGCTGGCGACCGATGCCGCCACCGCCGCCGGGCGGCGACTGAGGGACGTCGTCCGAAGCAGGGCGTGAATGCGCGACCGAAGGCGGCGCTGAGGTCCTGCCTGGCGCCGCTCAGGCGGCGGGCCGCCTCCGCCTACGTTGCCGGGCCTCGGATCGACGATGCCGTGCTGGCGTGCCGCACGCTGCGAACACGCGGACGAGCGGGCGCCGTCGGCTTCTGGAACCGGGGCGACGACGAGCCTGACTACGTCATGCACACCTATATGGCGGCGGTCGACGCCCTGTCGCGGAGCGGCCTGGACGCCTATCTGTCGATCAAGGCGCCGGCGCTGGGATACTCGCCAGAACTGGTCGCGAAGGTCCTGCAGCGAGCGCGCTCCGCGGCCGTTCGCGCTCACTTCGACTCGCTCTCCCCGGAGTCCGCCGAGCGGACGCTGGCGCTGATCGCCGCGGCCACAGAGGACGGCCATGAGCCGGGAATCACCCTCCCCGCGCGCTGGCGCCGGAGTCTCGGCGATGCGGATGCCGCGGCCGAGCTCGGAGTCGGGGTTCGGGTGGTGAAGGGGCAATGGCCCGACCCCGATCCGCCGGAGCAGGACCAGCGCGCGGGCTTCATGGCAGTCGTCGAGGCGCTGGCTGGGCGGGCCTGCTGGGTCGCCGTGGCCACCCACGACGAAGCGCTCGCCCGCCAGGCGCTGGGGCGGCTGCGGGCGGCCGGCACCCCTTGCGAGCTCGAGCTGCTGTTCGGGCTGCCCGCGGCGCCGGCCGCCCGTGCCGCTGACGAGCTCTCGGTACCGGTGCGGATCTACGTGCCCTATGGCCACGCCACCCTTCCGTACCGCATCCCGGACGTCCGGACAGACGCCCGAATCCTGGGCTGGCTCTGGCAGGACCTGCTGCGAGGCCGGCGCAAGGGCTGGAAGGAGCTCTCGGATCGCCTTGGCCCGAATACGTTGCCACTAGGCTTGGCCAATGCAGAGTCCCTGGGCCCTCCGAGCGGCTCTCGCGCGCGCGCCTAGTCCACGAAGCGCGAACCGCTGGGGAGTGCCGCTGGGGCTCGCCGTGCTGGCCGCCCTGATCGGGGTGGACGTGATCCTGGGCCCGTCCCCGGTCATCACCGGCACCTTCCTCATGGCGCCCTTCGTCTGCGCCGTGTTCGGGGGCCCGCGGGCGACGGCGCTGGTTGCCGGCGTGACGATCCTGGTGGGCGCGACGAGCCCTGTCTGGCAGGACGACGGCGGCCTTCCTTACGCCATTCGCCTGGTCGCGATCGTCGTTGCCGGAGCCTTCGCAGTGGCCGGCGCCCACGCGCGCGACAGGTGGCGCGGGAACGCCGGCCGGCTGCGGCTGCTGGATTCGATCAGCGAGTTCGCCGATGGCTCGATGCCGCTGGCCCAGACGTTGAGGCGCGTGACGGAGCTGATCGTCCCCGAAGCCGCCGACATGTGCATGATCGACGCGATCAACGAGGGTCGCGTGGTGCGTGCCGCGGTCCGCGTGCAGGGGGTTCCGAACGCTGCCGAGGTCGAGGACAGGCTTCGACGCCGACCGCCGTCGATACCGGGGCGCTTCGTATCGTCGGAGCCCGCCTGGACCCGGATCGCGCACTTTCGGCCTCGCATGGACGCCGAGGACCTTCGGCGCATGGCGGCGGGCCCCGAAGACCTCGAGTTCCTGAAGTCGCTGCGTCCGCGGTCGTCGATCGTCGCCGCGATGACCGCCCGGGGCCGAACGCTCGGCACCGTGACACTCGTCACCACCTGGTCGAAGCGGCGCTACACCGCCGAGGACGTCAGCTTCGCTCAGGTCTTGGCGAGGCGCATCGGCCTCGCGCTCGACAACGCAGGCCTGTTCTCGGATCTCGAGAGCGTCGAGCGGCGGCTCGACACGGTGATGTCCATGCTCAACGAGGCGATCACCGTCCACGATGCCAGCGGCGACCTGGTCTATGCGAACCACGCCGCCGCCCGCTTGGTCGGATTCACGAGCCCCCAGGAGGTCGTGGAGGCCACTGAGCACGAGCTGCTGGGGCGGTTGGAAATCTGGGCCCAGGACGGGACCAGGCTGGACCGCGATCGGATCGCGCAGCGACTTCGAGCCGGCCGGCTGCCGCAGCGGGAGCAGGTTCGACTTGCACTCGGGGCCGGCAGCGCGGAACGCTGGGCGGTGGTCAGCTCGGAGCCGATCGAGGCTCCTGACGGGAGCCTCCTGTACGCGGTGACCACGATCGAGGACGTGACCGAGCTGAAGCGCTCCGAGCTGGCCCAACAGCTGCTCGCACGTGCGGGCGAGCTGCTCGGCGCCTCGATCGACTACCAGCACACGCTGCAGGCCATAGCCCGGGTGGCGGTGCCGCCGTTCGCCGACTGGTGCTGCGTGAACATCTTGGATCAGAGCGGGGACCTGCAACAGGCGGCGGTCGCGCACCGCGATCCGGAGATGGTCGCCGTGGCGCGGCAACTCGGCGAGGGCCACCCCGTGCGCATGGGCGACAAGGCGCGGGTGATCCAGGGCGTGGGCCAGGGCTCGGCGGTCGCGGTGCCGATGGCGGCGGGCGCCAAGGAGATCGGCGTGCTCGTGTTCGGCAATGATTCGGGCTCGCGCTCGTTCGAGGACAACGACCTGGAGATCGCAGTGGAGATCGCCCGGCGGGCCGGGATCGCGCTGGAGAACGCCCGCCTCGCCGGCGAGCAGGCCGAGGTGGCGCGGGTCCTGCAACGCGGGTTGCGCCCGGCGGAGCTGCCGGCGATGCGCGGGTTCGAGGTGGCGACCATGTATCGGCCTGCCGGGGAGGTCAACGAGGTCGGCGGTGACTTCTACGAGGCGTTCGAGATCGAGGGAGGATGGATGCTCGCCATCGGGGACGTCGTGGGACACGGGGCCGCGGCAGCCTCGGTGACCGCTCTGGCCCGCTACACGATCCGGACGGCGGGCAAGCTGACAGGCGATCCCCGTGCGGCCGCCTTGATGCTGGACGAGAGCCTCAAGCGCAGGACGGATCTGTCGCTGTGCAGTGCGGTCGTCCTGGCGCTTCCCGACGCGGATGACGATCCCGTGCGGGCGTCGCTGCTGGTCGCCGGGCATCCCCTGCCGCTGCTCGTCCGGGCGGGGGAGGTGGATCCCGTGGGTCAGCCGGGGCCGTTGGCTGGAACGCTTGACCAGCCGCGTTGGCAGGTGACGCCGCTGGAGCTGTCTCGAGGCGATCAGCTCGTCCTCTACACGGACGGGGTCACCGAGGCCCGTGGGGAGAGCGACCGCTTCGGCGATCAGCGCCTGCGCACCAGCCTGTCTGCGGTAAGCGATCCGACAGAAACGGTGGCACGAATCGAATCCGCGCTCGACTCCTTCCTAGCCGGGCCATCGCAGGACGACGCCGCCATTCTGGTGCTGCTGCGGTCAGGAAACGCACTTCCCACGAGGCCCGGCGGGTCCCGAGTCCAGGCCCCGACCTCGACCGGCGGTGGCCACGATGGGTTTGGGCGGGGCGCGGTAGGGTAGATTCGGTTGGGAGGGCACTTACGCTTACCCGGCCCTGGACTGGCGAATGAGGACGCTGACGACTCCGCGCATGGAGCAGGACATGAAGACGAGCACCGAGACCGAGCTTCGTCTGGTGCTGCCCAACCGAGCGGAAAACGTGGCGTTGGTCCGTCGCGCGCTTGGCGGGGTGGTCGACGTCCTCGACCTGGGAGAGGCGCGTCTACTCGACATCAACGCCGCTGTCAGCGAGGCCTGCAACAACGTCGTGGTCCATGCGTATCAGGGCGCAGAGGGGCCGATGGACGTCCACCTGAGCATCCAGCCCGACGGGATCGAGGTGATCGTCAGCGACGAGGGAGTGGGTATTCGCCCGAACGTGCCTGAGCCGGACGTCGAGGTTCAGGGCCTCGGGCTGTCGCTGATCCAGGCGCTCACCGACCGGGCGGAGTTCCTGGGTGGCATGGGAGAGGGCACAAAGGTCCGGATGAGCTTCGCCTTCGACGGCGCCTCCGAGCGGCCGTCCAACGGAGATCATGGAGACAGGCCCGAGGTCCCGCCGCCGCCCGGCGAGCTGTCCATCACCGTTTCTCCCGGCCCTTTGGCGGCACCGGTGCTCGGCCGGGTGATCGCGATGCTCGCGGCGCGAGCCGAGTTCTCGCTGGAGGGCATTTCCGAGGCGGAGTTGGTCACCGACGCCGTGGCGGCGCACGCACCACGGGCGATCGTTGGCGACAGGATTCAGGTCGGGATCGATCGTCCCAATGGGAGGCTCGTCGTGCGGGTCGGGCCGCTCGAGGAAGGCGGGGCGACGCGGGTCATCCAGGCCTCGGCGCTGGAGGACCTGCCCCCGGTGCTCGAGCGGCTCACAGAGGATCACCGGGTCGAGAACTCAGGCGACCGGGAGCTGCTCTGTCTCGTCCTTGGCGCTCGCTGAGAGCGAGCCGTCAGGCGCTCACCGCATCCGGGTCATCCACGATCTCCAAGCGTTGATCGAGTTGGGTGACCGTCAGCAGGCGCGCGACAGCGTTTGGGCCGTGAACCACCGCCAGGCGCCGGCCGTGGGAGCGAGCGCGCTCGTCGGCGGCGACCACGGACCGAAGCCCGGTGGAATCGATGAACTCCACGCCACGCAGGTCGAGCACGAGAGTCGCCGGTGAATCGACCTCGACCGCGGCCAGCTGCTGCTCGAGGCCGTCGGTGCTCGCGATGTCCAACTCGCCGCTCAGCACGACTCGCGTCTGTCCAGGATGCTGTTCCGTAGTCACGTCAAGGGACATCTCGGATGGTCGCCACGATACACCGGCAAGCCGCGCTGGCTCCGTCGGGCTTGCGATCACGTGGGGCGGTCAGCCTGCGCCTGGTCGGCCGGCTCCGCCTGCACCGCCGCCAAGAGCTTGCGGAGCGCGCGGCGCATGATCCGCGAGACCTGCATCTGGGAGACGCCGAGGCGGCGCCCGATCTCGTACTGGTTCAGATCCTCCTCGAAGCGAAGCCTGAGAACACGGCGCTCGCGCTCGTCGAGCGGAGCCCCCTCGGCGGCGAGCTGGGCCTCGACCGCGTCGTAGCCCGGCTCGGTCTCGCCGAGCGTCTCCAGAATCGTCGCGGATCCCGTGTCCTCCCTGCTTCTCGGCACCTCCAGCGACAGCGTACGACGCGCCTCGTCGGCCTGGAGAGCCTCGGAGACATCGTCCTCCTCCCAGCCCAGGCGCTTGGCGATCTGGGACACGGTGGGCGTTGCTCCGAGCTCTTCGCTGAGCTCGCCGGCAGCCTCGTTGACCGCGAGCGTCCGCTCCTGGAGCCCCCTTGGCAAGCGCACCTCCCAGATCCGGTCGCGGAAGTGGCGACGAAGCTCGCCCAGGATCGTCGGCGCCGCGTAGGCCATGAACGAATTGCCGCGTTCCAGATCGAACCCGTCGATCGCCTTCACGAGCCCGAGGCTGGCGACCTGAATCAGATCCTCGATGTCCTCACTGGAGCCGCGATAGCGCAGCGCCAGCGACCGCGCCAGGGGCAGGAAGCGGTGAACCAGCTCCTCCTTCAGCGCCGGATCGCTCGTCTCCGTGTAGCGGCGGAGCAGCTCGCCCTCGGTGCTCAACGCGTCACGGGCCTATGGCCAGGACCGCAGTCACCGCTTGCTCGAGGCTTCCGAAGACCGGAATCGATTTGTCGATCGCGGTCAGCTCGAGCATCCGGCGCACGTCTCCGTCCGGACAGGCGATGGCCACCCGGGTCTCACCGTTTTGTGCGGGTTTGGCCCCATGCAGCAGCGCGGCGAGCCCAGTCGAGTCGATGAACTCGCACCGGGCCAAATCGATCACCAGCGGTCGAGCCTCGTCCATCGCGGCATCAGCGAGCAGCTCGCGCACCTGGGGGCTCGTGGCGATGTCGAGCTCGCCGCGCACCACGACCACATGCACCCCGTTGACGATCTCCGCAATTGCCTGGAACCGCTGCACGCCCACATCTATCTCCTCACAGCAGTGACTCGCCAATCCTGGCGTGGTCACACGGTCCATGGGCGCTGCTGGGCTCGAACCAGCGACCTCCAGCTTGTCGAGCTGGCGCTCTCCCGACTGAGCTAAGCGCCCTTGTCCTATTTATAGCTTGCCGATGCGGGGTGCGGCGCCGGGGATGGCGGCGTCGCCACCAGCCCCTTCGCGTACATGGTCTCGACGAAGACCTCGCGTGTGTCGGCCGAGGGCTCCCAGCCGATCTCCGCCTTGAGCTTCTCGTTCGAGACCACCCACGGATAGCGGATGAAGTTCAGGTTGCCCGGCGGCGCCTCGACCCTCGGGGTATGAAGCGCCCAGGCCACCGAATAGATGCGGTGCACCATCTTCCACGACATCTCCCGTGTCTTCTGCCCGATCATCTGCGCGGACTCCCCCCATCTCAGGGAGCCGTCGCCCGCGACGTTGAACGCGCCGCCCGCCTTGGCGTCCAGCAGGCCGGTGATCGCGCTCACCACGTCGTCCTCGTGGACGAGCTGGAACTCCTCGTCGACCCCGTCCATGATCGGCATGAAGGCCGACTTCTCCCAGGCTCGGGAGATGTAGTTGTCGACATTCGGCCCGAACACGATGCAGGGCCTGACGATCGTCATCACGCGTTCTGGATGCTCGAGCGCCCACAGTTGGCAGAGGCGGTCAGCCTCCGCCTTGTCGCGCGCGTAGGAGAAATCGGGCTGGCCACGGACCGGCCAATCCTCCGCAATCGGCCTGGGGTTGTCAGGAAAGGCCCCGTAAGCGGTCGCCGAGGAGGTGACGAGCACCTGCTCGGTGCCCGCCTCGGCCGCGGCGCGCAGCACCGCCTCCGTGCCGTTGACGTCGATCTCGTACATCCGCCCCTCGTCGCGGATCGGGTTGAGCAGGAAGGCGAGGTGGACGAGCGCGTCGGGCTCCTCGCGCTCGAGCAGCTCCCGAGCCGCCCCGAAATCGCGCACGTCGCCGCGCACGAAGGCGACCTTGGGGTGCGACCTCGCGGGGGGCCGGACGTCGAGGTTGACGATCCGCTCCACCTCGTCCCGAGCCCCGAGGATCTCGATCAGACGAGAGCCGATGTAGCCCGAGCCACCGGTGATCAGGTACCGCACGGCCGCATCTTATTGCAGCCGCCGTGCTGGGGGCCGAGACACGCGCAGTGTCTCGGCAGAGGCAGGTCAGGCGGCGCAGCCGCCGCAGGTGCTGGGTCCGGGCGCCGCTGCGCAGCGACGGTTGTCCGCAGCGCAGCAGCGACAGCCGCCGCCTTGTACGGTCGGGAACATCGCTGCAAATCCGCGGAATCCTGGCCGCGACCCAGCGGCAGGTCGAGCGCAACCTAGGGCGAACTTTGGTGTTAAGTTAGTACGAGTAAGGACCGACGGGCCAGCGGCGAGTTCGCTGGCGGCACGTCCTTCGGAAACCAAGGGCCCCTTTTACGGGGCCCTTTTCCGTTGCCCCCCGCCGCCCCGCTCAGACGCTGGGCTCCACCTGGAGCGTGAGGCCGTCCACCCCCGACACGATCACCGTCTGACCCGAGTCGACGGGGGCGCTGGCGCGAGCGTTCCACAGCTCACCGCGCACCCGTACGAGCCCCAGCGGCGAGCACGGCCGAACGACCTCAGCCCGCATCCCGAGAAGCGCCTCCGGTCCCACCCGCACGCGGTAGCGGCGAAGGAACCTCCGCCAGAACAGGAGCTCGAGCACCTCGACGGCCACCGCGGCGCCCACGGCGACCAGCCCCCACGGCGACGGGAGCAGGAACCAGCCGACGATCGCGAGCACGACCAGCATCCACCCGACGCTACCGGAGCTCGGGGGCAATGGACTGTGCACAGGCCCACCCGCACTCCACCCTCGCGGTTGACAGACCCGCGGACGCGACCTACGCTAGGTGCGGGGTTCGAGGAGGGGCACTCAAGGAGTATGCGAGAAGGGGGCAACACGAAGCCGGCGCGCGCCATCATCCTCGACGGCGCCGACGGCGGGCTGGCGGTCACCCGCGCGCTCCTTCGGCGTGACGTCCCCGTCAGCGTGATCGCCGTCCCCAGCTACCGCTGGGTGACCCGCGCCCGCGGAGTGGACGGACGCCTCGCGACCACGGACGACGAATGGGCCCACGAGCTCAACGAGCTCGCATCGCGGGGCCCGGGCGTGCTGATCCCCGCCTCCGATCGCGCTGTCGAGTTCGTCTCGCAGCAGCGGGATCGGATTCCGCCCTCGCTGCGCTCCTTCGAGGGCCCGAACAGCGCGCACCTCAAGCTCATGGACAAGGCCTCCCTATATTCGATCGCGACAGAGGCAGGTGTGCGAGCGCCTGTCGTGGAGCTTCTCCCCAGTCGCGCAGAGATCGATGCCGTCGCGGCGCGCGCCGCCTATCCGTCGCTCCTGAAGCCGGTGCTCTCCCACGTGTACCGCGATCTGTTCGGAACCCGGCGCAACATCCTCGTCAACGACCCCGAGGAGCTCCGAGTCGCTGCCGGTCCGGCCCTCGACGCAGGGCTCGAGTGGCTGGTGACCGAGTTCGTCCCGGGGCCCGAGACCAGCCTCGAAGGCGCCGTGACCGTGCGGCTTGCGGACGGCTCGCTCGCGCTCGGCTACACGCGCCGCAAGCTGCGGCAGCACCCGCCCTACTTCGGCGCGGGCTCGGTGCTGGAGACGGTTCCCGCGCCGGAGGTGATGGCCATGGCCGAACGCCTGCTCGCCGCCGCGGATTTCGTCGGCATCTCCAGCCTGGAGGCCAAGCGCCACGCCGTGACAGGCGAACACGTCCTGATGGAGATCAACATCCGGATCCCCCAGAACATCGGCCTCGGGGAGGCAGCCGGCGTGGAGCCGTCATGGCGCATCTACGCAACGCTCGCGGGCATCCCACTCCCGCCGCAGCAGCCCCAGCGCGACGGGGTGCGCGTCGTGGTCCCCAGCCTCGAGGTACACGCGGCGCTCGCGTATGTCCGGGCAAAGGACCTGACTCTGCGCCAGCTCCTGGGCTCGTACGGAAGCGTCCGCAACGTCAGCGGGCTCAGTGTGACCGATCCCGGCCCGCTCGCCGCCTTCCTACGCGATCGCGGCTCGGGCGCCGCTCGCATCGTCGCCGGTAGGCTCCGTTCCATGATTCGGGCGAACCGGTCCGACCCCCATTCGCAACGCGGGCGGACCCGGCCCGCCCTGAAGGCGATGGTCCCCGCGTCGCTGCGGCCTGCCGCGAAGCGCGCCTATTACCGAGCCCTGGGGCCGGGGCGGCGGCGGGCCCTGCTGGCCGACAAGCTTCGCCGCGCGGGTCGCGCGAGCAGGCGGCTGGGCTCACCGCTGTACGGCACGCTGCTCGAACAGGTAGGCGACGACGTGCAGGCGCAGGGACCATGCTGGCGGCTCCTGGCCGACCGTCCGCCGACTCCCCCGGCGAGACCGACCCCCTGTCGGTGCGGCTCATGGGCGCCGTGCACAGGCTGGTGCTCGAAGGCGCGGCTCCCGAGCTGGCCCGCTTCTATCCCTCGGTGGGCGGAACCAACGGGGGCGACCCGTGGCCGGCCTTCCGCGACACGGTCGGAGCCCACGGCGAGCGCCTCCTGGAGCTGCTCGACCGCCCAGTGCAGACAAACGAGGTGGCCCGCTGCTCCGCGCTCCTCAGCGGCTTCTTGACCGTGGCGCAAGAGACGGGACTCCCGCTGCGGTTGCTCGAGGTGGGGTCGAGCGCAGGTCTACTGCTTCGCTGGCCCGAATACCACTACGCAGAGGGCGAGGAGACGTGGGGCGACCCGCAATCGCCGGTCCACCTCGAGGGCGCTTACGCCGACGGTCGCCCGCCGTTCGACATCACCGCCACCGTTGCGGAGCGTCGCGGCTGCGACGCTGCGCCACTCGACCCGAACTCCGCCGAGGACCGGCTCACGCTGATGTCGTTCATGTGGGCGGACGAGGCCTGGCGGTTCGAGCTTCTCAAGGCCGCGCTCGATGTCGCCCAGCGCGTCCCGGTCACCGTCGAGGCGGCCGACGCATGCGACTGGCTCGAAGCGACGCTGGCTGAGCCGGTTCCCGACGTGGTCACCGTCGTCTTCCATTCGCTGTTCATCCACTTCCTCGACGAGACGCGGCGGGCGCGGCTCGGCGACATCCTCGAGGCGGCGGGACGGCGGGCGTCGAAGCGCGCGCCGCTCGCGCACCTGAGCCTCGAGTGGGGAACAGGTGGCGGCAAGCCCGAGCTGTTGTTGCTGACGACCTGGCCGGGAGCAGCGCGCAAGCTGGCGACCACGGATGACCGCGGTCGCGAGATCCACCTTGCGGTCCCGGGCTGACCGGGGCTCCTCTAGCAGCCCAGCTGGCGAGCGATCAGCATCTGCTGCACCTCGTCGGTGCCCTCTCCGATCGTGAGGATCTTCGCGTCCCGATAGAAGCGGCACACCGGATACTCCTCGATGTATCCGTAGCCGCCGTGGATCTGCACGGCCTCCTCGGTGGCCCGCACCGCGAGCCGGCCGCTGATCAGCTTTGCCTGAGCGGCGGCGAGCCCGAACGGCTCGCCGCGATCCTTCTGCACCGCGGCCCTGTAGGTGAGCAGCCGGGTCGCTTCGATCTGGGAGGAGATGTCCGCGATCTTCGCCTGGATGGCCTGGTAGGAGGAGATCGGCTTACCCCAGGTCCGGCGCTCCTTGGCGTAGGCGATCGCTTCATCCAAAGCGCCCTGCGCGAGGCCGACGCCCAAGGCGGCAACCCCGACCCGGCCGCCCTCCAGCACCTGCATGAACTGCCTGAACCCTCCACCTCGCCTGCCCAGCAGGTTGGACTCCGGCACTCGGCAGTCCTCGAAGCTGAGCGGACGGGTGTCGGAGGCGTTCCAACCCATCTTGCGGTAAGGCTCGCCGACCTCGTAGCCGGGCGTCCCGTTGGGGACGATGATGTTTGAGATCTCGCGATTGGAATCCGATTGATCGGTCACCGCGGTGATCGTCACGCAGCCCGTTATGTCCGTGCCGGCATTGGTGATGAACTGCTTGGAGCCGTTGATCGTGAACTCGCTGTCCACCAGCCGCGCGGTGGTGCGGGTGTTGCCGGCGTCTGAGCCCGCCTCCGGCTCCGTCAGTCCAAACGCCGCCAGCTTTTGGCCGCTGCAGAGCTGCGGCAGCCATTCCGACTTCTGCTCGTCGGTTCCCCAGACGTGGATCGGCCAGGTGCCGAGAGAGGTGTGGGCAGCGACCGTGATCGCGACGGAGGAGTCGGCCCGCCCCAGCTCCTCGATCGCGATCGCGTAGGAAAGCGTGTCGGCGCCGCCGCCCCCGTACTCCTGCGGGAGCGGGATCCCCATCAGGCCCAGCTCGCCCAGCTTCGCAACCAGCTCATAGGGGAAGCGCTTCTCGCGATCCAGGTCCGCCGCGACCGGGGCCACCTCCTGACGCGCGAAGTCGCGCACCGTGTCGCGCAGCAGGCGCTGTTCGTCGCTCAGCTCGAAATCCAAAGCGGGTGGCAGCTTACGGGCTGGGCGCGCTCCGATCCGCCGGGGCTTCGCCCACCGACCTGCGGGCAGCCTAGGCTTAGGATCGAGATGTCAGCGTCGGCGACGACCGAGAGCGTGGACACGGCGTCGGAGCTGGCGCCGCTGGAGCACGAGTGGGACGAGCTCGCGTCGCGGATCGGCGCCTCGCCGTTCATGCGCCCTGGCTGGATCGGCGCCTGGTGGCGGGCGTTCGGCGCCGGCAAGCTGGCGGTCGTTGTGGTCCGCCGGCAGGATCGACTCGCGGGGGTGCTGCCGCTCGCGAGCCATCGAGGCGCGCTGGTATCGCTGACCAACTGGCACACGCCCGAGTTCGCGCCGATGGCAGAAGACGAGGACACGCTTGCCGAGTTGATCTCGGCGGCCCTGGAGCGCACCAGAGTGCGGTTGGATCTCTCCTTCCTCTACGAGGAGTCCGCCGTCGCGGAGACCTGTGCGCGCCTGGGCCGGACGGCGGGCTTTCGCATCCTAGCTCGAGAGGCTCAGCAATCCCCGTACCTGGAGACCACGGGCGACTGGGCAAGCTTCGAATCGGGGCTGCCGTCCCGGAAGACCAGCAAATATCGTCGCTTTCGCAAGCGACTCGACGAGCAGGGGCAGGTGTCGGTCGAGGCCTTGGACGGCGGGGAGCGGCTCGCCGAGCTGCTGCGCGAGGGCTTCGAGGTGGAGGCCGCCGGCCTCGAGGGCAAGCGCGGCGAAGCCATTCTGGACCGTCCTGGGGTGACGCAGTTCTACCGTGAGTTGGCCGAGTGGGCCGCCGAGCGGGGTTGGCTTCGCCTCTGGTTCCTGCGCCTCGACGGAACGCCGATCGCCTTCGCGTACGGGCTGGAGCACGATGGCGTCTTTTGGGACCTCAAGCTCGGCCACGATCCGGACTACGCTCGTTTCGGCCCCGGTGTCCTGCTGATGGAGGAACGGATCCGCCATGCGTTCAACACCTCACTGACGCGATTCGAGTTCCTCGGGGACGCCGAGCGGCACAAGCTCGATTGGACGGACGCTGTGCACGTCAAGCAGCGCTTTCAGGCCTTCGCGCCGACCATCGGCGGCGCCGTCAACAGGATCGCCTGGCAGCGGGGCCGCCCGATCTTGAAGCGCTTCCAGCGCAGCTGACACAGCGCGCCAGGCTGGAATAGGCTCGTCTTTCGTCCCTCGAACAGGAGGATGTCGGTGTTGTGGACGCGCAGCCATCAGGAGGGCCCCCGGCACCACTGGGCACGCGCCGCCTTGACGGCGCTGGTGGTGGTGGGCGGAGCGCTGGCGATCATGGGCTCGGGCCGGCCGCCCACGACCCTCGGCGAGGCGGCCGTGACGCAGGCGCGGCCGAACATCGTGGTGATCGAGACCGACGACCAGACGCTCGAGTCGATGCGAGTGATGCACAACGTCAACTCCCTGATCGGGGGGCGCGGTGTGACGTTCCCGAACAGCTTCGTCAACTACTCGCTCTGCTGCCCCTCGCGCGCCACCTTCCTCACCGGCGACTACATGCACAACCACCGTGTGCGCAGCAACACGTACCCGACTGGCGGCGGCTTCCGCCGCTTCCAGGAATTGCACGGCAACAACCACCTCGCCGTCTGGCTTCAACGCGCCGGCTACTACACCGCGATGTTCGGCAAGTACCTGAGCGGCTATGCGAACAACCCACCGATGCCGCCGGGCTGGTCGGAGTGGCGCGCAGCCCCCGAGGGATACGGGGTCTACAACTACCGGCTGAACGAGAATGGCACCGTGGTCAGGTACGGGAGCGACCCGGCGGACTTCAAGCAGGACGTGCTGACCAGAAAGTCGGTCAATCTCGTCAACCGCCGGGCGCCGTCGGCGACGCCGTTCTTCCTCTGGCTCACCTATACGGCGCCCCACTGGTCCCCTCCGGATCCCAACCCGAACCCACCGTTCCACGACTGCGGCGCCGCCGCGAAGCCGGCGCCACGACACGCCCATGCGTTCGACTCCGAGCCGCTGCCGAGGCCCCCGAACTTCGACGAGCCGATCGTCTCCGACAAGCCGGGCAGGATCCGCAAGCTCCCGCGCTTGAGCGCGGGCCAGATCGTGGAGATCCGGCGCAAGTACCGCTGCGAGCTGGAGTCGCTGCGGTCGGTGGACGAGGGCGTCAAGAAGGTCGTAGATGCGCTGAGGGCGAGGGGTGAGCTCGACAACACGGTGCTGATCTACACCTCCGACAACGGCTACTTCCACGGCGAGCACCGGATCCCCAAGAACAAGCAACGCATCTACGAGGAGTCGATCCGGGTGCCGCTATTGATGCGCGGGCCGGGCATCCCCCGGGGCGTGCGGGTGGAGAGCCTCGCGATCAACGCCGACCTGGCGCCGACGGTCGTCGACGTGGCGAACGCGAACCCGGGGGTGGCCATGGACGGGCGCTCCCTGATCCCGGTCGCCAATAACCCCAGCATCGAGAACGGACGCGAGCTCTTGATCGAGGAGCCGAGGTTCGCGGCGATCCGGACCGAGCGCTTCAAGTACGCCGAGCACGACACCGGCGAGAAGGAACTGTACGACCTGATGAACGACCCGTTCGAGCTCGTGAGTCGCCACAATGACCCCGCCTACGCGTCCGTCAAGGCCCAGCTCGCGGCAGAGCTGCAGAAGCTGCGGCGCTGCTCCGGCTCGAGCTGCCACCTACATTCCACCCCCTGATGCCCGTACGTGGAGTGGACCACATCGACCTCGCGGTCACCGACGTCGAGCGCTCCCTCGCCTTCTACCTCGGTGTGCTCGGACCGCTCGGCCTCAGGGTGGAGGCGCGGTTCGAAACGTACCGACACACCGAGGATCTCATCTATCTCGGCTTCGGCCAAGAACACGTCCCGGGAGGCCAGCTCGGAAACCCGCCTCGGGCTTCGACAGGCGGACCGCGGCGAGCACCACTACTACGCCGTCGAGATCGAGCACCTCGCCTTCGTGGTCGAGGACCGGGCCGAGGTCGATGACGCACACGAGCGCTGTGTCGCGATGGGCGCCCGGATCCACTGCGCACCCGAGGAGGCGGATGACCTGGAGGGTTACTACGCCTTCTTCGTCTTCGACCCTGACGGGATTCGGGTCGAGGTCTGCTCCTGGACTGCCGAGGCCCGAAAGCAGTGGGACACCGGGAAGTTCGCGTAGGAAAGTCGCGGCCTCGCCGCCGGCAGCTCGCGCCTAGCGGTCTCGGTCCACGCTACTCGTCGCGCTGAAGAGCGAGAAACAAGGGATCCCGCGGACGCGGGAGTCCGCAGGTTATCCCGCGCGCCTACTCCCGCAGCCCGGCGGCTTCGAGGGCCTCCTGCCTCGTCCGGTAGAAGGTGATGCGGGCGACACTCCCGTCGCGGAACGTCCACACCCAGGTACCGCAGCCTGGACCTCGATGCCGTCGCGGCCCCGGAGGAGGTTCGTGACCGGCGTTATAACGAGATCGCCAGCTTCGATGAACTCCTCCGCCTCGAAGCGAGAGGCTCCCCCATCTCGGCCGCCACCTCGCCCCAGAACGTTCGCATCTGGCCGAGCTTGTACACGCCTCCTTCCGTACCGACGGATCTGGAGAAATCAAAAACGAAGTCTGGAGCACCGTCCTTGAGTGCGGCGTCGATGTCCTCCCTGTTGAGGGCATCTAGGGCGGCCCGCACGATCTCCACGTTCTCCTGCGACATCGCCTACTCGCTCAGCCCGACGGCTTCGAGGGCTTCGGCACGGTCCTGGAACTCGTGCCGGCGAACGATAAGGCCATCGCGCAGGGGCGATCCGACCAAGCTGGTTGGCGACCTCGACGCCGCTGCGCTTGCCCCGCCCTTTATGCGCCTCTACGACGACGACTCCTTGCCGCTTTCCAGACTCCGACGGTTCGATCTTGAACCGATCCCAGGTGTCGCCAACCCTCGAAGAAACGGCGGACTCCATCGAGACCGTCGAACGCTCCGCCTCCTCGAACGCAGGTACTCCACGTCATCGTGGAAGCAGTCGATGTACCCGTCCAGTACGCCGGTGATTACCGCGGCGTACCGCTACCGTCAGACGACTCAACGATCTCCTGCGACATCGCCTGCGCAGTATCTCGCCTAACCGGGCGCCAGAGGGCGTGCCGATCCCGGCTCAGACGGCCTGGCGTAAGTCGATTTCCGAGGCGCTTTTCGGAACACGCTCGGAACACGCTTCAGTTTCGATACTCGCTCGAGCGCGAGAAAACCCCGCTTGAGCGGGGCTTCCGTGAGAGGCGCCTACCGGAATCGAACCGGTGTAAACGGCTTTGCAGGCGCCCAAACGGCCTCGCGGCCACGTTGCATGAGCAGCGGCCCTGCTATCTCACTGCTGGTCTTCGCGCGCGAAGCGGCAGCACAGTCTCCAGGCGCCCATTGAGTGAGTCGGCTCGCAGGGACTCTGACAAGGGGAGCGGGGTCCCGAGCGCCCAGATCCTGAACGCTGAGACTGCCCCGGGGAGAGGTGGTCCCGATCTTCCGCGTCACGCCAAGAGACGAGTTACCGGGTCAGGACGTGATGTCCGGCTGCTTCGGCAGCAGCCGATGGCCTTCGACGATGGCGGCCGCGACGTCGGCGAGCTTGGTATTGGCCCGGCGCGATCGGTCGCGCAGCATCTCGAAGGCGTCAAAGTCGTCGACCGAATGACGCTCCATCAAGATGCCCTTCGCTCGCTCGATGACCGCGCGGCGGCCGAACGCGCCCTCGAGGTCGTGGTACTCGGTGAACCGGCGAAGCACGATGTCGATCGCGCTCTGCCAATCGTCGACCTCGGCGTCGGTGATGTAGGCGAAGATGCCGCGCTTCGATGCCTCCTTGACGAAGGCGGGATCGGGCGCGTGGATGAGGAGGATCACCGGGCACGCGGCCTCCTGCACGATCCGGTCGATTAGGGCGAGGGCATGCTCTGAGCTCTTGCCGAGGCCGACCAGGGCGACATCGGGTCGCTCCCTGGCGGTCACGGCTCCGATGTCCACGACGTCGATCTCGCGGGCGATCACCTCGTGGCCGAGGTTCGCGACCATGGGTGCGACGAGCGCCAGCCGATCCCTGCGCTCGTTGGCGATCAGCACGCGGAGATGCTCGGTCTCGCGATAGCTCATCGACGGTTCCAGTCAGCCCCGAGTCTAACTCTCGAAGCCGCCCTCCGAGAGCCACTTGCGTCCGGGTGTAGGATGGCTGTGCGCCTCGCCTCAAACCTTCGGCGAGCAACCTTTCCGGCTCCGACCCTCGGCCGGTGTGTCGGCGTACCGACCTCAAACGGTCTGCGCCATAACCGCCAACGTTAGGAGCCCACATGTCTGTCATGGCCGAAAAGTCAGCGGACGCCACTGCGATCCGGGCGCTCGAGGGGGAGATCCCCCAGGCGGATCTCGATGAGCTGCGCGCGCGCATCGTCGCCACGCGCTGGCCCGAAAAGGAGACCGTCGACGATCTGTCCCAGGGCCCGCGGCTCTCGACGATGCAGGAGCTGGCCCGCTACTGGGCGGAGGACTACGACTGGCGCAAGTGCGAAGAGAGACTCGACGCCCTGCCGCACTTCGTCACCGAGATCGACGGGCTGGACATCCACTTCATCCACGTTCGCTCGGAGCATGAGGACGCGCTGCCGCTGATCGTCTCGCACGGGTGGCCGGGTTCGATCATCGAGCAGCTGAAGATCATCGATCCCCTGACCAATCCGACCGCACACGGCGCGAGCGCAGCGGACGCGTTTCATCTGGTGATTCCGTCGCTCCCCGGCTATGGACTCTCCGGCAAGCCGACAATCACCGGCTGGGATGCCGTGCACATCGCCAGTGCCTGGACAGAGCTGATGAAGCGCCTCGGATACACGCGCTTCGCGGCACAGGGGGGCGACTGGGGCGCGATCATCGTTGACCAAATGGGTGTCCAGGCTCCCCCGGAGCTGGTCGGCATCCACACCAACATGCCCGGCGCTGTTCCAGCCGATGTCCATGCGGCGCTCCTGTCAGGTGACCCGGCGCCCGCCGGTCTCAGCGACGAAGAAACTCGCGTCTTCGAGAACCTGAAGGTCTTCTTCGCGACCGACATCGGCTACGCGCAGGAGATGGGGACCCACCCACAGGCGCTGTACGGAATTGCTGATTCACCCATCGGCTTGGCCGCCTGGATGATCGACCACGACGCGGCGAGCATGGAAGGCATCCTGAGCGTCTTTGACGGGGACGACGACGGCTGGGGCCTCACACGAGACGACGTGCTCGACAACATCACCTTCACCTGGCTGACTAACACGGGGGTTTCGTCGGGACGGATATATGCGGAGAACAAGCTCGGCTTCTACGACGTGAAGGGAGTCTCCGTCCCGGTGGCCGTGAGCATCTTCCCCGACGAGATCGATGCGGCTCCGCGCAGCTGGGCGGAGCAGGCCTATCCCAAGCTCATTCATTACAACCAGCTCGAGAAGGGCGGGCATTTCGCCGCCTGGCAGGTGCCTGAGCTGTTCGTCCCTGAAGTCCGCACGGGGTTGCGGACCCTTCGCTAACCAGCCGCCACCGAACGCAAGGAGTCCCGCATGTCAGTCGTGACCGATACGTCGGCGAGCGCCACAGAGATCCGTCCCTTCCAGGTTGAGGTACCGCAGGAGGCTCTGGACGACCTCAGGCAACGCATCGCCGCAACGCGCTGGCCCACGAAGGAGCTCGTCGACGATCGGTCGCAGGGCGTCCAGCTCGCCACGACGAAGGCCCTGGCGGACTTCTGGGAGAACGAACACAACTGGCGTGCGTGCGAGGCGAGGCTCAACGCGCTGCCTCAGTTCAAGACCGAGATCGACGGCGTCGACATCCACTTCATCCACGTGCGTTCGCAGCACGAGGACGCGCTGCCGCTGATCATGACGCACGGCTGGCCCGGCTCGGTCGTCGAGCTGCTCGAGACCGTCGGCCCGCTCACCGACCCGACCGCGCACGGCGGCAGCGCCGGGGACGCGTTCCACCTGGTGCTGCCGTCATTGCCCGGTTACGGGTTCTCCAGTGAGCCGACCGAGCTCGGTTGGGACGCCGCCCGCACCGGACGCGCGTGGGCGGAGCTGATGCACCGCCTCGGCTACACCCGCTACGTCGCCCAGGGCGGCGACGTGGGTGCCCTCGTCACGGACCTGATGGGTCGCCAGGCGGTCGAGGGTTTGGTCGGCTACCACCTGAACCTGCTCACGGCGGTGCTCGCGATCGGCGATCAACTGCCCAAGGAATCCGAACAGGAACGCGCAGCGGCCGCGGCGGTCGCGACGTTCAGGGAAGACGGCTTCGGCTACTTCCTCGAGATGGCAACGCGGCCGCAGACGATCGGCTACTCCCTGCTCGATTCACCGGTCGCCCTGGCGGCCTGGCTGCTCGATCACGACACGGACAGCTACTACAAGATCGCCGGCGCCTTCGTCGACGGAGAGCCCGTGGGCAACCTCACCCGGGACAGCATCGTCGACAACATCACGTCTGTACTGGCTGACCGGCACCGCAGCGTCGGCGGCCCGGTCGTACTGGGAGGACGGACGAGCGCTGGCCGCAGCGCTTGCGAGCGGCCAGCCTCCTCCGGCGGTCACCGTGCCGGTCGGCTTCACCACGTTCCCCGGCGAGATCTGGGCTTCCCCGCGCAGCTGGGTCGAGGCGGTCTACCCCGACCTCGCCTACTTCAACGAGGTCGACAGGGGCGGCCACTTCGCCGCCTGGGAGGAGCCGGAGCTCTTCTCCACCGAGGTGCGGGCAGCATTCCGCACACTGCGCTAGACAGCGTGTTGGAACGTCTGCGCGGACGTGTCCACATGCCGTCGCTCGACGGGGCGACCGAGTGGCTCAACTCCGAGCCACTCGACTCGGACGGGCTGCGCGGCAGCGTCGTCCTCGTGGACTTCTGGACGTTCACCTGCATCAACTGGCTGCGCCAGGAGCCGTACGTCCGCGCCTGGTCGCAGGCATATCGCGACGACGGGCTGGTCGTCATCGGAGTTCACACGCCGGAATTCTCCTTCGAGCACGAGATCGACCTGGTGCGCCAGGCGACGAAGGAGCGAGCGATCGACTACCCGGTCGCGCTCGACAACGACTACGAAATCTGGAGCGCCTTCAACAACCATTACTGGCCGGCGCTCTACTTCATCGACGCGGAGGGGATCATCCGCGACCAGCACTTCGGCGAAGGACGCTACGAGGAGTCGGAGCGCGTAATCCAGCGGCTGCTCGGCGTCGAGCGCGAGCTCGTCTCCGTCGAAGGGCTCGGCGTGGAGGCGGAGGCCGACTGGGACCACCTGCGGACGCCCGAGACGTATCTCGGCCACGGGCGCAGCGAGCACTTCGCGTCACCGGACGGCGATGCGTTCGACGAGCGCCGGGCCTACGAGCTCCCCGAGCGGCTGCGCTTCAACCACTGGGCCCTCGCCGGCGAGTGGACGATCGGGCGTGAGAATGTCGTGCTCGACGAGGGCGGCGGGGGCATCGCCTACCGGTTCCACGCGCGCGACGCACATCTCGTGCTTACTCCCGGAGCGCGAGAGCCGATTCCCTTCCGCGTGCTCCTCGACGGCGAGGCTCCGGGACCGTCACATGGCGTGGATGTCGACGAGAACGGGAACGGCTTGCTTCGGGACGGCCGCCTGTACCAGCTCGTGCGCGAGCACGACGCGGTCCGCGAGCGGACGCTGGAGATCACGTTCCTCGAGACCGGCGCCGAGGCGTACGCGTTTACGTTCGGGTAGCCGAGATGGACGACTGGGTCGTAGTCGAGGTCGCCCGTAGCGAGCCCGAGGCCGAGCTGCTCTGCTCGGTCTTGCGTGGCGCGGGCATCGAGTGCCTGCCCCGGTTAACGAACAGCGGGGCCGGGGCTGGAGACGGGCTGGGCACCGTGGGGGCGCACGACATCATGGTCAGCCGGCAGGACGCGCAAGACGCACGCGAGATCCTGCACGAACCCCGATGAGCCACAGCGAATGACAGCTCGCCCGAACCAAGCGTCGGCCGTAGAAGGCCTCAAGTGCGCCGACCTCGTCGATGCGATGGGCCACCTGCACCGCCACCGCTGCCACATCCTCGACCTGGTCAGCCCGACGCCCGGGCGGATCCTGTTCGGCCCGGCGGTGACGATCTCCTACTTCCCGAGCTGCTCCGCCACGCTCGACCCCGAGCGCTACAACCTCGCCAACCTCTTCTACGAGGCGGTCGGCGACGAGCCGGCCGGCAAGGTGGTCGTGCTGGCGTCGAACGGCTACACCGACACCTCGATGGGCGGCGGCACCAAGCTGCTGCGGCTCCAGCAGAACGGGTGCGCAGGGGTGCTCACGGACGGCCGCCTGCGCGACTTCGACGAGCTTGCGCGCTACGACTTCGCCGCCTACTGCTCGGGTGAGGCGACGCGCTGGGGAGGCGACCGCGTGACGCCGTTTCAGGCAAACGTGCCAGTGGTCCTCGAGGGCGTAGGCGTGATGCCCGGCCAGTACGTGTTCGCCGACTCCTCCGGCGCTGTCGTGATCCCGGACGGCCAGATCGACGAGGTGCTGGCGGAGGCACGCAAAGTCGAGGCCGCAGACGCCGCCTTTCGCGAGCAGATCGCCCGCGAGCAGGTTCGTGAACGATGACTTCCGCTACGACGTGCCGGATGGGATCCCAGCGCACGGCCAGCCGGCCCCGAGAGCCCGGTGGTACCACTTTGGTACCGACCGCTACGTCCTATGAGTCCAGATCGTCCACGCCCGGGGACGATGGGGACGCCCAGGGACGCATCTACACCCAAAGTCGCTCGGCTGGGGGCCGAAAGGTCGCGAGTTCAAATCTCGCCGCCCCGACTAGGCGAAAGCCCGCTTCGGAAGCGGGCTTTCGGCATGTTGGCCAACGGTGCGATCGACCGCCGAAGGCCCGTAGTACCAACCGTGGTACCGCCATGGAGCGAGTTCGCCCCTGGGAGCCCGGACGCGAGCCATCGAGCCTCATCCTCCGGGTCGTGCCGGGCGTGAGCGTTCCTTACAAGGCTGCCGCCATGCCCCCGCCTCCGAGGCCAGCCGTGCCGGGACTACCGGCCCTTCGTGAACCGGACAACGACTCCCTGACGCCCAGGCTTCAGGCCCGGCCCGTCACTAGCAGCGTCGCTAGAAGCTGAGCTTCTCGAAGTCATTCCACTGAAGAATGACGCCGTCGGTTGGCGAGTTCCAATTCGGGATATTCAGCGTCCGCACCGGCCCGCCACCGCGCGAGTCAAGCCTCCACGAGACCTTGCGATCGGGTGGCGAGCTGGCGGGGACGTAGACGTCTGCGCCCTGGATGAACGGCAAGCTGCTGAGGACCGGATCGGGTGAGCTCAGGTCAGTCTGCCCGTCGCGATTGCGGTCGAACGCGAAGAAGGCGTTGACCTGCTTGCTGATCGGACAGAGCACCGGCGTGCAGATGTTGAGGCCGTCGACGAGCAGCCGGTCGTTCTGGCTGCCTTGGTCGCCCCACAGCTCCTTGTACCTGATGTTGACCGCCGCCATGCTGCCCGGGCGGTTGCCGGCGTAGTTCTCGATGGCGGGGGACGCAAGCAGACGGAGGGTGAAGTCGCTTCTCACGAACGGCTCGTAGTAGACGTGAAGCTTCGGCAGGCCGGGACGCACGATGGCGAACTCGTAGCGCTTGCCGGCCTTGACGGTAACCGGCCCCCAGGCGCCACCCCCCACCGAGCCGTCGCTGATCACCATCGATGCGAGCGGCGCTGAAGAGGTCCGCCCGCCGTTGGCGTCGAGCGGCCACACCCGGACGGTGGCGCCCTGGAGCCCTGAGTTCTGGGGGAAGTCAAGTGCCTTTCCCGCGACCAGTATCGACCCGCTCTGCCGGACGATGTTGTGCGCCGGCTTGTGGCCGGTCAGGAACCTGTAGAAGGCGCGGAACGACGAGGCCGAGGTACACGCCTGCACGTGCGTTTGGTTCGGGACCGTGACGTTCTTCGCGCCGGCCATGTGCCGACCCGGTGTGCCCCGGCCGGCCCATACGGCGAGCGTTGGCACGCCGGGATTCTGGTCCTGGCCATCGACGTTGATGTAGTGCGCCACGTTCGCGCGCCGCTGGGCGGCCATGGCCCCGTTGGTGAGGTAGTCGTACATCACCGAAGTGCCGAGCGAATGCGCGACCACGTCGACCTTGGGCTTGCCCGTCAGCTGCTTGAGGCCCTTGATTCCGTCGTCGATTTGCTGATGGACTTCGCTCTTGTCCGCCACCGCGCGTGTGGAGTTGTAGTCGACCTCGTCGATCCAGCGCTGCGGGTAGCCATTGCTCGTGAAGCGCATCTTCTGGGACTCGAACTGCGCTCCCGTGCCTTGGATGCCGTGAATGAAGAGGATCGGGTTCTTCGCGCCGGCCGCCGGTGCGGCGACCAGGAACCCGAGCACGACTAGGGCCGAAGCGGCGAGACTGAGCGCGGACGCCTTGCTCGGGGATCGCATCAAGTGTCTCCTCCAGAATCCCGGATCTCCAGTGCGGGGTTGCTTCTATCACGCGGGAAACTGGGTGTCAAACACAACCGTCATCGTGTCTCAAACTCGCCTGGTGCCGCTAACGTCCTCGCCATGGCGACCCAGCGGGCAACCGGTCGGCGACCGGGACGGCCAGCGGCATCGCCGCGGCGGCCTGGAAGGCCCGCCGCGGCGACGCGCGAGCAGGTGCTCGATGCCGCGCTCTATCGCTATCTGCGCGGGCGGCGGGTCGACATCCGGGCCATCGCCGCCGAGCTCGGGCTCGGACGCGCCACCGTCCACCGCTGGTTCGGCACCCGCGAGACCCTAATCGGCGAGGTGATCGTCCTCGCGGCGGAGCCCGTGCTCGCGGCCGCGCGGGCCGGCGCTCGCGGACGGGGTGGCCCGGCGCTGCTCGATACCTTCGACAACTTCAACCGCTCCCTTGCCGACGCTCCCGCCTTGCGGCAGTTCGTGGAAGCCGAGCGCGAGACCGCGCTTCGAATCATCACCTCCCGCGGGGGCGTGGTCCAGCCCCGCATCGTCGCGATGATCACCGACCTGATCGATGGCGAGGCTCGCGTGGGCAGGTACGACCCACCGGTCGAGCCTTCTACCCTGGGCTACGCGATCGTTCGACTGGCCGAGGCGTTTCTCTTCAACGACGCGGCGCTTGGCTCAAGGGGGGACTTGGATCGTCTCAGGGACGTCGAGGCCGCGCTTCTCAACGTGCCCGCTCAGGCGCACAGGTAGGTCAGCACCGCGAGCACCCGGCGATGGTCAAATGATCCCCGCCCCGGGGACGGTGGGGACGCTCAGGGACGCATCTACACCTGAAGCTGCTCGGCTGGGGGCCGAAAGGTCGCGAGTTCAAATCTCGCCGCCCCGACTGATCGAAGCCCATCGCCCTGAGGGCGCCGCCGCCCAGCAGGGCGGAAGGCGGCCTGGGGGGCAGGGGTAGGATCGCCGCCGTGACTGGCGCCGAGGACGCTGCCGAGGCCATGGCGTTGATCGAAGCGCTCGCCTCGGAGGTCGGTCCACGACGGCCGACCTCGGCGGCGGAACGCGATGCCGCCGAGCTCGTCAGCCGCAGGCTCCGCGACGCCGGCGTCGGCGCCGATCTGGAGACGTTCTCCGGATACTCGACCTTCGCTGCACCGGCCGCCTTGATCGGGGCGCTGGCGCTGCTGCCGGCAATGCTCCCGTCGCATCGCCGCCTTCTGCCGCTCAGCGCCGGCGCCGCAGCCGTAGCCACCATGATCAGTGAGGGTGGGCTCGTCCGGACGCCCGTCTCCGACGCGCTCGCTCGCCGGCCAAGCCAGAACGTCGTCGCCACGATCGAGCCGCGCGGTGGCCCGCAGCGCACCCTGTGCCTCGTTTGCCACCTCGACACATCCCGCAGCGGGCTGCTGTTCGACCCGCGGTTCGTCGCGTTTTTGAACCCCTGGATCGCTCTCCAGTCGGCCGCGGTCCTCACCGCGTCGCTGGCGGTGCTCCTCGCTCGCGCCCGAGTGGGCCGTGCGGCGCTGACCGGCGCCCGCGCCCTGGTCGCCGCGGGCCTCGGCCTGCTCGCCGAGCGGGAGCTTCGCGGCGTCGACGTCCCGGGGGCCAATGACAACGCCTCCGGCGTCGGCGTCGCGGCACAGCTCGCCGGCGAAGTAGCGCATGAGCCCCTCGAAAGCACCAGGGTCGTCTTCCTCGCCACGGGCTGCGAGGAGTCGGGGCTGCTCGGCATGCAGGCGTTCCTCCGCTCGCATGAGACCGCCGGCTGGCTCTTCCTCAACTTCGACAGCGTCGGCGGCCCGGCGACGCTCCGCTACATCGAACGCGAGGGGATGGTGCAGAAATGGCCGGCGGACCCCCGCCTCATCTCGCTGGCGCGGCGGCTGCGCTCTCGGCGTCCCGAGCTCGGGCTCGAGCCTGCCACCCAGCCGATCGGCCTCACCTACGACGCGACTGCCGTGCTCGCGCGTGGCGGGCGGGCGCTCACCTTCGTCGCCGGTGATGGCGGCGTCATCCCGAACTACCATTGGCCGAGCGACACGGCCGCGAACGTCGACCCTGGCTGCATCGCCCGGGCGCTCACCGCCGGCCGCGAGATGGTCGCGGCCGTCGACCGGGGGGAGGCGGACTAGAGGTCTGTCGAGTAGCTGGCGAGTCCGACAAGGAGCCAAGGGGAGCCATAAAGCTGCTGCGGGCTTGTCGCAGATCCTCTATATTCCCGCGTCCGGCGGGAACCAGGGTGCTCAGGGGGTTCGCCGAAAGTCGGCGCACAAGACAAGGGGAGGGAATTACTCATGTTCAAATCGTTCGGCGAGGGGGAAGTGCATCGCGCGCGCACGGAGAGCGCGCCCGGCCCGGCGGTCGTCCGCGACCGCGAGGAAGTTGTGCGCCGTCGCACTGGCGGCATGCGTGACGCTGATTTGGTCGACCTCCTCGGCTTCGGCCGTCCCAACCCCGACTCCGACTCTTGAGCAGACGATCGACACCTCCCTGTACGTGCCCTCGAGCCCCGACCCCTCGGGGATCGCCTACGTGCCGGCCCAGGACCGGCTCCTGATCAGCGACTCCGAGGTCAACGAGATGCCGATTTTTGCGGGCTTCAACCTGTTCACGGGAACGCGGACAGGCCCCGGAGTCGGCAGTGGGGACGTAACTTCCTACTCCGGGGAGCCCGCCGACCTGGGGATCGACACAGCCAACGGCAGGCTCTTCATCGCGGACGACGATGCGAACAGGGTGTTCATCGTCTCAGTCGGGCCCGACAACGTCTACGGAACTGCCGACGACACCAGGAGCAACTTCCGCACCGTGCCCCTCGGGAGCGACGATCCCGAAGGGGTCGCCTATGACCCGGCAACGGGGCACCTGTTCTTCAGCGACGGCTTCGGGGTCGAGATCTACGACGTCAACCCGGTCAACGGCGTGTTCGGCGACGGAAACGACATCGTCACCCAGCTTCGATCTCGCCCAGTACGGAGCCGGCGACTGCGAGGGCCTGGGGATCGATCCGGCCCGCAACAGCCTGCTCTGCGTGGATCCCTCAACGCCCGACAACATCTACGAGGTCGGAAAGAATGGCGCCCTGCTCCGCATCTTGAGCATGGCGGCGCTCCCGACCAGCCACGCGGTAGTGGCGGACGTGACGATGGCTCCTACGTCCGACCCAACCGACAGTCCAGGCAGCCAATGAACTACTGGATCGTCGACCGGCACCTGGACAACGGCAACCACCCGGACGAGAACGACGGCCTCCTCTACGAGATGCATTTGGAGTCCGTGCCTCCGGACACGACGATCACCTCCGGCCCGCCGGCCGCGACCAACGACCCAACGCCGACCTTCAGCTTCTCCTCGTCCGAGGCGGGCTCGACCTTCGAGTGCAAGCTCGACTCGGGCCCCTATGGAGCATGCAGCTCACCGAGGACCACCGCGCACCTCGCCGACGGCTCCCACACCTTCTACGTGCGTGCCATGGATGCGGTCGGGAACTTCGACCCCACGCCGGCCACCCGCACCTTCACGGTCCGCACCGCCGAGGTCAAGGTCATGGGCTCGATCCTGGTGGTCACTGCGGCGCCGGGGGCCCTCGACAACCTCGTCGATCAGAAGGCCCTCGGCCTCGACCCTGCGGGTGACCGACCTTCCGAGCGGCGCCTACACCGGCTCCGGCGTCCACACCGGGGCAGGCTGCACGCGAATCGGCGACAACACCGCCGAGTGCTCGGCCTCGGGGATCACTCTGATCGAGGTCACCTCCGCCGATCAGACCGACAAGGTGACCAACTCGACCACGTTCAGAAGCTCGCTCAACGGGGGCGGCGCGAGTGACGTCCTCACGGGCGGCTCTGCAAGCGACACCCTGATCGGGGGCCGCGGGCGCGGACGTGTTCAAGGGAATGAACGGAAGCGACGAGCTTCGTGCCCGCGACCTGACCTCCGACGCGACGATCAACTGCGACGGCGGCAGCGCCCCGGGCGGCGCCGACAAGGCCGACCTCGACCTGCTCCCCAGCGATCCAAACTCCGCGGTCATTGGCTGCGAAACGAAGACGAGGCGCTGAGCGAATCAGCTGAGGCTTGCCTGGGCGCGGTAGGATCGCCGAGATGAGGCGCCCCCTCTTGAGCGTGATCGCCGTCCTCGCTTGTTGGGGTGCGAGCGGTCTCGCGGCGCCGTCGGCCTCCGCCGTCGACGTCTATTCATTCGCCAACGGGTGCTACGCCCTGCGAGACATGACCGCGAATCGCTTTGTCGTGCGCCAGGGGTCTCACTACGCGGCCACCGCGCAGACCATCGGGGGCGGGACGCCGTTTCGCATGCAGGCGACCGCGCTGGGGCGCTACCTCCTCTACGGGCCTGACGGCCGCATGCCCGCCACGGCCCCGTTGAACGGGGTCGAGGCCACCTCCGCGCCTGGGCCGAGCGCCGACTGGGAACTGCGCGACGTTGCCGAAAAGCTGCGGCTCGTCAGCGTGTCCACCGGCAAGGGACTCACCGTCGGCGGCGCCGGCCGGCTCACGCAGGTCGCCCCGGGCCCCGCCCGCTGGCGCTTCAAGCCGACGACGGGCTGCTCCAGGTTCCCCGAGGTGCAGGTGAACGTCACCGGCCAGCCCCTAAGGGGCTCGAGCCCGACCGCCAGGGTGCGCGGATTCCTGGACGATCACATCCACCTCGGCGCCTTCGACTTCCTCGGCGGGCGCTTCCATTGCGGCCGGCCGTGGAGCCCCTACGGCGTCGCGGCCGCGCTGGAGGACTGCCCCGACCACTTCCCCAACGGGGCAGGCGCGGTGGCCGAGAACTTCCTCAGCACGGGCAGCCCGAACGGCACCCACAGCACGCAGGGCTGGCCGAGCTTCGCCGGCTGGCCGCGCGACGAGTCGCAGACTCACGAGGGCACCTACTGGAAGTGGATCGAGCGCGCCTGGCGGGGCGGGCTGCGGCTGATGGTCAACGACCTGGTCGAGAACCGTGCCCTCTGCGAGCTCTATCCGTACAAGCAGAACAACTGCAACGAGATGGTCAGCGCCTACAAGCAGGCCGCCGACATGCGCGCGCTGCAGAACTACATCGACGCTCAGTTCGGCGGCCCCGGGAAGGGCTTCTTCCGGCTGGTCCGCAGCTCGGCCGAGGCGCGCCGAGTCATCAACAACGGCAAGCTCGCCGTCGTGCTCGGGATCGAGGTGTCCGAGGTGCTCAACTGCGGGCAGTTCAACGGCACGCCGAAGTGCGACGCGGCCCAGATCGACCGCGAGCTCGACAGGCTCTACGCAGCCGGCGTCCGGTCGGTCTTCCCCGTGCACAAGTTCGACAACGCGCTGGGCGGCACGCGGTTCGACAGCGGGGGCGCGGGCGTGCTGGTCAACACGGGGAACAAGTACGCGACCGGCCAATTCTGGACCGCCAACCATTGCGACGACCCGGATCACGACAACTCGCCCAGCCCGATCCCGCAACGAGGCTGCCCAGTTCCTGTCCACGCTCTTTGGGCCCGAGCTCATTCGCCGCTGTTTCGAGGGCCAGCTGCCGGTCTATCCGCCCGGGCCGCACTGCAACCCGAAGGGCCTGACCGCCCTCGGCAGGCACCTGATCCGGTCGATGATGCGCAAGGGCATGATCGTCGAGACGGATCACATGAGCATGAAGGCACGGCGGCAGGCCCTCTCGATCCTCGAGCCGACGAGCTACCGCGGCGTCATCTCCAGCCACTCCTGGGGCGACCTCGGCAGCCAGAGGCGCCTGCAGGCGCTCGGCGGAATCGTCGGCCCGATCTCGAGCATGTCCACCGATTTCGCCGAGGAGTGGCGGACCGCCAGGGACAACCGGGACCCGCGCTTCCTGTTCGGCACGGGCTTCGGCTCCGACATCAACGGGCTGCACTCTCAGCCCGAGCCGCGCCCGGACGCCGCGCTGAACCCGGTCCAATACCCGTTTCGCACCTTCGACGGTGGCAGCGTCATCGACCGCCAGCGGTCGGGAACCCGCGTCTACGACGTCAACACCGACGGCGTCGACCACTACGGCCTCTATCCGGACTGGATCGAGGACCTCCGCTTGGTCGCCGGCCCGCAGATCATCACCGACATGGCCAACGGCGCCGAGGCGTACCTTCGAATGTGGGCGAGCGCCGAGGCCAGGGCGCGCCCCTAGCCGAAGGCCCGCTTCGCAGCGGGCCGCGGAGTAGAGTCGCGCCACGATGAAGGCGGCGGTGATCTACGAGAACGGCGGCCCGGACGTGCTGCGCTACGAGGACGTGCCCGATCCCGAGTGCCCCGACGGCTGCGTGGTGATCGACGTCGAGGCGATCAGCATCGAGGGCGGGGACGTGCTGGCCCGCGCCGGGTCGCCGCCGCCGTCGGTCCCGCACATCGTGGGGTACCTGGCCGCGGGCACGGTGGTCGAGGTCGGCGCCGGCGTCGAGGACCGCGCGGCCGGCGACCGGGTCGTGACCCTGAACATGGCGGGCTCGCACGCCTCCAAGCGGGCCGTTCCCGCCATCTCCACCTGGCCGATCCCCGACGGGCTGGACGCGGCTCCCGCGGCCTGCGTCCCGGTCGCCTTCGGGACCGCCCAGGAGTGCCTGTTCACCGCCGCCAACCTCGAGGCCGGGCAGACGGCCCTGATCCACGCGGGGGCGGGAGGCGTGGGGATGGCCGCGATCCAGCTCGCCAAGCAAGCCGGCGCGACCGTGATCGCGACCGCGTCCAGCGACGAGAAGCTCGAACGCCTGAGGGAGTTCGGGCTCGACCACGGGATCAACTACGCCACCGAGAGCTTCGTCGAGCGAGCGCGCGAGCTGACCGACGGTCGCGGCGTCGACGTGATCCTCGACTCGGTTGGCGGCCAGACCCTGGTCGACGGCATCGGCGCGCTCGCCTACCGCGGGACGCTCGTCAGCGTGGGCGTGGCGGGCCGCGCCGGCTCCAGCGTCGAGGCGACGGACCTGTGGACGCAGAACAACGCGCTTCGCGGCGTCTTCCTCGGCGGGGCGCTGATGACCGAGTACCCGCGCGTCCACGGGATGATCGCCGAGCTGTTCGAGCGGGTCGCGAGCGGTGAGCTGCGGGTCGAGATCGACCGGACGTTCCCGCTCGCCGAGGCCGCCGCCGCGCACGCCCACATCGAGAGCCGCCAGGCCTTCGGTCGCGTCGTGATGACGCCGTAGGCCCCGACCCGCTTCCACGGCGAACCGTCCAGCGATTGCAGGTCTTTCGCCAGCTTTTGCGCCCGCCTGGCCGATGGATGACCGTGGCCTGCGATCACTCCGGGGCGCACAACGGCGAGTCGCGACTACCTGCGGGAGGCCGACCAGCTTCGCCTGGTGCTCGTCTGTGACGCGTGTGGAGCCGAGCGCGCCGAACTGGGGAGGGTCGGCTATCGGCCCAACGCCCGGTACGTCGACGGGCAGCTGGCCGAGTTGACGGCCCGCGAGCTGGGCCTGAGCGAGCCCACGATCGCGCGAGTTCGCCTGGCGGCGTTGCTGTGCGACGTCGGGCGCGACCAGATTCCGCGCGAGATCCTCAACAAGCGGGGCCCGCTCGACGATCGGGAGTGGGCGCAGATCCGCCGCCAGCCCGAGCTGGGGGCGGCCCTGCTCAGCGACGTCAGCTTCGACGACATCCGCGAGTGGATCCGCTGCCACCGCGAGCGTCCCGACGGGCGCGGCTACCCGCGCGGCCTGGTCGGCGATCAGATCCCGCTGGAAGCGCGAATCGTGGCGGTGATCGACGCCTACACGGCGATGACGAGTGATCGTCCATACCGCGCCGCGCGAACTCACGAGGACGCGTGCGACGAGCTGCGAGCGCTGCGCCGGAAGCCAGTTCGACGCCGCGGTCGTGCAGGCGTTCCTGTCGGTGACCGCCCGCCGTGAACAGCGCCAAGCGGCTCTCTCCGCGGCTGCCGGCGCCTCGCCGTGACGCCAGACTCAAGGCGACGTCCCCGCCTGCCGATCCGATCAGTGGACATGTCCAGGGCCAGCACGCCGACATCGCGGGGGGACAAGTCGCGGCCTGACTCCAAGACGGGTCTCCACAACTCCGAGCACCTCGCCGAGGAGCTGGGGGAGGCCCTGGCGTCGGCGAAGCGCGGCGGCGCGGGGCTGTCCGTCGTGATGGTCGACCTGGACCAGCTCAGCGTGGTCAACGATCGGCACGGCCAGCCGGCGGGGGACGAGCTGATCCGGGCCGCCGCCGAGGTGGTCTCCGACGTGGCGACGGCCCACCAGGGCATCGCTGCACGCTTCGGCGGTGACGAGCTGTGCCTGTTGCTGCCGGCCGAATCGCTCGAGCCGGCCGGCCAGATCGCCGAGGAGGTGCGCGCGCGAATCGATCGCATCGAGCTGCCCCTCGACGGCTCGGGTCAGCCGCTCGGGATCACGGCCAGCGTCGGCGTCGCCTCCTACCCCGAGCACGCCCCCACCGTCGACGGCCTCCTCGCGGCGGCGGATGTCGCCGTCTACGACGCCAAGCTGGAGGGCCGCAACCGCACCTGGATGGCCAGCCCACCGGGCGTTCGTGAGGCCCTCAAGCTGGAATCCGCGGGCTGGCCTCGCAGAGCGGCCCCTCGGCCGTGCCGCGCGATGTCGCTGACCCGGAGCTCAACGGGAATTCGCTCGAAGGGGACCCCGAGCCGGTCGACCAGCCGGCGACCTCGGCCGCCCGGTCCAGGCTGGTCGCCGCCTGTCGCGGGGACGGTCTGCGCGGGCGCCGTGCTGGTGGGCGCGCTGTCGAGCGACGCCGCGATCCCGAGTTTCCTTTGGCTCACCGTTCCCTTGGTTGGCGGGCTGCCCCTGCTCACGCTCTGGGTCGCCGAGAAGCAGTACGTGGATCGCTCGCGCGCGACCGTGACCGAGCTGCGCATGAGCAACGACGAGCTCGAGGCGGCCAACGCGCGCCTGTTCGGGCTGCTCGACGAGAATCGGCAACTGCTGGGCCGCATGCAGCGCTCGTACCTCTCGACCATCACCTCGCTCGCGCGCGCCGTCGAGGCGAAGGACCCTTACACGAGCGGCCACACCGAGCGGGTCGCGGAAGTCGCGCTCCTCCTCGCCCGGGAGCTCGACTTCGACGAGTCGCAGCTGGCGGCCATCAAGGTGGGGGCGATCATCCACGACATAGGCAAGGTCGGAACACCGGACCAGATCCTGTCCAAGCCGGGCGCCCTCACGGAGGAGGAGATCCGGGAGATACGGAAGCACCCCGAGGTGGCGAGCCAGATCGTCGCCGAGCTCGAACTGCCAAAGGCGGTCAAGCAGATGGTCCGCAGCCATCGCGAGCGCTTCGACGGCGGCGGCTACCCGGATGGGCTCGATCGGCGAGCAGATCCCGCTCGCCGCGCGCATCCTCTCCGTGGCCGAAGCGCTCGATGCGATGACGAGCGACCGGCCCTATCGCGACGCGATGCCGCTGGACGTGGCTTGCGCCGAGATCCAGGACAACGCGGGCACGCAGTTTTGCCCGCGGGTCGTGGCGGCGCTGACGAGCTCCCTCGCACGAAGTCGCGGCTTCTGGGCGGAGTTCGGCGGATCGGCCCAAGCGCCGGCGTCTGTGCCCTGAGTCACGGGCCGCTCGCGTACCGCGTGGTAGAAATCCGCCGGTGCGCCGCGCTCTGACCCTCGCCGGGACCCGCCGGGCGAAGTGGCTGGTCGCGTCGTTCTGGCTCGTCGTCCTCGTCGGGCTGAACGCGGTCAACATCTTCGACCGCTACGCCGACGCCGAGCAGAACCGGACCGTCGACTACCTGCCGAGCGGGGCGGAGTCGGTGGAGGTGATCGATCGGATCGACGAGTTCCCCTCGGGGGAGCGCTTCGCCGCGGTGGTCGTGTACCGCCGCGACGGCGGCCTGACGCAGGGCGACCGCGCCCTGATCGCGCAGGACCGCAACGAGCTGGCGGAGGTCGCGACCGCGGGTCGCCCGCCGCCGCCCTCCTTCTCGCGGGACGGCACCACCGCGCTCAACGTGGTGCCGTTCGAGACCACGGGCGAGGGCGACATCGTCACCCGCGACGTCGACGGCGTGCGGGAGGCCGTGGACGGCGCGCCGCCGGGCCTCCAGGTCGAGGTGACCGGGCCGGCCGGCTTCGCGGCCGACGCGATCGAGGTCTTCGACTCCATCAACGGAACCCTGGTCGCCGCCACCGCGCTGCTCGTCTTCGTGCTGCTGATCCTCATCTACCGCAGCCCGATCTTCTGGCTGATCCCCTTCCTCTCGGTGATCGTCGCCGAGGTCAGCTCGCGCGGCCTGGGCTACGTGCTGTCCGAGCTGGGGGTGACGGTGACCGGGCAGACCTCGTCCATCCTGACCGTGCTGGTCTTCGGCGCGGGCACCGACTACGCGCTGCTGATCGTGGCGCGCTATCGCGAGGAGCTTCGCCACCAGGAGGACAAGCACGCCGCGGTGGCGACGGCGATGCGCACGGCGGGCCCCCCGGTGGTCGCGTCGGCCGCCACCGTGATGGCCGCCCTCCTGTGCCTCTCGTTCGCGGAGGTCAACGGCACCGCCGGGCTGGCGCTGATCGGGGCGATGGCGATCGGGCTCGCCATGCTCGTGATGTGCACGATGCTCCCGGCGCTGCTGGCGATCGTCGGCCGGCGCGCTTTCTGGCCCTTCATCCCGCACTTCGGCGACGAGGGCGCGGACGCAACGCACGGGGTCTGGCGGCGGATCGCCGAGCGGGTCGGCGCCAGGCCTCGCCGGGTGTGGGTGGGCTCGACCGCGGCGCTGGTGGTGCTGTGCGTCGGCCTCGTCTTCTTCAGCACCGATCTCACCACGGGCAACCAGTTCCGCGACGAGGAGAGCTCCACCCGCGGCCAGGACCTCGTCGAGCGGGCCTTCCCGGCGGGGGCGAACGTCCCGAACACGGTGCTGGTGCCGAATCCAAACGTCGCGGGCCGGGTCAAGGCGGCGCTCGTCGCCCGGCCTGAGGTCGCCGGCGCCGGCCCGACCGAGGAGGGTCGGCCCGGAGCGCGCTTCGATCTGCTCCTGGGCGCCGACCCCTACTCGACGGAGGCCTTCGGCCAGATCCCGGAGCTGCGCGACGTCGCGCGCCAGGCCGGGGGACAGGACGTCCTGATCGGGGGCCCCACGGCCGAGGAGCACGACCTCAGGGAGGCGGCGAAGCGCGACAACAAGGTCATCGTGCCCCTGGTCCTGCTGGTCGTCTTCCTGCGTGCTGGCGGTGCTGCTGCGCGCGCTGATCCTGCCCGTGCTCTTGATCGTGCACCGTGGTGCTGTCGTTCTTCGCCGCCATGGGGGTGGGCTCGTTCTTCATCGAGTTCGTGTTCGACTTCCCCGGCGCCGACCCGTCGCTGCCGCTCTGGTGCTTCGTCTTCCTGGTGGCGCTCGGGGTCGACTACAACATCTTCCTGATGGCGCGCGTGCGCGAGGAGGCGCAGCGCCACGGGACGCGCCCCGGGATGCTCCGCGGCCTGGCGGTCACCGGCGGGGTGATCACCTCGGCCGGGATCGTGCTCGCGGGCACCTTCAGCGTCCTCGCCTCGCTGCCGCTCATCTTCCTCACCGAGATCGGCTTCATCATCGCCTTCGGCGTCCTCCTGGACACCTTCGTGGTGCGCTCGCTGCTGGTGCCCGCGCTGGTCTTCGACATCGGCCCGCGCGTCTGGTGGCCCTCGACGCTCGCGGCCTCGTTCGAGCGCCGTCTGCCGGCGGCTCCGGAGCCCGAGGAGGAGGAGCCCGAGCAGGCGGGCACGCCACACTAGAGGCTTGGCAAGCTCAGATCAGACTCAGACGCCCTCAGCGGTGATGCTGCGAGGGCTGGTGAAGCGGTTCGGGCCGATCACCGCCGTCGACGGCCTCGACCTGGACGTTCCCTACGGGAAGTGCGTGGGCCTTCTGGGGCCGAACGGCGCCGGCAAGTCGACCACGATGAAGGCGCTCACCGCCCAGGTGATCGCCGACGAGGGCGAGCTCGAGGTGCTCGGCTTCCGGCTGCCCGACGACTCAAAGCAGGCACGCGCGCAGATGGGGGTGGTGCCCCAGCTCGACAACCTCGACGTGGCGCTGACCGTCGAGCAGAACCTGCTCGTGTTCGCGCACCTCTACCGCGTGCCGGCTCGCGAGCGAACGGCGGCGATCGACCGTGCGCTGGAGATCGCCAACCTGGGCGATCGCCGCCAGTCCAAGGTGGACCAGCTCAGCGGGGGCATGCGACGCCGGCTGCTGATCACCCGTGCCCTGCTGCACCATCCCCGGCTCCTGCTGCTCGACGAGCCAACCGTCGGCCTCGATCCTCAGGTGCGCCAGGGGATCTGGGCGCTGATCGACCAGATGCGCTCGGAGGGGGTCTCGATCCTGATGAGCACCCACTACATCGAAGAGGCCGAGCGCCTCTGCGACACCGTCACGATCATGTCGCACGGCAAGGCCGTGGCCGTCGGCCCGCCGCGCGAGCTGATCGCCGAGCACGCCGGCCCCCAGGCGATCGAGGTCTACGGGCCGCCGACCAGGCTGAGCGAGGTCGAGGGCATCGCCGTCGAGCGCGGCTGGCGCACGCGCCGGACGGGGACGTCGATCTCGATCCTCGACGCAGACGGCGACTTCGACCTGGAAGGCGAGCGCCGCGTCACCAACCTCGAGGACGTCTTCGTGCTGCTGACCGGCGAGGAGATCAACTGATGGCGGTCGCCAGGGCGCAGCGTCGCCTTCACCGGCTCGAGCCGGCTGCCCTGCGCGGGATGATGATGCGCGAGGTCGTCAACTTCTCGTCGTTCTGGCGCTCGTCGACCTTCTCCTCCACCGTCGACCCCACGATCTACCTGCTGGCGTTCGGGTTCGGGTTCGGCTCGCTGGTCAGCACGGTCGCCGGGTACAGCTACATCGACTTCGTCGGCACCGGGATCGTGGCGACGACGGTGCTGTTCGCCGGCGCCTTTCCCGCCATGTACTCGACCTTCGTCAAGTACGAGTTCCAGCACACCTACGACGCGATCCTCGCCGCGCCGGTCGACACCGAGGAGCTGGTTACGGGCGAGGCCCTGTGGATCGGCGCGCGCACCGGGATCTACGGCTGCGTGCCGATGCTCGTGGCCGTCGTCTTCGGTCTCAACCCGAGCTGGGGCATGCTGCTGGTGCCCGCGATCGCTGGCCTCGCCGGGTTGGGCTGGGCGTGCTTCGGGATCTTCATCGCCGCCAAGGCGGACAAGATCGAGAGCTTCTCGTACTGGCAGAGCGGGCTCCTGACGCCGATGTTCCTGGTCGCGGGCACCTTCTTCCCGCTCGACGACCTGCCGACCTGGGCGCAGGTGCTCGGCCACCTCAATCCTCTCTACCACTGCGTCGAGCTCGTCCGCGATGCGGTCTTCGGCTTCGAGGGCTGGAAGGACGTCGGGCACCTCGCCTTCCTGGTCGGGTTTGCGCTCGTTTCGTGGCGCCTGGCGGTCCGCTTCATGGAGCGCAAGCTGATCCTTTGAGGTCGGTTCAGGTCACCCGGCAGGTGCGGTGACCGCGCCCCGACCAGCTCGCTGATCGTCGCGGCGCTCGTCGTCGCGTGCGACGACCTCGCAGAAGACCTTCATCAGGTTTGGGTCGAACTGGGTGCCGGCTCCGCGACGGATCTCGGCGAGGGCGGCTTGCCGATCGCGCACGGTCGAGTAGGGACGCTCGTGGCGCATCGCGTCGAAGGCGTCGCAGATCAGGATGATCCGGGCGCCCAGCGGGATCTCCTCGCCCGCCAAGCCGTCCGGATAGCCCTCGCCGTCCCAGCGCTCGTGCGAGGAGCGAACGAGGCGGGCAACCGGGGCCAGCGACGGGGAGGTGCCGAGGATCCGCTCGCCAACCAGCGTGTGCTTGCGCATCAACTCCCACTCGATCCCGTCGAGCCGGCCGGGTTTGCGGAGGATCTCGTCGGGGATGGCGATCTTGCCGATGTCGTGGAACTCCGCGGCGCGCCGCAGGACGTCGATCTCCTCCGCGTCGAGGCCGAGCTCGCGGCCGACCGCGACCGCCAGTCGCGAGACATCCTCCTGGTGATCGGTCAGCCCCGGCTCACGTTCGCGGACGATGCTGGTCAAGAGCTCATGGGTCTGGCGCTCGAGGCGGCCGGTGCGAAGGCTCTTCTCCGCGTACATGCGGCGGTCGGCGAGCCGCAGGGCCTCGCTGGCCGCCGTCGCCTCGGCCGGGAGCAGGATGGCGCCCGCCGAGGCGCTGATGCGAAATCCCTCGCCCTGCTCGGTTAGAGCGGCTCGGCCGGCTTCGACGATCGTCCCGATTCGCCGGCCGTTCGATTGGGCGAGGATGCAGAACTCGTCGCCGCCGAGGCGGTAGGCAAGGCCACCCGGCTCGACGGCGGCGACCAGGTTGGCGCCCAGCCGGCGCAGCAGGATGTCCCCCGCCGGGTGGCCGTAGCTGTCGTTGTAGGACTTGAAGCCGTCCAGGTCGTAGAGGGCGAAGACGTCGCCGTCCTGCCGGGCGCCGGGCCCCTCGAGGGCCGACTCCAGGTCTTGGATCAGCTTGCGGCGGTTACCGAGCTCGGTCAGCGAGTCGGTGACCGCGTCGTCGTGCAGGGCCGCCATCAGGCCGATGTTCTCGCGGAAGCTGATCCCCATGCGAAGGATCACCGCCACGAGCGTCGCCACCGAGAGCCAGATCGACACCTCGTGCAGGCGGCTGAAGTGATCCCAGGCGAGGACGCCGACCGCGATCGCGGCGAACACCGACGGGAAGACGATCGGCGAGCTGTAGGCGTGCCGGCGCTCCGATTGGTGGGTGAAGGAGAGCGCGGCGGCGCCCGCCATCAGCAGGCCGCCGACCGGCCACACCTCGTCGAGCCAGCCCTCCTTGTAGGCGGAGGTGGCCTCCTGGTAGAGGTAGATCCCGTCGCCGATGGTCCAGGCGATCAGCCCGGCGGCGATCGCCAGGAACTCCCCGGCGCCCCTGATCCCGCTGACGACCAGAGCGCCGACGATGAAGCCGATCAACAGGATGTCGCCGAGCGGATAGGCCAAATTCGTCAGTACCGCCGCTGGGTCGCCCTCCGTCAGGCCGACGAGGGCGGGCGCGAGCACCGCGGTGCCGATCGATGCTGCGGCGAGGCCACCGATGGCCCCGTCGAGCCAGCTCGCGGCGGTGAAGTGGCCGATTCGCCGCTTGATCAGGAGCGCGATGCCGACGTAGAAGCACGGCAGGGTGGCGAGGTAGCCGACATCGGCGGGCGACGGATACGGGATCCGGTTGGCGTCGGAGAACGCCAGCGTCCAGTAGACGTCGCCCGCGGTCCAGGACAGCAGCCCAAGGCCGAGTGCGATCCAGGCGACCCGCTGGTCGCGTGTGAGCGCGGCGCGCGCGAAGCAAGTGAGGCCGGCAAGGGCGAGTGCTCCGTGGTAGACCCACAGCCCAACGGCATCGCTGACCTGGCCCGGCTGCGCGGCCGCGATGAACCCCGCGTAGGCGAGCACGCACCCCGCGGTCCCCGCCAGCAACCCTTGGAGCAGCATGCGGCCCGCCCGTGATCCAGTTCCGAGCGCCATCTCGACTATTCATCGGCAGAATCGGCGCGGGGGGTAAGCAACGGCAAAACGCCCCCCTCGGAGCCGCTCGGCTAGCTGCCCTCTCGTGCCGGCCCCTCGATCGGCAACCTCACTTGGAGGGTCGTGGTCGAGTTGCCCGAACCGCTCACCGCGCTCACCCTCCCGCCATGGGCAACCGCGATCGCCCGCACGATCGCCAGGCCAAGGCCGGCGCCGCCGCCGCCGCGCCCCGGGTCGGCGCGGGTGAACCGCTCAAAGGCCTCGTCCTCGAACCCGGCGGCAAACCCGGATCCCTGGTCCGAGACCTCGAGCACCACGAAGCCGTCCTGCCGCCGAGCGGAGAGCTGAACCTTTCCGTCGCCGTGACGAAGGGCGTTTTCGACCAGGTTGCCCAGCGCCTGCTCTACCCGGAAGGGGTCCAGGTCCACGGGTGAACCGGGCGCTACGTCGACGGCGATCTCGCGCTGGGCGCTGCTCGCGCGGCGTGCGAAACGGTCTCGCACCCGTTCGAGCAGTGCCCGGAGCTGGACCGGCTGCCGGGCGATCGGGAGGCGGCCCTCGTCGAAGCGCGCGATCAGGAGCAGGTCCTCGGCGAGCCGGGACAGTCGATCGATTTCTTCCCGTGCCGAGCCAACGGCGGCACGCAGATACTCGGGCGAGCGCTCCGACCGGTCGGCCAGCTCGAGCTCTGCACCCAGGACCGCGAGCGGCGTTCGCAACTCGTGGCTCGCGTCGGAGACGAAGACGCGTTCGCGCCGGATGCCCGCCTCGAGCCTATCCAGCATCAGGTTCAGCGTCTCTCCCAGATGATGGATCTCATCCTCGGCGCGCGGCAAGGGGAGCCGCTCGCCGCTCCGCTCCGCGGTGATCTCCTGCGCCCGGCGCCTCATCGCCTCCACCGGCGCCAAGGACCGGCCGGCGAGTAGGTAACCGAGCCCAGAAGCCAGGACGATCGCCAGCGGCGCCCCGATCAGAAAAGCGTGGGCAAGTCCTGCGAGCGTCTCGTTGCCGTCGTCGGTCGAGCTTCCCACCACGACGACGAACGTCTGGCCCTCCGAGCTCGCCGGACGGCCGAGGATCCGCGCCTCGCCCTCTACGCCGGGGACCGCGTGTTCCACGAAGACAGGCTCCCGAGCTGCTCGGTCGATCTCGCCCTGATCGAGTGCCAGGCCGGTCCCAGGCGCAAGCGTGGTGGCGACTATCCGGCCACGCGGGCTGACGATCTGGGAGAAGCCCTCCTTGTCCTCGGCGCGCGCAATGGGCCCACCTCCAAGCTGTTGCGGCCTGTCGCCTCGATTGCCGACGAGTGCCGCGACGTCGTCAGCGTGCGAACGCAGTGCGTCGTCGAGGCTGCTGTTGAGATCGTCCTGAACGCTCAGATAGACGAACGCTCCCGCCGCGGCGAGCACCAGCAGCAGTGCCGCGGCGAATGCCGCCGCGAGCCTTGCCCGGATGGACAGCCGGCCAATCACCGATCCTGCCGGAGCCTGTACCCGCCGCCGCGCACCGTCTCGATGCTGTCGGCGCCGAAGGGCCGGTCCACCTTCTGGCGCAGGTAGTAGACGTAGACGTCCACCACGTTGGACTGCGCCTCGCCGTCGTCGCCCCAGACCTGCTCGAGGAGCTGGTCGCGGGAGAGGACCTCGCCCGGGCGGCGCATCAGCGCCTCCAGCAGCCCGAACTCCCTCGCCGAGAGCGAGATCTCCGTCTCGCCCCGCCATGCCTGACGGGCCGCCGGGTCGAGGCGAAGCTCGCCGGCCGCCAGCACCGCGGGCCGCTCGATCGGTCCGCGCCGAGTGAGAGCGCGGATGCGAGCCAGGAGCTCGACGATCGCGAACGGCTTGGTTACGTAGTCGTCGGCGCCGCTGTCGAGCCCGGCCACGCGATCCTCCACTGCGTCGCGGGCGGTGAGCACGAGCACCGGCGCCCGAACCCCATCGTCCCGCAGCCGGCGGCAGGTCTCGAACCCGTCGATCCCGGGAAGCCCCAGGTCGAGCAGGATCGCGTCGTAGTCGGTGGAGCCCGCCATCGCCAGCGCGTCCTCGCCGCGCCCGGCGATGTCGGCGACCATCCCCTCCTCGTCGAGGGCGCGGCTGATCAGCCGCGCCATCTTCGCCTCGTCCTCGACGATCAGGATTCTCATCTGCGCGGACCCCTGCGAAAGTTAGGTATTGACAGCCCGGACCCCCACAGATTAGAGTCGCATTAGAGATTAGAACCGGATTAGAGGGGGCGTTGGGTGTGCTGCTGACTGTACCTGGGGGATTCGGGCGATGATCCGGTCGATCGTCGGCGCGAGCATTCGGTTCCGGTGGCTCATCGCCGGCGTCGCCGCTGCGGTGGTGGCGGTCGGCTTCGTGCAGCTTCGCGATGCCCCGGCGGACGTCCTGCCGGAGTTCACGCCTCCATACGTGGAGATTCAGACGGAGGCTCTCGGGCTCTCCGCGGAGGAAGTCGAGCAGTTCATCACCGTTCCGCTCGAGGCCGACCTGCTGAACGGGGTCCAGGGCGTCGACGTGCTGCGCTCCGAGTCGGTCCCGGGCATGTCGTCGATCGTGCTCGTGTTCGAGCCCGGCTTCGACCTCTACACCGGGCGAGCGCTCGTGCAGGAGCGACTCACCCAGCTCGGGCGCGGCCGCGTTCCCGCACGTGTCGAAGCCGCCCACGATGCTCCAGCCGCTTTCGTCGTCGAGCCGCGTGCTGATGATCGGGCTCTCCTCGGAGGAGCTCTCCGGGATCGAACAGTCGGTGATCGCGCGCTGGACCGTGAGGCCTCGCCTGATGGGCGTCCCGGGAGTCGCGAACGTGGCCATCTGGGGGATGCGCGACCAGCAGATGCAAGTCCAGGTCGACCCCGAGCGGCTGCGCGACAGGAACACCACCCTTTCTCAGGTGATCAGCACGGCCGGAAACGCCCAGGTCGGGTCGCCGGTCAGCTATCTGGAGGCTTCGACGCCCGGGACGGGAGGGTTCATCGAGACCCCGCAGCAACGGCTCCAGGTGAGGAACGTGCTCGACGAGATCGCGGACCCGAAGGAGCTCGGCAAGGTCCCGGTCGAGGGAACGGGCGGCAACCTCCGCCTCGCCGATGTCGCCGACGTCAAGATCGATCACCAGCCCCTGATCGGTGATGCGGTCGTCAACGACGGCGACGGGCTTTTGCTCGTGGTCGAGAAGTTCCCCGGTGCGAACACTCTCGAGGTGACCAAGGGCGTCGAGGACGCGCTCGAGGAGCTGCGGCCCGGCCTGACGGGGATTCGGACGGACACTTCCGTCTTCCGGCCGGCGACCCTGATCGAGGACGCGATCGACAACCTGACGCTGACCCTGGCGATCGCGAGCGTGCTGCTCGTGCTGATCTTCGCCGCTTTTCTGTTCGCGTGGCGCACGGTGTTCATCTGTCTCGTCACGATCCCGGTGTCGCTGGTCGCGGCGGCGCTCGTGCTCGACCTGCTAGGCGAGACCTTCAACGCGATCTCCTTCGCCGGCCTCGCGGCCGCGATTGCGATCGTCATCGACGATGCCGTCGTCGGGGGGGAGAACATCGCCCGGCGCCTGCGTCAGCACCGGGAGGTGGGCAGCGACAGGACAACCGCCAACATCGTCCGGGAAGCCTCGCAGGAGCTGCGAAGCCCGCTCTCCTACGCGACCTTCATCGTGCTCCTGGCGGTCATTCCGGTCGCGGTCATGGAGGGCCGTCCCGGCGCCTTCTTCCAGCCGATGGTGCTCTCCTTCGCGCTGGCAGTGGCCGTGGCGATGGTCGTGGCGCTGACCTTGACCCCGGCTTTGAGCATGCTGCTCTTCTCCAGGGGCTTGCACCGGGGCGCCGAGTCTCCGCCGTTGCGTTGGCTCGGGCCGCGCTACGTGACCGCGCTTTCGCGGACTCTGCGCAGTCCTCGGGCGGTTCTCGTTGCCGGGGCCGGAGCCGTCCTCGTAGCCCTCGCATTGTTGCCGCTCCTGGGCACTTCGCTGATTCCCTCGTTCAAGGACAGGGACGTGCTCGTCCGACTCGACAGCGAGCCCGGGACGTCCAACCCGCGCATGACCCAGATCACCACGCGGGTCAGCCGCGAGCTGCGGCAGGTCCCCGGAGTCGAAGACGTCGGCGCCCACGTCGGGCGCGCCGTGACGGGCGACCAGATCGTCGACGTGAACTCGGGTGAGGTGTGGGTGGGCATTGACTCCGGCGCGGACTACGACGCCACGCTCGCCTCGATCGAGGATGCCGTCAGTGGGGTGCGCGGAGTCGATCGTGAGGTGGTGACCTACTCGACGCAGAAGATCAGGGACGTTGGCGCCCTCGAGGAGGGCGACAGCCCGATCCGCAGCAACGATCTGGACGTGCTGACTGGGGCGCGCAAGCCCCTGGTGGTGCGGGTCTACGGCCAGGAGCTGGATGTCCTGCGCGGCGAGGCAAGGAAGCTGCGACAGCTCGTCGCCGGCGTCGATGGAGTCGTCGACCCGCGAATCGAGGCACCGGTGACCCAGCCGACAGTCGAGATCGAGGTCGATCTTGGACGAGCTCAACGTGAGGCGATCAAGCCGGGTGACGTGCGCCGGGCGGAGGCCGTCCTGCTCCAGGGCATACAGGTGGGCAGCGTCTTCGAGGAGCAGAAGGTCTTCGACGTGGTCGTGCAGGGCGTGCCCGAAACGCGTCGCAGCGTTGCGAATGTGCGCAACCTGCTGATCGACACGCCCGACGGCGATCACGTCCGCCTTCGCGAGGTGGCGGACGTCCGGGTGTCGCAGACCCCGATCGCGATCCAGCGTGAGGCGGTCTCGCGTTACCTGGACATTCAGGCCGACGTCAGCGGACGCAGCCTCGAAGCGGTCGCCAGCGAGGTCGAGGATCGCCTCGCGAACGTGAGCTTCCCGCTCGAGTACCACGCCGAAGTGCTTCAGAGCACGACCGGTGAGGAGATCAACGGCGGGCGAATGCTGGCCTTTGCTGGGGCCGCCGCGATCGCCATCTTCCTGCTCCTGCAGGCGGCCTTCCGCAGCTGGCGCCTGGCGGTACTGGCATTCCTGACACTGCCGGTCGCGTTGGTCGGCGGAGTGCTGGCGGCCCTGATCGACGGAGCCGAGCTCTCGCTCGGATCGATGCTCGCATTCCTGGCGCTGTTCGGGCTCGCGGCGCGTCACAGCGTGGTGCTGGTTCGTCACCTTCAGGAGCTCGAGGTCCAGGAGGCGACGACCGGCGCCCGCCATTGATCGAGCGCGGGACTCGGGAGCGGCTGGGGCCGGTGCTGACTAGCATCGCGGCAACCGCTCTGGTGATGGTGCCGTTTGCGATCGCCGGCAACATCCCGGGCCTCGAAGTCGTCCACCCGATGGCGATCGTGATCCTGGGTGGGCTCGTCACCACGACGCTGCTGGCTTTGTTCGTGTTGCCCACCCTCTACCTGCGGTTCGGGGCCGGCGGGCGGCCGAACGTGTCCCCAGAGGAGGAGATCATGCACAGGCTGGCCGGCATCGAGCCCGTGTCAGCGGGGCCGGCGGCAGAGCCCGCCAGAGCGCCGGCGGGTGAGGCGGAGGGAGTCCGTGAACGTCCAGCGGCGGTCTGAGTCGTCCCTGCGTCGGCTGCTCGCCGGCGCGATGCTGGCGATCGTAGGCCTGTCGCTGTCCGCCTGCAGCGAGGTCGAGACGGAGACGGTGACCGGCTACGAGCCGGCCACGCTCGAGGCGGTAAAGGGCCGCGACGACTTCAAGCGCGTGACGCTCACCGCGGAGGGAGCCAGGCGGATCGGCCTGAAGACCGCAGAGGTCGATCTTCTCGATGGGCGCAGGGCCGTTCCATACGCGGCGTTGATCTACGACCCCGAGGGCGATACCTACGTCTACACGAGCTCGGCGCCGCTGTCCTTCCTGCGACAGGAGGTCGAGGTCCAGCGCATAGATGGAGACCGGGTGCTGCTCTCGGAAGGCCCGCCCGCCGGCACGAAGGTCGTGACGGTTGGAGCCGCCGAGGTCCACGGCGCGGAGCTCGAGATCGCCAGCAATTGATGGCGCGGGCGGGTCGTTCCTAATGCGTTGGATCGTCTCCAGGAGCCTGCGCTTTCGGTGGCTGGTGCTGTTCGCCGCCACGGCGCTGATGGCGTTCGGCGTTGCGCAAATCCCAACTGCGAAGGTCGATGTCTTTCCGGAGTTCGCGCCCCCGCGCGTTGAGATCCAGACGATCGCCCTCGGCAACTCCTCGAACGAGGTCGAGGAGCTGATCACGATCCCGATCGAGGAGCAGCTCACCGGGCTTCCCGGCCTCGAAGAGCTGCGCTCGAAGTCGGTCTCCCAGCTCTCCGCGATCGAGCTCATCTTCGAGCGTGGGACCGACGAGGTCAGAGCCCGGCAGCTGGTCCAGGAGCGCATCGCCCAGGTCACCCCGACCCTGCCGACCTGGGCGAGCCCACCTTGGATGATGCCGCCGCTTTCGGCGACCAGCCGGATCATGAAGATCGGCGTCTCCTCCAACGAGGTGAATCTGATGGAGATGTCGAACATCGCCTACTGGAAGATCCGGCAGCAGCTGATGCGGGTGCCAGGGGTTGCCTCGGTCGACATCTACGGCGAGCGTCTCCAGCAGCGGCACGTCCAGGTCGATCCGCGCAAGCTGGCGCAGAACGGCGTTTCGCTCGAACGCGTGATGGAGACGACCGCCGAGGCCGTCGATGCCGGGGTGCTCCAGTACACGAAGAGCTTCGTGGTCGGCGGCGGGGGGTTCATCGAGAACGCCAGCGGCCAGCGGATGAACATCGAGCACGTGCAGCCGGTAGTGGGACCGAGTCAGCTCGCGAAGGTGCCGATCGAGGAGCGAAACGGCAGAACCCTTCGCCTGGAGGATGTCGGAAGGGTGGTCGAGGCCCACATACCCCTCTGGGGCGAGGGCGTGGTGAACGGCGGCAACGGCCTGCTGCTGATCGTCCAGAAGTTCCGGGGAGCCAACACGATGGAGGTGACCCGGGGCGTTGAGGAGGCCGTGGACGAGATGCGGCCCGGGCTGCCCGGCCTGCAGATGGACACGACGATTTTCCGGCCCGCGACGTTCATCGAGCAGTCGATCGACAACCTCACGTGGGCGCTGCTGCTCGGCGTGCTGCTGGTGGCGGTGGTGATCAGCGGCTTCCTGTTCGAGTGGCGCACCGCGTTCATCAGCTTGATCGCGATCCCGGCTTCGCTGATCGCTGCGATCCTGGTCCTCGACCTCACCGAGACGACCATCAACGTGATGGTCTTGGCAGGGCTCGTGGTCGCGATCGGGGTGGTGGTCGACGACGCCATCATCGACGTAGAGAACATCGTGCGGCGACTGCGGCAGGCGCGGGCGGCGGGCAGCAGCAGGTCGACATTCGGGATCGTGCTCGATGCCTCGGTCGAGGTCCGAACCGCGATCACCTACGCGACCGTGATCAACGTGGTGGCGATCGTGCCGGTCTTCTTCCTCCAGGGCCTGTCGGGGTCCTTCTTTCAGCCACTCGTCCTCTCCTATGGCCTGGCAGTGCTGGTCTCGATGCTGGTCGCGCTCACGGTCACGCCGGCGCTCTGCCTGCTGCTTCTCTCTCGAGGGCCGCTCCGACAGCGGGAGTCACCGCTTCTGCGGGTGCTGAAGCGCGGCTATGGCGCGATCCTCGTGTGGATCATCCGCAGGCCGAGTCCGGCGATCGTCGCCGCTGCCACCTGCATGCTGGCGGGGCTCTTTATCTACCCGACGCTCGGCAACCAGCTCCTGCCGAACTTCAAGGAGCGGGACTTCCTCATGCACTGGCTCACCGAGCCCTCCACGTCCGCCCGGGAGGAGAAGCGGATCTCGATCCGGGCCTGTCGCGACCTCCGCGAGATCCCCGGTGTCCGCAACTGCGGGTCGCACATCGGACAGGCCCTGCTGTCGGACGAGATCTACGGCGTCTACTTCGGGGAGAACTGGGTCAGCGTCAGCGAGAACGTCGACTACGACCAGACCCTGGATGCGATCCACAGGACGGTCGAGGGATATCCCGGTATCTACCGGGACGTGCAGACATACCTGCGGGAGAGAATCAAGGAGGTCCTGACCGGAACCAGCGACTCGATCGTGGTGCGGATCTTCGGTCCAGATCTCGAGGTCCTGCGCGAGAAGGCCGACGAGGTCGCGGCAACGATCTCGGATGTCGAGGGCGCCGTCGACGTGGCGCCGGACTTCGCCGAGGACCTGCCGCACATAGAGGTCGAGGTGCGACCTCGGCGCGGCGCAGCGGTATGGCCTGAAGCCGGGTGACGTGCGCCGGCAGTCCTCAACCCTGTTGGCAAGCGAGGAGGTGAGTGACATCTTCCAGGGCGGCAAGGCCTACGACGTTCACGTCTGGAGCATCCCTTCGGCGCGCAACAGCCTCACCGACGTAGAGAGGCTTCCGATCGACACGCCCGACGGCGGTCGCGTGCGCCTGGAGCAAATCGCCGAGATCGACGTCGCGCCGACCCCGAATCACATCGAGCGGGAGCTGCAATCGCGCCGGATCGACGTGGGCGCCAATGTGGAGGGGCGGGACCTCGGCTCGGTCGTGAGCGAGGTCGAGGAGCGTCTCGCGGAGGTCCAGTTCCCGCGTGAGTATCACGCGGAGGTGCTCGGAGAGTCGACCGAGCTGAACGCCGCCCAGGACCGCCTGACGCTGTTCGGGATCGGCGCCGCGATCGCGATCTTCCTCCTGCTTCAGGCCGCCTTCGGCAGCCTTCGCCTGGCGGCCCTGACCTCACTTGCTGCTGCCGATGGCGCTGGTGGGCGGGGTGCTCGCGGTGTGGCTGGGCGACGGCGTGCTGTCGCTCGGCTCGCTGGTCGGGTTTTTGACCGTGTTCGGGATCGCGGCCCGCAACGGGATCCTGATGGTCAGCCACTTCCAGCATCTCGAGCGTCACGAAGGGGTGCCATTTGGGCCCGAACTGGTCCTGCGGGGAGCGAAGGAGCGGTTGGCGCCGATCTTGATGACCGCCTCGGCCACCGGCCTCGCGCTCGTGCCCCTGGCGGTCGCCGGCAGCATCCCCGGTCACGAGATCGAGCATCCGATGGCCATCGTGATCCTCGGCGGCCTGATCACCTCGACGCTTGCTGAACCTGTTCGTGCTGCCCTCGCTCTACCTGCGCTTCGGCAGGGATGGGAGCTTCCGCCCGCGGGCGTGACGAGGTCGGGCGGGCGCCGGTAACGACGAGGGCCGGTGGGACCACGGCCCTCGTCGCGTTCCGTCACGGTTGTTGCGTCGGCTACTTGCCGGGCGTGTAGCTGACCAGCTCCGCGCGGCCGCCGGCGCCGTCCGTGTGGACGCTCAGCAGGGGGCCGACCTCAGGGGCGTAGAACTTCAGCTCCTGGACCTTGGGCTCCGTGGGCACCAGGTCACGGGTCATCAGGACGTCCGTGTCGAAGTGCCCGAACGGCACCTGAACCTGCTCCTCGCCGACGGTGATCACCGCACCCTTGTCCTCCGCCTTGCCCTTGTAGTACTCCTGGCGGTAGGACATCCCGGGCTCGGGATTCGCCGGCATGACGATCCCGGCCTGGGCTCCGTCAACGCCGGCCTCGAAGGAGCCGCCGTGGTCGACGACCTTGCCGTTCTGTCGTAGTTCGTGACGTACTCGCCCAGGTACCAGATGTTCCCGGCCGAGTCCTGGGCGTACCAGTCGTCGGTGATCTCGACCGGCGTGCCGTTCTCGCTCACCGTGTCGCGGATCACCCTGGCCACGACCCCGTTGGCGATCCTCTTGGTCTTGTTCGTGACCTCGACCACGGCCTTCTCGCGCGTGCCCTGGGTGTCGGTCTCGCTGTAGACCCACCTGCTGCCCGGGCTCATCGGCCAGTAGGGGTTGTCGATCTTGGTCGTGAACTCGGCCGGATCGAGCTTCACCGGCTCGCTTCCCTGGGGCAGGTTCGACCCTGCCGAGCTCGACGACGCCGTGGGCGTCGCCTGGGTGACGGTCGGCGTGTCGTCGCCCCCACAGGCGGCGACGCCGATCGCCAACACCGCCGTGGCGGCCGAGCGCCGTCGCGGTCCTCTTGATATTCGTCCTGGTCATCTCGTCTCCCTTTCGGATCCGGCCTGTGATCGACCGGCTGGTTGACTTGTCGATGCCAGGTCTATGGGAGCGCGATGAACCGCCCATGACGAATGCGTGAAACGCCGATGAAAGCCCGCGAAGTCGCCTCGGTGGGTCCCTGGCGCCAGGCGCGCGCGATCGCGCTGCTCCCGGGCACCGTCACCATGGTCGGTGCCGGCGGCCATCCTGATCGCTCGGCGACGGCTCCGGAGATCGGCTGGGGGCTGGACGGCGTGGTCTCCGTGTTCCCGGTGCTGATCGGCCTGGCGCTGATCGCCGCCGGCGTCGCGCTGTGGACCTGGACGGTGCGGCTCTTCGCCCGCATCGGCAAGGGGACGCTCGCCCCCTGGGATCCGACCCGCCGGCTCGTCATCGCGGGCCCCTACAGGTACCTGCGCAACCCGATGATCAGCGCCGTGCTCTGTGTGCTCCTGGGCGAGGCGACCCTGTTCGGCTCGCCTGCGCTCCTGATCTGGTTCGGCGCCTTCTTCGCGATCAACTGGGTGGGCTTCGTCGTCTACGAGGAGCCCGGCCTCGTGCGGCGGTTCGGCGACGAGTACCGCGAGTACAGGCGCAACGTGCCCCGCTGGTTGCCCCGGCGCACGCCCTGGACCCCGGCGCGCGACCCACGTCCCGGCACGAACTGAAGCGAGTCGTATATGGTTCCCGTGTTGTGCAGCGGGTGCCGAGGGGGGCTCAACGCTTGGGAGGACATCGCCGGATAGCGCGCTTGAGGAGCGTCGTCGGGCTGCTCGTCGTGGCGGGCTTCGTCGGGGCGCCCGCCAGCGCGGCGGCGGTCGACTACGCGAACACCGCGCTCAACATCATCCCGTCGGGCCAGTACGGCGGCGTGCCGCCGCCGACGGGCGCCGACACGCAGGCGAGGATGTACGACGGCCTGACGCCCCGCTTCGACCAGGTCACCAACTCCCACCTGCTCCAGTTCTTCAAGTCGGAGCGCTTCGGGGTCGACACCGCCGGGCCCGGGAGGCCGGAGGACGTTCCGTACCCCGGGGTCAGCGATCGTCCGCGACAAGTTCAACGTCCCGCACGTGTACGCCAACACCTACGCCGGCGGGATCTGGGCCGCCGGCTGGATCGCCGCCGAGGATCGCGGCCTGCTGCTCCAGCAGGCTCGCTACAACGCCCGGGTCGCCGCGATCGACGCCCCGGGGCTGAGCGCGCTGGACCTGATCTCCGGCCTGCGGTCGTTCACCCCGAGCGCCCAGACAGAGAACGAGGTCGCGAAGCAGACCCAGGTGCTCCAGAACGCCGGCCCCGAGGGCCGGGCCGTGCTGCGGGACATCGACAACTTCATCTCCGGGATCAACGACCACCTCGAGGCGAACAACTCCCCGAACGCTCCCGTGGACGCGTAACGACGTCTACGCGCTCAACGCCCTCAAGGGGCAGTTCGTGGGCGAGGGCGGCGGCGACGAGGCTCGCCGCTCGCAGTTCCTCGGCGGGTTGCGGCAGCGGCTCGGGCCGAACAGGGGCAAGAGCGTCTTCAACGACCTCCGCCAGTTCAAGAACCCCGAGAGCCCGACCTCGGTCGACGGCACCTTCAACTACGGGCAGATTCCCCAGAACCCCCAGGGCAGCGTGATCCTGGATCCCGGGAGCTACGACCCCACGCCGGCCGCCGAGGCCGCGGCGCCGGAGGAGTCCTCCGATCCGGCCCAGGCCAGCAACACCCTGATGATCGACGCGAATCGCTCGGCGACCGGGTACCCGCTGATGGTCGGCGGCCCGCAGATCGGCTACTTCTATCCCGGCCTCACCTACGAGATCGACATGCACGCCCCGGGATTGCAGTGGCGTGGCGCGACCTCGGCGCCGTTCCCCGGCTACATGCTGATCGGACGCGGTCAAGACTTCGCGACCACGCTCACGTCGGCGAGCAGCGACATCATCGACCAGTACGTCGAACGGCTCTGTCAGGGCAGCGACGAGAGGTACCTCTACAACGGGCAGTGCCGGCCGATGGGGCACTTCAACGCGGGAACGCTCAACGGAGATCCGGTCAGGTTCCTGACCACGGTGCACGGGCCGGTGGAGGGGTACGCCACGGTCAACGGGCAAAAGGTGGCGATCTCGTCCAAGCGTTCGAGCTACGGCAAGGACGTCCTCGATCAGATCTTCTTCCGCCGGCTCTCCAACGGGCAGGTGCGCAGCCCGAGCACCTTCTTCCAGGCGGCGGCGAAGACTCCGCAGACCTTCAACTCGTTCTACATCGACAACCAGCACGTCGCGATGTACACGAGCGGCCTGCTGCCCATCCGGCCGCCCAGCCTCGATCCCGGCCTGCCCGCCCTGGGCACCGGGGCAGTACGAGTGGCAGGGCTTCCTGTCCGACGCCAAGCACATCCAGGGCGTGGATCCGCGCGACGGGACGATGACCAACTGGAACAACATCTCCGCCCACGGCTTCGGCGCTTCGGACGAGAACTGGGGCGGCAACGGCTCGGCCTCCCGGGTGGACATGCTGGACTACAACCTGGGGCGCCTGAGGGGCAGCGACGGCAAGTGGACGCTGCCGGAGGTCACCGCCGCGATGAACGCCGGCGCGACCCAGGACGTGCGGGCGATCGACACCGTGCCGCTGCTGCGGCGCCTGCTCCAGGGCTCGCCGGCCCCCAACGCAGCAGGCGGCGAAGATGCTGTCGCTGCTGGGCGACCTGGCGCACCAACGGCGGCAGCCGCCTGGATCGGGATCTCGACGGCGACATCGACCACCCGGGAGCGGCGATCATGGACGCCGCCTGGCCGAGGATCGCCGACGCGTTCATGAGGCCGGTGCTCGGGCCGCAGCTGGACGAGCTCGCACTCGCTCTTCTCGCGCTGGAATGCGCCCCCGGGAGGGCAGTACAGCGGTTGGTATCAGTACTTCGATCGCGACATCCGCGACCTGCTCGGGATGCCGGTCGCGCAGCCCTTCAACAACAACTACTGCGGTGGCGGCAATCTGGGCGCCTGCCGGCAAGCGATCTGGAACGGGATCCGAGCCGCGGGCTCCGAGCTGACCGCGGAGCAGGGGACGGCGGACCCGGCAGCCTGGCGGGCCGACGCGACCGCGGAGCGGATCAGCTTCGCGCCGGGGCTCTTGCCCACCACCCTGCGCTACACCAATCGCCCGAGCGGGATCCAGCAGGTGATCTCCTTCAGCGGCCATCGCTGACCCGGTCGCGGCGGTCGAACGGGTAACCCACGCCTGACTCGCCGTCGGTGTGAGTGGCGCGCGGGTGGCCCCCGCTGCGTTATGGTCAGCGCCGTCGTCTGATCCGGAGATGAAATTGCTGGGTTCGCTGCGGCTTTGTCTATGGCTCTGCGCCGTGTGGGCGATCGTCCTGTACGTCTTCTTCGTCACCGTGGCCACGATCCCGCCGGCGAAGGTCGCCGGGCTGACGGTGGCGATGGCGATCCTCGCCGTGCTGGTGACGATCCGCAGCCTCCGCCTGGCCAGCGAGCTCGCCGATCGCGGCGGCGATCCCCGGATCAGGAGGGCGCTCAACAAGCAGCGCGAGAGGCGGGGCTTCTAGCGCCGCATGGAGGCCGGACACGAAAGCGCCGTGATCCTGGATCAGACCCCGGTCCGGCTCACCGCGGGCGGCCACTCGTCGCCTCGCGAGGGCGTCTGCGTGGTCGAGCTGGCGTCGCTGATCGCCCACGAGGAGTTCAGCGACCGGCCGCAGTGCGTGTGTCCGGTGATCGGGGCCTTCTTGCGGGGCTGGAACGATCGCGCCCCGTACGCGGAGCGACAGCGGCTGGGCCCGTATGCCGAGCGGATAGTGGGCTCCCGTGGCGATCCCCGGGTGACGCGTGAGCGGCGCGACATCTGCCTTGGGTGGGCGGGGGCCGATCTGAGCCACGGCGCATTGCGCCGCCTTCGGAGCAGGGTCGCGATGCGGGTGCGGATCGCGATCTTCTGCGGCCCCGGCGCCGCGGTGCGGCCGAACGAGGGCGTCGGCGACTACGCCGCCAGGGTCGCGATGGCCCGGGACGACGTCGAGGGCGCGTTCGAGCTCCTGGAGACGCTTCTCGCCGTCGGCAACGAGGGCCGCCTGGAGCTGCGACCGTTCCGGGTCGCCGCCGATGGCCACTCGCACCTGAACGGCAACGGCCGCCGGCGCCACCAACGGCAGCGGGCCCACCTCGAACGGCCACCACCCGCGAGTTGACGGTTCTCGATCAGATCGATCGAAGTCCTCCGTCTCGTCGGCGGACTGAGGCGGTGTCCGAACAGGAAGTCGAGTCGCTGCGGCGCATCTACGACGCGTTCTCGCGCTGGGACGTGGATGAGCTCGTCGGCGACGTGGCACACGACATCGAATGGAGCCTGCCGGACACGCTGCCCTGGGGCGGCACCCGGCACGGACACGACGGCGTGCAGGCCTTCGCGGCCATCTCCCAGGACCACCTGGAGGGCCGTTGGGCCGACCCCGACGATTTCCTCGACGCGGGCGATCGCATGGTCGTGCTGGGCCGCATGCGTGGGCGCGCCAGAGGCGAGCGGCCGGGAGTTCGAGGTCGAGTTCGCCCACGTCTGGACGATGACCGACGGTGTGGCATCGCGGTTGCGCGCCTACTTCGACACCGCGCCCATCATGGCCGCGCTCGGTCAGGAGTGACCATCGGCCAGAAGGTAGTGTTCGCGCCATGGGAACCGTTCGGCGAGCACTGGCGTCCGCGGTCGCGGTTGCGGCGCTTCGCAGGGGTCCTGTCGGCGCCGGCGGCCGCCAGGACGATCGACGTCTTCGACGGGGAGTGGATCCAGGGCGCCGTAGAGCGCGCGGAGGCCGGCGATACGATCGTCGTCCACCCAGGCGTCTATCGCCAGAGCGTCCAGATCAAGAAGAACGGCCTGACGCTCGAGGGCGCCCGAGCGACCACGACGGCACCGTGATCAGGCCGTCGCGCTCGACCAGGCGCTGCTTCGGCGGAGACCGATGGGATCTGCGTTCTCGCGCACAGGACGAACGGGAACAGGGTCAGGACGTCGGGCACCGAGATCAGCGGCTTTCTGATCCGTGGCTTCCCCGGCTCGGGGCTCTTCGCCTTGGGCGCCAAGAACACCGTCATCCGCAACAACTCGTTCGTCAACAACGACGAGTACGGAGGCTTCGCGCTCGACTCCAAGCGAACCAAGTTCCTGCACAACCGCGCCAGGGGCTCAGACGAGGCGGGCCTGTATGTCGGCAGCTCCCCGAATGCGCGCGCCGTGCTGCGCGGCAACCGTGCCCGCCGCAACGGCACCTTCGGCTTCTTCCTTCGGGACGCCGCCCACGGCGTGGTGATCAACAACCAGGTCGCCCGCAACTGCATGGGGATCGCCCTGGTCAACACCGGCGAACCGGGCGGAGTGCACCACTGGAAGGTGAGGGGCAACGACGTGCTCAAGAACCAGGCGCAGTGTCCGGGCGGCGGAGGAGAGCCCGCGATCACGGGGACCGGGATCGGCCTGATCGGGGCTCGCGGAAACCTGGTCCGGAGCAACATCGTGGTCGGGAACCGGCCGGCTGATCCCGTCGGCGTTCGCCCCGGGGGGAATCGTGCTGGTCTCGTCGGTGCCCTTCGGGGGGAGCCCCGCCGCGAACAACAGGATCCGGCGGAACTGGGCCTTCAGGAACGCGCCCGACGACATCGCCTGGGACGGCGATGGACAGGGCAATCGGTTCTTCCGCAACCGGTGCGACACCTCGCAGCCCGGCGGCCTTTGTAACTAGCTCAGGCCTCGGCCGCCTGCTCCGTCAGCGGGCGTCGCTCGGAATGGGGCGCGATCACCTGACCCCAGTCGCGGTCCTCGATCAGGCCCGGCTCGGTGGTCTCGAGGAAGTCGCGACAGCACGGCGGCGAGGCCTTCGGGGTCCTCCAGGTGGGGGAAGTGCGCGGCGCGGGGGAGGAGCTCGAACCGGCTGCCGGGAATCGCCTCGTGCGCGTGGCGCCCATGCGAGACCGGGATCGTGTGGTCGCGCCCTCCCCAGACGATCAGGGTGGGGATTGGGCCGAGGAGGTAGAGGCGGTCGCGGGCGCTGACCCGCTGGCCCTGGGTGTCGATCACCGAGCGGAGCGTCTGCAGGAAGGCCTTGCGGGCGCCCGGCCTCTGGAGCGGCTGCAGCGCTCGCGCGATCGCCTGCAGGTAGACGCCCTTCCCCGAGCCGCGCTCGCGCATCCGCTCGCCGAGCTGCGACATCGCCGCTCCCACACGCGGGTGGGCGGCGAGCCACAGCAGCGCCGCGGCGCCTGGAAGAGCCGCGCCGCGGAGCATCGGGCTCACCTCGCGGCCCAGGCCGCCGCTCGAGACCAGGACCATCCGCTCCGTTCGCTGCGGGAACTGGTAGAAGAACTGCATCGCCACGCCGCCGCCGAGCGAGTGGCCGACGATCGTCGCCCTGTCGATCCCGACCACCGCCAGCAGGTCCCGGATGCTGGCCGCATGGGCGCCGAGCGAGTAGTCGCCGCGTGGGGTGGCGGAGTCGCCGTGTCCGATCAGGTCCGGGGCGATCACCGTGTAGTCCGTCCGCGAGGCGAAGCGCCACGGCCTCCCAGTGGCGCGACGAGTTCACCATTCCGTGAATCAGGACCACCGGCGGGCCGCTGCCCGCGATCCGGTAGATCACCCGGTGGCCGTGAAGCTCGATCTGCCACGGGTCGAACTCGCCGTTCACGGCGCGGCACGTTACCGGCGCCGGGCCGGGAGCCCCGGTTTCGCCTCGCCCTGACGCAGGCTTTTGGACTCGCCGTTGTACCTTTGGTCGATGCAGCGCGACGCCGCCACGGAGGCGGTGTTCAAGCCGGTGCGACCGCCGACCACGTTCGAGGAGACGGTGGAGCGACTTGGCACCGCCATACGCCTCGGTCTGCTGCCCGCCGGCAGCCGTCTGCCGGCCGAGCGCGACCTCGCCGGCCAGCTCGGCATCTCGCGCTCGACGCTGCGCGAGGCGCTGACCACGCTGGTGCAGAGCGGCCATCTGGTCGCGCAGCGGGGCCGCACCGGCGGCACGTTCGTCGCCGAGCGCCCGCCGTTGGCGGAGGAGAACGGGAGGCCGCTCGGCGACGATGCCTGGGCGGTGCTCGACTACCGGGTCGCGATCGAGGCGGGCGCCACGATCCTGGCGGCCGAGCGAGCCGAGTCCGACCAGCTCGATCGCCTCGACGAGTCGGTCGCCAAGATGGCCGGGGCGAGCGACTTCGAGGATTACCGGCGGGCTGACATCCGCTTCCACATCGGGATCGCGGAGGCGGCGAGCTCGCCCCGGCTGGTGGAGGCGATGACCGAGGTGCAGGGCCAGATGAGCGACCTGATCGCGCTGATCGCCCACCCGGAGACGGTCCTCACCCACTCGAACGCGCAGCACCGGCGGCTGGCCAGGCTGCTCCGAAAAGGCGACGCTGTCGGCGCCGTGACGGTCGTCCGCGAGCACATCGAGGGAACCGAGCACATCCTCGCCGGTCTGATCTGAGCGAGCCCTCAGAGCTCCGCGGCGCGCTCGACGAAGGCGCGCCAGGCGGCGTGCTCGCGCTCGCGCCACGCCTCGTCGCGGCTCGGGCTCGACCCGGTCACCCGCGGGGATGCGCTCGCCGATCTCGAGGGTCGACTCCCAGATCCCGGCTCCCACGGCAGCCAGGGCGGCGGCGCCGGCGGCGGTCGCGTCGACCGCCCCCGGCTGCACCGCGACGCCGGCGGCGTCGGCCTGCATCGAGAGCAAAAGCTCGCTCCGGGTCAGGCCCCCGTCGACGCGCAGCACGTCCACCGGGACGCTCTCGCGGACCGCGACGAGCACGTCGGCGACGCGCCAGGCGATCGCCTCGAGCGCCGCTCGCGCGACGTGACCGGGGCGTGTTCCCGAGGTGGCGCCGGCGATCACCGCGCGCGCGTGCGGCCGCCACCACGGGGCGCCCATCCCGGCAAGCGCCGGGAGCACCCGCACCCCGCCCGCGTCGTCGACCTGCTGCCGCGGCCGCGGCGAGCGCCGCCGGGTCGCCGGCCAAGCCGAGGTCGCGGCTGAGCCACTCGAGCAGCGCCCCGGCGGTGAACACGCCCCCGTCGAGCGCCCACTCGACTCGGCCCCCGATCCGCCAGGCGACCGTCGGGAGCAGGCCGCCGCTCGGCGTGGGTCGCTCGCCGCCCGCGTGCGCGAGCACGAACACCCCGGTGCCGTAGGTGGCCTTCACCAGGCCGGGCTCCACGCAGCCGGCCCCGGCGAGCGCGGCCTGCTGATCGGGACAGCGCGCGCGCAGCGGCAACTCGACCGGCCACGAGTCGTGCCGCAGCACGCCGAGGTCGCCCGCCGTGTCCTCGATCGAGGGCAACGTCTCGGCCGGCACCTCGAAGATCTCGAGCAGCCTCGGGTCGAACTCGGGTGCGCCGAGCTGCGTCCGCGACGCGGTCGCCGGATCGGTGGCGAACCCGGCGCCGAGCCGGTCGCATAGAAACGAGTCGACCGTGCCCAGCCGGAGGGTGCCGGCGTCGCGCGCCCGGCCAACCGCCTCCTCGTGCTCGAGCAGCCAACTCAGCTTGCCCGCCGAGAAGTAGGGGTCGAGCGGCATCCCGCTGCGCTCGCGCACCTCGTCCGGCGCGTCCATCGGCCTCGAGCCGGTCCAGCACCTCCTGGGAGCGCTTGTCCTGCCAGGTCACGATCGGGGTCAGCGGGCGACCGCTGTCGGCGTCCCAGGCGAGCACGGACTCGCCCTGGTGGTCGAGGCCCAGGCACCACCTCGCCGTCCGCGTCGCGCAGCACCTCGGCGATCGCGTCGATGACGGCGGCCAGCACCTCCTCCGGGTCCTGCTCCACCCAGCCGGGCGCGGGTGCGTGAGCGCCTTCTCACGCCGCGCCTCGGCGATCGGCCGCAGGTCGGCGTCGAACAGCACCGCCTTGACGGCGGAGGTGCCCTCGTCGATGCCGAGCAGCTGGGTCATCGCGTCGCATCCTCGGCCAGCCGTCCCGCCCGGTGGTCGGCCGTTCGGCGCCACCACGGGCCCGGTACGCGGGCTGCGGCGAGCCCGGCTCGAGCGGCTCCGGGTCGGTGAGCGCCACCCCGAGCGTCGGCGACGATCCCGCAGACGCGCTCGGCGATCGCCAGCGACGCCGTGAGGCCGGTGGAGCGGATCGCCGCCACGTTGACGAGCCCGGGACAGGCGTCGGAGGCGGGATCAGGTAGTTGACGCCGCGCCCGGCGGGCCGCAGCCCGGCGTAGGCCGCGATCGGCTCGGCCTCCGCCGAGCGGGCGGGTAGATGGCGTCCGCCTTGGGCAGGATCTCCTCGCGGGCCTGGGGCGGACCGACCAATCCTCTGGGTCCTCCTGGTCGACCGCGGTCGGCCCGGCGACCACCTTGCCGTCGAGGGTCGGGAAGACGAGCACCCCCTTGGTGCCCTTGCTGGGTACGGGGAGCAGGATCCGCTCGAGCGGCTCGCCCGCCGGCGGCTCGAAGACGAGGAACTCGCCCTTGCGCGGGTAGACCTCGAACGAGTCGTCGCCGGCGAGTCGCGCCACCCGGCCGGCGCCGAGCCCGGCGCAGTTGACCGCCACCCGGCAGCGCAGCGACTCGCCCGCCCGCCTGGGACAGCGTGATCCGCCGTCCGCATGCGCTCCACGCGCATCCACCCGAAAGCGAGGTGCGCAGCTCGGCGCCGTGGCGCTCGGCGGCGGCCGCCAGCTGCGAGCGTGAAGGCGACCGGGTCGGTGACCGCCTCGCCGGGCACCTCGAGCGCGCCGTCGTCCCGGAGGCTCGACCTCGACGCCGTTCCGCGAGCGCGTTCTCCGTCAGCGTGGGCGATCGCGTCGCGCTCGTCGACTTCGCCGACGGGCCTCATCAGCGCTCCGCATCGCAGCACCGGGACCCCGAGCGCCTCGAGCAGCGGATCGCGGAGCTCCGCCGAGCGCAGGATCAGCTCGGTCTCCAGCTCGCCGGGATCGAGTCGAAGCCGGTGTGGAGGATTCCCGAGTTGGTGCCGCTCGCGGCCAGGCCGGGCTCGGGCTCCGCCTCCAGCAGCGCCACCGAGACGCCGCGCCGCGCGAGCGCGAGCGCCGTCGCGCAGCCGACCACGCCGGCCCCGACGACGGCGACCTCAGCGTCCATGCGGGAAAAGCGGCCGCGAGCAAAGAATGAGTTGACAGGGGTCCGCCGGGCGCAGTATCGTCGCACCATCAATAGGTCGGGCCATCACACCATTGTGGCGCAGGATGCGCCCGAGGCGAGGGGGCCGACCGGGGATACAAGGAGGAGTGACAGTGGCCGAGGATCCACGAAGCCCAACCCCACCCCCGACGCCGCCCGACGACGCGGCCGCCCCGCTGAAAGCTGAGGCCGCAACTCCGGACGTCACCGAGGACGAGCAGCGGCTCCACGAGCTGGGCTACAAGCAGGAGCTCTCTCGCGCCTGGTCGGGATTCACCAACTTCGCGATCTCGTTCACGATCATCTCGGTCCTCGCCGGGACGTTCACCACCTTCTTCCAGTCGCCTGGCAGACACGGCGGCCCGATCGCGATCTCGATCGGCTGGCCGGTGCTCTGCGCCTTCGTGCTCATGGTCGCCTTCTCGATGGCCGAGCTGACGTCGACGTACCCGACGGCCGGCGGGCCCTACTGGTGGGCGGACGACGCTCGGCGGCCCCGGCTGGAGCTGGATGACCGGCTGGTTCAACATCGTCGGCCTGATCGGGATCGTCGCCTCGGTGGGATACGGCGCGGCGATCTTCCTGGACTCGCTGTTCGCGCCTCTACTGGGCTCGACATCCTCGGCGTCAACTTCGGCGACGACGTGCACATCCTCGCCGAGAGCAGTTCCTGCTCTTCCTGATCATCCTCGGCGTCGTCACCGTGCTCAACATCTTCGGCGACCGGGTCCTGGCGCTGCTCAACAACATCTCGGTCGGCTGGCACGTGCTCGGGGTGGCGGTGATCATCGGGCTGCTGGTCTTCGTACCCGACGACCACCAGAGCTTCAGCTTCGTGTTCGGCGAGCGGCTCAACAACTCGGGCTTCGACGGCGGCGCGACCGGCGGCCTGCCGCTTCTGGTTCCTGGTCCTGCCGATCGGGTTCCTGCTGGCCATGTACACGCAGACCGGCTACGACGCCTCGGCACATACCGCCGAGGAGACGCGCGGCGCGGCCAAGGCCGCGGCCCAGGGCGTGTGGCGCTCGGTCTTCTTCTCGGCGCTGATCGGCTGGTTCGTCCTGCTCGCGTTCCTGTTCGCGGCCAACGACGTCGACGCGGTCAACGAAGCGGGCCGGCGCGCGTGATCGCGATCTTCACCAGCGCGCTGGACTCCTGGGCCGCGAAGCTGGTGATCCTGATCGCGACCGTCGGCCAGATCTTCTGCGTGACCGCCGGCCTGACCAGCGCCTCGCGCACCTGGTACGCGTTCTCGCGCGACCGCGGCGATACCGGGTTGGTCGCTGTTCCGCCGCGATCAATCGCGACCGGGTGCCGTTCTACGCCGTGCTCGCGATGTCGTTCTTCTCGCTGGCTGATCACGATCCCGGCGCTGTTCGAGCAACGCCGCCGACATCGCCGTTCGCGTTCTTCGGCCGCTCACCGGGATCTGCACGGTCGGCCTCTACCTCGCCTACATCATTCCGGTCTACCTGAGGTTGCGTGCCGGCGACTCCTTCGAGCCCGGGCCCTGGAATCTGCGGCACGCGGTACAAGCTGGTCAACATCGCTGGCGATCGATCTTCGTGGTCGTCGTCGTGTATCGCCCTCGACGCTGCCGTACACGCCACGCGTCGGTGCCGTGGAACGACGACTTCGACATCAGCCTGGTCAACTACACGCCGCTTGGTCGCTCGTGCTCCCGCTCGATCTTCGGATCTGGTACCTGGTGTCGGCGAAGGACACTACACGGCCCGGTTCGCACGCTCGAGGAGGACGAGGTCACACGCGACGTTTGACCGACTCGCGGCCGAGCCAGTGGTGACTGGAGAGTCCGTGCCAACTGAGCGCCCCGGCGGCCCGGGTGGGACCGCCGGGATGCTCTCCGTCGAGGACCTCCGCCAGGAGGCCGAGGCGGGGGCGATCGACACCGTCGTCACCGCCTTCACCGACATGCAGGGGCGGCTGTTCGGGAAGCGGATCAACGTCGAGTACTTCCTCGACGAGGTCACCGAGCACGGCGTCGAGGGCTGCAACTACCTGCTCGCTCTCGACATGGAGATGGAGCCCGTGCCCGGCTACGAGATGGCCAACTGGGAGAAGGGGCTACGGCGACTTCGGGATCGTGCCCGACCTTCAGACGCTGCGCCACGTGCCCTGGCTCGACCGCACGGCGCTGGTGCTCTGCGACGTCGTCGAGCACGACGGGTCGCCGGTCGTCGCCTCGCCCCGCCAGGTGCTGATCGCCCAGTACGAGCGTGCCCGCGAGATGGGCTACACACCGCAGTTCGCGACCGAGCTCGAGTTCTACCTCTACAAGGAGAGCTACGCGGAGGCGCACGAGAAGGACTACCAGGACCTCACGCCGACGATCCCCTACATCCTCGACTACCACATTCTCGCGACCACGATGGACGAGCAGTACCTCGGCGCGATGCGTCGCGGCATGCACGCGGCCGGGATCCCGATCGAGTTCTCCAAGGGCGAGGCCTGGTACGGCCAGCACGAGATCAACACCCGCTACGCCGACGCCGTCACCACCGCCGACCGGCACACGATCTACAAGAACGGCGTCAAGGAGATCGCCTTCCTGAACGGGATCTCGGCGACCTTCATGGCGAAGCCCTCGGAGAAGGACATCGGCAGCTCGTGTCACGTCCACTCCAGCCTGATCGACTCGGACGGCAAGAGCGTCTTCGTCGACGACAAGGGCGAGGAGACCGACACCTTCCGCCACTACCTGGGCGGCATGCGCTATCGGGTCCGTGAGCTGGCCCTGATGATCGCGCCCTCGATCAACTCCTACAAGCGCTACGCCGCCGAGAGCTGGGCGCCGACCTCGATCTCGTGGGGCCGCGACAACCGCACCTGCGGCTTTCGCATCGTCGGGCACGGACAGTCGCGACGGGTCGAATGCCGGATACCCGGCGCCGACATGAACCCCTATCTCGGAATCGCAGCCCTCCTGGCGGCCGGGCTGGACGGGATCGAGAACGAGACCGACCCCGGGCCGGAGCTGGTCGGCAACGCTTACGAGGCGGGAGAGGCGGAGCCCTTCCCCTCGGCCCTGCGCGAGGCGCTCGAGCTCTGGGAGGGCAGCGACTTCGTTCGCAACGCGTTCGGCGAGGAGGTGCAGGCTCACTACCTCAACTACGGCCGGTACGAGCAGAAGGAGTTCGACCAGGTCGTCACCGACTACGAGCGTCGGCGCATGTTCGAGCGCGGCTGACCCGGCTGTGGGGCGGGAGTGAGCCGCTGCGCGATCGGGATCTGCGCGGCGCTCGAGCGGGCGCGGTGGGGCCCCTGGGAGGACACGGTCACCATGCTGCCGCGCTCCTACGCCACCGCGGTGCAGGCCGCCGGCGGGCTGGCGCTCCTGCTGCCGCCCGACCAGGTCGTGGCCGAGGCGCCCGACCCGCTGCTCGATCGCCTCGACGCGCTGATCCTCGCCGGCGGCTCGGACGTCGATCCGGCGACCTACGGCGCGGCCCCGCACCCGGAGACGGGCGGCACCTGGCCCGAGCGCGACCGGTTCGAGGTCGCCCTGGCGCGCGGGGCGCTGGAGCGCGAGATGCCCCTGCTGGGCGTCTGCCGCGGGATGCAGATCGTCAACGTGGCGCTGGGCGGCACCCTGGTGCAGCACCTCCCGGACGCCCTCGGCAGCGACGAGCACCGCCACACCCCCGGCGCCTTCGCCGACCACGAGGTTCGGCTGGAGCCGGGCTCGCTCGCCGCCGGCGCCGGTCGGGCGGCGAGCGGCTCGTCGTCAAGTCCCACCACCACCAGGGATTGGACGAGCTGGGGGAGGGGCTGGTGGCCAGCGGCTGGTCGGTGAGCGATGACCTGGTCGAGGCGATCGAGCTCCCCGGCCATCGGTTTGCGCTCTGCGTCCTTTGGCATCCGGAGGAGGACGAGGCGGAGCGGCGTGATCGCGTCGCTGGTGGAGGCAACGAGATCGGAGGTGAGGCTCGGGTGATCAAGGTGGTCGAGCCCGCCACCGAGCGGGTGATGGCGGAGGTGCCGAGCGCCGGGGTGGAGGAGACCGACGCGGCGGTGGCCCGGGCCAAGGAGGCCTTCCCGGCCTGGCGGGCCGTCGCCCCGGGCGACCGCGCGGCCCTGATCCATCGGCTCGCCGACGCGCTCGCCGACCGAAGCCGGCGACCTGGCGACGCTGGAGGCGCGCAACGCCGGCAAGCCGATCGGCGACGCCCGCGGCGAGATGGGGATGGTGGTGGACACCTTCCGCTACTACGCCGGGGCGCCCGAGAGGCTCCTGGGCCAGACGATCCCGGTCGCCGGCGGCATCGACATGACGTTCCGCGAGCCGCTGGGGGTGGTGGGGCTGATCGTGCCCTGGAACTTCCCCCTCCTGATCGCCTCGTGGAAGGTGGCGCCGGCGCTGGCGGCGGGCAACACCGTGGTGCTGAAGCCCGCCGCGCTGACGCCGCTGAGCGCCCTGGAGCTGGAGCGGATCGCGCTCGACGCCGGGCTTCGGCGAGGGCGTCCTGAACGTGGTCGCCGGGCCGGGCAGCGTCTGCGGCCGGCGGCTGGTGGAGCACCCCGACGTGGCCAAGATCGCCTTCACCGGCTCGACCGAGGTGGGGCGCGGGATCGCCGCGGGGGCCGCGGCGACGATCAAGCGGGTCACCCTGGAGCTGGGCGGAAAGTCGGCGAACCTCGTGTTCGCCGACGCCGATCTGGAGCGAGCGGCCGCGGCGGCGCCGCCGGCGATGTTCGGCAATGCGGGCCAGGACTGCTGCGCGCGCTCCCGGATCCTGGTCGAGCGGCCGGTGGTCGACCGCTTCCTGGAGGCGCTCGAGGAGGCGGTTCGGGCGCTGCGAGTCGGCGATCCGCTGGACGAGGCGACCCAGATGGGGCCGCTGATCTCCGCCGAGCAGCGGCAGGCGGTTGCCTCCTTCGTGCCCGACGACGCGCCGGTCGCGATCCGCGGGTCGGCGCCGGATGGATCGGGCTACTGGTTCCCTCCCACGGTGCTGGCCCCGGTCTCGAACTCCGACCGGGCGGCGCGCGAGGAGATCTTCGGCCCGGTGGCCTGCGTGATCCCGTTCGCCGACGAGCGGGAGGCGGTCGAGATCGCCAACGACACCATCTACGGCCTCTCCGGCTCGATCTGGACCCGCGACGGCGCCAAGGCGCTACGGGTGGCACGCGGGATCGAGGCCGGGCGTCCTGTCGATCAACTCGAACACCTCGGTGCGGGTGGCCACGCCGTTCGGCGGCTTCAAGCAGTCCGGCGTGGGTCGTGAGCTGGGGCCGGACGCGCTCGAGCACTACACCGAGCTCAAGAACGTCTTCTACGCAACCGAGGCGCGCTGATGGCCGCCAGGCTCGACGGGAAGGTGTGCGTGATCACGGGGGCGGCCAGCGGCATCGGGGCGGAGGCGGCGCGCCTGTTCGCGGCGGAGGGCGCCAGGGTCGTCGGCGTCGACCTCGAGCCGGGCTCCGAGGGCGAGCTGGCGCTGCAGGCGGACGTGGCCGACGAGGAGCAGGTGCGCGGCATGTACGCGCGGGTCAGGGAGGAGCTGGGCCGGATCGACGTCCTCTTCAACAACGCCGGGATCAGCCCGGCCGACGACGCCTCGGTGCTGGAGACGTCGCTCGAGGCCTGGCAGCGGGTGCAGGACGTCAACCTGCGCGGCGTCTTCCTGTGCTGCAAGCACGGCATCCCGCACCTGCTGAACAACGACCCGCCCGCCCGCGGGTCGGTGATCAACACGGCCTCGTTCGTCGCCGTGATGGGCGCTGCCGTCTCGCAGGCCTCCTACACCGCGTCGAAGGGGGGAGTGCTGTCGCTGTCGCGGGAGCTCGGGGTGGAGTTCGCTCGGCGCGGGGTGCGGGTCAACGCGCTCTGCCCGGGGCCGGTGAACACGCCGCTGCTCGCCGACCTGTACGCCTCAGAGCCCGAGAAGGCGGCCCGCCGGCTGGTGCACGTGCCGATGGGGCGCTTCGCCGAGCCGCGCGAGGTGGCGCAGGCGGCGCTGTTCCTGGCCAGCGACGAGTCCTCCTACGTCACCGCCTCCACCTTCCTGGTCGACGGCGGCCTCTCGGCCGCCTACCTCACGCCCGAGTAGCGGCCGCGTCCAGGAAGCGCTCGCAGAGCCCGCGGCCGAGCTCGTTCCAGGGCCCCATCGCGGCGCGGGTGCGCTCGCGCAGCTCGTCGAAGTCGCCGACGATCCGGGCCGCGTCCTCCTTGTCACGGTCGTCGTTGATCCAGGCGTCGGCGTCCTCGCCGGTGACCTCCGCGTGGAACTGGATCCCCCAGGCGGCGTCGCCGAGCCGGTAGGCCTGCAGGCACGCGGCGCTGCGGGCGAGCGGGGTTCCGCCGCGGGGGAGGTCGAACTCGTACCGGTGCCACCCGAACGCCGTGAAGCCCGGGGCCAGCGGGCCGAGCACCGGGTCCCGCTCCCCCTCGGGCGTCAGCTCCACCTCGTACCAGCCGATCTCCGGCTCCCTCGCGGGGCGCGACGGCGGCCCAACGGCATCGGCGAGAAGCTGCGCCGCCCAGGCACACGCCGAGCAGCGGCGTGCCCCGCTCGAGGAGCTCGAGCAGCAGCGCCTTCACCTCTCGCAGCCATGGGTGGACGGCCTCCTGGTCGGGGTGCATCGAGCCTCCGAAGACGAGCACGGCGTCGTAGCCGCTCGGCTCGTGAGGCGGCGCTGCGCTGCCGTCGAAGATCCAGGAATCGAGCTCCACGCCGCGCGCGCGAGCCGCCTCCGCGAACACCCCCGGTCCCGCGTCGCGCTCGAAGACGATCGCCAGCGCGCGAGGTCATCTTCTCGCCCGTGTCCACGCGCCTCAGAGTAGGGTGCCGGCATGGGAATCTTCGGCTGGATCCTGCTGGGTCTCCTCGTGGGGACGATCTCCCGCGCCCTGGTGCCCGGCAGGACCGAGCCCGGTGGCTGCATCGGGACCACCGCGGTCGGGATCCTCGGGGCGCTGATCGGCGGCTTGATCGCCAGCGCCCTCGACCTCGGGGAGATCGACGACTTCTTCGACCTCGGGACCTGGCTGATCGCGATCGGCGGCTCCGTGCTGCTGTTGCTCGTTCTGCGCGCGATCTCGGGACCGGGGCGGACGCCTCGCTGACCGCGAAACGCGCTCTCTCTGGGCGCGTTTGGTCCGTTCCCTGACGCGCTGAGTGTTACCGTTACCAGGTAGCCCCAGGGTGGGGCGCGATGAAGCGGTGCTGAACAGGTTTGTACCAGCAGTATCCGCGGCATTTCACCAACACATCAACACAAGAACGCGGAGGAGCCCAGCATGGCAACCGGCACCGTTAAGTGGTTCAACGAGGAGAAGCGCTTCGGCTTCATCACCCCCGACGAGGGCGGCCAGGATCTGTTCGTCCATCAGACGGGGCTCTTCGACGGCGCCCGCTCCCTCTCCGATGGAACGAAGGTGGAGTTCGAGTCCGAGGAGGGCCCCAAGGGCCCCAAGGCCGTCAACGTAAAGACGGTCTAGGCTTCCTACCGCGTAGATCCGTGCGGCTGCGGTCGTCGAGCAGATGGCGCAGCTCGGGCGGGCCGTCGTCCTCGAGCACGGCGACGGTCCCCGGCCAGTAGGGGCTGTCCGCGGGCGTGCGGCCGAGCAGTCCCGGGGCGTAGACCCAGCTGCCGGTGTTCCAGAGGCGAGTGCCCTCGGGCAGCCGCCAGCCGCTCTCCGCGCGCATCGGGCCCCTGCGGTGCGTGTGGCCGAAGATCAGGTGGTCGGCGTCGATGCCCAGGCGGCGTGTCACCTCGCCGATCGCGGCCAGGCCCGCGCTCGTGATCGCGCCGGGGGAGAGGTCGGATCTGACCGGCCCCAGGCCGAGCCGGTTGGCGACGCCCACCGCCCCGGGCAGGGCGACCGTGCCCAGGAGCCAACCGCGAAGCTTCGCGGCGCGGCCGTAGCCGCCCCCGACCGCCTGCCAGACCCGGGCCGAGGGGCTGGCGCCCGCGAGCCGTCCCGCCGGCCGACCCCGCCTGCGCGAGCGTGAACAGGAAGGCGTACACCGGCGCCTGGATGCGCTCGTAGTCCTCGATGCTGGCCGAGCCCGCATCGTCGGGCGAGCCCGGCTCCTCCGAGACCTCGCGTGGCCCTCCGAGCACTCGCTCCACGGCCGCGACCGCGAGGCGCTCGAAGGTCGGCACGGTGAGGTGGCGGTCCAGGTAGTGGCCGTGGGTCGCGTAGACGCCGGGGCGAAGCCAGGCGCCGGGATACGCGAGCTCGATCCGCGATCGCCCCATCCCCGCGGTCAGCCGGGCGAGGGGCCCCGAGTCGGCCGGGACGCGCTCCTCCAGCCTCAGGGGGCCGGCGTCCTCGAGCCGCCTGCGCTCCAGCCACGCGTCCAGCAGGTGATGGTCGTGGTTCCCCGGCACGACGATCAGGTCGCCGTCGCCGATCGCCGAGCCGAGCTCGTCGAAGAACGGTCGCGCCAGCTCGAGCGCCTCCGCCAGGGGGCGGTCGCGCAGCTCGATCGCGTCGCCCAGCAGGACGACCTCGTCCGCGCCCTGGACCTCGGCCCACAGGACCTCGCGCAGCTCGGGGCGGCGGAGCAGGTCGATGTCCCCGCCCGATCCGAGGTGGAGGTCCGAGACGACGATCGTGCGCACCCCTGAATCCTCTCGCGCCCGGCGGAGGGGCGTGCGGCAGACCCCGTCGGATGCACCGTTCCCGGACGACCCACTAAGCTCGCCGATTGCGATGTCGGGGTCGGCGACCGAGGCTGCCACGGAGACCGGGATTCCGGTCGAGAACCCGGCCACGGGGGAGACGATCGCGACCGTCGCGGACCTGGGTCCGGGCGAGGTCGCGGCGATGGTGGCGCGGGCCCGGGAGGCGCAGCCGATCTGGGCGGCGATCGGCTTCGAGGGCCGCGCCGAGGTGCTGCTGGCGGCGCGCGACTGGATGCTGGGCAACGCCGAGCGGGTGGTGGCCACGATCGTCGGCGAGACGGGTCGTCCGGCCGACGAGACGCAGTTCGCCGAGCTGGCCTACGGGCTCTCGGCGCTGGAGTTCTGGGCCAAGGCGGCGCCCGGGTACCTGGCCGACGAGGAGGTTCAGTCGGCCTCGCCATTCGTACGCGGCCGCAGGCTCGTGGTCCGCTACGCGCCACTCGGGGTCGTGGGGGTGATCGGCCCCTGGAACTACCCGCTGAACAACTCCTTCGGCGACTGCATCCCGGCGCTGGCGGCGGGCAACGCCGTGGTCCTGAAGCCCTCCGAGGTGACACCGCTGACCTCCCTGCTGATGGCGGAGATGCTGGCGGCCTGCGGGGCTCCCGGAGGGGGCCTTCCAGGTGGCGACCGGCCGCGGCGAGACCGGCGCGGCGCTGGTGGACGAGGTCGACATGGTCATGTTCACGGGCTCCGTGGAGACCGGGAAGAGGGTGATGGCGCGCGCAGCCCAGACGCTGACGCCGGTCAGCCTGGAGCTGGGCGGCAAGGACCCGATGATCGTGCTGGCGGACGCCGACCTGGAGCGGGCGGCCAACGCGGCCGTGAGCTACGGGATGAACAACTCGGGCCAGGTCTGCATCTCCGTCGAGCGCGTCTACGTCGAGGAGCCCGTCTACGACGAGTTCCTGGACCGGGTTGCGGGCAAGGTCGAGGCGCTCCGCCAGGGGCCGCCGGGGGCGGCGGGCTCGGTGGACGTGGGGGCGATCATCTTCCCGCCCCAGATCGAGCTGATCGAGGCGCACGTGCGCGACGCGGTCGCCAAGGGCGCCAGGGTGGTCACGGGCGGCAGCCGCGCGGCGGCCGAGAACGGCCGCTTCTTCGAGCCGACCGTGCTCGCGGAGGTCGATCACTCGATGCGCTGCATGACCGAGGAGACCTTCGGACCGACCCTGCCGGTGATGAAGGTCGGTGACGCCCAGGAGGCGGTGAGGCTCGCCAACGACGGGCCCATACGGGCTCCAGGCGTCGGTGTGGACGCGCGACACGCAGAACGGCGAGCGGATCGCCCGCCAGGTCGAGGCCGGGGTCTGCTGCGTCAACGACGCTCAGCTCAACTACGGCGCGCTCGAGCTGCCGATGGGGGGCTGGAAGGCCTCGGGGCTGGGCTCGCGGCACGGGCCGGACGGGATCCGCAAGTACGCGAAGCGGCAGTCGCTGATGATCACCCCCGGCTACGCCCCGCCGCGCGAGCTCCACATGTTCCCGTACTCGGCCGAGGTGACCCGTCAGGTGGGCGACGCGATGAGCCTGCTCGCCGCCAGCGAGGTGTTCACCGACGCGCAACGAGGCACCCTGCTCGCTCTCTGCGACACCCTGGTCCCGTCGCTGCCGCCATCCGGAGGCGACGACGGCGCCGGCGATCCCCACGGGTTCTGGGCGCGGGCCGCCTCGCACCTGGGCGTTCCGGAGGCGATCGAGGTGGCGCTCGGAGAGTCGGGGGCGACCGAGGCCGAGCTCGCCGGCCTCGGCTCGCTGCTCGACTCGCTGGCCGAGCAGGGGATGGTCGCGGAGGCGCCGCTCGAGGCCCGCGAGCGGCTCGTCCACGCGTTCGCCGACTCGGGCCCCGAGGCGCTCGCGGGCATCCACACGCTGCGCGGCCTGGCGCTGTCCCTCTTCTACGCGCTTCCCGGACCTCGGCACGGGGCGCAATCCGAGCTGGGACGCGATCGGCTATCCGGGCCCGCGGCGAAAGCCTCCGGCCGAGCCGAAGCCGCTCACCGTGCGTCGGCCCGAGACGGGGGCCGAGGCGATGACGATCGAGGCCGACGTCTGCGTGGTCGGCTCCGGGCGCGGGCGGCGGGGTGATCGCGGGGACCCTGGCCGCAGGCCGGCAAGCGGGTCTGCGTGCTCGAGCTCGGGGGCTATTTCAACGAGGCCGACTTCAACCAGCTCGAGGTCTGGGGGTTCCAGAACCTCTACCTGCGCGGAGGGCCGATCTCGACGGCGGAGGGGCAGGTCTCGATGCAGGCGGGCTCGTCGCTCGGCGGCGGCACGGTGATCAACTGGCAGAACTGCCTGCGGACCTTCCCCTGGGTACGCGAGCAGTGGGCGCGCGAGCATGGCCTCGAGGGACTGGACGGCCCCGAGTTCGACGCGACTGCCTCGACCAGGTGATGGAGCGGATCGGCGTCACCGACTCGTGCTCCGAGCTGAACGGGCCGCACCAGCGGCTTCGGGAGGGCTGCGAGGCGCTCGGCTGGGACTTCAAGCTGATCACCCGCAACGTCGACCCGGCGAAGCACGACCCGGAGCTGGCCGGCTACGTCGGCTTCGGCGACGTCACCGGCTCCAAGCTCTCGGTCCAGAAGACGTACCTCGCCGACGCGCACGAGCGGGGCGCCGACCTGGTGGTCAACTGCCGCGCCGAACGGATCCTGGTCGAGAACGGGCGCGCGGCCGGGGTGGAGGGCGCCTACGCGGGCCCGGACGGCGCCACGGCCCGGGTCGTGGTTCGCTGCACCCTCAGGTCGTGGTCGCGTGCGGCTCGATCGAGTCGCCGGCGCTGCTGCTGCGCTCGGGGATCGGCGGCCCGGCCGTCGGCGACTACCTGCGCCTTCACCCCGTCGGCGGCCTGTTCGGCGCCTACGAGGGGCCGCAGGACTCGTGGTGGGGAGCGCCGCAGTCCGCGCTCTGCCACGAGTTCGCGGAGGGAACCGGCGAGGCCACGGCTTCCTGCTCGAGGGCGCCCACCACTCGATCGGGATCGTCGGCCGCCGCGACGCCCTGGCAGTCCGGCCGCCAGCACAAGCAGGAGCATGGCTCGATTGCGCGACAGCTGCGCTGCTGATCTCGCTGGTCCGCGACCGCGGCCACGGGCGGGTCGACGTTGACGCGGCGGGGAACGCCGTCGCGAGCTACCGGCTCGCCGACGAGCTGGACATCGCCAACTTCCGCGCCGGCCTGAAGGCCGTGGCCCGGGTCCACGAGGCCGCGGGCGCGCAGCGAATCGTGGCGATGAGCCGCAGTCCGCTCACCTGGAGCCGCGGCGAGGACTTCAACGCCTTCCTGAGCGGGCTCGAGGACTGCTCGCTGGCGCCGCACGAGCACGCCGTCTTCTCCGCCCATCAGATGGGCAGCTGCCGGATGGGCCACGACCCGGCGAGCTCGGTCGCCAACCCGTGGGGGGAGCTTCACGACACCCCCGGGGTCTGGATCGGCGACGCGAGCGCCTTTCCGACCGCCTCGGGCACCAACCCGATGATCACGATCATGGCGCTGGCGCGGCGCACCGCGGGGGCGATCGCCGCCGCCTGAGCGACGGCCTCCGCTGATGCTGCCGCCGGGAGGTCGTCAGTGAGCGGAGCGCTGTACGGGCTCGCGGGCGCCTGCGTGCGCCATCGCTTTCGGGCGACTGCGATCTGGCTGGTCCTGGTCGGCGTGATCATCGTGGTCTCGAACAGCGTCGGGAGGGAGACGAGCAACGACCTCACCCTTCCCGGGACGGGCTCCACCCAGTCGCAGGACCTGCTTCAGGACAACCTGCCGAAGGAGGCGAACGGCACCAACCCCGTGGTGATGGAGACGCCCTCGGGGACGCTGACCACGGGCAAGAACGAGCAGGCCGTCAAGGCGACCGTCAGCTCGCTGAAGAAGGCGCCCCACGTGATCAGCGCGGTGAGCCCGTTGAGCAGCGAGGGCGCGGGCGCGCTCAGCAAGGACAAGCGGATCGGCTACATCTCGGTGACGATCGACCTCAGCTCGAGCGACCTGACCGAGGACCAGGCCAACGAGATCATCGACGCCGAGGCTCCGGCGCGCGAAGCCGGATTCAAGGTGGAGACGGGCGGCTACCTGGGCCAGGCGGTATCCAAGCCGTCGACCGAGTCCAGCGAGGCGGTCGGGATCGCGGCGGCCGTGATCATCCTGCTGTTCACGTTCGGCACCGTGACCGCGATGGCGTTGCCGATCGCCACCGCGATCGTCGGGCTGGGCGTCGGGCTGAGCGCGATCGGGCTGCTCGGGCACGGCATCGAGGTGCCCACCGTGGGCCCGACGCTGGGCACGATGCTGGGGCTGGGCGTCGGGATCGACTACGCCCTGTTCATCGTCACCCGCCACCGTGGCTTCATCGAAGCGGGCCATCCCCCGGAGGAGGCGGCGGCACGCGCGGTGGCCACCGCGGGCGGGGCCGTGGTGTTCGCGGGCGGCACGGTGGTGATCGCTCTCTGCTCGCTGGCGGTGGCGCGGATCCCGATCGTCAGCGCGCTGGGCTACTCGGCGGCCGTCGTCGTTCTGATCGCGGTGATCACGGCGATCACGTTTCTGCCCGCTCTGCTCGCGATCCTCGGCCCCCGGATCAACGCCTTGCGAGTGCCGTTCCTGCGCACGCCCGCGCACGATCACCGGCCGCATGGCTGGGCGAGGTGGGCGCGCGGGGTCGGACAGCGCGCCACGTGGGCGCTGGTCCTTGGGGTCGCCATCCTGCTGGTGCTCGCGATCCCGGCGCTCGACCTCGAGTTCGGCCAGCAGGACAACGGTCAACTCTCGAAGTCCACCACCACGCGGCAGGCCTACGACCTGCTCACCAAGGGCTTCGGACCGGGCGTCAACGGGCCGCTCTTGATCGCGGTCGACTTCGACGGCAGTCCCGCGCATCCCGACAACAAGCAGCTGAAGCAGGTCCAGGACCAGCAGAAGCAGGCTCAGCAGCAGGCGGTCGATGCAGGCGGCGCAGCAGCTCGAAGCCGAGGGCGTGCCCCCGGACGAGGCCCAGTCGGAGGCGGAGCAGCAGGTGAAGTCACAGCCGCCCACCAAGAAGGAGAAGCAGGCCGACCAGGAGGAGGCGTTCCTGAAGACGACGGCCAGCGACCCGCGCCTGGTCAAGCTCGAGAACAAGATCGGCAAGACCAAGGGGGTCAAGGACGTCTCGCCGGCGAAGGTCGACAAGTCGGGCAACACGGCCGTGTTCACCGTGACGCCGACCACGTCGCCGTCGGCCAATGCGACCGAGGACCTGGTCCGCCAGCTGCGGGACCCCGTGATTCCGGACGCGCTCAAGGGAACCACCCTGGTGGCCTACGTCGGCGGCCAGACGGCCGGCTACATCGACCTCGGCGACCGGATCAGCGAGCGGCTGCCGCTGGTGATCGCCACGGTGATCGTGCTCAGCTTCCTATTGCTTCTGATCGCCTTCCGCTCGATCGTCGTGCCCCTCACGGCGGGCTTGATGAACCTGCTCTCCGTGGGCGCGGCGTACGGGATCCTGACGTTCGTCTTCCAGGAGGGTCACGGGGCGGAGCTGCTCGGCCTCTCCGGGCCAAGCCCGATCGTCAGCTACGTGCCGCTGCTGATGTTCGCGATCCTGTTCGGGCTCTCGATGGACTACCAGGTGTTCCTGCTGACCAGGGTCCAGGAGCACTACCGGAGGACCAAGGACAACCACGAGGCGGTCGTCGACGGGCTCGCGGTCAGCGCCAGGGTGATCACCTCGGCGGCGCTGATCATGGTCTGCGTCTACACGAGCTTCATCCTCAGCGGCGACCCGACCGTGAAGCAGTTCGGGCTCGGCCTGGCGGCCGCCATCGCAGTCGACGCGACCATCGTCCGGTGCCTGATCGTCCCCGCGGTGATGGTCTTGCTGGGTCGGGCGAACTGGTGGCTGCCCAGTTGGGCCGAGCGCCGGCTGCCGAGGGTCGGGATCGAGGGCGAGGAGTTCTTCAAGGCCAAGGACGCGGCGGCGGCCGCCGGCTCGGCGCGGCCCTCCGGCTTAGGGTCGGCTACGCTGTACCATCACCGCTGCGGTGATCAGCTCGGCCACCGGGCTCGCTGGAAGTCCCGGCAATCGTGCTGACTCCGCCGGATTCGACGACGACCCGCCCGCCATCGCTGCGCAGCTCCATGTTCAGCTCGATGGGGACCCGCCGGTTGCCGCCCAGCGCCAAGCCGGCAAGCGAGCGCAGCAGCGGCCCGCCGGGGAGGCCGAGGCGTCGAGGCCCCGTAGCTCGGCCAGGTCGCGCGCGGCGATCGCCCGCTGCTCGAGGAGACCAGCCTCGTAGGGCGCCGACGGCGCCGGTCCGCGCTGAGGTCGAAGCTCGCGAACCGCGAACGGCCCGGCGCGGAAGTCGCGTCAGGCTCACGTCCACCTCGGTCGAAGCCGTCGAGGCTCGTCGAACACGTTGGCCTCCTGCTCGAGAGCGAGGTCCAGCCCGCTGCCGCTCACCGCGAGCCTGCTCCCCGTCGCCGAACAAGAGCCGAGCCGCCGGGAACGCCTCCAGCCGAGACCGTCGGCGGTGCCGCCCCCGTCGGTCAGCCGATCCTCGATCCGCTTCTCCGCCAGCGGCGGGATCACGAACTGGCTCACCCCGGCGAGGGCGATCAGCACCAGCGCCGCGATTCCAAGCCGGCGGGCCATCCACCGAAGGTTGGCAGGTGGGCCACCGAGCCCGGGATAGACTCGCGGCGCCATGGCGGAGGCCGCCGAGCGTAACCCCAGAGTGCTCGCGATCGACGCCGGCGGGACGATGACCGACACCTTCATCGTCGACGAGTCGGGGTCGTTCGTGGTCGGCAAGGCGCAGACGACGCCCGACGACGAGTCGGTGGGCTTCATGGAGTCGGCGCGCGACGCCCTGAGGCAGTGGGACCTCTCGCCGGAGGAAGCGTTCGGCGCGATCGCCTCCGGCATCTACAGCGGCACCGCCATGCTCAACCGCCTGCTCTCCCGCCAGGGCCTGGAGATCGGCGCGATCGTCACCGCGGGGCACGAGGACTACCTGAAGATCGAGCGGGGGATCCAGACCTACCTGGGCTACTCCTACTCCGACCGGCTGCACCTCGCCACCCACTACCACAACCCACCGCTGGTGCCCCGCGAGCGGATGAAGGGGGTACGCGGGCGGATCGACGTGTTCGGCGACGAGGTGGCGCCGCTTCGCGAAGCCGATGCCCGCCAGGCCGCCGCCGAGCTTCTGGATGCCGGAGTCGACGGGATCTGCGTCTGCCTGCTGTTCTCCTACCGCAACGCGGAGCACGAGCTCCGGGTGGGGGAGATCGTCGAGGAGGAGCAGGCGAAGCGAGGGCTGGACTGGCCGAGGTGCCGGTCTTCCTCTCCTCGGAGCTCTATCCACAGCGCCGGGACCTGCCGCGGCTCAACTCGACCCTGATCGAGGCCTACGCCGCGGAGCCCTCGCGGGGCACGCTGAAGGCGGTGCGCGATCAGACCAAGGAGGCGGGCGCCGGCTTCGAGCTTCGGGTGATGGCCTCGCACGGCGGCACGATCTCGATCGAGGCCAGGGAGCTGGCGCGCACGCTGGCGTCCGGGCCGATCGGCGGCGTCGTGGGCGGCCAGGGGATCGCCGAGCGCCTCGGGATTCCGAACGCGCTCTGCACCGACATCGGCGGCACCTCGTTCGACATCGCGCTGATCACCGACGGGCGCTTCGAGATCACCCCGACGCCCGACATCGCCCGCTTCATGCTCAACATGCCCCTGGTCCGGATCGACTCGATCGGCGCCGGCACCGGGTCGTTCGTCCGCGTCAACCCGAACTCCGGGCGGCCCGAGCTGGGGCCGGACTCGGCGGGCGCGCGGATCGGCGTCTGCTGGCCGGAGGGGGGCCTGGAGACGATCTCGGTCACCGACCTGAACCTGGTGCTGGGGCGGGTCAACCCCGACTACTTCCTGGGCGGCGACGTGAAGCTGGACCCGGAGCGGGCCCGCGCCGAGGTCGGGCGCCAGCTCGCCGAGCCGCTCGGGCTCGAGGTCGACGACGCGGCGGCGGGGGTCGTGGAGCTGTTCGAGCAGACGCTGAAGAACGAGGCGGTCGGCCGGATCCTGGGCAAGGGCTACTCGCCCGCCGACTACGCGCTCCTCTGCTACGGGGGCGGCGGTCCCCTGCACGTCGCCGGCTACACGGAGGGCGTCGCCTACCGCGACGTCCTGGTGCCCGCCTGGGCGGCCGGCTTCTCCGCCTACGGCTGCGCCTGCGCCGACTTCGAGTACCGCTACGACCAGACGATCGACATGCCGATCCTGCCGGGTCAGGACGAGATGGAGAAGGCCGGGATCGCGGTGATGATCACCGGCGCCTGGCTCGGGCTTCGGGACAAGGTCGCGGACGAGTTCGCGAAGTCGGGCGTGGAGCGCGAGGTGATCGCCTTCACCCACGCGGTCCGGATGCAGTACTACGGCCAGCTCAACGACATCGAGATCGTCTCCCCGCACGCCGAGCTCGAGGACGACGCCCAGCTCGACGACCTGATCGCCGAGTTCGAGGACGCCTACGGCAAGGTCTACGCGCGCTCGGCCCGCTCACCCGAGCTCGGCTACCTGGTCACCCAGGCGATCGTCCACGGCTCGGTGGAGGTCGAGAAGCCGGCGCTACCCGACCTCGGCGAGCGCGAGGGGACGCCGCCGGCCAAGGGGACGCGGCGGGTCCGCTGGGGCGACGACTACGCCGACACCGACGTCTACGAGCTCGACCAGGTCGAGGCCGGCAACGAGATCACGGGTCCGGCGATCGTGGAGTCGGTCGCCACCACCTTCGCGATCCCGCCCGGACGCTCCGCGCGCCTGGACCGCCATCAGATCTTTCACCTGAGTAGCGCTTAGAGAGAGCCGCGCGGGTCGGCTTCGGGCACGGGGTACCAGCGGCCGAAGCAACTCGCGAACAGCCGGCCCTTGCCGCGGTAGAGGTGCGCCGATACAACCTGCTGGCCTACGCCCAACCCGGCCGCGATCTCGCCGGGGCGAGATCCGGGGTTGCGAGCCAGGTAGTGGAATACGTCTTCCCGTTTGACGTGCGGCTGGAGGGCTGTCGCGCGCAGTACCGGCTCGGGCTCGCCCAGGATCGCGGCCCTGGCGCGGAGCAAACGAGCGCGCTCGTGGACGAGCGGCGCCAGAGCGACGATCTCGTGCTCAATCCGTTCGATTCGCGCCTCAATCTGATCGAGCGCCAGTGACATGTGGTCACGATCGCGGCCCCGCGGGGCCGCCATGACATTGTCATATGACAAGTCATGTGACTGCGCCTGGTCGGCGGGGGCCGGCACGGATGTGGATCGCGCATCGAACATCTGTTCGTATGCTACGCCGCTGCTCGGACGGATGATTGTGGAGGGGCGGTTGACATCCCGGCCCTGGGGCCTTTGAAGCGAGATACTGCGCGGGATGTCGCAGGAGAACGTGGAGCTTGTACGTCGCGCGTACGCGGAGTTCGAAGGGGGTCGCTTCAACGCTGGACTTCCTCGATCCCGAGATCGAATGGCTGAGGACCACGCGAGTTCCCTGACCTAGCCGAGCCGCACTTCGGCCACGAAGGCGTGGAGCGATATCTCGACAAGGTCCACGAGGCCTTCGACGACTACCGCATGGTCCCCGAGGAGTTCATCGACGCGGGCGACGACCAGGTGCTCGTCTTCTCACGCGAGGGAGGGCGCGGCAAGGGCAGCGGAGCGGAGGTTGAGACGCACCCACGGCCCACCTATGGACGCTCCGCGACGGCAAGGCGATCCGCATGCAGAGCTACTGGGAGCGCTCCGACGCCCTCGAAGCCGTCGGGCTTCAGGAGTAGGCGATGTCGCAGGAGAACGTCGAGATCGTGCGGCGCGGCCTATGATCGGCGTCAACGCCGGTCTCGAGGACCGCACCGGAGTTCTTCGATCCCGACTATGAGTTCGACGTACGAGCGACGTCGAGCCGGCGGTGGGAATCGTACCGGGGACCCGAAGCCGTACAGGAAGCTCTGCGCGAGGACTGGGACACGTTCGAGCTGATTTCCACATCGACTTCGAAGAGGCCCATCGACGCCGGCGAGGAGCATGTCGTCACCGCCGTCAAGGACGGCGGCGGCTGAAAGGGAGCGATGCCGAGTCGGAACCGCCTCTGCCACGTCTGGACCTTTCGTGATGGCAAGACGTCGCGTCGCGATCTCGTCCCACACCGACAAGGACCGAGCCCTCGAAGCCGCCGGGCTGGTGGAGTAGGCATGGCGATCGTCGACGCGACACGAGAGCTCGAGCCGCGCGAGCGCGAGGGGATCGGCTGGGACGGCAAGCGGCTCGACGAGATGCTCGCCGAGTCGGAGCGGCTGTTCGCGGAGAGCGGCTCCTACTACGGCCTCTCGGGCGAGCTCGAGCTGAAGGACTCCGACCCGATCGGCTACGAGAAGCTGTTCGCGAGGCTGCGCGGCGGGCTGGTCTCGGCGCGCGAGACGGCGCTCAACATCTCCGCCTCGCCGATCGTTCGCGAGCTGGGCGAGCTCTGCTTCGCGCTCTACACGCCCGAGGGGGACTCGATCGCGCTCTCGACCGGGATCATCGTCCACGTCCACACGATGTCGGACGCGATCAAGTTCATGGTCCGACACGGCTGGGAGGACAACCCGCGGATTCGGCCCGGCGACATCTTCGCCAACGACGATCCGGTGATCGGCGACGTCCACAACGCCGACGTGCAGACCTTCGTGCCGATCTTCTGGGAGGGCGAGCTGGTCGCCTGGGCGGGGGGCGTCACCCACGTGCTCGACATCGGCGCCTCCACGCCCGGAGGGGTGCCGGTGGGCCCGACCAACCGGCTCGACGACGGCATCGACCTGCCCTGCATGAAGATCGGCGAGAACGACGAGCTCGCCCAGTGGCACCTGCTGCGCTGCCAGAAGCGCAACCGCGCCCCGATGTACTACCTGCTCGACGAGCGCACCCGGCTGGCCGGGTGCCACATGGTCCGCGAGGCGGTGGAGCGGGTGATCCTCGAGGAGGGCATCGACCGCCTGAAGCAGTTCTCGCGCGAGGTGATCGAGGAGGGGCGGCGCTCCTTCAAGTCGCGGATCCGCGAGATGACCGTGCCGGGCCGCTACCGCTCCGCTGCCACCTTCGACGTCACCTTCGCCGACAAGCAGGGGCTACCCGCGCGAGCGCGCCGCGACTTCCTGATGCACGCGCCGTTCGAGGTTCGGATCGGCGGCGACGGCACCTACGAGCTCGACATGGAGGGGGCGTCGTCGTGGGGCTGGCACTCGATGAACTGCACGCCGTCCGGCATGCAGGGGGCGATCTGGGTGCAGTTCACGCAGACCCTGATCTGCAACGACAAGGTCAACGACGGCGCCTACCTGGCGATCGAGACCAACTTCCCCGAGGGCACGATCGCCAACCTGGGGGACGCCGAGGGCTCGACGGGGATCGCCTGGGCGTTCCTGCAGCCGGCCTTCACCGGCTTCCCGCGCACGCTGTCGCGGGCACTCCAGGCGCGGGGGTTCATCGAGGAGGTGATCGGCTCCTACTCCTGCTCCGGGAACGTGATCCAGGGCGGCGGCGTCGACCAGTACGGCAACTCGTCGGCGATCATGAACTTCGAGATCGCGGCACAGGGGATGGGGGGGAAGTACGTGCTCGACGGCACGGACACCTGCGCGGCCATGTTCAACCCCGAGGGCGACGCCGGCGACGTCGAGATGTGGGAGCTGATCTGCCCGATGGTCTACCTGTCGCGCCGGCTCAAGGCCTCCAGCGGCGGGCCGGGCCGCCACCGTGGTGGATCGAGCTTCGAGTCGCTGCTGGTGGTCTGGAAGACGCCGTTCTGGGAGCTTCAGAACCTGGGCACGACGCGGGTGTTCAGCGCCCAGGGCCTGTTCGGCGGCTATCCCGGCTCGGCGGCCTACGTCCACAACATCAAGGGCGCCGACCTCTTGGAGCGGGCGCGAAACGGCGAGGCCTACCCGATCTGCGACGGTGATTGGGACCACCCGGCCCTGTTCGAGATCGAGGGCGAGCGGACCTACAAGCAGGACAACTTCACCACCCTGGAGCCGTTCTCCGAGGGCGACCTGTACCTGTCGGTGATGAAGGGCGCGCCGGGGCTGGGCGATCCGCTGCTGCGCCCGGCGGAGGCCGTGGCGGCCGACGTCCGCGAGGGGCACCTGCTGCCGCGGTTCGCCGAGTCGGTCTACGGCGTGGCGCTTGACGGTGAGGGCGAGGCGGGGGTCTCGGCAGAGCGAGAGTCGGCGGGTCGAGATGCGGCGGGAGCGGCTCGAGCGGGCGGTGCCCGTGCGGGAGTGGTGGAAGCGCGAGCGCGAGCGGGTGGAGGCGCAGGACTTCATCGAGGCGGTGAGGGTCTGCTACGCGGAGTCGATGCGGCTGTCGGCGCGCTTCGCGGCCGAGTTCCGCGGCTTCTGGGACCTGCCGGAGGACTTCCAGATCGAGGCCGTGACGCCGACCGTGGTGGCCGAGCGGGCCGAGCCCGGCAAGGTCACGCCGGAGCAGACGGCCGACGAGTTCCTGGCCGGCTCGCGGGTGGAGTCGATCGAGCCGCCGCGGGCCGGGGGCGCGACCCTCGACCACGAGACGCTGGGGGCGTTGCTCGACGAGAAGCTCTCGCGCCGCGAGGTGAAGGACATCCAGTCCGGCTACAAGGACCCCGACCGGTTCGAGAAGTGGGTGGCGGTGCTCCAGGAGCGCGTCCCCTACGAGGAGCCGATCGTCCTCCCCATGGGGGAGGGGTTGAACGTCGTTCGCTCGGATGGGGATCTGGTCGTTCGATGTGACTGCGGGCACGACTTCTGCCCGCCGTCGCGAAACTGGAAGATGGAGGCTGCGATCTACGTCCGCGACGACGCCGAGAAGCTGCTCGAGGTCTACCCGAAGATGGCCCACTGTGACCCCGAGTGGATGGAGCTGCGCGAGCTCTACTGCCCCTCCTGCGCCAGCCAGCTCGAGACCGAGGCAGTCCCGCCGGGGTATCCGGTCGTGCACGAGTTCCTGCCCGACATCGAGGGCTTCTACCGCGGCTGGCTGGGCCGCGAGGTGCCGTAGGCGGGCGAAAGCGCGCCCCTCGCCGGCACGACCCGTTTGCGGATAGGTTCCGTCTGCGGCCAAGAAGTCCGTGGACTACCGCCCGCCGGGCGGTTAGCTCCTACTCCAGCGTTGCTGAGGGGGTGTCCGACGGGGCGCCCCTCACACCGCCGGTCGGGGCAGAGCTCGCGCCAGTCGGGCCACTCGGAGGGTGGGCCGGAGGGGCGGCGGAGCTTGCGCGGGTCGCCCGGTGGCAGCTCGGCGAGGAGCTCGCGGTTTTGGGGTTCGGCGAGCTGCGCGGCGACGGTGCGGCGGGCGACCTCGATCACCTGATTTCGCCGTCGCGGGCTCATCAGGTTGGGTCCCATCGCCTCGAGGTCTTCGCCCGTGGGCTGGATCAGGACGACCTCGGTGCCGGCGGCGCGGAGCTTTTTCGCCTCGCTCCCGAGCCGCCGGCCGGAGGCGTTTCGCATCGCGACGTTGAACCACTCGCGCGGGCTGAGCGCGGCCCGGACCGGGTGCAGGGTGGAGGTCGGGTTGAGGCAGATCACGAGGTCGAGCTCCTCGGCGCGCAGCAGATCGGCGTTCGAGGTGGAGTAGATGCCGCCGTCGACGTAGCGGCGCCCGCCGATCGTCTGCGGGTGGTAGATGCCGGGGATGGCGCAGGAGGCGGCGACGGCGTCGGCGAGCTCGGCCTCGGGAGCCCCGGCGCGGCCGAAGGGCACCCGCCGGCCGGTCTCGTAGTCACAGGCGACGACCCAGAGGTTGGGGTGGGGGCTCCATTCGGTTGGGACGACGCGGCGGATGGTCTCCTTGAGCGGCTCGGTGGTGAAGATGCCGCGCGGGATCCAGCCGGTGAACACCGTGGCGGGCGTGTAGCGCCTGGGGTTGGCGAGGGTGCGGAACGCGAGCCGCCAGGAGCCCGGGCCGATCGGCGGTAGGGCGCGCTGCAGCTCGAAGCGGGCACCGCCCGCCCGGTCTGCCTCCGCGGCCGGGCGCCCATCGGCGCCGACGACGCCCTCGAACACCTCGCCGCGGGAATGGGCGACCATGAACCAGGGAGGAACGCCCGAGGCGCAGAGCGCCCCCATCATCGAGCCGGCCGAGGTGCCGACCACGTAGTCGGCCTCGGCCGGGTCCCAGCCGGTCTCCTCGGCGAGCGCGTCCAACCCGCCCGTGAGCCAGGCGCCTCCCTGGATCCCACCCGCGCCGAGAACGAGCCCCACCCTCATCGTTAGGAGAGAGTATTTCCCCGGGCGGGCGTACCCAGGCTCCCTGGCGCTTAACTCGCGCATACCGCGAGGAACGCGCCATTCGCCGCATGGATCTTGGGGGAACGCTAGATTTCAGTAACACACGCGGCTGTGGCGGAACGGCAGACGCGATACGTTCAGGGCGTATTGTCCGAAAGGGCGTGGAGGTTCGAATCCTCTCAGCCGCACCTCACAGCCTCCGATTCCGACCTGTGACTCGGAGGCCCGTTGCTATTCTGGCGCGCCGACCCGCCGCTATCGTCTAGGGGACTAGGACGCCGGATTCTCAGTCCGGAAACCCGGGTTCGAATCCCGGTAGCGGTGCCTCGGAACCCGCATAGACCATGCGGGTTTCGCCGTTCATGGACCGCTCGTGGACCAATGGGTGGACCACTGCCGCCGCATGCGCCACACCCGCCGCCGCTCTCGCTGCGATGCCTGGCTGGCCGTCGACCAGCCCTCGCCCGATACCTGCTCGCCTGCCAAGAGGCCGAGAGCCGCGAGCGCAACGGGAGAGTGGCCGCGCCCCGAGACGAACTGAGGTCGGATGACCCCTGGCCTACTCCCGCAGCTCGGCGGCTTCGAGGGCTTCGGCTTCGCTCGAACAGGTGTGCCACAAGACCGCCTTCCCACGGCGCCACTCGGCGACCTGCCAGGACGTCATTTCACCCAGGCGCACCCGCGCAACCGTCACGTTTCCAAGGTCACGCACCTCGTCGACCTCGGTGGTGAAACCCGGGGAGCTATCGAACAGCTCATCCCAAAAGCTCCGGAAACCATCGTGGCCCCGGTAGGAGATGACGCCGGGCAACTCCACGTTGAGCGGGATGAGTTCCGCCTCAGGGTCGATGAGAGCCATGAAAGCCTCAAGATCGCGTCGGTTGAAGGCTTCGTGCGCCCGGGATACCAGCTCCACGTTCTCCTGCGACATTGCCCGCGCAGTATCGCCGCTTTGCTAAGCGTCGATCGAATGCGCGAGATCCCGTGCCGATGACCATGCGCTGGTTCGTGATGGCGCTAACGGCGGACGATCAGCCCTCGCGCCCGCTGTGCAGTGCGGGCAATCGGTCCAGGGCCCCTAAGCCAGAAGTCGAGCGCCCCCCGCACCGCCGCCACCAAGGGAAGGCGCACACGCTTTCCCTGGTAGTAGTGGGGCTCGACCTCGCCGGTCTCCACGTTCACGACCCGGCGCCAAAAGATGCGGCCCAGCGGCGGGTCGGAGCTGAGCGGCGTCCAGTAGCGACAGCCCTCGAAGTAGTAGTGCGTCACTTGCGAGCGGCGGGTGCTCTCGGGATCGGTGATCGGGTCGCCGCCGTGCAGCAAGTTGGCGGCCCAGATAAGTGCCTCGCCCTTGCGGGGCTGCACGGTCTCCTTGCGCAGGCCGGAGGTCTCGAGCAGGCGCGCCAGGAAGTCCTCGTACTCCTGGTACTTGGTGGCGAGGGGCTCCTTTGGCGGCAGGCCGATCTCATGTGGGAGGTATTCCGCGAGTCGATGGCTTCCGGGGTAGTAGTGCAGCGGGCCGCTGCCGGGGGCGATGTCCTCCAGCGCGACCCAGACCCCGGCCATGAACCGCTGCGGCATCGAATTGAAGTGGACCATGTCGCTGTGGGTGCGCTGTTCTGTGCCACGACTGAAGTTGAGCGTCTGGAACGGAATCGGGCGGCACCGGTAGAGCGTTTGCAGGGTGCGTTTGATCGTGTCGCTGGCGGCGAGCTCGCGGACCTCGGGGACGTGGCGCCAGGCGTCCTGGATCCGGCTCGTACCCGGGGCCTCGCGTTCGTGGGTGGCTTGGTCGATCCGCTCGGCGATGCGATCGAACTCGGGGGTGTGCAGGTCGATCACCGCGTATCCGTCGCGGGCGTAGGAGCGCACCAGCTCGCGGGTCTGCGGGTCGAGATCGGCCTCGGCGAGCTCGCGCTCGAAGAACGGCGACTCGAACCAGGGACTGTCGAGTTGGCCGCGAGATGCCATCGCCCGCGCAGTATCTCGCGTAGGGGAGTGGGGGAGGGTCCGAATGCGCCTCCGCGGACGCGCAGTTGGCAGCCCTCCGCGGGGAGGCGAGAGCATCTGGGCAGCGGCAGCACGCACGCCATAGCGAGATACTGCGGGCGATGACTGACGAGAAGATGATCGCTGTCCTGCGGCGTTTCCACGAGGCGTTCAATCGCGGCGATGTCGAGGCCGTGGTTCAGCTGGCCCATCCCGACTTCGAGCTTGCCCGCCAAGGGGGCCAATCGTCGGTTAAAGGCGTCGCCGCGCTGCGCGAATGGATGGAGCCGGACGCCTTCGAGGAACAACGCATTGAGCCGCTCGATTTCAGGGTCAAGGGCGACATGGTCCTCGAACGCGCACGCGTGACGGGCCGAGGCGCCGGTAGCGGGATCGAGATAGATGTCGTCGGCTACGCCGTCTACACGCTGGACGATCACGGCCTTATCAAGGAGGTTCAGCTCTTCCTCCCCCATCAGGAAGCCGAAGCCCTCGAAGCCGCAGGACTCTCGGAGTAGGCGATGTCGGAGGAGAACCTGGACGTGGTGCGGCGCTGGTGGGCAGGCTTCAACGAGGGTGGGATGTCATCGCTCGATCTCTGTGACGAGCAAATCGAGATACGCAACCCCCCTGAGTTTCCGGTAAGAGGTTCGTTCTACGGTCACAAGGGAGTACGCCGATGGCGTGACCAGGCGTTCGACGTTTTCGATGATCTCAACGTCGAGACTGAGAAGCTCATTGATGTGGGTGACGGGGAGACAGTCGTGATGTTCCTGCGCCTGCGGGGAGTTGCCAGCTACACGCGCATCGCGGTCGACGAGCCGTGGGCTGCCGTTTGGAAGATCAGGAATGGGAAGCTTCTGCACGCGCAGGGATACATCTCCAGACGTAAAGCCCTCGAAGCCGCCGGGCTCAAGGAGTAGGCGATGTCGGAGGAGAACCTGGACGTGGTGCGGCGCGTCCTCGGTCTGTGGAACGCGGGCGGGGTAGAGCCGGAGAGACGGCCCGAGTTCTTTGACCCAGAGCTTCGAATGGATCTTCGCGGGCGCAAGATCAACCCGGCCGTCTACGACGGCTATGAAGGCCTCGATCGCTTTACCTCCGATGTCGCCGAGGTCTGGGATCAGTTCTCGGTCGAGTCGGTGGAACTCATCGACGCTGACCCGCACGTGGTGTCGGTGATGCAGGTGACGGGGCGCGGGCAGGGCAGCGGTATCGAGGTCGAGAGTCAGCTGGCGTGGGTATGGACGCTTCGCGACGGTCGAATCCTGCGTGTCGAGGGGGACTTCGACCGAGAATCCGCCCTCGACGCCGCCGGGCTCAAGGAGTAGGCGATGTCGCAGGAGAACGTGGAGGTTGCGAAAGCCGCCTACGCGGCGTGGAATGCGGGAGACATGGACGCCTTTCGTGAGCTGTGCGACCCCGACATCGTCATGCGAGGCGGCTGCCAAACGGGGTCTCGGATTCGGCGGCTGATTGTCGCTGATTTCAAGCAAACACCGAATCGGAGGGGAGCGTCGGGGTTTAGTACGGGTGATGGGCAACTGGGACACAAGGCGCAAGGACGGGCCACTCACCGTCCAAGTGGAGCAAGCTGGCGACGCGCTCATGGTTTGGGCCAGCGGGGAGCTCACCGGCTCCACCGCCGAGAGGTTCGAAGCAGAGTTGCGACAGGCGATTGACAATGACGCGTCAACCGTCGTCCTGGACCTCGGCGCCGTGGGCTTCATCGACTCCACTGGCCTGCGATCCGTGCTCCGGATCGCGAACCATTCGCTTCGGGACGGAGGCCGGCTTCGAATGCGGAATGCATCGCCGCCCGTCCAAGAAGCGATCGCGTGGGGCGGCTTGGAGCGTAAGCTGCCGTTGGTCCACTGAGGCATCACGAGCTCGCGCAACGCCCCGCTAGACTGCTAGAAGTTGCCCGCTGGGCTTTCCTCGTGCTCCCTGCGCCCGTCGAGCGCCTCTATTTCTGCAGAGGGGGTCGAGAAAGAGAGTTTCCGGCACGACTCCGAGGACTCGAGCGAGCCTGGAAGGAGGGAAAAGCATGGCCTCAAGCAGTAAGAGGAAGACCACGATGGCAAAGCTGAACCGCGAACGCAGGCTCCTCGAGCGTCGGCAGGAGAAGCAGGCCAAGAAGCTTGCGAGGAAGCAAGCTTCCGCGGAACGAGAGGCAGGGGCGGAGGGCGCCTAGGGAGCGCCACGAGTATGGGCGGCAGCGGCCCGCCCCTCGAAGGCGGCGGCCTAAAGGACTAAGCGGTGTCGCTACCTGGGGCTTTTCCTTACTGGAAGGCCTCATGGGAAAGGCTGTCGGGGAAGATCGGATTCGCCGACACGTTTGGCCTCCATGCCAACTGGGTATTAGAATGGGCACGCATGCGCCGAGGACGTCCGCCCTCACCGGACCCACACGAAGCGATGGACCGCCGTCGTTCTCGCCGTGGCGACGGTCGGGGCCGTGGCCGTAACGGGGATTGCGTTGGCGGCGGCGGGTTCGAGCGTGAACTTCTCGTTCCAGCCGAGCAACCCGCACGGCACGGTCACCTCGGGCCGGCTCGCCTTTGGCACGCACACGAACTACACCGGCTCCACCGTGCTGAGGCGGATACAGCTCCGCTTCGACGACGACATCCAGTTCAGCCCGAACTCCCTCCCGAAGTGCGACCCGGCGGACCTCTCGGGCAACCTCACCATGCAGCAGGCGTTGCAGGCGTGCGGGCCCGCCGCCGGGGCCGCCAACAACGCCTGGCTGTGGCACTCGAACGCCGCCTTCAGCAACGGGAACGCGCAGTTCAACGTCGGCCCCGAGACGCCCACCGCCTGCGTGCTGGTGTTCAACGGCATGGGTTCCACGTCCGAGGTCCTGCTGTTCATCCGGATAAAGGTGGACCAGCACGACGGCCCCATCGACTGCGGAGGCCCGACGAACAACATCGACGGCGACACGAGCTTTTTGGTGCAGGGCGACCTGACGGCGAACCCGGCCATCGGCGCCGACTTCACGGATCCCGATAACTGCTCGGCACCGGATCCCCGGCGGGGCTGTCAGATCGACCTCAACAAGTCTCCGACGGGTCGATACGGCTGGTCCACACGGCCACCCAGATCGGGAGGCTCAACTACGTCCGCGCCAAGTGCGTCGATCCACCCGCAGGCAACCGGCAGTGGAACCTGCAGGCAATCTTCACCTCCGCGAATCCCACCGGTCCGCTCATGACGCAGACGAGGACCGATTCGCAGACCTGCACCTAGCGCGCTCCTAGGCTCGCCCCAGGTTTGCCACCTATACCCTAGGGGGGTATGGTACGCTGCGCGACAAAGGAGGATTCGATGGAAGCAACGGCAGCGGCGCCCCATGGAAATCTCAACCGACTCGCGGTCAGCGCGACGACGCACTGCCTCACCGGCTGCGTGATCGGTGAGGTCGCGGGCATGTTCATCGGCACAGCGTTTGGCTGGGGCAACCTGGCGACCATCGCCCTTGCCGTTGGACTCGCCTATGCCTTCGGCTTCGGGCTGACTTCGCTGCCCCTCTTCAAGGCCGGGCTCAGCCTCGCGGCCATCGTGCCCATCGCGCTGGCGGCGGACACGGTCTCGATCACGATCATGGAGATCATCGACAACGCCACGGTGCTGCTGATCCCCGGCGCGATGGAGGCGGGGGTCGGTGAGCCGCTGATCTACCTCAGCATCGCGGCGGGTTTCGCGATCGCCTACCCCTTCGCGTTCCTCGCCAACCGCTACATGATCGCCCGTGGCAAGGGTCACGCCGTGGTCCACGAGTACCACTGAGGAGGAAACGATGGCGACGAAACGTGGCTATTCAGCCTCAAAGGAGCAACTGCTCGGCCGCCTGGCCCGGATCGAGGGCCAGATCCGGGGCGTGTCGCGGATGGTCGAAGAGGACCGCTACTGCATCGACGTGCTGACCCAGATCTCCGCCGCCCGGGCGGCTCTCGAGCGGGTCTCGCTTGGGTTGCTCGACGAGCACGCCCGCCACTGCATGCTCGGCGAGGGCGAGGCGCCCGCGGACCCCAGCGAGCAGGTGCGGGAGCTGATGGGCGCGGTCGGTCGCTTGGTCAAGAGCTGACCGAGGGGGTGTCGCGATGCACAGCACGAGACTCGGCCGTGCCGGCCCGTTTCAAGCGATCACCGGCGCCGCTACGGCGGAGCCTGGACGATCCGCTTCGGCCCGCTGAGCGCGGCCGAGGTCAGCAAGCCGCTGACGGCGTTCGTCCGTTAGGGCTGCGCTCGCCCGCGGTTGCTGCTTTTCCTGCTCGGGATGCCGTGCTAGTGTCGGCGGCCACTAGGTGGGAAGGGAGTGGGAAGGGAGTATATGAAGCGCCTGTCGGTGCTGGCCGCTCTGCTCGTGGCCGCCGCCCTCTTCGTTTCGCCGGGGAGCGCCCTGGCGGCGAGCGCGCAGCCGCTCTCGCCCGCCGCGCTCGCCTATCCGGCGGCCTTCACGCCGACGCCGGACGGCAGCCGCATCCTCTACGGCGAGCGCTACACGGGCCGCATCATGCGGCTCAACCCCGCCACCGGGACGAGCACGCCGTTCTTCACGATCCCCAACGTGGCGAGCACGGGCGACCAGGGGCTGCTGGGCCTCGCCCTGAGCCGGAACTACCCCGACGACGGCCGGGTGTGGGCGTTCGCGACCCGCACGGTGTCGGGGACGGCGACGAACCAGCTCCTGCGGATCCGTGCCGACGGCAGCGGCTTCGCGGTCCTGCGGAACCTCCCGACCGCCACCAGCCACGACGGCGGCCGGATCATGTTCGGCCTCGACGGCAAGCTCTACGTCGTCATCGGGTACACCGATAGCGCGCGCCCTCGCCCAGGACCTGACCAGCCTGGCCGGGAAGGTGCTGCGGCTGAACCCGGACGGCACGGTGCCCTCCGACAACCCCCGCGCGGGGAGCCCGATCATCGGCTACGGGATCCGCAACTCGTTCGGCTTCACCTTCGATCCCCAGCAGGGGAGGCTTTGGCTGACCGACAACGGCCCGCAGTGCAACGACGAGATCAACCTGGTCGCTCGCCTGAAGCTCTGGAACTACGGCTGGGGGCCGTCGGCCACCTGCACCTCACCGCCCCCGGCGCCGCGCAACACCAACCGGGACGGGCCAAGCCCGGTGCAGCCGAAGCTCTTCCTGGCCGACTCGCAGGGGATCACCGGGATCGCCTTCTGCAGCCTGTGCGGGCTCTCGAGCCATGGCCAGCTCTTCTTCGCCGACTTCAACACCGGCACGATCCGCCGCGCCGGCCTGACCCCTGACCGTCTTGGGATCGCCTCGCAGGCGCCCTTCTACGACCATCCCGACCCGGTGCTCTCGCTCGAGACACCGTCCGACGGCGGCCCGATCTACTTCAGCAGCAGGACGAACATCTTCCGGCTGTATCCCTGACGCTCTACCCTGTTCCGCCTTTCGAGCGGGGGCGTTGTCCGCCCGCGACTTCGGTGGTAAGTTGGCTCGGGAGGCTCGAGGTGGGGGGAGAGGAGTGAGCGTGCAGAGGGCGCAGGGCCGGCGAACACCGACCCGGCGGCGCGACACCGGGAAGGGCGCTTGGGGCCATCCCGGCGCTCGCCCGCTTCGCCTCTGCGGCGCGATCGCCCTCGTCTGCCTGAGCCTCGCCGGCTCGGCCTCCGCAGCCGCCCCGCCGACCGGCGATCCCGCCGCCTCGATCGCCGCAACGCCGGCGGGCGTCGTGGCAGGGAGCGTGGACGCGGGCATCTTCGCCGCCTGCGGGCTGAGGACGAACGGCACCCTCGTCTGCTGGGGCCCGGACTTCTACGGCGAGGCCTCCCCGCCCGCGGGCACCTTCCTCGCGGTGAGCGCCGGCGGCGACCACAGCTGCGGGATAAGGACGAACGGCACCCTCACCTGCTGGGGCGACAACGGCGGCGGCCAGTCCACGCCGCCCGCCGGCACCTTCACCGCGGTGAGCGCCGGCTGGCACCACTCCTGTGCGATACGGACGACAGGCGGTCTCGCCTGCTGGGGCGCGGCCGCCCCGCCGCCCGGGGGCACCTTCACCGCGGTGAGCGCCGGCGACTTCTTCACCTGCGGGCTGAGGACGAGCGGCACCGTCGCCTGCTGGGGCGACAACACCTACGGGCAGTCCCGGCCGCCCACGGGCACCTTCGTCGCGGTGAGCGCCGGCATCGTCCACACCTGTGGAATACAGGACGACCGGCACCCCCGCCTGCTGGGGCTACAACGGCAACGGGCAGGCCAGACCGTCCGCCGGGACCTTCACCGCGGTGAGCTCCGGCGGCGAGCACAGCTGTGGGATCAAGGCGGCCGGCAACCTCGTCTGCTGGGGCGATGACACCTACGGCCAGGCCACCCCGCCCGCGGGCGCCTTTACGGGGGTGAGCGCCGGCGCCGAGCACGCGTGCGCGGTGAGGACGAACGGCGCCCTTGCCTGCTGGGGCAACGACGGCAGCGGCCAGGCCAGCTCCGCCCGCGGGCGCCTTCGCCGGCGCCGCGGTCGAGGGGAGTGGTGACTTCACCTGTGGCGTCCAGCACAGCGGCCCCCTCGCCTGCTGGGGCGACGACAGCAGCGGCCGTGCCACCCCGCCCGCGGGCGTCTTCACCGCGGTGAGCGCCGGCGCCCTCCACGGCTGCGGGGTGAGGGCGAACGGCGCGGTCGCCTGCTGGGGCGCCAACGGCGACGGCCAGTCCACCCCGCGCGGGGGCGCGTACACCTCGGTGAGCGCCGGCGCGTACCACACGTGCGGGATGAAGGCTGACCGCACGCTCTCGTGCTGGGGCCGCAACGGCCTCGGCCAAGCGACCCCGCCCACGGGCCCCTTTGACGATCTGAGCGCCGGCGCCTACCACACCTGCGGGGTCAGGTCGAACGGCAACCTGGCCTGTTGGGGCCGCAACCGCAGCGGCCAGGCCAGACCCCCCGTGGGCGTCTTCACCGCGGTGAGCGCCGGCTCGGTCCACACCTGCGGGATACAGGACGAGCGGCGCCCTCGCCTGCTGGGGCAACGACGGCAGCCGTCAGTCCACCCCGCCCGCGGGAACCTTCGTCGCGGTGAGCGCCGGCCACCTCCACACGTGCGGGATCAAGACGAACGGCAGCGTGGCGTGCTGGGGCCGCAGCCTCGAGGGCCAGTCCACCCCGCCCGCGGGCACCTTCACCGCACTGGGCGCCGGCGGCGACCACACGTGCGGGATCAAGACGAACGGCAGCGCGACCTGCTGGGGGAACGACAGCAGCGGCGAGGCCACCCCGCCACCCGGCTTCGGCTGAGCCGGCGGCCGTCACGGACGTCAAGCACCGCCTCGGCAGCTAGTCAGCGCGGCCCATGACGACCACCGCGACCACGATCAAGCGGACCTACTACACGCTGCTGCTGGGGAACACCCTGGCCGCGTCGCTGATCTGGGGCATCAACACGATCTTCCTGCTCGACGCCGGGCTGAACAACCTCGAGGCCTTCGCCGCCAACGCGTTCTTCACCGCCGGGATGGTCGTGTTCGAGGTGCCGACGGGGATCGTCGCGGACATGTGGGGCCGGCGGACCTCCTTCCTGCTCGGGACCGTGACCCTGGCGGTCACGACCGCGCTCTACGTCGTTCTGTGGGAGATCGAGGCGCCGTTCTGGGAGTGGGCAGCGGTTTCGCTGCTGCTGGGACTCGGCTTCACGTTCTTCTCGGGGGCGACCGAGGCGTGGCTGGTCGACGCGCTCGACGCCGCCCACTTCGAGGGAACGCTGGAGTCCGTCCTCGCCCGCGGGCAGGTGCTGACGGGGGTGGGGATGCTGACCGGGTCGATCGGCGGTGGCTATCTGGCCCAGGCGATCAGCCTCGGGGCGCCATTCGTCCTCCGAGCTGCGGTCCTGGTGGTGATGTTCGCGCTGGCGCTCGCCTTGATGCGTGACATCGGCTTCACGCCCAAGAAGGGCGCCCGTCCGTGGGCGGAGATCAAGGGCATCGCTTCGAACTCGATCGAGTACGGCTGGCGGGTGCCCGCCGTCAAGTACCTGATGCTGGCCGCCCCCTTCACCGGCGGCGTGGGCATCTACGTCTTCTACGCCCTCCAGCCGTACCTGCTCGAGCTGTACGGGGACCCGCGGGCCTACGGCATAGCCGGCCTGGTGGCGGCGATCGTCGCCGGGTCCCAGATCCTCGGAGGCCTGGCGACTCCGCAAGTCCGCAAGCTGTTTCGGCTACGCACCTCCGCCCTGCTGGCCGCCGAGGTGCTGAGCGTCCTCAGCCTGGTGCTGATCGGGCTGATCGAGAGCTTTTGGGCAGTGATCGGGCTGATCGCCATCTGGGGCCTGATGTTCGCCGCGGTGATGCCGATCCGCCAGGCGTACCTAAACGGCCTGATCCCGTCGCAGCAACGGGCGACGATCCTCTCCTTCGACTCGCTCATGAGCTCTAGCGGCGGGGTGGTCGCGCAACCGATCCTCGGTCGTGCCGCCGACGTTTGGGGCTATCCCGCCTCCTATCTGCTCTCGGGCGCGATCTCGGCGCTGTCGCTGCCCTTCATCGCCAGGTCACGCCGGGAGAATGCCCCGGCCGACCTCGGCGATCCGACGGCGCCGGCGCTCGCCGTCGCCAAGTAGTGCATGAGGCAAAACAGGCCCCCGCGAACGCGGGGGCCTGTTGAGCCGTCTATGGGTCCGGGTGCGGCTACTCCTCGTCGACCTCGTCGCCGACGACCTGGAAGCTGCGATCGAGCTGCACGTCGACCTGGCTCCCGTCGGTGCGCGAGACCTCGACCTCGTAGTAGCTCTCCTCGTCGCCGACCTCGGTGTCGGTGACCTGGCCGCCGCCCGTGTGCTGGAGCGCCGCGGCGCTGGCCCTGTCGAGGTCGCTGCCGCCGATCGCCTGATCGGGGGCCTCGTTGCCGGTCTCGTTCTCGGTTGCGGGCGCCGTCGCGCGCCGCTCCTGGGACGAGGTGCCGCCGCCCCCGGCGGCGCTCGCAATGGCGGCGCCGCCGATCGCGAGCGCGGCGACGGCCGCCGCCGCAGCCGCGACACCCTTGATCCTTGTCGGTCATGTTGCTCCTTTCTTGGTCAGTTGCGACCTTGGAGCGAGCACGGTAGGAAGGGGCAATGAGATGACGATGAAACCACTCGAAAGACTGGGTAAAGGCCGCGGCCGTGGGCTAATCGCGAGGCATCGCGTCGACCGAGTTGAACATCGGCACGACCCGGTGAACCTCGGTGAGCCGCAGGACGCGCCTGATGTTGGACTCGTCCGGTACGACGATCTCGAGCTTCTGCCTGCGGTTGTCCAGGCGCTCGGCCAGCTCGAAGATCAACCGCACGCCCGAGCTGTCGAGATGGTGGGTGGGCGAGAGGTCGAGCACCAGGCCGGACGCGGTGTTGGGGACCGCGTCGAGCAGCTGCTCCTTCACCGACCGAGCGTTGGAGAGGTCCACCTCGCCCTTCAGCCGAGCGAGCATCGCGTCGCCCATCTGCTCGAAGTCCAGCTCCTCAAGTCGGCTCCATCGCCCGACCTCTCAAGCTCTCGGACCATCCGAACCTCCGTCCCCTCGTCTGGGGTCGTCACCACGCTGACCGAGTCCATGACCGCCTCCATCAGGCCCAGTCCGCGTCCGCGTGTGTCGTCGCGTCGCTCGCGCCACTGGCCGAAGTCGCGAACCGTGACCGAGACCTCGCGCCCCGAGAGCGCGGCGAGCACCTCCACCGTGCCGTCGCCGGGGCCGTACGCGTGCTCGATCGCGTTCGAGGCCGCCTCGTTGCACGCGAGGAGGATGTCGTACCCCTCCTCCTCGCTGGCCTCGCACTGCCGCAGCCAGCCTCGAAGGGTGCGGCGAAACGAGCCCAGCGCCACGGGCTCGGCGGGCATGCGTCAGCTCCAGGCGCTCGGGCGCGAGCTGGATCGGACTCAGAGCGAGCAGCGTGACGTCGTCCTCCCCGGTGGGACCGAGGTCTGCGAGCAGGCGATCGCAGAGGCTCCTCGAGGTTCTCGTGTCCGACGCCCACGCTCCGCGCCAGGCGCGCCAGGCCATCGTCGATCGGGGTGCCGCGCCTCTCGATCAGCCCGTCCGTGTAGAGCAGAAGCGTCGAGCCGGGGGCGAGCCGGTACTCGGCGTCGGTGTACGCCGTCGCCCGCCGGACCCCGAGGGGCAGCGATCGTCCCTCTTCCAGGTACGCCGTGGACCCATCCTGGCTTGGCCAGCAGCGGCGGCAGATGGCCGGCGTTGGCGAGGCGCACGAGGCCCGAGCTCGGATCGAAGACGAGGTAGACGACGGTGGCCATCACGCTGTGGCCGTGGGTCCAGGCGAGCCGGTTCAGGCGCTCGAGCGCGGTCGCTGGCGGGTGAAGACTCGAAAGCGTATGCGCGCAGCGCATTGCGGAGCTGGGCCATGATCGCCGCCGCCTGAACGCCCCGCCCGGCGACGTCGCCGATCGCGAGCCCGATGCTCCCGCCGGTCGAGCTCGAGCACGTCGTACCAGTCTCCACCCACCTCCACGCCGGCGCCGCCGGGTTCGAAGCGCGCGGCCAGCCGCACGCCCGGTATCTCGGGCAGGCGCTCGGGAACGAAGCTTCGCTCCAGGACCTCGGCGCGCTTGCGCTCCGTGATGTCGCGGATCGCGCTCGACACGAGGATGCCTTCGTCCGTTGAGAGCGGGCTGAGGCTGATCTCCACCGGGAACTCCGTGCCGTCCTTCTTCAGGCCCCAGAGGTCGAGCCCCGCCCCCATCGCCCGGGTCTCGGGATCCAGGAAGTAGTTGCGCCCGGTGCCCGGGATGAGAGTTGCGGAAGCGCTCCGGCACGAGGGTCTCGACCTCTCGACCGACCAGCTCCTCCCGGGCGTACCCGAACAGCTTCTCCGCTTGCGCGTTGACGAGCACGATCCTTCCCTGCTCGTTCACGATCACCATCGCGTCCGGCGCCGACTCGACGAGCTCGCGGAACTGCTCCTGGGCACGCCGCTGATCGGTCACGTCCTGTGCCGTGCCGAAGATCCTCAAGGGGTTGCCGCTGTCATCCGTTTCGACCTGGCCGCGGCCGTGAACGATGCGGGTGGCGCCGTCGTGCCGGACGACGCGATGCTCGAAGCTGAAGGGAGAGTGGTCGACGAGGGCCTTGCGAAGCGTCAGGTCGACCGTGTCGCGGTCCTCCGGGTGCACGTAGCTCAGGAGGCCCTCGTAGTTGGCGGGGAACCCTCCCGGCTTGAGCCCGTAGAGCCGGTAGAGCTCTCGGGACCAGGCGACCTCGTCCGAGGGAATGTGCCACTCCCAGCTTCCTATGTGAGCGACGCCCTGCGCCTCGCCGAGCAGCTCGACCAACCTCTCACTGCGCTGCCGCAGGAGCGAGATCAGAACCCCGGCCACGGTCAGCGTGCCGGCGGCCATGACCCAGCTGAGGGCGGGGTCCGCCGCGTCTCCCTGGGCCAGGAGCGCGGCGCCGTAGCCGACCACCGCGATCACGAGCGTCGGAACGGCGCGCCAGAAATCGAGGAAGAAGAAGGCGGCCAAAACGGCCCAGAAGTAGTACCCGCCGTAGGCGGCGGCCGCATTGGCGCCCCCCGAGTACACGACCACTGTGATGATGGCCGCCCCCAGACCCGGAAGCAGGTAGAAGGTCCGGATCGGGATGCGCTCGAAGCCGATCAGCATCACCGCCGCGACCGCGGCGGCGAGCGCCTGCCGCGCCCACGATCCCGGGAACGAAGCGATCGGGGTCGTGGGGCAAGAAGAGCGTCAGCAGCGTCAGCGTTGCCCCGACGCCGAACAGGTAGGCGAACGCCTGGGCCATCACGACGGGGCTCGTGACCGGCAGCAGGCCGCGCACGCTCCAACGGAGCCTTCCGAGCGTCAGGGCCACGAGCGAGCTCTCACCGCTCCCGGCTCTCCGTCTTGAGGGCCGTCCCATCGGCAACCTCTCCCTCCGCCGTTGTACAAGAAAGAACAGACCCCCGCGTTCACGCGGGTCTGCTCCAACGGCTCCGAGTCCGGACGCCGGGCTTACTCCTCGTCGACCTCGCCGCCGACGACCTGGAAGCTGCGATCGAGCTGCACGTCGACCTGGCTGCCGTCGTCGCGGGAGACCTCTACCTCGTAGTAGCTCTCCTCGTCGCCGACCTCGGTCTCGGTGACCTGGCCGCCGCCCGTGTGCTGGAGCGCCGCGGCGCTGGCCTTGTCGAGGGCGCTGCCGCCGATCGCCTGATCGGGGGCCTCGCTGCCGCCCTCGTTCTCCGCCGCCGCCGGCTGCTGTGACGTGGTGCTGTTGCCACCCCCGGCAGCGCTGGCGATGGCGGCACCTCCGATCGCGAGTGCGGCAACGGCCGCCATCGCGGCCGCGACACGCTTCATCCTCTCGGTCATCTTGCTCCTTTCGTGGTCAGTTGCGATCTTGATGCGACCAGGCTAGGCAGCGACCGATGAGATGACCGTGAAATCACTTGAAAGATTCGGTTAAGACGGCTAGCCGCGCCTGCCGGCGATGCGCTCGCGGAGATCCTGCGCCTGTGCGAGCACCCGCTCCTTGATGTCGATCGGCGCGACCTCCCCCGCGGCGAGGTACTGCTCGGCGAACAGCATGACTCGATTGGTTCCGCGGCGATCGAAATGACGACCGTCGCGCTTGGTTGGGCTGCGGCGCTCCGTTTGAGCCTGCATCCAGTCCCAGAGCGGCAGGTAGACGCCGGGGCTCGTCCCCTCCAGCTCAAGCGCGGTCCGCAGGAGGGCCTTGCCACGCCCGTTCGCATCGACGACGCTGCGGTTGAGCCAGGTCGCCTGCAGCGGGATCGGGCAAACCGAGTAGACGGGCACCGCCTTGGTGTGCTCGGCCAAGCAGGCGCTTGATCGCGGCCAGGTCCTCGCGGATCCCCTGCAGGTCGCCGCCGTCGAGGGTCCACGCTCCGGCGTGAAAGGCCTCCGGCGGCGGGATCTGGTTGGTGGGCCGCCCCAGCTCGGCGTCGCGCCACATCTCGGTCGTCGTGCCGAGCAGGACGATGATCACGTCCGCCGCTGCTCAGCTGCCGCCTACACGGCGGGTGGTTCGCTCGTCGACCTCCCGCAGCGCGTCGTTGCTGCTCGCTGTGAGGCGCCGAAACCGGTGCACGTACGAGCCGTCGGCGGCGAGCCCGAGCTCGGCTGGCCACGGCCGGTCTTCCAGCACGTGCTCGAGCTCGAGCCGGACCACGCTCGAGTTGTAGAGATAGCCCGCGCGGTACTGCTGGGCGGCGTAGCCGCGGCGGCGCAGGTAGGCCGACCCGATGCCGGGCGAAGCAGCTGCCGATCAACAGGACGCGCGCCCCGGGCTCGAGGACTCCAACGCCTTGGGGCCGGTCGAACCGGGCACGCCAGAGGTCGACGTGGGGGACCCGGTAGGTCCCGCGACGCGTCTCCAGCGTGGTCAGCTCCTCGGTCATCGACTCGATTGAAGTGACACGGTCAGGTCTCGCCTGGTCGAGGGCGGGGAGCGGTCCCCAGCGTTACGGTCAGCTGAGGACGTAGCCGACCACGAAGCCGAGCGAGGTGGCGATCGCCACCCTGGTGCTGACCTCCCTGAAGGCATAGGGGATCACCGCGATCGAGATCACCGCCATCACCGCCCCGGCGGCGACCGCCTGCGCCGTCCCCACGAGGCCGTCGCTGGCGTCGGCGAAAACCGTGCCGCCGAGCACGGTCGCGAAGGCCAGCGCCAGCCCGATCGCGCCCAGCAGGACCGACCGCGAACCGCCTGCTGCGTCCGGCGGCGAGGATCGGCTGCGCCGCGCCGTAGGACTCGACCACGTTCCCGATCAGGATCCCCGCCAGGAGCGCCACCCCCACCTCTCCCTCGGCGATCGTCAGCCCGAGCGCGATCGACTCCGGCACTCCGTCGACGAAGATCCCGGCGGCGATCGCCTCGCCGCGGGCAAGCTCGGAGCTGTCGGCGGGCATCTCCATCGACTCTCCGGCCGCCGCCGCATGGCCCGAGCGCCGCACCATCGCCATCTCCTCGTCGCGGCTCAGCCATCTGTCGGCCGCGACGTAGACGAGGGTGCCGGCGAGCAGCCCGGCGGCCGTCAGCGCCGTGCCGGCCCTGGCGTCGGCCTCGGGCACCAGCTCCAGCGCGATCGCGGCGAACAGGACGCCGCCCCCGAAGGCGGTCACGAGCGCCGCCACCCTGGAGGGCAGGCGCAGGATCACGGCGGCGGTCGCCCCCACCAGCAGGCTCCCTCCGACCACGAGCCCCCAGGCGATGGAAGCTCCGAGGTCAGCCACGGCTCCGGCTGCTGGTCAGGCCGCGGTCGGCACCTTGGCGCCGAGCTCGGTCAACCCGTGGAGGAAGCTCTCCGAGAAGGTCGGGAAGGGCTGGATCACGTCGCTCATCACCTCGAGCGGAATCCGGGCCCTGATCGCGACGGTCGCCTGCTGTAGCCACTCACCGGCCTCCGGGCCGAGGGCGTAGGCGCCGGTCAGCCTCTCGCCGTCGGAGACCAGGGTCATGAAGCCGGGCTTGGAGTCGTAGGCCCGCGTGTAGGTCGCGGTCCTCGGCACCTCCGCCAACGAGACCGTGGCCGTCGACGGAACCCTCGGCCTCGCCCACCGAGGCCGCCTGGGGGTCGGTGAAGACCACCCGGGGCACGGCCTCGTAGTTGGCCTCGCGATGGTCGCCGAGGATGTTGTCGGCGGCGACCCGGCCCTGGTACTTGCCGACGTAGGTGAGCGGCCAGATGCCGGTCACGTCGCCGATCGCCCAGACGCCCTCGGCTCGCCTTCATGCGGCCGTCGACCTCGATCCCGCGCTTGCCCGGCTCGACCCCGACGTTCTCCAGTCCCAGGCCGTCCGTGCGGGGACGGCGGCCCGTCGCCACCAGCAGCCGGTCGCCGCGCAAGCTCCGTCACGCTCCGGGAACTCGAGCACGAACTCGCCGTCCTCCTTGCGCGCGGCGGAGGCGTGCTGCCCGAAGCAGAGCTCGATGCCTTCGGCGGCCAGCGCCTCGCCGAGGGCATCGCCGAGCGGCTTCGGCTCGCGGGGCAGCAGGTGCTCCATCGCCTTCCACCAGCGCCACCGAAGCGCCGAAGCGGAACACCGCCTGCGCCATCTCCACGCCCACCGGGCCGCCCCCGAGCACCAGCATCCGCTCGGGCACCTCGCGCAGCTCGGTCACCTCGCGGTTGGTCCAGATGCCATCGAGCTCGGCAAGCCCCGGGACCGGAGGGACGATCGCTTCGGACCCGGTGGCGATGACGACGTGCTCACAGGAGTGCTCGCGGTCGTCCACCCTCACGCGGCCCGTACCCGCGATCGAGCCCGAGCCGCGCAGGACGTCGATGCCCTGCGAGCCGCAGCCACTCCTCCTTCGCGGCGTCCTCCCAGTTCGAGGTCATGAAGTCTCGCCACTCGAAGGCCGCCGCGGCGTCGAGCTCGCCGCCCGCGGCCTGCGCGGCACCGGGCACCTCGCGCGCGGCCTGGAGCGCCTCGCCGGGGCGAAGCAGGGTCTTGGACGGAATACACGCCCAGTAGTCGCACTCGCCGCCGATCAGGCCGCTCTCCACGACGGCGACCTTCAGGCCTCCGCCCGCGAGGCGGCCGGCGCAGTGCTCACCGGCGGGCCCCCCGCCGATGATGATCACGTCGTAGTCGGTGCTCATGCGGCTCCTTCCCGAGCCTTGTCGATCGCGTTCGCGGCCGTGATCAACCCTATGTGGCTGAAGGCCTGCGGGAAGTTACCGGCAACGCCCAGCAGGACGGCCGTCGGCCCAAGCGCGCTCCGGTCGAGCTCGCGAGGGGCGAGTTCGCCGGCGCGGACGGCCCGGTGCTGGCGATCGCGGTCTCCGGCGGCACGGACCGCGAGGAGCTGGTGAGCTACACGCCGGGGCCGCTCCTAGCCATTCCCGGTCTGGGGTCCGCAGCGGAGCTCAACTGCGACGAGCGAGGCTTCGAGCTGGTAGGAATTCGGGCCAGGCGGTTTCGAATGGGCAGGGTGGCGGTTTCAGATTTCCCAGCGGTTGAGGTGGCGGAGGCCGCCGCGCTGACCGGCCTCTCGAAGGACGCGATTCGTGGCCGCATTCGGCGTGGCGCCCTGGCGTCGACCTCCAGGATGGCCGCCACAGGATTCCCCTGGCGGAGCTTCAGCGTCAGGGGCTCGTGGTGGAGCGCGAGCAGCACGCGTCTGCGCTCGAGCGAGCCGAGTCTCTGGAGGCCGAGCTGCGCGCGGCCGTCGAGAGCCGCGAGCAGGCGCAGCAGGAGCTTCGCGAGGTGCAGGAGACGCTGCGGTTGGTGTGGGGCATGGTGAGGCAGAAGGAGCAGGAGATCTCCGCAGCTGCAGACCGCGCGCGCGGAGCGGGGCGGCATCCGCTGGCCCTGGCGGCGGAGCGGCTCACCTGGCGGCCGGGGCGGCTCGCCGGCTGACTCGACGGCGCGGGCTGACGTCGCCCGGCCGTCAGGAGCGCGGGCTCTTCGCCCGACAGATCGTGCTCGTGCATCGCCGACGGCCGCCTCCTCGCTGGGCTCGAGGACGAAGATCTCGACCGCGAGGTCGGGATCCTGGTGGATCTGGCTCATGTAGGCGATCACCTTGCGACTCCATCGGCCCCCTCGACGACGGCGGTGAACTGGCTCTCCATCGCCTGCTGGAAGCTGCGCCGGATCTGGTAGACGGCGTCGACGTTCCCGTCGTCGATCAGGGTCCGCTCCACGGTCGTGAACCCGCCTCGGAGAATGCAGACCACGGTGTCGTTGACGTGATAGGTCTTGGCCTTCGTGGGCCCCTTGCCGTAGTAGCGGCTGTGGAGCCGGACCAGGCCGGTCGAGATGCTCGCCAGAACCTCGCCGCGGGGCCGCCAGCGTTGAATCTTGACGCGTGCCCTCCACTAGTTCGATCCGGGCGACTCGCGGCCGCCGATCTCCTCGTGTGCTCACCGTGGACCGGGGCCTCCTGCGGCTCGAGCACGAACAGCTCGACGGCGAGGTCCGGGCTGGTGTGGATCTGGCTCATGTAGGCGAGCACCGTTGCGGTTGGTGGCCCCCTCCACCACGTCCTTGAAGGGCTGCTCCATCGCCGCTGGAAGCTGCGGCGGATCTCATGTACGGCCTCGCTGTTGCCGTCGGCGATCAGGGTCGCCTCCACGGTCGTGAAGCCCCCCTCCAAGAGGCAGATCACGGTGTCGTTCAGCATGTAGGTCCGCGCCTTGCTCGGGCCCTTGCCGTAGTACTCGGTGTGAAGCTCGGCGAGCCCACGCCCGATGTCAGACAGGAACCGCGGCCGGCTCGGCCTTCGTCGGTGTCGCCAATATGGGACTCCCCCTTCCTGGGCAGCTCTGTTGAAGCTGCAGTGCGCCGGACGAAAGTAGAGGAACCCTGAGACCTAACGAGCGAGTGAAGCCACCTTACCACCGAAGCGGGGCCCGGATGACGCGGTTTCGGATGACGCGGTGCCGGGCGTTTGCGCCGGGCCGCTTTGGGGTATACTCTTAAGCCAGAGGCCGCAGGCGGCGCGAGGCGTTGCGCACCGACGCGGCGGACTCCCCAAGCAGTCGATCGGACGGTGCCCCCCAGCAAGGGAACAGCCGGGCGGTGGCCGGACCTTCGAGGTTCCAGGGTGCGATGACCCCGATCCGACCAGGAGGTACCGACATGCAAAGGGAGCCAGGGCGCGAGCAAGGCCCGGCCGACCCTGACCCGCAGCGGGGAGAGGTCGCTGGGCCGACCGCCGAGGAGATAGCGGACGAGATCTGCCGCGACCTCCTGGCCATCCACCGCGAGTCCTACGGACGCACGGCCGCCGAGCGCCGAGGCGCACGTGCTCGGCGACACGGTGATCGTCCTGCTCGACGGGCTGGAGCTGCTGCCGAACGAGGAGTTCCTGATCAGCGAGGGCCACGGGGAGGCGGTCGGCAAACGTCCGCACCCAGTTCCAGCAGGCGATCGGGCCGACCTTCCGCGCCGCGGTCGAGCGGGCCACGGGCCGGCGGGTGATCGGCTTCGCCAGCCACGTCCAGGTCGAGGAGCCCCGCTTCATGGCCGAGATCTTCAGGCTCGAGCCGCGCTAACGGCCGGGCGTCGCTGCGCGGGCATTCGCTAAGGTCACTCGTTCCTGTCCCGTCAGAGGGGAGTTAGAGGTGCTTGCCATCACCGAGGATGCCGCGACGGCGATCGACAGCATCGTGGCCTCGTCCGGGCTGCCGGAGGGGGCGGGCCTCCGGATCACGCAGGAGGTGAGCACGCAGAGGGCGGGGAGGCGCGGACCGACCTTCGCCTGTCGCCGGTCGAGTCCGCCGAGGAGGGCGACGAGGTGCTCGAGGACGTCCGCATCTTCCTCGATCCCCGAGGCCGCCGACTTCCTGGACGACAAGCTCCTGGACGCCGACGTCGACGGGGACGAGGTTCGCTTCAGCCTCGACATCCAGGCCGAGTCGCGGTAAGCGGCACGCGCCCGCATCGGTTAGGTTCCCTGCCGCAACCGGACCGGAGAGCGACATTGGACGAAAGCCTGCTGAAGAAGATCCCGCTGTTCGCCGAGGTGCCCGACGACGACCTGCGCAAGGTGGCGACCTTCGCCACCACCGAGGAGTTCACCGAGGGCGAGACGGTGGTCAAGGAGGGCGGCTACTCGAACCACTTCTACGCGATCCAGGAGGGGACCGTCAAGGTGGAGCGGGGGGGCGAGCATCTCGCCGACCTCGGTCCGGGCGACGTGTTCGGCGAGCAGGGGCTGCTCGAGGGACAGGAGCGCTCCGCCAGCGTGGTGGCGACCTCGCCGCTCAGGGTGATCAAGATCGAGCACTGGGAGCTCTCCCGGATGCGCAAGCACCTGCCCCAGGTGGTCGAGGAGCTCCAGCGCCGGGCCGAAGAGCGCGAGAACTAGCGAGGGCCCGCTAGCGACGAAGTCGCGGTAGCGACGTGCTGGACCTGCCGGCTCAGGTTCGGCGCCCTAGCCCGCCGAGAGCCGAAGGCGACCGGTCGTCCGGCAAGCCGGACGTCGTACCGGCGAGCTTCGTCGCGAGTCATAGACTCTGATCCACATACGGCCGGTGGTCAAGGGAAGTCCGGTGCGAATCCGGCGCGGTCCCGCCACTGTGACCGGGTAACACGTCGTCGCACGACGTCGGCCGCCCGAGCGAGAGCGACGGGCGGCGGTCAGCCACTGGGGACGCCACAGCGCTCCTGGGAAGGCGCGGCGCGGATCCCGGAAGCCAGGAGACCTGTCCAGCGGCCAGCCCTATCAACCCTCGAGGAAGGGGTGGCTCCATGGTCATACCTCGCTCTCCGGCTCGGCGGCTCGGTCGCCGCGCTCGCTCATCGCATTGCTCCGTGCTCCTGCCCGCCGTCGCGTCGGCCGCCACCAAGGGCGCCGACCTGCGGGTGGTCAACTCGGCCGGCCGGACGCTGGCCGAGCAGCGCCAGTACACCGACACCGTGCAGATCAGGACCGATCCGGGCGCGGACTGCTTCGGTCCCCCGGGCGGAAGCGGCGATCGCGTCAGGGTGCCGGGCGCAACCGGCGCTCGGCATCGTCCGCGACGCGCTCGAGACCGACCGCGACCTGCGGCCGCTCTCGATCACCGACCAGTTCTCGCTTCGGCCTCGCCGTCTGCGGGATCGGAGGCTTCGAGGCCGGCGGGCTCGAGCTTCTGGTACCTGAAGCGCAACCACGTGGGCGCCCAGGTCGGGGGCGAGCCAGCTGAGGTGCTCCGGACACGGCGATCAGGTCCTGTGGTATCTGGCGCCCGAGCTTTCCGCCCCCGGTGGAGCTCGGCCCTCAGGGCGCCGGCGCGCGCGCAGGCCCGGCGTTCCGTTCGAGGTCAGCGTGTCTCCAGTTCGACGATTCGGGCGCCCGGCGCGCCGCCGCCGGCGCGACCGTGTCGGAGGCGCAGCCCCGGTGGTGACCGACTCCCAGGGGAAGGCGAGGGTCACGGTGTCGACGCAGGGCACGAGCTCGCTGCGGGCGACCCGCTCGAGCAACGGCAGCATCCCCTCGAACAGGGTGGCCGTCTGCGTCAACGCGGATCTCGCCAAGTGTCCGCAGCGCTCACGGGAAGCTGATCCATGGGGAGCCGGCGGGCCGACGAGATCGCGGGCACGCGGGCTGGGACGCGATCTGGGCCGGTCGCGGCGACGACGTCGTCCACATCACCTCGGGAGGCAAGGACCGGGTGCAGCTGCGGCGGCGGCCGCGACAGGGTGGTCGTGGCGCCGCGGCGACCGAACGATCGGATCGCCGAGAGCTGCGAGCGGGTCGTCAGGCGGTGACCACACGCCCCGGCCTGGCCGCCGCGGTGGCGCTCGTCTGCGCCCTCGCGGCGGCCGGCTGCGGCTTCGGGGCGGGGCCGTCCTCCGAGGGAACGGCGACCCTGACCGTGACCCGCGACTACGGCTCGACGGCGCTGGTGGACGCGGCGGAGGACGACCCACCCTCGTCGGAGACCGTGATCCGCTTCCTGGATCGCGAGGCCGAGATCACGACGCGCTACGGCGGCCGCTTCGTGCAGTCGATCGACGGTCTCGCCGGCGCCGAGAGCGGGGGCCGGCGCTACGACTGGTTCTTCTACGTCAACGGGATCTGGTCCGCGGTCGGCTCGGCCGAGGTGCGCGTCCAGGGCGGCGACAGGATCTGGTGGGACTATCGCGACTGGACCGACGCGATGCGGGTTCCGGCGGTGGTCGGGTCGTGGCCCGAGCCGTTCGCGCAGGCCTCGGCCGGGGGCGACGCCCGGCCGGTGCGGGTCGAGTGCCTGGCCGGCGGCAGCGCCTGCGAGACCGCGGCCGATCGCCTCGCCGACGCCGGGGTGAAGGCAAGCGTCGAGCGAGGGGAGGGCGCGCGGCCGCGCGGCGCCGCGGCGCCCCGGCTCCTGGTCGGCCCCTGGAGCGAGGTGCGCGACGACCGCGCGGTCGACGGGCTGCGTGGCGGCCCGTCGGCGAACGGCGTGTTCGCGACCTTCAAGGGCCCGGTCGACGGCGCCTACCACCTGATCGCCCTCGACCCGACGGCGGCGCCGGCCAGGGATCTCGGCCCGCGCCGCCGGCCTGGTGGCCGCGCTGCATGGCGGCGGCGAGGCGCCGACCTGGATCGTCACCGGGTCGGGACGCCCGGCGGTGCGCCGCGCGGCCGGCTCCCTCGACGCCGCGGCGCTGCGAGACCGCTACGCCGTCGCCGCGCCGGCCGGGGCGCCGCCCGTGGGGCTGCCGCTCCAGCGCGAGGAGGCGGGATGAGGCCGGCGCTCTCCTACCTGCCCCGGCGCACGCCGCTCCACGACGCGGGCGCCGCGGCGGCCAGCGTCTACCTGGGCTCGTTCGCGGTCGTCGCCTTCGTGTACTCGAACCCGATCGTGCTCGCCGGGGCCGGCGCCGGCGTCGTCGTCGCGGGCTTGGCCGCGGGGGCGGGGCGGGCGCTTCGCGCCTCGCCTTCGCTGGGGCGCGACGCTCGGGATCTTCATCGTCGCGGTCAACGGCCTCGTCGCCCAGCGAGGCGACACGGTCCTGGTCCACGGGCTCTGGCTGCCGCTCCTCGGCTCCACGGACGTGAGCGCCGAGGCGCTCGCCGAGGGCGGGGTGCTGGCGCTGCGCATCGTCGTGGTGCTGATGGCGTTCGCGGTGCACACGGCCTGCGTCGACCCGGACCGCACGCTGCGCCTGCTGCGACCCCTGGCGCGCCGCTCGGCGCTGACCGCGACCCTGATCGCCCGCCTGGTGCCGCTTGCCGCCGCCGACCACGTTCGGCTGGGCGAGGCCGCCGCGCTCCGCGGCCCGGCGGCGGCGCCGGTGGGACGCGCCGCCCTGGCGCGCCGCCTCGTCGCCGGCTCCCTCGACCGCGCCGTCGACGTCGCCGCGACCCTCGAGCTCCGGGGCTACGCCCGTGGAGCGCCGGGCTCGGCGCGCGGCGGCCATCGCTCCCGCCGCGACGGCCGCTTCTGGGCCGCCGGGCTCGTGATCGCGGTCGCGGGCATCGCGGCGCGCGCCGCGGGCCTTGGGGCCTTCGACTCCTATCCGACCGTCAGCATCGAGAGCGGATGGCCGACGCTGCTCCTGGCGGCGTTGCATCCCGCTGGCGGCGGCGCTCCCGCTGGTGACGGTGACCCGCAGGCGAAGAGCCCGACGGTCGCTGAGGCGTAGTCGTGGCTGAGCCTGGTCCGGATCGAGTCGCTGTCCTATCGCTACCCCGGCGCCGATACGCGAGTGCCTGCGCGACCTCGACCTCGAGATCGAGCCGGGCCAGCTGATCGTCCTCGCGGGCCGCTCGGGGTCCGGGAAGACGACGCTGCTGCGGGCCTGCTGCGGGCTCGTGCCCCACTACTACGGCGGCGAGGTGAGCGGTGAGATCGAGGTCGGCGGCCTGGACGTCCGCGACCACGGGCCCGCCGAGCTGGGCGGCGTGGTCGGGCTTGTGGCCCAGGATCCAGAGACGCAGGTCGTCTCGACCACGGTGCGCGGCGAGCTGGCGTTGCCGCTCGAGATCCGCGGCGAGCCCCCCGCCGCCTGTGCCCGGGCGGTGGAGGAGGCGGCGCTGGCGCTGGCGATCCCGCACCTGCTCGATCGCACCGCGGACACGCTCTCGGGAGGAGAGCTACAGCGGGTCGCCCTGGCGGCGGCGCTGGTCGGCCGGCCGCGCCTGGTGCTCCTGGACGAGCCGACTTCCCAGCTCGACCCGGTGGCCGGCGACGAGCTGATCGGGTTGCTGCGACGGCTGAACGAGGAGTGGGGGCTTGCCGTGGTCTGCGCGGAGCACCGGCTCGAGCGCTGCCTCTCCGCAGCCGACCGCGTGCTCGCCCTGGTCCAGGGCCGGATCGCCTTCGACGGCGAGCCCGGGGACTTCCTCCAGTGGGCCCTGGCCACGCGACGCCGCCCTGGCCACGCCGGCGGCGCGGCTCTTCGACCTGGCCGGCCTGCACCCACCACCGACCTCGGTGAAGGCGGCCCGGAAAACACTCGCCGCGCGAGGCGCCACGATGCGCCTGGCTGGGGCTAGGGACGAAGTCCCGGTAGCTGCGGAGGTGCCTGCCGGGTCAGGCTGGGCCCGAGCCCGGCCGGCGAGCGGAGCCGAAGGCGAGGACTTGCCGCCGGAGTGATTCGCCGAAGGCGAGCCGCCGGCGGAGTGGTTCCCGGAATCTGGAGGTCGCCGACCTCTGGGTGGAGCTCGACGACGGCCGCGGGCCACGCGACGTCCTGCGCGGGATCGACCTCTCGCTCGATCCGGGGCGAGCGGGTTGCGCTGATGGGCCGCAACGGCGCCGGCAAGACCACGCTCCTGCGCGCGGCCGCCGGACTGGTCGACCCCGCCCGGGGACGGATCTCGGCGCCGCGCGGCTGCGCGCTCCTCGCCCAGAGCCCTGGCGACCTGCTGGTTCGCGAGCGGGTCGCCGACGAGCTGCCGGGCGAGGCGGGTCGCGAGGCGCTCGCCTCGGTGGGGCTCGGGTGGGCGGCGGAGGCCGATCCGCGCGATCTGTCCGGCGGCGAGCGCCAGCGCCTGGCGCTGGCGCTGGTGATGGCCGGCCGCGGCGGATGGACGACTCCCAGGGCTCGTCGCCCTCGACGAGCCGACGCGGGGGATGGACCGGGCCCGCAAGGAGGAGCTCGCGCGGCTGGGTCGGCGAGCTGGCGCGGAGGGGGGCGAGCGTCGTGGTCGCCACGCACGACGTCGAGTTCGCGTCGGTGTTCGCGGAGCGCGTCGTGCTGCTCGGGCACGGCGAGCTGATCGCGGACGGCCCGGTCGCGGAGATCCTCTCCGGCGGCTGGTACTTCGCCACCGAGGTGGCCCGCATCCTCGGCGCCGCCGGCGCGATCTCCCCGGAGCGGGCGCGACTCCGCGGCGATGGCCGGGCTAGGACGAAGTCCGGTAGATCGAGGTGCCTGCCGCGTCAGCTGAGCCCTAGCCCGCCGGCAGCGCAGCCGAAGACGAGCTGCCGCCGGAGTGGTTCATGAGCTGGCAGCTGACCGCCTACGCGCTGCTCGCCCTGGTGCTGGTCGGCGGGTTCGCCTGGTATGAGCGCTCCCGGCCGCCGGCGCGGATGGTGGCGCTGGTCGCGGCGCTGGCGGCGCTCGCGGTCGCCGGCCGGCTGGTCCTCGCGCCGATCCCCAACGTCGTGGCGACCACCGACATCGTGCTGATCACGGGCTACGCGGTGGGGCCGGCCCCCGGGTTTGCGGTGGGGGCGCTGGCCGCCGTCGTTTCCAACCTCTGGCTGGGCCAGGGGCCCTGGACCCCCTGGCAGATGGCCGGGTGGGGCCTGGTCGGCTTGGGGGGCGCGGCGCTCGCCGTGCTGACCGGGCGCCGCCTGGGACGTGTCGGGCTCGCCGCCGCATGCGGTCTCGCGGGCCTCGCCTACGGCGCGCTCCTCGATCTCTCCGTGATGGTCGGCTACGGGGGGGAGCAGTCGCTCGACCGCTACCTGGCGATCTCCGCCCGAGGGATCCCGTTCAACGTCGCCCACGCGGTGGGCAACGTCGCCCTGGCGCTGGCCGCGGGGCCGGCGCTGGTGCGGATGATCTCGCGCTACCGGAGCAGGTTCGAGTTCACCTGGCGCGATGCCCCGGCGCAGCCGCGCCGCCGGCGAGCCCCGGGCGAGGCGCGGGCCGCGGCCGGCGGGCTCGCCTTGCTGCTCGCGGTGATCGCGGTCGGCGGGATCGCTGGCCCTGCCGGGCCAGACCCGGGCCGGCGGTGTCGCCTCGGCCAGGCAGTGGCTCGAGCGGGTGCAGAACCCCGACGGCGGCTTCGGGGTCTCCCCGGACGCCGCCTCGAACGCCGGCGATGACCGGCTGGGCCGCGCTCGGGCTGGAGGCCGCCGGGCGCAACCCGCTCGACCTTCGCCGGGGCGGTCGCTCCCCGATCGACTACCTGCGCTCGCAGGCCGGCGACGTGCGTTCGACCGGCGACCTGGAGCGAACCATCCTGGCCCTGGAGGGCGCGGGCGTGGACCCGCGCGGGTTCGGCGGCCGCGACCTGGTCGCCGAGCTTCGCAAGCGACGCTCGCGGAGCGGCTCGTTCGAGGGCCAGGTGAACCTGACGGCGTTCGGAATCCTCGCCCTGCGCGCCGCCGGCGCCTCCGCGTCCGCGCTCGCTCGCTCGGCCGCCTGGCTGCGCGGGGCCTCGAACGACGGCGGCGGCTGGGGCTTTCGGCCAGGGGTCGCCAGCGACCCGGACAGCACCGGGGCCGCGCTCCAGGCCCTGGTGGCGGCCGGGAGCTCCCGCCGGGCGACCGCACGCGGAGCGTCCTACCTGCGGCGCGTCCAGCGCTCCGACGGCGGGTTCGCGCTGGCCGAGGGTGGGCCCACCAATTCGCAGTCGACCGCCTGGGCGGTCCAGGGCCTGATCGCCGCCGGGTCCAATCCCGCCGCCGTGCGCACGAACGGACGCAGCCCCTTGGACTACCTGGCTCGCCGCCAGGCCGGCGACGGCCACTACCGGTACTCGTCGTCGAGCGACCAGACGCCCGTCTGGGTCACCGGCCAGGCTGCTCCTGGCGGTCAACCGAAAGGCCTTCCCGCTGGCCGCCGTGCCGCGATCGCCGACCGATGCCGGATCGGGCAGCGGGCCCGGCGCGGGCGCCGGTGGGGGCGGCTCGGAGTCGGGCCCCGCCGGGGGAACCGCGACGGGGGATCGGAGCGAGGCCGGCGGTGGCTCCGGCGAGCCGGGCGACGCGGCAGGGCTCCCGGAGCCGCCGTGCGAGGGGCGCTCGCCTCGGGCGAGGGTGCGACCGCACCCGCGGCCCCGGCCGCCGCCGCGGCGAACGACGACGACGGCGGGCTCGGCACCTCCGCCTACGTCGGCGCGGGCTTCGGCCTGCTCACCGCGGCTCTGGCCGGCGGCTTCCTCTGGTACCGGCGCCGCCTTCCCTGAGAATCAGCGAGTCGGAGGCTTTGTTCCGCCGACGCACAAACCTCCGCCGGCAGCCTCGCCTGCGGCTACGTTTCCGGCGGGCTAGGGCGCCTGCCTGACCCGGCAGGCCCAACCGCGACTCACCGGGACTTCGTCCCTAGCCCGGGCCAGCCGCCTGCGTAGCACCGGCTACCGTTCCGGCGATGGACGTCGAGGCCGCGATCCGCAGCCGGCGGACCCACAAGGCCTTCCGGCCAGACCCGGTGCCGCGGGAGGTCCTGGGCGAGCTGTTCGATCTCGCCCGCTGGGCGCCGAACCACAACCTGACCAACCCGTGGCGCTTCCGGGTGCTGGGGCCGCGGGCGCTGGAGCGCCTCAAGCGGGCGGCCGGGCCGGAGGCCGCGACGAAGCTCGACCGGGCGCCGACGCTGGTCGTCTGCTCGTGTGTTCTCGGCGGCGACCCGGTGCAGGACGAGGAGGACCTCCACGCGACCGCCTGCGCCGCCTACATCGTGCTGCTCGCCGCGCACGCGCGGGGGCTGGCCGGCTACTGGCGGACCCCGGAGGTCCTGCGCACCGATGCCGGGCGCGCCGCGGTCGGGCTGCCCGAGAACGAGCGCTTCGTCAGCCTCATCCACCTCGGCGAGCCGATCCAGGAGAAGGACGCCCCCGAGCGCGCCCCGGTTGCCGACACCGTCGTCTACCT
>CAWGQQ010000001.1:0-65781 GCA_963824865.1 uncultured Actinomycetes bacterium | reverse complement strand
GAGCGGCTGATGGGATTCGAACCCACGACCTTCTGCATGGCAAGCAGACGCTCTAGCCAACTGAGCTACAGCCGCGCAGGCAGGGATTCTACCCGGCGCTGTCGCTAGCCAGTGCCGCCCGAGCCGCCAGGCGGACGCGCGTCCAGCGCCTCGTTGACGAGGGCGTCGGCGCGCTCGTTCTGCTCCCGCGGCACGTTGCGGATCGACCAGCGCTCGAAGCCCTCCAGGGCCTCGCGGACCTGGGCGTGCAGATCGCGCAGGGCGGCATCCTTGACCCGGTACTCGCCGCGCACCTGGCGGACGATCAGCTCCGAGTCGCCGATCAACTCGATCTCGCCGGCCCCAAGCGCCCGGCCACGCTCGATCCCCAACAGCAGAGCCCGGTACTCGGCGACGTTGTTGGTCGCCGGGCCGATCGTCTCGGAGCTCTCCTCGAGGATCTCGCCGTCGGGTCGGGCGACCACGGCTGCGACCGCCGCAGGGCCGGGATTGCCGCGCGAGCCCCCGTCCACGCTGACGACCAGTCGCGGAGCGCTCAAGCCTTCTTGCCGGACGCCTTGCGGCGGGAGGAGGCCGACGGTAGGCGCAAAGTGCCGTCGTCGGTCACGGCCGCGTTCCAGGCCCGCGCCTCGTCGGCGAGCTCAGAGACATCGTCACCTTTGGCGACCTCGCGCACGGCCTCGTCGTGCCCATCTGCGCTGACCTCCCACTGGTACCACGAGATCTCCCAGGCGACGGTGACCAGCGCCATCTGGCGGCCCGCGTCGGCGTGCACGGTTGCCCGCGGCTCCCCGAGCGAGCGGACCAGGCCGGCGACCTTGCGGCGTTCCTCGCTGCCGTTGAACCTCTCGACCGCGCGACGCATGAGAGCCTCGGGGCCCCGGCGCGGGCGAGGCGTCTTCGGCGCCGCCTCACCGGCAGGCTGAGGCGCCGGTTGGCGCTTGGGCTGCGCCCGCCGCTTCGGCTTCGCCCTCTGCTGAGTGGCGGACTGCCCTGGCGCCCCGTTCGTCTCGGCGTTCGCTTCGGCGCTTGGCGCGTCGCGGCGCCCACCCCGCGCGCTCGAGCGGGCGCGGGACGCAGCGCGCTCGAGGCGCTTGCGAAGCGCCTCGCCGCGCCGGGCGCGGCTCGGCGGCGCATACGTTCCGGAGCCGGCCAGCTCGGCGGGGATCCAGCCGGACGCCTCGGCGCGCGAGCGGCACAGCACGCAGACGCCCAGGCGCTGGCCCTGCGGGCTCACGTACTCGTGCGCGTGCTCGCCCTTGAGGATGGTCCGCCCGCAGACGGCGCAGTTGGGGAACGGGTCCTGCTGGTCCGGCACGCGCTCCAACGTAGCAACGCGCACGGAGCGAGGTGGGCAAGCTCTTGCCACAACCCGACGGGTTGGAATCCGGCATGGATGCCCGTTGGGATTCCAAGCCGGCGGAGTTATGCCTCAGGCCTTGACCTGCTCCTCTTCTGCGGCCTGCGCCTCGGCGACCACCTTCTGGCCGATGTGCGCCGGGACCTCCTCGTAGCGCTCGAACTCCATCGTGTAGTCGCCACGGCCTCCGGTGATCGCGCGCAGGTCGGGCGCGTAGTCGAGCACCTCGGCCATCGGCACCTCGGCCAGGATCTCGGTCGCCGATCCCTTGGGCTCCATGCCAAGCGGGCGTCCGCGGCGCGAGTTGAGGTCGCCGACCACGTCCCCAACCGTGTCCTCGGGCACGGCGATCGCCACCTTCACGATCGGCTCGAGCAGATACGGCTCCGCCTCGGCTACGGCCTGCTTGAAAGCCATCGAGCCGGCGATCTTGAAGGCCATCTCGGAGGAGTCCACGGAGTGGTGCTGGCCGTCGTACAGGCGCACCCGCAGGTCCTTCATCGGGTAGCCGGCCAGCACCCCGCGCTGCATCGCCTCCGCAATCCCCTTCTCCACCGCTGGGATGAAGCCCGAGGGGATCACGCCGCCCTTGATCGCGTTGACGAACTCGAAACCGGTTCCGACCTCGGCCGGCTCGATCTCGATGTGGCAATCGCCGAACTGTCCCCGCCCACCGGTCTGCTTCTTGTAGCGGCCATGCGCCTTGGCCGGCTTGCGGATCGTCTCGAGGTACGGGACCTTCGGCGGCTTCAGCTCGATCTCCGCCCCGTAGCGTCGCTTCATCCGGTCGACGATCACCTCGACGTGGATCTGGGTGAGCCCGGCGATGATCTGCTCGCCGGTCTCCGGGTCGCGGTGAACGTCGAGCGTCGGGTCCTCCTCCGTCAGCCGGCGGATGGCGGCGGCCGCCTTGTCCTCGTCGCCCTTGGACTTCGGCTCATACGCGAACGCCATCACCGGCGACGGCAGCTCGAGCGGCGCGAACGAGATGCTCGCGTCCTTGCCGGCGAGCACGTCCCCCGCACGCGTCTCGCGCAGCTTGGCGACGGCGCCGATGTCGCCCGCCCCGAGCTCGTCCACGGTGGAGGTCTCCTTGCCGCACGGCGAGGAAAGCTGACCGATCCGCTCCTTCTCCTTGCGCGTGACGTTGAAGGACTGCGAGTCCGAGCGCAGCACGCCGGAGTAGACCCGCAGCAGGTTGATCCGCCCCGTGTAGGGGTCGGCGGTGGTCTTGAACACGTAGGCGACCGGCTCGCCCTCGGTGTCGGGCTCGATCATCACCTCCTCGCCGTCGTCGTCGAGCGCCTTGACCGCGCCCCGCATCGCCGGCGAGGGGACGTCCTCCACCAGCGCCTCCAGCAGGCGGTTGGTGCCGAGGTTCTGTGTCGCCACCCCGCAGGTGACCGGGAACAGGTGCCCCTCGGTGACGCCCTGCTTGAGCGCCGTGACGATCTCCTCGTGGGAGATCTCCTCGCCCTCCAGGTAGCGCTCCATGAGCTCGTCCGAGTTCTCGGCGACCTCGTCCATCAGCTTCTCGCGGTACTCCTCGGCCTGGGCTCGCAGGTCGTCGGGGATCTCGGACTCGGTGGCGTTGCCCCTCCCCTCCCCCGCGTACTCGAACGCCTTCATGTCGATCAGATCGACCACTCCGCGCACCTCGTGCTCTGAGCCGATGGGGATCTCGGTAGCGACCACGTGGCCGCCGAAGGCCTCCTTGAGGGAGTCCAGCGCGCGAAAGAAGTCGGCCCGCTCGCGATCGAGCATGTTGACGAACACCAGCCGGGCCAGGTGATCGGCTGCGGCGCGCTCCCAGAGGCGCTCCGTGTGGACCTCGACCCCCATCACCCCGTTGACCACCACCACCGCGGCGTCGACGACTCGCAGGCCGGCGAGCGTGTCGGCGACGAAGCTCGGCTCCCCGGGCGTGTCGATCAGGTTGATCTTGCGATCGCCGTACTCGAACGAGGCCACGCTGGCCCCGATCGACATCCCCCGCTCGTGCTCGTCGGGCTCGAAGTCGGAGACGGTGGTGCCGTCCTCGACCCGGCCCAGCCGGTTGACCACCCCGGCCTCGAACAGGAGCGCCTCGCAGAGGCTGGTCTTTCCGCTGCCCCGGTGACCGATCAGGGCGACGTTCCGGATCCGGTCGGCTGGCCTGGACGCCATCCCGACCAATATATGTCACGGCCCGCGCTAGATCTCGTCGGATCGGGCGGCGAAGCGGGAGCGCAGAGCCAGCACGGCCTTGGTGTGGAGCTGCGAGACGCGCGACTCGGTCACCCCCAGCACCTCTCCGATCTCGCGCAGGGTCAGGTTCTCGTAGTAGTACAGGGCGATCACGAGGCGCTCGCGCTCCGGCAGCGACTCGATGGAGTCGGCGAGGCGGTCCTTGAGCTCAGACGCCTGGGCCTCGGCCTCCGGATCGATCGCGCCGGGGTCCTGGAGGGTGTCCAGGACGGAGATCTGTCCCCCGCCCCCCTCGGGGTCGGCGAACGTCCACAGGTCGTCCAGGGCCAGCACTGAGGAGTTGGCGATCGCGAGCAGCGAATCCCGGAACTCCTCGACGCTCATCTCCAGCTTCGCCGCCATCTCCTCGTCGGTGGGCGAGCGCTGAAGCTCGCCCTCGAGCTTGGCATGGGCCTTCTCCACCTCGCGCGCCTTGGCGCGGACCGAGCGAGGCACCCAGTCAAGCGAGCGCAGCTCGTCGATGATCGCCCCCTTCACCCGGGCGACCGCGAAGGTCTCGAACTTGATCTCCCGCTCCGGGTCGAAGCGCTCGATCGCCCCGATCAGGCCGAGCAGGCCGTAGGAGATCAGGTCGCCTTCCTCGACGTGGGAGGGAAGCCCCGAGGCCATCCGCCCGGCGATGAACTTGACCAGTGGCGAGTAGGCGACCACGAGCCGCTCTCGGGCCCGCTCGTCGTTGTCCTGCTTGTAGCGCCGCCACAGGTCCTTCAGCTCGACGGCTTTGACGTTCGTTTCCATAACCGGCACCAAATTATCCTTCGCCGCTCAGGCTCGCGGGTGCGAGCGTGCGTATTCAGAGCGCAGCCGCTGCGGCTCGACGCGCGTGTACACCTGGGTGGTCGAGACGCTCGAGTGCCCCAAGAGCTCCTGGATCGAGCGCAGGTCGGCGCCTCCCTCGAGCAGGTGGGTGGCGAACGAGTGCCGCAGGGTGTGCGGGGACACGTGGCCCGCGACGCACGCCTCGCGCACCCAGCGCTCCAGCCGGCGGCGCACGTCGGAGGGAGACAGCCTGCGCCCCCGTCGCGAGAGAAACAGGGCGCGCTCGGCGGGGTTCACGGTGAGCACGGGACGCGCCGTCCCGAGATAGCGTTCCAGGGCCCGCTGAGCGGGCTCGCCCATCGGGACGATGCGAGTCCTGGCGCCCTTGCCCTCGACGCGCAGAGCCTCGGAGTCGAAGTCGGGAGCCTCGAGATCGAGCTTCACGATCTCCTCCGCGCGCAGCCCGCAGGCGTACGCGAGCTCGAACAGGGCTCGGTCGCGGACCTCCAGCGGCCCCGCCGCTGGAATGCGGTCGAGCAGCGCCGCGATCTCGTCCGGCCCCAGCACCCGGGGAAGGCGCGAGCCACGCTTGGGGCTCGGCAGGAGCTCGGCGGGATTCTGGGCGGCGCCACCCGTGCGCACCAGGTGGTCGTGGAGGCTGCGAACGGCGGCGAGCTTGCGGGCCACGCTCGAGCGGGCCAGGCGCCGCTCGGACAGCGCCGCCGCGTAGGCGCGCAGGTCCCGGTATGCCAGCCCGCCCGGCGGCATGCCCCGTGCCGTCGCCCACTTCGCCAGCTCCGCCAGATCGGCGCCGTAGGCCCGCAGGGTGTGCGGCGATGAGCCGCGCGTCTTCAGCTCGCGCTCGAACCGGTGCAGCGCCGCCTCCCAGTCGGGGCTGATCTCCTGCTCCACGGATTCAGCTGCCACGGATGGTTGATTCGGCGGCCGCGATTGCAAGCCTGCCGGCGACCCGGGGTTTGCAGCCGCCCTAATTCCCGATGTAGATGGGGGTGCCGAGGGGGACGAGGTCGTAGAGCTCGACCACGTCCTCGACGGCCATCCGAATGCAGCCGTGGGAGGCGGCGCTGCCGAGCGAGCCGACGTCGCTGGTGCCGTGGATCCCGGCGCCGGCGAAGAACCCCATCCACCGCGCCTACGAGGGGGTTGTCGGGCCCGGGCGGAACCACCTCGCCGGCCAGGTCGCCGGCCCACTCCGAATCGGGCACGTACCAGGTCGGGGTTGACCTGCTTGCTCTCCACCTGGTAGACGCCGGTGGAGGTCTCATAGCCGGCCGCGCCGACCGCGATCGTGTAGGTGCGAGCCAGCTTCAGGTTCTCCCAGAACCGCAGCTGGAAGGTGGCGCGATCGATGGTGATGTAGGCCGGATATTGCTCGGCGAGCTCGTCGGTGGTCACCTCGGGCTTGACGCGGTCCACGCGGACGGACACCGTGCGGTCATCGGGGCTTTCGATGGCCGACCGCAGACGGGAGCGCAGCTCGTCGGCGTCAACCGTCACGCCGTCCTGGGCGGGCACCGCGTTGAGCGAGGCCGGCGCGGGGCTGACCGTCGCGTCGAGAGGGGGACGATTGATCTCGCCGGTGACCTCGTCGACGAAGCCGTCCAGCGCCTCCGCCGAGTAGGCGACCTGAGGGGCGATCTCGCGATCGACCGAGCCGCTGGTGGCGTAGCGCCAGACCCGCGTCGGAAGGCCATCCGAGCGGCTCGCGTCGAGTGCCGCGTCGACCATGCCCTCGACATCCGCTCGCAGCTCGAGCCGGTCGGGGCTGAGCCTGTACTCGGTGCCCTCGAAGACCACGGTGACCGTTTTCTCGAGCGGCGCCGCGAGCCGCGGCTGGAGCCTGCTGCGCGCCTCGTCGGTCGACAGCCCGCCGACCTCGACGTCGCCCACCCTCACCCCGTCGGCGATCTGGTCCGAGTTCGCGCGGTCGACGGCGTACGCGGCCACAGCCAGCACGAGCAGTGCGCCGACCGCGGCTGCGAAGGCAATCTGGGCTCTGCGTCCCATGCGGTGAAGACGTCGTTTCACGAGTTCAAGAGGTCGGTTCGAGCGAGCCGAACGGGTTCCTGCGAGGTGAGCAAAGTGTAGGGCGAGGGTCACCCGGATTCGGCCGTACGGCCAGGGTCATAGAAACCGCGGTGCGGTCCTGAAGCGAGTCGGGTTAGATCCCCAGCGGATCGCGATCGGCGGCCACGCCGCGCCGCTCCCCGGAGTGCTCCCGGCGCACGTAGGGGCTCCAGCGCAGGAACTCCTCGACCTCGCGCTCGTAGGTGTAGGTCCGCTCCACACCCCTCAACACGGAGGCGAGGCGCAGGTGCTCTCCCAGGTTGAGCACGGTCTCGCGGGTCGTGTAGCCGTAGCGAAAGCCCGTGGCCTTGAGCAGCCGGTTGTCGACTCCCCGTCCGAAGCGAAGCTGGTTGACGACCTCGTCGGGGATCCTGAAGCCCAGCCGGCGAAGCGGCCCGGCAACCAGGCCCGTGCCCCAGGGCGGCAGGACCGGCAGCGGCCGCTTGCCGAGCAGGCCGACGATCTCCGACAGCGCCAGCACGCCGTCGGCCGCCACGTTGTAGATGCCCGGCGCGACGTGGAAGGCGGCGTGCTCGAGGGCGTGGACGACGTCATCCTCGTGCACGAACTGGAGCCGGGGGTCGAAGCCGAGCACCATCGGCACCAGCGGGAAGCGGAACATGCGCGTGAACGCGGTATCCACGTCGGGCCCGAGCACGTTCGCGCAGCGCAGCACGGTCGTCGTTACGTCCCGGTTTCGCTCGGCGAAGTCGTTCACCGCCTGCTCGGCCTCCACCATGTCGCGCTCCAGGGCCGAGTGCGGTGCATGCGGCCGGCGCATCCGCTCGGTGAAGAACGCCGGATCGTCCTGCTCGGAGCCGTAGTAGTGGGTGGAGCTCTTGAAGACGAACTTCCGAACCGGCGAATCCGCCCCGGTGCAGGCGGCGAGGATGTTCATCGTGCCGATCACGTTGTTCTCGTGGGCCGCCCGCGGCGACGCCATCAGCGAGTTGACGACCAGCCGGGTGTCGATCACGGTGTCGATCTCAGCCGCTCGCACGATTCGCTGGAGCAGGGAGTGCTGGTTGGAGACCTTCACGAACTCGGTGCGCTCGAGCTCGTGCTTCGGCGCCTTGTTGTCGACGCCGATGATCGCCTCGATGTGCTCGAAGCTCTCCAGCGCCTGCGCCAGGCGGCCGCCCCAATAGGTGGAGAGCCCGGTGACCAGCACGCGGCGACTCCCCTCGTCCCTGGGCGCCTCCAGCCCGGCGAGCGCCTCGCTCGGCCCGCTGGCGCTCATCCGAGCCAAACCGACTTTCTCCTTGCGAGCATCTCGTGGAGGCTCTCCTGGATCCGGGCGCGGATCTCCTGGGCCAGGGTCTGCACCAGCGCCTTGTCCTCGACGGCCTCCGCCCCCCCGAGCTCGACGGTGTCGATCGGCTCCAGGAAGCGGATCCTGAACTTGGCCGGCAGGTAGCCCAACATCCCCAGGGGGCCGAGCCAGGGAAAGGTGGGGGTGATCGGGAAGTAGATCAGCCCCGTGAGCCGCCGCAGGAAATCCACCTGGCCGAAGACGGGCATCGCTTCCTCCGCTCCCACGACGCAGGTGGGGACGATCTGCGCCTCCGCGCGCATCGCCGCCTCCACGAAGCCGCCGCGGCCGAAGCGCCGCAACCGGTAGCGGTCGCGATACAGCTTCTCGGTGCCCTTGCGCCCCTCGGGGAAGACGAGCACGAGCTGGCGCTCGTCGCAGAGCAGCCGGTGCACGTTCGCGGGGTGCGCCGCCACGCCGCCGATCTTCGGGATCAGCATCGAGAAGCCCGGGTACCCCTTGAAGAAGTGCTCGACGGTCAGGTACAGGGGGCGGGGGTAGGGATGCTCCTCGCGAATCGCCTTGGCGATCATCGCCGCGTCCGGCGGCAGGGCGCCGGCGTGGTTCGAGACCAGGAGCGCCCCGCGGTCCGACGGGACGTTCTCGATCCCTTCGACCTCGGCCCGGAACCAGTAGCGGTAGAAGAACTCGAGCAGGGTGCGATCGAAGATGTCCTCGATCCGCTCCGAGCGACCCCAGTCGTTGAGCCGCCGCTCCGGCTCGATTGCCGGCAAGAGCTCCCGCATGGCCTCCGCCGCCCCGGGCTCGCTGACCGGTGCCGGCAATGCGGGCGCCCCGGGCTCCTCGTCCGTCTCCTCCGCCGAAGCGGGGATCGGGGCGCCCAACGACGTGCGGTGCTCGTCGGCCATGAGGCGTCATTCTGCCATCCCCGCGGCGCGAGTCCGGGGGCGGCCAATATGTTTCCCTCGATGCGCTCCAAGGACCAGGTGCGACGGGCCGTATGGCGGGCGATGGACCGGGAGGGGGTCTCGCGGTTTCCGGGCGCCGAGGGGCGGATCCCCAACTACGCCGGCGCCAAGCTGGCCGCCCAGAAGCTGGCCGCGCACCGCCTCTGGAAGCGCGCCCAGGTGATCAAGGCGAACCCCGACTCACCCCAGACCCACGCCCGGCGGCTCGCGCTCGAGGAGGGCAAGCAGCTCGTGATGGCAGTACCCAGGCTGCGCGACAAGCACCCGTTCCGCCTCCTCGATCCGAAGCGCCTCACGAAGGCGCAGGTGCGTGAGGCCGCGACGATCAAGGGGGCGCTCCGTCACGGGCGGGTGGTCGCGCTCGAGGAGATGCCCAAGGTCAACTTCGTGCTCTGCGGCTCGGTGGCGGTCAACCTGAGCGGGGCCCGGGTCGGCAAGGGAGGCGGCTTCTCCGATCTCGAGTACGGGCTCTTGATCGACGCAGGGAAGATCGACGACCGCACCTGTGTCGCCACCACCGTGCACCCGATCCAGATCCTTCGCGAGCACCTGAGGACCACCGAGCACGACCTGCCCGTCGACCTGATCGCCACGCCTCGGGCCGTGATTGAGGTGGAGCGGACCTACGAGCGCCCCCGCGGCATCCTCTGGGACCACCTCCAGCCCCCCCAGATCCACGAGATCCCGATCCTCGAGCGGGCGGGGTACGCGTAACGGCCGGGCTGCGCGGTTTCTACCGGCGGCCACTACCGGAAAGTAGAAAGCCGCGGAAATTCCGCGATTGAAGCCCGATCCGTAGGGAAGAGGGATCGATACGTGCTCAGGCAGGGGACGAACAAACGACGCACGGCCGTGGCCGGATTGGTCGCGGCGCTGGCCTTGGGCGGTCTCGCTGTGTCCGCCTCAGGCCAAGGCGAAACCACGTGGAGCGTCACGATCGTCGGCCCCGGCGGTGGGAAGGCCGTGTACGAGGTCAACGCCGGCACCGCGGAGGGCGCCGAGGATGCGGCCTGGGCGCGGCACCGCGCCCGCTCCACCACGAGCGCGGTTCCCATCACGACCCCCCCGCAAAGCGGCTACCCGTCACTGATCGGGGCGGAGATCGACTTCGACGGTGGCTTTGACGGCTGCAGCCTGCTCGGCGGGAAGGGCGGCTGGGACAACGACGCCAGCGGCTCCGACTATCCGGGCTCGACCACGATCGAGCGTACGGTCGTCGCGGAGGGCGCGTGCTCGGCTCGCTTCTCGATCCCCGCGGGCAGGGGACGCGCCGAGCTGGCCAAGGCCGCCGGCGGGCCCGATCCCCACGTGGCCTACGAGATGCTGGTGTACATCCCGAGCTCGACGAGCCATGGCGGCAAGATCTCTCAGCACAAGATGTCCGGGGAGTTCGGCGGAGACTGCTTCAACGGCGGCCTCTCCAACCGCGACGACGATCCGAACCGGCTCCAGCTGGTCGCGGTGCCTCGTTGCACGAGGCCCCAGTCGGAGGGCCAGGTCCGTTTCGACCTCGGGTCGATCCCGCGGGATCGCTGGTTCGCGGTCAAGGTCCACACGCGATTCTCCGACGACCGATCGGTCGGCTTCGCGCAGGCGTGGATCGATACCGACGGGCCGGGGCCGAACGGCTACGACGAGCGGCTGCCGCGAACGGAGGTCGACAACGAGAGCGGCAACGAGAACGGAGCGCGGGTCAGGTTCCGCGTCGGCACGTACAGCAAGGGGGCGACCCCGCGGACGGTCTACATCGACGGCTTCCACATGGACTGCATAGGCAATTGCTGAAGGACATCCCGGCCGGGTAGGCCATACTCCCCAGCCGTGAGCGCCCCCACCCGGGATACGCCGAGCACCACCCTGGTCGGGCAGCTTCTGGAGGAGTACTTCCCCTTCGCGAACCCGATCGGCCAGCTCCCCGACCCGACGCCGCCCGAGGGCCCGGACCCCTACGGCAACTCCGAGCCGGAGTGGCTCGAGATCGACTGGCGCGCTCACGTGCATTGGGTGAACGTCGAGGGAGCCCGCGTGAACTACGTCGAGCTCGGCTCGGGACCCGGGATTCCGATCGTCTTCGTCCACGGCCTCTCCGGGAGCTGGCAGAACTGGCTCGAGAACATCCCCCACTTCGCTCGCGAGCATCGCGTGCTGGCACTCGACCTGCCCGGGTTCGGCCACTCACCGATGCCCGAATGGGAGATCTCGATCGAGGCCTACGGGCGCCTGCTGCACGCCTTCTGCGATGCGCTCGGGGTCCGCGACTGCGCCGTGGTCGGGAACTCGATGGGCGGCTTCATCTCGGCCGAGGCCGCATCCGCCGAGCCCGACCGGTTCGAGAAGCTGGTGCTGGTGTCCGCCGCCGGGATCTCCCATGTGCGGATGCGTCGCCAGCCCGTTGAGACGGCGGCGCGGATGGCCACCGCCGCGGCGCCCCTTCTGCTCAAGCTCCAGGAGCGTGGCATGCGGAGACCGCGCGTTCGCTGGGCCACCTTCAAGGGCCTGGTCCAGCACCCCGAGTCGCTGCGCCGAGAGCTGCTGCTGGAGCAGTTCCATAACGGCGCCGGCAGGCCGGGGTTCCTGCCCGCCATCCAGGGGCTGGTGGGCTACGACATCGGCGACCAGCTGACCGAGGTTGAGGTGCCGACGCTGATCGTCTGGGGCCGAAACGATCGCGTGGTCCCGCCGCAGGACGCGGCCGGCTTCGCCGAGCGCCTGCGCAACTCTCAAACGGTGATCCTCGAGGACACCGGCCACCTGCCGCAACTCGAGCGGCCGACCCGCTTCAACCGCCTGCTCGAAGCGTTTCTGGCGGACTGACGACGGGCTAGCCGGTGACCGCGCCCTGCGAGGCCGACGAGACGCTGCGCGCGTACTTGGCCATCACCCCGCTCGTGTAATGGGGGTCGGGCGGCCGGTAGTCGGCGATCCGCCTCGCGATCTCGTCGTCCGGCAGGTCGACGTCCAGCCGGCGGCCCTCGACGTCGAAGCTGATCTGGTCGCCGTCGCGGATCGCGGCGATCGGCCCGCCGCGGACCGCCTCGGGGGCGACGTGCCCCGCCATCAGCCCGTGGGTGGCGCCCGAGAAGCGTCCGTCGGTCAGCAGAGCCACCTCCTCCCCGAGTCCCTCGCCGACGATCGCTGCGGTGACGTGCAGCATCTCGCGCATGCCCGGGCCGCCGGCCGGGCCCTCGTTGCGGATCACGACCACCTCGCCCGCCTTGATCGCCTGCTCCGAGACCGCCGCGAAGGCGTCCTCCTCGGACTCGAACACGCGCGCCGGCCCACTCTGGCTGAGACGCTCGGTTCCGGCGAGCTTGACCACGCAACCCTCCGGAGCGAGGTTCCCACGCAGGACCGCAAAGCCGCCCTCCGGCTTCAGCGGCTCCGAGAGCGGCCGGACGACCACCTGACCCGGCGTCTCCTCGCTGGCGCTCGCCTCCTCGCCCACGGTTCGCCCAGTCACAGTGAGCGCTTCCTCGTGGAGGATGCCGGCCTCGGCGAGCCGCTTGACGATCACCCCAACCCCGCCCGCCTTGTAGAGGTCGGTGGCGACGAACCTGCCACTCGGCTTCAGGTCGGCGAGCAGCGGGGTGCGGCGCGAGATGCGCTCGAAGTCGTCGATCTCGAGCTCGATCCCGGCCTCGCGGGCGATCGCCAGCAGATGCAGGACGCCGTTGGTGGAGCCGCCCGACGCGCACACGCAGGCAATCGCGTTCTCCAGCGACTCCCGGGTGATCACCTTGCTGGGGCGTAGGTCGTCCGCCAGCACTTGCAGGGCCAAGCGCCCTGCCAGTCGAGCCGTATCGTGTTTCTGGCCGTCCATGGCCGGCACCATGGCCGAGCCCATCGGCGAGATGCCCATCGCCTCAAACGCGCAGGCCATCGTGTTGGCGGTGAACTGGCCCCCGCACGCCCCGGCGCCCGGGCTGGCGCAGCCCTCGAGCTCGTGAAGCTCGGCGTCGGAGAGGTCGCCGGCCGCGTGGGCGCCGATCGCCTCGAACACGTCCTGGATCGTGACGTCGCGGTCGCGCCACCGGCCGGGGGCGATCGAGCCGCCATAGAGCATCACCGCTGGGACGTCGAGCCGGCTCAGCGCCATCACTGAGCCCGGGATCGTCTTGTCGCATCCGGAGAGAGCGACGACGGCGTCGAACTGGTAGCCGCGCACGGTCAGCTCAATCGAGTCGGCGATCACCTCGCGCGAGACCAGCGAGGTCTTCATCCCCTCGGTCCCCATCGTGATCCCGTCCGAGATCGCGACCGTGTTGAACTCCATCGGCGTCCCGCCCGCCTCGCGCACGCCCTCCTTGACCGCCTCGGCCAGCTCGCGGAGATGGAAGTTGCAGGGCATCGCCTCGATCCAGGTGTTGGCGATCCCAACCGTGGGCCGGCGCAGCGCCTCGTCGTCGAAGCCGATCCCCTTCATGTACGCGCGCGCGGCGGCCCGGTCGGGACCGTCGAACACCGCGCTCGAGCGTGGACGCGGGAGGGTCATCCGACCGCGTCGACCCGCCGGGCCCGCCACTCACGCAGCCGGATCAGATCCCGTCCCACCTGGCGCGGGTCGAGCTGGCGCCCCGGCACGTGCATGTTGGCCACCGAGATCAACTCGCGCTCCCCCGCCCTCAGCGACATCCACTTGGCGAGCACGTCGTCGGCGTCGGGCAGCCGCTGGTTGGGCGACGGCTCGGAGCGATCCGGAAAGCCAACGCAGTACTCGTTCAAGAGCTCGCCGGACTCGGTGTCGTAGGCGACGATCGGGCGATGGGGGTAGAGCAGATACCCGTACCCCTGCTCGCCGTTGCCACCGTCGACCGCGATGAAGCCGAGCTCCTCGTACATCGCGTGCTCCTGCGCCGAGACGACCGAGCCCAGGAGCTCGCGCGCCCGCACCTCGGCCCGGCGCTCGCGACCGGGGTCATATGCCGGTGGCGGCGGGTCCGCGGCGCGGCGTTCCAAGCGCCCCCGCCACCGCTCGGCCACAGCGGGCCCGAAGCCCGCCACGGCCAGCCCGCCGAGCACGATCAAAGAGGTGGCCAGTACGAGCGTCAACCGCCGGCGGCCGGCGGGAAGAACACGACCCGCTCGGTGTCCTCGGGGATCTCGGAGAAGTCGCGCACCATGGTCGCCTCGTGCCGTGCGCCGTCGGCGGTCGGGACCGCCGCCCACATCCCGAGGTCCAGCTGGCGGCGAAACTCCTCGATCAGGCGCTCTTCGTCCTCGGCGACCTTGGGGTCGCCCTCGGCCAGCAGGACGTCGCCTTGCCCGGGCTTCATGCGCACGAGCTTCACGAATCTGATTATGCCAGCGCGCTACGTGACCACTGCGTGCCCGCTAGCGCCGCGCCAGGCCGAGCACGTCCACTGGCCCGGCGCCGGCGCCGAGGCCCTCGAGGCCGTTGCCAACCGCCTCGGCTGCGATCTCCCGAGCCCAGCGCGCCGCGTCCGCCAGCTCGGTCCCGCGGGCGAGAAAGGCCGCCAGCGCCGAGGAATGCGTGCAGCCCGATCCGTGCGAGGCGCCCTCCGCGTACCGCGGGCCCTCGATCCGCAGGGTGCCCGAGCCGTCGAAGAGCACGTCCGCCCCCTCCTCGGAATGCCCCCCGGTGACGATCACAGCCTCCGGCCCCAGCGCCTGGATCGCCTCCGCGAGCTGCTCGGGGCTCGCCCCTGCTCCGAGCCCCGCGAGCTCGCGCGCCTCGGGCAGGTTGGGCGTGGCCACCGTGGCTCTCGGCAGGATGCGCTCGATCAAGCCCGCCTTCGCGTTCGGGTCGAGCAGCACGGCCCCGCTCTGCGAGACCATCACCGGGTCGACCACGGTCGGGGCGTCGCGAACCAGGTCCAGTGCCTCCACCACCGCGTCGATCGTCGGCTCGTCGCCCAGCATGCCGACCTTGACCCCGTCGACTCCGATGTCGTCGGCCACCGCGCGCACCTGGGCGATGATCATCTCCGGCGGCACCGGGGTGACCATCTCGACGCCCACCGTGTTCTGGGCGGTGAGTGCGGTGATCGCGGTCATCCCGTGCACGCCGCAGCGAGCAAACGCCTTCAGGTCCGCCTGGATCCCCGCCCCGCCGCCGGAGTCCGAGCCGGCGATCGCCAGACAGGCCGGGACATGGCCGCGTTGGCTCATCGAGTCAGCGTATTACGGTGATGCCTCCTCGCCGCCTGGCAGGATCAGGGCGCTCCGCGCGTATCGCCCCGCGGCGTCCGCCCGCAGGTAGCCGAGCAGCTCGAGCCGGGCGAGGGCGACCGCCACCTCGCGCGGCGCCCGCGCCCAGGGCAACGGCCACCGCGTCGCAGGTGCTGCTCCCCAGCTCGACCGCCTCGGCGACGCTGCGCAAGGTCCGGCTCCAGCGGCGGCCCGCAGCGCCGAACCTGCTCGATCCCCGACCCCGAGGAGGCGGTCGAGGACGTCCTGGGCACCGCGGATCGGCGCGGCCCCGTCGACGATCAGGTCGTTGGTTCCCTCCGACGCCCTCGAGGTGACCGGGCCGGGAATGGCCCCGACCTGGCGACCGAGGTCCAACGCCCGCCGGGCGGTGATCAGCGAGCCGGATGGCTGCGCGGCCTCGACCACCACCGTGATCGCCCCGAGGGCCGCCATCAGCCGGTTGCGCTTCGGGAACGCTCCGGGCTCGGGGCGTTGGCCCGGCGGAGCCTCGGAGATCGCCGCGCCGCTCGCGAGGATGTCGCGATACAGCCGACGCTGGCTGGCCGGATAGGCGACGTCCGCCCCGCTGCCCAGCACCGCCAGCGTGGTCCCGCCCCCCGCGAGCGCGCCGCGATGAGCCGCGGCGTCGATCCCTCGGGCCATTCCGCTGACCACCACGAGCCCGGCGGCCGCGAGCAGCCGGCCCAGCTCCTCCGCCACCCCCAGCCCGTATGAGCTCGCGCGGCGCGATCCGACGATGGTCACGGTGTGCCCAAGCTCGTGCCCTTCGATCGCCGTGCGGCTGCCGCAGCCGAAGAGCCGCTCCGGCGCATCGCCGCCGAGGTCGAGCATGGCGACCGGGTAGCCGGGCTCGCCCCGGCGGATGGCCCAGATCCCGCCGCGCGCCTCGCTCACTCGAGGCCTCGCCGTCTGAGGGTCAGCGCTCTGGCCACGTGGTCGGCCGAGACCTCCTCGCACCGATCGAGGTCCGCGATCGTGCGCGAGAGCCTCAAGGACTCTGTCGTGTCCTCTGCCGCTGAGGCCGAGTTGCGCGTGCCCGGTGGCAAGCAGCGCCGTGGCCTCCGGCGTCATCGCAGTGGAGCTGCGAAGCTCGGACAGGCTCATCTCCGCGTTGCAGCGCCCGGCTCCAAGCCTGCGCTCCTGGCGCTCACGGGCCGCGATCACCCGCTTCCGAACGCTCGCCGAGTCGGACGATGGGGCCGCACCCATCTCCTCGGCGCTGGGGCGCTCGACCCAGATGGCGATGTCGATCCGGTCCGCGAGCGCCCCGCTCAGCTTGGCGCGGTAGCGGCGCACAGACGCCGGCTGGCACTCGCACTCCCCGGACTCCTCGCCCCGGCCGCAGGGGCATGGATTGGAGGCCGCAACCAGCATGAACCGCGCACGGAAGCTCGATCGCGTGATGAGCGCGAACAATCGTCACCCGGCCCTCCTCCAGAGGCTGTCGCAGCGCCTCGAGCGCCTCGCGGGAGAACTCACCCAGCTCGTCGAGGAACAGCACGCCGCGGTGCGAGAGCGTCACCTCGCCGGCCCGGGGCGGCGAGCCGCCACCCACCAACCCGGCGGTTGAGATCGTGTGGTGCGGGGCCCTGAAGGGCCGGGTCGGCGGTGCGTCCGGGCGCGGGGAGCGGCCGCAGGCGCTCGCAATCCGCAGCACCTCCATCGCCTCGGAGCGCCCGAGCGGGGGCATGATCGACGGCAGGCGCCGGGCGGCCAGCGACTTACCGGCGCCGGGAGGGCCGATGATCAGCAGGCTGTGGCCGCCGGCGGCCGCCACCTCCAGGGCGTAGCGGAGGTACGGCTGGCCCCGCAGGTCGGCGAGGTCCGGTGCCGACGGCCCGAAGCCGTTCGCGCTCCAGACCGGACGCTGGGGAGCGAGCGGCTCATCCTCCGTGCCCAGGAGCGCCAGTTGCTCGAGCCGGACCAGCGGGACGACCCTGGGCTCGCCGGCCAGGGCGGCCTCCGGCGCGTTGGGCGCCGGGACCACGATCGCGCGCGCTTCGAGCTGCCGCGCAGCCTCCGCCATCGCCAGGATTCCCGGCACCGGCCTGATCGAGCCGTCGAGCGCCAGCTCGCCGGCCAGCGCCACATGCTGGAGCCGTTCCAGCGGGAGCTGGCCGGAGGCCCCCAGCAGCGCCGCGGCGATCGCCAGGTCGAAGCCCGGGCCGGCCTTGCGCAGGTCGGCGGGTGCGAGGTTGGCGGTGATCCGCTGCAGGGGGAACTTGAAGCCCGAGTTGGCGAGCGCCGATCGCACCCGCTCGCGCGACTCCCTGACCGCCGGATCGGGAAGCCCGACCAATGAGAAGCTCGGCAAACCGCCGCTCGCGACATCGACCTCGACCTGAACCTCCCGCGCCTCGATCCCCACGAGCGCGAACGTGCGGGCGCTGGCGAGCACGCGCCGAAGCTACGTGCCATCGGATCGCACGGGGCGCGCCGATGGTCAAGCGAGCGTCACGGAGTTGGCGCATCTTGCGAGCCAGCCGCGCGAACGACCCGGCTAGCGTCGGCGTCGATGTCAGAGGCTCGCCAGCGGCTGGGCCGCGCCGCCGAGGGGCTGGTCGCCGATTCGCTCGAGCGCCTGGGAATGCGGATCGTCGCCCGCAACGTCAGGACCTCCTCGGTGCGCGGCGAGATCGACCTGATCGCGCTCGACGGGCGAACGCTCGTGTTCGTCGAGGTCAAGGCGCTGCGGACCACGTCGCTCGCCGGCCCCGAGCGCCCCGCGATGGCGGTCGGCCACCGCAAGCGGCACAAGCTGCGGTCGCTGGCGCTCGCCTGGCTCCGAGACCACGACGGCTCCGTCCCTCCGCACCGAGCGCTTCGCTTCGACGTGGTCGGGCTCCGCCTCGACTCAGCGGCCACGCGGTCGAGTGGGAGCACCTTCGCGGCGCGTTCTGACGCCGGCGGTCGGCTCGTGGCGTTGACGTCCTATGGACGTAAAAAGCCATAAGCCTCGGCGCGAGGCCCGGCCTCCCCTACTTGACCCGGGCCCGCCGCGTCAGAGCTCGAGCTGGCTGTAGGCGATCGACTGAAAGGAGCGCCGGTGAAGCGCCGAAGGCCCATGCTCGATGATCGCCGCTCGATGCTCGGGAGTCGAGTAGCCGACGTTGCCGGCGAAGCCGAACTCCGGATAGGAGGAATCCACGCTGCACATGTAGCGATCCCTGGTCACCTTCGCCACCACCGAGGCGGCCGCGATCGCGGCGCTCTGAGCATCGCCGTCGACCACGGCGCGGTGAGCGACCGCAGCTGGGCACCGAGAACCCGTCGACGAGGCAGGCGGCTCCGGGCACCGCGACGCGCTCCAGGCTGCGCGCGAGCGCCGCCAGATTGGTGACGTGCAGGCCCCGGGCGTCGATCCCGCGGGCACAGCGGACCGTGACGGCGACCCGCGCCGCCGCGCGCACCACCAGCGGGTAGAGCTTCTCGCGATCCTCCGAGCTGCGCACCTTCGAGTCGTCGAGCTCGGAGAGGGCGCGCCGGTCGCGGCGGCTGAGGGTGCGGTAGTCGATCAGCACCGCCGCCGCCACGAGCGGCCCCGCCAGCGACCCGCGCCCAGCCTCGTCGGCGCCGGCGACGAAGCGCGCCCCGAGCGCGCGGTCGAAGCGGAACAGGCGCGCCGCGCGGCGCCGGCGACGCGCGAGAGCCCGGCTCGTGCTGCCGTTAGAGGATCCCGATCCGGTCGAGCGGCCAGTAGGTGAAGAAGGCCTCGCCGATGATCCAGTCTCGGGGGACGGGGCCCCAGAAGCGGCTGTCGTCGCTCGACCCACGGTTGTCGCCCATCATGAAGTAGTGATCGGGTGGAATGGTGATCTCCTGCGGGAAATTGCACCCGTTTCCACCCCTGCAGGGCCTGATGAAGTCCTCCTTGGCCTCCACCCCGTCGACCACGGGGTGCCCGTTGTGGATCCTGAGCGTGTCGCCGGGCTTGGCGACGATCCGCTTGATGAAGTTGGTGTCCGACTGCTCCTGCGTCGGCTCCGGGCAGGGCTCCCGGCGGCCTTGCTGAACGCCGCACTGCTGCCCGTTCTCCGCTCCCGCCGGCGGATGGAAGACGACGACGTCACCGACGTCAGGATCGCCGAGGTGGTAGCCCACTCGGTTGACGAGCACGCGCTGGCCCACGTCGAGCGTGGGCTCCATCGACGGCGACGGGATCTGGTACGGCTTCACCACGAAGGCCTGGATCACCAGCGCCAGGCCGATCGCCAGGGCAACGATCAGCACCAGCTCGACGAGCGCCCCGCGCCCCGTTGTCGGCCTCGGGATCAGCTTTTTGAATCCTCGGAATCCTCGGCCTCCGCCTCGGATTCCTCGGAGGGCTCGGGCTCAGGCGCCGCCTCACCCTCTGCAGTGACCTCGACTCCCTCTGCCTCCTCTGCCCCCTCTGCCTCCCCTCCTCGCCCTCTTCGGGCACGGGGATCGACTCAGCCTCGCTCTGGGCGACGCCCTCCGAATCGACAGCCTCGTCCTCGTCGGCCGTGATCACCAGCTCGTCCTCGATGCCCCACCGCCGCTCGGCGACGCGGGCCCGCTTGCCGACTCGACCCCTCAGGTAGTAGAGCTTGGCGCGCCGCACGTCGCCCCTGGCCACCACCTCGAGCCGTTCGATCTTCGGCGAGTGGACCGGGAAGGTGCGTTCGACTCCGACGCCGAACGACTGCTTGCGCACCGTGAACGTCTCCCTCGCACCGGCGCCACGCCGAGCGATCACGACGCCCTCGAACACCTGGGTCCGCCGGCGGCTGCCCTCGACGACCTGGAAGTGGACGCGCACCCGGTCGCCGGGCGCGAACCGGGGCATCCGCCTCAGCTGACGCTGCTCGATGCTCTCGATGATCGTGCTCATGGGCTCCTGCGAGGGCGTGCCGGGGCTCTTGCCGCCCGCCTGAGGCCGGAGACGACGCCTGACCTTTGGCGCACAACGGGCCTCCGATCAGCGAAGGCCCGCGCGGCCGCAGAATAGTAGCGGAGAGCCGCTAGCCGCCAGACGGGCCGCCCGCCCGCCGGCGGCTCTGCTCCAGCCGCCATTGCCGCACCCGCGCATGGTCGCCCGAGAGCAGCACCTCGGGCACCTCCCAGCCCCGGTACGACGCGGGGCGCGTGTAGTGCGGGTACTCCGGCGCTCCTCCGAGCGCCTCCGAGAACGACTCCTCGACCGCGCTGTCTGCGTGGCCGAGGGACCCGGGGAGCTTGCGGATCACCGCGTCGGCGACCACCATTGCGGCCAGCTCGCCACCCGAGAGCACGTAGGGCCCCACCGAGACGGCGTCGGTGGCCAGATGCTCGGAGACGCGCTCGTCCACCCCTTCGTAGCGACCACACAGCAGCGCCAGCTCGGGCTCCGCGGCCAGCTCGCCGGCGAAGGCGTCGTCGAGCTGGCGGCCGGAGGGAGTCAGCAGCACGATCCGCTTGCCTTCGCGGCTCTCCCCGTAGGCCGCGTTCAGCGCCGCGTCGACGGCGTCGACCCGCAGCACCATGCCGGCCCCGCCGCCGTAGGGCGAGTCGTCGACCTGGCCGCCGCCGATCGGGGTCGTGGCTCGATAGTCGAAGAAGCGGAGCTCGGCCCCGCGCTCGATCGCGTTGCGCACGTGCCGCTGCCCGCCGAACCACTCGAACCACTCGGGGAAGAGGGTGAAGACGTCAAGCTTCAATGAACTCGACCAAGACCCGCCGCTCGGTCCCGGTCGAGGCAGCCCTGGCCACCGCACGGATCGCGTTCGCGACCCGGCCCCCTCTGCCGATCAGCCGCCCGAGGTCGTCGCCGCCCACGGTCACCTCGAGGACGAGGTCTCCGTCCTCCTCCACCTCCTCGACCTGCACGGAGTCCGGGTCCTCGACCAGCGCCCGGGCGAGGAACTCGACCAGCTCACGCATGGCTGGCCATCTGACTACGAGCCCGTCGCCTCGATGCCCTTGGTACGCAGCAGGCCCGCGACCGTGCGGGTGGGCTGAGCGCCGTGCGTGATCCAGTGACGGGCGCGCTCCTCGTCGAGCACGATCGTCGATGGGTCGGTCTGCGGGTTGTAGTGGCCGATCGTCTCGATCGTCCGGCCGTCGCGCGGCGAGCGGCGGTCGGCGACGACGATTCGCCATACCGGGTCCCTTCTCGCCCCGACCCTTCTGAGTCTGATTCGTACGGCCATGCGCGGCGGACCAGGTTACATGCCGCGCATCAGCTGCTGCGGGTCGGGCAGCTTGCCCTTGGCGAGCTGGGCCATCACCTTGCGCATCTGCGCGAACTGCTTGACGAGCTGGTTCACCGCCTGCACGGTCGTCCCCGAGCCCCGCGCGATCCGCTTGCGCCGCGAGCCGTCGATCAGGTCCGGCCGCGCCCGCTCGGTGGGCGTCATCGAGAGGATGATCGCCTCGATTCGATCGAGCTCGCGCTCGTCCATGTTCACCTGCCGCATCTGCTTCATCGCCTTGCCCATGCCGGGCATCAGCCCGAGCACGTTGGAGAGCGGCCCCATGCGCCTCACCTGGCGCAGCTGCTGAAGGAAGTCCTCGAGGGTGAACTGCTGCTGGCGAATCTTGCGCTCCAGGTCTTCGGCCTGCTGGGTGTCCGAGACCTCCTCGGCCTTCTCGATCAGCGACAGCACGTCGCCCATGCCGAGGATCCGGCCCGCCATTCGCTCCGGGTGGAAGCGCTCCAGCTCGTCGAGCTTCTCGCCCACCGACGCGTACAGGATCGGCTTGCCGGTCACCGCCTTCACGGACAGCGCCGCGCCGCCGCGGGCGTCCCCGTCGAGCTTCGTCAGCAGCACGCCGTCGAACTCGACCCGCTCCGCGAACGCCTCGGCGACGTTCACCGCGTCCTGGCCGGTCATCGCGTCGAGCACCAGGAGGACGTCGTGCGGCTTGGTGCGCTTGCGGATGGCCGCCAACTCGTCCATCAGCTCCTCGTCGACGTGCAGGCGACCCGCGGTGTCGACGATCAGCACGTCCTCGCCGGCCGCCCGGGCCTCTCCCAGCGCCCACTCGGCGATCTCCACCGGATCGCGCTCGGTGCCCTGCTCATAGACCTTGGCCCCGGCTTGCTTGCCGACCGTGACCAGCTGCTCGACCGCCGCCGGGCGCTGGGTGTCGCAGGCGACCAGGGCGGCCCGCTTTCCGTCCTTGGCGAAATGCTTGGCGAGCTTCGCGCACGCCGTCGTCTTACCCGAGCCCTGGAGCCCGGCCATCAGGATCACGGTCGGGCCCGAGCCGGCCAAGGCGAGGTCGCGGCTGGCACCCCCCATCAGCGCCGCCAGCTCCTCGTTGACGATCTTCACCACCTGCTGGCCGGGGTTGAGGCTGTCCAGGACGCCGGCGCCCAGACAGCGCTCCTTGACCTGGGAGGTGAACTGCTTGACGACCTTGAAGTTGACGTCCGCTTCGAGCAGCGCGAGGCGGATCTCGCGCATCGCCCGGTCGACGTCCGCCTCGGTCAGCTTGCCTCTGGAGCGAACGCCGGAGAGGGCGTCCTGGAGGCGGTCGGAGAGCTGATCGAACATGAGCCCAGCTTAGAGCGACTTACGCGGCGAGCCCGACCGCCATCAGTCGCCGAGCAACGCGGCGGCGAACTCGCGGGCGTCGAACGGCCGCAGGTCCTCGAGTCCCTCCCCGATCCCGATCAGCTTCACCGGAAGGCCCAGCTCGGAGGCGATCGCCAGGGCGATGCCGCCCTTGGCCGTGCCGTCGAGCTTGGTCAGCACGACGCCGGTCAGATCGACGGCCTCGGCGAAGACCTGCGCCTGCCGCAGGCCATTCTGGCCGGTGGTGGCGTCGATCACGATCAGGCACTCGTGAGGGGCTCCGTCGAGCTGCTTCGCCGCCACGCGGCGCACCTTGGCCAGCTCCGCCATCAGGTTCGCGTGCGTGTGCAGGCGGCCGGCGGTGTCGGCGACCACCACGTCGACGCCCCGCGACTGGGCGGCGGCGATCGCATCGAAGAGGATGGCACCCGGATCGCCGCCCGCCGACCCGCGGATGATCTCGGCGTCGGCGCGCTCGGCCCAGGCTTCGAGTTGTTCGATGGCGGCGGCGCGGTACGTATCGGCCGCGGCGACGATCACCGACAGTCCGAGCTCGTTTCGCAGCCGCCAGGCGAGCTTGCCGATCGTGGTCGTCTTGCCGGTGCCGTTGACGCCGACCACCATGATCACCGCGGGGCGGCTGGACAAATCGATCTCTGCGTTATCCGGGCCGGCCACCTCGGCGAGCAGCTCGACCAGCCGCTCCCGCACCGCGTCGGCACCCTCGACCCTGCCGGCATCGACCTCGCCCTCGAGCCGCCGGACCACGTCGGCCGTGGTCCGCGCCCCCACGTCGGCGAGGATCAGCGCCTCCTCGAGCCGTTCCCAGGTCTCGTCATCGAGCCGTTCGAAGAGACTGGAGCTGAGCTCCGCCTGGAGCGCCAGGCGGCTCTTCGAGAGACTCTCGCGCAGGCGACGCCAGGAGGAGGCCATGGCGCGCCACCTTAGTGCGCGCCCGACCTCTCGGACGCCTCAGGCCGCCTCGGCGGCCTCGGCGGCCTCGTCCTCCGCCTCGTCTGCGTGCGAGAGGCGGCGGGAGATGACCTTGGTGGCGCCGCCGCTGCCCATGCTGACCCCGTAGAGCACGTCGGCGGCGTCCATGGTCCGCTTCTGGTGGGTGACGATCACGAACTGCGCCCGCCCGGAGAAGCGCCGCACAAGCTGGAGGAAGCGGTCGATGTTCGCATCGTCCAGCGCCGCCTCGACCTCGTCCAGGATGTAGAAGGGCGAGGGGCGGGCCAGGAAGACGGCGAACACGAAGGCGAGCGCCACCAGCGCCTTCTCGCCACCGGACAGCAGCGAGAGGCGACGAGTGGCCTTGCCGGCGGGCGTGACCTCGATCTCGACACCATCGCCTGAGCCACCATCAGTGCTGGCCGCCTCCTCGTCTGCGACTCCGGGCGCCGCAGGGTCTGCGTCGGGCTCGCCACCGTGAGCCGCCTCATCGGTGGCCTCGCCACCAAGCACCAGACGGGGGCCGGGCTCGCCGACCAGGCGCAGGCGGCCGCGGCCGCCGGGGAAGAGGTGCTCGATCAGCTCCTCGAAGTTTCGCTCGGTCGCCTCGAACGTCTCCTCGAAGGCGACCCGGATCTTGCGGTCGGTGTCGCGGATCAGGCCCTGGAGCTCCGCCAGCGCCGACTCGAGGTCCTGCCGCTGCTCCTCGAGCCGGCCGACGTGAGCGAGGGCGTCGGAGTACTCCTGCTCGGCCAGCGGGTTCACCGGGCCCAGCGCCTCGCGGCGCCGCGCCAAGCGCTCGAGCTTTTGGTCGAGCAGGTCGCGCTCCTCCCCGCTCAGCGTCTCGCTCGCAGGCTCGATCTCACGACCAAGCCGAGAGGAAATTCGCTCCAGCTCCGCCGCCGCCTCGTCACGCCGATCGCGCAGGTGGGTTGCCCGTACCTCGCTATCGGTCACCGAGTCGCCCATCGCATGCAACCTGCCCTGGAGCTCCGCCTCCGCCTCGGAGCAGGCACGGAGCTGCGCCGTCACGTCGTCGGCGTCGTTCTGGTCGAGCATCCGGCGCTCGAGCCCGGCCGCGCGCTCGCCGACCGCCGTCCGCACTTCTGCCGTCGCCTCGAGCAGCCCGTCGAGCTGCTCCAGAAGCCCTGCCGCCGCCCGGACACGGCTCTCCAGCGAGTCCTGCCGGCGTTGACCCAGGAGCTCCTCTACCCGCCGCGCGCCATGAGCGGCGCGCTCGGATGCTTCGCGGATCCGCGCCACCTCCGGCGCTCGCGCGCTGACGCTGTCCGCCGCCCTGGCCCGCTCCAGGGCCTGTCCCGCCGTTTCGAGCGCCGAGGAGATCCGCTTCAGCCCGGAGCCCACGGGATCGTCGTCCGTGCCTTCGCCGCCTGCCGGGGCTTCATCGGCCAGCGCGCCGAGCGCGGCGCGATGCCGCTCGAGCTCGTCGGTGAGCTCGCCGCGGCGCAGGGAAAGCGCTTCGGCGCGGACGCTGAGCCGCTCGTGGGCGGCTCGCAGGGCCGTCAGCCGACCCCAAACCTGGGTTCGCTCACGATCGCGGTGGGCGAGGCGCTGCTCGATCTCGCTCCGGCGCCGATTGACCTTTGCCTGCTCCGCCTCGATGCGCTCGCGCGCGTCACGTGCCTTGGCGGCTTCGCGCTCGGCGCCCTCGAGCTCGCTCGAGTGCCCGCGGAGCTCGTCGGCCAGCAGCGTGGCACGCAACTCGCCGGCCTCACGCTCGAGGCGGGCCTGGATGTCCGCCGCCTGAGCCTGGCGCTTCAGCGGCCGCAGCCGGCTGCGGGCCTCGCGCTCCACGTCGAGCGCCCGGTCGAGGTTCTCCTGGGTGCGCTCGAGCTTCAGCTGGGCACGCCGGCGCCGCTTGCGGTGCTTGCCGAGCCCCGCCGCCTCCTCCACCAAGAGCCGCCGATCGCGGGGCTTCGAGTGGACTATCTCCTCCACCCGGCCCTGGCTGATCACCGAGTGCATCTCGCGGCCGAGATTTGCGTCGGCCAGCACCTCGATCACGTCGACGAGCCGGCAGCGCGCCCCGTTCAGCCGGTACTCCCCGTCGCCATTGCGATCCAGCCGCCGCCTGATCGAGATCTCCGAGAACTCGCTGCTCGACTCCTCCGCCATCCGAGTTGTCCAGCACCACCTCCACCTCGGCGTAGCGGCGCGCCGACTGCTGCTCGCCGCCCGCGAAGATCATGTCCTGCATGCTCTGGCCGCGTACCGCCAGCGGGCTCTGCTCCCCGAGGGCCCAGAGCACGGCGTCCGTGATGTTCGACTTGCCGCAGCCGTTCGGGCCAACGACCACGCTGACGCCGGGCGAGAACACGAGCCGGGTGCGCTCCGCAAAGGACTTGAAGCCCTTGATCGTGATCGAGCTCAGATGCATGGAATCGGCTGCGCGGCCCCAGGTAGGCTCGCTGTCGGATCGGACGGTCTTCTGTTTCGTCGCCTGGAGCCGGCTTCCTACCGCTCTCGGCGCTCCAGCGCCTCGGCCGCGGCAGCCTGCTCGGCGGCCTTCTTGCTTCGCCCCTCCCCCTTGCCGATCACCTCGTCGCCGGAGAGCGCGACAACCTCGAAGCGGCGATCGTGGGCAGGGCCCGCCTCTTGAACGACCTCGTAGGTTACGCGGGTGCCCTCTCGGGCAAGCAGCTCCTGGAGGGCGGACTTGAAGTCCAGCAGGGTCTCGGACGCCAGCTCGATCTGCGGGGCGAAGGCGGCCACCGTAGCCTCGGCGGTCACCTCGAAGCCATGGTGCAGGTAGCAGGCGCCGATCATCGCCTCGCATACCGAGGCCAGCGCACGCTCCGAGGCCACGAGCCCCTCCGGGTCGATCCCGCCCTCGGGGTCGGACGGCCCCGCTTCGCGCAGCTTCGCCGGCAGGCCCAGGGCCTCGGCCACCTCGGCGCAGGCGCGCCCGCTGACCGCCTGGCCGTGAACCTTGGTCAACCTGCCGATGTCCGCGCGCTGGTAGCGCCGATAGAGGTGCTCGGCCACCGCCAGCCCCAGGACGCCATCCCCGATGAAAGCGAGGCGGCCGTATGAGTCCGCCCGATGGCCCACCCACGAGGAGTGGGTGACGGCTCTGCGTCGCAGATCCTCAGGCAGCGCCTCGATCAGCTCCGCGAGCCGTGGCATGAGCGCCTTGGGCTAGGCCCCGACGCCGAGCCGCTGGGCGACGAACTCCACCGCCTGGCCCACGGTCTCGATCTTCGCCGCCTCCTCCTCGGAAACGCTTACCCCGTAGGTGTCTTCGAGCTCCATCACCAGCTCGTAGAGGTCGAGGGAGTCCGCATCCAGGTCCTCGCGAATGCGCGTGGACTCGTCGATGCGGTCGAGCGGCACCTCGAGCTCGTTCGACAGGTGCTCCCGCACCTTGGCCAGCACGTCTTCGCGGTTCTGCCCGTCGTTGCTCATGCCCCCTTCCTATCACGCATTCCGGCCCGCAACGAGGCATCTCGCAGCCCGCCGCGGGTCACACCCGCCCCTTCCAGCAGCTCGGCGGTTCGCTCGACGGCACTCTGGCCGGAGGTGCGCGCCGCCAGCCGCACCGCATTGGCGATGCCCTCGGGCCCGGAGCTGCCGTGTCCCACCACGGCAACCCCCCTCAAGCCGAGCAGGACCGCACCCCCGGTCGTGTCGGGATCGAGACGGCGGCGCAAGCCGGCCAGCGAGTGGCGAAGCAGGAGCCCGCCCGCGGCCGCCACGGGCCCAGAGCGGGCCGCGGCGCGTACCGCTTCGGCAACGGCCTTGGCCGTTCCCTCGATCGTCTTCAGGACGACGTTGCCGGTGAACCCGTCGGTGACGATCACCTCGGCCACCCCGGCCAGCAGGTCCCGCCCCTCGATGTTTCCCCTGAAGTCGATGTTCCCGGCGCCGGCCAGCCTGGCGTGCGCCTCCACCACCTCCGCCGAGCCCTTGTTCGCCTCCTCCCCGACCGACAGCAACGCCACCCTCGGCTGGGCAACCCCGAGCACCGCCTCGCTGAAGGCGGCGCCCAGGTAGGCGAACTGCACCAGGTCATGGGCCCTGGCGTCTGCGTTCGCCCCCACGTCGAGCAGCAGCGTCGGCGGCCCCGACCGGCCCGGGACCAGCAGCTGGAGGGCGAGCGCCGGACGGCGAACGCCGTGCAGGCGCCGCAGCGCGAACAGGGCGGCGGTCATGGTCGCCCCGGTGGAGCCGGCGCTTGCCATCGCCTGTGAGCGGCCTTCGGCGACGTCCAGGGCGGCAAGGACGACCGAGGCCCCCGGCCTCGAGCGCACCGCGGCGACGGGCTCCTCGGCGTTGGTTATCTCCTCGTCCGCCGGCACCAGCTCCGCGCCGGCTATCCCCTCCACCGCGGCCAGGGCGGTCGGGTCGCCGAACACGCGCAGCCGGATCCCGTCGGCCGCCGCGGCTCGGGCGCCGGCGACGATTGCCTCGGGCCCTCGCTCGGCGCCGCGACCGTCGAGGGCGACCGTCGTCAACTGGCCTACTCCTCGGCCTCCGGAGTCTGCGCGGGGGCCGCCTCGGCGATCTCGTGCTCGATCACTTCACGCCCCGCATAGGTCCCGCACACCGGGCAGACCCGATGCGGCAGGCGCGGACTGTGGCAGCGCGGGCACTCGTTCAGGCGCGGCGCCCTCGCCTTGTGGGTGGCGCGGCGCTTGTCGCGCCGTGTGCGCGAGGTCCTCTTCTTGGGGACGGCCATGCGAAGCGAGGATGGTAGCGGCGGCGGTCAGCGCGGGCCGTAGACGCTGCGCTCCCAGACCTCGAACAGGGCCTCGATGAGCGTCGGGTCGTCCGGCCGCTCGGCGCCCGCACGCATGCTGATACAAGACCCGCTCGTTCATCCAGGCGAGGACGAAGGCCTTGCCGGCGGCCCGGCTTGGATCCTCTCCCTCTTCTATGAGCCGCTGCTCGGTCGCCTTGATGAACCGCCCGACCACGCCGCGCCAGAAGTCGCCGACCTGCTCGTCGTAGGTCGAGGCCTCGACCACGGCGCGCAGCAGGTCGCCGTGCTCGCGAAAGGTGCCGAGGACGCCTGTGAGCGCCTCGCGCAGCCCGCGCCGCCCGTCGGCCCCCGACCACCATTGGTCGGCTTCGTCGTAGAGTTGGGCGACGACCGTCTCAGTCGCCTTCATCAGGAGCTCGCGCTTATCGTGGAAGTAGACGTAGAAGGCGGTGCGCGAGCGCCCCGCGGCGGCCGAGATCTGCTCCACCGAGAGATCCGCGTACGAGCCGCCTGGGCAAGCAGCGACTCGATGGCGGCCACGAATTCCGCCTCCGCATCGCGGCGCCGCTCGGCGGCCTCCTCGCTCTTCGACAACACCGCCATGCGCCCATCCTAGTCATCGGCGCTTGGCGCACATACTGTCTGACACGGTGTCAGCCGGCGGTGGTAGCCTGAAAGTCAGTCCCGTGCATGGGCGTCGAAGCTCCTTGCGCGTCCGCCACCAAACCGGGAAGGAACAGCCATGGCCTCCACCCTCCTCGACCTCACCCAGCAGGGAGACGTCGCCACGATCAGCGACGAGTCGAAGCTCGACAAGATCCAGCTGCTCAACCCGCAGCAGCTGTACGAGCTCTGGGAGCGCCAGCAGTGGCTCTCGCAGGAGATCGACTTCTCACAGGACAAGGACGACTGGGCGAACCTCACGCGATGAGGAGCGCGACTGGTTCGTGTGGGGGATGTCGGCGTTCTTCGTCGGCGAGGAACGGGTCACGACCCAGTTCTCGGGGCTCGTGATGGCCTACGAGGACGAGCAGGAGGAGGCTTTCCTGACGACGCAGCAGGTCGACGAGGCGCGGCACATGCAGTTCTTCGACCGCTTCTATCGCGAGGTCGTGGGAATGGCCGACGCCGACATCTCGGCGCGCCTGGCGAAGGTGCGCGAGAACGTCAACGACGACTTCGTGAAGCTGTTCGACGAGGCGCTGGTCGACGCGGAGAAGCGGCTGGTCGCCGATCCGGCCAACGTCGAGGCGAAGGTCGACTACATAACCGCCTACCACATGGTGATCGAGGGGACCCTGGCGCTGACCGGCCAGTGGACGATCACCGATTACTGGGAGAAGACCGGCAAGATGCCCGGCTTCCTGGAGGGCTTCAAGAACGTCGCCCGCGACGAGCATCGCCACGTCGCCTACGGCACCTGGTACCTGAAGCAGGCCTGCAAGAAAGACCCGGCGCTGGCGGACCGCGTGCGCGCCACGCTCCAGGAGCTGCTGCCGATCGCGAGCGGCGTGCTGGTGCCACCCGGCCTGGACCCGAACGACTGGGAGCTGCTCGGCTACACGTCGGTGCAGGTGAACACGTTCGCCTTCACAGCGCTGACCAGGCGGCTCAAGGTGATCGGGGTACCGCTGGTCGCCCCGGAACCGGCCGCCGGCCTAGCTCCAACTTCAGTTCGCGGAGTTTTGCCCAGCGGGGGTCGGGTTCCGGGTCGTGGCGGTGCTCGCTCCGGGTCGGCGTCGTTGAGGGAAGCGCCGCAGACCGGGCACAGGCCCCTGCAGTCGGGCCGGCAGAGAGGCTGGAGGGGAAGCGCAATGGCCAGGGCATCGTGGGCCCACGAGCCAAGGTCGAGCTCGTCGTCTTCGATGTAGGGACTGCGCAGCTCCTCGTCCTCCGTCCCCGGTTGATCGACCTCGCGGGCGTCGACCTCCACCGCGACGTCGGCGTCCTCGAGGCAGCGCATGCATGGCCCGGAGACGTGGGCGGTGAACCGCATCCGGACCGCGTAGCCCGCCGCGGTCCGCGACAGGTCGAGGCGAGCGTCCACGGAATCGCCCGCGACCACGTAGCGCTCGCCGCCGAGCTCGAGCTGCCCCGGATCTGCCGCCAGCTCGAGGCGGCGGCCCTCGCCGGGCCGGATGGCGAAACGGGCCAGGTCGATGCTGTGATATGCCGCGGGCATTCCCTGGATCGAGATTAGCGATCCAACACCCGAGCGGAAGGGCCTCAGCGTGAGCGCGCAATTTCACCTGAATCCCGAGACCTATCTGGACGAGATCCGAGCCGAGGTGCCGCGCTACGACGAGCTCCAGGACGCAGACGATCGAGGCGATCCCGTTCCCGACCCCGCCGGGTGCTGGAGCTCGGGGTGGGTACCGGCGAGACCACGCGACGGCTCCTGGCGCGCTACCCGGACGCCGAGCTGACCGGCCTCGACTCTGAGCCGGAGATGGTGTTCAAGGCGCGGGAGCTGGGGATCGAGGTGCGCCTGGCGCGGATGGAGGACCCGCTGCCCGACGGGCCGTGGGACCTGGTGATCTCGGTGCTCTCCGTCCACCACCTCACCGACGAGCAAAAGCGCGACCTGTTTCGCCGCGTGCGAGAGCAGTCGCGGGCGATGGTGATGGGAGACGTGGTGATCGCCGAACGCCAGGTGGCGCCGCTGGAGGAAGGGGTCGACCTGCCCTCGCGTGCGCGACGACCTGGCCGAGTGGTGCGGAGGCGAGATCGTCTGGGAGGCCGACGACCTGGCGGTGATCCGCGCCGTGTACGACAAAAGAGCCCGCGCTGAGGCGGGCTCTTTCGAGGCCGCCTCTGACGATGGCGGCACTCGCCTGTTGGGACCAGGGTACCGCGCACCGGCCGTACGATCCGCCCGCCCGCCAACCGAGGAGGAGACCGATGTCCGACAAGCTGCTGTACGAAAAGCGCGACCGGATCGCCTACCTGACCATCAACCGGCCCGAGGCGCGCAACGCGATCGATCCCGACGTCCACCGGCTGATGGTCGAGGCCTGGGCCGACTTCCGCGACGACGACTCGGTGGACGTCGCGATCCTCACCGGCGAGGGCGAGGCGTTCTGCGCCGGCGCCGACCTGAAGACCTACATCCCGGCGATCATCGAGGAAGCGAGCCCCGACCGCCTGCGCGAGATCGCCGAGCTGGGGCTGAACGGCTTCACCCGCGGCATGCACCGGATCTACAAGCCGATCATCGGGGCGATCAACGGCTGGGCGCTGGCCGGCGGCCTGGAGACGGCGATGGCGTGCGACATCCGGATCGCCTCGGAGCGCGCCATGTTCGGCTCCTTCGAGGCGCGGCGCGGCTTTCACCACGGCGACGGCGGCCTGGTGCGGCTGGTCAACACCTGCGGCGTCGGCGTCGCCATGCAGATGCTGCTCACCGCTGAGCCGATCGACGCCCAGCGCGCCCTCCAGTGCAACATGGTCGCCAAGGTCGTCCCACACGAGAAGCTGGCCGAGGAGGCGGAGCTGGTCGCCCGCCAGATCCTCCGCAACTCCCAGGCCGCGGTGCGCTCGGCCAAGCAGACGATCCTGGACGTGATCGGCCAGCCGCTCGACTTCCAGCTCCGCACCGAGGCCTGGAACGCCTACACCTGCGCCGACCCCGAGGAGACGAAGGCGCTACTGGAGCGCTTCTACGAGAAGACGGACGCGGGTCGGGCCGGGACGCACGCCACCGAGCTGTGATGGCACCCCGGCTCCCGCCACATCTGCCACAGGGGCGGGCCGCCGGAGGGGAGGTTGAACTCGCCCGTGACCTCGAAGCCGTGGCGCTCATAGAGCGCGCGGCTGCGCACGGTGCTCGCCTCCAGATAGGCGGGAATGCCCTGTGCGTCGAGGGTCTGCGAGCGCCGGGTGCATCAGCTTGGAGCCCATGCCCCTCCCCTGCGACTCGGGGGCGACGCCCATGATCGCCAGGTACCAATGGGGCGGCTTGCGCGGATGCCTTCCCTCCAGTCGCATCCTGGCGCGGAACGCCAGCGGCAGCCGCCTGCCGAACACCCTCACCATTTCAGGCGCCCTCCCGCACGCTCGCCGTCCACGGCACCCGCCAAGCATCCGGCGGCGCCCAGATCGCCCCGCCGACCACGTCGTCCGTGGTCCAGACGAGCCCGTGCGAGAGGGCGATCCCGCGAGCTCGGTCTCGAAGAACAGCCTCAGGCGACGCGTGCGGTCGCTCGCGCGTGGCAGCAGATGCGACCACCCCGGGTCGTCGTGGAAGGCGTGCGAGAGGGCGTCGGCGAGGCGCGGGACGTCCTCGAGTGACGCCTTGCGGATCGTTTAGCCGACCTCGGCCGGCTCTTCCTCGCGCCCGGCGAGGCGGTCGCGGCCGCGGCGGACGGCGGCGAGGAACTTCTCGAGGTTGACCTCGAGGGTGGAGAGGATCTCGTCGGCGTAGTCCTCGGCCCCGAGGCGGATCGAGCGCTCGGTCTCCCGGGCGTCCTCGATGATCTCCTCGGCGGCGCGCTCGGCCTGCTTGTAGACCTCCTCCTCGGAGATCAGGCGCGCCTGCTGGTCGCGCGCCTCCTTGACGACGCGCTCCGCCTCGCGCTTCGCCTCGGCGAGCATCTCCTGGCGCTCCTTGACGATCCACCGCGCCTGCTTGATCTCCTCGGGAATCGTCGCCCGCATCTGATCGAGCAGGTCGTAGATCTCCTCGCGGTCCACGCGCACCTGATCCGTGAGCGGCACCGGCCGCGCGTTGTGGATCAGGTCATCGAGCTTGTCGATCAGTACCAGAACATCCATGAGAATCGTGAAAGCTTACGCGGAGCGGCGGAAATGCGGGCGCACAGTCGTATTTTCGGCGCCGAATTGCAAGCTCCCGCCCGCGCATGAATACCCCGCTAACGCCTCACGCGCTCGACCAGCGCCTCGGCAACCGGCGGTGGGACCAGGTCGGAGACGTCGCCGCCGAAGGTCGCCATCTCCTTGACGCCGGTCGAGGAGAGGAAGCTGTAGTCGGGCGAGGCGATGATGTAGACGGACTCGATCTCCGGCGCCAGCTTCTTGTTCAGCTGGTTCATCTCGAACTCGTACTCGAAGTCCGAGATCGCTCGCAGGCCCTTGACGATCGCGCCGGCCCCGTGCTCGCGGGCGAAGTCGACCAGGAGAGCTGGAGAAGACCTCGACCTCCACGTTGCCGCTGAGCCGCGACCGCCTGCTGGAGGAATCCCCTGCGCTCCTCCGCGTTGAAGACCGTCTGCTGCTTGCGAATCGGCTGGTTGACGACGCCCACGATGACGCGGTCGAACACGCTTCGCGGCCCTGGCGATGATGTCCAGGTGCCCGTAGGTGACCGGGTCGTAGGTGCCCGGGCAGATCGCCACACGCCCGTCGCGTCATCGCTCGCGGCCCCCGGCTGGTGGATCCGGATCAGGGTGTCGCCGTAGCGTCGCTCGGCCAGCAGTGGCAGGGACAGCTCGAGCGGCCGGCGCGCGGCGCTCTCGCAGATCAGGCGTCCGCCCTCCGCGAGCCGTCCGGGGATGAGCGAGTCGAGTTCCCCCTCAAGACGGTCGGCGAGTCTATAGGGCGGATCGCAGAAGATCAGGTCGAAGCGCCGGCGAGAGCGTCGCAGGTAGCGAAGCGCGTCGGAGCGGACGACCTCCGCGCGCCCCTCCAGGCCGAGCTCGCGCACGTTCCGCCGCGCCAGGGAGACCCGGGTGTCGACCAACGTCGCCCGGGCGGCTCCCCGGGAGAGGGCCTCGATGCCGAGCGCCCCCGTGCCGCAGAACAGGTCGAGGACGCTCTCCCCGCCGAACCTCCCCGAGGATCGCGAACAGCGCCTCGCGAACGCGGTCCGCGGTTGGGCGAACCGCCGCCGAGCGCCGCGGCGGCGCCGCCAGGCGGCGTCCCTTGAGCGCGCCGGCGACGACCCTCATCTAGGCGGCGATCGGCTCGGCCCGCTCGTCGCCGAAGCGCTCCCGGGCCGCCTGGAGCAACGGGCCCAGCGCGGGCGCGTCGAGCGATCCATGCCGATCGAGCAGCTCGAGCAGCTCGCGGCGCGCCTCCGTGAGCACCGCGACGTCCTCGGGAAGCTCCGCCACGTGAAAGCGCGGCAGGCCGTGCTGCCGGGTGCCCAAGATCTCTCCCTCGCCGCGCAGCGCCAGGTCGACCTCCGCCAGCTTGAAGCCGTCCCGCTCGGCCTCGATCGCCGCCAGCCGGCGACGGGCGAGCTCCGAGCCGGGGTCGGCGAACAGGATGCAGTGCGAGGCATGCTCGCCGCGCCCCACGCGACCGCGAAGCTGGTGGAGCTGGGAGAGCCCATAGCGCTCCGCACCCTCCACCACGATCACGGTCGCGTTGGCGACGTCGATGCCCACCTCGATCACGCTCGTCGCCACCAGCACGTCCGTTCGTCCAGCCGCAAACCGCTCCATCGCGGCCTGCTTTTCGCGGGACGGCATCTGGCCGTGCAGCAGGCCGACCTCGAAGTCGGCGAACTCTCCGGCGCGCAGGCGGTCGGCCTCCTCGGCCGCCGCCTTCGCCTCGAGCTTCTCAGAGCCCTCGACCAGCGGACAGACCACATACGCCTGGCGGCCCTCGCGCAGTCTCTCGCGGATGAACTCGTAGGCGCCGGCCCTCTTCTCCTCCCCCACCGCCCAGGTCTCGACCGGCCGGCGTCCCGCCGGCAGCTCGCGAAGGACGGTGGCATCGAGATCGCCGTAGGCGGTCAGCGACAGGGTGCGAGGGATCGGCGTTGCCGTCATGTGGAGGGCGTGCGGGGCCGCTCCCTCGGGACCCTTGGCGTCGAGCGCCGCGCGCTGGCGGACGCCGAAGCGATGCTGCTCGTCGACCACGCAGACCGCGAGCCGGTCGAAGGCGACCTCTGGCTCGATCAGCGCGTGTGTCCCCACCACCATCCCGAGCTCCCCCGAGGCGAGGCGGCCAAGCGCCTCACGGCGCCGCGCCGCCGGCGTCGCACCGGTCAGCAGGGAGAACGGCACCGCCTGATTGGCCAGCAGCTGGTCCAGGGTCGCGGCGTGCTGCTCGGCGAGCGTCTCGGTGGGCGCCATCAGCGCCGCCTGGAAACCGGCCTCGACAGCGCGAAGCATCGCGTACGCCGCGATCACCGTCTTCCCGGAACCGACCTCCCCCATCAGCAGGCGCTGCATGGGGCGCTCGGAGACAAGCTCGGCGTCGATCTCGGCGATCGCGCGCCGCTGATCGCTCGTGAGCTCGAACGGCAGCGACGCAAGCCAGCCCGCGACCAATTCGCCAGGCTCGCCCAGGGCGATGCCCGGACGGCTCGCCTGACGACCGCGGCGGCGCGCGGCGAGCGCCGCCTGGTGCAGGAAGAGCTCCTCGAAGGCCAGCCGGTCCCGAGCCCGCTCGGCCTCGTCCAGGCTGCCCGGAAAGTGGGCGATGGCCAGCGAATCGCCGGCGCCCGCCAAGCGGCGGCGGGCGCGCAGCTCCGCCGGCAGCGGCTCGAGCGCGTTGCGGGCCAGCGGCCTCGCCTGCCATGCCCACTCGCGCAGCCGCTGGGCTCGCAGCCGCTCCGACGCAGGATGCACCGGGACGATGCCGATCGTGTGCAGGCCGGAGGCGCCCTCCGGAGCGACCTGTGTGGTCCCGTCGCGCGCCGGCAGGAACTCGTGCGCTTCGACCCGAAAGCCGGAGCGGTCGAGCTTTCCGTACGCGAGCAGCCGCGTGCCCGCTCGCGCAGGCGCTCGGCGAGCCAGGCCTGGTTGAACCAGACCGCCTTCGCCGGTCCCGACTCGTCGGCCACCGTGGCCTCGACGATCACCAGGCCGCGGCGGCGGGTCGGCCGCAGGCGCGCGGAGCGCACCTCGACCTCCACCGTCGCCTGCTCGCCGATCTTGAGCTCCGACAGCGGGCGGGGCGCAGCCAGGTCCCGGTAGGAGCGCGGGACGTGCTGCAGCAGCTCGCCGAGCGTCCCGATCCCGAGCTCGGCCGCCGCCGCCGCCAGCTTGGGGCCGGCGCCGCGAAGCGTGACCAACGGGGCCGCCAGCAGGCTCGGGCGGGGCGCCGAGCGCAGCGCCGCTGCGCCAAGTCGCTCGCGATCCTGCGGCTCCCGTGTCCCGAACGCAACCGGGGCCGCGGGCTCTGCCGCGCTTCGGGGATCACGGGTAGGCGCCGCCGCACCGCTCATCGCCTCAAGGCTACGGCGGCGCGAGGCTGGAACCCCGCCGTCCGGCCAGGCCTTAGCCAAATAAGGTTCACCGCCATGGGCCGGATCGAGGGGAGGCTCACGGAGCTCGGGCTGACGCTGCCGAGGCCGTTCGCCCCTCCACCGGGGGCCGAGTTCAAGTTCGACCTGGTCCGGGTTAGCGGCGGCACCGCCTATGTCTCGGGACATCTGCCCACCGACGGCGCCGAGATCCTGATGCGGGGAAAGGTCGGCGATCAGCTCACGGTCGAGCAGGGCTACGAAGCCGCGCACCTCACCGCGCTGGCGATCCTCGCCTCGCTGAAGCGGGAGCTGGGCGAGCTCGACCGCGTCAGCGGCTGGGTGAAGGCGCTCGGCCTGGTCAACTGCTCGCCAGGCTTCAGCAAGACGCCCGCGGTGATCAACGGCTTCTCGGAGCTGATCCTGGAGCTCTGGGGCGAGGCGGGGCGCCACGCCCGCTCGGCGATCGGGGCGGCGGAGCTCCCGTTCGACGTCCCCGTGGAGGTGGAGGCGATCGTCGACGTTAAATGAATAACTCCGCCGAAAGCCTCGCCTCCGGCTCCGTTTCCGGCGGGCGTGGGCTCAGGTCTTACCCGGCAGGCCCCTGCGGGAGGATTCGCTCGACAAGCCCTGCGGCGGGCCGTGCCTCAATCTGCTCCTTGAGGTCGCGGCGGTAGCAGAGCAGCGCCAGGCTCGGCGCGATCATGAAGTCGGCCGCGTTCTTCTCCTCGCCGTTCAGCACCCCGGCGCCAATCCAGCCGTCGACTCGGTCGAGCATCGCGGGCAGTGATTCCAGCAGCTCGGGCTCGGTCGCCCGATTGGCGCGAAAGACCAACCGGGCGAGCAGGCCGGTGCCCACGAGCCTGACCGTCTCGTTTCGCCACAGCAGGGGACCAAGCCTGCCGTCGTTGCCGCGATCGATCATCCCGTCCCGGCCGTGAAGCACGGCGGCCAAGGCGAGCCGCCGGGCGGTCATCTGAAGCACCTCGTCGCCCCAGCGCTCCGCCTCCTCGATCGCCGCACGGCGCTCGGGATCGGCCGCGAACAGGGGCGGGTCAGGCCGCAGCCGGTCGAGGAAGCGGGCGATCTCGCGATTGGTCTGCACGCGGTCGCCGTCGTACCGGAGCGCCGGCACGGTCCCAAGCCGATCCGCCATCGCCAGCATCGACGGGCGTCGACCGCCAATCCGGCGATGCACGGCACTGCCGCGAAAGCCGTGTAGTGACAGCAGCATGCGGCTGCAACCCGGTGGGCAGGTTCACGGCCCGGTAAGAGATGCCCTTGTGATCGAGCATCAGCATGCCCGTACGGCAGGCGTGGGAGCCGAGGATCACGTACAGCTTCGCGGCGGCGGGTTCGGTCACCGGCTCGCGCCCAGCTCTGCCGCCACCGGCGCCGCCTGCGGCCTGCGGTGGCGGCGAAACATCTCCTCGACCCAGCGGTAGCCGGGCCGGTCGGCGAGCGGGGCGCGGAAGCGCTCGTACCCGGCCGGCGGATTCACAGGCGGCCCCTCCGGAGGAAAGGCGAGCGGGTACAGAAGCGCAGCCGCGGTCAGGTCGGCGACGCTGAAGCGTTCGCCCACCAGGTACTCGCCGCCGTCCAGCTCGGCCTCAAGGCGGTCGAGGGCCGCCAGCACCTTCCCCCGCGCCAGCTCGGCGGCCTCGGGTGACTTGACGCCGTAGCGCAGGCCGGCGAAGGCCGACGCGTAGCGGGCGGCCACGGCGCCGGCACCCCGCAGCCGGCGGAGGGGCCGCGGAACGTCCGGCTCCACCACTGCGGCCATCTGCTCGGGGTCGTGCGATGCCTCGTGCCAGACGAGCAGCCGGATCGGGGGGCCCAGCTCCTCGTCGAACCAGTCCTCCAGCTCAAGCGCACGGCGCCGCTCTTCCGGATCCTCGGGGTAAAGCGGAGGCTCCGGGAAGCGCTCCTCGAGGGCGGCGATGATGGCCGTCGAGTCGCCCACGTTCCTGCCCTCGAGCTGAAGCACCGGGAAGGTCTTGTGCCGCCCGCGGGTCAGCGCCAGGGCGACCAGCATGTGAATGCCCGGCGGCGGCGCCCGGAGCTGGTGCTTCACCCCCTTGTAGTCCAGAGCCCAGCGGGCCTTCTCGCTGTAGTGCGAGATCCTGATCTGCCACAGCACGGGCTTCGATCCGGCCACCGAAGTCACCCTACCTCCTCGCCGTCGACCTGAAGCTCCGAGAGCTCGATCCAGACCAGGGTCGGGAACGGCAGCGAGCGGTTGCCCGGGCGAATCGGGCGGACCCAGCGGCGGGTCGGGAAGACGAGTCCGCCTGCCTGCGCGTGCTCGGTGCAGTAGTGCGCCGCCCTGGCCCACCCCCCGACGACCTCGGCGACGTAGTCGTGGCGACGCAGGCGGGCCTGAGCGTCGAAGTAGAAGGTCTGGCGGCGCGAGTGCGTGTCGAGCCATTCGGGGAAGGTGACCTCGAGGCGCCGCCACTCCTCGTCGCCCTGTCGCCACGGCTCGCCCCCCTCACCTCGACGCCCTCCCGAGTGAGCAGGAGCGGCGTGGTGAGGTAGTTCCACATCGCGTAACCGGCGAAGTAGGCCGCGTCGAGCGCGTCCCAGCGCAGGTTGCGGCGCAGCCCCGAGCCCCCGAAGAACGCGGGCCGCGGATCCTCTCGGGAAGCAACGACGTCGCCGGCATCGGTCTCGATCCGGGCCTGGCCGCGCTCGAAGACGCCCCGCTGTCCCGCCTTCGGGAACGGATCCATCACCGTCAGGGGCTCCTGCACTCCGACCGTGAGCCGGTAGTCCGCGAAGCGGCTCCCGGGCACCCGAGTGCGAATCAGGAACCCGCCAGAGCGCACCCGCGCCCGGACGGTCCGCGCCCCCCGCCAGCGCTCCAACCCCCCATGAGCCTCCAACACCTCTTCTAACAATGCGTTCATGGGGTTGGGGCTAGCGACGAAGTCGCGGTAGATGCGGAGAGGCCTGCCGGGTCAGGTCTGTCCCCTCGCCCGCCGAAAACGTAGCCGCAGGCGAGGCTTTCGGCGGAGTGATTCCACCGAGGCTTTCGGCGGAGTGATTCTCATTGCGCAGCAATGAGCCACCAGTAATGCGGCTGGCCGCCTCGGTGGAGCTCCAGCTCAACCCCCTCTGCGAGCTCGAGCGGCAGCTGATCGAGCGGAATCGGAGCGCCCTCCCCCTCGATCACGGTGACGATCTCAACCCCCTCGGCGAGGCTGTCGATGGTCGCCGACAGCGTCGAGCCCGCCCCTCCCCAGGCGACCACGTCCTCGCCCGCGAACCCGACGGCGTCACCGCGCACGAACCGGCCCTGCGGGTCCGGGCGCGCGGCGGGCGCGACCGCGCCCCAGCGGATCTCCGCGAGCACGGACTCCAGCCGCTCCGCGTTGCCGGCCGCATCGCGCTCGGGATCGACCTCGACCAGCGCCACCAGGGCCGCCTGCTGGGAGAGAGCCGGGACCACCCGAGCCGGCGTCTCGGACAGCTTCGCCGCCTCTCGCGCGGCCAGGATCACGTTCGGCGAGTTGGGGAGCACCAGCACCTCCTCGGCGGACACCTCGTGAATCTGAGCGAGGATCTCGTAGGTGGAGGGGTTGAGGGTTGCTCCGCCGTCGACGACGTGCGCGCCGAGGGCCTCGAACAGCGTCTTCAGCCCATCGCCCGCGGCCACGGCGACCAACCCGGTGAGCGCCGGCGCCAGGCGGCGCTCGCGCGCCTCGATCTGCTCGCGCATGTCGCCGACGTCAAGCCGCTGCACGTCGCCCGCCTCCTCGAACACGCCGACGGCCACCTCAGGCTCGTCGGTGTGGAGATGCACCTTCAGGGTCGCCTGGTCGCCGACCACAAGCACCGAGTCGCCGATCTCCTCCAGGCGCTTGACGAAGGAGCGCGGATCGAGCTCCTGTCCGGTGACGATGAAGTTCGTGCAGTAGCGAAAGCGGCTGTCGAAATGATGGGGGCGCGTCTGCCTCGGCGGCTCGTGATGCGCAACCTCGGGGATCGCATCGAGCTCGCCCTTCAGCCCGGCGACGATCCCCGCCAGGATCACCACCAGCCCGTGCGCCCCGGCGTCGACCACGCCGGCCTCGGCCAGCACGTCGAGCTGGTCGGGGGTCCGCTCGACCGCCTCCTGCCCCGCCCGGGCGGCCACCGCGAGCACCTCGGCCAGGAGCTCGTCCTGCTCGGCATCGCCCGCCTGCGAGGAGAGGCGCTGGCGGTCCATGTGCGCCAGGTGCTGCGAGGCCGCATGAGCCATCTCGCGGATCACGGTCAACATCGTTCCCTCAGCAGGGTCACGCACCGACTCGTACGCGGCATCGGCGGCGCTCGCAAATGCCGCGGCGACCAGCACCGGGTCGACCAGCTCGCCGGGGCGGCTGGCCAGCTCCTCGGCGGCGCCGCGGACGATCTGGCTCAGGATCACGCCCGAGTTGCCGCGCGCCCCCATCAGGGCCGCCCGGGCGACTGCGTGGACGATCTCCTCGCGAGCGCGCCTGTCAAACGGCTGCCCGTCGAGGCTGTCCAGCTCGCTCATCACGGCCCGCATGGTCAGCACCATGTTGTCCCCCGTGTCGCCGTCGGCGACCGGGAACACGTTCAGGTCGTTGACCTCCTCGCGGCGCTGCTCGAGGTGAGCGTAGGCGGCTACGACGACCCGGCGAAACCGCTCGATCGAAGTATCGGCCACGACGCCGGGATTATCACGCGCCGGAGCTAGCGAGGGAGCCTTCGGCGACGCTGGTCTGGGCTAGCGACGAAGTCGCGGTAGCAACGCGTAGACCTGCCGGGTCAGGTTTGCGCCCTAACCCGCCGAAAACGTAGGCCGAAGGCCGAGGCTTTCGGCGGTCTGATGCTTAGGCCGCTTTTGTAACTTTGTTCGACTTCAGGCAGCGGGTGCACACGTACACCCGGCGGGCTCGGGACCCGTCCTGGATCCGGACCTTCTGGAGGTTCGGGTCGAAGCGCCGCCGCGTGGCGACCATCGAGTGGCTGCGGGAGTTCCCGAACGCCGGGCCCTTGCCGCAGCTGAAGCACACCTTGGCCATCGCGCGCGGATGGTAGCGGGGACCTACCCCACGGCCTCGCGAGTCAGCGCCATGCGGAGCACAGCGACGGCGGTGTTTCGGCCCTGATCGCGCTTGTCTCCGCCGGAGCGCGCCAGCGCCTGCTCCATCGTCTCGCAGGTGATCACTCCGAAGGCGCAGGGAACCCCCGTTTCGAGCTGAACCTGCTGGATCCCGCGGGCCGACTCCGCCGAAACGTACTCGTAGTGGTCGGTTTCGCCGCGGATCACCGCCCCCAGGCAGGCGACCCCGGCGAAGCGGCCCGACGCCGCGCACCACTTCGCCGCCAAAGGCAGCTCAAAGGCGCCCGGCGTCTCGAAGGTATGCACCGATGCCGCGCTGACCCCGCCTTCGGAGAAGCCCTCGATCGCCCCGTTGACGAGCCGCTCGGCGAGCTCCCCGTAGAAGGTCCCCACGCAGACTGCGAACTCCTTGCGACCCAGCCGCCCGCGTTGCTCGTCAGAGAAGCCCGCGGCGGAGTTGCCGTCGGGACTAGCCATCCTCGGGCTCGGACTCCTTGGCCCCCAGCGCCTCGCGCTCGACCTCGTTGCGCTGCTCCTCGTGGATCATCTCCTCGTCGAGCGGCAGGCCCTGGTGATGAAGGGTGTGGCCCAGGCGCTCGCGCTTCGTGCGCAGGTACGCCTCGTTGTGCCGGTTCGGCACCGCCTGGATCGGGACCTGGTCCGCGACGGAGAGCCCGTATCCCTCCAGGCCGTGGATCTTCCTCGGGTTGTTGGTCAGAATGCGAATGCTGGTCAGTCCCAGGTCGACGAGGATCTGCGCCCCGATCCCGTAGTCGCGCAGGTCGGCCGGCAGCCCAAGCTTCAGGTTCGCGTCCACGGTGTCGAACCCGTCCTCCTGAAGCCTGTAGGCGCGGAGCTTGTTCAGCAAGCCGATCCCCCGTCCCTCCTGGGAGAGGTAGAGCAGGACGCCCGAGCCCTCCTGCTCGATCATCCCCAGCGCCGCCTCGAGCTGCTCGCCGCAATCGCAGCGCATCGAGTGGAAGACGTCGCCCGTCAGGCACTCTGAGTGAACGCGCACCAGCACGTCCTCCTTGCCGCGAACGTCGCCCATGACCATCGCCAGATGGTGCTTTTCGTCGACCAGCGAGCGGTAGCCGACCGCGGCGAACTCTCCGAAGGCGGTGGGCAGGCGGGTCGAAACGACCCGCTCCACCAGCTTCTCGGTCCGGCGCCGGTAGGCGATCAGGTCGGCGACCGTGATCATCTTCAGCCCGTGGCGACCGCAGTACGGGATCAGGTCGGACACCCGGGCCATCGTGCCGTCCTCGTTCATGATCTCGCAGATCACGCCGGACGGGATCAGGCCCGCCAGGCGGGTCAGGTCGACGGCCGCCTCGGTCTGGCCGGCTCGCTCCAGCACGCCACCGTGCTTTGCCTTTAGCGGGAAGATGTGGCCAGGCTGGACGATCCCGTCGGGCTTCGTGTTGGGGTCGATGGCGACCTGGATCGTGTGGGCGCGGTCGTGGGCGGAGATCCCAGTGGTCACCCCCTCCGCCGCCTCGATCGAGACCGTGAAGTTGGTGTGGAACGCCGACTCGTTCTTGGCCGCCATCAGATCGAGCTCCAGCTCGTCGCAGCGCTCCGGCGTCAGCGCCAGGCAGATCAGCCCGCGCCCATGCATGGCCATGAAGTTGACCGCCTCGGGCGTCGCGAACTGGGCGGCGAGGGTGAGGTCGCCCTCGTTCTCGCGATTCTCGTCGTCGCAGACGACCACCATCCGACCGCCGCGGATCTCCTCGATCGCTTCCTCTATGGGCGCGAACGCGCTGTCAGCCATCTAGCTCCTTTCTTCCCCAAAGCCTTGCACGAGCCGCTCCGCATAGCGCGCGATCACGTCCACCTCCAGGTTGACCTTGCCGCCATCGGCCAGCGCTCCGAGCGTGGTCCGCTCCAGGGTCTCCGGGATCAACGACACCTCGAAGCCATCGTCGGCGAGGGCGGCCACCGTCAGGCTGACGCCGTCGACTGTCACCGAGCCGCGCTCGACGATGAAGCGGCCAAGGTCGCGGGGCGCCGCCAGCCGCAGGCGCCGGGCGAACCCGTCCGCCCGCAACTCCCTGACCTCGCCGGTCCCGTCGACGTGTCCCTGGACGAGGTGACCGCCCAGGGGGTCCCCCGCTCGCAGCGGCGGCTCGAGGTTGACGACGGCACCGGGCTCGAGCTCTCCGAGGGTGGTCACGGACAGCGTCTGGTTCATCACCTCGGCCTCGAAGGCGCCGTCGGCGGCGGAGGCCACGGTCAGGCAGGCGCCGCTCACCGACACCGAGTCCCCGGCGCTCAGCTCCGTGGCAAGACCGGCCTTGACCCGCAGGCGCGCACCCGCCTCGCTTCGCCGAAGCTCCTCGACGGTGCCGACCTCGCGGACGATGCCCGTGAACATCCCTCACCACTCCCGCAGGCGGGCACGGACCAGCAGGTCCTCGCCGGAGCGCTCCCAATCCATCGTGAGGGCGGGCGTCGCGTCGGCGATCAGGGCGGCGCCCTCGCCTGCGGCAAGCGGCCTGGCGGCGGCGCCGCCGAGCACGATCGGCGCGATGAACAGCCTCAGCTCGTCGACCTCCCCGGCGTCGAGGAAGGAGCCGGCGAGCGTCGGGCCGCCCTCCAGCAGGATCGAGGTGATGCCGCGCCGCCCGAGCTCGGCGAGCGCCATGGCGACGCGAGCCGGCGGCTCGCCGTCGCAGACGACCGGCTCGGCCCCCGCCTTGCGGAGCGCCTCCAAGCGCTCGCTCGGGGCCGCTGGGGAGACGACCACGATCAGCGGCGCCTCGCCGATCGAGCCGACGAGCTGGGAGCCCAGCGGCAGGCGGGCTTCGGAGTCGAACACGACCCTGGTTGGCTGGCGGACGTCGGCCCCGGCGGCGGCCCCGGCCTCTCTTGCCGTGAGCAGCGGGTCGTCGGCCAGCGCTGTGCCGATCCCGACGCAAACGGCGTCGCACTCGGCCCGCCAGCGGTGAGCGAGCGCGCGGCTGGCCTCGCCGGAGATCCACTTGGAGTCGCCGCCCGCGCTCGCCACCCGGCCGTCGAGGCTGAGGGCCGACTTCAAGAGCACGAGCGGGCGAGCCGTGCGGGCGTGCTTTCGAAAGGCCTGGTTCAAGAGGCGCGCCGCTGCCGCCACCGGGCCGCTCGCCAGCTCGACCTCGACGCCCTCGTCGCGCAGGATCCCCGGGCCGCGGCCGTTTGCCTTCTCGCTCGGATCCTCGGAGGCGATCACGACGCGCGCCACCCCCGCCGCGAGGATGGCCCCGGTGCAGGGTGGCTGGTGCCCGTGGTGGGCGCAGGGCTCGAGGCTCACGTACAGCGTTGCCCCGGCCGGGTCAATTCCCCTGGCGCGGCAGTCGTCCAAGGCCGCGACCTCGGCGTGGGGGTCGCCGAGCCGGGCATGGAAGCCTTCGCCGATCGGCTCGCCGTCGCGCACCAGCACGGCGCCGACGAGCGGGTTGGGGCTGACCTTTCCGCGACCGCCCTCGGCCAGCTCCAGCGCCCGTTGGAGGTGGAGCCGGTCCTCCGCTGTGACCACGTTGGGCATCTGCCTGATGGTAGGCCGTAAGGTGCCCGACCGATGGCGCGCGAGGTAGCGGAGGCGGAGGCGAGGCGCTTCGGCCGCGCCGCCGGATTGCTCTCGATCGGGATCGGCTCTGCGGGGCTTCTCACCTACGTCTACTTCTCGCTTGCCTCACACAACCTCAGCAGGGTGGAGTACGGCGAGTTGGTCGTGCTCTGGTCGGCGGTATTCATCACCATCTCGACCCTCTTCCGGCCGGTCGAGCAGCTCCTCTCGCGGACAATCGCCGAACGCCAGGCGAGCCAGCAGCCGATCGGCCAGCCGCTGCGGGTCGCGGCGAGGATCCAGCTCGGCGTGGCCGCCGCCTTCGCGCTCTGTGCCCTCGCCCTCCGGGAGCCCCTCGAGGACCAGCTCCTGTCAGGCAACGAGACCCTGTACTGGATCCTGGTCACCGCCGCGCTCGCCTTCGGCGCGAGCTTCTTCGCGCGGGGCTTTCTGGCCGGCAGCCGGCACTTCGCCCTCTACGCGCTCCTTCTGCTCGCCGAGTCCACGGCCCGCGTCTCGTTTGCGCTCGCGGTCGCCGTGGGCATCGCCAGCGGGCAGACTGCGGTTGCCCTGGGGATCGTCGCCGCGCCCCTGCTCAGCCTCATGGTCGTTCCGCTCGCCTTAGCGGCTCGCGCCCTCGCCCGGAACCGCACCGCGCCGCCGCCTCCGGCACCGACCCCTCCACCCCCGGCGCCGGCGCCGCAATCCGGTCAACCCGAGTTCACCCTGGCAGCGGGTGGCGGCTTCGCCGCTGCCGTGCTCCTGATCATGTTCAGCGAGCAGGCCCTGCTGAACGCCGGGCCGCTCTTGGTCAGGGCCTCCGACGGAGCGGCGGCAGCCGGGTTCATCTTCAACGTTCTGATGATCGCTCGCGCACCGCTCGTCCTCTTCCAGGCGGTGGCCACCAGCCTGCTGCCGCACCTGACGCGACTGCGCTCCAGCGCCGACGCTCAGGACGCGGACGCCTTCCGGCTCTCGATCCGGCTGACGATCGGCGCGGTCTGCGCCTTCGCGGCGGCGGTCGGGCTGATCGTCCTGATCGCCGGTCCCGAGCTGATGCAGCTCGCCTTCGGCGAGAACTTCGAATACGACCGCGCGGGCCTTCTGATCGTCACCGTGGGCATGGGCTTCTACCTCGCCTCAGTGACCTTGAACCAGGCTGCCCTGGCGCAGGGTCAGGTCCGCCGCGCCGCCGCCTGCTGGGTGGGCTGCGCGCTCGCCTTCGTCGGCTGGAGCCTGCTGCCGGTGCTGGACGAGTTCCGACGCGTCGAAGTCGGATTCGCCGGCGCGGCGGTGCTCCTCTGCGGGCTCCTGTATCTGCTCTACCGGCGCCCCCGAGCGCGCCCGGAGGACGTAGTCCAGCCCGACTCCCCGCAGGAGATCGAGGCACGGCTGGCGGCGGCGGACGAAGCGGGTTGAGGGCTAGCGACGAAGTCGCGGCTTCGCGTCCGTGTGGGCCTGCCGGGTTAAGGCGCCAGCCTGACCCGGCGGTCCAAACGTAGGCCGTAGGCCGAGGCTTTCGGCGCTAGCCCAATTCGGCGCCCGCTGCTTCTGCGATACGCCGATACGCCTCCGCCGGCTCCGGGTCTCGGAACACGGCGGATCCGGCGACGAACAGGCTCGCGCCCGCCTGGGCGACGCCGCCCACCGTCTCCGCGTCCAAGCCGCCATCCACCTCGATCACCGGGGCGGGCGACAGGGCGCGCAGCCTCGAGACCTTGTCCGGCGAGGAGGCCATGAACGGCTGCCCGCCCCAGCCTGGGTTGACGGACATGCAGAGGATCAGGTCGGCGGAGCCGGTCAACTCGATGGCCGACTCGGCCGGCGTCCCCGGGTTGAGCGCCAGGCCGGCGAGGCAACCAGCCTCGCGGATCGCCCCGAGGGTGCGATGGGCATGGGCGTCAGCCTCGAAATGGAAGCTGATGCAATCGGCGCCCGCCCGCGCAAACTCAGCCACCTGATCGGCCGGGCGCTCGATCATCAGGTGGACGTCCAGCGCGCCGCCCGCCTGATGCACCTGGTCGGCAATCGAGCCCACGACCAGCGGCCCGATGGTGATCGGCGGGACGAAGTGGCCGTCCATCACGTCCACGTGGATCAGCCGGGCGCCGGCAGCCATCACCTCGTCGAGCTGTGCGCCGAGTTGGGAGAAGTCGGCGGAGAGGATCGACGGCGCCACCCGCCTGCTCGCGAACAGCTTGCGGATCAGATCGACCTCAGCATCGAGCCGCCGCAGTGCTGGCAGAGCATGTCCTCGGAGGAGCTCATGCGAGCGATCGTCTGGTGCTCGCCGCAATTCGGGCACCCGGAGACCAGCTCGAAGCGCCGCAGGCAATAGACGCAGCGGTAACGACCGGGTAGCTGCGTTGGGCGCAGCCAGGGCTCGGCGCAGCCAGGGCAGACCGGGCGCTGAAGCGTCGTCCCTCCCTCTTTCGAGCCCGGGTCCACGGGCACTGATCCTAGTGCGGCGGCGCGGCCACCCGCCGCCTGGGTCACGCCGTGACCTGCGGCGGCGGGTGGCCGCGCAGGTAGGCATCCGCCGGCATCGGGCGCTTCCCCGGGGGCTGAACCACGTCCAGGCGCAGCAACCCCTCGCCACAGCCGAGCCGCAGCGTGCCGCCATCGGCGGCGAGCTGTCCGGGCGCCAGCGACCCGTCCTGGGCCGAAGCGGCGCAGACGCCGAGCCGCTGCCCGCCGTCCAGCTCCAGGTAGGCGCCGATGTGGGGATTGAGCGCGCGTACCGTGCGCTCCAGGTCGGCCGCCGGTCGCGCCGGGTCGAGGCGGCGCTCGGAGGGGGCGATCTTGTCTGCGTACGTGGCCAGCGAGTCGTCCTGGGGCGTGAGCTCGAGCCGCCCGGCGGCCCGCAGGTCCAGCGCCTGAACGATCAGCTCGCCGCCGAGCTCGGCGAGCCGGGCCGAAAGCGCGCCGTAGTCCTCGGAAGGCTCGATCGGCGTCGCCTCGGAGAGCGCCACCGCGCCCGAGTCGAGCCCCTCCTCCAACCGCATGATGGCCGCGCCCGTCTCCGCGTCGCCCGCCATGATCGCGCGCTCGATCGGAGCCGCGCCGCGCCACCGCGGGATCAGCGACGGATGGACGTTCAGCATCTCCAGCTCGACCAGCAGCGGCTCCCGGATCAGCTGGCCGAACGCGCACACGACCCCGACCTCCACCCCGGAATCGCGGATCCGCTCCACCGTCTCGACCTCGCTCACCCGGTCCGTCTGGTGAAGCCCGATGCCGAGCTCGCCGGCCGCCACGGCGGCCGGCGGGGGGCCGAGCTTGCGACCCCGCCCCCGAGGACGGTCGGGAGGCGTGACCACGAGAACCGGCCGGTGCGGCGAGGCGGCGAGGCGGCGCAGCACCGCGACCGCGAACTCGGAGGTTCCGAGGTAGGCCGTTCTCACGAGTCGTCGGCCGATGCCGAGGGAGCGTCGTCCGGCTCGGGGCTGTAGGTGGTCTCGCTCCCGCAGCGCCCGCAGCGCGCCCTTCCGCTGCTCGCGCTCGGTTCGGTCGAGGATCAGCACCCCGTCCAGGTGGTCGATCTCGTGCTGGAGCACGCGGGCCTCGAGGCCCGAGGCCTCGACCAGGAGCGGCTCACCCCGCACATCGCGGCCTCGCACCCGCGCATGCAGCGGGCGCTCGACCTCGACCGTGATTCCGGGCAGGCTGAGGCAGCCCTCCACGGCGATCGCCAGCTCGTCGGAGAGCCACTCCAGCTCCGGGTTCACGATTGCGGTCGGTGTCGCGTCGAGGCCGGCCTGCACGACGAGCAGGCGGTGCATGATCCCGAGCTGGGTCGCCGCCAGCCCCACGCCGAGGGCGTCGCGCATGATCGAGACCATCTGCGTGAACTCGCGTTCGAGCTCGGGCCCGAAGCCGGCGACCTCCGTGGCTCGCGACTTCAGCACCGGGTCCCCGAAGGTCCGAACCTGGGCGAGCGCCACCGCGCGGCGCTCGCGCGTTTGGGGATCCAGCTCGGCAACGGCGTCGTCGCCGGGGCCCTCGGGACTCAGCGGCTGCTCCTCCCGGAGGGCGGCGGACTCTCGAGAATCGGTCATCGAAGCGAGTCTAGGCGAGCGGGGAGCGTGGTCACTGCGGGTCGACGTCGACGCTGATCGTGGAGCCGCGCAGCTCTCGGCCCTTGACCAGCTCCTCGACCGCGCCACGGACTGCGCTCACCGCCTCCGCCCGCTGCTCGGCCTTCAGCAGCAGCTGGCGGCGGTGGCGACCTCTCAGCCGGAAGCGAGGCGCCGGCCCCAAGAGCTCCGTGCCGGCCGGCAGCCCACCCTCCAGCGCCCGGCGGACCCGTTCAGAGACCGCCTGCGCGCGCCCGGCCTCGGCCGCCGTCAGCTCGATCCGGATCAGGTGCGAGAAGGGCGGATAACGGAGCGCCCGGCGCCGCTCGAGCTCCCCCGCGAGGAAGCCCTGGGCGTCGTGGGCGGCCGCGTGGCGGATCGCCGCGGCCTCCGGCGCCAGGGTCTGGACCAGCACCCGTCCACCGCGCTCACCGCGCCCGCTGCGCCCCGCGAGCTGGGAAACGAGCGCGAAGGTGCGCTCCTCGGCGCGAAAGTCGGGGAAGCGAAGCGTCGCGTCGGCGTCGAGCACCACGCTCAGAACGACATCGGGAAAGTCATGTCCCTTCGCGACCATCTGGGTGCCGACCAGAACACCGGACTCCGCCTGCTCGAAGCGGCGCAGGATCTCGACGTGGCCGCCCGCGCCGGCCGCGCTGTCGGAGTCGAGGCGAAACACGGGCAGGGAGCCCACTGCGCCGGAGAGCAGGGTGGCCAGGCGCTCGGTGCCGGCGCCGTAGCGCGCGAGGGCGACCGAGCCGCATTCCGGGCAGGACTCCGAGGTCTGCTCCGTGTGGCCACAGTGGTGACACTGAAGGCGCTCCTGGTCCTTGTGGAGGACCAGCGAGACCTCGCAATGGGGGCACTGGAAGGCGTGGCCGCAGGCCCGGCAGGAGACGAACGGCGACCAGCCGCGCCGATTGAGCAGGACGATCGCCTTGGCCTTCGCCTCCCGGACCTCGGCGAGCGCCTCGATCGTGCGCGGGTGAAGCGGGCCCGACCGCGGCGAGCCGCCGCGCAGGTCCACGACCTCCACCGGCGGCAACTCGCGGCCGTCTGCCCGACGGGGCAGCTCGAGCCGTCGCAACCCCAGCCAGCTCTCGGGGCGTGGCGTGGCGCTGCCGGCGAGTAGGGCCGCGCCCGCTTGGAGTGCCCGGTGGCGGGCGACCTCGCGCGCGTCGTAGCGTGGATCGCCCTCCTGCTTGTATGAGGCGTCGTGCTCCTCGTCGATCACCACCAAGCCGAGGTCGCCCACCGGGGCGAAAACCGCCGAGCGCGGGCCGACGCAGATCCGGGCCTCGCCTGAGGCAAGGCGCTGCCACTCGTCGCGGCGCTCGCCTGCCGCCAGACGCGAGTGGAGCAGCGCCACGCGATCGCCGAAACGCGCGGCGAACCGCGAGATGGCCTGGGGCGTCAACCCAATCTCGGGAACGAGCACGATCGCGCCCTTCCCCCGTTCGAGCGCCGCCTCGGTGGCAGCCAGGTAGACCTCGGTCTTGCCCGAGCCCGTGACTCCGTGAAGCAGGTGCTCGCGGCTGGCGACGCCGTCCATGGCGGCCACGACCGCCTCGACCGCCGAGGCTTGATCTGCCGACAGGGGTGGCCGGTTCGACCGGGCGCCGACCTCTACCACCCGCGGCCGCCGCAGGCGCTGCTCGACGCGCAGCCTGACCAGCCCCCGATCCTCGAGGCGCTCCAGGGCCCGCCGGTCGACGCCGGCCGCGTCGCCCCCGCCGGCCAGTCCCTCGAGCGCGCGGCGCTGCTGTGACCCCAGCCGGGTCCCGTCTTCTAGCGCGGCCCGGCCGGCGTCGGTGGCGGCGGCCAGCGTTTCGAGCCTGGGTCCCGGCCCCGCGCCTCCTCGGCCCACGCTGGGCGGCAGCACGAGCTCCAACCCGCGAGCCGGAGTCGAGCAGTACTCGCGCGCCACCCAGAGGCCGAGCCGGACAAGCTCCGGCGTTGCCCCCGCGGCCAGCGCCTGGACCGGCTCGGCGAGGCGCTCGGGCGGCAGCTCGCTCGACTCCGCGAGGGCGACGACGACGCCGATCACGCGCCGGTGGCCGAACGGCACCAGCAGGACGCTGCCCACGCCGACCTGGCCCAGCCGCTCGGGCAGGCGGTAGTCGAACGGCCCCCGCAGCGCCCGGGCCGTGGTCAGCGGCTCAACCTTCGCGATCGCCATGCGCAAGGGAAGCTAGGTGCGGCGGCGGACGCCGCAGGGTCTGAGTGTTCGCCGCCGCACTAAGCTTGCGGCGTGGCGCCGAGGCTGGCACCCGGGGAGCGAGTGATGTTCGAGGGGCATCCGTCGTGGCGCTCGATCATCGCCTTCTACGTCAAGGGGCTCTTGCTGGTCCTGGTCGCCGCCTTCGCGGTGGCGATCGTCACCGGCGTCGGCAGTGGCGGAAGCGACTCCGGGCTGGTCTCCCTGCTGGCGGTGATCGGGGTTGCGGTCGTCGTCCTGGCCGGGTTCATCAAGCGGATCACGACCCACTACACGATCACCACAAGGCGTCTGCACATCAAGCGAGGGATCATCGCCCGTGAGATTCAGGAGACGCGGCTGGAGCGGGTGCAGAACGTCAACTACAACCAGTCGCTGCTTCAGCGCGCGTTGCAGGTCGGCGACGTCGACTTCGACACCGCGGCGGGCGACGACTACAACTTCATCTTCGCGGGCGTCGCGAACCCCGACGAGGTGGTGGAGCAGGTCGACCGGGCAACGCACGCCGCCCCGGACTCGGGCCTCGGGGACGAGCCCACCGTTCCGAGCGGGCTCGGCTAGGAAACGTCCGCGGTGGCGCCGGCCTCGGCCGCGCTGCCCTCGAGGCCGGCTGCGGCGCGGAGGGCCTCGACCCGGTCGGTGCGCTCCCAGGTGAAGTCGTGGTCGGTGCGGCCGAAATGGCCGTAGGCGGCGGTCTTCTGGAAGATCGGCCGCCTCAGGTCGAGGTCGCGGACGATCGCCCCTGGGCGCAGATCGAACACCTCGCTCACGATCCCGTTCAGCTCGGAGTCTCCGAGCTTTCCGGTGCCGAAGGTCTCGACCATCAGCGACACCGGGTGGGCGACGCCGATCGCGTACGCGACCTGGACCTCGCACCGCTCGGCGAGCCCGGCCGCGACCACGTTCTTGGCCACGTGGCGGGCGGCGTAGGCGCCGGAGCGATCCACCTTGGAGGGGTCCTTCCCCGAGAAGCAGCCGCCCCCGTGCCGGCCGACGCCGCCGTAGGTGTCGACGATCACCTTGCGGCCGGTGAGCCCGCAGTCGCCCTGCGGGCCGCCGATCACGAACTTGCCGGTCGGGTTGACCATGAAGCTCTCATAGAGCTCCTTGTCGGTGAACAGCTCCTTGTACTCCTCGTGCAGGACCGGCTCGACGACGTGCTCCCACAGATCCGGCTTGATCAGCGTCTCGCCGTCGATGTCCGGCTTGTGCTGGGCGGAGATGAGCACCTTCACGATCTCCACCGGGCGATCGTCCTCGTAGCGAATCGTCACCTGGGTCTTGCCGTCCGGGCGCAGATAGGGGATCACCTCGGCCTTGCGAACCTCGGACAGGCGATGGGCGATCGTGTGCGCGATCTGGATCGGCATGGGCATCAGTGCCCGGGTCTCGTCCGTTGCGTAGCCGAACATCATTCCCTGGTCGCCGGCTCCGATCCGATCGAGCTCGTCCTCGTCGTTGGGATCTGTCCGCGCCTCGTAAGCGACGTCGACGCCCTGCGCGATGTCGGGAGATTGCTCGTCGATCGCGGTGATCACCGAGCAGGTGTCGGCGTCGAATCCGTACTTGGCCCGGTCGTAGCCGATCCGGCGCAAGGTCTCGCGCGCGACGCGCGGGATGTCGACGTAGGTATCGGTGCTGATCTCGCCGGCCACCACCACCAGGCCGGTGTTGACCAGGCACTCGCAGGCCACCCGCGCCTGCGAATCGGCGGTCAGCACCGCGTCGAGGACGCCGTCGGAGACCTGGTCGCAGATCTTGTCCGGGTGGCCCTCGGTGACCGACTCGGAGGTGAATAGGTACTCCCGCACGCCGCGACTGTAGCGAACGACACGGCCTACGGCTGGGGGCTACTCGGTGGGCGCCACGCCTTCGGGGACATCGATCGATCGCGGGCTGCTGCCGGCTCCAACGATCAGGCGAGCGTCCGTGGAGAGCTCATCCGGGCTCGACTGCACCGCCAGGCCCAGGGCCTCGAGCCTCTGGATCTCCGAAGCAAAGGTCACATAGGCCGGGTCCTCACTGAGGCCGGCCCTCTCGCCGAGCGCGATCAAACCTCCAAGGTCCAGATAGCCGAGCAGGGAAAGATCGCTGGGAAGGCCGTCTGTTGCCCGGTCGAAGAGCTCTTCTTCGTCGAGGCCGCCCTCGCCGCTCGCAAGCTGCTCGACAGCGGCGAAGTCGGTCGCGGCGACCAGCGTCGACCCATCGATCGCGTAGGTGAGCTCGATGGTCGGCGAGAGGCGGACGCTCTGCGCGGTCAGGCCATCGACCTCGCGCTCGCTGACCACCGGGGCCTGAAGCGACGTGGAGGGATTGAGCGCCTGGGTGATCGGACCCACAAGCCGGGCCAACGCCTCGGTCGCCCGGTCGGCATCGACGTCGGCGGCGAGGAACTCGAGAAACGGGATCGTCCCGGTCGGCTGCAGGGCGATCGCGGCCTCGCCGCCCAGGGACGGCAGGAGGTCCTGCTCGAGGTCCACCTCGCCAAGCTGCCTCACCTGGGCGAGCAGGTCGCCGACCGCCGCCGCCAGCCCCGGCTCGGTGGCGCGCGCCTGCTTCAGCAGGGATGCGAGCGTTGTCCCGGGATCGCCGATGCCCAAGTAGCCGAGGGAGTCACCGGGCAGCAAGCCGGCGAGGTCGGGCTGGAAGGACGGGAAAGCCGAGAAGAAGCCCGGGTGCCGCTTGGCGCGGCCCGGCGCGAGTTCCGACCGCAGCGCAAAGTCCAAGCCGTCGTCGTGCGCCACCAGTGAAACCGCCGCTCCCTCGCTGGCGTCCGGGTTGATCACCGAGGCGAGCGTGGCAAGGGGCGCGCCCGGCTCTGCGACCAGCTCCGCGATCCCGTCCCTGGACAGATACGCATCGGCGAGGCGCTCGTCGGGGAGCGCGTCCCTTGCCGCCCTCGCCTTCGGATCGTCGGCCAGAGAGCCCGTCCCCTCCGCGCCGCTCGCGGCGTCGATCGCCTCCTGCAAGCCGCTCTGGGATCCGATCACGAGGAAGCCGTCGACCAGCGCGGTCGCCACCCCACGCCGATCGACGGTCATCTCTTGACCTCGGTAGGTCGCTGAGCCGGCGCTGCCGGCCGCGATCGAATCGGCGAACTCGCGCGCCGCGTCGTCGTCGCTCACCTCGAACAGCTGGACCTCTTCGCCCACGGTGCGGCGCCCGGCCGGCACGATCGCCAGCGCCGCCTCGCCGCCGAACCAGGGCTCGATGTCGCGCTCGAAGTCCGGCGTGGCGCCGGCGGGCCCCGGCAGCCGCGACAGCGTCAGGGCGATGGCCTGCTTCGTGATCCCGGGAACCTGCTCGAAGACCTTGGACGCCTCGCCGTACTGCTCCGTGTCGGGATCGGCGTTCAGGTGCGCGTAGGCCAGCGCGTCCTCGGAGACGAGATGGATCGCGTCGTCGGCAGGTGGGCACCTGTCACCGCCCGGCGCCTCGCAGGGAAGCGCCGGAACGGCGAGCGACCACACGAGGGCCAAGGCCACGACGACGCCAGCCACCAAGGCCAGGCGCTGGCGGGCTTGAATGGAGAGGTCGAACCAGAATTCCCGAGACCCCCGTCCGACCGCCCCGGGAACACGCCGCGCCACGCGCCCGGCCGCGATCGCGCCGTCCTCGACCGCATACCGAACGTCCTTCAATCGCGCGGTGATCGATGCGAGCCGGGATGGCCGCAAAAGCGGCCAGCTCGGCCGCCGCCGCCAGCGCAGCCAGGCGGGCCGTCGCAGGCGTGGCCGGCGCGGCCGCGGCAGTCGAGGGCGAGGAAGGCGCACGGCCGGAACATACCGGCGGCCGGACGCGGATCACTCCGGCGGACGCTCGGCTTCGCCTCGTCCGCCGGGTTAGGGCGCCAGCCTGACCCGGCAGGTCCTCGCTCTACCGCGACTGCGTCGCTAGCCCAGACCGGGTCCTGCGGCGGCGGCCCGAGCGGGGGATGAAGTCGATCACCAGGGGAACGCCCTCGAGCTCGTAGGCCTCGCGGAGGCGGTTCTCGAGGTGGAATGCCCACGCGCGCGTGATCAGGCGGCGGTCGTTGACCTGGATCGCGAAGCGGGGCGGCCCGCGCCCTACCTGGGCCGCGTAGTACAGGCGCAGGCGCCGCCCCCTCTTGAGCGGCGGCGGCCGGCTGGCGAGGAGGTCTTGGACGAATCGGTTCAGCTCAGGCGTTGGGATGCGCGAAGCGCGACGATCGGCGAGCTCGATCGAGCGCTCGAGCAGCTTCGGCAGATTGCGGCCGGTGAGCGCCGAGCAGGTGACTACCGGCGGGCGCAGGCGGAGACGCTTGGCGAGCCGCGCCGTGGCGTCCTCCAGATCGGTCTCGCCGACGTCCCACTTGTTCAACGCGACGAGAGTCGCGCAGCCGGACCGCATCGCCAGCTCGGCAACCCGCAGGTCCTCGGAGGTGACCCCCTCCGAGGCATCGCAGACCACCAGCGCCACGTCGGCGCGCTCGGTCGCGCGCTCCGAGCGAAGCTGCGCGTAGTAGGCGACCGTGCCGGCGACCTTGGTGCGGCGTCGCAGGCCGGCGGTGTCGACCAGGACGAGCCGGCGGCCGTCGAAGTCGAGCTCGGTGTCGATCGAGTCGCGAGTGGTCCCAGCGAGCTCGGAGACCACCACCCGCTCGGTGCCCAGAAAGGCGTTGACGAGCGAGGACTTGCCAACATTCGGCCGTCCAATAACCGCCACGCTTATAGGTGGATCGGCCTGGGCTAGCGACGAAGTCGCGGTAGCTACGGAGGTGCCTGCCGGGTCAGGTTGGCGCCCTAGCCCGGCGACTCCGGGCGAGGAGTCGCCGGTTAATTCCGCGAGTTGGTCCAGCAAGTCCCCCGTCCCGTGCCCGTGGGTGGCCGAGACGGGATGCGGGTCGCCCAGGCCGAGCCGGTGGAACTCGGCCGCCAGGTAGTCGTCGCCGGGCTCGTCGATCTTGTTGGCGACCACGATCACCGGAACCTTGCCGCGGCGGAGGATCTCGGCAACCTCGGCGTCGCCCTGTCGCAGGCCGGCGCGGGCGTCCACCACCAGCGCCACCGCATCGGCATCGGTGATCGCCTCGCGCGCCTGGCGCTGCACCGCCACGGACAGCGAGTCGTCCGCCGCGAGGTCCACCCCACCGGTGTCGACGAGGCGAAAGCGGCGCCCGTTCCACTCGCAGTCGAGCACCTTGCGATCCCGGGTCACCCCGGCCTCGCGATGGACCACCGCCTCGCGGCCGCCCGCCAACCGGTTGGCCAGCGTGGACTTGCCGACGTTGGGAAAGCCGACCACGGCGATCTGGGGAAGGCGGTCGGCGGTCACGACAGGCCTCCTCCCCGCTTGGCCCTCTTGGCGGCGAGATCGGCGATCCGGGTCGCGACCTCGTCGGCGCTCAGGCCGGTGGTGTCGATCTGAACGGCGTCGTCCGCCGGGCGCAGGGCGCCGTGCTCGCGCCCGCGGTCGCGGGCATCTCTAGCCGCCTGTGCCGCCTGAACGTCCGCAAGCGCCTCGCCGGTCTCGGCGGCGCGCCGCCGGGCCCGCTCGGCGTCATCCGCCGTGAGGAAGACCTTGAGCGTCGCGTCCGGGCTGACCACGGTGCCGATGTCGCGGCCCTCGGCCACGTAATCCCCGCCGGCGATCAGCGCCCGCTGGCGCTCGACCATCGCCTCCCGGACCTCGGGATGCACCGAGACGCGCGACGCCGCGACCGAGACCTCGGGGGCACGGATGGCCTCGGTCACGTCCTCGCCGTCGATCCAGACGCGCCCGTCCGCGAGCCCCAAGCGAAGCCCGCGAACCAGGCTGCCGAGAGCGGCCCCGTCGTCGACGCCGGCGTCCGCGCGCAGCGCCGCCAGGGCGACGCCGCGATACATCGCCCCGGAGTCGAGGTAGGTGAACCCGAGCGCGCGGGCGACCGCCCGGGCGACCGTCGATTTGCCCGCGCCCGCCGGGCCGTCGATGGCGATGACCATGCGGGTGAGGATAGAGTTGAGCCGATGCGGAGCTGGGACATCTCGACGCTCGACGTTCAGCCTCACAGTCCGGCCGTCCTTGACTCCGAGGTGGAGGGGCGTGCGATCGTCATCCACCTTCCGGCCGGTGAGCAGCTCGGAGAGCACCAGGTCTACGAAAGGGCCTGGCTGCTGGTTGTCTCGGGCACGATCGAGATCGACGGGCCGGGCGGCGACTCCGCCAAGGGCGGGCCGGGCCTGCTGGCCGAGTTCGACCCCAACGAGCGGCGCGAGGTCAGGGCAACCGAGGACGCCCGGCTCCTGCTGATCCTGTCGCCCTGGCCCGGCGAGGGCCACCCGAGCCAGCGCTGAGCCTCTCGCTCAGGTCAGCAGCGAGGCCAGATCCGACTCGAAGCGCGGGTAGCTGACCGAGGCTGCCTCCATGCCGACCACCTCGACGCCCTCGCGCGAGGCGAGCCCGGCGACCGCGCCGAGCATCGCCATCCGATGGTCGCCGCGCGCGTCGAGTGTGCCGCCGCGAAGGCCGCCGGTGCCGCGCACGGCGAATCCGTCCTCCGCCTCCTCGATCTCGGCCCCGATCCCGCTGAGGCCCTCGACCACGGCCGCGATCCGGTCCGACTCCTTGTGGCGCAGCTCTCCCGCGCCGGAGACCACCGTCCTCCCCTCGGCAAAGCAGCCCGCGAGCGCGACCAGCGGCAGCTCGTCGATCGCCAGAGGCACCTCTTCGCGGTGAACGCGCGTGGCGGCCAGTGGGCCATGGCGCGCGACGATCGCCCCCCGGGGCTCGGGTCCGCCCCCCGAGTGGTCCTCCTCGACCTCCACGGAAGCGCCCATCCGATGCAGCACCCCCAGCAGGCCGACCCTGGTCGGGTTGAGGCCGACCCCTTCGAGCCGGACGCGGCTCCGGGGCACGAGCGCCGCCGCCACCAGGGGGAAGGCGGCCGACGAGAAGTCGCCCGGCACCGAGACACGCTCCAGGGCCAGCCGCTCCGCCGGGCGGACGGCGATTCGCCGAGCCGGGCCGCTGTGTGCCGCCGCCAGGGGCCGCAGCTCCGTGACCTCGACCTCGCCGCCGGCCGCGGCCAGCAGGCGCTCGGTGTGGTCGCGAGTCGCAGCGGGCTCGACCACCCTGGTCTCCCCCTCGGCGAGCAGGCCGGCGATCAGCACGCACGACTTGACCTGGGCGCTGGCCACCGGAAGCTCGTAGGTGACGCCGTGGAGCACCGAACCGTCGACGCGAAGCGGCGGCAGGCGACCGTCGCGACACTCCACCGCGGCCCCCATCATCCGCAGCGGCTCGGCAACCCGGTCGACGGGACGGCGCCGGATCGACTCGTCTCCATCCAAGATCCAAGCACCGGCGCCCTGCCCCGCCAGCCAACCCGGCAGGATGCGAAGCAAGGTGCCGGCGTTCTCCACCCCGATCGTGACCGGCCCGGCGCCGGCGGCGAAGCGCTCCCCCGGGCCGCGCAGCCCGATTCCGCGAACCCCAGATCGCTGCCGCCGGCCGCGTCGGCCGGACGGACCTCGTCCACCTGCGCGCCCAGCGCCTGGACCGCGTCCAGGGTGGCTCGCGTGTCCGCCGCATCGAGATAGCCCTCGACCGCCGTCGCCCCCTCCCCCATCGCCGCGATCAGCGCCGCCCGGTGGCTGATCGACTTGTCCGGCGGGGTCGGCAGCGTGCCGCGCAGCGGCCCGGCCGGGGCGAATCGCGTCACCGCGTCACCGCATCACGAATGCGTTGTGGCCCAGTCCCCGCACGATCTCGGCCGCGCGCTCGGCCTCGGCCTGCCCGGCGACCCAGAGCGAAACCGCGCCCGTGCGCATGTCCGGCGCCGGGTCGAGGGCCATGTCCTCGATGTTGACGCCGGCCCGGCCGAGCGCCAGGGCGAGCTCGGCGACGGTCCCTGGGCGGTTCTCGACGCTGAGCCGAAGCTCGTAGAGCTCGCCGCCGACCCGGTCGGCCTCCAGCAGGCGGCGCCGGTGCTCGCGAGCCTCGCCGTGCCAGGCGCCGACCCGGTCGGCATCGCCGGTGCGGATCAGCTCGGCCGCCTCGCGCAGCCGCTCGGAGACCGCCTCGACCTCGCGCGCCACCGCCTCGCGGTTGGTGGCGAAGATGTCGCCCCAGATCGGCGGGTTCGCCCCCGCGACCCGGGTCGTGTCCCGGAAGCTCGGGCCGACCTCGGGCAGGCGCTCCGATTCCTCGGCCGCCGCCGCAGCCGCCTGCTCGACCAGCACGTTGGCGATCACGTGCGGGAGGTGGCTGACCGTCGCCATCAGCCGGTCGTGGGTCTCGGGGTCGATCGCCTGCGGGCGGGCGCCCAGATCGGAGATCGCCCGCTGGAGGCGGTCATAAAGGAGCCCGCTGGAGCGCTCCGTAGGCGTCAGGTACCAGCGCGCCCCCTCGAACAGGTCGGCGCGCGCGTTCTCGACTCCGGCGGTCTCCGCACCGGCCAGCGGGTGACCGCCGATGAAGCGCTCCTCCGCGGGCCCTCGGACCTCCGCCACCAGCGCGCCCTTGGTGGAGCCGACGTCGGTGACCGCCGCCTCCTCGCCGCTGGAAGCGAGCGCCTCCGAGACGAGGCCGGGGAGCGCCCGAACCGGCGCCGCGCAGAAGACCACCTCGGCGCCGTCGACCGCCGCGGCGATCGAGTCCTCCACCCGGTCGACCGTCTGCCGCTCGAGAGCGCGCTCACCGGCCGCCGGGTCGGGATCGAAGCCGCTGACCTCGGCGCCGAGCCGCCGCTTCGCCGCCAGGCCGATCGAGCCGCCGATCAGCCCGACCCCGAGTACGGCGAGCCTCATCCCCGGCGGCGAGCCTCCACCGCGCCGGCGAGCCGGTCGAGGATCACCGCGGTTCGCTCCCAGTCGAGACAGGCATCGGTGATCGACCTGCCGTAGGTCAGCGGGACGGAGCCGAGATCCTGGCGGCCTGCGACGATGAACGACTCGAGCATGACGCCGACGATCGCGCGGTTGCCGGCCGAAACCTGCCCGGCGATCTCGTCCGCCGCCGTCACCTGGCGGTCGGGGTCCTTGCCGCTGTTGCCGTGGGAGGCGTCGATCACCAACCGCTCGCGCAAGCCCGATGCACGCAGCAGCTCGACCGCGCTCTCGATGTCGGCAGCGCCGTAGTTAGGCCCGTCGTCCCCGCCGCGGAGGATCACGTGACCATCGCGGTTCCCCGCTGTGTAGAGGATCGCCGGAGCCCCCGCGTCATCGATACCCGCGAACGCGTGCTGGCCCCCCGCGGCGCGAACGGCGTCGACCGCGACTTGCACGTTGCCGTCGGTTCGGTTCTTGAACCCGATCGGCATAGACAGGCCGGAGCCGAGCTGGCGGTGGGTCTGACTCTCGCTCGTCCGCGCGCCGATCGCCCCCCAGGCGACGGCGTCGGCGATGTACTGCGGCGTGATCGGATCCAGGAACTCGCAGCCGACCAGCAGGCCGACGTCGAGGACGTTGAGCAGGAGCTCGCGGGCGATCCGCAGGCCAGTGTTGACGTCGCCGGAACCGTCGAGGTGGGGATCGTTGATGAGCCCCTTCCAACCGACGGTCGTGCGTGGCTTCTCGAAGTAGACCCGCATCGCGACCAGCAGGTCGTCTCCGAGGTCCGCCGCGGCGGCGGCAAGGCGATTGGCGTACTCCAGCGCGGCCTCGGGGTCATGGACGCTGCACGGGCCGGCGACGACGAGCAGGCGATCGTCGTCGCGGTCGAGCACCGCGGTGACCTCCTCGCGGCCGCGGACCACCGCCGCGGTGCGCTCATCGCCCAGCGGGAGCTCGTCGAGGAGCGCCGCCGGCGGGAGGAGCTCGACGACTCGCTCGATGCGGCGATCCCGAACCGAGTCCCTCGTGCGCTGGCTCTCCATTCCCGCGATCATTGCGGGTTCTCCCCTTCATGCATCATGATGGTCATCCGACTTGGTTCCTCTCGTTCAAGGGTTGGCGTACGGGCGCGAGTACGGCGTCCGGCGGGGGTCTGGAGCTAGGTGGGCCGAAATCGGCCGGGCCGGACGCCTAGCTAAATCGCGAATACGAGAACCAGGCACGCCGGCGCAGCCCCTGCGGGGCGAACGAGAAAGCCAGCGTGCTCACGCAGTTCATCGACCAGGGTTTGTACCACGGCCGGGCGGATTGCGCAAATTGCGCGCCTCAGATCGCCGCCGCCAGCGCGTCGAGGAAGCGCTGGTTCTCGGCGCGGGTGCCGTAGGTGACCCGGATGTGCCCGGGGCCGCCCAGCCCCTCGCCGCCCCGGACCACGATCCCGGCCTGGCCGAGGCTTTGGATCACCTCGGCCTCGTCATGTTCGGCGAGCGGGATCCAGCAGAAGTTGGCCTCGGATCCGGGGGGATCGAGGCCGAGCTCGCGCAGCCCCTCCTCCACGAAGATCCGCTCGACGATTGTTCGCTCCACTCGCTGGGCGACGTCGTCGCCGTGCAGGATCGCCTCCGCGGCGGCCGTCTGGGCCAGCTCGTTGACGCTGAACGGCTGGCGCACCGCGTCGATCGCGGCGCGAAACTTGGCCGAGCAGAGCGCGTAGCCGCAGCGCAACCCGGCGAGCCCGTACACCTTGCTGAAGGTGCGCAGGACGACCAGGTTGGGGAAGTCCGCCAGCAGGTCGACGGTCGCGTCGGGATCGTCGTTGGTCTGAAACTCGACGTAGGCCTCGTCGAGCACCACCGTGACGTGGTCGGGCACCCGCCCGCAGAAGTCGGCGATCCGCGCCGCCGGGATGTGGGTGCCGGTTGGGTTGTTCGGGTTGCAGACGATGACGAGCTGGGTGGCCGCGGTGATCTCGGCCAGCATCGCGTCGAGGTCGTGGACGTAGCCCTCGGCGAGCGGGACGCGGATCTCGCGCGCCCCGGAGAGCGCCGCCAGGTGCGGATACATCGAGAAGGCGGGCCAGGCGAAGAGGATCTCGTCGCCGGGCTCGCACAGCGCCTCGGCCGCGGCGAGCAGGATCTCGCAGGAGCCGTTGCCGACCGCGACCCGCGCCGGGTCGGCGTCGAAGCGCTCGGCGATCCGCCTGCGCAGGCGGCGCGCGTGCTGGTCCGGGTAGCGATTGAGGCCCTTGGCGGCCTTGGCGATCGCCTCGATCACGGCGGGGTGGGGTCCCCAGGGAGACTCGTTGGAGGCCAGCTTGACGACGTCGTCGGCGCCGAACGCCTCGCGCGCGGCGTCCTCGTGCATCCCCGCCTCGTAGTGAGGCAGGCGGGCGAGCTTCTCGGCGAAGGTCACTGCCATCGCTTGATTGTTACTGAGCCGCGTGGAGATCCGAGCGCAGCCCCTGCGCCTCGCCCAGGTAGGTGTGCGCCGGAGCATGGTCGCTGGGCCCGTAGTAATGGACGAGGACGCGGATCACGCTGCGCATCGCCCCCGGAACGTCCAGCTCGCGCGTGCACAGAAGGGGCACCGCCTCGAGGCCGAGACGGCGGGCGGCGACCGCGGGGAACTCGGCGTTCAGGTCGTCGGTCGTGGTGAACAGGCAGCTCACCATCTGCTCCGGCTCGAGCGCGTTTCGCGACATCAGCTCGCGCATCAACTCCTCGGTCGAGCCGAGGATCGCCTCGACGTCGTTGCTATGGGCCTTGATCGCGCCGCGGACGGCCCAAAGGCGCTCGTTATCGCTCATCAGCGGGAGCATCTTTCCAGAGCCGCTTCACCTCTGGGGGGCGGAGCCGGCGCGCCTTCCCCCCGGGCAGCTCCCCAAGCTCGATGGGGCCGAACCGGATCCGGGCCAGCTCGACGACGTCGTTCCCCACCGCCTGGACCATCCGCCGCACCTGCCGGTTGCGCCCCTCGGTGATCGTCAACTCGAGCACCCGCGGCGAGACCCGCCGCGCCCCGGCGGGTGCCGTGAGCCCGTCGTCGAGCTCCACGCCCCGCCGCAAGCGGCGAAGCTGGGGCTCGCTCAGCGCCCGGCGCAGCCTCACCCTGTAGGTGCGCTCCACGCCGTATCGCGGGTGGGTGAGCCGGTTGGCGAGCTCGCCGTCGTTGGTGAGCAGGATCAGCCCGGTCGAGTCGGCGTCGAGCCTGCCGACCGGATAGAGGCGGCGTGGCGAGTCCACCAGCTCGACCACCGCTCGACGCCGGCCGGGCTCCCGCGCCGTCGAGGTGACCCCGGCGGGCTTGTTGACGATCCAGACCTCGCGCGGCTCGGGGGTGACCGGGCTTCCGTCGACCTCCACCCCGCTCGACTCGTCGACGTCCCGCGCCGGGTCGGTGACCGTCTGCCCGCCCACGCTTACCCTGCCGGCGGCGATCAGCTCCTCGGCGCGGCGCCGCGAGGCGACCCCGCAGTGGGCCAGGTACTTGGCGAGGCGCACCGCCCGCCGGCGTCAGCTCGCCCGCTGCTCGCCGGCCTTCAGCAGCCGCTCGCGCAGCTCGCGCTCGTCCTCGGGCGAGGGGTCGAAGCTGGACGGGTCGGGAAGCTGGTCCAGCCCGCTGAGGCCGAAGAGCCGCTCGAACAGCGGCGTCGTCCGGTACACGACCGCGCCGAAGCGGGAGCGGCCCGACTCCTCGATCAGCCCTCGCTCGGTGAGCGTCGCCACCGCCGACTCCGAGGAGACGCCGCGGATGCGGGCGATCTCCGGGCGTGAGACCGGCTGCAGGTAGGAGACGATCGCCAGCGCCTCGGCCTGGGCCTGGGTGAGGGGCGGCGTGCGCGGCTTCGACAGAAGCCTGCGGGCGGCGTCCTCGGCGATCGGGTCGGCGGCAAGCGTGTAGCCGCCGGCCACCCGCCGCAGGACGACGCCGCGGCTGCCCTCGGCGAGCGCCCCCTCCAGGGCGTCGAGCGCCCGGTCCACCTCCGCCTCGCCGGCGTCGCAGGCCTCGACCAGCTCGGTCGCCGACACCGGCTCCGCGGACAGGAACAGGAGCGCCTCGATGGTTCGCTGGAGGTCAGGCGTCATGGGCTAGCGACGAAGTTGGCGACTGTCGTCACCTCGATCGGCCCGAACAGCTTCTTCTGCGTCCAGGTCGCCTCGCCGCGCTTGTGCATCTCGAGCAGCGCGAACAGGGTCACCGCCTGGGTCAGCCGATCCTCGTCGGCGAACGCCTCGTCGAAGTCGAAGCGCCCCCGGCGCGTGAGCAGCTCGCGGAGCAGGGTCAGCCGCCGCTCCAGCGAGACCGTGGGACGGATGTGGCTGGTGTCCGGCGCCGGCGGCGTCCGCAGCAGGTCGCCGATCGCCTCGGCGAGGCGAACCGGCTCGTACACCTGGGTGGCGGCGTCGAGCGAGGCGCGCCGCAGCTCCGGGGGGAGCGGCGCCGACCGGTACAGGTAGCGGCGCCCGTCGGCGAACAGGCCCGAGAGATGGGCGGCCGCGTCGCGGTAGCGCCGGTACTCGAGCATGCGCGCCAGGAGCTCGTCGGCCGCCTCCTCCGGGCCCAGCTCCGGCATCTCCTCCTCGGCCGCCGGCAGGAGCAGCCGCGACTTCAGCTCCAGCAGCGAGGCGATCAGGACCAGGAACTCCGTCGCCGCGTCGAGGTCCAGCTCGCCGGCGTCCTCCAGGTGCTCGAGGTAGGTGACGACGATCTCGCCGAGCGAGACCTCGGCCAGGCTCACCTCCTCGCGCAGCACGACCGCCATCAGGAGGTCGAACGGCCCCGCGAACACGTCCAGGTCGAGGTCGAGCTCTGCGGCTCTCACCGTCATCGTGTCGAAGGGTAGACGCGGTCGCGGCTAGCTCCGCGCCGGGCCGATTCCCATCGCCTCGCGGACGTCGGCGAGCGTTTCGGAGGCGATCGCGCGCGCCTTCTCGGCCCCGGCGGCCAGGGTCGCCTCCAATGCCGCCTCGTCCGGGCGCAGCTCGGCGTAGCGCTCCCGCACCGGCGCCAGGTAATCGACCACCGCCTCCGCGACCGCCGACTTGAAGTCGCCGTAACCGGAGCCCTCGAACTCGCCCTCCACCTCCTCGGGGGCGACGCCGCGGACCACGGAGAGGATCTCGATCAGGTTCCCGATCCCGGCCTTGTCGGGCCCGCGGCGGACCTCGGTGCCGGAGTCGGTGACGGCGCTGCGGACCTTCTTTCGCACCGCGTCGGCCTCGTCGAGGATGTAGACGGTTCCCTGCTCGGCGCCGTAGGTGGTCGACATCCGGGTCTCCGGGTCCTGGAGGTTCATGATCCGCGCCCCGACCTCGGGGTAGCGACCCTCGGGGACCACCAGGACCTCGCCGAAGCGCGCGTTGAAGCGCTCCGCGATGTCCCGCATCAGCTCGATGTGCTGGCGCTGGTCGTCACCCACCGGCACCTCGGTCGCCCGGTAGGCGAGCACGTCCGCCGCCTGGAGGACCGGATAGAAGAACAGCCCGGCGGAGACCAGCTCCCGCTGATGCTCGGCCTTCTCCTTGAACTGGTGCATGCGGTTCAGGTCGCCCCAGGCGGTCAGCGTGCCGAGCAGCCAGCAGAGCTCCGTGTGCTCCTCCACGTCGGACTGGCGAAAGAGGATGCAGCGCTCGGGCTCAAGGCCGGCGGCGACCAGGATCGCCGCCGTGTCGTGGAGGCGCTCGCGCAGCTCGGCGGGGTCCTGCGGCACCGTGATCGCGTGCAGGTCGACGATGCAGTAGATCGCCTCGCCGCGGTCCTGCCCCTCGACGTACTGGCGGATCGCCCCGAGGAAGTTGCCGAGGTGCTTGCGACCCGTCGGCTGGATGCCGCTGAAGATGCGCCTCTCCGCCATCGCGGGCGAGGACTATAGGTGTC